>NZ_CP112866.1:3285000-4485000 GCF_026410085.1 Pseudomonas quebecensis
TTCCACCACCCTCTACCATACTCTAGTCAGTCAGTTTTGAATGCAGTTCCCAGGTTGAGCCCGGGGATTTCACATCCAACTTAACAAACCACCTACGCGCGCTTTACGCCCAGTAATTCCGATTAACGCTTGCACCCTCTGTATTACCGCGGCTGCTGGCACAGAGTTAGCCGGTGCTTATTCTGTCGGTAACGTCAAAACCATCACGTATTAGGTAATGGCCCTTCCTCCCAACTTAAAGTGCTTTACAATCCGAAGACCTTCTTCACACACGCGGCATGGCTGGATCAGGCTTTCGCCCATTGTCCAATATTCCCCACTGCTGCCTCCCGTAGGAGTCTGGACCGTGTCTCAGTTCCAGTGTGACTGATCATCCTCTCAGACCAGTTACGGATCGTCGCCTTGGTGAGCCATTACCCCACCAACTAGCTAATCCGACCTAGGCTCATCTGATAGCGCAAGGCCCGAAGATCCCCTGCTTTCTCCCGTAGGACGTATGCGGTATTAGCGTCCGTTTCCGGACGTTATCCCCCACTACCAGGCAGATTCCTAGGCATTACTCACCCGTCCGCCGCTCTCAAGAGAAGCAAGCTTCTCTCTACCGCTCGACTTGCATGTGTTAGGCCTGCCGCCAGCGTTCAATCTGAGCCATGATCAAACTCTTCAGTTCAAACATCTTTGGGTTTTTAAGAAACCCTAAACTTGGCTCAGCAATCGTTGGTTACATCTTTGATTTCTCGCGGAGTAACTTGTGATGCTGATAATCTTGTTGACTATCAGTCTGACTCCACAAGCACCCACACGAATTGCTTGATTCAGTTGTTAAAGAGCGGTTGGTTAAGATCTTTCGTCTCAACCGAGGCGCGCATTCTACAGCAGCCTCATTTGCTGTCAAGTGATTATTTTCAGAAGCTTTCGAAGATTTCTTCAACAACTTCAACCACTTGCGCTTCCGATCTCTCGTTAGCGGGAGGCGAATTCTACAGCGTTACACGCTGCTGTCAACACCTCTTTTTCTCCGCTTTCGACCGAGAAGATCGAAACGTTAATAGAGCCAAACAAGCTTGCTCTACCAACTCCTTCTGGGCTTCGATGAACTGAAGCGATCCGCTGTCGAATTCTGCGTAACTCTTTGTTTACCAAGAAGTTTTCCGTTTCGACTGCGCCGGAAGTGGGGCGAATTATAGACTTCTGGAATCTGCCGTCAAGCGTTAATTTGATTTTTCTATCAACTGTCTGAAAAAGTACCTTACGTTATCTAAAAGCAGGCCCACACACTCTAAACTGAGCAATATATTGCTCAGCCATGTTCATTTGAGCATCATATAGGGCCTGCCTCCCGAACATGACCCGGACCCATTACTAATGACCTCCTCTTCTCGCAGCCTGGTATCGACATTCTTTCCCGTCGGCCTGCTGTTGATCGCCATGGCGTCCATTCAAACCGGCGCCTCATTGGCCAAAAGTATGTTTCCTATCGTCGGTGCGCAAGGAACAACGACCGTACGTTTGATTTTCGCCAGCGTGATCATGCTGCTTCTACTGCGCCCATGGCGCGCAAGGCTGACAGCCAAATCGCTGCGTACTGTAATCATCTACGGGATGGCCCTGGGCGGAATGAACTTCCTCTTTTATATGTCACTGCGCAGCGTCCCACTGGGTGTCGCCGTAGCGCTTGAATTCACCGGCCCGCTTGCCGTCGCCATCTATACCTCGCGCCGAGCGGTCGATTTCCTGTGGATAGCCCTCGCGATCGTCGGGCTGGTGCTCTTGATTCCTTTGGGTGAAGCCAGCCACGGAATTGATTTGCTCGGCGCCGGCTATGCCCTGGGCGCGGGGATCTGCTGGGCACTCTATATCCTGTTCGGGCAGAAGGCGGGGAACGATAATGGCGTCCAAACCGCTGCTCTGGGGGTGTTGATCGCCGCACTGTTCGTGGCACCTATCGGCATTGTCCACGCAGGCACCGCCCTTCTGACGCCAGCGCTGATCCCGATTGGCATTGGAGTGGCCATTCTCTCCACCGCCCTGCCCTACACACTTGAGATGATTGCGCTCACGCGCCTGCCCGCCCGCACCTTCGGCACGCTCATGAGTATCGAGCCGGCTTTCGGCGCGCTGTCCGGGCTGTTTTTCCTTCAGGAGCACTTATCCATAGCGCAGTGGATGGCCATCACCTGCATCATTCTGGCATCCATCGGAGCCACATTGACCATGCGTAAGGAGTCCAAACCGCTGGTCCCGGCGGATTAAGTCATCAACGCATGTAGATCTGGTATTTGCAGCGCATTTAGGCCATGTTTAGCCAGCAAACCAATCGCATTCATGGAGTTTTTCGACAAGGACAGCACGAACGCTACGCTCGAGAGCGAATAGAGCCGACTTCAAACATTGCGAAGCGGCTATTTAAGGATGGGAATGAAACGAATTTTGATACTGTTGATGGTCGTAGCGATTGCTGGCTGTGCGGCGACCACAAAAACAGAAGTGAAAAGAGGCAAAAAAGGACTGCACATCAACTGCTCCGGCCTGTCCTCCTCCTGGGATCAGTGCTACACCAGCGCAACCCATTCCTGCGGCACCAAGGGCTACCGGGTCATCGCGAAGTCCGGTGACAATTCCGAAGAGCCAGGTGACTACCCTTTCGGCCTGAACCCTGCCGGCTATACCAGTCGCAGCATGATCGTGATTTGCAAGTAGTCGGGCTCAAAGCGTGCGTCGACTGCCTGGCCGACGCCCACTTGAAATGGCAATCATCAAATCGGTGTCGTACGCACCTGCAACCATTCAAGCCCCGCACCGCTGAGCAAAGGGCTCAAGCGCTCACGCACCTGTTCATGGTAAGCGTTGAGCCACGCGCGCTCATCCGCCGTCAACATGGAAGACTCCAGGCAACGGGTGTCGATTGGGCATAAGGTCAAGGTTTCGAACTTGAGGAACTCACCAAACTCAGTCCTGCCCGCCTCGCGATTCAACGCCAGGTTTTCGATTCGCACACCCCAACGTCCAGGGCGGTAGGTGCCGGGTTCGATAGACGTGATCATTCCGGGTTGCATCGCAGTCTGCGGCGCAGGCGCGGCCTGATAGGCAATCACCTGCGGGCCTTCGTGCACGTTGAGGAAATAACCTACGCCGTGGCCCGTGCCATGTCCGTAATCCACGCCATCGGCCCAGATCGGCGCACGAGCGATCGCGTCCAGCAACGGCGACAAGATACCCTTGGGGAAATGCGCACGGGACAACGCAATCACCCCCTTGAGCACACGAGTGCAGTCACGCTTTTGCTCATCGCTCGGCGTACCGACAGGCACCATCCGTGTAATGTCCGTAGTGCCGCCCAGATACTGGCCACCCGAGTCGATCAGCAACAGACCATCACCTTCGATAACCGCGTGCTCTTCTTCGGTGGCGTGGTAATGGGGCATAGCGCCATTGGCATTGAATGCCGCAATAGTGTTGAAACTCAGCGATACATAATCGGGACGACGCGCACGCGCAGCCGTCAGGCGCTCATCGATCGTCAGCTCGGTAATGCGCTCATGTCCCAGCGCACTGTCCAGCCAGGCGAAGAATTCGCACAACGCAGCGCCATCCTGCTCCATGGCCCGGCGGATATGCTCTGCATCGGCCAGGCTCTTGCGCGATTTAGCCAGTGTGGTCGGGTTAAGCCCTTCGATCAGCTTGACGCCGGCATTCAGGCTTTCCAGCAGACCGGCTGTCACGCGAGCCGGGTCAACCTGCACACTGGCGCCCGGCGGAACGCCACGTAGCGCGTTCGCTACCTCGTTGTAGTCACGTAGCGTCACGCCGTCCTGCTCAAGCGCAGCGCGCAACTCGGCGTCGACTTTACCCAATGCCACGAACAACGTGGCCTGTTGCTGATTGATCAATGCAAAAGACACAAACACCGGGTTGAACGACACGTCACCGCCACGCAGGTTGAACAACCAGGCGATGTCATCCAGCGTGGCGATGAAATGCCAATCGGCGCCGTTCTCTTTCAAACTGGCGCGCAGCGCAGCGAGCTTCTCGCCTCGGCTGACAGTCGCCTGTGGCGGCAGATGCTGATAGATCGGCTGCTCGGGCAGGCTCGGGCGATCTTTCCAGACCTCATTGAGCAGGTCGATGTCGGTGCGCAGGCGCGCGCCACGCTCTGCCAGCCTGGCACTCAGGGTTCGCGCCGACGCGACCGCCATCACCGCGCCGTCCACCGCAACCACGCCGCCTTCAGGTGTCTGTTCGGCAAGCCAGTCCAAGGGGCCGGGCTGGCCCGGCTGCAACTTCACAAGCTCGATACCACTGCCCTTCAGTTCCTTGGTTGCCTGCTCCCAGTAACGGCTGTCGGCCCAAACACCGGCGAAGTCGGCGGTAACAACCAGCGTGCCCACCGAGCCATGGAATCCGGACAGCCATTGTCGCCCTTGCCAGTAACCCGGCAGGTACTCCGACAAATGCGGATCGGCCGACGGCACCAGCAGGGCATGAATGCCTTCGCGGCTCATCAGCTCACGGGTATGCGCCAGGCGCTGCGGAACCGTTCCATGGATCAAAGGCTGCGTGCTCATTGTGTCTCCTGCTAACCACGAATAATTGTTATGTGTTGCGACTGAAAACTCAGACCGCCCAGAACGCCGGTGCAGTGGCGAGTGCCGCCTTGATCAACTGAACCGCCTGGTCGATGTCCTGCTCGGTGGTAAACCGCCCCAGGCTCAAGCGAATGGTACGACCGGCGCTACGGGCGTCATGGCCCAATGCCAGAAGTACATGGGACGGCGCATTGTTGGCCGAGTTGCAGGCCGACGTCGCAGAGAACGCGATGCCCGCACTCAACGCAGCCGAGTTGAATTCACCTTCGCCAAACGTAAGGCTCAGGGTGTGGGGGATACGTTCGGTGGGGCTGCCGTTGAGGCGCACGCCGGCTACGCCGTCCAACTGCTGGAGCAAACGCTGACGCAACGTCATCACCTTGGCGTTCTCCTCGACAAATGACTCGGACGCCAAGGCAAACGCCGCTCCCATGCCGGCAATCTGATGGGTCGCCAGAGTGCCGGAGCGCAAGCCGCCCTCATGCCCACCGCCGTGAATCTGTGCCGATACCTTCTGCTGCGCACGCGCCCCTACGTACAGCGCGCCGATGCCCTTGGGGCCATACAGCTTGTGCGCGGAAAACGACATCAGGTCCACCGGCCACTGCGCCAGGTCAATCGCGACCTTACCCGCCCCCTGCGCCGCATCCACATGCAGCAAGGCCCCTTGTTCACGCACGCGCGCGCCGATGGCGGGGATGTCGTTAAGGGTGCCCAGTTCGTTATTCACCAGCATCAGCGACACCAGGAACGTGTCATCGCGCAATGCCTCGCTGACCGCCTCGACGCTGATCAAACCATCGGCGTCCGGCACCAGGTAGGTCACGGCCACGCCGGCCTCCTGCATCTGCCGCGCGGTATCCAGGGTGGCCTTGTGTTCGATCTGGCTGGTGATGATGTGCCCACCCGCGATGCCACGCGCCTGGGCCACACCCTTGATCGCGAGGTTGTTGGATTCAGTCGCACCGGAAGTCCAGACGATCTGCTCAGGCTGCGCTCCCACCAACTCGGCGACCTGACGTCGCGCCTGCTCGACCGTGTGCCTGGCCGCCTGGCCGAAGGCATGGGAGCTGGACGCCGGGTTACCGAAATTGGCATTGAAGCCCAGGCATTCGACCATCACCTGGATGACCCGCTCATCCACCGGTGTGGTGGCGGCGTAGTCGAAATACAACGGACGTTTAGTCATGACGTTCAAACACTCGCAGAGCAGGTTCCCGAGAGTAGTGTCTCAGGGGCATTGACCGGAACAAGAGGTCATCAGGTTTACCCGATCGGATGCCATTAAAGAAGGACCACTTTATTTAATTGTGCGTAGGAACGCTCCTGAAATTCAGCTTAACAGGCTGAAGCGGCCCCAAGGAAAACAAAAAGCCCGAGGATTCTTGAAGGAAACCTCGGGCTTTTTGCCGCCGAACGGGGGTCAACTGGGGCGCCCGTGCAACGTGATGCTGCGCTCGGCGTTCATTTCGCCCTGCCTATCAAAGCCGAAGGGTTTGGCCGGCTGGCCGGTCAACGCTGCGCGCTGGCGTTGGTATTCGTCAAAAGACAGTCCACGACGACTCAACGATTCCAGCGCCAGTTGCTTGGTTTCTTCCGCTGAGTAAGGACGCAACTCAGGGGCAGGATGGTTCGCACAACCGGCGAGTACAGAGACGACAAGTAATAGGGAAACAGCAAGAAAACGGTGCATGGCGGCGGTCCTGAGAGAGAGGTTCAAGTCAATGAACACAGGCTACTCCCGCCCCTGCAGAGTGAAAAATCATCGTCCGTGATAGTTGCTATCAACCTTTCCGGCACCTTCGATAGCTATCACGAATATTCCTTATTGATCTATAAATATAAAAATACAGTCATTTACGGAATAACAATGACCTTCTATAAATGCGCTCAACACGCCGAAACTGTTTGCTGCACAACTGTTGTCCAGGCAACAGCTCTTCAACAAAACAGCAGGCAGGCAACAGCCGCTTCGCAACGCTAAGCCCGCAAGCCCCGCCAGCCGAGGCCTGCGGCTATTGGTACAGCTCTTGCTCAACCCGGTGCACACCCTGTTACGAACCCTGTTGAAAAAGGAACTGTGCATGACCCGCCCTCTAAACGTTGTCGCCCTCTCCGGGGGAGCCTGGCGCCCGTCTCGAACACGTGTACTGGCCCAAGCGCTGCTGAATGAACTGGCCACGCGATTGCCAATCCAGTCCACGCTGATCGAACTGGGCGACATCGCCCGGCCATTAGGCGCGGCCCTGTCGCGCGACGAGTTACCCGCCGAGATCGAAGCTCAACTGCTGAGTATCGAACAGGCCGATCTGCTGATCGTTGCCGCGCCGGTGTATCGCGGCTCTTACCCAGGCCTGCTCAAGCACCTGTTCGACCTGATAGGTCTCAACGCGCTGGTCAACACGCCGGTTCTGCTGGCGGCCACCGGCGGCAGCGAACGGCACGCGCTTGTGCTGGATCATCAGCTGCGTCCGCTGTTCAGCTTCTTCCAGGCACTGACCCTGCCCATCGGTGTGTACGCCACTGAAGCCGACTTTACCGACTACCAGATCACCAGCGAGCTACTGAAAGGCCGTATCCAACTGGCTGCCGAGCGCGCTGCGCCGCTGCTGGCCGTGCATGCGCCCTCACTGTTGAAAATTGCCTGAGGATAATGAGTCATGGATGTTTTCTGGTTCTTACCCACCCACGGCGACGGTCATTACCTGGGCACCACTCAAGGTGCACGGCCGGTGACACTCAATTACCTCAAGCAGGTCGCCCAGGCCGCTGACAGCCTGGGTTACCACGGCGTGCTGATTCCCACCGGTCGCTCGTGCGAAGATTCCTGGGTAATCGCCTCGGCGCTGGTGCCATTGACCGAGCGCCTGCGCTACCTGGTAGCGATTCGCCCAGGCATCATCTCGCCCACGGTATCTGCACGGATGGCGGCGACCTTGGATCGCCTGTCCAACGGGCGCTTGCTGATCAACGTGGTCACCGGTGGCGATCCGGATGAAAACCGCGGCGACGGCAGCTTTCTCGACCATGCCGAACGCTACGAAGTCTCTGACGAATTCCTCAGAATCTGGCGTCGCGTCCTTCAGGGCGAATCCGTGGACTTCAAAGGCAAGCACCTGCACGTACAGAACGCCAAGGCCCTTTACCCACCGGTGCAGAAGCCCTATCCGCCGCTGTACTTCGGTGGCTCCTCGGACGCGGCCCATGACTTGGCCGCCGAGCAGGTCGACGTGTACCTGACCTGGGGCGAACCGCCTGCCGCCGTCGCGGAAAAACTCGCCGATGTGCGTGAACGCGCCGCTCGCCACGGGCGCACCGTGAAGTTCGGCATCCGCCTGCATGTAATCGTGCGCGAGACCGAAGAAGACGCCTGGAAAGCCGCCGACAAATTGATCGAGCACATCAGCGACGAGACCATCGCCGCCGCGCAAAAATCCTTTTCGCGCTTTGACTCCGAAGGCCAGCGACGCATGGCCGCCCTGCATGCCGGCCGCCGCGACAACCTGGAAATCGCTCCCAACCTGTGGGCCGGCGTCGGCCTGGTGCGCGGCGGCGCCGGAACTGCCCTGGTGGGCAACCCACAGCAAGTGGCCGAGCGCATCAAGGAGTACGCGGACCTGGGCATCGAGAGTTTCATCTTTTCCGGCTACCCCCATTTGGAAGAGGCGTATCGCTTTGCCGAACAGGTATTTCCATTGCTGCCCGAGCCCTACGCCAGCCTGGCCGGGCGTGGCATCACCAACCTCACCGGCCCGTTCGGCGAAATGATTGCCAACGATGTATTGCCCGCGAAGAACTGATCGACGCAGCGGTGGGAGCGGCGCCGGCCATTCCCACCTCGATAAAGAGGAATACCCGTGACAGCCAAACCTCACAGCGTCCCGCCATCACCGTTGCAAACCGCCAAACTGCTGGCCGCCGAATTCGCTCTCACTGCGGTTAAGCGCGACGAACACGGTGGCACGCCCAAAACCGAACGTGATGCCCTGCGCCAGAGCGGCCTGCTGGCACTCAGCATCCCTGCGCAATACGGTGGGCTGGGAGCAACGTGGAGCAGCACACTGGCGGTCGTGCGCGAATTCGCCAAGGTCGACAGTTCCATCGCCCACGTCTTCGGTTTCCACCACCTGATGCTCGCCACCGTGCGCCTGTTTTCACGGCCGGACCAATGGCAGCCGTGGTTCGAACAGACCGCACGCAAGAACTGGTTCTGGGGCAACGCCCTCAACCCGCTGGACACCCGCACCGTGGTAAAGGATTTCGGCGGCTGGCGAGAGTTTTCCGGTAAGAAAAGTTTCTGCTCCGGAGCCAGCGATTCCCAAATGCTGATCGCCTCCGCAGTGGACGAGAACGCTGGCGGCAAATTGCTGATTGCCGCCATCCCCAGCGGCCGCAGCGGCATTACTTTGCACAATGATTGGAACAACATCGGCCAGCGCCAGACCGACAGCGGCAGCGCGAGCTTCGAACGGGTACGTGTGGAGGAATCGGAATTGCTGCTCGACCCGGGCCCACTGAGTACCCCTTTTGCCTGCCTGCGGCCGCTGATTGCGCAGTTGACCTTTACCCATATGTTTCTCGGCATTGCAGAAGGCGCCTTTGCAGAGGCACGCCACTACACCCTCACCGAGAGCCGCCCGTGGCACAAGTCCGGCGCCCAAGGCGTAGACCAGGACCCTTACGTGCTGCATCACTACGGCGAGTTCTGGGTGGCGCTCGAAAGCGTACGCCTGCTGGTCGAACGCGCCGCCGATTTACTGGATGAGGCCTGGGCCAAAGGACCGGCCTTGGGTGAAAAGCAACGGGGTCAATTAGCGATTGCCATTGCCACCGCCAAAGTCGCCGCCACTCGCCAAGGCCTGGATTTGTGCAGCCGTCTGTTCGAAGTCACCGGCGCGCGGTCCACCCACGCATCGCTGCGCCTGGACCGACACTGGCGCAACCTGCGCACGCAAACCCTGCACGACCCGGTGGACTACAAGCTCCACGAACTGGGGGACTGGGCGTTGAACCAGTCCCTGCCGACTCCAACGTTCTACTCCTGAGAGGTGCCTCATGCAGCTTCTGACACTACCGCCCTCACCGGCCCTGGCGACCTCCATCCGGGCCACCGCGCAGGTCTTTGAAGACCCCAAGTCCCAGGCCCTGCTCGACCATATCCAGCAAGTGGCGCCCAGCGAAGCCAGTGTGTTGATCATCGGCGAGACCGGCACCGGCAAAGAGCTGGTGGCCCGCCACATTCATAACCTCAGCGCGCGGCGTAATCGTCCGTTCGTGGCGGTGAACTGCGGGGCCTTCTCCGAATCCCTGGTGGAAGCTGAATTGTTCGGCCATGAGAAAGGCGCATTCACCGGCGCACTCAGCGCCAAGGCAGGCTGGTTTGAAGAAGCCGACGGCGGCACCCTGTTCCTGGACGAAATCGGTGATCTGCCCATGGCGATCCAGGTCAAATTGCTAAGGGTGCTGCAGGAGCGTGAAGTGGTGCGCCTGGGCTCTCGCAAAAGTATTGCGATTGATGTGCGCGTGCTGGCGGCGACCAATGTGCAATTGGAAAAGGCCATCAACGCCGGGCATTTTCGCGAAGATCTCTACTATCGCCTCGACGTGGTCAGCCTCGAACTCAGCCCGCTGCGCGAACGCCCAGGCGATATCCTCCCGCTGGTTCGCCACTTTATCGAAGCCTACAGCCAACGCCTGGGCTACGGCCCGATCGCCATCAGCCGTGAAGCGGAACTCAAGCTCAAAAGCTACAGCTGGCCGGGCAATATTCGCGAGCTGGAAAACGTGATCCACCACACCCTGCTGATCTGCCGCGACGGCGTGATCGAGCGCGATGACCTGCGCCTCTCAAACCTGCGTATCGAGCGCCAGGACGACCCGGGGCACGTTGCCGATAACAGTGCCGAAGCCCTGCTGGAGCGAGCCTTCCAGAAGCTGTTCGAAGAACAGGCCGGCGCCCTGCATGAAAAAGTCGAAGACACCCTGCTGCGCGCCGCGTACCGGTTCAGTCATTACAACCAGGTGCACACCGCCAATCTGTTGGGGCTGAGCCGTAATGTGACACGCACCCGCCTGATCAAGATCGGCGAACTGGCGGTTAACAAACGCCGGCCTGGGGAAACCCTTCAAGGCGAGCGAATGCTGCATCTATCCATTTAGTCGACAGCGCCACGCGCAGTGACTGGCTCGACACCCAATCCCCCTCGTCGGAAGCGCCATAGCCTTGATTGACGTCGCCTATAGTGAAAAACCGGTCATTCCGGTTTTATCCACTCGCCAATCAAGGAGAACGCTATGAGCGTCAACCCAATACCCGAGGGCTACCAGAGCATCACGCCCTATCTGGGCATCGACAAGGCCGCCGAAGCCATCGAGTTCTACAAGAAAGCGTTCAACGCCACACAGATCATGCGCCTGGATATGCCCGACGGCCGGGTCGGCCATGCGGAACTGCGCATGGGTGGTTCAGCGATCATGCTGGGTTCGCCCTGCGATGAAGCGGCCCTGCGCAATCCAGACGAACACGCCAGTGTCGGCCTGCATCTCTATGTCCAAAACGTGGACGAGCAATTCAAGCAAGCCGTTACCGCCGGCGCGAAGGTCGTGTCCGAGCCGCAGGACCAGTTCTATGGCGATCGCAGCGCAACCGTGAAAGATCCGTATGGCCACCTCTGGTTCCTGGCGACCCGCAAGGAAGACCTGACTCCTGAACAAATCCACCAGCGCGCCGAAGAGCTGTTCAGGCAGGGATGAAGGTCGGCTATCGGTTTTATACCCGCGCAGTTCATGGGGGGGTCGACTCGACCTGCCGTGCTGCGCGGGCGCCTATCCACACAGTCATGATCAGCAGCGCGCTCAGCGGCAGCCCATGGAACAGAATAATCACTTGGGCGGGTGTCCACGTCAGGTAGAACGGCCCCACCACCAGCATCCCCACGCCGAAACCGGCCATTTGAATCAGCGTCAATAAACTGAAGAGCGGCAGGCGCAGGCGATCGGGTTCACTTTGTGCACGGGACACCAGGGCCACCTCCGATATCCCGTCCCCGAGCCCGGCCCACACCACCAGCAGCAGCGCCAGCCACAACTGGGTCTGCTGAAACGTCAGGATAAAGCCGCTGGACATCAGCGCCACACCCAGCATGAACAGGCGCTCCATGGCGTGCAGACCGCGACCTTTCAACACCGCGCTGGCCAGCCGTGCGCCGACGAACTTACCGCAGGCCCAGACCGCCAGCAGATAACCCATGACGGTTTTCGCAGTATCCGGCGAAATGTATTGAGACAGTACCGGCCAGCCCACGTTATGCGCGGCGCTGCCCAGGGTGTCGAGCATGCTGATCAGCAACATGGCCGCCAGCACAGGCGCGCCTCGCAGCCCTTTGGTCAATGCGTGCCACTCGGCAGCGAAGCTGCGATGCTCGGCCATGGCAACCGAATACAAGGCGCGTAATGGCAGGATCAGGCACGCGGCCACCCCGTAGGTGCCGATGTTGACCGCGAACACCGCTTCGAAACCGCCGGTGGCGATCAGCAACCCTGAAAGCAAACTGCCGAAGACCGCCCCCGTGGCGGCCGCAGACGTGATCCACGCGTTGGTGTCCACCCGCTGCTCAAGCGCCACCCACGTGGGCAGTTGACTGTTGAGGCCGATGGCAAACAGCGAATTGCACAAGCCGATGCCAAACGCGATGAAGGGCAGGACGCTCAACTGATGCGCGGGTATCAGCACCAGCAGCGGCACCAACAGCAGTGCCCGCGCCAGGTCCAGCCCGGCCAGCGTGCCGCGCCCGGCAAAGCGCCGAAAAAACGGGATACCGAACAGACTGGCGACAATCCCGCCGGTCACCCGGCACGCCAGAAAAACACTGACAAACACCACGCTTTGGCTAAGCCAATAAACATAGGTGGATAACGCCACCATGTTGAGAAACGCACCGAAGTCCGAAACGCCGCGGGCAAAGACAATCAGCCGCGCGTTTCGGGTCGACAGGCCCTGCTGAACATCCTGGCTCATGAAGACGCGGCCTCATCATCAACGCTCTGGCGACGCAGGCTGACCAATAACACATCGCGCCAGGCTGGCGCGGATTGCGTCTGCGGTCGAACCTCAGCAGCGCGGTGGTAGAGACCACGGTCATTGATCACGATAGTTTCCAGGAAATGCGCCATTGGCAGGCTGAACACCCGGCTCTGTTCTGTCTCATGGGTAAAAATCTCCGAGACCACCGGCACCGTGTTGCATTCGCCGATGAAGTGCATGAACACCCAGTCCAGGCCGTCCTGATGAATGCCTGACGTCGTGGGGCTGCTTGAGTACGCCTCCGCCCTGATCCGGAACTGGTGGATATCGATGGTGTACGCCTGCTCATCCAGGCACGGGCCAATGATCGCAAGGTCGGTGGCCAACACTTTACGCATCAGCGGATGCTCGATAAAGCCATCCTCGCAATAGCTCAAATGGTTCACGCCCTGGCGGTAGTTGACGGCGTAAGTGACGGTGGACGTGTACGCGGCGTTCCGGTCGATCTGCAATTGACGCCCAGGCGATAAACGATAGCGCAGGATGCGACGTTCGCGATGCGTGTATTCCTTGAACGCCTCGTCCCGGACCAGGTTTGCCCAGTAAGCACAAAAGCTCTGCACTTCGCCTGGCCCAGCCGCAACCAACGCGGCAAAGTCGCGGTAATGACAATACCGCTGCTCAAGCAAGCGCGCTGAAATCTGCTGGGTATTCACGCTTCTATCCTTCAGCAGGGCGATCAATGATCACGCGCAGGTTGTGCACGAGGGCTTCGTGCAGGGCATAGGCATGGGCGGCATCGTCGACCTGGGCCCAGCACTTGAGCAGATAGTGCTCTTCGATATCCGCGTCAATGGTATTGCCGGGGTCCTGCTGCGCGTACTCCAGCACCGAGGGGTGTCGATCCAGATACGCCGAACCTTCGATGCCCCTGAATTGGCCGCTGTGCTGCGGATAAATCGCCAGCATTGCGTAGTGTTGCCGGGCCTCGAGGACCTTGCGCGCGCCTGCCTCCAGTTTTGCGTCAAGCGTTTGGTCGCCCAGCAGCAACGAAAGATACAGTTCAAAGGGGTTGATCGCAGCCAGGTCACGGAACGCCGCGCTCACATACAGGCCTCCCACGCGGGGGTTGATCTCTATCACCACCGGGCCCTCGGCGGTCATTCGGAATTCGAAATGCACCACGGCGTTGGTCAGGCCGACCACCTTCAGGCAATCCACCGCATAAGCACGGATCTGCTCGCATTGGGCTTGGGTGAACGACGTCGGCGGCGAAATCAACAGGTTCTCAAGCACAGTGCCACTGCGCTCGGTGAGCAGCAGTTTCTCGTTGATCAGCACCGCGTGGGCGCGCTCGCCGAGCATCACACATTCCACACTGCCTTCGATGCCGGGTATATAGCCTTCTAAAAGAACACTGCGACCCGGATGATACTCATGCCTCTGACCGTCCTCTTCCGGCAACGCGTGGGCACAACCATAGAAATCCGCGTAGGCAGCCGCGCCGTGTTGCTCGACGAAATGCCGGTAATGGTCCTGCAGCTCAGTCCAATTCGAACATTTCCTGATAAACGCCGACGCACCGCCGAAGGGCGGTTTGGCAATGAGCGGATACCCGACCCGCTCGGCACCTTCGCGAAGTTCTCGCTCGTCCTGGCACAGGGCGAACGGCACGGAGCGAAGCCCTTGCTTTTTCAGCATTCGGCGCATCAGGAACTTGTTATTACACGCGCTGATGGCATCCGGCTGGCTATGCACCAGCCCGAGCCGCCGACACGCCTGCGCGACGATACGACCTACTTCGCCTTGGGCGGACGGATGACCGGCCTGGCAGAAAATCGCCAGAATGCGATAACGCCCATCCAGTTCGCCGACCAGTTCCAGAATGCTCAGCTCGCTCAGTGCGTCCAGCAGGAACACTTCGTCGCTGTCATCCAGCAGCCGCTGCAGGTGTCTGCGCCCCGCCACGCCGGCGGTCAGACACCGCAGCCCTCGGGCGCGAGCAACGGCGAAGTGCGGCTCACGGTAGTGATAGCGAACAGAAGCGCTGTCATCGACATCAATAAATAAAATAGCGTCTTGATTCATGATGGGTGCGACCTTGTTCCGTAAGTTAATCAGGCATCCTGCCAACGGCACCAATGGCCCTCCCAGTTGCGAAAACAGTAATAACGCTGCCCGCCAACCACGTCGAAGTATGGCAGGTCTTCAGGTTTTTCCAGGTCCAACAAAGGCACCGTGAACTTGCCTTGAGCGTGCGGCAGCACATATTCGGGCAGGGCAATATTGGATACGCGCCGCTTGAGTCGATTCATAATATCGATAGCGTGAGGGATTGAAGCTTTATATTGCGAAGCCCCCGGCGAAAACGGCATGAAATGATATAAGTAATACGGTTTCACACCCAGGCGATAAAGATCGATAAACAGTTTATGCAGCGTCGCCTCGTCATCATTTACACCGCGTAATAGCGGCATATTGGAAAAGACAATCGGCACTGCACTTTGAATACGCTTGACCGCGGCGGCAAATTCAGTACTGAGTTCCAAGGGATGGCAAACATGCACGCCGAATGCATTGACGTTGTACTTTTCCAGCATCGCCACCAAGGCATCAGTGACCCGGAACGGATTAAAACTCAAGGCGCGCGAGTGTATGCGTATCAGCAGTTCGTCGCTGATGCCACGCAGCGCCGCCAAATTCTCTTCAAGCTTTCGATCAGCCAGCATCAGGGGGTCGCCACCGCTGAGGATCACTTCTTCAATCGCCGGGTTCGCGCGGATATAGGCCAGGGATTCCTTGAAGGAGTCCGTGCTGGCGTTGGCTTTGGCGGTATCCACCTGCAGCGTGCGCAGCGCTTCGAAGCAAAACTGGCAATAGGCATTGCAGGTGTTCGTCATGCGCAGGATGACGCGATTATCGTACTTGTGCTGGCAAATAGGCGTCTTCATCTCGTGACTCAACTCCCAGTTCTCGGAAGTACCGTCATAATCGCCGCTGACCTGCTCACTCCAATACGGCACGACTTGCCGCCACAAGGGATGGTCCATGACCTCGCCGCCGGTCAGTGAACGATTGATCAGATCAACGTAATAAGGCGTGATCTGCATCTTGCGATCTTGCAAGTTATGCTCGATATGCGCAGAGGTTTCTTCACTCCAGCCACCGCACGCAACACGAAGCGAATATTCATCGCGAATGGCGTTCTTTTGCTGCCAGCGCCAGTCTTGCCACTGCACCGAACTATTGATTGAGCGATCGAAAATAGACATCCGTGCTGTCTCTCTGTTTTAACTTGAGTGCGCGCCGTTCTTGAATAGTAATTCGTTGACTCATGACAATACCGGCGCCAGGCAACGGCGACATGAGATCAACTTATTAACGTGTTTATCAATAACAAAGAAGTGATGCGCGCGGGCTGCTTTCCAGCAGATAGGTTGGGGACTTAACCATCTCATTACATCCTTTTAATAAGCGTTTGACTTCCAAGTCCGCCTACACTTAAGACGATGGTTTGGCCGATGTCAAAAAAATACCCATCTTTTTTTCAGGGATTAACCCCTGACGGCCGTAAGGCCTCCATCGCTCAGGCCAGCCTGCCGACCCCCAACGTACGGTTGATCCAAGGCAAAGCGCAGCCCTGAAACATTTTCTTTCATTTGCGCCTTAGGGATTTCTCATTCTCATCCGTCTTAATTTAGATACAGCCTGTCGCGTCAGCAAAAGCTACGACCGGCCTTTTCCGGGCGCCCATCGCCCTTCCGATCAAGACCCTCATTCACATGTCGAAGAAGTCACGCTCCAAACTCTGGTTTCTCGTACACAGCTGGCTGGCCTTGCCCATCTGGTTCTTCGTACTGATCGTCTGCGTCACCGGCACCCTGGCGGTGGTCAGCCAGGAAATCGTCTGGCTGGCCAACCCCGAGATCCGCGCGAGCAAACCGTCCGATGACGCTGAACCGCTGAGCTTCGACCAGGTAATTGCCGCCATCAAGCGCGACGATCCCCAAGTGATCGTGCGCTCCATCATCCGCCCCGATGAGTCGCACTTCGCCTTGAGCGTCGGCCTCAGCTACCCCGACGGTCGCTCGGTAGAGGCCTATGCCAACCCTTATACCGGCGCAATCCAGGGCATCAGCCCGGCATTCGATTTCCAGCAATTTACCCGTGCGTTGCACGGTTGGTGGCTGGTGCCGTTTACCAATGGCTACAGCTGGGGCTGGTATCTGGTTTCATTCCTCGGCTTGCCGCTGCTGGCATCGCTGGTCACCGGCCTGGTGGTGTACAAGCGCTTCTGGAAAGGCTTCCTGCGCCCTACCCTGCGTATTCGCCATGGGGCGCGAATCTTCTGGGGCGACTTCCACAGGCTGAGCGGTATCTGGTCGATCTGGTTCATCGCGGTCATCTCCATCACCGGCACCTGGTTCCTGATTCAGGCATTCCTGGGGGACAACCAGATCTCCATCTCCAGCGAGCCCATCGTGCCGGTGATTGCCCGCGATAAAGTGCCGACCTCGGCCGCCGGCGTTCCGGCACCGATGATCCCCCTGGACGACGCCATCAAGATCGCCACCCAGCGCATTCCGGGGCTGGAGGCCAGCTTCGTGTTCCTGCCGCTCAACGCCTACAGCCACCTGCAGATCGGTGGCCGGGGCTGGTACCCGCTGATGTTCCAGACCGCGCAACTGAACCCCTATGACGGAGATATCGCGGTCTCACACCTGCTCTCCGACCGCACGCCCCTGGAGTTCGTCACCGAATCCATGCGCCCGCTGCACACCGGTGACTTCGGTGGCCTATGGATCAAGTTGATCTGGGCGTTTTTCGGCCTCGTACTGAGCATGATGGTGCTGAGCGGCCTGCTGATCTGGACCAAACGCACCGCCCTGGCCACCGCCAATGCCCTCAAGCGCAGCCACAAAGTACAGCGTCAGGCTGCATCGATTCCCGTTATGCAGACTGAAACCCAGGAGGCCAATCCATGAGCAAAGTCGCTGCCGCACCGTCGCCGCTGCGGACGTTCTGGCTGAAATGGCGTTTTCACCTCAACCTCCTGCTGGTCCTGGTGCCTCTGGGCTTCATGCCCAGGTATTTCGCCGACGCCGCACTGTTTCGTGGAGACACCGGCATCGGCGAACGGGTGGCCGGCGACGTGCAGGTCGGCCCCTGGAGCCTGACCCTCGCCGAATTCCGCAACGAGGGCCCGAGCCCCGATCCCGCCGGGCCGATGAAATTCTTCAACGCCGCCCTGTGCGCCGCCTGTGCCGACCAGGTCAAGGCCACTTACCTGCGCATCGGCAAACCCCGCAGCCTGCGCGCCGCAGGGGTGATCTTCTTTGGCACCCCCTATCGCATGGGTGCCGGCCTGCCGGTGCCTGCGCGCACGCCGCCCGACGCCGAACTGTGGATCACCATGGAAGGCTGGGACGGCACGATGCACCAGGGTTCCATCCCGCTCAGCCAGGCGTCGCCCGCCACCATTGCCTGGCTGAACAAGCAAGGAGTCAAACCATGACCTCAATCCTGCGCGCCTTTACCGCGCTGCTATGCGTGGGCTTCAGTGCCACCGCGCTGGCCCATAACCCGATGTGCGAATGCAAGGAAATACCCGGCGAGCAAATTCAGTGCAAAGGCGGCTTCTCCGATGGCAGCGGCGCTCCCGGCGTGACCCTGGACGTGATCGGCTACGACGAGACCGTCCTGATGCCTGGCAAGCTCGGCGCCGATTCGACCCTGACCTTCAAGAAGCCTTCGGCCGAGTTCTACGTGTTGTTCGATGCCGGCCCCGGCCATGTGGTGGAAATCGACCAAGCGGATATCCAGCCCCAATGAGTACGACACAGGTTGTACGCCCCGCCGGTGCCGGACACGAAACTCTGTATGTGCTGCTGTTGTGCCTGATCATCCTGGCGGTCGCCGGGACAGTGGTGGCACTGCACGGCGAACCCCAGCAGGTTGCGGTCCTGCCCAGCCATCAATTGGATGCGCGACGCGACCTGAGCGCCGCCGAGCAAGGCATCTACGCCGACCTGCGCGTGACCCTGGATGAAATCCACCTGCTGCAACAGGAGCAGAGCGCCCTGCCGACGCCCGAGCAACTGGCCGAGGAAGGCTTCGCGCCGTTCGCCCAGGATGCCAGCTCGGTCAGCCGCGGCGATCACCGCTGGCAGTTGCTGGCACCAGCCGCTTACCTGGGGTTGAGCCAAGTGCCAAGCGTGAGCGGCTCATTGCTGATGCGCGTGCAAGGCAGCGAGCCGGATATCTGGCTCAACCGCACCCAAGACCTTGGCGCCCCTTCCGACCTCACTGACCAGGCGCTGATCGCAGCCGGCTGGCAGCAGGTGGTCGCGCAATTCGATGCCGGCGTGACGCGCCAGCACCGTCACTGAACGAGAAGACCGATTGCCCATGCCTATTTCACCTCCCCTGTTGCGTTTGTTGCTGGTTGGACTGCTCAGCCTGGTACTCGCCCCCTTCGCCCACGCCGATGCCGCAAAACGTCTGCGCATCGGCATCACGCTGCATCCTTATTACAGCTACGTAGCCAATATTGTCGGCGACAAGGCCGAAGTGGTGCCGCTGATTCCGGCCGGCTTCAACCCGCACGCCTACGAGCCCCGCGCCGAAGACATCAAGCGCATCGGCACCCTTGATGTGATCGTGCTCAATGGCGTCGGCCATGACGATTTCGCCGACCGCATGATCGCCACCAGCGAACGCCCGGACATCCCGGTGATCGAGGCCAACGCCAACGTGCCGCTGCTGGCCGCCACCGGCAATGCCGCGCGCGGTGCGGGCAAAGTGGTCAACCCGCATACGTTCTTGTCGATCAGCGCGTCGATTGCCCAGGTCAACAACATTGCCCGCGAGCTGGGCAAGCTCGATCCCGACAACGCCAGGACCTACACCCAGAACGCCCGCGCCTACGGCAAGCGCCTGCGCCAGATGCGCGCCGACGCCCTCGCCAAGCTCACCCGCGCGCCCAACCCCGACCTGCGCGTCGCCACCGTGCACGCGGCCTACGACTACCTGCTGCGTGAATTCGGCCTGGAGGTCACCGCAGTGGTCGAGCCGGCCCACGGCATCGAACCCAGCCCCAGCCAGTTGAAGAAAACCATCGATGAACTGCGCGCCCTGGATGTGAAGGTGATTTTTTCGGAGATGGATTTCCCGTCCACTTATGTCGATACCATCCAGCGCGAATCAGGGGTCAAGCTGTACCCGCTGTCGCATATTTCCTACGGCGAATACAGCGCTGAGAAGTACGAAGTGGAAATGACCGGCAACCTCAACACTGTCGTCCGGGCCATCCAGGAGTCGGGGGCATGACCGCCGCAGAACAGCTGAAAGTCGCCAGCATCGGGCCGACCCTGGACTTCGACAAGGTGTCGCTGACCCTGGGCCGCACCGCAATCCTGGTCGACGTGAGTTTCCAGGTACAGCCGGGCAGCATCCACGCCCTGGTCGGCCCCAACGGCGGCGGTAAAAGCTCGCTGATCAAGACCCTCCTGGGGCAGACCCCACATCAGGGGCGCTTGAGCCTGGCGTGGCCGGCTTCGCCCGGCGCCGTCGGCTATGTACCGCAGGCGCTGGAGTTCGACCGAGGCTTGCCGATGACCGTGGATGATTTCATGGCTGCGATGTGTCAGCGGCGTCCGGCGTTTCTGGGCCTGTCCCGGCACTACACGGCCGCCATCGGCGAAGCGCTGGAGCGGGTCGGCATGCAGGACAAGCGCAAGCGCCGCATGGGCGCGCTGTCCGGCGGCGAGCGCCAGCGCGTGCTGCTGGCCCAAGGCCTGATTCCGGCCCCGCACCTGCTGGTGCTGGACGAACCGATGTCGGCCCTTGATGAAGCCGGCATCCAGGTCTTCGAGCGCCTTCTCAATGACTGGCGCCTGGCCGGCATTACCGTACTGTGGATCGAACACGATCTGGAAGCGGTCGGCCGCCTGGCCGATCGAGTGACCGGCCTTAACCGCCGCGTACTGTTCGATGCCACGCCCAAGGAATCACTGACTCCGGACCGCCTGCTGACCCTGTTTTCTACTCATCCTCGGAGCACCGCACCATGAGTTATGAAGCCTTTCGCCTGATGGTCCAGGGCTGGGCCTCTTCCGGGTACCTGCCGGAAGCCTTGGCCTACGGGTTTGTGGTCAATGCGCTGCTCGCGGGTCTGTTGATCGGTCCGGTACTGGGTGGGCTGGGTACGCTGGTGGTGGTCAAGCGCTTTGCGTTTTTTTCTGAAGCGGTCGGCCACGCCGCGCTGACCGGCGTAGCGGTGGGCATCCTGCTCGGCGAGCCCTATACCGGACCGTACGGCAGCCTGTTCGGCTACTGCCTGCTGTTCGGCATCCTGCTCAACTACCTGCGCAACCGCACCGGGCTGGCACCCGACACCTTGATCGGCGTGTTCCTCTCGGTGTCCCTGGCGCTGGGCGCGAGCCTGTTGTTGATCCTGGCGGGCAAGATCAACGTGCACATTCTGGAAAACGTACTGTTCGGCTCGGTGCTGACGGTCAACGGCAACGACCTGCTGGTGCTGGCGATTGTCGGCACGCTGGTGATGGCCCTGGCGCTGCCGCTGTACAACCGCATCATGCTCGCCAGTTTCAACCCGCAGCTGGCGGCGGTGCGCGGCGTAGCGGTAAAGACCCTGGATTATCTGTTCGTGATCCTGGTGACATTGATCACAGTGGCCGCGGTCAAGGTCATCGGCGCGATCCTCGTGGGGGCGCTGCTGGTGATTCCGGCGGCGGCGGCGCGCCTGCTGAGCCAGTCGCTCAAAGGGTTCTTCTGGGTCTCGGTGGTGATCGCCACGGTCAGCACCCTCTGCGGGATTCTGCTGCCGATCCTATTCGACCTGCCCATCCCCTCCGGTGCCGCGATCATCCTCGTCGCCGGTATCGCCTTCGCCTGCGCCGCCATTGCGCGTGGCGTCGTCCCCAGTCTGAAAGGGAATCTTGGATAATGCGCTTCGCTCTACGCCCGCTGACCCTGGCCTTTGCCTGCCTGATCGCCGCACCGCTGATGGCGGTCGAATCGGTAAAACCTGCGGTGCATGCCGCCAAACCCGTGAAAGCGCTGGCCTCGCTGCCCATCACCTATGGCTTGGCGGACGTGTTGCTCAAAGGCACCGACGTGCAACTGGAACGCGCCGCGCCGGCCAACCTGCCCGGCTCGCGGCAGGTGGCGTATTTCACGGGCCGTGGCGCGCCGGCGCTCAGCGCCTTGGCCCAGGACGCCGACGCAGCCATCGGCCTGCGCTCGCTGTGGCCGGATGACCCGCTCTATCCGGTGGCGCGCCGCAGCAATATCCGCATCGTCGAAGTGGACGCCGCACGCCCGGTCGACGGCGGTTTGCCGGGGATCGCCGTGCAACCCGGCGCGATCGACGGTTTGAATAGCCAGCCCTGGCAATCGAGCAACAACCTGGGCCGCATGGCCGATGTCATGGCCGCCGACTTGAGCCGCCTGGCACCGGATGCCAAAACCAGGATCGACGCCAACCTCGCAGCCCTCAAACAACGCCTGCTCAAACTCAGTGCCGACAGCGAGGCACGCCTGGCCAAGGCCGATAACCTGAGCGTGGTGAGCTTGAGTGATCATTTCGCGTATCTGATCAGCAGCCTGAACCTCGAAGCGCTCAGCACCGACGCCCGCCCCGATGCCGAGTGGACGCCCGATGCACTAGGCAAACTCACCGCCGAGCTGAAGGACAATGACGTAGCCGTGGTGCTGCATCATCGTCAGCCAAGTGAGGCGGTAAAAGCCGCGGTGGCGGCAGGTGGTGCACAGCTTCTGGTACTCAACGTCGACGGCGCAGACCCGGTGGCGGAGCTGGAAAGCAACGTGGATCAGGTGATCAAAAGCCTGACGCCAAGTGGCTGAATGCCAACGGCCTTACTGAGACCCGAATTGGCCCCTGTCACTCAGACGACATCTACTCCCACATGAATCGCATCATGCCGCCAGAATTCCAGATCGCAATCGATCAGGCGCTGGTGCTGGTCATAGTTGACCCGGGCAATGCGCAGGCCGGGGCTGCCCACCGAGACGCGCAACGCGGCGGCAGCCTCCACCGGCAATGAGGTCGGGACGATCTCGAAACGCACCCGTCCGTAATGCACGTCGTACTTGCGCGCGTACAGCTCGGTCATCGACTGGGTCAAATCACACGCCAGAATCCCCGGAAAATACTGCGGGTTCAGGTAGTGCTCCACATACAGCACCAACCGCCCATCAATGCGCCGCCCCCGGCAGATCTGGATCACGCTGGACAACGCCGGTAACTGCAACCAGGCGCATACCGCCGCCGAGGCCGGTTGCAAGCGCGCGCTGAGCACTTCGGTGGACGCCACCCGGCCCTGGTCGCTGACCATCGCGTGGAAGTGGCTGCGTTGCATCAGGTTGTAGGCCAGGCGCGGCGGCGACACAAACCAGCCGCGGCGCTCTTCGCGATAGATCTGCCCTTGCGCCTCCAGTTGTAACAAGGCTTCCCGCACGGTAATGCGAGTGGTACCAAACAACTCGCTGAGCTTACGTTCGGCAGGCAACTTGCGACCGGGCGGCAACAGACCGTGGTCGATCTGCTCCTGCAGCGCCAGGCCGATGGAGGTCACCGCCTTGATTGCTTCATCACGCATCAACGTTACCTTTCTGGACTAGACCAGCACCGTTCAGGTGCACAAAGCGCTGGGTAAACGGGCCCTTGCTATTGCGTGCAAGCGTAGGCAGGACAAATGACCGAGAGATGACAGCCCTCTGGATGCGGCCTACCACACCCTGCAATACATCGGCCAAGTCCCGCCAATGCGGGCCCTTTGGCGTGGTCTACGCTGAGTCTGCGCGGAGCGACATCGACGCGTTGAAAACGACATCGACATGAAACTGTCATCCATCGGGCCTAGATTGGCTCAGGTATTGCTGACCTAGACCACATCACCGCAATCGTTCATAAAAACGCAGCGTTGTTAACGCCCATAGGAGCTTCGGATGAAACAGCTTTTCCTGGCATCACTGTTAGGCTCGACCATTGCCATGTGCACCGCCGCCATGGCTGCCGATACCGATCTAAAAACGCTGGAAGCCGCCGCGAAGGCCGAAGGCGCCGTCAACAGCGTCGGCATGCCCGATGACTGGGCCAACTGGAAAGGCACCTGGGACGATCTGGCCAAGACCTATGGCCTCAAGCACATCGACACCGACATGAGTTCGGCGCAGGAAATCGCCAAGTTCAAGGCCGAAAAAGACAACGCCAGCGCCGATATCGGCGACGTCGGCGCAGCCTTCGGCCCGATTGCGGTGAAACAGGAAGTGACCCAGCCTTACAAACCGTCCACCTGGGCCCAGGTGCCGGATTGGGCAAAAGACAAGGACGGCCACTGGGCCCTGGCATACACCGGGACGATTGCGTTTATCGTCAACAAGAAGTTGCTGCATGGATCTGAAGTGCCCCACAGCTGGGCCGACCTGCAAACCGGCAAGTACAAGGTCTCCGTGGGCGACGTCAGCACGGCGGCACAGGCGGCCAACGGCGTACTGGCAGCGGCCATCGCCAATAAAGGCGACGAGAAGAACATTGCCCCCGGGCTGCAGTTTTTTACCAAAATTGCCCAGCAAGGTCGCCTCTCGCTGTCCAACCCGACCATCGCCACCATGGAAAAAGGCGAAGTCGAAGTGGGCATCGTCTGGGACTTCAACGGCCTGAGCTACAAAGCCAAGATGGGCAACCCGGATGACTACGTGGTGCTGATCCCATCGGACGGCTCGGTGAAATCCGGCTACACCACCATCATCAACAAATACGCCAAGCACCCGAACGCGGCCAAGCTGACCCGCGAATACATCTTCAGCGATGCCGGCCAACTTAACCTGGCCAAGGGCAATGCGCGCCCCATCCGTGCCGAAACCGACCTGAAACTGCCGGCCGATATCGCCAAGAACCTGATCCCGGGCGAGCAGTACACCAAGGCCAATCCACAGCCGATCAAGGATGCCGATGCCTGGGAAAAAACCTCCAAGAAACTGCCTCAGCTGTGGAATGAGCAGGTCATCGTAGAGATGAAATAAGGGTTTATTCCGCATTGGAGATCCAATGTGGAAGCGGGCTTGCTCGCGAATGCGGTATGTCAGCCAATACATTTGTTCTGATACGCCGCTTTCGCCAGCAAGCCCGCTCCCACACCTGAACCGCGTTTTTACCGGAAATAACCTGTTGCGGAGCGCCAGCCCCCATGAAGCACCCCGTCATCCTTGTCGTGCTCGACGGCCTTAACTTCGAGGTTGCAAGGCACGCCATGGGGCATTTGCAGGCCTATGTCGGCGCAGGACGCGCAGCCCTCTACACACTGGAATGTGAACTGCCCTCACTGTCCCGCCCGCTGTATGAATGCATCCTCACCGGCGTGCCACCGATCCAGAGCGGCATCGTGCACAACAACGTCTCGCGCCTGTCCAACCAGCGCAGCATTTTCCACTACGCCCGCGACGCCGGTCTTACCACGGCGGCAGCGGCTTACCATTGGGTCAGCGAGCTATACAACCGCACACCCTTTCTCGCCGCCCGCGATCGTCATACCGACGACAAGACGCTGGCGATCCAGCACGGGCATTTCTACTGGAATGACCACTACCCGGACTCCCACCTGTTTGCCGACGCCGAAAGCCTGCGCCTCAAGCACGCGCCGGACTTCCTGGTGGTGCACCCGATGAACATCGACGATGCCGGTCACAAGCACGGCCTCGACACCGCGCAATACCGCAACAGCGCACGCTCGGCCGACATCATCCTGGCCGACTACCTGCAAGGCTGGCTCGACGCCGGCTACCAAGTGCTGGTGACCGCCGACCACGGCATGAACAACGACCGCTCCCACAACGGCCTGTTGCCGGAGGAGCGCGAAGTGCCGCTGTTTGTCCTCGGCGATGCCTTCAGCCTGGATGCCAAGGCCGCACCGAAACAAACCGACCTGTGCGGTACCGTCTGCGAACTGTTGGGCGTGCCCCACGACAAACCTGTGTGCCGGGAGCTATTGAAGTGAATGCCATGACTCGCGGCAAATGGCTGGCGCTGCTATGCCTGGTGCCTTTCACGCTGTTCTTTATCGTGTTCGAAATCGCACCCCTGGTGTGGGTGCTGATCAACAGCCTGCAGACCGAAGACTCCGGCTGGGGCGTGGACAACTTCACGCGGATCTTCAGCTCCAAGTTCTACCTGCAGGCCATCCAATACAGCCTGGAAATCAGCTTTTACTCCAGCGTGTTCGGGATCATCATTTCCGTGCTGGGCAGCTACTCGCTGCGCCGGGTGGATTCGCCCCTGCGCAACTTCGTCACCGCCTTCGCCAACATGACCAGCAACTTCGCCGGCGTACCCCTGGCCTTCGCCTTCATCATCCTGCTGGGGTTCAACGGCAGTATCACGATCATGCTCAAGCAGGCAGGCATCATCGAAGACTTCAACCTTTACTCGAAAACCGGGTTGATCATCCTCTACACCTATTTCCAGATTCCCCTCGGCGTGCTGCTGCTCTACCCCGCCTTCGACGCCCTGCGCGAAGACTGGCGCGAGTCGGCGTCGCTGCTGGGCGCCAGCAGCTGGCAATTCTGGCGGCACATCGGCCTGCCGGTACTGACACCGGCGCTGCTCGGCACGTTCGTGATCCTGCTGGCCAATGCCCTGGGCGCCTATGCCACGGTGTACGCGCTGACCACCGGCAATTTCAATGTCTTGCCGATCCGTATCGCGGCGATGGTGTCAGGGGATATCTCCCTGGACCCGAACATGGCCAGCGCACTCGCTGTGGTACTGGTGGCGCTGATGACCGTGATCACCGTGGCCCATCAATTGCTGCTCAAGAGGAGCTACCATGTCTCGCGCTGAAGCCGGCCCGGCCTCGCTCTACCATCGCGTGGTGGTGTACCTGCTATTTGCCATTCTGGTACTGCCGTTGGTCGGCACGTTTATCTATTCGATTGCGAGCAGTTGGTCGGCGACCATTCTGCCGGCCGGTTTTACCGTGAAATGGTATGTGCAGCTGTGGAGCGACCCGCGCTTCCTGATGGCCTTCGGTCAGTCGCTGCTGGTGTGTGTGGGCGCGTTGATCCTGTCGGTGGTGCTGATCCTGCCGCTGCTGTTTGTGGTGCATTACCACTTCCCCAAGCTCGACGCGCTGATGAATATCCTGATCCTGCTGCCCTTTGCGGTGCCGCCTGTGGTGTCGTCGGTCGGCTTGCTGCAGCTCTACGGCTCCGGGCCGATGGCGATGGTGGGCACGCCGTGGATCCTGATCGGCTGCTACTTCACCGTGGCGCTGCCATTCATGTACCGGGCCATTACCAACAACCTGCAGGCCATCAACCTGCGTGACCTGATGGACGCCGCCCAACTGCTCGGTGCCAGCACCTGGCAGGCCGCGATCCTGGTCGTACTGCCCAACCTGCGCAAAGGCCTGATGGTGGCGCTGCTGCTGTCGTTCTCGTTCCTGTTCGGCGAGTTCGTGTTCGCCAACATCCTGGTGGGCACCCGCTACGAAACCCTGCAGGTGTACCTCAACAACATGCGCAACAGCAGCGGCCATTTCACCAGCGCCGTGGTCATTTCCTACTTCTTCTTTGTGCTGGTACTGACCTGGGCCGCCACCTTCTTGAACAAGGACAAAAGCCAATGAGCTTCGTCAGCGTGCAACACTTGCAGAAAAGCTACGCCGGCACACCGGTGTTCAGCGATATCAACTGCGACATCGCCCAGGGCGAATTCGTCACCCTGCTCGGACCGTCCGGTTGCGGCAAATCAACGCTGCTGCGCTGCATCGCCGGGCTGACCGCGGTAGACAGCGGCAAGATCCTGCTGGACGGCCAGGACATCGTTCCGCTGAGCCCACAAAGACGCAACATCGGCATGGTGTTCCAGAGTTACGCGCTGTTCCCCAACATGACCGTGGAACAGAACGTCGCCTTCGGCCTGCGCATGCAAAAGGTCAACGCCGATGACAGCCGCAGGCGCGTGCAGGAAGTGCTGCAACTGGTCGAACTCACTGAGCTGGCCGGCCGTTACCCGCACCAGATGTCCGGCGGCCAGTGCCAGCGCGTGGCCCTGGCCCGCTCCCTGGTCACCCGGCCGCGCCTGCTGCTGCTTGACGAACCGCTGTCGGCGCTCGACGCGCGGATTCGCAAGCATCTGCGCGAACAGATCCGCGAAATCCAGCGCGAATTGGGGCTCACCACGATTTTCGTGACCCATGACCAGGAAGAAGCGCTGACCATGTCCGACCGCATCTTCCTGATGAACCAGGGCAAGATCGTACAGAGCGGCGATGCGGAGACGCTCTATACAGCGCCGGTGGATGTTTTCGCCGCCGGTTTTATCGGTAACTACAACCTGCTGGACGCCGACAAGGCCAGCCGCTTGCTGCAACGCCCGATCAGCGGGCGCATTGCGATCCGCCCGGAAGCCATCGAACTGAGCCGCAACGGCGAACTCGACGCGCAGGTACGCAGCCACAGCCTGCTGGGCAACGTGATCCGCTACCGCATCGAGGCCCGGGGCGTGGAACTGGTGGTGGATGTACTCAACCGCTCGGCGGACGATCTGCACCCCGATGGCCAGCGCCTGGCACTTTCCATCGACCCCAGCGCGCTATGTGAAGTAGCCTGAGCAGCGATTTATTGAGAGAGCGTAACGGATGGCACTGGTAATTTTTGATTTGGACGACACCCTGATCCACGGCGACTGCGCCACCTTATGGAGCGAGCAGATGGGCCGTCTGGGCTGGGTCGACCCCGAGTCGTTCATGCGCAGAAACAACGAACTGATGGACGCCTACAGCCAGGGCAAACTGGCCATGGAAGACTTTATGGACTTCAGCCTGGAGCCGATGATCGGCCGCACGCCGGAAGAAATCGAGCACTTGGTGGAGCCGTGGGTCGAAGACGTGATCGAACCGCTGATCTACAGCGACGCCACCAAAACCATTGCCCGCCACCGCGCTCAGGGCGACCGGATTCTGGTGATCTCGGCCTCGGGCACGCATCTGGTCAAGCCGATTGCGGCGCGCATCGGTATCGATGAGGTACTGGGGATTGAGCTGGAGGTCAGCCATGGCGTTTACAGCGGCAAGACCGTGGGCGTACTCACCTACCGTGAAGGCAAGATTACGCGTTTGCAGGACTGGTTGGCGCAGGAAAATGAAACCTTGGACGGCGCGTACTTCTATTCGGATTCGCGCAATGATTTGCCATTGCTGTTGAAGGTCGATCACCCGCAGGTGGTAAACCCGGACCCGGTGTTGCGGGCACATGCCGAGCAGGCGAACTGGCCGATTCATCACTGGGTTTGATGCGCGTGAACTCCGCGCCAGGGCGCACGCTGTCAGCTGATGGTGAACAGAGCCCTGCAGGCTGCCATAAATCGACGCGATCAAAGCCGGAAGTCGTCATTGGAATGCGAAACGAGCCTACATCGTGTGTAGGACTCCGAGCGCCAAGCACATCACATGACCTTCAACGCCTTGCAATGCTTTCACAGTGCCTCCATAGTGACTCTGGACTGAGCCCGTAGCAGTAGCGCCGGGCTTTTTGCATTATGCGACCGGCCCACACGGAACCGGCGACTTCAAAGACGGCCTAATATGCGTTATCAATTGCCCCCGCGTCGAACCAGCATGAAGCATCTGTTCCCCAGCACCGCCCTCGCTCTTTTCATTGGTCTCGGCTTTGCGTCGATGTCGACCAATACGTTCGCAGCCAACAGCTGGGACAACCTTCAGCCGGATCGCGATGAGGTGATTGCCAGCCTTAACGTCGTCGAGTTGCTCAAGCGTCATCACTACAGCAAGCCGCCGCTGGACGACGCGCGCTCGGTGATCATCTACGACAGCTACCTCAAGCTGCTGGACCCGTCGCGCAGCTACTTCCTGGCCAGCGATATCGCTGAGTTCGACAAGTGGAAGACCCAGTTCGACGACTTCCTCAAGAGCGGCGACCTGCAACCCGGCTTCACCATCTACAAGCGCTACCTGGACCGCGTCAAAGCGCGTCTGGACTTCGCATTGGCTGAACTGGACAAAGGCGTCGACAAACTTGACTTCACCCAGAAGGAAACCCTTCTGGTGGACCGCAAGGACGCCCCTTGGCTGACCAGCACCGCCGCCCTCGACGACCTGTGGCGCAAACGCGTCAAGGACGAAGTGCTGCGCCTGAAGATCGCCGGCAAGGAACCCAAGGCCATCCAGGAGCTGTTGACCAAGCGCTACAAGAATCAGCTGGCGCGTCTGGACCAGACCCGCGCGGAAGATATCTTCCAGGCGTACATCAACACCTTCGCGATGTCCTACGACCCGCACACCAATTATCTGTCGCCAGATAATGCGGAAAATTTCGATATCAATATGAGTCTGTCGCTGGAAGGCATCGGTGCCGTCCTGCAAAGCGATAATGACCAGGTCAAGATCGTGCGTCTGGTGCCGGCTGGTCCGGCGGACAAGACCAAGCAGGTCGCCCCGGCCGACAAGATCATCGGCGTGGCCCAGGCCGACAAAGAGATGGTCGATGTGGTCGGCTGGCGCCTGGACGAAGTGGTCAAGTTGATCCGTGGGCCGAAAGGCAGCGTGGTGCGCCTGGAAGTAATCCCGCACACCAACGCGCCCAACGACCAGACCAGCAAGATCGTGTCCATCACCCGCGAAGCGGTGAAACTCGAAGACCAGGCGGTGCAGAAGAAAGTCCTGAACCTCAAGCAGGATGGCAAGGACTACAAACTGGGGGTGATTGAGATCCCAGCGTTCTACCTGGACTTCAAGGCGTTCCGTGCCGGTGATCCGGACTACAAGAGCACCACCCGCGACGTTAAGAAAATCCTGACAGAGCTGCAGAAGGAAAAAGTCGACGGCGTGGTCATCGACCTGCGCAATAACGGCGGTGGCTCGCTGCAGGAAGCCACCGAACTGACCAGCCTGTTTATCGACAAGGGCCCGACCGTGTTGGTACGCAACGCCGACGGCCGTGTCGACGTGCTGGAAGACGAGAATCCAGGCGCATTCTACAAAGGGCCGATGGCACTGCTGGTCAATCGTCTCTCGGCGTCGGCGTCGGAGATTTTCGCCGGTGCCATGCAGGATTATCACCGTGCATTGATTATCGGCGGCCAGACCTTCGGCAAAGGCACGGTGCAGACCATCCAGCCGCTCAACCATGGCGAGCTCAAGCTGACACTGGCGAAGTTCTACCGAGTGTCCGGGCAAAGCACACAGCATCAGGGCGTATTGCCTGACATTGATTTCCCGTCGGTCATCGACACCAAGGAAATCGGCGAAAGCGCCCTGCCGGAAGCCATGCCGTGGGACACCATTCGTCCCGCGATCAAGCCGGCCTCCGACCCGTTCAAACCGTTCCTCGTACAGTTGAAAGCTGACCACGACGCTCGCTCTGCCAAAGATGCCGAGTTCGTCTTCATCCGCGACAAACTGGCCCTGGCCAAAAAACTGATGGAAGAAAAGACCGTCAGCCTTAATGAAGTGGACCGTCGCGCACAGCACAGCGATATCGAAAACAAGCAACTGGCCCTGGAAAACATCCGTCGCAAGGCCAAGGGCGAGGATCCGCTCAAAGAGTTGAAGAAAGAAGACGAAGATGCATTGCCGACCGAGGCGGATAAAACCAAGCCGGAAGACGATGCCTACCTGGCTGAAACCGGGCGGATCCTGCTGGACTACCTGAAGATCAGCAAGCAGGTAGCCAAGCAGTAACTGATGGCAATTTAATGTGAACGCTCCCCGGAGTGTCATCAAATAGACATCATTCTGTCGTGAAATGAGGGACCCCAGGCTTCAGGCCTGGGGTCCTTTTTTTTGACCGAGACCGCCATGACCACGACCGAACAGCTGAATGCACTGAGCTCAATCCTGGCTCAAGGCAGTTTGCACAGTCTGTTCCAGCCGATCATCTGCTTGTCCGAGCGGCGGATTCTTGGTTATGAAGCCCTCAGTCGCGGGCCATCCAACAGCCCCCTGCACTCGCCCGTCGCCTTGTTCGCCATCGCGGGCCAAACCGGCCGCCTCAGCGAATTGGAAATTGCCTGCCGCGAGAGCGCCTGCCGCCGGTTCAGCGAGCAAAAGCTGCCGGGTAAGCTGTTTCTGAACATCTCACCCGAATCGCTGATGGAAACCGCACACCAACCCGGGCGCACCCTGCAACTGCTGCACGACTTTGGCATCCCGCCGAGCCAGGTGGTGATCGAGCTCACCGAGCAGACGCCCACCGACGATTTCAACCTCTTGCAGACCGCGTTGCATCACTATCGCAACATGGGTTTTTCGATTGCTCTGGACGATTTGGGGGCCGGCTATTCGAGCCTGCGGCTATGGTCGGAGCTGCGCCCGGACTATGTGAAGATCGATCGTCATTTTATCGATGGCATCCATCAGGATGCGCTCAAGCGCGAGTTTGTCGGCTCGATCCTGCAGATCGCTCGGGCGTCGCGCGCGCAGGTCATCGCCGAAGGGATCGAATTGCCGGAGGAGCTGGCAGTGTTGACCGAGATGGGTGTCGACCTGGTCCAGGGGTACCTGCTCTGCCGCCCGCAGGAACAGCCGCCGCAGGAAGCACGCCTGATGCTGCCCAAGCCTGACAGCGCCAGCGTGACCCTCAACGATGAAGGCAGTGACCTCAGCGCCCTGCTCAACGAACAACCGGCCGTGGACCAGGATACTGCCACCGCCCAGGTGCTGGAGGCGTTTCGCCGCCAGGCCAATCTCAATTCCCTGGCGGTACTCGATGGGCGCGGCCACCCGGTGGGTATCGTGCATCGGCATTCGCTGTCCGACGCGCTGCTCAAGCCGTTCGCCACCGACCTGTTCGCGCGCAAGCCCATCAGCCGCCTGATGAGCAACGACTTCCTGGCGGTGGAACTGAGCCAGTCGCTGCAACAGGTCAGCCGCCTGCTGACCAGCCGCGCACGGCAACGGATCGAGGAAGACTTCATCATCACGCTCAATGGCGATTACCTGGGCCTGGGGCGGGTGATCGATGTGCTGAAGTTAATTACCGAACTGAAAATCCAACAGGCGCGCTACGCCAACCCATTGACCCTGCTGCCGGGCAACGTGCCGATTCAGCAGTGCCTCGCACGGCTGTTGCAGCAACAGCGTGAATCGGTGATCTGCTACGTGGACATCGACAGTTTCAAGCCCTTCAACGATATCTACGGCTATGGACGTGGGGACGAGGTGTTGCTGTGCCTGGCGCAGTGCCTGAACGACCGGGTCGACCCCAGCCGCGACTTCGTCGGGCATATCGGTGGGGATGATTTTCTACTGGTGCTGGGGCCGCAGGACTGGCGCAGGCGGCTCAATCAGTTGCTGGATGATTTCCACACCCAGTGCCGACGCTTCTACCGCGCCGAACACTTGGATGCCGGCTGCTTCGTGGCGTTGAACCGCCAGGGCATACGTCAGGAATTCGCATTGCTGTCGTTGTCGATCGGCGTGGTCCATTTATACCCACAGGCCTGCGGGCACCTGGATGCCAGTCAGTTGGCAGAGCTGGCGTCGCAGGCCAAGCACCACGCAAAAGATGTGGCCGGCTACAGCATCCATGTCATCGACAGCATGGACATGCTGCCCCAGCCACTTTAGGCCTCGGCGGATTCCGGGTACTCGTACTCGAACACCCGCACCACCTCGGACGCATGCCAGGAAGCCGCGGCCACGCCATCGGACGGCCCGCTGAAACGCCCCAGGCGCTCCACGCATTCGAAGAAACCGGTACGCGGCAGGCGGCTGGCGCCCTGGCTGATCACCAGGGAACTGCGCAATGGCTGCTCGGCTTTGGCATCCAGCGCCGCCAAGTGCTCGAGGGCCGCGGCCAGGGTCTGCATGGCTGGCGAGGGGAATTGCAGGCGCTCAAGCAGCGCGCGGTAGGTCAGCAAATGGCGCTGGCGGCGCGCCTGGTCCAGCTCGTTGAGCAACCCATCCCAGTGTTGACGGCTGATACGTAAACTCAAGATTCATCCCTCCACCCTGCAACGCCCAATTCCCAGGCCAGGCTGCGGCGGATCGCGGCATCCGGCTGGCGCTCACCCTTTTCGATCAATTCAAGATACGAGGGGCTGATGCCCACGGTGCGGGCCAGTCCTTCAATAGCCAGGCCCTTGGCTTCACGCAGCCCACGCAAGTCGGCGAGCGGCCGAAGGTCCTGCTCGGCAACCGCTCGGGCAACAGGGGAAGAAGGTGACGGAGGCTGTTGCTGACCGGCCGCGTTGAGCAGCGCCTGGTATTGATCCCATGGCAACACCGCATATTCGGGTTCGCCATTGCGTGAAATTATCTGAATATCCATGACCGCCCCGTAGGATAACAACACTTACAGCGTAAGCACTTTCCTTAGGAGTGTAATCCTAACAGCCACAAAGGTCGCAGGGGGATAGCCACGGGTTCAGTTTTTTTGCGGGTTTTCCTCAGCCAACAGCGCCGGCGTTGCAGGCAGACGCTCCACCACCGCCAGCTTCTCCGGGCGCTGGGCATTACGCCAGGCGCGAAAGGCGCTCAATTCGCCTTCCAACGTCTTCATCACCCACGCCAGTACGGCGATATCATCGAACATGCCGAACATCGGGATGAAGTCCGGGATCGCATCAATCGGGCTCAGGAAATACATCAGACCGGCCACTATCGAAATCAGCGCCTTGGGGCTGATGGCGCGGTACTCACCACGCCAGTAGGCCAGGCACAGGGCCTGAAGCAACTTGAGATCATCCTTGAGTTTGCCCAGGCGGTTGCCCTGGCTGGAGCCCTTGGCCGCCACCGCGAACAGCAACGTCGGCAAGCGTCCACGTCCCAGCAAGCGAGCCGCCATGGGCAGGAATCGGGTGAAATTGAAAGGTGGTTTCATGGGTCACTCCAGTTCCAGTCGACGCACAAGGTTATCCACACAAATTGTGGATAACCTTGTGAACAGAGCCTGTTTTGCGGGCTGAAAGCCACGAACTACAAGGCTTGCAGTCAGATCGGGCGTTTTTTGCGCACATCAAAAAAACCCAAGAATTCATTGACTTGGCGTTGCCGTGCGGTTACCCGTGCTCGAGTGTTATATCAGACTGTTACAGGCTTTGGACGTTCGGTTGAATGTGTGCAGGCCGCAGAAACAACAACGCCCCGTCTCGACGGGGCGTTGTGTGTTCAGGCGCCGGTTACTTCTTGGCGGCAGGTGCGGCAGGTGCGTCAGCCTTGGCCGGATCCTTGATGGCCAGCAGCTCCAGGTCGAATACCAGCACGGAGTTGGCTGGGATCGCCGGGCTCGGGCTTTGCGCGCCGTAGGCCAGGTCGGATGGGATGTACAGCTCGACCTTCTCGCCAACGTGCATCAATTGCAGGCCTTCGACCCAACCCGGAATCACGCCGCTGACCGGCAGGTCAATCGGGCTACCGCGATCCACGGAGCTGTCAAAGGTAGTGCCGTTGGTGAGCTTGCCGGTGTAGTGAACAGTCACCACGTCGGTAGGCTTAGGCTGCGGGCCATCGGCTTTCTTGGTGATTTTGTACTGCAGACCGGAAGCCGTGGTCACGACACCGTCTTTCTTGGCATTTTCTTCGAGGAATTTCTTGCCGGCGGCTGCCGACTCTTCGCTCATCTTGGTCATGCGTTCTTCAGCACGCTTTTGCAGTGCGGCGAACGCTTCAACCAGTTCGTCGTCTTTGAGCTTCTGCTCTTTCTTGCCGACGGCATCTTCAATGCCTTGGGCTACCGCTTTGGAATCCAGGTCATCCATGCCTTCCTGGGCAAGGCTCTTGCCCATGTTCAGGCCGATGCCATAGGAAGCTTTTTGCGCCGGGGTTTTCAGCTCTACGCTGGTCTGCGAATCACAACCCGCAAGTACCAGGCTAACCAGGGCCACCGCCGCCGCCAACCGATGCTGTTTCATGCTATTTCCTTGTTCATGCGCCAATAGGGCATTTGAATAAAGTCGCGAGCTTATCAGGCGGCCACGACCAATGGCTACCGGCATGTGAGCAGGAAACTTCCGATAAGTTCACGTGTTTAAAAGCATTTTCATTCATCATGAGGGCCCGCGACGGACCGCGGGACCGCCTTCATCCAGGCTCATGGCCACTTGCCGCACTCCTGGCGTAGTGGCATAACAACGCAACCCCTAGACAAGGATAGTTATCTTGCGCCTATTTTCCCGTATTTTGCTGCTGCTCGGGCTGCTGCTGGGCTTGGCGGTGGCCGTGGTGATCTATTACACCATCAACCCCAGGTTGCCGGCCTACGTGCCCGTCAAGCACGTGCACTACCAGGACCAATGGAGCGCCGCCGACCGCCAGATCTACTATTTCACGCCCCAAGGTACCCAGGTAAAGGGGCTGCATTATGAGTGGTTCACCGCCCTTGAACTGCCGTTCTCCGAGCAACGCTTTGCCACGCCTGAGTACCTGGCGCGCTTCGGTTTCCTGGTCGACCCCAGGCAAGTACCCTCCGCGCAAAATCCCGGCAACCTGCCCGTAGGGTTCGCCCGCCACAAGAATGCCGACAGCAACGTCGAATACCTGGATATCACCTGCGCGGCGTGCCACACCGGCGAATTGCACTTCAAAGGCCAGGCGCTGCGTATCGATGGCGGCTCGGCCCAGCACGTATTGCCCTCCAGCGTACCGACATTGCGCGGTGGCAGCTTCGGCCAGGCCCTGGTCGCCAGCCTGGCCGCCACTTATTACAACCCCTGGAAATTCGAACGGTTCGCCCGCCAGGTGCTCAAAGATCGCTACGACGCCGAACACAGCCAACTGCGCGAGGACTTCAAGCAGTCGCTGAATCAGTTTTTCAAAGTCGCCTGGAACGACACCCACCGGGGCCTCTACCCCACCGAAGAAGGCCCCGGCCGTACAGACGCCTTTGGCCGTATCGCCAACGCCAGTTTTGGCGATGCCATTTCGCCGGACAACTACCGCGTCGCCAACGCGCCGGTGGACTACCCACAACTGTGGGATATCTGGACCTTCGATTGGGTGCAATGGAACGGCTCGGCCCAACAGCCCATGGCACGCAATATCGGCGAAGCATTGGGCGTGGGCGCGACCCTGGCCTTTTTCGACAGCGCCGGTCAGCCCCTGCAAGGCGATGCGCGCTACCCTTCCAGCGTAAGGGTGCGCGACCTCAACCTGATTGAAGAAACCCTGCAGCGCCTCAAGCCACCCACCTGGCCCGAAGACCTGTTCGGTGCCATCGACAAGCCGCTGGCGGCGCAGGGTCGCGCACTGTTCGCGGAAAATTGCGCAGGCTGCCACGTGCCGAATGTCACCGAGGAAAACGGCCGTCCGGTGCAGCACTTGAAAATGCTGCCGGTTGAGTACATCGGCACCGACCCCGGCACCGCCGCCAACATTGCCGATCGACGTTACGATCTCAGCGCCCTGCAATGGGACCCGACCGAGCTGGCCAGACTGAATGTCGAACTGCACCCCAGCCCGACCGAGCCGCTGGATCTGAAGAATATGTCCGTGGCCAAAGGCCTGGCCTACGTCACCGCCTTCGTCGAAGACCACGCCTACCGCGCCGCCGGCGTGACCCCGGCCGAGCGCCCGCGCCTGGATGGCTACGGCCTGCCGATCGGCGTGCGCGAATTGCGCGCTTACAAGGCGCGCCCGTTGGCCGGCGTATGGGCTACGCCGCCATTCCTGCATAACGGCTCGGTGCCGACCATTTACCAGTTGCTCTCGCCTCAGGATGAGCGCAGCACCACTTTCTATAAAGGCACATTCAACTACGACCCGCGCCACTTGGGCTTTGAAACCGCGGCATTCAACAATGCCTTCCTGTTCGATACCCGAGTGACCGGCAACCATAACAGCGGCCACGAATTCCGAGCCGGTCAGCGAGGCAATGGCGTGATTGGCCGTAGCTTGCTGCCGCAGGAGCGCTGGGCACTGCTGGAATACCTCAAAGTACTGGGCGGCCCTCTGGAGCAACAACTGCCATGATGATTCGATCTCAATACGATCGCCCCTCCCTGCTCGCACGCCTCTGGCTGCGCCTTGGCCGCTTTGTCGGCAAGACCCTGCTCTGGCTGGTGGCGCTGGGCCTGATTGGCTGGCTGGCGAGTAGCGCCTGGTACGCCTGGCAGCACAGCGGCCCGGTGCCGGCGGATGAGCAGGTGCCGCCGGGCGAAGCGGCGATGACCCAAGGCATCATTCAAACGGCGGTGCGCATCGTCGATCAGCATCGCGAAGGTACACGCTACCTGCGCGACGCCCACGCCAAGGCGCACGGCTGCGTGAAGGCCGAAGTCAGCGTGCTGTCCGATCTGGATCCTGCGCTGCGCCAGGGTGTATTCGCCGAACCGGGCAAGACCTGGCAGGCGCTGATGCGCCTGTCCAATGGCAACGCTTACCCGCAGTTCGACAGTATCCGCGACGCGCGGGGCATGGCCCTCAAGCTGCTAGACGTGCCCGGCAAACAGCTGCTGGCGGACCAACAAGCCCGCACCGAGCAAGACTTTGTGATGTTCAGTCATCCCAACTTTTTCGTCAGCGACGTAGCGGAGTATGCACAGAACATCGGCGCCCAGGCGGACGGTAAGAAAGTCCTGGCATTCTTTCCCGGTATCGACCCACGCAGTTGGCAAGTGCGTCACCTGTTTATCGCCCTCGCAACCCTGGCGCCGGCGCCCGCCAGCCCGACGCAGACCACCTACTTTTCGGTATCGCCCTACAAGTTCGGTACTGCCAATGCCAAGTTCCGCGTGGCGCCCGCCCCTCAGAGTTGCCCGGAGTACGTGCTGCCCAAACAGAACCAGGACTTACCGAATTTCTTGCGCAGCGCCTTGAGCCAGCAGTTGTCCACGGACCGGGTGCCGGCGTGCTTCGAATTGCAGATCCAGCGGCAGAATCCGCAGAAATTCATGCCTATCGAAGACACCAGCATCGAGTGGAAGGAGAGCGATGCGCCCTATGAAACCGTGGCCACCGTACGGATTCCTGCTCAGGACTTCGATACGCCGGCGCAGAACCTGGCCTGTGACAACCAGTCGTTCAATCCCTGGTTCGGCGTCGCGGAGCACCGCCCCATCGGCGGTATCAACCGTCTGCGCAAGGAGGTGTACGAAGCGGTCAGCGATTACCGTCATAGCCGCAACGCACCGTAAAGAGTGCATAACAACCGGCCCGGTGCCGTAAGGATTGCGTCGGGTCTATTGAGACATGTTTGCCGCGAATCTACCTTGAGCGCCTACCCCATCACGTAGGAAATCAACGTGGAAAGCTCAACCCTCGGCATGATCGTACTCACCTTGATCGCGGTGTTCGGCACTGCCTCGTTTTGCTTTGAACACCTGGCTACGCGTCAGACACACAAGAAAAAAGTCGAGTAGCCAAATCCCGGGCGAAAAAAAACCCGCTCAATGAGCGGGCTTCTTGTGGCGACCTGGCGTTCAGCGTTCCAGATAACCGAATATGGCGCAGCGGACGGGACTCGAACCCGCGACCCCCGGCGTGACAGGCCGGTATTCTAACCGACTGAACTACCGCTGCGCGTAACACGTAAAGCGAATGGTGGGTGATGACGGGATCGAACCGCCGACCCTCTGCTTGTAAGGCAGATGCTCTCCCAGCTGAGCTAATCACCCTTCGTTTCGGTGTGGGCGCATCATACACCAAAAAATCGTAATGTCTTGATTTAAATGCACTTTATTTTAAAAAAATTAAGCGCGCGATTTTTTGCCGTATGTCGAACAGCAAAAAGCCCGCGATTAAGCGGGCTTTCTGTGGCGACCTGGCGTTCAGTGTTCCAGGTAACCGAATATGGCGCAGCGGACGGGACTCGAACCCGCGACCCCCGGCGTGACAGGCCGGTATTCTAACCGACTGAACTACCGCTGCGCGTAACACGTGAAGCGAATGGTGGGTGATGACGGGATCGAACCGCCGACCCTCTGCTTGTAAGGCAGATGCTCTCCCAGCTGAGCTAATCACCCTTCGTTTCGGTGTGGCGCGCATTCTACGGAGCGCCCTCAGGTCTGGCAAGCACTTTCTTAAATCTTTTTTTTCATGCCTTCCAATGGCTTAGGCAGGGTTGGCCTGCGCCAATATGAAGAGAATAATGCCCCCCTTTGTATAAAGGAGAGACTCACCCCATGTGGTTCAAGAACCTGCTTATCTATCGCCTGACCCAAGATCTGCCTGTTGATGCCGAGGCGTTGGAAGCGGCCATGGCCACCAAACTGGCACGCCCGTGTGCGAGCCAGGAGTTGACCACTTACGGTTTCGTCGCACCGTTCGGCAAAGGCGAAGATGCCCCCCTGGTTCACGTCAGCGGCGACTTCCTGCTGATCGCAGCGCGCAAGGAAGAACGTATCCTGCCGGGCAGCGTGGTGCGCGACGCAGTCAAAGAGAAGGTCGAAGAGATCGAAGCCGAGCAGATGCGCAAGGTCTATAAGAAGGAGCGCGACCAGATCAAGGATGAGATCATTCAGGCCTTCCTGCCCCGCGCGTTCATTCGTCGCTCGTCGACCTTCGCCGCCATCGCGCCGAAACAAGGCCTGATCCTGGTGAACTCAGCCAGCCCCAAGCGCGCCGAAGACTTGCTCTCGACCCTGCGTGAAGTCATCGGCACCCTGCCGGTACGCCCATTGACGGTTAAAACCGCACCGACCGCCATCATGACCGACTGGGTCACCACCCAGAAACCGGCCGATGATTTCTTCGTTCTCGACGAATGCGAACTGCGCGACACTCACGAAGACGGCGGCATCGTCCGTTGCAAGCGTCAGGACCTGACCAGCGAAGAAATCCAACTGCACCTGACCACCGGCAAAGTGGTAACGCAGTTGGCCCTGGCCTGGCAGGACAAGCTGTCCTTCATGCTCGACGACAAAATGACCGTCAAGCGCCTGAAGTTCGAAGACCTGCTGCAGGACCAGGCCGAACAGGACGGCGGCGACGAAGCCCTGGGCCAGTTGGATGCCAGCTTTACCCTGATGATGCTGACGTTCGGCGACTTCCTGCCGGCGTTGATCGAAGCACTGGGCGGCGAAGAGACCCCGCAGGGCATCTAAGCCGTGTGAGGATCGGGATGCGGCAGGGGGCGAGCTCTGTATTGCGCGGTGTCGGTCAATTTATTCATTGGCCGGCACAGTGCGATAGGGGCAAGCCCCCTCCCACATTTGACCGCATCAACCTTTCAAAAGAGACCAACAAAAAAGGACATCCCCATGCGCGCCCTCGCCAGCCTGAGCCGCTTCGTCGGCAATACCTTCGCCTACTGGGTGTTGATTTTCGCCGTTGTGGCGTTCTTCGAACCGACCTGGTTCATCGGCCTCAAAAGCGCCATCGTGCCGTTGCTGGGCCTGGTGATGTTCGGTATGGGGCTGACCCTGAAACTGGATGACTTCGCCGAAGTCGCGCGCCATCCATGGCGCGTGGCACTGGGCGTGGTGGCGCACTTCGTGATCATGCCCGGCGTGGCCTGGTTGTTGTGCCAGGCGTTTCATCTGCCGCCGGAAATTGCCGTCGGTGTGATCCTGGTGGGCTGCTGCCCAAGCGGCACCTCGTCCAACGTCATGACCTGGCTGGCCCGTGGCGATCTGGCGTTGTCAGTGGCCATCGCCGCTGTCACCACCCTCCTCGCCCCGCTGCTGACGCCGGCACTGATCTGGCTGCTTGCGTCGGCCTGGTTGCCGGTGTCGTTCATGGAGCTGTTCTGGTCGATCCTGCAAGTGGTGCTGCTGCCGATCGTCCTCGGCGTGGTGGCGCAACGCGTGCTCGGTGAGCGCGTGCGCCATGCGGTGGAGGTATTGCCGCTGGTATCGGTGATCAGCATCGTGATGATCGTCGCCGCGGTAGTTGCGGCGAGCCAGGCAAAGATTGCCGAGTCGGGCCTGTTGATCATGGCGGTGGTGATGCTGCATAACAGCTTCGGCTACTTGCTGGGCTACTTCACCGGTCGCCTGTTCAAGCTGCCTCTGGCGCAACGCAAATCCCTGGCGCTGGAGGTGGGCATGCAAAACTCTGGGCTGGGCGCCGCGCTGGCCAGCGCGCACTTCTCGCCGTTGGCGGCGGTGCCGAGCGCGCTATTCAGCGTCTGGCACAATATTTCGGGGGCGTTGCTGTCGACTTACTTCCGCCGCATGAGCGAAGAGCAAGACCGCCGCGCAGTGGAACACACCCCACCAACTTGATCGCCGGCTCGATGTTCGGCACTCTGACGGACTTCGCGGGGACGACCCCGCGACGCTGTCAAGCGACAATTCCGGGGACGACCCCATCTGCAGAAGGGGTTACCCATGTCCTGGATCATTCTGTTTTTTGCCGGGTTGTTCGAAGTCGGCTGGGCCGTCGGCTTGAAGTACACCGACGGTTTCAGTAAGCCGCTGCCCACCGTCCTGACGCTTGCCGCCATGGCCGTCAGCCTCGGCCTGCTGGGCCTGGCCGTCAAAGAGCTGCCACTGGGCACTGCCTATGCCGTATGGACGGGCGTGGGCGCCGTCGGAACAGTCATTGCCGGGATAATCCTGTTCGGCGAATCCATGGCGTTGTTCAGGCTGGCCAGTGTCACGCTGATCATATGCGGGCTCATTGGCCTCAAGCTCAGCACCTAGGCCGCCAGCCCTTATCGCGGGCGGCTTGAGCGCGATAAGGGCTGACTAGTCGTACCAAACTAGCGAACCGTCCCACGCAACCCTGCCACCGCTTCCTGCAACTGGGCAGGCGTAGCCGCCTCTACAGCAACCGGCGCGCCGGCCACCAGCACCACTCGCGACCAGATCCGGCGCAGGAAGCCTTTGTTCGGGTCCCGGCTGAAGAAACTGCCCCACAGCCCCTGCAACGCCATGGGGATCACCGGCACCGCCGTCTCTTCCAGGATACGCGTCACGCCCCCCCGAAACTCATTCATCTCACCATCGGCCGTCAGCTTGCCCTCCGGGAAGATACAGACCAGCTCCCCGTCCTTAAGGTATTGAGCTATGCGCTTGAAGGCTTGCTCATAAATCTGGATATCTTCGTTGCGCCCGGCAATTGGAATCGCCCCGGCGGTGCGAAAGATAAAGTTGAGCACCGGCAAACGGTAGATCTTGTAGTACATGACAAAGCGAATCGGCCGACGCACCGCGCCGCCAATCAGCAGCGCATCGACAAACGACACGTGATTGCACACCAGCAACGCGGCGCCTTCATCGGGGATGGCCTGCAGGTTGCGGTGCTCCACGCGGTACATGGAATGGCTGAGCAGCCAGATCATGAAGCGCATGGTGAACTCCGGGACGATCCGGAAGATGTAGGCGTTGACCGCGATATTGAGCAGCGACACCACCAGGAACAGCTGCGGAATCGACAGCTTGGCCACGCTCAGCAGCAGGATCGACACCATCGCCGACACCACCATGAACAACGCGTTGAGGATGTTGTTGGCGGCGATTACCCGCGCGCGCTCGTGTTCAGCCGTGCGTGACTGGATCAACGCGTACAACGGCACGATATAGAAACCGCCGAACACACCCAGGCCGAGGATATCGCCCAGTACCCACCACGCTTGGCCGTAGCTGAGCACCGCCAGCCAATCGTTGGCCTGGACGTTCTGCGCGAAGCCACCCGAGTGCCACCACAGCAGCAGGCCGAATACCGTCAGGCCGAATGAACCGAACGGCACCAGGCCGATTTCAACCTTACGCCCGGACAGCTTTTCGCACAGCATCGAACCCAGCGCGATGCCCACCGAGAACATCGTGAGAATCAGAGTGACCACGGTTTCATCGCCGTACAGCCACTCCTTGGCGTAGGCCGGGATCTGCGTCAGGTAGATCGCGCCGACAAACCAGAACCACGAGTTGCCGACAATCGAGCGCGACACTGCCGGCGTCTGCCCCAGGCCCATGCGCAGGGTGGCCCAGGATTGACTGAAGATATTCCAGTTCAAACGCAGTTGCGGCGTGGAGGCCGCCGCACGCGGAATGCTGCGGCTGGCCAGGTAACCCAGGACCGCCACGCCGACGATCGCCACCGACACCACCGGTGCGTAATGAGTGGACGACATCATGATCCCGGCGCCGATAGTGCCGGCCAGGATCGCCAGGAACGTGCCCATTTCCACCAGGCCGTTACCGCCGACCAATTCGTCGTCGCGCAACGCCTGGGGCATGATCGAATATTTGACCGGGCCGAACAGCGCCGAGTGCGTGCCCATGGCGAACAGCGCCAGCAGCATCAATTCCAAATGATTGAACAGAAACCCGGTGGCGCCCACGGCCATGATTACGATTTCGCCGATCTTGATCGCGCGTATCAGGGCGTCCTTGTTGAATTTCTCGCCGAACTGCCCGGCCAGCGCCGAAAACAGAAAGAACGGCAGAATGAACAGCAGCGCGCACAGGTTGACCCAAATGGCGCGATCACCGTCGATGGTGAGTTTGTAGAGAATCGCCAGGATCAGCGATTGCTTGAAGATGTTGTCGTTGAAGGCACCCAGCAACTGGGTGATGAAAAACGGCAGAAAGCGCCGCGTGCGCAGCAAGGTGAATTGAGAAGGATGGCTCATCGTCGTCCGTGTTCCTGCGTGGCCTGAAGGCTTATCGATTATCAGGCCACGACTTTACCTAATCCTGCTTACTTATTCCCTAATCCTGCAATGCACGGTGAAACAAAAAGCTCACCTCTATAGGCGCCGGCAACGGTGCGTCTGGCCACGATCAACCACATCAACGCCAGCGTCGCCACCAACACGCTGCCCACCACGTTGAAGAACGCCAGGTGCAACACGCTTGCCAGTTTGAGCGTGGTCAACGCGTACACGCCCAGGGGAAAGGTAAAGCCCCACCAGCCCAGGTTGAAGGGGATTCCTGCGCGCAGGTAGCGCAGTGTGATCAACACCGCAATCAGCATCCACCACAAGCCGAAACCCCACAGCGTGACACCGCCCACCAGGCCCAGGCCGTTGGCAATGTCGCCGATGCCAGGCAGGCCGTTGGCGGCGAAGATAGCCGGTGCATCGCCTCCCAGCAGCAACATGCCGAGAGCACCGGTGCCGATGGGGCCAAGGGCCAGCCAACTTGACGCGGCCATATTGGCGTGGGGCAGTTTGTGCAAGGCCATGCGCAGCATCAGGATGGTCAGAATGCTGAACGCCACCGGCAGGGAAAATGCCCATAACACATAGCTGGTCACCAGCATCACCAGTTGCCCATGGGCGTCGGCCAGGTGCGGCGCCAATAGCCCACCACTGGCGGCGGCGACCTCGGCGGCGACAACGGGCAGCAGCCACACGGCGGTCATCTGGTCGATGCTGTGCTCCTGGCGCGTGAACATCATGAACGGGATCAGCACGCCGCAGGCCAGGGCCATGGCCACATCCAACCACCACAGCACCTCGGCCCACGGCACCACGGTATTGCCCCAACGCGGCAGACCGAACAGCAGCAGACCGTTGATGATCGTGGCCAGGCCCATCGGAATGGTGCCGAAGAACATCGAAACCGTGGAGTGCCCGAAGATCCGCCGCGCCTCGTGAAAAAACATCACCCAGCGCGCGGCGTACAAGCCGCTGAACACTATGAACAAGACGATGGTGAACAACCACAGCGTTTCGGCCAGGGCATGCATGCCCGGCAGTGCCACCGGCAATTGGGCCAGGGCCAGGGCGAGCACGCCGGTGCCCATGGTTGCGGCGAACCAGTTGGGCGTGAACTGGCGAATCACTTCCCGAGGCCGGGTCAGGTGACTGAAGGGTTTGTAACTGGAAACAGCGGAACAGGTCATGGTGAAATCCTCTTCCTCGTATGAGGGTGAGACCATGGTAGAACCTGATCGAATATCTATATAACGGGTAATATCTCTAACTGTTATCTGTTTTGCAGATAAGTACGGCAGACTGTGATCAATTCATCGCACGCACTTGGTGGGGCTGGACATCGCTCTGGTCATTGCGCGACCTTGCAGCAGCAGCGCCAGCAAGGCGCTCAGGGCCAGCACGATCAATAAGGCGCCATACCCATCCGTGGTGGCAATCAGACCGAACGTGCGCGTCAGTGTGCCGGCCAACAGCGCGGGTATGCAGAAAGCCAAATAACTGAGCACGTAAAATGCCGACATCAGGCCGGCCCGTTCATGGGGCAACGCCAGTGGCACCACGCTGCGCACAGCGCCCAGGAACCCGGCGCCGAACCCGCTGCCGGCGATCAGGGTGGCGATGAAGAACAGCGCCAGGCTGGCGGTGTGCACGGCCCCGAGGATCAGCGCCACGCCCATGGCCAACAGCATTGCGCCCAGGCGCAGAACCTTATGCGCGGCGCGATGGCGCAGACCATAAATCATCAACGCTCCGCTGACGGTCAGCACCGCCACCAGCGCTCCCCCGATCAGGTTCGATGTCGAGCCGGTCGCCGCGCGCACTAATGACGGCGCCAGGGACAAATAAAAACCGCCCATGGCCCATACCGCGATATTCACCGGCAACGCGATCCACAGCGCGCGGCGGGCCTGGCCAGGCACATGCAAGGTCGGCCACAACGACGCCAGTGCTCCTGGAATACGGCTGACCGTTTCCGGCAGGCGCCATACCGCCAAGGCCTGCAACAGCAGGCCGCCGAACAGCACCCAGTAAATCAACCGGGTCGGGGACGGCGCGTACTCCACCAGCAGGCTGCAGCCCATCGCACCACAGGCCATACCCAGCAAAGGCGCAAGGCTGTTGATCAGCGGGCCTTGCTCGCGATCGGTATCCAGAAGCGCCGCACCGAGCACGGCGGTGGCCATGCCGGTGGCAAAGCCTTGCAACGTGCGCGCAGCGATCAGCCAGGCCACGCTGCTTTCATTGATAAACAGCAGCATCGCCAGCATTTCCAGAATCAGCGCAGCGAAAATAATCGGCTTGCGCCCCAGGTAGTCCGACAGTGAGCCCACCGTCAGCAGCGCCGCCAACAAGCTCAGGGCGTACACGCCGAAGATCAGCGTGAGCATGCCCGGGGAGAAATCCAATTGTTGCTGATACAGGTGGTACAACGGCGTCGGCGCGCTGGACGCGGCAAGAAACGTCAGCAAGGTGATCGCCAGAAACACCAGGCTGGGACGATGGGAAGTAAGGCTGGACATGCGCACGCTCCGTTAAAGCTAATATTTTGCTTTTGTGGAGTGTGCTATCCGTTGGCGCTTAAAGCAAATTCTTTGTGTTAAGGTCACGCCCATGGTGATTAAAGAAGGCCTACGCCCGGGAGGCCGCAGTGCCCGGGTACAAGCGTCGGTACATAGCGCGGTGCATGAACTGCTGGAAGTGCATGCGCGTTCCAGCGTGACAGTGCCGATGATTGCTGCGCGCGCCGGGGTAACCCCGTCGACCATCTACCGACGCTGGGGAGACCTCGGCGCCCTGCTCGCCGACGTGGCCCTGGCGCGCATGCGACCGGACAGCGAGCCGGCCGATACCGGCAGCCTGCGCGGTGACCTGCGGGCCTGGGCCGAGCAATATCTGGATGAAATGAATTCGGAGCCGGGGCGCATGATGATGCGCGATGTGCAGTGCAGCCAGACGCCAGGCTATTGCGTGAGCATTCTGAGCGCGCAGCTGCAGGCGATTGTTGACCGCTACCCTGCCGACACGGCGCCAAGCGTGGACCGCTTGATCAACCTTCTGGCCGCGCCCACGGTGTTTCGCATTCTGTTTTCGAACACGCCTTTGACAGTTGCAGAGCTGCATGCGTTGATCGAGCTAGCACTGAAGGCGTGACGCAAAACTAAAGGTGGGAGGGAGCTTACCCCCCCACAGGGGCTCAGGTGCGCATCCCGCGCCCACTCACCAGCAGCCGCGCACAACCGATATACAGAACCACGGTGGCCACGACCATGAAGGTAATCGCCACGCTGATCTTGATATCCGACACGCCGAGGATGCCGTAGCGGAAGGCATTGACCATATGCAGCACCGGGTTGGCCAGCGACACGGTCTGCCAGAACGGCGGCAGCAGGCTGATGGAGTAGAACACTCCGCCCAGGTAGGTCAGTGGCGTCAGCACGAAGGTCGGGATGATCGAGATGTCATCGAAGTTGCGTGCAAACACGGCGTTGATAAAGCCCAGCAGCGAGAAGATAGTCGCCGTCAGCACCACCACCAGAATCGTCACCCCGAGGTGATGGACCTGCAAGTGAGTGAAGAACAGCGACAGCAGCGTCACGATCACCCCGACCATCAAGCCGCGCAGCACACCACCGAGGGTGTAGCCGATCAGGATGGTGTGCGGCGACACTGGCGACACCATCAGCTCCTCGATGGAGCGCTGGAATTTGCTGCCGAAGAAACTCGAGACCACGTTGCCGTAGGAGTTGGTGATCACCGACATCATGATCAGGCCAGGCACGATGTACTCCATGTAGGTAAAGCCACCCATGTCGCCAATCTGGCGGCCGATCAGGTTCCCGAAGATCACAAAGTACAAGACCATGGTGATCGCCGGCGGCAGCAACGTCTGCGGCCAGATCCGGGTAAAGCGCTTCACTTCGCGATAGACGATGGTCTGCAGCGCGACGAGGTTGGGTTGCAGTTCGGAACTCATACCGCCACCTTCGCCAGATTTTTCTCCACCAGGGACACGAACAACTCCTCAAGGCGATTGGTTTTATTACGCAGGCTCAGCACCTCGATGTTCTGGGTGGCCAACTGGCCGAACAGCGCGGTGATACCCATGGCTTTATCCACCTGGACTTCCAGGGTGCGGCTGTCTACCAGGCGGCTGGGGTAGCCTAGCAACTGCGGCGCGGTCGTCAGTGTGTTCTTCAGGTCCAGCAGAAACGTTTCCACATGCAACTGGCCAAGCAGGTTGCGCATGCTGGTGTTCTCAACAATGGTGCCGTGGTCGATGATGCCGATGTTGCGGCACAACTGCTCGGCCTCTTCCAGGTAATGCGTGGTGAGAATGATGGTGATGCCCTTCTCGTTCAGCTCGGTGAGAAAGGTCCACATCGAACGTCGCAGCTCGATGTCCACGCCGGCGGTAGGCTCGTCGAGAATGAGCAGGCGCGGCTCGTGCACCAGTGCGCGGGCGATCATCAGGCGCCGCTTCATGCCGCCTGACAACGAGCGCGAAGGCACGTCGCGCTTGTCCCACAGGCCCAATTGCGTGAGGTACTGCTCGGCGCGTTCCTTGGCGATTTTCGCTGGAATACCGTAGTAGCCCGCCTGGGTCACGACAATATCGAAGGTCTTTTCGAACTGGTTGAAGTTGAATTCCTGGGGCACCACGCCGATGGAACGCTTGAGCGCCGCCGGGGATTTGTCCAGGTCATGGCCGAAGATATTTACCGTGCCGCTGGTCTTGTTAACCAGGGTGGACAGGATACCGATGGTGGTGGATTTGCCGGCACCGTTGGGGCCGAGCAAGGCGAAGAAATCACCTTCGGCAACGTCCAGATCGATACCACTCAGGGCCTGGAAACCGTTGCCGTAGGTTTTGGTTAGCTGCCGGATGGACAGAGCGGAACTCATATCGGATTACGCACCAGAGAAGGGAATAGAAAGAGTAGATGAGGGCACGCCGCCCTTAGTTCAACGACGGCGCAGGACAGGCATGGTGCTTGGCCGCGCCGTACAAGTACAGTCACCTGTATTAATAGTGGGTATTAAGTCAACGCGGTCATAACCGCTTTTCGGTAGGCCGGGCGTTGCTGCAAACGCTGGTACCACGCCTCCAGATGGGGCATGGCAGGCCGTTCGATGGGCATTTCAAACCACGCGTAGATAAAGCTGCCCAAGGGAATGTCGCCCATGCCGATGGCGTTGCCGGACAGGTAGGGTTGTTCGGCCAGGGCCTTGTCCACCATACCGAGCGCGTCGATGCAGGCGTTGCGCCCGGCATTGATGGCGTCCCAGTTCCGTTGCTCCGCCGGCGTGCGCACGATGCCCCAGAACACTGCTTTGAATGGCTCGGCGAGGGTTGAGGTGGTCCAGTCCATCCACTTTTCCGCGTTGGCGCGGGCCTGAAGATCGGTCGGATACCAGCTCGCCCCGTGCTTGGCGCACAGGTAGCGCACGATGGTGTTGGACTCCCACAGCACGAAGTCACCGTCTTCGATCATCGGCACTCGGCCGTTGGGGTTCAGCGTCCGATACTGCGGCGTGTCGACCACGCCGAAAGCCCCGCCTGCATCAATGGCTTCATACTCCAGGCCGAGCTCCTCGGCGCACCACAGTGCCTTCCTGACATTCGATGAATTTTTACGACCCCAGATTTTCAGCATGACCGCGCCTTCGTGGATGGGTGGACGCAGCAGCATACGCCGGTTCACAGGCGGCTTAAATCCGTCCGCAGGTCGCCCAGCAAGGGAGGCGGCGCATCGTCAAACAGGTGCGGGTAACATTTCTGCAGGTGGGCGAAGAAAAATTCCTCGGGCACATCCACAAACTGCCCATGGTCGACCAGATACTCCATCGACCGCTGGCCCTGGCGATTGTAGGCCTGGAAAACGCTGTCATTGATGCCGTCGAACGGCAGCGGCGGCACATCGAACAGTTCGCACAACTGGGCGTTGAACGCCGGCGTCGCCTTGACCCAGCGACCGTGCAGGTACAACTCGGTGTACCCGTGCATGGCGAACACGTCACTCTTGAGCAACGCGATCAGACGTGGGGTCGACAGGTGATTGCGCACGTCCGCCAGGCCGATGCGTGCGGGGATGCCGCAATGCCGGGCGCAGGCGGCGAGCAAAGTGGCCTTGGGCACGCAGTAACTCTCACGGCTGGCCAGGGCGAAGCTGGCACTGAGGGTGCGCGGATCGCGGCTGAAGGTATAAGGGTTGTAGCGAATCTGCTCACGCACCGCGTAGTAAAGGCTGACCGCCTGGTCATTTAAATCCGCGCTGGTTCCGCGATGTTTTACCGCGAACTCCACCACGGCAGGGTGGTCACTATCGATGAAGCGGCTGGGACTCAAGTACGCATTCATGATGTTTGATCTCCGAGGCAAGCCTGGAGTTTAACCACAGGCCCAGCCCACGGATAACGACGATTCGGCCAAATGTCGGCGCCCGCTGCAGGGTGCTTTCAGCACAACTCGTTACACCCTGACCACCGCGCTTTCTCGGATGCCGACTAAGCTCCCTGGTGGTTTCGCCCTGGTTTCACGGAGGATTGAATATGCTGTTGTTGTGGATACTGGTTCTGGTGGTCGGCATCGCCTACCTGGCACACCGCCGCACCGCGCCCCTGCCCGCTCTGGGCGTGGTCGCCGTTTACCTGCTGGCGATGGGCGCCTGGAGCCACGCACCAGGCTGGTTGCTGGTGATCCTTTGGGTGCTGCTGGCCGTGGTCGCGGCGCCGCTGCTGCTACCCGACCTGCGTCGCCAATATTTCACCAAGCCGCTGTTCAGCTGGTTCCAGAAAGTGCTGCCGCCGATGTCCGAAACCGAGCGCGACGCGATCGACGCAGGCACCGTATGGTGGGACGGCGAGCTGTTCAGCGGGCGTCCCGACTGGGACAAATTGCTGGCCTACCCCAAGGTGCAGTTGACCGAAGAAGAGCAGGCCTTTATCGACGGTCCCACCGAAGAACTCTGTGCAATGGTCAGCGACTGGGAAATCGGCCAGGCCATGGACCTGCCGCCCGCCGCCTGGGAGCACATCAAGACTCACGGTTTCTTTGCCCTGATCATTCCCAAGGAATACGGCGGCAAGGGTTTTTCGGCCTACGCCCATTCACAGGTCGCGATGAAGCTCGCCACCCGCAGTGGCGATCTGGCCTCCACCGTGATGGTACCCAACTCCCTCGGCCCCGCCGAATTGCTGCTGCATTACGGCACCGATGAACAACGCAACCACTACCTGCCGCGCCTGGCGCGAGGCGACGATATCCCGTGCTTCGCCCTGACCGGACCGCTGGCCGGTTCCGACGCCGGCGCCATGCCCGATACCGGCGTGATCTGCAAAGGTGAATGGGAAGGCCAGGAAACCATCGGCCTGCGTCTGAACTGGGAAAAACGCTACATCACCCTTGGTCCGGTCGCGACCCTGCTGGGGCTGGCGTTCAAGGCGTACGACCCCGACCACCTGTTGGGCGCGGAAGAAGACCTGGGCATCAGCCTGGCCCTGATTCCCACCGACACTCCCGGTGTTGAAATCGGTCGTCGCCATTTGCCTTTGGGTGCAGCGTTCATGAACGGCCCCAACTCCGGCAAGGACGTGTTTATCCCCCTGAGCTACCTTATCGGCGGTCAGGAAATGCTCGGCAAGGGTTGGATGATGCTGATGAACTGCCTGTCGGTAGGCCGTTCGATTTCGCTGCCGGCGGTGGGTACAGGCGCGGCGAAGTTCACCAGCCTGGTGACCGGCCAGTATGCTCAGGTGCGCGAACAGTTCAACGTGCCGCTGTCGGCCTTCGAGGGCATCCAGGAAGCCCTGGCCCGCATAGGCGGCAATGCCTGGCTGATGGACAGCGCAAGGATGCTGACCGCCAACGCGGTCGACCTGGGCGAGAAACCCTCGGTGCTGTCAGCCATCCTCAAGTATCACCTCACCGAACGTGGTCGTGAATGCATCGGCCACGCCATGGACGTGCACGGCGGCAAGGGCATCATCATGGGCCCGAACAACTACCTGGGCCGCAGTTGGCAAGGCGCGCCGATCTTCATCACCGTTGAGGGCGCAAACATCCTGTCGCGCAACCTGATGATCTTCGGTCAGGGCGCCATCCGCTGCCATCCGTTCGTGCTCAAGGAAATGGCGCTGGCCGGACGTGAAGACAAAGACCAGGCACTCAAGGAGTTCGACAGCCTGCTGATGCAGCACATCGGCTTCGCCGTCAGCAACGCCGCCAGTACGCTGGTGCTGAACCTGGGTATCGGCCATTTCGAAAAAGCGCCGGGTAACCGTCTGAGCCAGGGCTACTTCCGTGCCTTGAACCGCCAGGCTGCCGCCTTCGCCCTGCTCGCCGACCTGAGCATGATGCTGCTGGGGGGTGAATTGAAACGTCGCGAACGCTTGTCGGCGCGTCTGGGGGATGTGCTGAGTCACATGTACCTGGCATCGGCTGCGCTCAAGCGTTACCACGACCTGGACTCGCCGGACCACCTGCAACCGCTGTTCGCGTGGGCCATGGAAGAAAGCCTCGGTGAGTCGGAGCGCGCCCTGGATGAATTGCTCAGCAATTTCCCGAACAAGGTACTGGGCGGCCTGCTGCGGGTGATTGTATTCCCGTTCGGGCGCCGCCATACCGGCCCATCGGATGCACTGGATGCCGAGGTGGCCGCAGTGATCGGCCGCGCCAAAGGCGACCCGACCCTGGAAGAATTACTGGCCGGCTGCTATCGCCCGCAATCGGCGGAAGATCCGGTGGGCGCCCTGCAACACGCCTACGACCTGCTGAGCGCCAGCCACCCGTTGCAAAAGAAACTGCACACCGCGCTCAAAAGCGGCCAGCTCAAGCCGGCTGCCGGCGAGCACGCCATCGACGCGGCACTCAATGCCGGCGTGTTGCAAGCGGCTGAAGCGCAAACACTGCGCGACGCCGAAGCGGCACGCCGCAAGGTGATCGATGTGGATGATTTCAGCAAGGAAGAACTGGCCCAGGCCGAGGGCAAAGTCCGCTGATACGAGCGGTCATATAATTACGGGCGCATGAGCTATATACTCTCGCGCCCGTTTTTGCTTTGAGGACTTATCTCGTGTCCAACGTCGTTGCCGATCATCTTGTCTTGCTCGACCACCTGCGCAGCATCCTGGTTGCTGTCGGCGAAGCCGAACAAGTGCCCGAGGAAAGTCACGCCCTGTTCCTGGAGCGCTTCGACGAATTGCGCGCCCTGCTGCCCATCGACCCGATCGAAAGCCAGTACCTGGGCCAGGACCTGATGAGTCAGGTCATCCTGCGTTACCCGCAAATTGCCCACCTCGTACCGCGCGACCTGCTGTGGTTCTTCGGCGGCGATTGCCTGCACTTCATGCCCGACGAAGAACTGGACCTCTACCAAGCGCTGGAAGAACGTCGCTACGAAGCCGAGCAGAACGATGAGCCGTTCGATTGGAACCAGGAAAAACAACTGCTGGCCATGCCGGAAGACCAAAGCAAGCACTGACCTTTCCAGGAGCGAGCCCGCTCGCTCCTAACGTTTTTTCAGGGTCGGCTCCTTGGCCATGCACGCCACCAGATAATCAATAAATACCCGCAGTTTGGGTGGCAAATAGCGCGTCGGCGAATGCAGCAGCCACGCCTCGCCGTGGTACGACGCAATAAAATCCCACCCCGGCAACACCTGCACCAGATGCCCCTCCTCCAAGGCATGGCGCGCCGTGAAATACGGCAGGCTGCCAATACCCACATGCTGCAACACCGCATCCAGACGCACGCCGGTGTGGTTCGCCGCATAGCGCCCGCGCACCGCAACGGTCACGGCCTTGGTGCCCCGGCGAAATTTCCAGCGTGAGTCAGCAGGGGTTTCCCCCAGATAAATGCAGCTATGCGCCGCCAGATCATGGGGATGGCCCGGCGTACCGTGCTCGGCCAGATACTGCGGTGTCGCACAGAGCAAATGTTCTATCGGCAACAACTGCCGGCCCACCAGCCCCGGCGGCGGGCTGTCGGTAATGCGGATACTCAGGTCGACGTTGTCATCGATCAGGTCCACATGCCGATCCTCAAGGATCAGTTGCACATCTACCTGGGGATAGCGTCGCAAAAATTCCGGCATGTGCGGATGCACGACAAACCGACCCACCGCCTTGGGTACGCTGACCCGCACCAGCCCTTCGGCCTCATGGGTGAACTGGCCACTGATCTCCATCACCGAGCGCGCCGCGTTGACCATCTCCTGGCAGCGCTTGAATACTTCTTCACCGCCTTCGCTCAGGCGCAGCTTGCGCGTAGTGCGTTGCAGCAGGCGGGTCGCCAGTGCCTGTTCAAGGCGCGAAATACTTCGGCTCACCGCCGAGGGCGAAACGCTCAGTTGGCGTGCCGCTTCGGAAAAGCTGCCGGCCTCTACCACTTTGACGAACATCGCCATTTCACCCAACAGGGGCAACGGAAGATTAATGCTCATGACGCACAGGTCCATTGATAATTGAACGGATTATCACCCATTCCTGCGGTATTTATACTGTCAGCAGAACCTTGATGCGGATGCAGATGATGACCGAACGCCTGTTTTTTACCCACGACCACCTGAGCGCCGAGCTTGAAGTGTTGAGCTGCACGCCCCACGAAAATCACTTCGCGGTGATCCTGCAATCGACCCTCTTCCATCCCCAAGGCGGCGGACAGCCGTTCGACACCGGCTGGCTCGGCGAAAGCCACGTGCTGCGTGTCACCCAGGAGGCCGGGCGCGTGGTGCATTATGTCGACCGCCCTGTGGAGACGGGTCCAATCACCGCAAAGGTCGATGAACAGCGCCGCGCCCTGCACACGCGTCTGCATTCGGCCGGTCACCTGATCGGCAACGTCGGCGAAACCCTGGGTTGGATGCCGATCAAAGCCCACCACTGGCCGGGCGAAGGCAAAGTGACGTTTATCCGGGGCGAAGCGGCGCAAGCCATGCAGGCCGAAGCGATTCAACAGCAACTCAGCGAGTGGATCGCCGCCGACTATCCCCGTCATATGGTCGTGGACAACGGCACCCGCGAAGTCGGCTTCGGCGACCTGCCCGCCTACGCCTGCGGCGGCACGCATGTGCAGACATTGAGCGAATTGGGCCAAGTGAAGATCCTCGCCCTGTCCGAGAAAAAGGGCGCGCTGTCAGTACGTTACACCCTGGATTAACGCGCGTGCTGCACATGCCGCCTCAAGCGGCGCTCTTGCGTCACACCCTTCAAACCGCAATCGCCCCTGCCCGCCCCGGTTCCACCGCGAACGATTTGAGGGTCGACACCGTTGCCGCCGGATCGCGCGGGTCGCTGATCACGCGCAGGTGCGTGAGCATCTGCCGCTCCTGGACCTCCACCGAAACGTAGCCGCGCTGGCGACTGTCGAAAAATTTCACATGAGGGTTCATAGGCAGGATCTTGCTGAACGCCTCGTACGGCGGGCCATCGGACGTCACCGAGGTGCCGACGAATTCGGTGGCAACCACCGGCGAATCCGGGTCGTTGCCATCGACGTGCAGGTCGTTGGCCCAGAACGAATGGATATCACCGCCCCAAAACACCGGATTGTTCACGCGGTGGCGCTGGATAGACGCCAGCATCCTTGAGCGGTTGGCCATGTAACCGTCCCAACCATCGGTCCAGCGCCCCGGCTTGTGGTTAGTCAGGTCGCGCTGGATCAAGGGGGCCACCAGCAGATCCTGGGCAATCACGTTCCACTGCGCCCGGGATTGGGCAAAGCCCTGATCCAGCCACGCCTCTTGCTGCCAACCCAGCATTGTGCGACCGGGATCGCGCAAGTCGCTGCACGGATTGGTCATTACCCGGCCCTGATGACTGCCATTGGCCAGCACACAGGGCTGCTCGGAGCGGTATTGCCGGCCATCGAGCACATGGAAACGTGCCAGTCTCCCGTAGTCCAGGCGCCGGTAGATGCGCATGTCGGCGCCCCTGGGCAGGCTGCTGGTACGCAATGGCATATGTTCGTAATACGCCTGGTAGGCCGCCGCCCGCTGCTGCAGAAATTGCTCCAGCGCAATCTTCGGGTCCTGGGACCAACGGTTGGCGTAGTCGTTCTGCACCTCGTGATCGTCCCAGGTGGCGACGCTGGGCGCGGCGGCGTGCAAGGCCTGCAGGTCAGGGTCGGTTTTGTACAACGCGTAGCGGTTGCGATAATCACTGAGGCTTACCGCATTACCGCTGCCATGGGCGCGAAACACCTTGCCAGAGTCCGGCGCGTAGGAACTGTCGTAGATATAGTCGCCCAGGAAAAACACCAGGTCCGGCTGCTCGGCGGCCAAGTGGCGATACGCACTGAAATAGCCACGCTCCCAATGGGAGCACGAGACAAATCCCACACGCGCCGACGTCATTGCCTGCACCGGCGGGGCGGTCCGCGCCTGCCCAACCGGGCTTTGCGCCCCCAGCCCTTCGAACTGATACCAGTACGGTCGCCCCGCCTGCAGCCCGGCGACCTCCACATGCACCGAATGCGCAAACCGTTCGCTGGTCATGACCTTGCCTTGCCGCACAATGCGCGTCATCCCGACATCGCTGGCCACTCGCCAACGTACCGGTACCGCGCGGCTCAATCCTCCACGGCCGTCCACAGCATTGAACAACGGGGCCAGCCGCGTCCAGATCACAAAGCCATCCGGCAGCGGGTCACCCGAGGCCACCCCGAGGGTAAACGGATAATCCACCCCGGCGCTTCGTGTATACGGGCTGAGGATCGAAAATGTAGTAGCAACCGCGAGCCCGGCCAGCACCCGACGTCGGCCGTGATCGACCGAGCCACTCATACCCTGGCCTCCCAGTCAGCGCGCAACGTGGCGAACACCAGCATGTCTTCATGCACACCGTTCTTGAGAAACGCGCCGCGCAGGCACCCCTCGTAGCACAGGCCGATGTTCTCCATGACCCGCGCCGATTCTTTATTACGGCTGAAGCACTGACTGCCCACGCGGTGCAGTCCCAATGCCTCGAAGCCATACGCCATCAACGCGCTGGCAGCCTCAGCCGCAAACCCTTGGTTACGCTCAGACGCCGCTACCCAGCCGCCCAAGTGCCCATACCCGTGGGCCGTGTTGATGCGCAGACTGACGACGCCGATCAACCCATCGTCGTCGCGCCGATGCATGCCCAGGCTCAGCAACCCCGTAGCGCGAAATTTTTCCTGCATCCCCTCGATAAATTCCTGCGCGGTTTGCAGCGTATAGGGCGACGGCATACTCGCCGTGTTCTCGGCGATGTTCGGCCCGTTGGCCAGCTCGCACAACCGCTCGGCCTGGTGCGGTTTCAGCACACGCAACAGTAAGCGCGGGGTCGACAGGTGTGGCAATTGGTTACTCATTCCCAGAGGCCCTCGATGTAAATTTTCTGAGAATGCGCAGCTTGTATTTCAATTCTGTGAAGCTCTGAAAATGACCGGTAAGTCTTCTGTAAGACGCGTCCTAGAGCCGTCAAAACGTCAATTAAAGTTAACCGTTCGGTCATTTTTGCTTGTTAGCGTGTCGCCCCTAATTCAATAACGGGGTAAGGGAATGAGAACCTGGGACGAACCGAAAAAACGCAAGGCGCACATCGAATTGATCCCGATGATCGACGTGATGATGTTCCTCCTGGTGTTTTTCGTACTCGTGAGTCTGAACGTGATTCCGGCCCTCGGTATGAAGACTCAACTCCCCAGCGCCAGTAGCTCGCAGCAGCTCAAGCCGCAGAATAAATTCATCCTGACCCTGGGCCTGGAAGGTCAGTTGCAACTCGACGGCAAGGCCATTGCGGTGGATGCCCTGGTGCCGGCGTTGAAAGCTGCGCAAAAGCCCGACGCGAAGTCGACCATCATCGTTAACAGTGACAAGGGCGTGGACGTCGCGCGCCTGGTGGAGGTGATGGACACCCTGCGCCTGGGTGGCTTCACCTCCGTGTCCATTGCCACGCGTAAGTCCTGACTATGTACGTTCTGTTTCGTGCGCGCCAACTGCTGGGCAGTGTCCCGGCCGTGATCGCCCTGGTGCTGATTGCCCTGGGTATTCAGTCCCAGACCTTGAAGGTCGAGCCGGTGTATGACGAGTCGGCAGTCGAGCTCGCCCTGGTCGAACCCGAACCGGAGCCCGAGCCGCCAGTGATCCCGGAACCGGTGGCTGAGCCGCCACCGCCGGTGATCGAGGAAGCGGACGCCGAGCCGGCGCCCCCGCCTCCACCGCCTAAACCGTTGCCAAAACCCGAACCCAAGCCCAAGCCCAAACCGCTGCCCAAACCGGTAGTGGCGAAAGCCGCGCCTGCTCCGCCCCCGGTTGCCGCCGCCAAACCGGCGCCAGCGGTAACCGCCCCCGCGGCAGCTGCACCGGCACCACCCGCGCCGCCGAAAGTCGACGGCCAAGCCTTGGAGGGTGGCTATCTCAAGGGCCTGCGCAACGAGCTGGACACGTACAAGCAGTACCCCACCGGCCGCCAGGCGTCTCTCGAACGCCCCAGCGGCGAGGTAGTGGTCTGGCTGCTGGTGGATCGCCAGGGCCGTGTTCTGGATTCCGGCCTGCAGACCCAGGCGTCGAGCATGTTGCTCAACCGGGCCGCCACCAACAGCTTGCGGCGTATCAAGCAAGTCAAGCCGTTCCCCGAGCAAGCCTTCGGGGGCCGCAATGAGCAGCGCTTCACCGCCACCTTCAACTACAGCGTGCAATAAGCACCCGACACCAGGACGACACTGATGAGGTTCACACGGATTCATCTGGCACTCGTTGCCGCAAGCATGGGACATGGCATGGTCATGGCCGACACCCGCGACAGCGACGTCGGTACCATCGGCGTGCAAGGCAAGGCCACGGCGGGCGGCGGCTATATGGTGCAGGAAGAAAGCATCAAGGGCCGCTCCACGGTGACCAAGGAAGCGCTGGATAAACAGACCGCCACCGGTAACGCCGTGGACAAGCTCAAATACACCCCGGGCCTGAACATCTCCAGCGAAGACGCCACCGGTCTGTCGGGCTTTCGCTTCACCATGCGCGGGCTCAACTCCGACCAGGTGGGCATGTCGGTGGACGGCATGCCGATCAACGACTCAGGCAACTACGCGCTGTATTCCAACCTGCTGGGCGATCCGGAAAACATCGAGCAGATCTTCGTCACCCAGGGTTCGGCGGAAGCGGACGGTCCGCACATCGGTTCCAGCGGGGGTAATATCGGCATCGTGACCATTCGCCCGTCCAAGGAAACCGGCGCGTTCGTCAAACAGATCATCGGCAGCAACGCCACCCGCAAGACTTTCGCGCGACTGAACACCGGCGAAGTCAACGGCCTGAGCAACTGGCTGTCGGCCTCGCATACCGAGGGCGACATGTGGCGTGGCTCCGGCGCCGTGCGCGCGGACAAGGTGGAGTGGAACAGCTTTTTCGACGCCGGCGAAGGCAACACCGCCAACCTGATCCTCAAGTACCACGAGCAGGACAACAACAGTTACAGCCAGTTGACCAAGAGCCAGTTCCAGCAGAACGGTCGCAAGTTCGACCCCTACCCCGCCACGCCGGCCGTGGGCAGCAATGGCAAGGTCAACAGCTATTACGCGCTGGCGCAGAACCCATTCCAGACCTTTACCGGCGTGCTCAACACCCAATTCAAACTGGCCGACAACCTCGCCCTGTCGGTGATCCCGTACTACTACTGGGGCAACGGCAGCGGCGTCGGCTCATCCAGTTATGCACTCAACCGCGGCTCCAACGTGGGCGGTGTGTTCGACCTGAGCAACTTACCTACCGCCGCCCAGTACAACGCCGACGGTTCGTCCACCACCGGCGTCTACTACCGCCCTTCGCGTACGCAGACCTGGCGTCCGGGCATCACCACCAAACTGAACTGGGACCTGGAAGAACACAGCCTGCAATTCGGTTACTGGTACGAGCGCGCACGCCAGAGCCAGACCCAGCCGTTCATTGCCCTGAAAAACAGCGGCAAACCCAGCGACACCTGGCCGGACGGCGACGCCGTGGTGGATGCCAACGGCAACACCGTGCAGGGTCGCGACCGATTCACCGTGACCCCGGCGCAGAAGGTCTGGGCCCAGGACACTTGGTACATCAACCCGGACTGGACCCTGGTGGCCGGCCTGGCCTACATGAACGTCAAGCGTGACGGCACCAACCACGGCAGCCTTACCGAGCAGGCGGAAAAACGCAGCCAGACGTATAACAAACTGCTGCCCAACGCCGGCCTCAAATACCAGTGGGATGAGCGTGACCAGCTGTTCTACAGCCTCTCGCGCAACATGCGCATTCCGCAGAACTACGTGCTGTATGACAAAGGCGCCGGTTCGATCGACGCCAAGCCGGAAACCAGCTGGAACCACGAATTGGGCTGGCGCTACACCGATGAAGACATGACCGTGGCCGCCACGCTGTTTTATATGCAGTTCAAGGATCGCCAGGTCTCGTCCAAGGACATCAACGGCGACTTCGCCGACATCAACGCCGGCTCCGTCAACAACAGTGGCCTGGAACTAGAATGGAGCGGCCTGCTGCCGAACCACTTCAACTACTACACCTCCTACACCTACACCAAGGCCGAGCAACAGGACGATCTCACCGTCTATAACGCCGGCACAGCCATCCTGCTGCCCACCAGCGGCAAGCAGTTCGCCAACGTGCCGAAGAACATGCTGGCGGCCAACATTGGTTATGACGATGGCCGCTACTACGGCACCTTCGGCGGCAAATACACCAGCAAGCTCTACGGCGACCTGACCAACGACGAAGCCATCTCCGGCCGTACCGTGTTCAACGCCGGTGCCGGCATCTACCTGCCGGTGGACAAGAAAGTGGTGAAGGACGCAACCCTGCGCCTGAACGTCGACAACCTGTTCGACAAGAAGTACCTGGACGGCGTCTACACCACCAAGACCAACGCCGCCAGCTACAGCGGTTTCCGTGACGGAGACCCGGCCTACATCGTGGGCCTGGAACGCACCGTGACGGTCTCCCTGGAAGCCAATTTCTAATTGCGAGGTAAGCGAACATGGACATGAATCTGCTCCACGACATCACCTTCTATGTGATGTACGCCGCGATGGCGATAGCCATCTTCATCACCATCGAACGCGGCATCTACTTCGCCTATGTGCGGCGCCAGGCGCGCGCGTTGAACCAAGTGCTGGGCGCTCAAGTGCACAGCGAACGCGACCTGCCCCAGGCGTTGACCCGTCGCCCCAGCCTGCCCCTGAACATGGTGCTGCCGGTGCTGGCGCAAAAAGCCTCCCACGGCTCGCGCAAAGACCTGGACGATGTGATCGAAACCCAATATTTAAGCACCCGCGCGCCCCTGGCCCGCAGCCTGTGGATTATCGAAACCATCACCACCGCCGCGCCGCTGCTGGGGTTGCTGGGTACCATCCTCGGTATCATCGACACCTTCAAGGCGTTGGCCACGGCGGGTGTGTCGGACCCGGGGCAGATTTCCGGCGGCATCGGCACGGCCCTGTTCGCGACAGGTTTGGGGATCGCCATTGCGCTGTTCTGCGTGGTGTTCCACAACTTCTTCCAGGACAGCCTGGAACGCATCAACGACCAACTGAAAATCCTGTTGATCCGCGCCGCCACCGGCGCCCGCGTGCAGAACGAAGCACCGCACCTGGTAACGGCGCCGTTGCACACCCGCACGGCCTGAGGTTCCCGGCGGGCGCTTGATGCGCCCGCCGTTCTTTTGCCACAGAGGTCCTGAATGTCTGTTTTCTTGAAATTGCGCATCATGGGCCTGGCCGGCGTACTGATCAGTCCGCTGGCCCAGGCGGACTTTTCGATTCCGGGCTTCGAACTGGTGCACACCGTGCCGGTGGACACCACCCTGGGCACCGACGATCTGCGCGAGCCCGGGCCGGTGTGGATCGAACTGTTCGACGGTGCCAGGAGCCGCATCGATATCGGCCAGTTCTATGCCGCCGATCATCCGGGCTCCGTGATGGATCGCGTGATCGAACGCCTGGAAGCAGCCGGCAAACGCGGTGTGAAAATACGTTTTCTGCTGGAAGAAAAGGGCCTGCGTTTGTCGGACGCCGCCACACTGCAGCGCTTGCGCGCCATCCCCAACCTGACGTTCCGCGTACTGCCTTACGCGCAAGTGAGTGGCGGCATCATCCACGCCAAGTACATGATCGTGGACGGTCAACAAGCGTTTGTCGGCAGCCAGAATTTCGACTGGCGCTCCCTGGAACATATCCATGAAACGGGCTTGCGCATCAGCGATGCCACGGTGGTGGGCCAGGTACAGGCGATTTTCGAACAGGATTGGCAAGCCCAGCAGGCACTGGCCGAACACCGGACGGTGCCCCTGCCGGCGACCGGCCAGCTGCCGGCGCGTACGGGTAACTACCTGGTTGCCAGCCCGCAACGTTACAACCCGCCCGGAGTGGGTGACTCCCAACTGGAACTGCCGCGTCTGCTGGCGGAGGCGAAAAAAGAGATACGCGTGCAATTGCTCGACTACGCACCGCTGTCCTACGGGCCGGACAACACGCGCCCCTATTACGCAGTCATCGACAACGCCCTGCGCGCCGCCGCAGCGCGTGGCGTGGCGATCAAGCTGATGGTGTCCGACTGGAACACCGACGCGCTGGAACTGCCCTATCTGAAAAGCCTGGCAGTGCTGCCCAATGTGAAGGTCAAAATCGTCACACTGCCCCAGGCCAAAGAAGGATTTATCCCCTATGCACGGGTGATCCACAGCAAGACCCTGGAGATCGATGGGCAGGTCGCGTGGGTGGGCACCAGCAATTGGCTGGGCGGCTATCTGGATAATTCGCGCAACCTGGAGGTGGTGATGCGCAACGAAGCGATGGCCAGCCGCGTAGGGGATTTGCACCGGCAATTGTGGGACGGACCCTATGCCAGAGCCCTCAACGCTACCGATGAATACCCCGAGCCGCATCCTGGCCAGCATTGACCGGCAGCACCTGAGTGGTGGTAGTGTGTGGAAATGTTTCTGACACATTGATCAGAAACTTCCTACTCACTACCTGCAAAGGAATGCGACTTTCCATGCACTTTCCACTCAAGCAAATCGTGGCTGCCAGTCTGTTCGCGGCCAGCCTTACGGCCGTTACCACACCCGCTTTCGCGAACATCACCGCTGAGCAAAGCACGGCGATTCTCAAGCAATTCGGCGAAACGCCGGCCAGCGATTTCCGCGGTTTCCTCGCCACCCTGGCCAAGGGCGATGTGGGTAAAACCGCCGATGTAGGCCCGGCAATCAACGCCTTTCTCTCCAACAAAACCCTGAGTGCCGACCAGCAGAACGAAATCAACCGTTTGCTGGGTATTTACACCAGGGTCAAATACGGCAAGGCCGCGCTGGAGACGCTGCGCGAGCTGGTGGAAATCCCAACGTTCAACGTCGACGGTGTGCCGCAGTACAAGAACCCGGAATTCCTCAAAATCGCCGATAAGATCCAGGCCCTCGCCAAAGCCTTCAATCTGAATTTCCGTAACGTCGACAACCGCGTATACGAAATTTCTTTGGAAGGCAGCGGCGATGAAGTAGTCGGCATCCATGCCCACGCCGACGTGGTGCCGGTGACTCCGGAAAATTGGGTGCTCAAAGATGGCACCAAGCTCGACCCGTTCAAAGTCACGCTGATCGGCGACCGCATGTATGGCCGCGGCACCGAGGATGATAAGAACGGCATTGTGGTGGCGATGTATGCCATGAAGGTGATCAAGGAAGAGAAGCTGCCGCTGGCACGCCACTTTAAACTGTTGGTGGACACCACCGAGGAGACCTCCGGCGACGCCATCCCGTATTACTTCGAACACAACCCGACCCCGCAGTACAACCTGGCGCTGGATGGCGGTTACCCGGTGGTGATTGCCGAGAAAGGCTACGGCACGGTCATGGCGTCTTTCCCGCGTCGCAAAGGCGAAGGCAACGGCGCGGAAATCATCGCGATGACCGGCGGCATGGCCACCAACCAGATTCCGTCGGCGTCGGTTGCCACGCTGGTCACCGACCAGCCTGCCGAACTGGCGGCGAGCCTGCAGAAAGCCGGCGCGGAGTATGCCAAGCGCAACGGCGGCGACTTCGAGGTGGCCGCCAAGGTCGAGGGCAAGGATGTGAAACTGACCGTCACCGGCGTGTCGGCGCACTCGTCCGAGCCGGAGTCGGGCGTCAACCCGGTGGCGCGCATGCTGGAGCTGATCCACAGCGTCGACGGCAAGATTGCCCTCAAGCACAACCACATCACCGATGCTGCGCACTATGCGTCCGACAATTGGGGCCTGGATTACTTGGGCGGCAAATTGGGCGTCGGCTTCGCAGACGACTTTATGGGTCCGTTGACTACCTCGCTGACGTTTGTCGGCCAGGACGAAAAAGCCTTCAAACTGGCGGTGAACCTGCGCGTGCCGAAGGGCAAGGCACCAGAAACGCTGAAAAAACAAATCGCCGACAAACTGAGCGCGTGGGACAAGAACAGTAACGTCGCGGTGGATTTCACTTATTCGATTGCCGAGCCGATGTACCGCAACCCGGAAGGCGAATGGGTGAAAGCGCTGCTGGCGGTCGCCACTGAAAACCTGGGCATGGAGCACAAATTCGGCACGTCGGCCGGTGCGACCTCGGTGCATGAGTTGCCCAACGGCGTGCAATTCGGCCTGGCGCGTCCGGAAGTTAAATACACAGGGCACACCGACAACGAATTCAAGACGGTCGATCAGTTCTTGCTGGACTTGCAGATCGTGACCGAAATGATGGGCCGCGTCGGACAATTGCCTAAGCTCTGACAGCAAAAAGCCCGCCGTGTATTGGCGGGCTTTTCAGACTGAGTAAAAATCAAGCGCACACAAAAACGCCGATCATCGCTGATCGGCGTTTTTGTTGAATATGGAGCGGGAAACGAGACTCGAACTCGCGACCCCGACCTTGGCAAGGTCGTGCTCTACCAACTGAGCTATTCCCGCAAATGGCGTCCCCTAGGGGACTCGAACCCCTGTTACCGCCGTGAAAGGGCGGTGTCCTAGGCCACTAGACGAAGGGGACACGCTACTGAAACACATGGTGTGTGTTCCAGTGCCCAGAGGCCGCATCCGAAGATGGGTCCTGGTTTCACTCAGTGCCACCCGAGGGCAACACTGCTTAAAAATTGGAGCGGGAAACGAGACTCGAACTCGCGACCCCGACCTTGGCAAGGTCGTGCTCTACCAACTGAGCTATTCCCGCATTGGCGTCCCCTAGGGGACTCGAACCCCTGTTACCGCCGTGAAAGGGCGGTGTCCTAGGCCACTAGACGAAGGGGACACACGTACAACATTCACTCCCTACCGCGTATCGCTGTGTGCTTTACGCTGTAAGTGGCGCGCATTCTATGGATGGATTGAAAGGTCGTCAACCCCCAAGCATAAATTTATTTAAATCAATGACTTCGCCCCCCTTTAGCGCCCCGCGAGGGGATTTGGCGCGTCCGTGCCTTGACGCCTATATTCTGGCGTTCGACAAAACGCTATAGTTCACCTGAACAAATGATGGCAATGTGCATCCATGCGGCGAGCATCCATCTATATAGGAAGCACTCATCCAGGGAACGAGGCGACAACTGGTCGATAAGACCTATCCGCCGCAAGGTCCAGTCACTACACTCCACTGTAAACCCTATAAAGAGGTCACACCGGTGACACCACTCATGATCACCCTGCTGGTAATAGCCGGGATCGCAATACTGATCGCCATTGGCTATATGAACCACGTGGTGGAAAACAACAAGCTGGAAAAGAAGCGCGTCGAGATCGAACTCAATGATCGTCTGCGTCGTTGCGGTGAGATCACTGAGACGTTCCCTGGCCAGCTGATGAATCCGGCGCTCAAACTGCTGCTCACCCGCCTGGAACTCAACGTCAACCAGCGCTTGTTGAACCTCAACAAAACCAATGCAGCGCTCAAGGCACGCATCGCCGAGTTGAGTGCACTGGTAGCCCAGGGCGAATCCATTCCGGTCAATAACCCACCCGCGCCGATCCAGACCGAAGCCAAGGCCAAGGATGTCCGCTTCCTGCTCGAGGCCCTGCACGGCCAGGTCACTCGCGCCGCTCAGGACGGCTACCTGCCGGCCAGTGAAGCCAAGCACTGGATCAGGGAAATCCGCCACATTCTGGTGCTGCTGCACATCGAATTCTTCAATAACCTCGGCCAGCATGCCCTGCAGCAAGGCCAGCCGGGCCAGGCGCGCCTGGCCTTCGAGCGTGGCGTGCAGTACCTGCGCAAACAGCCGGAACCGGCGTTCTACAGCGCACAGCTGCAGATGCTGGAATCGCAGCTGGCCCGCGCCAACTCCACCGTGCTGACCAATAGCAAGCCCGCCGAAGACGAGGTCAATGAATTGACCGAAGGCTTGAAAGTGGTCGACGCCGATGCCGAGTGGAAAAAGAAAGTCATCTACGACTGATGTCCCCTCCCCGCCTGGCGAACGCCTGTTCGCCAGATGCCATCACTTTGCATCTATCCCTGCACCCCTGACTCGCGTAAAAAAGTGCCCCTCACTCCACGAAGTTAGAGGCCTGCTATGCCTGTTGCCGTGATTGATGGACAAGCGCTGCATTATCTCGACCAGGGCTCGGGGCCCGTCGTCCTGCTGGGGTCCAGTTACCTGTGGAGCCTCGACATGTGGGCGCCGCAGATCGAAGCCCTGTCGCAACAGTACCGCGTGATCGTGCCCGAGCTATGGGGCCATGGCGATTCCGGGCCATTGCCCTCTCAAACCCATTCCCTCGACGACCTCGCGCGCCAGGGCTTGGCACTGCTGGACCACCTGGACATCCCACGCGTCAACCTGGCGGGCCTGTCGGTCGGCGGCATGTGGGGCGCGCGCCTGGCATTGCTGGCCCCTGAGCGCGTCAACAGCCTGGTGCTGATGGACACCTACCTGGGCGCCGAGCCCGAGGCCACGCGCCAATACTATTTCTCGTTGTTCAAGATGATCGAAGAAGCCGGCGCCATTCCCGAGCCGTTGCTGGATGTAATCGCACCGATCTTCTTCCGTCCGGGTATCGATCGCGAATCAGCGCTGTACCGCAATTTTCGCGAGTCGCTGCAAACGTTTCCCAGGGAGCGCCTGCTGGACAGCATCGTGCCGCTGGGTCGAGCGATCTTCAGTCGCGAGGATATTCTCAGCCAGTTACCGCAGCTGGACAGTGACACCACGCTGGTCATGTGTGGTGAGCAGGACACGCCGCGCGCCCCGGCGGAGTCTGAAGAAATGGCCGATCTGATCGGTTGCAGCGTGATCCTGATTCCGCACGCCGGGCATATCTCTTCGCGGGAAAACCCGGAGTTCGTCAACGAAGCGCTGCTGACCTTCCTCGCCAACCACGCCTGAGTGCCCTTGGCTTTGATCGTGGCCGTGGCCGTGGCCGCGATCAAAGCCGAAAGTGCCCGACCATCCCCTTGAGTTCGGCGCCCAACCGCGCCAACTGGATGCTCGACACGGCGTTACCCTGCATGCTCAACGCCGATTGATCGGCACTCGCACGAATGCTGGTGACACTGCGGTTGATCTCTTCGGCCACCGAGCTCTGCTGCTCGGCGGCGGCGGCGATCTGCTGGTTCATCTGCTGGATCAGCGACACCGCCACCGCGATGCTGCCCAGGGCGCTTTCGGTTTCCAACGCATCGCTGACCGCCAGCTTCACCAACTCGCCACTGTGTTGAATCTGCTGCACCGATGCCTGCGCGGCGCTGCGCAAGGTGCTGACCAGCCGCTCGATCTCTTCCGTCGATTGCTGTGTACGCTTGGCCAGCGCCCGTACTTCGTCGGCCACCACCGCGAACCCCCGGCCCTGTTCGCCCGCGCGCGCGGCCTCGATGGCGGCGTTCAACGCCAGCAGGTTGGTCTGCTCGGCCACACTTTTGATCACACTCAACACTGTGCCGATGTGCTGGATCTCTGCACTCAGGCTTTCGATGCTGGCGCTGGCCCCGGTGCTGGAGGTGGCCAGTAATTCGATGCGCTGCAAACTCTGGCGCACCACCTGCTGTCCACTGTCGACTTTTTCATCAGCGGTCTGGGCAGCCTGCGCTGCCTCTTCGGCGTTGCGTGCCACATCATGCACGGTAGCGGTCATCTGGTTCATCGCCGTGGCAACCTGCTCGGTCTCTTCCTTCTGGCTGCTGACCTCGACGTTGGTCTGTTCGGTAACGCTGGACAACGAATGCGCGGAGCTGGCCAATTGTTCGATACCAGCCTGCAGCCCACTGACCATGTGGCTCAACCCACTGCTCATCTGTTGCATGGCCTGCATCAGTTGGCCGATTTCATCGCGGCGGTCGACCTCCATTCGACCGCTCAAATCGCCGTCGGCGATGCGCTGTGCCACCGCGATCGCGCTGCGCAGAGGCGCCACGATCAAGCGGGTAATCACCCAGGCGGCCACCAACCCCACCAGCAACGCCAAGGCCGACGAGCCGATGATCAGCAGCGCGCTTTTCTTCAACTGCGCCTGCATCGACACGTCCTCGGCACCATAGGCCTGGTCGACCCGACTGACCACTTGCTCCGCACGATCATGCAGTTGCTTGTAGACCGTCTTTTCCTGAGCCAGCAGGCCGGTGTACTCGCCAAGTTTTTCAGTGAAGGCGGCGATATGCCCCGAGACTTCGCCGAGTACGGTCTGGTAACCCGGGTCCTTGACCGAAGCCTTCAATTGCTCGGCCTGGGCCAGTGCCTGATCGGCCTGCTCGATCTTGCCTTGCTCGGTGTTGTCTTCGTCGACTTTACGACTCTGGTCCAGGCGCACATGGGCTTCGTTCATGGCTTGCAGCATCAGGCGCGACACCTGGCTGACCTGCCCCGCCTGCTCGATGAATTCGGCGCCCTCCTTGCCCTGGCTTTCCTTGAGCCCATAAGCGCCGTCATCGGCCAGGCCGGCCTGCAGCACATCCAGGTTATTGGCGACGCTGGACACCGACCAACTCGCCATTTCCAGCGCCAGGTCCTTGGCCTGGGTCAGCTCGACAAATTCGTCAAACGCCTTGCGATACGCCGCCAGTGCCTGCTCGACGTCGGTCATGGCCGGCACGTTGGCGGCGGATTGAGCTTTAAGGCTGGTTGCCTGAGCGGCCAGCGCATCCACGGCCTCATGCAACGCGTCGACCGCTTTGGGGTCGGCATGCAAGGCGTAGTCCTGTTCGATCAAGCGCACCTTGAGCAAACCGCTGTTGAGCGAAGACATAGCCTTCAGCCCCTCGAAACGTTGCCCGATGGTTTGCAGCGACCACACGCCAATGGCCGCCACCACCGCCGTCAGCAGCAGTACCAGGATGAAACCCAAGCCTAGCTTTTTCGCCATGCCCAGGTTGGCGAAACGTCGTTGCACGCCCGAAATCATTGCACGTGATCCTCTTGCAATGGCAGATGCCATCAAGCCCGGTTGACTGGAAGCGAGAGTCGCAACGACTGAGGCCTGAACACAAGTCACTGACGCCGCAATAATGGCAAAAAGCTACAAACCCGTCGTTTTCAGAACCGTCGAGGTCGATCTGGCGGGCCCCATGGCGCGCAGCAACGCCAGCGCCCGCTGATCAGCAGCATAGGCCACATTGATGCGCAGCCACTCACTGTATTCGCCCGTGGGGTTGAACAGTGCCCCAGGCGAGAGCAACACGCCGAGCCGACGCGCGCACGCCTGCAGCCGCGAGTGGTCCGCCGCACCGGGCCGCGCCCACAGGAACATGCCGCCGGCGGGCACCGCGAACACCTCCCACTCTTCGTCTTCGAGCACCTGCAGTGTGGCGGCCATCTCCATGCTCAGACGCTTGCGCAGGCGCTGCACCCATTTGCGGTACGTGCCATTGGCCAGCAGAGTGCCCACCACCGCTTCGGCAAACCGCGAAGTGCCCAAGCCCGTCAAGGTCTTGAGGCTGGCCAGTTGGGTGACAAGCGTCGCACTCGCGCACAGGTAGCCCACGCGCAAGGCGCTGCTCAAGGTCTTGGAAAAACTCGCGACGTAAATCACCCGCCCCTCGTGGGGCAAGGCCGCCAGTCGCGTGCAGCTGGGGTGCTGCAAGTCGCCGAAGACGTCCTCTTCAATGATCAGAAAGTTCTCGCGGCGGGCCAGTTCCAGTAAGCGCTCGGCCACCGCACGGCACAGGCTGGAGCCGGTGGGGTTGTGATACAGGCTGTGGACGAACAGGCACTTGGGCCGGTGATGCTGCAATAGGGCTTCTAGCGCCGCGATATCCGGCCCGCCTGGGGTGCGCGGAACTTCGAGCAGTTGCACGCCGTGGAAGGCCAGTTGTCGGTAGAGGTTGCCGTACCCGGGCGTTTCCACCACGACACTGTCACCGGCCTTGAGCAGCACGCGTATCAGCAGGTCCTGGGCATGGCTGGCGCCGGCAGTGGTCAGGATGCAATCGACGCGAGTGGCGATGTGAATCCGGGTCAGGCGCCTGAGCAATTGCTCACGCAGCGCAGGCAGGCCCAGGGGCGTGCTGTAGTTGAACAGGCCGGCGGTGTCGGTGCGGGTCACTTCACGAATCGCGTAGCTGATGTCATCGCTTTCATGCCAGGCATCCGGCAGCCAACCGCAGCCCAGCTTCAATTCACCCAACGGGTTGTCGGCAAACGCGCCCCACGTCAGCTCGGCGCCTTCATACCATTGGCATTCAGTGGTGACCGGTGGTTGTGCCACCACGAATCCCGCGCCTTGCCGATGCGCCAGCACGCCTTGAGCGACCATGCGCTCGAAGGCTTCGATCACATTGGACTGGCTGAGCAGGTTATCCAGGGCCAACTGCCGAACGGACGGCAAGCGTGTCCCGGGGCTGACCTGGTTGTTACGAATCCATTGAGCCACGGCCGTGACGATTTGCTGCACCACCGGTACAAGGGCTTGTCGATCGATCCCTAAATCCATGAGCCACTCACTTCAACTGTTTGTTTTCAACTCAACGAGTTAAGCACAGAAGCAGGTGATGGCCGGCCGCTAAGATTTATTAAAGTATTGATTTTATTGGATAATTTACCTTGTGATACACATTCGCACACGGCGTTGTGCCAGCTCTGGAAAAGCCCCACAGCGCCCCAGACGTTTTCGAACCGTGCGCGGCATGCGGTCTTAGATGGCGGTCGCGCCTCCGTCCACCGCCAATGCTTGGCCGGTGGTGAATGCCGCCCCATCGCTGCACAAGTAGAGCACCGCGCTGGCGATTTCCTCGACCTTGCCGATACGCCCCACCGGGTGCATTGCTGCAGCATAATCGGCCTTGCGCGGGTCGGCCTCATAGGCGCGTCGGAACATATCGGTATCGATCACCGCCGGGCAAACGGCATTCACGCGGATTTTCTTCTTCGCGTACTCGATGGCAGCCGACTTGGTCAGGCCGATCACCGCATGTTTAGACGCGGCATAAATGCTCATCTTCGGCGCCGCCCCCAAGCCCGCCACCGACGCGGTGTTGACGATGGCACCGCCACCCTGGGCCAGCAGCAGCGGCAACTGGTGCTTCATGCACAGCCATACGCCTTTGACGTTAACGCCCATGATGGCGTCGAACTCCTCCAGGCTGCCGTCGGCGAGCTTGCCCTTTTCGATTTCGATACCGGCGTTATTGAACGCGTAGTCCAGACGCCCATAGGCCGCCAGCGTCTGCGCCATCAACTGCTGCACCTCGGCTTCCACGGTCACGTTGCAGCGCACGAACAATGCTTCGCCACCGGCCTGGCGGATCAGCGAGACGGTCTCCTCGCCGCCCACCACGTCCAGGTCGGCCACCACGACTTTCAAACCTTCGGCGGCGAACGCCAGGGCGGTGGCGCGGCCGATACCCGCGGCGGCGCCGGTGACCAAGGCGACCTGGCCGGAAAACGTCATGCTCATGCAGGGGTGTCCTTCTGGAGGATTTAAGCGTGGCTCGAGTCTAGCCAAGGTTGCGCAGCCTGCGTCAGCACTATCAAAAGGCCGGTTGGCGCTGTATGAACCGCAGTGATAAAGCCTGGGTATCCACCATCAATACAGCCTATCGAGGAGCATTCGCACACTTCGCTGCGCTTGCCCACCGGCCATTCAAGGTCTATCACTGAGGCTTCCTTTCCAAAGAGTCCCAGCCATGACCGCCCAGACCAACCGCCAATTCCTGCTTGCCAAACGCCCGGTCGGCGCCGCCACGCGGGATACCTTCACTTATCAGGAAGTCCCGGTGGGCACGCCCCAGGACGGCCAGGTGCTGGTGCATAACGAATACCTGTCCCTCGACCCGGCCATGCGCGGCTGGATGAATGAAGGCAAGTCCTACATCCCCCCGGTCGGCATCGGCGAAGTGATGCGCGCACTGGGCGTAGGCAAAGTGATTGCGTCGAACCATCCGAAATTTGCCGTCGGCGATTACGTAAACGGTGCCCTGGGTGTGCAGGATTACTTCCTCGGCGAGCCGCGTGGTTTTTATAAGGTCGACCCGACAGTGGCGCCGTTGCCGCGCTACCTGTCCGCCCTGGGCATGACCGGCATGACCGCCTACTTCGCCCTGCTGGAGACCGGCGCGCCAAAGGCCGGCGAGACCGTGGTGATCTCCGGGGCCGCCGGTGCCGTGGGCAGCATCGCCGGCCAGATCGCCAAGCTCAAAGGCTGCCGGGTGGTGGGCATCGCCGGTGGCGCCGACAAGTGCGCTTTCCTGGTGAATGAGCTGGGTTTCGATGCGGCCATCGACTACAAACACGAAGACGTACCCGCCGCCCTCAAGCGCGAGTGCCCCAAGGGCGTGGATGTGTATTTCGATAACGTCGGCGGCGACATTCTCGACGCGGTGCTCAGCCGCCTGGCGTTGAAGGCTCGCGTGGTGATCTGCGGCGCAATCAGCCAGTACAACAACAAGGAAGCGGTCAAAGGCCCGGCCAACTACTTGTCACTGTTGGTCAATCGCGCGCGAATGGAAGGCTTTGTGGTGATGGATCACGCCGCGCACTTCGCCGCCGCCGGGCAGGAAATGGCCGCCTGGATGGCGCAGGGCAAGCTCAAGAGCAAGGAAGATATCGTCGAGGGGCTGGAGACGTTCCCGGAAACACTGATGAAGCTGTTCAACGGTGAGAACTTCGGCAAGTTGGTGCTGAAGGTCTAAGCGCACTGGCCAAAAAAAACGCCTGCATCCCGTTGGTTCAGGATGCAGGCGTTCTCGTCAGTGACTCGCGCTCGGCGTGATCAGGCGATCTCGGCAACCACTGCCGCCAGCGCCTTGGCCGGATCCGCCGCCTGGCTGATCGGACGGCCGATCACCAGGTAGTCGGAACCGGCGTCCAGTGCCTGACGCGGGGTCAGGATGCGGCGCTGGTCGTCCTGGGCACTGCCCGCCGGGCGGATGCCGGGTGTAACCAGTTGCAGGGACGGGTGCGCGGCCTTCAACGCCTGGGCCTCCAGCGCCGAGCACACCAGGCCGTCGAGGCCGGCCTTCTGCGCCAGGGCCGCCAGGCGCAACACCTGCTCCTGAGGCTCGATGTCCAGGCCGATCGCGGCCAGGTCCTCGCGCTCCATGCTGGTCAGCACGGTCACACCGATCAGCAGCGGTTTGGGGCCGCTGCGCTGTTCCAGCACTTCACGGCACGCGCTCATCATGCGCAGGCCGCCGGAGCAATGCACGTTGACCATCCACACGCCCATTTCAGCCGCAGCCTTGACCGCCATGGCGGTAGTGTTGGGGATATCGTGGAATTTCAGGTCCAGGAACACCTCGAAGCCTTTGTCACGCAGGGTGCCGACGATTTCCGCAGCGCAACTGGTGAACAATTCCTTGCCGACCTTGACCCGGCAAAGCTTTGGGTCCAACTGGTCAGCCAGCTTCAGTGCGGCGTCACGGGTGGGGTAATCCAGGGCGACGATGATAGGAGTCTGGCAGGCGGACATTGGAATAGGCTCTCAGGCAAGTCGAAATCGGCGCGGATTGTAGCGCAAGCGACGCCATTGCGGGATCCGATGATCGGTAAATACTGACCAAGCGTGCTCTGACGGGCATTCGGGGCATATATTTCAAAGTCGATACATTCAAGACACGCCCCCAACACGCCCCGCCGCTAGCCTCGCTCGCACGACCCTGCGACCTGCACTACCAGCCATGGGGCTGGGCGCCTATGCTGACCGCAACCACCTGGCAGATGACCGCATTATGCAAACCCCTTGCGCCCCTGTGAACGACGAGCAAAAAGGTCCGGCGAACGCCGATGACAAGCGCTGGACCACCCGCGCGCTGGTGGTCGACGACGATGTGCCGATTCGTGAACTGCTGATCGATTACCTGGCGCGCTTCAGTATTCTGGCCACCGGCGTCAACGACGGTGCCGAGATGCGCCAGGCCATGCACGCCGAAACCTTTGACGTGGTGGTGCTCGATCTGATGCTGCCGGGCGAGGATGGCCTGTCGCTGTGCCGCTGGCTGCGGGCAGAGTCGGATATTCCGATTCTGATGCTGACCGCGCGCTGCGAACCCACGGACCGCATCATCGGGCTGGAATTGGGAGCCGACGACTACATGTCCAAGCCCTTCGAGCCGCGCGAGCTGGTGGCGCGCATCCAGACCATTCTGCGCCGCGTGCGCGACGACCGCAGTGAGCAGCGTGCCAATATTCGCTTTGACACCTGGCGCCTGAACAGCGTGCTGCGCCAGCTGGTGGCCGACGACGGGTTGGTGGTGCCGCTGTCCAACGCCGAATTCCGCCTGCTTTGGGTATTCATCGAGCGTCCGCGCCGGGTACTGAGCCGTGAACAATTGCTGGATGCCGCGCGCGGGCGGTCCATAGAGGCATTCGATCGCAGCATCGACCTGCTGGTCTCGCGCCTGCGGCAGAAACTCGGGGATGACCCCAAGGCGCCGCAGTTGATCAAGACCGTGCGGGGCGAAGGCTACCTGTTCGACGCGCGGGACATCGGCTGATGCGCGGCCCCTTCAATACGCTGTTTGGTCGGCTGTTCGGCGTGTTGCTGGTAGCCATTGTGCTGGCCCACGTGCTGGGGTTCTTTTGGTTCCACCACTATGGCCCGCCCCCGCCGCCGCCCGAAGAGACTTTTGTAGAGCAGCCGGACGGCACGATGAAACCGCTGCCCAGGCATAAACGCTCCTGGTTCGGCGGCCCGGTGGTGCCGCTGACGTTTCAATTCATCTCGCTGATCGTCGCCGCCTGGTACGGCGCCAAGCTGCTCAGTCGGCCGATCCAGCGCTTGAGTGAAGCCGCCGAACGCTTGAGCCTGGACCTCGACAGCCCGCCGCTCGACGAATCCGGCCCGCTGGAAGCGCAACAAGCCGCGTCGACCTTCAACCTGATGCAGCGGCGTATCCGCGAGCAGGTCAGCCAACGCGCGCGCATGCTCGGGGCCGTTTCCCATGACCTGCGCACGCCGTTGTCTCGCCTCAAGCTGCGCCTGGAGCAGATTGAAGACACCCGGCTCCAGGGCCAGATGCGCCAGGACCTGGACGACATGATCGGTATGCTTGATGCGACCTTGAGTTATCTGCACGAACAACGCACCAGCGAAACCCGGCACTGGCTGGACGTGCAGGCGCTGGTGGAATCGATCAGCGAAAACGCCCAGGACCAGGGCTGCGACGTGCAATTTGCCGGCACCTGCGCGCCGCTTCAAGTGCAACCGATGGCCTTGCGCTCCTGCCTTAACAACTTGATCGATAACGCCCTGCGCTACGCAGGAACGGCGCTTGTGGACCTGCAGGACAGCCGTGAAGCGCTGGTCATCCGCGTCATCGACCACGGCCCCGGAATCGCCACGGACAAACGCGAAGCGGTGTTCGAGCCGTTCTTTCGCCTGGAAGGCTCACGCAACCGCAACTCCGGCGGCGTCGGCCTGGGCATGACGATTGCCAAGCAGGCCGTGGAACGCCTGGGCGGCCGCTTGAGCCTGGAGGAAACACCCGGCGGCGGCTTGACCGCAGTGATGCGGTTGCCCAGGGCTTAAAGCGCCTTGTCGTCCCGACGACCCTGTGCCTGGGTCGCGCTCCAGTCCATCAACAGGCTGTAGGCCACGGCGAGCAGGGTCGGGCCGATGAACAGGCCGATAAAACCAAAGGCGATCAAGCCGCCGAACACGCCCAGCAGCACGATCACCAACGGCAGGTTTCCACCACGGCTGATCAGGTAAGGCTTGAGCACGTTGTCCACGCCGCTGATGACGAACGTGCCCCACACGCCGAGGAATACCGCGTAGGTGTAATCGCCCTTCCACGCCAGCCAGGCCGTGGCCGGAATCCATACCAACGGCGGGCCCATGGGAATCAGGCTGAGCAGGAAGGTCACGATGCCCAGCACCAGCGCGCCCGGCACGCCCGCGATCAGGAAGCCGATAAGCGCGAGCACCGCCTGGGCGGCAGCGGTGCCGATCACACCATTGACCACACGCTGCACCGTGCCGGCCACCAATTCGATGTAGTAGCCGGCGCGATCACCGATCAGGCGCTCCAGCAAACGGTGGACGAACATCGCCAGGCGCGGCCCGTCGCGGTAGAAAAAGAACACGAAGACCAGGCTCAAGGTCAGCTCCAGAATCCCGCCGCCGATCTGCGCACTGCGTGCCAGCAGCCAGTTGCCGACCTGTCCCAGGTACGGCTTGAGGCTGACCATCAGCGCCGCGCCCTGCTGGTCGATGCTGTCCCACATCGCCACCAGCCGCTCACCCACCAAAGGGATCGAACCCAGCCATGTCGGCGCCTCGGGCAAGCCATCGACCTGGATATCCTTGATCAACGCCACGGCATCGCGCACATGGTCCGCCAGATTGAACCCCAGCCACACCAGCGGCACTGCCACCAGCAGCATCCAACCCAAGGTCAGAATGGCGGCGGCCAGCGACTCACGACCGCCCAGCCAGCGCGTCAACAACACCATCAAAGGCCAACTGGCGAACGCCAGCACCGCGCCCCAGAACAGCGCCGACCAGAACGGCGCCATCACCCAGAAGCTGGCACCAAACAGCACCAGCAGCAGGATTTGCACCAGCAGGCGATCGTTATTGAGCATGGGGTATCTCTGAAAAAAGGAGGCTGTAGGAAGAAAGCTTAGGCGAACGGCGCGGGTCCGTTCGCCCGGTACCGGTCAGCGTATCAGATGCACATGCAGACCTTTGGTTTCACTGCTGCCGCTCTCCATGCGCGCAGCGCGCACGCCCTTGTCGACCAGCGCCTGGCGCCAGGCTTCGGCGTTCGGTCCGCTCAGGCTCACGCGTAGGGTGGTGTCGAGGTTCAAGCCACGGGAAATAAGGGTCAGCCAGGTATCGTCCGGCTCATCGCTCAATGCGGGGAAGTCCAGCTCGCCGGTGCTTTTCAGCTCGCGCAGCAGGGTGGCCGACGTGGGCAGCAGGTTGCCCAACGGGTTGCCGGCGTCCAGTTGCTCCACATGCAGGTACGCGCGGCGATTACCACGGGTGATGCCGTACAGGGCCACCAGTGAATTGGCCTGTGGCTCGGCCAGGCGCAGCAGCAGGTACTCCTGCTGGCTGTCAGCCCCCACCAGCTTGGCGTTGCCGAAGATCTCATTGGCCCATAGGCTGCTTTCACCGCAGTCACGGGCCTGGCACCAGAACAGCAACTGCGCGCCCTGGGCCTGCAACGCCTCGCGCGTGGCGGTGAAGGCCGCACTGGAGGAGTGTTCGGGAGGCAATTCATAGGTAATGGCAGTGGCCCGGCCCCGCGCGATGGCCTGGCCTTCGTAACGCAGCTGGCCGCTGATCTTGCGGATGGCGCCCAGGGGGTAGATGCGTTCCTTTTCTTCAGCGGGGCGATAATCGACGATCTGCGCGTCGACCTGGCGGGCCACGGCGGGCAAGTCCTGGCTGCCCGGTACGTCGGCGGCGAACACCAGTGGGCTGAACGCGCACAACCCCAGCAGACGGATGCAGTCGTTACGCAGGCTCATCGGACAGGTAAGCCCTGGCCATTGAAGATTGCCGCGGTTTTAAGCTCGGTGTTGAAATTGCGCATGGTTGACTCCCTTTCAATCCGCCCAGCCTCGGCAGTTGACCGCCCCAAGTCAAGGCGCGGAGAAGAACCGATTGAAACAGTCTGCAACAAGGACCGCGCCGGACTCATCATTCAGGTGTAAATGATGGCCGCCCGGCAGCGTCGTCACTGTAAAGGGTAGCTCGGAAAGCAATTCGGGATGTTTCGCCAGCATGCCGTCGGCAGCCACCACCAATTGCGCAGGGCAATTGACTCGCCGTACGAAGGCCATGGCCTGGTCGTCGGTCAGACGCATCGGTGAAGCCAGCGTCAGGCGACTGTCCGTGCGCCAGGTGTAACCGCCAGGTACCGGCATCAACCCACGCTGGGCCAGCAATTGTGCAGCTTCACGACTCACAGCCACCAAGCCCTTCATCCGGGCCTCGACTGCACGCTCCAGGGTGCCGTACACCGGTTTGCGTTTGTCCCGCAGGTTCAATTGCGCCTGCAACGCCATGCCCAGGCGCTCGGCCGCGTTCTCGCCAGGGGCAGTGGGCGGGATCACGCCGTCGATCAGGCCCAGCTGCGTGATGCGCTCAGGCAAGGCGCCGGCCAGCGTCAGTGAGACAATGGCACCGAGGGAGTGGCCAAGTAATGCAAAACGTTTCCAGCCCAACTGTTCGGCCACTTGCAGCACATCGTAGACGTAATCCCACAGGGCGTAGCCAGCGCCCGGCGGGCGGTGCGCCGAGTGCCCGTGGCCGGCCATGTCCAGGGCCACGATGCGCAGCCCTGTCAACTTCGGCGCCAGGCGCGCGAAGCTGTTGGCATTGTCCAGCCAGCCATGCAGGGCGATGACCGGCACCCCGTCCTCGGGACCGAACAGATGGGCGGCCAACTCGATATGAGGCAGGCTCAGGCGCACTTCTTCGACCGGCGAGCTCATGCGCAGCTGCGCTCACGGGCGTCCCAGCGGGCAAACAGGGTTTTGATCAGGGTGGCGGTGTCCTGCGGGCGTTCCAGCGGGAACATATGGCCGCCGGGCATGGTGAGCATTTCCCCCAGGGGCAGGCGGCCGACGCCGCTGGCATGGTGACGCATCACGACGCGGCTCTGCCGGCCGCGCACCACCGCCAGCGGTACTTTCATCTGGCGCACCTGGCCGGGGCTGGTATGGGGTACACCACGGTAGATGCTGATCTCGGTGGCCGGGTCGAAGCGCAGGCGCAAGCGGTCGCCCACCGGTTGCAGGCCATGTTGCAGGTAGGCCTCGAAGCAGTCCGGGTCGAAGCCACGAAACAGGGTCTTGCCGGAGAAATAGCTGCGCGCGGCGTCCAGGTCGGCGAATTCCTCGCGCCGACCCAGGGTGCGCCCGGCCGGGGTGAGGCGGTCGATAAACCCGAAGCGCTTGGCGGCGCGGATCACCCAGCGGTCGGCGCGGGTCAGTACCGGAGAGTCGAGCATGACCACCCCGCGATACAGCTGCGGGCAACGCAGGGCGGCGTGCAAATGCAGCACGCCCCCCAGGGAATGGCCCACGCCCCATACCGGCTGCGGCTGTTGCTCCAAATGGTGGATCAGTTCATCCACCAGGTTGTGCCAGTTATCGTCCACCGGAAACCGTGGATCGTGACCATGCTGCGGCAGGTGCGCCACGGTATATTCCGGCGCCAGCGCGGCAAACAACTTGCCGTAGGTAGCCGAAGGGAAGCCATTGGCGTGAGCGAAAAACACGTGCTGCGACATACCGGATCCATCTGCAATATCAGGACTTGATTGTCATCACGCACGGCCGGCACAGCAATGACTGTAACTGCCAGGAATGGTGACACTCACGCCACGCCTATCGGGCCGGTGGGTTCTCGCCCAGCGGCACCACCGCCATGGTCAGGCGCGATATGCATGTGGCCTTGCCTTCCTCGTTGCTCAGGCGAATATCCCACACCTGGGTGCTGCGCCCGATATGCACAGCCCTGGCCACCGCCGTCACCCGGCCGCTGCGCACACCGCGCAGGTGGTTGGCATTCACTTCCAGGCCCACGCAGTAGTATTTGCTGGTGTCGACGCACAGGTAGGCCGCCATCGAGCCGATGCTCTCGGCCAGCACCACCGACGCGCCGCCGTGCAGCAGGCCGAAAGGTTGATGCGTGCGCGCGTCAACCACCATGCTCGCGGTCAGGGACTCGTGGTCGAAACTTTCGAAGCGGATATCCAGCAATTCACCGATGGTGTTTTTCTGGCTGGCGTTGAGGTGTTCGATATTCGGTTGGGTGCGCCACAGGCTCATGCAGGTGTCCTTTGGTATTTTTATGATGACCCCAATCCTGCCACACAATCGTCTCGATGCGCGCGCTCCGGGCGTGTAAATGTGCGCCATAAGTCGCATTGATGATGCGGGTTAACGCGAGGAAGGCGTTCGCACCGCTAGGGGTTTTGCACGCTCACCAGCCTCATCGACCCCGCCAGCAAGAACTCGCCTTCCAACTGCGCCAGGCTGGCGGTGTACATCGGCTGCGGTTGGCGCCAATGGCCGTGCTGGAGGAAGCTGATCAAATTGCCCACCAACGGCTGATGGCTGACCAGCAGCACGTTCTGCTCGCCGTCGAGGTGGGCCAGCACTTGCCGCGGATCGCCTTCGGGCGTCAGCCACGGCACGGTGTCAATATCCGGCTCAAACCCCAGCGCCTCGCGCACCAGCTGAGCGGTTTGCTGCGCCCGTGTGTAAGGGCTGGCGATGATCGCGTCGAGGGGGTGGCCGATCAACCGTGCGGCGCTGCGCAGCACCTCTGCGCGGCCATGCTCGGTGAGGTTGCGTTCGGCGTCGGTGCGCACCTGGCTTTCGGCCTCACCGTGACGCAGGATCCACAGCTTCACAATTTCGGCTCTTCATCGCGCACCGGGTGCGGCGCCGCCGGCACGCTGTGGGGCGCCTCGCCTTCGGGTGCGCGTGGCGCCGGCCAGTCGGCGAACGGCCAGGGCTTTTGCTCGGTATGAAAGCTGCCGAACCGGCCGATCTGTGCAAGGAACTGGCTGAGGCTGTCGCCAAAATTCATCAGGCCCAGGTTCGGCGCGCCGTAGATCAGGCGATAAACCAGTTGCACCACTACCAGCGCACCGAGCAGGAACTGCGCCACCTGCCAGACCAGGGCGAACACCAGCATCCACAGGATGCGCAGGCCGATGGATTCGTACTTGGGAGCAGCTTTGGGATCGTTCATGGTGCGTTCCTCAGTTGAAACCACTGGTGGAAATAAAGTCGACATCGGTTTTGGGCTCGGCCCGCATCAGCAGCTCGATCACTTGGTCCAAGGTGCGCCCTTCAAACAGGATAGCGTGCAACCCGGCGACCAACGGCATGTACACCCCGGCCTCCTGAGCCTTGGCCTTGAGAACCTTGAGCGTGTTGACCCCTTCGGCCACTTCGCCCAGGCGCGTGACCGCCTCATCCAGGCTCAAGCCCTGGCCCAGGGCAAACCCCACCTGATAATTGCGGCTTTTGGGCGAGGAGCAGGTGACGATCAGATCGCCCACGCCGGCCAGCCCGAGGAACGTCATAGGGTTGGCGCCCTGGTTCACCGCGAAGCGGGTCATTTCCGCCAGGGCGCGGGTGATCAGCATGCTCTTGGTGTTTTCCCCCATGCCCAACGCCACCGCCATGCCGGCGATGATCGCGTAGACGTTTTTCAACGCGCCGCCCAATTCGACACCAAAACGGTCGCTGCTGGCATAAACGCGGAACGTGCGACCATGCAGCACCGCCTGGACACGCTCGCAGAGCGCTTCGTCGGCGCTGGCCACCACGGTAGCGGTCAGCGCGTGCTCGGCCACCTCCCGCGCCAGGTTCGGCCCGGACAGCACACCAATGCGCGCCTGGGGCGCGATTTCTTCAAGGATCTCGCTCATCAACTTGAAGGTCTGCGCTTCGATGCCCTTGGTCAGGCTGACCAGCAGCTTGCCCGCGAGACGCTCGGCATGGGGCGCCAGCACCGTGCGCAAGGCGCTGGACGGCAGCGCGACGAAGCACAGCTCGCAGTCCGTGAGGGTAGCCAGCAGATCGGTGACCGGCTCGACTGCCGGGTGAATCTTGATGCCTTTGAGGTAACGGGGGTTTTCGCGGTGTACACGAATGGCCTCGGCCTGCTCGGGATCACGCATCCACTGGCGCACCGCATGGCCGTTCTCGGCCAGCAGGTTTGCCACGGCGGTCCCAAAACTTCCGCCTCCCAGGACCGCAATAGGGCGCTGTTGAGTCATATGCAATCCGTTAATCCATACCAGTGGCGATGGCGGCATTATACGGAGCGACCCGCCTGCGGCCAGCCCCCCTGTCGATTCGCGCGCTTGTCGGAAAATGCCACGGGTAGGTGAAGTAATTGCAGGGGCGACGACTGGCAAATGGCCGCGCCTCGGTTAACATGGGTGGCTATCCGTCATGATCAAGGCCGCACCGTGCATCTGCGCCCTCCTCCCCGTTCGTCTCTTCTGCTGATGCTGCTGTGCAGCAGTGCTGCACTGGCTGACGACTTGTTCCTCGACAGCCAGCCGCTGCCGCAGGTATTGACCGCCACGCGCCTCAAGCAGTCGGCCGCCGCCGTGCCCGGCAGCATGACGGTGATCGACAGCGAATTGATCAAGGCCAGCGGTGCGCGCGACATCAGCGAGCTGCTGCGCCTGGTGCCCGGCATGATGGTCGGCTACACCACCGGCAACCAGGCGGCGGTAAACTACCACGGCACCAGCGCCAGCGACGCCCGGCGCATGCAGGTGTTGATCGACGGCCGCTCGGTATACCGCGCAGGCCTGGCCACAGTGGACTGGAGCGATATTCCGGTGGCCATGGAAGATATCGAGCGCATCGAGGTGTTCCGTGGCCCCAACACCGTCAGCTACGGCGCCAATGCCTTGATGGCGGTGGTCAATATCCTCACGCGCTCACCGGCCAACAGCCATGGCTCGCGGGTCAAAGTGATTCGCGGCGAGCGCGGCATCAACGACTTCTATGCCAGCCAGGGCGCGGGCTGGGAAACCGGCGACCTGCGCCTGTCGCTGTCCGGGCAACAAGATGATGGTTTCGACAGCGATGCCGCCGGTGCCGACCGCCGCGATGGCCGTCGCCTCAACCGCTTCAGCCTGGCCGTAAGCCAGACCTTGAATACGCAGCAGAGCATCGACTGGCAACTGGATGCGAAGGAAGGCACCAACCAGCGCCCTTACACCTACAGCCCGGTCTTCGCCGGCATTACCGAGGGCGGTACCAATTCCGACGTCACGTCCAAGGACTACGCCGGTTCCCTGCGCTGGAATTTCGACTTCAACCCGGAACACAGTTTGTATATCCAGGGCTCCGCTCAACGGTGGGACCGCCGGCAGATCTGGAAAGCCTGCGACGCCAAGGTCTCATTCAGCCCGGAACTGACCCAGCTGTGGCAACTGAACCCCAATTACGCGGAAAAGCTGGCCCGGCATATGGACACCTACAGCCAGGGCAGCGCCCCGCCAGGCAGCGCCGCCGAGCAGGCGCTGGCCAACCAGGTGCTGGACCAATGGCGCAACGGCGCCAACCAGAGCGTATGCGGCGACATCGACCAGAGCACCCGGGAAAGCCGCTACGACCTGGAGATTCAGGACACCCTCAGCCTGTCCGACAGCCTGCGCCTGGTCAGTGGCATGAACTATCGCTATGACCGTGCCGACTCCGACACCTATTTCAACGGCACCCTGGACGACACCACCTGGCGCCTGTTCGGCCAGTTGGAATGGCGCGCCAGCGAACACTGGTTGCTGCAGGGTGGCGCCATGTATGAAGACACTCACCTGAGCGGCAATTCGCTGACGCCCCGGGTGGCGGTCAACTACCTGATCAACCCGCGTCACGGCCTGCGCGCGGTGTACTCCGAGGCGATCCGCTCGCCGGACATGTTCGAGAACAACGTCAACTGGAGCTACCGCGTCACTAACTTGAGCTCGCCGGCGTTCGGACAAAGCTCCGCGCAATACTTCGTAAAAACACGTGGCCCCGGCAACCTCGATAAAGAGCTGATGCGCTCACGGGAATTGGGTTACAACGGGTTTTTCGCCGACGTCGGCCTGAACATGGACGTGAAGCTGTTCTATGACGAGATCACCGACATGATCAGCTCGCCGCTGCGCAATAACCAATACATCGCCAGCAACGCCAACAGTTCGCGGTTCACCGGCGCCGAAACCCAATTGGACTGGCGCGTCAGCAACGCCGACCGCCTGCGCATGACCTATGCGTACGTCGACGCCACCGCCAGCAACCCCAGGGACAAGGCGCAAACCGCACGCAACAGTGGCTCGGCCGGCTGGCTGCGTGAATGGGGTCGCGGCTGGTCCAGCGCGCTGTTCTACTATGGCGACGACGCCCTCAACCAGTACCGCTTCGAACGGGTCGACCTGCGCGTGGCCAAACGCATTGCCTTGGGCAAAGCCAATGTGGAACTGGCCGGCATGCTGCAGCAGCGCCTCGACGACCAGCCCACCACATGGGCCGACAACACCTATGACCAGCGCCACGTGCTGTACTTCAGTGCGGAGCTGGAGTTCTAGCATGGCCGCCCCGTCACGGATGACCTTCTCCTTCATCTCCGCGCTCTGGCGCCGCTGTTCGTTGCTGGCGTGCCTGCTGCTGGCTGCACCGGCATGGGCCGCCGAGGTATTGCTGACGGCCGCCGAAGACAGTGACGGGGTGCAGGCCTTTACTCAGGCCCTGGCGCGGCAACGCCCCGAAGACCATGTGACGTTCACCCCGCTCAAAGACTTACCCGCGCCCGGCCGCCTGCCCGCCAGCACACGCTTGATCCTGCTCGACCTGCCCAGTCTCGACTGGCGCCTGCAGGACGATCAGGGCCCACCGACGCTGGTGCTGCGCATCAGCCGGCTGCAAGCACATCAGCACCCGGGCGCTGCGCAACATGCCCATGTCAGCCTGCTATGGAGCGACCCGCCGCTGGCGCGCCAACTGCGCCTGATTACGCGCATCCTGCCCCAGGCACGCCGGATCGGCGTTCTGTATGGCGCCGAAAGCGAGTTCCTGCTGCCCGAACTGCGTCAGCATGCCGCCCCCCTGAACCTGGAAATCGTGCCCCAGCGTTGGGACAACACCAGTGACAGTCGCCCTCTGCAAAGCCTGTTCAGGAACAGCGACGTACTGCTGGGCCTGGATGACCCACAGCTGTACAACCCGAAAACCGCAAAAAACCTGTTGTTGAGCAGCTACGCCCAGCAACTGCCGCTGGTGGGCCCCAACGCCGGCTTTGTGCGGGCCGGCAGCCTGGCCAGCACTTACAGCGACCAGACCGACTGGCTGGCGGTACTCGACCGTTTGCTCGACCATGCCCCCGCCAACTGGCCGCGCTCGGTGTACCCGGACCATTTCAAAGTGGTGGGCAATGCCCAAGTGGCGCGCTCGCTGGGGATCGAACAGGTCGATGAAGCCCAGGTCGCGGCGCAACTGGCCGAAGGAGAAAAACGCCCATGACCCTGCGCCGTCGTTGGGACATCAATACCCGTACCCAGCTCATTACCCTGGGCCCGGCGCTGGTGCTGACATTGCTGCTGATCAGCTTCTTTACCTTCGTGCGCATCCAGGACCTGCGCCAGGAGCTGGACCACACCGGGCAACTGATCGCCAACCAGTTGGCGCCGGCCACTGAATATGGGGTGATTTCCGGCAACACCGACGTGCTCGAGAGCCTGCTGCGCGCCACGCTGGCGACGCCTCATGTACGTTTCCTGGAGATTCAGGACAGCACCGAGAATATTCTGGTGTACGTCGAACAGCCTTCGGAAAAACATGATCGCTCGCTGTCGGTAAAAGTGTTCCAGGCGCCGATTCGCCTGCAGCATATCCAGCTGGGCAACGACTTTTTTCAGGACAACCTCAACGAAACCAAGGCGCCGCGTGCCGACTACCTGGGTCGGGTCATCGTCGGTATGTCCAACGATGCGTTCAGCCAGCGCCAGCAGGAGATCCTGCTCAAGGCCGGCATCCTGGCGCTGTTCACGCTGCTGTTTACCTTCCTGCTGGCCCGGCGCCTGGCCGCCAGCCTGTCGCAGCCGATCAGCGCCATGGGCACTGCGGTAAAAGCTATCCAGCAGGGCCACTACAAGACCGCGCTGCCGATCGTGGATGACTCGGAGCTGGGCGATCTGTCGCGGCATATCAACAACCTGGCCGAAGGCCTCAACCAGGCCAGTCGCGAACAACAGCAGGCCATGGCCCAATTGATCCAGACCCGCGAAGAGGCCGAGCGCGCGAATAACGCCAAATCGGATTTCCTGGCCATGATGAGCCATGAATTGCGCACTCCGATGAACGGCGTGCTGGGCATGCTGCAGTTGCTGGAAACCACCGAGATGACCGAGGAACAGACCGAATATGCGGCGCTGGCCTCCGAATCCACCGAGCATTTGCTCAAGGTGATCAACGACATCCTCGATTTCTCGCGCATCGAACGGGCGGCCCTGGAGCTGGAACATATCCCCTTCAACCTGGCCGACCTGATCAACAGCTGCGCCCAAGCCTTCCAGCACAGCGCCCAGCAGCGCGGGCTGGCGCTGCGACTGCCGATCCCGCCGGGCATGGAGGCGCTGCGGGTGCGGGGCGACCCCACGCGTATCCGGCAGATTCTGGTGAACCTGATCGGCAACGCATTGAAGTTCACCGAGCAGGGCAGCGTGAGCGTCGAACCCCATTGGCAGACCCTCGACCATGAGCTGGTGTGGTTTACCTGCACCGTGCGCGACAGCGGAATCGGAATTTGCGCCGAACGCCTGGAACTGATGTTCGATGCGTTCCAGCAAGCCGACAGCTCCATATCCAGGCGCTACGGCGGCACGGGCCTGGGCCTGCCCATCGCGCGTACGCTGGCCGAACGCATGGGCGGCACACTGCGCGCCCAGAGTGAAGAAGGCCGTGGCTCGGTGTTTACCCTTGAGCTCCCGCTGGCCATCGACCAGCACAGCCTGCCCTCCGCTCCCCCCGATGCCGAGCGCAAAGGCGCCGCCGGCGAAGGCCGTCACGTGCTGCTGGTGGAGGACAATCCGGTCAACCGCACCGTGGTGGAAGCCATGCTGCGCAGCCTCGGGTACGAGGTGAGCCTGGCCACCGACGGCGCCGAAGCCATCCGCAGCGCCGAAAGCCTGATTTTCACGGCGATCCTGATGGATTGCCGCCTGCCGCTGATCGATGGTTACGAAGCCACTCGGCAGATTCGCCGGTTACCCGGCTGCGCCGACCTGCCCATCATTGCCCTGACCGCCAACGCCTTGCAGGGCGACCGTGAAGCTTGCCTGGCGGCGGGAATGAACGATTACCTGGCCAAGCCGTTCAAACGTACCGATCTGCAGCAAATCCTGCAGCGCTGGGTGCAGTAATGCCGCGCGATGAGCCAACTGCGACTGGCGTGAAAGACGAAAGTGCGGCAGTCTTAGGCACCCAAATGGGCCCTTGAACGGGCCCGGTTTAACATTTCAGTGAACATGTGTACATTGAGTACCTTGACGCTGTGACTTTCACTACAACGCAATAGTCTATGTGTAGGCTGCCGACATGAGGCATGAACGCTTCATTCGGTTCGGGAAGATCTACCCTACCCTGCCGCATGGGATTATTGAGGAGCTCGCATGACCAAACAAAACGCCTTTACCCGGGAAGACCTGCTGCGCTGCAGTCGCGGTGAGCTGTTCGGCCCAGGTAACGCGCAACTGCCCGCCCCCAACATGCTGATGGTGGATCGCATCACCCATATCAGCGAAGAAGGTGGCAAGTACGGCAAAGGTGAATTGGTCGCCGAGCTGGATATCACCCCGGACCTATGGTTCTTCGCCTGCCATTTTGAAGGCGATCCTGTGATGCCAGGTTGCCTGGGCCTCGACGCCATGTGGCAGTTGGTCGGTTTCTTCCTCGGTTGGCAAGGCCTGCCGGGGCGCGGCCGTGCCCTGGGTTCGGGCGAAGTGAAATTCTTCGGACAGGTCCTGCCGACCGCGAAGAAAGTCACCTATAACATTCAAATCAAGCGCGTCCTCAAGGGCAAGCTGAACCTGGCCATCGCCGATGGTTCGGTGAGCGTCGACGGTCGCGAGATCTATACTGCCGAAGGCCTTCGGGTCGGCGTATTCACTTCCACTGACAACTTTTAAGGGTTATCCGCATGCGCCGCGTCGTTATCACTGGTCTGGGCATCGTTTCTTGCCTGGGCAATGACAAAGAGACCGTCACCGCTAACCTGCGTGCAAGTCGCCCTGGCATCCGCTTCAACCCGGAATATGCCGAAATGGGTCTGCGTAGCCAGGTTTCCGGCTCCATCGACCTGCCCCTCGAAGAATTGATTGATCGCAAGATCTACCGCTTCGTCGGCCACGCCGCCGCCTACGCCTACCTGGCCATGAAAGACGCGATTGCCGACTCCGGCCTGAGCGAAGACCAGGTGTCGAACGTGCGCACCGGCCTGATCGCCGGTTCGGGCGGTGCATCCACCCTGAACCAGATGGAAGCGCTGGACATCCTGCGCGAAAAAGGCGTGAAGCGTGTCGGCCCGTACCGTGTGACCCGTACCATGGGCAGCACCGTTTCGGCCTGCCTGGCCACTCCGTTCCAGATCAAGGGCGTGAACTACTCGATCTCCTCCGCCTGCGCCACCAGTGCTCACTGCATCGGCACTGCAGTCGAGCAGATCCAGTTGGGCAAGCAGGACATCGTATTCGCCGGCGGCGGTGAAGAAGAACATTGGAGCCAGTCGTTCCTGTTCGACGCCATGGGCGCGCTGTCCACCCAGTACAACGAAACCCCGGAAAAAGCCTCCCGTGCCTACGACGCCAAGCGTGACGGTTTCGTCATTGCCGGCGGTGGCGGCATGGTGGTGGTCGAGGAGCTGGAACACGCCCTGGCCCGTGGCGCCAAGATCTACGCGGAAATCGTCGGTTACGGTGCCACGTCCGACGGCTACGACATGGTTGCGCCAAGCGGTGAAGGCGCGATCCGCTGCATGCAGATGGCGATGTCCACTGTCGACACCCCAATCGACTACCTGAACACCCACGGTACTTCGACTCCGGTCGGCGACGCCAAGGAAATGGAAGGCGTACGTGCGGTATTCGGCGACAAGGCACCGAAAATCAGCTCTACCAAGAGCCTGTCCGGTCACTCCCTGGGTGCCGCCGGCGTTCACGAAGCGATCTACTGCCTGCTGATGATGGAAGGCAACTTCATGGCCGGCTCGGCCAACATCGACGAGATCGACCCGGTCGTCGCCGATATGCCGATCCTGACCAAGACCGTCGAGAACGCCAAGATCGACACCGTGATGAGCAACAGCTTCGGCTTCGGTGGCACTAACGCTACCCTGGTGCTCAAGCGCTGGCAGGGCAAGTAAGCCTTGTAGGTTGCTCCCCATGAAAAAGCCCCGACTGGTTCGGGGCTTTTTCATGGGCCACGGAAAATCCTGGCAGGGGCGCGGGCTCAAGGAGCGCTGTTATCACGCAGGTGCCTGGGCAGCACGGCGAGGAAATTATCCCGCGCCACCTTACGGGCAACCGTTTCAGGCAGCGCGTCAAGAAAGGGATCGAAGCGGTGCATTTCCTTGCCCAGTTTATTGAAGCGCCCGACGACGTCAGAGCCCAGCATAAAGCGCTCCGGGAAGCGCTCCACCAGGGCCAGCCACTCCGGCCGCGGTTTACCCGACTCGTCCAGCAGGTAAGGCGTGAGCATGCTCCATGACAGGTCGATGTACAGATTGGGGTAAGCCTCCAGCAGACGGCTCAAGGTGGGCAGCAAAAAATCCATCTGTACCTGATGCCGATGAATCTCCTTGCTGGCGCCGGCATGGGCCCAGATAAACCGCGTGTGCGGATGATTGCGCAGTGGCTCCTCGACTTCGGCCAGGTACAGCGGGTTGCGCTCGCGTTTGGAGGTGATGTTGGAATGCAGCAGCACCGGCAGGTCGTTTTCGGCCGCCAGGTGGTAAATGCGCGTCATGGCCTCGTTGTTGGCGCGCGGGGTGTCGCCAGAGGTCAGCGCGGTCAGGTCGTCGTGGCGGGTGAAGACCTCGCCAATGCCCTGCCACAAGCCCGGATTGAGGTCGAGCATGCGCTGGATATGCGCGTCGGAGTTCTTGTCATTGGGGTTGAAACCGGACAGAAACGGATGAAAATGGCGACGCTGCTCCGGGCTCAGTGTGTTTACGGCGGCCGCAACAATCACGTCAGTGGCGCTGTACCAATACGCATCGGCGTCATCACCGGCGTAGTAGCGTGGGCGCTTGGGTTCGTCTTCATGCCATTTCTTGGCGACCGGAACGCCTGAAATCATCACATGGTCGATGCGATTTTCCGCCATGGCCTTGAGCAGCTTGTCCATGCCCGCGGTTTCCTGGAAAAAGTCCACGTAGTGCAGGTGCGCATCGCTGTAGGCATAGTCGCGGGCCTGCACGGTGAAGCTACCGGTGGCCAATAGCAGGGCAAGGCTCAAGCGGGTCCAGGGCACGGTGATCTCTCGGCAGGCAGGGAATACAGGTAGACCCTGGCATGCCTCGCCGGGTTCATCCGGCGAAAAAAGCAGGAACACCTAAGTGCCAGCATGCTCTATAACTGCATGACCTTTATCCTGCCGTCACTGTGAGGTTTGCCATGCCAGTCATCGTCAATACGCTGAACACCGAAAACTATCGCCACAGCGTCAATATCAACCACCACGAACTGTTCACCGACCTGCCCAAAAGCCTGGGCGGTGACGATTCGGCGCCCTCCCCCCACGATTATTTCGACGCCGCGCTGGCCTCATGCAAGGCGCTGACGGTCAGGCTCTACGCACAGAAAAAAGATATTCCGCTGACAGGCGTGACGGTGGAAGTGACCCACGATGCCACCGACGAGCAAAAAGGCCGATATACGCTCAACGTCAAGTTGACCCTCAAGGGCGTGCTCACCGATGCGCAACGCGATGAGCTGCATCGTGTGGCCGACCGCTGCCCGGTACACAAACTGATGACCACCGCCGACATCAACATCGAGACTACCCTCTCCGAAGGTGCTTTCAGCCAATAGCGGCAGCCTCCCGTCGAGCGGGTTATGCTCAGCGCATTCCAACCCGCTCAGACAGGGATGCACCATGACCACCCTCACCGTGATCCGCCCTCGCCAGGAAGATGTCGAGGGCCAGCCTATCCTGCGCCCGCTGCCCTCGCGCGAATGCCGAAGCGTCGGGCCTTTCGTATTCTTCGACCACATGCTGGCTACGCGCTACGCGCCAGGCACCGGCATGAATATCCGCCAGCATCCGCATATCGGGTTATCGACCCTCACCTACCTGTTCGAGGGCGCCTTGCAGCACAAGGACAGCCTGGGCTCCGATCAGGTAGTGCAAGCCGGCGAGGTCAGTTGGATGACAGCCGGCAGCGCGATTGCCCACGTCGAGCGCACGCCGGAGGCGCTCAAGGCCAGCGGTTTTACGCTGCATGGCCTGCAAGTGTGGCTGGCGTCGCCGAGGGACCACGAAACCGGGCCGGGGCATTACAGCCACCACGCGGCGGCGAGCCTACCGCTCAGCGACTCACTGGGCGTGCAGATCCGCTTGATTGCCGGCACTGGCTTCTGCCTCAAATCGCCGGTACCGGTGCTGTCGCCCACCCTGTATGCCGAGGTGCGAATGCAGACGGCCACCACCTTGCTGATCCCGGATGAGCATGAGGAACGTGCGGTGTATGTGCTGGCGGGCGAGGCGCAACTCGATGGCGAACCGTTACAGGCCCATAGCCTGGTAGTGTTGCCGAAGGGAGAGACGATGACGTTGTCAGCCGAATCCGACTGTCATCTGGTGGTGTTGGGCGGAGCACCGCTGGATGGGCCGAGGCGGATCAATTGGAATTTTGTCGCGAGTGATCCTGCGCTGATCGAGCAGGCCAGGCAGCGCTGGGCGGCTGGGGATTGGCCAACGGTTCCGGGGGAATCGGAAAGGATTGAGTTGCCTGGGAGATAGCCATCGGGGGCAAGCCCCCTCCCACATTTTGACGATCTGAATCCAATCATGTGTGGGAGGGGAGCTCGCCCCGATGACGCCGGAACAGGCGCTGAACACTCAGCCCTTGAACACTTCATCCAGCAGGTTGTGCATCGACTGGAAGGCCCGCGCGGCAGTCTTCGCGTCGTACATCATCTTGCCCGGCACATTGGCGTGCGGGTCGGTGAACGAATGCACCGCACCGCCGTAGCTGAGCAATTGCCAATCCACACCGGCGGCGTTCATTTCATCTTCAAACGCCGGCAGTTGCTCTTTAGGGACCAAGGGATCGGAAGCGCCGTGCAACACCAGCACGGAACCCTTGATATTCCGTGCATCCGCCGGGTTCGGCGTATCGAGGGTGCCGTGAAAGGACACCGCCGCCTTCAAAGGTGCGCCCGTACGCGCCAATTCCAATGAGCAGCAGCCACCAAAGCAGAAACCGAAGGTTGCCAGCTTCGATGTATCAACCGCCGCCTCCGTCTGGTTCTGCAGTTGCTCGAAAGCTGCCTGCATACGTTTGTTCAACAGCGGTCGGTCGTTCTTCAACGGCATCATCGCCGCGCCGGCTTCATCGCCATTGGAGGGACGCACAGTTTGCCCGTACAGGTCGGCGATCAGCACTACGTAGCCGTGACTGGCGACGGTTTTGGCGATCTCTTCAGCACCGGCACTCACCCCCATCCAGTTCGGCGCCATCAGCAGGCCCGGTCGCGGGCCCACGTGGCTGGCATCGAACGCCAGGCGACTCTCATACGATTGCCCATCTATCTGATAGACCACGGAACGCACGGTGACTTGGCTCATCATTTACTCCAGTTGAAGTGCACTAGAACGAAAAAACCCGCCGAAGCGGGTTTTTCCTGCGACGTTGTTAAACCGACAGTTCAACCAACAGCTTGTTCAGTCGGCGCACATAGGCGGCCGGGTCCTTCAGGCTGTCACCAGCGGCCAGGGCCGCCTGGTCGAAGAGGATGTGCGACAGGTCGCCAAAACGCTCTTCGCTCTGCTCGCCGTCGAGTTTCTCGATCAACGGGTGCGCGGGGTTGAATTCAAAGATCGGCTTGGAATCCGGTACTTTCTGCCCGCTCGCCTCGAGGATCTGGCGCATCTGCAGGCCCAGGTCCTGTTCGCCAATGGCCAGGATCGCCGGGGAATCGGTCAGGCGGTGGGAAACCCGCACTTCGCTGACGGCATCGCCCAGGGCAGTCTTGATCCGCTCAACCAGGCCTTCCTTGGACTTGGCCACCTCTTCAGCGGCTTTTTTGTCTTCCTCGGAATCCAGGTTGCCCAGATCCAGGTCGCCACGGGCCACGTCGACAAAGGACTTACCGTCGAACTCGCTGAGGTAGCTCATCAGCCACTCGTCGATACGATCGGTCAGCAGCAATACTTCGATGCCTTTCTTGCGGAAGACTTCCAGGTGCGGGCTGTTCTTGACCTGCGCGTAGGTCTCGCCGGTCAGGTAGTAGATCTTGTCCTGGCCTTCCTTGGCGCGCGCCAGGTAGTCGGCCAGCGACACAACCTGCTCACCGTCTTCGCCCTGAGTCGAGGCAAAACGCAGCAGGCCGGCGATTTTTTCCTTGTTGGCGAAATCTTCCGCCGGGCCTTCTTTCATGACCTGGCCGAAGTTTTTCCAGAAGCCTTTGTATTGCTCAGGCTCGTTTTTCGCCAGTTTTTCCAGCATGTCGAGCACGCGCTTGGTCAGCGCCGACTTCATGGAGTCGATGATCGGGTCTTTCTGCAGGATTTCCCGCGACACGTTCAGCGACAGGTCATTGGAGTCGACCACGCCTTTGATAAAGCGCAGGTACAGCGGCAGGAAGGATTCCGCCTGGTCCATCACGAACACGCGCTGCACGTAGAGCTTGAGCCCCTTGGGCGCTTCACGCTGGTACAGATCGAACGGCGCGCGAGCCGGCACGTAGAGCAGCGAGCTGTACTCCAGCTTGCCTTCGACCTTGTTGTGGCTCCAGCTCAGCGGGTTTTCGTAATCGTGAGCGATGTGCTTGTAGAATTCCTGGTATTCCTCGTCCTTGATTTCGGTACGAGGACGGGTCCACAGCGCGCTGGCGCGGTTGACCACTTCCCATTCCTGGGCCGGGGTTTCTTCGCCTTCGGCGGCGGCCTTTTCTTTAGGCAGCTCGATCGGCAGCGCGATGTGGTCGGAGTACTTTTTGATGATGTTGCGCAGGCGCCAGCCGTCGGCGAACTCTTCTTCACCGGACTTCAGGTGCAACACGATACGAGTGCCGCGCTCTGGCTTGTCGATCGTGGCGATTTCAAACTCGCCCTCGCCTTTCGACGCCCAATGCACGCCTTCGCTGGCGTCGAGGCCGGCGCGACGGCTGAACACTTCAACCTTGTCAGCCACGATGAAGGCTGAATAGAAGCCCACACCAAACTGGCCGATCAGGTGCGAATCCTTCTTCTGATCGCCCGACAGGTTCTTCATGAAATCGGCAGTGCCGGATTTGGCGATGGTCCCCAGATGGGTGACCGCATCGTCACGGCTCATGCCGATACCGTTGTCTTCGAGAGTGACGGTCTTGGCGTCCTTGTCGAAGCTCACGCGGATTTTCAGTTCGGCGCCACCTTCCAGCAACTCGGGCTTGGACAGGGCTTCGAAACGTAATTTGTCGACAGCGTCAGAGGCGTTCGAGATCAATTCGCGAAGGAAGATTTCCTTGTTGGAATACAGCGAATGGATCATGAGGTGCAGCAGTTGCTTCACCTCGGTCTGGAAGCCCAGGGTTTCCTTTTGAGTTTCCACACTCATGGTCATCAAACTCCAATTGGATGGCAGTGGCCGCGCCCTTGCGGGTTGGCGGCGGGTTGTCATCAAAGTTGGGGGCTAACAGCAGGATTTCAAGAGCGGCTCGTGTCCTCGATCTTGAAATGCGCTCGAGCAGTGGCGATTGGCTCTGCGGCGGTGCTTTGCCACGCAGTGATCGCCACATTCGCCACGCGACGCCCCTGACGCCACACCTGGCAAGTGGCGTAAGTGTCGCGAAACTGGCCGGCGCGCAGGTAATCCAGAGAAAAGTCGATGATTTTCGGCAGTCCCGGCGCACCGGTAAACACCAGCAGGTGCAGCGCCGCAGCCAACTCCATGAAGCCTGCGATCACGCCGCCGTGCAGGGCCGGTAAAATGGGGTTACCAATGTTGTCTTTGTTGGCCGGAAGGCGAAACAACAATTCATCGCCCAGGCGCGTGCATTCAATGCCAATCAATTGGGCATACGGAATCAACTCGAGCAGCGCCGTATAGTCACCGCGCGCATGGGCCTGTTCAAGGCGGGTCTTGAATCGATGGGTCATGCCTGCGCTCCCTTGAGGGTATCGCCCAGCCCCTGCGTGCCCTTGAGACGCTTGCCCATGCGCATGAATGTACCGACTACATGGGCGATGGGGTGCTGCGGGTCCTCCTGGTAGGCAACGCCACGGGTGAAGATCACATCGGTGGTCACCCGATAGCATTGGGCGAAGCCGTAGACCGGCTGGTGAGGCGCCGCCGGGTGCATGTAGTCGATGCGCAGGTCTAGGGTCGGGCATACCTCGAAGTCCGCCAGTACACACAGGGTCGCCATGCCGCAGGCAGTGTCCATCAACGAGGTCAACGCGCCACCGTGTATCACGCCGGTCAGGGGGTCGCCGACGATCGCCGGGCCGTACGGCAGGATGAGCGTCATGCCTTGGGTATTGGCCTCATGAACGGTAATGCCCAACAGCTGGCAATGGCGCAATGCCGAAACGAAGCGTCGGGCACGCTCTAACAATGGATTTTCGCTCATTCGGTCCAGACTCTTATTAGTGTTGATCCGCGGAGTACGGGGTGCGGGCGAAAGTTCCTGGCAGGGTGCTGTTTATATATCTGCGTAATTAAAGGAACTAATGCTGAACCCTCAGGCTCGAAAGGCCAGTAGATATCTTCAATAAGGAGAAACACCCCATGCGCAAGACTTTAGCTATTTCCATGATGCTGGCCGCTGCTCTCGGTCTGGCTGCCTGCGACAAGAAATCCGAAGACAAAGCCCAAGACGCCGCTGCCCATTCTGAGCAAGCTCAGAAAGATATGGCCAAGGCTCAGGATAAAGTGAACGACGCTGCGAAAGAAAACGCCGATGCTGCCAAAGCTCAGGCCGAATCCAACGCTGCCGCCGCAAAAGAAGCAGCACCTGCCACCGGTTCCTGAGACCTGGCTTGAAGTAATCGTGCTGCAAAAAGAAAGCCCGCTCATATAGCGGGCTTTACTTTGCCTGGTATTTAACGCCAGTGGTTACAGCGTTAAGACACCGCGTCCTTCACCGGCTCCGTTAACGGCGTGTCGGTTGGCGTATAAACCATCACCTCCAGCACGTCGGAATGAAATTCGCGGCGATACAGCACGAACACCACGCCGGCACTCATCAACATGAACAACCAGGGGCTGACAAACCAGGCAAGCATGGTCATGCCGAAGTAATAAGAACGCAGTCCGAAGTTGAATTGATTGGCGGCCATTGAGATGACACGCGCCGCGCGCAAAGCAAACGCCTTGCGTTCCTGCTCAGACACATGCCGCTCGCCGATCATCGGCGCCGACCCTACCAGCACCGCCGCGAAGTTGTATTGGCGCATGCACCAGCTGAACGTGAAGAACGCGTAGACAAACACCAGCGCCAGGCACAGCAACTTGATTTCCGACATGCCCTGGGAGGCCTGCTGCACCATGGGAATATCCGCCAGCAATGACACTGCGCGCTCGGAAGCGCCAAGCACGGTCAGAATACCGGCGAGAATAATCAGGGTGCTGGAGGCGAAGAAGGAGGCATTGCGCTCCAGGTTGCCGATCACGCTGGCGTCGGCGATACGGTTGTCACGCAGCAACATGCGACGCATCCAGTCTTCACGGTAAAGATGCAGCACACTGGCCAGACACGCGGTGTCTCGGGCTTTCCAGGTGGCATAACGGGTATAGCCGCCCCAGCACAGGACGAACCAGAGGGCGGCAAGCAGGTGAATCTGATTGGTTTCGACGAACGACATGCGGGGCCTATGACAGGGTGAATGATGGCGTAATGCGCTATGACGGCGGGAGCGGCAAGCCCCTCCCACACTGATCCCTTCCAACTCTAGAGGGTGTAGTTTCATAAAGCATAAAAAATGCCCCGTATCGATTGATACGGGGCATTTCCGTAAACCTCGAACCTGGCGCGTTATGCGATCGCTTCGCTACGCTTGCCGAGCAGACGGTCTACCACTACCGCCACAACGAGAATCATCACCGACGGCACCAGCCAGGCCAGGCCTTGCTCGCTCAACGGCAGGTTCGCCAACTGCGCCGGCAACCAATCCGCCAGGCCCGCGCCCTTGAGCGCATCAATGCAACCGAAGATGAACGACACCAGCATCACCGGGCCGACGATCCGCCCCTGCTCCTGCCAGAAGCCTTTGCAGAAGCTCAGTGCCACCAGCACGATGCACGGCGGGTAGATCGCGGTGAGCACCGGGATCGAGAACGCGATCAGCTTGGTCAGGCCCAGGTTCGATACGAACAGCGAGAACAACGCCAGGATTACCACCAGGGTCTTGTAGGACAAGGGCAGCACGCGGCTGAAGTACTCGGCGCAGGCGCAGGTCAGGCCCACCGCCGTCACCAGGCACGCCAGGGAGATCAGCACGGCCAGGAAGCCGCTGCCCAGGGAACCGAAGGTGTGTTGCACATAGGCATGCAGCACTGCCGCACCGTTGCTGGCACCGGCTGCGACGGCATGGCTGCCCGAGCCGAGACGGAACAGGCTGACATATACCAGCGCCAGGCCCACACCGGCAATCAGCCCGGCAATGATCGCGTAGCGAGTGATCAGCTTTGGAGACTCGACACCTCGTGAGCGAATCGCATTGACGATGACGATGCCGAATACCAGCGCACCCAGGGTATCCATGGTCAGGTAACCATTGATAAACCCTTGGGAGAATGGCGCAGCGACATATTCCGGGGTAGCGACACCCACATCGCCGGCCGGCAGGGCGAACGCAGCGATGCCGAGGATAGCCAGCGCGATAATCTTCAGCGGCGCGAGAAAACGCCCCACCGTGTCCAACAGGCGCCCGGGATACAGGGAGACAAAGAACACCACCAGGAAGTACACCGAGCTGTACAGGAACAGCGCCAGCGGGCTTTCGCCGGTCAAGGGCGCCAGGCCCACTTCAAAGGACACGGTCGCGGTACGCGGGGTAGCGAACAACGGGCCTACCGCCAGGTACGCCGCCGCCGCGAGCAGGCCACCGGCGATCTTGCCGATCGGGCTGCTTAACGCGTCCATACCGCCACCGACCTTTGCCAGGGCAACTACGGTAACCACCGGCAGGCCGACCGCCGTGATCAGAAAGCCCAGCGCCGCCATCCAGACGTGAGGCCCGGACTGCAAGCCAACGATAGGCGGGAAGATGATGTTGCCGGCGCCCACAAACAGGGCAAAAGTCATGAAGCCCAACGCCAGGATGTCCTGGCTTTTCAACACTTTCATTTAAGGAAATACCACACTGCTGAATCGGAATTTAGAGAGGGATTCCCTGTGGATGAGGGAAATACCGGCGGCCCTTTTGGGGACCGACCGTTCCAGCGCGCAGCGTCCTTTTGGGATGCGGGCGCATAAAGAGGCGGCCAGGGTACAGAATTAGGCTGACAAACGCACTGTTGCGGGGCGTACTGTCCGATAAGCGACATCTTGATGTCGCGTTTTCATACTTAATTTGGCAATACGACCACCTGTGGGAGGGGGCAAGTCCCCTCCCACATTGGATCGTGTACATCCAAGACGCACAAAGGCCACCCGAAGGTGGCCTTTGTGGGTGGAACGTCAGTTAAGCGCGGAGCTTACTTGACAGCCCAACCGGTCAGCTCGGCCAGGGCCTTGCCGATGTCTGCCAGCGAACGCACGGTTTTAACGCCTGCGTCCTGCAGCGCAGCGAATTTCTCGTCTGCAGTGCCTTTGCCGCCAGAGATGATTGCGCCCGCATGGCCCATGCGCTTGCCCGCAGGGGCAGTCACACCAGCGATGTAGGAAACAACCGGCTTGGTCACGTGTGCCTTGATGTAGGCAGCCGCTTCTTCTTCAGCCGAACCGCCGATCTCACCGATCATTACGATCGCTTCGGTCTTCGGGTCTTCCTGGAACAGCTTCAGGATGTCGATGAAGTTGGAGCCTGGGATCGGGTCACCGCCGATGCCGACGCAAGTCGACTGACCGAAACCGGCGTCAGTGGTCTGCTTCACAGCTTCGTAGGTCAGGGTGCCGGAACGGGAAACGATACCGACCTTACCTGGCAAGTGAATGTGACCTGGCATGATGCCGATCTTGCATTCGCCTGGAGTGATCACGCCTGGGCAGTTAGGGCCGATCAGGACCACGCCCAGCTCGTCGCACTTAACTTTAGCGTCCAGCATGTCCAGGGTAGGAATGCCTTCGGTGATGCAAACGATCAGCTTGATGCCGCCGAATGCCGCTTCCAGGATCGAGTCCTTACAGAAAGGAGCCGGAACGTAGATCACGCTGGCGGTGGCGCCAGTGGCGGCTACAGCGTCTTTCACGGTGTTGAACACAGGCAGGCCCAGGTGCTCGGTGCCGCCTTTGCCCGGTGTTACGCCGCCAACCATCTTGGTGCCGTATTCGATGGCTTGCTGGGTGTGGAAGCTACCTTGCGAACCGGTAATACCCTGGCAGATAACTTTGGTGTCTTTATTGATCAGGACGCTCATTATTTGCCCTCCGCAGCTTTGACAACTTGTTGAGCAGCGTCGGTCAGGCTGGTAGCCGCGATGATGTTCAAACCGCTTTCTGCCAGTACTTTAGCGCCCAGTTCAGCGTTGTTACCTTCAAGGCGAACAACAACCGGGATTTTAACGCCGACTTCTTTCACTGCACCGATGATGCCTTCGGCAATCATGTCGCAACGAACGATGCCGCCGAAGATGTTGACCAGTACTGCAGCGACGTTGGCGTCGGACAGGATGATCTTGAAGGCTTCGGTCACGCGTTCCTTGGTAGCACCACCGCCCACGTCGAGGAAGTTGGCTGGTTTGCCGCCATGCAGGTTGACGATGTCCATGGTACCCATGGCCAGGCCGGCGCCGTTGACCATGCAACCGATGTTGCCTTCCAGCGCTACGTAGTTCAGTTCGAACTTGGCAGCGTGCGCTTCGCGCGGATCGTCTTGCGACGGATCGTGGAAAGTCTTCAGCTTAGGCTGACGGTACATGGCGTTGGCGTCGATGTTGATCTTGGCATCGAGGCAGTGCAGGTCGCCGTCGGCCTTGATCACCAGCGGGTTCACTTCCAGCAGGGCCAGATCATGATCCTGGAACAGTTTGGCCAGACCTACGAAGATCTTGGCGAACTGGGCAACTTGCTTGCCTTCCAGGCCCAGCTGGAAAGCCAGCTCGCGCCCCTGGAACGGCTGAGCGCCAACCAGTGGATCGATGGTGGCTTTCAGAATTTTTTCTGGGGTTTCGTGAGCGATCTTTTCGATGTCCACGCCACCTTCGGTGGACGCCATGAACACGATGCGACGGCTCGAACGGTCAACGACAGCGCCCAGGTACAGCTCTTTAGCGATATCAGTGCACGATTCAACCAGGATCTTGGTGACTGGCTGGCCATTGGCATCAGTCTGGTAAGTCACCAGACGCTTGCCCAGCCACTGCTGTGCGAAGGCCTTGGCGTCTTCTTTGCTGCGAACCAGCTTAACGCCGCCCGCTTTACCGCGACCACCCGCGTGGACCTGGGCTTTGACAACCCACTCGGTACCACCGATTTTGTCGCAAGCTTCTGCTGCTGCTTCCGGGGTGTCTACTGCGTAGCCCTTGGATACTGGCAGGCCGTATTCAGCGAACAGCTGCTTACCCTGATACTCGTGAAGATTCATGCTTTTTACCGTCTTCGTTAGGTACTGCGCATTCGGCGCTGCGCTCATTATGAGTGCCGCGCCACCTGTGACTGCTGCTTGCGCAACCTGCGGGGCTTATGGCCCGTAAAGCTGCGCAAGGCTGCGTCCAGCGGATATTCCGCGGTGAGTCTTGCGCGCAAGGCTCACGACGGGCAACTCCGCCGTGGTTTCTTATTATCTCGCTTAGCGCTTCTTGCGGTTGGCGATGTGGATGGCGCCGCCATTCACTGCCAACGCTGCTTCGTGCAACGCTTCGGACAGGGTCGGATGGGAGAAGACCATCATGCCCAGGTCCTCGGCACTGGTGCCGAATTCCATACCGATCGCGCCCTGCTGAACCAGTTCTGCTGCGCTTGGGCCAATCACATGCACGCCCAATACGCGATCAGTCTTGGCATCAGCGATGACTTTGACAAAACCACCGGTGTCGTTGGCTGCCATGGCACGGCCAGAAGCGGCAAACGGGAAGGTGCCGACGTTAACTTCAACGCCTTCAGCTTTCAACTGCTGTTCGTTCTTGCCGACCCATGCAATTTCCGGGTGGGTGTAGATAACCGAAGGGATCAGGTCGTAGTTCATCTGGGTCTTGTGGCCCTTGATGCGCTCGACCACCATGATGCCTTCTTCGGAAGCCTTGTGCGCCAGCATCATGCCGCGAACCACGTCACCGATGGCATACACGCCTGGAACGGTGGTAGCGCAGTGATCGTCAACGTGGATGAAGCCACGTTCATCGATGTTCACGCCGCTGTCGGCCGCCAGCAGATCGGTGGTCACCGGGCGACGGCCCACTGCAACGATCAGCTTGTCGAAGGTGATGGTTTGTTCGCCATCCTTGTCGGTGTAGGTCACGACCACTTCTTCGCCGTTGACCTTCGAGCCGGTTACGCGAGCGCCCAGCTTGATGTCCAGGCCCTGTTTGGTCAGGGTCTTGAATGCTTCCTTGGAGACTGCGGTATCGGCAGCCAGCAGGAACGTATCCAATGCTTCCAGAACGGTGACTTCAGCACCCAGACGGGACCACACCGAACCCAGCTCCAGACCAATCACGCCGGCGCCGATCACGCCCAGGCGCTTAGGCACGGCTTGGAATTCCAGGGCGCCGGTCGAATCGACGATCACGTTCTGGTCTACCGGGGCCGGTGGAATGTCGATCGGACGGGAACCTGGGGCCAGGATCACGTTTTCGGCTTCGATCACTTCAACCGAACCGTCAGGCTTGGTGATTTCGACTTTCTTGCCGGCCAGCAATTTGCCGTGGCCCTGCAGGGAAGTCACGCCGTTGGCCTTGAACAAGGTGGCAACGCCGGAAGTCAGGCCCTTAACGATATTGGCCTTGCGGCCGACCATCGCAGGGACGTCCATGGTCACGCCGGCGTGGTTGATGCCGTGGATGGCAAAACCGTCCTGCGCTTCGTGGAATTTCCAGGAGCTGTCCAGCAGCGCCTTGGAAGGAATGCAGCCAACGTTCAGGCAAGTACCGCCCAGCGCCAGTTTGCCTTCCTTGTCAGTGTATTTTTCGATGCAAGCAGTCGAGAGGCCCAGTTGTGCGGCCTTGATGGCGGCCACGTAGCCGCCAGGGCCCGCGCCAATCACTACAACGTCAAATTTCTGTGTCATAAAAGGTTCCCTTTTAGCAACAAGCTACAAGCCGCAAGCTACAAGTTTGAAACCCACCCGCTCTCGAGCCTGGGGCTTGTCGCTTGCAGCTTGCCGCTGCTTTTTAGATATCCAGAAGAAGACGAGCCGGATCTTCCAGCAGGTTCTTGATGGTCACCAGGAAAGTCACGGCTTCTTTACCATCGATCAGGCGGTGATCGTAGGACAGTGCCAGGTACATCATCGGGCGAATCACGACTTGACCGTTGACGGCCATCGGACGCTGGATGATGTTGTGCATGCCCAGGATCGCGGCTTGTGGTGGGTTGACGATCGGCGTCGACATCATCGAACCGAAGGTACCACCGTTGGTGATGGTGAAGGTACCACCGGTCATCTCGTCGATGGTCAGCTTGCCGTCACGGGCCTTCTTGCCGAAGGTGGCGATACCGCCTTCGATTTCAGCCAGGCTCATCAGTTCGGCGTTACGCAGGACCGGAACCACCAGGCCACGGTCGCTGGACACGGCAACGCCGATGTCTGCATAGCCATGGTAGACGATGTCGTTGCCGTCGATGGAAGCGTTGACGGCCGGGAAGCGTTTCAACGCTTCGGTGGCCGCTTTCACGAAGAACGACATGAAGCCCAGGCGCACGCCGTTGTGGCTCTTCTCGAACAGGTCCTTGTACTTCGAACGCAGGGCCATGACTTCGGTCATGTCGACTTCGTTGAAGGTGGTCAGCATTGCCATGTTCGACTGGGCTTCAACCAGACGCTTGGCAACGGTGGCCCGTACACGGGTCATCGGTACGCGCTTCTCGGTGCGGTCGCCGGCGGCGAACACTGGAGCAGCGGCAGCCGGAGCGGCAGCCTTGGCAGGTGCGGCGGCCGGCGCAGCTTTTTTGGCGGCGATGGCGGCAACCACGTCTTCCTTGGTCACACGACCGCCTTTGCCGGTACCGGCGACGGAAGCGATGTTGATGCCGTTCTCTTCAGCCAGCTTGCGAGCGGCCGGGGCGGCGACAGGATCATCTTCGCCCGCGTCGGCGGCAGCAGCGGCCGGGGCGGCAGCCGGAGCAGCGGACGCTGCTGGAGCGGCAGCAGCAGCGCCGCCCTCTTCGATCGAGCCCAGTACCTGGTTCGACAGAACGGTAGCGCCTTCTTCGGCAACGATTGCACCCAGCACGCCGTCAGCTTCAGCCAACACTTCCAGCACGACTTTGTCGGTCTCGATGTCGACGATCAGGTCGTCACGCTTGACGGCCTCGCCTGGTTTCTTGTGCCAGGTGGCAACGGTGCCATCGGCAACCGATTCCGGGAATGACGGGGCTTTGATTTCGATAGCCATTATCTATGGGTCCTTAAAATTCGGTTTCAGTCAGCGCGAAGGCGTTAAACAGTGAAAGCATCTTGCAGCAGTTTTTCCTGCTGCTCGGCGTGCATCGAGGCATAACCACACGCAGGTGCGGCAGACGCATCACGGCCGGCGTATTCCAGGCCCAGGGCCTTGTTATGGTTGCCGATGCTGCGACGCAGGTGATGCTGGCTGCTGTACCACGCGCCCTGGTTCATCGGTTCTTCCTGGCACCAGACCACATTCGTGAGGTTGGTGTAAGGCGCGATGACCTCCATCAGGTCGTCTTCCGGGAACGGGTAAAGCTGCTCGATACGCACGATGGCGATGTCTTCGCGGCCTTCGGCACGGCGCTTTTCCAGCAAGTCATAGTAGACCTTGCCGCTGCACAGGATCAGGCGAGTCACCTTGGCCGCGTCCAGCGTGTCGATTTCCGGAATCACGGTCTGGAACGAACCGTCCGCCAGATCTTCCAGGGTCGAGATGGCCAATTTATGACGCAGCAGCGACTTCGGCGTCAGCACAACCAGCGGCTTGCGCAGAGGACGAATCACCTGGCGACGCAGCAAGTGGTAGATCTGGGCCGGGGTGGTCGGTACGCAGACCTGAATGTTGTGCTCGGCGCACAGCTGCAGGTAACGTTCCAGACGCGCCGAGGAGTGCTCAGGGCCCTGACCTTCATAACCGTGTGGCAGCAACATGGTCAGACCGCACAGGCGGCCCCACTTGTGCTCGCCGCTGGTGATGAACTGGTCGATCACCACCTGGGCACCGTTGGCGAAGTCGCCGAACTGGGCTTCCCAGATCACCAGCGCGTTTGGCGTGGTGGTCGAGTAACCGTATTCGAATGCCAGTACGGCTTCCTCGGACAGGAACGAATCGTACAGGTCGAAACGTGGCTGGCCTTCGTACAGGTTCTGCAGCGGCACATAGGTGCTGGCGTCTTTCTGGTTGTGCAATACCGCGTGACGGTGCGAGAACGTACCGCGGCCGATGTCCTGGCCGGTCATGCGGATCGGGTGACCTTCGAACGCCAGGGTCGCGTACGCCATGGTCTCGGCGTAACCCCAGTTGATCGGCAGGCCGCCGGCTTGCATCTTCTGACGGTCTTCGTAGATCTTCGAGACCTGGCGTTGAACCACAAAGCCTTCCGGAATTTCCAGCAGCTTGGCGGACAGTTCCTGCAGGGTCTTGAGGTCGAACGAGGTGTCGTGACGCGCGGTCCAGGTGTGACCCAGGTAAGGGCGCCAGTCAACGAACAGCTCTTTGTTCGGCTCTTTGACCAGGCTTTTCACTACGTGCAGACCGTTGTCCAGCGCGTTGCGGTATTCGTCGACTTTCGCCTGAACACGCGCTTCGTCCACCACGCCGGCCTTGGTCAGGCTTTCGGCATACAGCTCACGGGTAGTGCGCTGCTTGGCGATCTGCTGGTACATCAACGGCTGGGTGCCGCTTGGCTCGTCCGCTTCGTTGTGACCGCGACGACGGTAGCAGACCAGGTCGATCACCACGTCACGCTTGAACTGCATGCGGTAGTCGACAGCCAGTTGGGTCACGAACAGCACGGCTTCCGGATCATCGCCATTCACATGGAGGATCGGCGCCTGGATCATCTTGGCAACGTCGGTGGCGTACTCGGTGGAACGCGCGTCCAGCGGGTTGCTGATGGTGAAGCCCACCTGGTTGTTGATGACGATGTGAACGGTACCGCCGGTCTTGAAGCCGCGAGTCTGCGACATCTGGAAGGTTTCCAGAACCACGCCCTGACCGGCGAATGCCGCGTCACCGTGGATGGAAATCGGCAGAACCTTTTCACCGGTGGTGTCGTTACGACGGTCCTGGCGAGCACGCACCGACCCCTCGACCACTGGCGAAACGATTTCCAGGTGGGATGGGTTGAATGCCATGGCCAGGTGAACTTCACCGCCGGTGGTCATCACGTTGGACGAGAAGCCCTGGTGGTATTTAACGTCACCGGAACCCAGCTCGACCTTCTTCTTGCCTTCGAACTCGTCGAACAGCTCACGCGGGTTCTTGCCGAAGGTGTTGACCAACACGTTCAGGCGACCACGGTGGGCCATGCCGATCACGACTTCCTTGGTACCGTAGGAACCGGAACGCTGGATCAGCTCATCAAGCATCGGGATCAGGCTTTCGCCGCCTTCCAGGCCGAAACGCTTGGTGCCCGGGTATTTGGTCCCCAGGTATTTCTCCAGGCCTTCAGCAGCAGTCACGCGCTCGAGCAGGTGGCTGCGAACATCAGCGGACAACGCCGGGCGGCCGCGCACGCCTTCCAGGCGATGCTGGAACCACTGGCGCTGCTCGGAATCGGTGATGTGCGTGAATTCAGCGCCGATGGTGCGGCAATATGTCTGCTGCAACGCTTCGTGAATTTCGCGTAGGCTCGCTTCCTCTTTGCCGATGAACAGGTCGCCGGCACGGAAGGTCGTATCAAGATCGGCATTGGTCAAGCCGTAATGATTGATCGACAGGTCAGCCGGTGCAGGACGCTGCCAGAGCCCCAGCGGGTCAAGCTGGGCCGCCTGGTGGCCACGCATCCGGTAGGCCTGGATCAGTCGCAGTACTTCAACTTGCTTCTTCTCATGCTCACTGCTCACGCTGCCGGCGGAAACCGGCTGGGCGCGGCGCTGGTTCTTTGCCAGCAGCACGAACTGATCGCGAATTGTTGCATGCGATACATCGGTGGCAGCGTTGCCGTCTGAAGACAACGTCTGAAATTTGGTGCGCCATTCTTCTGGCACAGCGTTAGGGTCGTGCAGGTAGAGCTCATAAAGCTCTTCCACATAGGCAGCGTTACCACCTGAAAGATAGCCGCTGTTCCACATGCGCTGCATCACGCTTTCTTGCATGCTTGGTCACCCTCGATTTGGGGACACCACCGGCGAAAACACCGAGTTTGCTTGCAAAAGGCCAAGTGCAGCGACCAAAACAAGCCACTTAGGATCACGCTGATAGTTCGGGTACCAACCCGAATGCCCCTGCTTGTCTCATTTCTTCAAAATAAGAGCTGCGGCTTTGTAAGTCGCTGCTCAAGTTAAAACTACGGCGCCGGTTGAAGCCTGCGCCGCAGCATTTACGGGCACAACGGTCCTGCTTTTACTACAACGTCAGTTACACGCCGCTCTGCAGCAGCATGTTACGGATGTGACCAATGGCCTTAGTCGGGTTCAGGCCCTTGGGACATACGTTGACGCAGTTCATGATCCCGCGGCAGCGGAATACGCTGAACGGGTCATCCAGCGAAGCCAGACGCTCGGACGTCTTGGTGTCACGGCTGTCTGCCAGGAAGCGGTACGCTTGCAGCAGGGCAGCAGGACCCAGGAACTTGTCCGGGTTCCACCAGAAGGACGGGCAGGAGGTCGAGCAGCAGGCGCACAGAATGCACTCGTACAGACCGTCGAGCTTGTCGCGCTCTTCCGGGGACTGCAGACGCTCGATGGCCGGGGCCGGCGTGTCGTTCTGCAGGAACGGCTTAACTTTCTCGTATTGCTTGTAGAAGATGCTCATATCGACAACCAGGTCACGGATAACCGGCAAACCTGGAAGTGGACGAACGATCAGCTTGTTGCCTTTCACCACGGCGGACAGCGGCGTGATGCACGCCAGGCCGTTCTTGCCGTTGATGTTCATGCCGTCGGAGCCGCAGACACCTTCACGGCAGGAGCGACGGTAGGAGAAACCCTCGTCCTGCTCTTTGATCAGGGCCAGCACGTCCAGCACCATCAGGTCTTTACCACCGGTATCGACCTGGAATTCCTGCATGAACGGCGCAGCGTCCTGATCAGGGTTGTAGCGATAAACACTGACTTTCAACATGGCAGCCACCCTTAGTAAGTCCGAATCTTCGGTTCAAAGGTCGGAACCGTTTTCGGCGAGAAGTTCACGGCACGCTTGGCAACGCGCTTTTCACCCGGGAAGTACAGGGTGTGGCACAGCCAGTTCTCGTCGTCGCGGTCTTCGTAGTCTTCACGCGCGTGCGCACCACGGGATTCTTTACGAACCTCGGCGGCAATCGCGGTCGCTTCGGCCACTTCCAGCAGGTTTTGCAGTTCAAGGGCTTCGATACGAGCGGTGTTGAACGCCTGGCTCTTATCGTTGATCTTGACGTTGGCGATGCGCGTACGCAGGTCGGCCAGTTGGGCGATACCCTTCTGCATGTATTCGCCGGTACGGAATACACCGAAGTAGTTCTGCATGCAGCTTTGCAGCTCGCGACGCAGGGTTGCCACGTCTTCGCCATCGGTGCGCTCGTTCAGAGCGGACAGGCGCGCCAGGGCGGCCTCGATGTTGGCGTCGGTGGCGTCGTCGTACTCGATACCGTCGGTCAGCGCCTTCTCGAGGTGCAGGCCTGCCGCACGACCGAATACCACCAGGTCGAGCAACGAGTTACCGCCCAGGCGGTTGGCACCGTGAACCGATACGCATGCCACTTCACCCACTGCGAACAGACCAGGGATGATGGTGTCAACGCCATCGGCGTCCTGAGTGATCGCCTGGCCATGGATGTTGGTCGGCACGCCGCCCATCATATAGTGGCAAGTCGGAACAACCGGAACCGGAGCAACTACCGGGTCAACGTGCGCAAAAGTCTTGGACAGTTCGCAGATGCCTGGCAGACGGCTGTGCAGCACTTCTTCGCCCAGGTGATCGAGCTTGAGCATCACGTGGTCGCCATTCGGACCGCAACCGTTGCCGGCGATGATCTCTTTAACCATCGAACGGGCAACAACGTCACGACCGGCAAGGTCCTTGGCGTTCGGCGCATAGCGCTCCATGAAACGCTCGCCATGCTTGTTGATCAGGTAACCACCTTCACCACGGCAACCTTCGGTCACCAGTACGCCGGCGCCGGCAATACCGGTCGGGTGGAACTGCCACATTTCAATGTCCTGCACCGGCACGCCGGCACGCAGGGCCATACCTACACCGTCGCCGGTGTTGATCAGGGCGTTGGTGGTGGAAGCATAGATACGGCCCGCACCGCCGGTGGCCAGAACGGTAGCCTTGGCGCGAATGTAGGTGGTTTCGCCGGTTTCGATGCAGATGGCGATCACACCGACGAACTCGCCTTGGGAGTTCTTGACCAGGTCAACCGCGTAGTACTCGTTCAGGAACGTGGTACCGGCTTTCAGGTTGCCCTGATAAAGGGTGTGCAGCAGCGCGTGGCCGGTACGGTCGGACGCGGCGCAGGTACGGGCAGCCTGCCCGCCTTTACCGTAATCCTTCGACTGGCCGCCGAACGGACGCTGGTAGATACGGCCTTGCTCGGTACGGGAGAACGGCAGACCCATGTGGTCCAGCTCGAACACCGCCGCAGGGCCTTCCTGACACATGTACTCGATCGCGTCCTGGTCACCGATGTAGTCGGAACCCTTGACGGTATCGTACATGTGCCAGCGCCAGTCATCGTTCGGGTCGGCGGACGCGATGGCGCAGGTGATGCCACCCTGAGCCGACACGGTGTGAGAGCGCGTCGGGAACACCTTGGTGATCACGGCAGTCTTGTGACCACCCTGGGCCAGCTGCAGCGCAGCGCGCATGCCGGCACCGCCGCCACCAATAATGATGGCGTCGAAGGAAATAGTTGGAATGTTAGCCATGACTCAGATACCCCAAAGAATCTGCACACCCCAGACGAAGTAAGCGAACATCGCGATGCCGCATACTGCCTGGAAGAGGAAACGTACTGCAGTCGCGGACTTGCCCAGCGCCATTGGCGTGAGGTAGTCGGTCGCGATGGTCCACATGCCGACCCAGGCGTGAGCGCCCAGGGCCACAAGTGCCAGCAGACTGAAGATTCGCATCGCATTATGGGCAAACAGGCCGTGCCATTGCTCATAGCCGATGCCCGGGTTTGCGACGAGGTATCCGATCAGGAAAATGAAATAAGCCGCGAGAACAACCGCAGACACGCGCTGCGCCATCCAGTCGTAGAGGCCCGAACGCGATAGGTTCGTAACGCTGGTTACCATATCCAAACTCCTGCCAGAACGATCAGCACCACGGAAATGGCGATGATGATTTTCGAGCCCAGGCGGCCGCCTTCCAGCGTCTCACCGATGCCCATGTCCATGATCAAGTGGCGCACACCGGCTACCAGGTGATACAGCAGAGCGGACAGGAGGCCCCATGCTACGAACTTGGCCAGCGGGCTGGTCAAGTATGCCTTCACCTCGGCGTAACCTTCCTCGGAACCCAGGGATTTGCTCAATGCGTAAAGCATGATGCCCAAGCCCAGGAACAGGATGATGCCGGAAACACGGTGCAGGAACGACGTAACGCCGGTGATGGGGAGTTTGATGGTCCTTAGGTCTAGGTTTACAGGTCGTTGGCTATTCTTCACGGCTTTTTTTCACACTGAAGAGCCCCTAACAATCAGGGCAAAGTTGTAGGGGAGTGCACTGGTCAGGTAAGCACCACCCAGGGAGTGCGACCCCCAATGAAAGCAAGCCCAAAAGCCCTTGGCGGTCGGTGGCCGAGTATAGACAGTTAGGTTACTAATGACAACGCGCGCTCCTCACCCTAATAGCGGATTGCGCTGACGGGATAAAAGGCGTAAATGGCAGTTAATTTCGACGAAAAAGTATGGTTAAAGCCTTCTGGAGCAAGACTTTAGGCAAATTGACATCTGAATTTATCTCACTATAGTGGTGCGGGCCCTGCGTGGGGGGTCTGTCTGATGATTTGAAGCATAAATAGGAGGCCACATGGCTGACAAAAAAGCGCAGTTGATCATCGAGGGCGCAGCCCCCGTCGAGCTGCCCATTTTAACCGGCACCGTTGGTCCCGATGTTATCGACGTACGGGGCCTGACGGCCACGGGCCGTTTCACGTTCGACCCAGGCTTCATGTCGACCGCCTCTTGCGAGTCGAAGATCACCTATATCGACGGCGACAATGGCATCCTGCTGCACCGGGGCTACCCGATCGAGCAACTGGCTGAAAAATCGGACTACCTGGAAACCTGCTACCTGCTGCTCAATGGCGAATTGCCAACAGCCGAGCAGAAAGCCCAGTTTGTCAGCACCGTGAAGAACCACACCATGGTTCACGAGCAGTTGAAGACCTTCTTCAACGGCTTCCGTCGCGACGCCCACCCGATGGCCGTCATGTGCGGCGTGGTCGGCGCCCTGTCGGCCTTCTATCACGACTCCCTCGACATCAATAACCCGCAGCATCGCGAAATCTCCGCGATCCGCCTGGTTGCCAAGATGCCGACCCTGGCCGCAATGGTTTACAAGTACTCCATGGGCCAACCCATGATGTACCCGCGCAACGACCTGACGTACGCGGAAAACTTCCTGCACATGATGTTCAACACCCCGTGCGAGATCAAACCGATCAGCCCGGTACTCGCCAAGGCCATGGACCGGATCTTCATCCTCCACGCCGACCACGAGCAGAACGCCTCCACCTCCACCGTGCGTCTGGCCGGCTCTTCGGGTGCCAACCCGTTCGCCTGTATCGCCGCCGGTATCGCCGCGCTCTGGGGCCCTGCCCACGGCGGTGCGAACGAAGCCGTGTTGACCATGCTCGATGAAATCGGCGATGTCTCGAACATCGACACCTTCATCGCCAAGGCCAAGGACAAGAACGATCCGTTCAAGCTGATGGGCTTCGGTCACCGGGTCTACAAGAACCGCGACCCGCGTGCCACCGTGATGAAGCAGACCTGCGACGAAGTGTTGAAGGAACTGGGCATCAAGAACGACCCGCAACTCGAACTGGCCATGCGCCTGGAAGAGATCGCCCTGACCGACCCATACTTCATCGAACGCTCGCTGTACCCGAACGTCGACTTCTACTCGGGGATCATCCTCAAGGCGATCGGCATTCCAACCAGCATGTTCACCGTGATCTTCGCCCTGGCGCGGACCGTGGGCTGGATCTCCCACTGGAAAGAAATGCTCTCCAGCCCGTACAAGATTGGCCGCCCGCGCCAGCTGTACACCGGCTACGAGTCGCGTGACATCACCAAGCTGGAAGATCGGCACTAAATCCCAGCCAGAAAAAACGGCCTCCTGATGAGGCCGTTTTTTTTGGCTGGAATTTAGTGAGCTGCAAGCTTCCAGCTATAAGCCGCAAGCAAAAAAATACCCCTGTATCTCCACAGGGGTATCTCTCTACACACCACCGCTTCTAACTTACAGCTTGAGGCTTGCCACTTGCGGCTGCATCAATGATTCACTGCCCCACTCGCCCCCAGGCCCGTCTGTGAACGCACAAACTGCGGGAAGTACAGCGCACGTTCTTTCTCTGCCGCCGCCGACTTGTCGGTGATGGAGAAGAACCAGATGCCGATGAACGCGATGATCATCGAGAACAGCGCCGGGTACTCGTACGGGAAGATGGCCTTTTCATGATGCAGGATCGAGACCCAGATGGTCGGCCCCAGGACCATCAGGCCCACGGCACTGACCAGGCCCAGCCAACCGCCGATCATGGCGCCACGGGTGGTGAGGTTTTTCCAGTACATGGAAAGCAGCAGCACCGGGAAGTTACAGCTGGCGGCTATGGAGAACGCCAGGCCCACCATGAACGCAATGTTCTGACTTTCGAACAGGATACCCAGGCCGATCGCCAACACACCCAGGGCCACGGTGGTGATCTTCGACACACGAATCTCATCTTTCTCGTTGGCCTTGCCTTTCTTGATCACGCTGGCATACAGGTCGTGAGACACCGCCGATGCGCCCGCCAGGGTCAAACCGGCCACCACCGCCAGGATAGTGGCAAATGCCACGGCCGAGATGAAGCCCAGGAAGATACTGCCACCCACCGCGTTGGCCAGGTGCACCGCCGCCATGTTGTTACCGCCCAGCAAGGCGCCTGCAGCATCCTTGAATGCCGGATTGGTGCTGACCAGCAGGATCGCGCCGAAGCCGATGATAAAGGTCAGGATATAGAAGTAGCCGATAAAGCCCGTGGCATACAGCACGCTCTTGCGCGCTTCCTTGGCGTCGCTCACCGTGAAGAAGCGCATCAGGATATGCGGCAGGCCGGCGGTGCCGAACATCAGCGCCAGGCCCAGGGAGAATGCGGAGACAGGGTCTTTCACCAGGCCGCCGGGGCTCATGATCGCCTCACCTTTAGGGTGAACCTTGATCGCCTCGGAGAACAGCGTGTTGAAATCGAAGTTGACGTGCTTCATTACCATCAGCGCCATGAACGAGGCACCCGACAGCAACAGCACCGCCTTGATGATCTGCACCCAAGTGGTCGCGAGCATGCCGCCGAACAGCACGTACAGGCACATCAGGATACCCACCAGGATCACCGCCACATGGTAGTCCAGGCCGAACAGCAGCTGGATCAGCTTGCCCGCCCCCACCATCTGTGCGATCAGGTAGAACGCCACCACCACCAGCGAACCACAGGCCGACAGGCTGCGGATCTGGGTCTGGCCCAGGCGGTAGGACGCCACGTCAGCAAAGGTGTATTTGCCCAGGTTACGCAGGCGCTCGGCGATCAGGAACAAAATGATCGGCCAGCCCACCAGGAAGCCGATCGAGTAGATCAGCCCGTCGTAGCCAGACGTGAACACCAGCGCGGAGATCCCCAGGAACGAGGCCGCCGACATGTAGTCACCGGCGATCGCCAGGCCGTTCTGGAAACCGGTGATCTTGCCGCCGGCCGCGTAGTAGTCGGCCGCCGACTTGTTGCGCTTGGAGGCCCAGTAGGTAATGCATAGGGTTGCACCGACGAAGACCACAAACATCACGATGGCCGAGACGTTCAGCGGTTGCTTGTGCACTTCACCGGTCAATGCGTCGGCCGCCCACAGGGCGGGAGCAAAAAGCGAAGCGCCGAATACTGCCAGTAGACGACGGATCATTGCGCAGCCTCCTTGAGAATCGCATTGTTCAGGTCGTCAAACTCGCCATTGGCCCGACGCACATAGATGGCGGTGAGGACGAAGGCGGAGACGATCAACCCGACACCCAGGGGAATGCCCCAGGTAATCGACGAACCAGGGCTGAGTTTGGCCCCCAGCACTTGAGGCCCGTAGGCGATCAACAGGATGAAACCGGAGTAGAGCCCTAGCATGATGGCCGAGAGAATCCAGGCGAATCGCTCCCTTTTCCTCACCAGCTCCTTGAAGCGCGGGCTGTTTTGAATCGATAGGTAAATGCTGTCGTTCATTGTTTTTATCCTCGCAGCACAGCTTTTTTATTATTGGAACGTAGCCACTGTATGCGGCTCTGGAACAGGTTCCAGACGACCTTAGTAGTAGATCGAGTGTAGCGAGGGATTGGCGGCGCGAATGAAGATTTGCAGGAAACAGAAATTAATGTGGGAGAGGGCTTGCCCCCGATGGCGTTGAGTCAGTCAGATCACTGACAACTGACACTCCGCTATCGGTGGCAAGCCCTCTCCCACAGGGGTTGTATCAAGACATCGGGGGGTTACTTACCGGTCCACTCGGCAACGCGCTCAGGGTGCTTGGCGACCCAATCCTTGGCCGCGGCGTCAGGCTTGGCGCCCTCCTGGATGGCGAGCATGACTTCGCCGATTTCATCCTTGGAGGCCCATTGGAATTTTTTTAGGAAGGCCGCAACTTCCGGCGCTTTAGCCTCCAGGCCTTTGCTGCCGATGCTGTTGACGGTTTCAGCCGCGCCATAAACGCCTTTTGGATCGTCAAGGAAGCGCAGTTTCCACTTGGCGAACATCCAGTGCGGCACCCAACCGGTAACGGCAATGGATTCCTGCTTGTCTTCGGCACGAGTCAACTCGGCGATCATCGCCGCGCCCGAGCTGGCCTGCAGTTTGTAATCGAGGCCGTACTGCTTGATGGCTTCGTCAGTCTTGAGCATCACGCCTGAACCGGCATCGATGCCGACGATCTTGTTCTTGAAGGTGGTATCGGTCTTGAGGTCCTCAATGGACTTGGCCTTGACGTACTCCGGCACAATCAAGCCGATCTTGGCGTCCTTGAAGTTGGGGCCGTAATCGACCACTTTGTCCTTGTTCTTGGCCCAGTACTCGCCGTGGGTCACCGGCAACCAGGCCGAGAGCATCGCGTCGAGCTTGCCGGTGGCCACGCCCTGCCACATGATCCCGGTGGCGACCGCCTGCAGTTTCACGTCATAACCGAGCTTCTCTTTGATCACCTCAGCCGCCACATGGGTGGTGGCAACGCTGTCGGACCAACCGTCCACGTAGCCGATGCTCAGGGTTTTGCTGTCGGCGCTGGCCAGTGTGGAGCTCATCGCAACCACCAGAGTGGCAGCTGCGCCCAAGAGTCGTCGCATCTTCATCGTACTTCCCCGAAAGTGCTGCGCCCGGCGAATGCCGAGCGACGTCAACCTGTTGTTATGTGGTGCACCGCGCCCCCTTCACGCGCTGAATCCGGCTGCTGATCCATCAGTGGAGTGCTGACACTTGGATCATCGGCCTGCAGCATCCATCGACCTGCTCTGTCAGCGACCTCGTACAAGCAGGAAACGACATCACATAGCCAGTAGGACGCTTTACTGAACGCTCGTTCAAAAACCCGCCCGAACTTTGCATGTCAAAATCGTGCGGCTCCCCTTGAGCCGCACATTTGCAGGTAAGATGCGCGCCTTTGCTCTCCCAGATAAGCCGACCATGCCCGCGACTGCCCGCTTCCCTGCCCTGCCCTATGTGTTCGCCCTGTTTTTCGGCCTGCTGGCTCTTATCGGCTATTGGTACGGCCTCGGCCGCCCCGTGGTGTTGCCGGATGTCGCCAGTGCCAGTCACAAGTTGCAATGTGCGTCCTACACGCCATTCGACAAGGACCAATCCCCCTTCGACCAGCCGTTCACACTGCGCCCGGCGCGCATGGACGCCGACCTGGCCCTGCTGGCCACGCGCTTCGAATGCATTCGCACCTACTCCATGACCGGTCTGGAAGGCTTGCCGGCCCTAGCGCGCAAACACGGCCTGAAGCTGATGATCGGCGCCTGGGTCAGCAGCGACCCGCTGGCCACCGCAAAGGAAATCGACCTGCTGATCGCGTCGGCGAACGCCAACCCGGATGTGGTCAGCGCCGTGATCGTCGGCAACGAGGCGCTGCTGCGCAAGGAAGTCACCGCCGGGCAACTGGTGAAGCTGATCCAGAAAGTCAAAAGCCAGATCCGGCAGCCGGTCACCTACGCCGACGTCTGGGAATTCTGGCTGCAACACCCGGAAATCGCCCCGGCCGTGGATTTCCTGACCATTCACCTGCTGCCCTATTGGGAAGACGACCCGTCCGGCATCGACCAGGCACTCCAGCATGTGGGCGACGTACGGCAGACGTTCGGCAACAAATTTGCGCCCAAAGACGTGCTGATCGGTGAAACCGGCTGGCCGAGCGAAGGCCGCCAGCGCGAAACGGCGCTGCCGAGCCGGGTCAACGAGGCCAAGTTCATGCGCGGTTTCGTGGCCATGGCCGAAGCCAACGGCTGGCACTACAACCTGATCGAAGCGTTCGACCAACCCTGGAAACGCGCCAGTGAGGGCGCCGTGGGCGGCTATTGGGGCCTGTTCGATGCCGATCGCCAGGACAAGGGCATCCTTGCCGGCCCGGTCAGTAATGTGCCGTACTGGCCACTGTGGCTGGGCGTAGGCGGTGTGATCCTGCTGGGTACGTTGGTACTCGGCGGACGTGTTCGCAGCACCCGCGCTGCGCTGGCCCTGCCGTTGCTGGGGGCCGTGGCGGCGTGCTCGATAGGCAGCTGGGCCGAGCTGACCCGCCTGACTGCACGCTTCAACGATGAATGGGTATGGGCCGGCCTGCTGATAGCGCTCAATCTGCTGGTACTGGCCCATGCCGCATTGGCCCTGAGCCCTCGCGAGGGGTGGCGCGAGCGCGCGTTCAACTGGCTGGAACGCCGCGCGGGCTGGTGGGTGGCGCTCGCCGGCTTTGCTGGCGCAGTGATGATGCTGGCGCTGGTATTCGACCCGCGCTACCGCAGTTTTCCCAGCGCCGCACTGGTGTTGCCGGCGCTGGTGTACCTGGTGCGCCCGGTCACCGGCCCGCGTCGAGAGATTGCGCTGCTCACCTTCATTATCGGCGCCGGCATTGCGCCGCAGTTGTACCGTGAAGGTTTGCTGAACCAGCAGGCGTGGGGTTGGGCAGTGGTCAGCGGGTTGATGGTGGTTGCGTTGTGGCGCTGCCTGCGGATGCGCAGGGCTTAAGACTGCTATCGGGGGCAAGCCCCCTCTCGCAGTTGATCGGGTTTACACATTTCCAATTGTGAATACCGGCAAATGTGGGAGGGGGCTTGCCGCCGATTGGCCGGATCAAACGCCCCGAGGCTGCCTGACCAACCGCAACCCCGCAATCACCACCGCAAACACCGCAAAGGTGGTGTTGTACAACGCGAGCGCCGGCAGCCCGAACACCAGCGCCGCTACCGCCAGGCCCCAGCCAGTGCGGCCCGCTACGAAAAATGCGAGCACCGAGGTCACCAGCGCCGCCCAGCCCAGAACTTTGAAATGGATCATCAAGCCCAGGTTCGAGCGCAGCTGGCATTCCCAGCGACTGGCCTCGTCAACGCAAATACCGACCCACCGGCCATCCTCCATAAACCCGTAACGCGCGGCATAGCTGGCAGCCAGCCAAAGTGGCAAGGCAATAAGCAGCAAAATCAATGGCAAACGACGGGACATGGAGGACTCCGATAGGCAAAAACGGCGCTCAGCTTAATGCGCCGACGGCCGTTAGCAAGGTACATACACACAATTAGTATTCACCCGGACGTTGCAGAGTGTATCTTCTGGCGACTATTACCCCGATTCCGACGTTTTTTTCCGACTTTTCGCACTGAGTGCTGGCACTTCGGTGGTACGGCGGTGGTCATAGCCTGCGAACTTCATTCAGCACGTTTCCTCTTAGGGATTAAGTCATGCTCCGTTCCTTGCGCTGTGCTGCCTTACTGGGCAGCCTTTTTTTGAGTGCGTCAGCACTGGCCGTCGACATCGACCAAGCCAGCTATGGCTACCCTTTGACCAACCCGTTCGAAGCGACCATTGCCACGACGCCGCCGGACCTTCGGCCTACGCTGCCGACCGACGACCAGATCAACCAATCCGACTACACCCTGAACATGCGCCCCGAGCGCGAGTTCAGCCTGCCGGACAACTTCTGGGCGGTGAAGAAACTCACGTATCGCATCGCCAAGCAAGACCGCGCCGCGCCGCTGATCTTCCTGATCGCGGGCACCGGCGCGCGCTATGACAGCAGCCTCAACGAGTACTTGAAAAAGCTGTATTACCAGGCCGGCTACCACGTGGTGCAATTGTCGTCGCCCACCAGTTTCGACTTCATCAGCGCTGCCTCGCGCTTCGCCACCCCAGGCATCACCCAGGAAGACGCCGAGGACATGTACCGCGTAATGCAGGCGGTGCGCGCGCAGAACGCTTCGTTGCCGGTCACCGACTTCTACCTCACCGGCTACAGCCTCGGTGCCCTGGATGCGGCCTTCGTCAGCAAACTGGACGAGACCCGTCGCAGCTTCAACTTCAAGAAAGTGCTGCTGCTCAACCCGCCGGTCAACCTGTACACCTCGATCACCAACCTCGACAAGCTGGTCCAGACCGAGGTCAAGGGCATCAACAACACCACAACGTTCTATGAGCTGGTGCTGAACAAGCTGACCCGTTACTTCCAGCAAAAGGGCTATATCGACCTTAACGACGCCCTGCTCTACGACTTCCAGCAATCCAAGCAGCACCTGACCAATGAACAAATGGCCATGCTGATCGGCACCTCGTTCCGCTTCTCCGCGGCCGATATCGCCTTTACCTCGGACCTGATCAACCGCCGCGGCCTGATCATTCCGCCGAAGTACCCGATCACCGAAGGCACCAGCCTTACACCGTTCCTCAAGCGCGCACTGCAATGCGATTTCGACTGCTACCTCACCGAACAAGTGATCCCGATGTGGCGCGCGCGCTCCGACGGCGGCAGCCTGCTGCAGCTGGTCGACCAGGTCAGCCTGTATGCGCTCAAGGATTATCTGCACGCCAGCCCGAAAATCGCCGTCATGCACAACGCCGACGACGTGATCCTGGGCCCGGGCGACCTGGGCTTCCTGCGTAAAACCTTCGGCGATCGCTTGACCGTCTACCCACTGGGCGGCCACTGCGGCAACCTCAATTACCGCGTCAACGCCGACGCCATGCTGGAGTTCTTCCGTGGCTAAATATCTTCTGCTGCTCGCCGCCCTGATGTGCGCAGGCGTGGCCAATGCCGACAACAGCAAGGCTCACGAGCCGACGCAATTGGGCGATGACGGTTTCAAACAACCGCTGACCAAGCTCAAGTTCAATCCGGGCCTGGACCAGCGCGAGTTCGAACGCTCCTCGCTCACCGCACTTAACGTGTATGACCCGCTGGAGTCGTGGAACCGCCGCGTTTATCACTTCAACTACCGCTTCGACCAGTGGGTGTTCCTGCCGGTGGTCAACGGCTACACCTACGTCACCCCAAGCTTCCTGCGCACTGGTGTGAGTAACTTCTTCAACAACCTGGGCGATGTGCCCAACCTGATGAACAGCCTGTTGCAACTCAAGGGGCATCGCTCGCTGGAGACCACCGGGCGCCTGCTGGTCAACACCACCATCGGTATCGCCGGCTTGTGGGACCCGGCCACCGCCATGGGCCTGCCGCGCCAGAGCGAAGACTTCGGCCAGACCCTGGGCTTCTACGGCGTGCCGGGCGGCGCCTACCTGGTGCTGCCGATCTTCGGCCCGTCGAACCTGCGTGACACCACCGGCTTGCTGGTGGACTACACCGCCGAGTCGCAGATCAACTTCCTCAATGTCTCCGAGGTCAGCTCCAACCACCCGGAGATCTGGGCCCTGCGCGCGGTGGATAAGCGCTACCAGACCAGCTTCCGCTACGGTCAGATGAACTCACCCTTCGAATATGAAAAGGTGCGCTATATCTATACCGAATCGCGCAAGTTGCAGATCGCGGAATAAATAACGCTCACAAAAAAGGCCATTCATGAATGGCCTTTTTTGTGCCTGCGATTTAAGCCTTGAGGGCCTTCCAAGCCTTGCCGATTCCACTGACCAGCGCCAAGACCACAGCCCCCGCAATGATTCCCGCCAGCGCATTGAGCAGCGTCGGCATCAGCCACGCCATCGCGCCCGCACTCTGGCTGACCGCCTCGATCCAGTGATGCACCACCGGCACGCCATGAGTAAGGATGCCGCCACCGACCAGAAACATCGCCGCCGTGCCGATCACCGACAGGCTTTTCATCATGTACGGCGCCGCACGCAGGATGGCACCACCGAGCCCACGCGCGACCTGGCCGGGTTTCCGGCTCAGCCACAGGCCCAGGTCGTCCAGCTTGACGATGCCCGCCACCAACCCATAAACGCCGATGGTCATGACGATGGCAATACCCGACAGCACCACCACCTGCTGCATCAGCGGCGCATCGGCCACAGTGCCCAGGGTGATCGCGATGATCTCGGCCGAGAGAATGAAGTCGGTGCGCACCGCGCCTTTGATCTTGTCCTTTTCAAAGGCCACCAGGTCGGTGGCCGGGTCAGCCACGGCCTGGGTCAACTGCGCATGCTCGACCTGGTCTTCGGCCTTGCTGTGCAGGAACGTGTGCGCAAGCTTCTCGAACCCCTCGAAGCACAAGTAGGCGCCACCCAGCATCAGCAACGGCGTAACCGCCCAGGGCGCGAAGGCGCTGATCAACAGCGCGGTAGGCACCAGGATCAATTTGTTGATAAACGAACCCTTGGCCACCGCCCACACCACCGGAATTTCCCGCTCGGCACGCACCCCGGACACCTGCTGGGCGTTGAGCGCCAGATCATCGCCGAGCACACCGGCGGTCTTTTTCGCGGCGACTTTGGTCATCAAAGCCACATCGTCGAGGACTGCGGCGATATCGTCGATCAATACCAGTAAACTGCTTCCTGCCATGAAACGCGCATCCGTAAAAGAAAAGTTGGCGCGAGCATAGCGCGGCACAACGCTTTGCGGGAGCCTTGTTGAGACTCGCGGATAGCCGGTGCTACCATGCCAGACCGCCTGTCCTGGCAAGGAAAACCCTGGTTTATGAGCACCATTCGCGAGCGCAATAAAGAAAAAATCCTGCGGGCGGCCAGCGAGGAGTTTGCCGACAAGGGCTTCGCCGCGACCAAAACCAGCGACATCGCCGCCAAGGCCGGGCTGCCCAAGCCCAACGTCTACTACTACTTCAAGTCCAAGGACAACCTCTACCGCGAGGTGCTCGAAAGCATCATCGAGCCGATCCTGGCCGCGTCCACGCCGTTCAACCCCGAAGGTGAACCGGCGGTGGTGCTGAGCAATTACATCCGCTCGAAAATCCGTATCTCCCGCGACCTGCCCTTCGCCTCCAAGGTATTTGCCAGCGAAATCATGCATGGCGCCCCGCACCTGAGCGCCGAGCAGGTCGAGCAACTCAACGCCCAGGCCAAGCACAATATCAACTGCATCCAAAGCTGGGTGGATCGCGGATTGATCGCGGCTATCGACCCCAATCACTTGATGTTCAGCATCTGGGCCGCGACCCAGACCTATGCCGATTTCGACTGGCAGATTTCCGCGGTGACCGGAAAAGCCAAGCTGGATGAGGCCGATTATGAAGCGGCGGCGCAGACCATCATTCGGTTGGTGCTCAAGGGCTGTGAGCCGGACTGATACACCGCAGAGCCGGTGCCCATCGGGGGCAAGCCCCCTCCCACAATCAACATTGTGGGAGGGGGCTTGCCCCCGATGAGGCACTGAAAGTCACACACTGTTTAAGCCGACACACCCGCATCCGCCATTAACCCCACCCCCTCGATCGCCGTGATCGCACACTGCTCGTCAATATCCGACGTATCCCCACTGATCCCAATCGCCCCCAGCACCACACCGTCCTGATCGCGAATCAACACCCCGCCCGGTGCCGGCACCACGCTGCCCTGCCCCAGGCTGTTCAGCGCGGCGATAAACGCCGGGCGTTGTTGCGCATCCAGCGCCAACAGGCGCGAACCCTTGCCCAGCGCTATCGCGCCCCAGGCCTTGCCGATGGCGATCTGCGGGCGCAGCAGGCTGGCGCCGTCTTCACGTTGCAGAGTGATCAAGTGGCCGCCGCTGTCGAGCACCGCGATGGTCAGTGGCGCAGCGCAAATCGTGCGGCCGGCGGTAAGGGCCTGGCTGGCGAGTTGGGTGGCGGTTTTCAAGGTTAAAGCGCTCATGGTGCCGTCCTTCTTTTGTTATTGGGAAAGCGATGGTGGTCTGATTGATCAGATGCTCGATCACACAAATAGAACACAATGATTTATTATTTTGTATACAATATTTCTCCAAAAACCCACCATACGTCGAAAAAAGGCGTTCCGGCGAGCTCGATCAGTCACGAATAAAATGCGTTGACCTGCGAAGCTCCCCGTGAATACACTTTGACCAAACACCACTTGTATACAATTACAAAACGCAAGAGGCACCAAACCCATGAGCAAAATGAGAGCAATCGAAGCCGCTGTCCTGGTAATGCGCCGTGAAGGCGTGGACACCGCCTTCGGTATCCCCGGCGCCGCGATCAACCCGCTGTACTCGGCCTTGCAGAAAGTGGGTGGCATCGATCACGTCCTTGCTCGCCACGTTGAAGGCGCCTCGCACATGGCCGAGGGTTACACCCGCACCAAGGCCGGCAATATCGGCGTGTGCATCGGCACCTCGGGCCCGGCCGGCACCGACATGGTCACCGGCCTCTACAGCGCCTCGGCCGACTCGATTCCGATCCTGTGCATCACCGGCCAGGCGCCGCGTGCTCGCATGCACAAGGAAGACTTTCAGGCGGTGGACATCACCAGCATCGTCAAACCGGTGACCAAGTGGGCCACCACGGTGCTCGAGCCGGGCCAGGTGCCCTACGCGTTTCAGAAAGCCTTCTACGAAATGCGTTCGGGCCGCCCCGGCCCGGTGCTGATCGACCTGCCGTTCGACGTGCAGATGGCCGAGATCGAGTTCGACATCGACGCTTATCAACCCCTGCCCCTGGCCAAGCCGCTGGCCACCCGCGTGCAGGTGGAGAAAGCCCTGGCCCTGCTCGACCAGGCGGAGCGCCCGTTGCTGGTGAGCGGTGGCGGCGTGATCAACGCCGACGCCAGCGAGCTGCTGGTGGAGTTCGCCGAACTGACCGGCATTCCGGTGATCCCGACCCTGATGGGCTGGGGCACGATCCCCGACGATCACCCGCTGATGGTGGGCATGGTCGGTCTGCAGACCTCGCACCGTTACGGCAACGCAACGATGCTCAAGTCGGACGTAGTGCTGGGCATCGGCAACCGCTGGGCCAACCGCCACACCGGGTCGGTCGAGGTGTACACCGAAGGCCGTAAATTCATCCACGTGGACATCGAGCCGACGCAGATCGGCCGCGTCTTCACACCGGACCTGGGCATCGTTTCCGACGCCGGCTCGGCCCTGACGATGTTCATTGAAGTAGCCCGCGAATGGAAAGCCGCCGGCAAGCTCAAAGACCGCAGCGCCTGGCTGCATGATTGCCAGCAACGCAAAGCCACCCTGCAGCGCAAGACGCACTTCGATGCGGTGCCGGTCAAGCCGCAACGGGTGTACGAAGAGATGAACCAGGTGTTCGGCAAAGACACCTGCTACGTCAGCACCATCGGCCTGTCGCAGATTGCCGGCGCGCAGTTCCTGCATGTGTACAAGCCACGCCATTGGATCAATTGCGGCCAGGCCGGCCCGCTGGGCTGGACGATTCCGGCGGCGCTGGGGGTGGTCAAGGCCGATCCGAGCCGCAAAGTGGTGGCGTTGTCCGGCGACTACGACTTCCAGTTCATGATCGAAGAACTGGCGGTAGGCGCGCAGTTCAAGCTGCCGTACATCCATGTGGTGGTGAACAATTCCTACCTGGGTCTGATCCGCCAGGCCCAGCGCGGTTTTGAAATGGACTACTGCGTGCAGCTGTCTTTCGACAACCTCAACGCCCCGGAGCTCAATGGCTATGGCGTGGACCACGTGGCCGTCGCCGAAGGCCTGGGGTGCAAGGCCCTGCGCGTGTTCGAACCAGGCCAGATCGCGCCGGCATTACGCCAGGCCGAGGCAATGATCGAAGAATTCAAGGTGCCGGTGATCGTTGAGATTATTCTGGAACGGGTGACCAATATTTCCATGGGCACCGAGATCAACGCCGTCAATGAATTCGAAGACCTGGCCCTGGTCGGCAACGACGCGCCGACTGCCATTTCCCTGCTCGATTAAGGAGAACCCTATGCCGCGCTTTGCCGCCAACCTGTCCATGCTGTTCACCGAACAGGACTTTCTCGCCCGCTTCAAAGCGGCCGCCGATACCGGTTTTCAAGGGGTCGAGTACCTGTTCCCCTACGAATTCAGCTCTGCCGAGATCAAGGCGCAACTCGACACCCATGGCCTGACCCAAGTGCTGTTCAACCTGCCGGCCGGTGACTGGGCCAAGGGCGAGCGCGGCCTGGCGTGCCATCCGGACCGCGTCGAGGAATTCCGCGCCGGGGTCACATTGGCTATCGCTTACGCCCAGGTGCTGGGCAATACGCAGATCAACTGCCTGGCGGGTATTCGTCCGGCCGGCGTGGACGAAAAGCTGCTGGAAGAGACCTTCGTCGCCAACCTCAAGTACGCCGCCGACAAGCTGCAAGCGGCAGGCATCAAGCTGGTCATGGAGGCGATCAACACCCGCGACATCCCAGGCTTCTACCTGAACAACACCGCCCAGGCCCTGGCGATCCGCGAGCGGGTGGGCAGTGACAATCTGTTCCTGCAATACGACATCTACCACATGCAAATCATGGAAGGTGACCTGGCCCGCACCATGGCCGCGCACCTGGGTGAGATCAATCACATCCAACTGGCGGATAACCCGGGGCGCAACGAGCCGGGGACCGGGGAGATCAACTATCGCTTCCTGTTCGAGCATCTGGACCGGATCGGATACACGGGTTGGGTCGGCTGTGAATACAAGCCGCTGACCACCACCGAAGCGGGCCTTGGCTGGCTCAAAACCCTGTGAGGAGGGGCCCCCCCTCCCACAATAAGAAGAGGCATTCATCATGGCTAAAATCGGCTTTATCGGCACCGGCATCATGGGCCAACCCATGGCCGCGAACCTGCAGAAAGCAGGTCATCAACTGTTCCTCTCCGAGCACCACGGCAAGGCTCCGCACGCGCTGATCGATGCCGGCGCCGTGGCCCTGGCCAACCCGCAGCAAGTGGCTCAGGAAGCCGAGTTCATTATCGTCATGGTGCCGGACACCCCGCAGGTCGAGGACGTGCTGTTCCGTGCCGACGGCGTGGCCGCCGGGCTGTCGCCGAACAAGGTGGTGATCGACATGAGTTCGATCTCGCCCACCGCCACCAAGGCCTTCGCCGCCAGGATCAACGAGCACGGCGCGCAGTACCTCGACGCGCCGGTGTCCGGCGGTGAAGTCGGCGCCAAGGCCGGCACCCTGAGCATCATGATCGGTGGCGAGCCACAGACCTTCGAGCGCGCCCTGCCGCTGTTCCAGGCCATGGGTAAGAACATCACGCGGGTAGGTGGCAATGGCGATGGCCAGACCGCCAAAGTCGCCAATCAGATCATCGTGGCGCTGAACATCCAGGCGGTGGCCGAAGCATTGCTGTTCGCCGCCAAAAACGGTGCCGACCCGGCCAAGGTGCGCGAAGCGCTGATGGGCGGCTTTGCCTCGTCGAAAATCCTTGAAGTGCACGGCGAACGCATGATCAAGGGCACGTTCGATCCGGGCTTCCGCATCAACCTGCACCAGAAGGATTTAAACCTGGCGTTGGCCGGTGCCAAGGAATTGGGGATCAACCTGCCGAACACTGCCGGTACTCAGCAGGTGTTCAGCACGTGCAATGCCCTGGGTGGCGGGAATTGGGACCATTCGGCGCTGATCAAGGGCCTGGAGCATATGGCGAATTTCTCGATTCGCGATCAGTAACGCCGTGATCGAATGTGGGAAGGGGCTTGTCCCCTCCCACAGTTGGCCTTTTCCAAGGCCAAGGCTGAAATAGCTGCACGTCTAATAACAAAAATATCCGGGAGCCCGCTTATGTCGGTCGATCCGCAACACCTGCTTCGCGAGCTGTTCGCCACAGCCATCGACGCTGCCCACCCGCGCCAAGTTCTCGAACCTTTTCTGCCCGTCGACCGCAGCGGCCGCGTGATTGTGATCGGTGCCGGCAAGGCCGCCGCAGCCATGGCGCTGGTGGTGGAAAACTGCTGGCAAGGCGAAGTCACCGGCCTGGTGGTCACCCGCTACGGGCATGGCGCGCCATGCAAGAAAATCGAAGTCATCGAAGCGGCTCACCCGGTGCCCGACGCCGCCGGCCAGGCCGTGGCGCAGCGCGTGCTGGCGTTGATCAGTAATCTGGGCGAAGACGACCGGGTGATCTTCCTGCTCTCCGGCGGCGGCTCAGCCTTACTGGCCTTGCCCGCCGAAGGCATTACCCTGGCCGACAAGCAGGCCATCAACAAAGCCCTGCTCAAGTCCGGCGCGACCATCGGCGAGATGAATTGCGTGCGCAAGCACCTCTCGGCGATCAAGGGCGGGCGCTTGGCCAAGGCCGCCTGGCCGGCCACGGTGTACACCTACGCGATTTCCGATGTGCCGGGCGACCAGGCCACGGTGATCGCTTCCGGACCCACCGTGGGCGACCCGAGCACCTCGCAACAGGCACTGGCGATCCTCAAACGTTATCGCATCGACGTGCCCGCCTCGGTGCACCATTGGTTGCAGAACCCGGCGTCGGAAACCGTCAAGCCCGGCGACCCGGTGCTGGCCCGCAGCCATTTCCAATTGATTGCCCGCCCGCAGCAATCCCTTGAAGCAGTGGCGGTGAAAGTGCGCCAGGCCGGTTTCAGCCCGCTGATCCTCGGCGACCTGGAAGGCGAAGCGCGGGACGTGGCCAAGGTGCATGCCGGTATCGCCCGGCAGATCGTGCAGCATGGCCAGCCGCTGGCGGCGCCGTGCGTGATTCTGTCCGGCGGCGAAACCACCGTGACCGTACGCGGCGACGGCCGTGGCGGTCGCAACGCCGAATTCCTGCTGAGCCTCACCGACAGCCTCAAAGGCCTGCCCGGCGTTTACGCACTGGCCGGTGACACCGACGGCATCGACGGCTCCGAAGATAACGCCGGCGCGCTGATGACCCCGAGCAGCTACGCGCGCGCCGAAGCCCTCGGCCTGTCGGCCAGCGATGAGCTGGATAACAACAATGGCTACGGCTATTTCGCCGCCCTCAACGATTTGATCGTCACCGAGCCGACGCGCACCAACGTCAACGACTTCCGCGCCATCCTGATCCTCGAGACTGCCCACCATGACGCCTGACAAAAAGGTCAAAATCCTCGCCACCCTGGGCCCGGCCATCGACGGGATCGATGACATCCGTGAGCTGGTTGAAGCGGGGGTGAATATCTTCCGTCTCAATTTCAGCCACGGTGAGCATGCCGACCACGCCCAGCGCTACCAGTGGATCCGTCAGGTGGAGCGTCAGCTCAACTACCCGTTGGGCATTCTGATGGACCTGCAAGGGCCGAAACTGCGGGTCGGGCGTTTTGCCGACGGCTGCGTGCAACTGGTGCGCGGCCAGGCGCTGCGCCTGGATCTGGATGAAACCCCGGGGGATGAGCGCCGGGTCAACCTGCCCCACCCGGAAATCATCGCGGCCCTGAAACCAGGCATGGACCTGTTGCTTGACGACGGCAAGCTGCGCCTGCGGGTGGTCACCAGGCACAAAGATGCCATCGACACCACGGTGCTGAACGGCGGCGAATTATCCGACCGCAAAGGGGTGAACGTCCCACAAGCGTTGTTGGACCTGAGTCCCCTTACCGCCAAGGACCGCCGCGACCTGAGCTTCGGCCTGGAGTTGGGCGTGGACTGGGTGGCGCTGTCGTTTGTGCAGCGTCCGGAAGATATCCGCGAGGCCCGCGAGCTGATCGGCGACCGGGCGTTCCTGATGGCCAAGATCGAGAAGCCCTCGGCCGTGCAGCACCTGCGGGAAATCGCGCAACTGAGCGATGCAATCATGGTGGCTCGCGGTGACTTGGGGGTGGAGGTGCCGGCCGAGAGCGTGCCGCAGATCCAGAAGCGCATCATCCGTACCTGCCGCGAACTGGGTAAACCCGTGGTGGTGGCTACGCAAATGCTCGAATCCATGCGCTTTTCCCCGGCGCCGACCCGCGCCGAAGTCACCGACGTGGCCAACGCCGTGGCCGAAGGCGCGGATGCGGTGATGCTGTCGGCGGAAACCGCGTCGGGCGAATACCCACTGGAAGCCGTGCAGATGATGAGCAAGATCATCCGCCAGGTGGAAAACGGCCCGGACTACCAGACTCAACTGGAGGTCAACCGGCCTAAAGCGGAAGCCACGGTTTCCGACGCCATCAGCTGTGCGATTCGTCGTATCAGCAGCATCCTGCCGGTGGCGGTGCTGGTGAACTACAGCGAGTCCGGCAGCTCCAGCCTGCGCGCGGCACGGGAGCGGCCGGTGGCGCCGATCCTCAACCTGACGCCAAACCTGTCCACCGCACGGCGGTTGAGTGTGGCGTGGGGCGTGCATTCGGTGGTCAACGATCGACTGCGCCAGGTGGACGAGGTGTGTTCGACGGCGCTGGAGATTGCCCAGGCCCAGGGGATGGCAGAGCGCGGGGATACGTTGGTGATTACTGCCGGGGTGCCGTTCGGGCAGCCGGGGTCGACCAACTCACTGCGCATAGAGGTGTTGATCTAGCGTCTGTAGCGGCCCCATCCGGGGCAAGCCCCTTCCCACATTGGACTGCATTCACAGCTATGACTCTGTGAACCCAATCAAGTGTGAGAGGGGGCTTGCCCCCGATGGGTTTCACCCCGGTCCAACTGAATACCCACCATGCACAACCCAACCTGCCCCGACTGGGCCGAAGCCCTGCTCAACGGTTTCAGCCAGATTTTCCTGCAGCGCCACCCGCTGTGCGGCCTGCTGTGCCTGCTGGCGATCCTGATCAGCGCCCCGGCGTTGCTCGGCGGTGCGTTGCTGGGTGGCGTCGCCGGCTTGCTCACGGCCCAGCGCCGAGGGTATCCAAAGGCTGAGCGCCAGGCCGGGCTGTATAGCTACAACGCTGTGCTGCTGGGGTTGCTGATCAGCCAGTCCTTCCCATGGTCGGCGTTGTTGCCACCGCTGATCCTGGCGGGCGGCGGCGTCAGCGCGATGCTCACGCGGCAGTGGTTGAAACATGCCAGCCAGCCCGATGATTTGCCCGCCTATACCGCGCCTTTTGTCGGCCTGGGCTGGCTGCTGCTCGGCAGCGCGCCGCCCGGCGAGGTGGATAGGATCGGCGCCGACGTCCTGGGTTTGCTCAGCGCGCCCTTCACCGGTCTGGCACAGGTCATGCTGCTGGACCAGCCGCTGGCCGGCGGCCTGATTGCGCTGGGCCTGTGGCTGGCCAGTCGCCGCGCCGCGCTGTGGGCCTTGGCCGGCGCCGGCAGCGGCGCATTGCTCGCCCTGGGGTTGGGCGAAACCCCTCACGCCCTGCTCGGCCTGCACAGTTACAACCCGGCGCTGGCGGCCCTGGCATTGAGCCAGATCAGTCGCCGCACCTGGCTGCCGCTGGCCGGTATCCTGCTGGCGATCCTGCTGACGCCGGGCTTTGCCGCCCTGCACCTGCCGGCACTCACCGCGCCGTTCATCCTCGCGTGCTGGCTGGTGCGCGCCAGCCGCAGGATGCTTCGGAAACCGCGCATGGACAGCCCCTTCGAATCCCCCTAGGCTTGCTCGAAAATCGAGTCAGGCGGGATTTATGGACAGCAACAACGATTGGCGTCAGCGGCTCTACGTCATGGTTTTCCAAAGCGACACGGTGGCCGGGCGGCGGTTTGACGGCATCCTGCTGCTGATCATTCTGGCCAGCCTGGTGATCGTGATGCTCGACAGCATCGACCAGGTGCACCAGAACTACGCCGACGTGCTGGCCTATATCGAATGGGGCTTCACGCTGATCTTCGCCATCGAGTACGGCCTGCGCCTGTACTGTTCGCCCAAACCGCTGCGCTATGCGTTCAGCTTTTATGGGTTGGTGGATTTGCTGGCCATCGTGCCCGGCATCCTCGCCTTGTATTACAGCGATGCGCAGTACCTGCTGATCATCCGCATCATTCGCATGCTGCGGATCTTCCGCGTGCTCAAGCTGAGCCCCTACCTCAAGCAAGCCAATTACCTGATGTCGGCACTGCGCGGCAGCAAGCAGAAGATCGTGGTATTCCTGGTCAGCGTGTGCACCCTGGTGACCGTGTTCGGCACCTTGATGTATGTGATCGAAGGCCCGGAACACGGGTTTACCAGCATCCCCAAGGGTATCTACTGGGCCATTGTGACCCTGACCACCGTCGGCTTTGGCGATATCGTGCCCAAGACCCCGCTGGGCCAGGTGATTTCGTCGCTGGTGATGATCACCGGTTACTCGATCATTGCGGTGCCCACCGGGATTTTTACCGCCGAACTGGCCAGTGCCATGCGCGGCGAGCAACTGCACACCGACTGCCCGGTGTGCCACAAAGACACCCACGAACCCAACGCAGCATTCTGCTCGCGCTGTGGCAGCAATCTTTTTAAGAAAGTGGAATAAGCAAAGTTCTTTTTAATCTTTAAGCGACTATGCGGCCCCGGCTATAGTCGCTGGCATTGTGCCTGTCCCCTCTTCTCGAACAACAAGGAATGAGCAGTGAAAAAACTCCTTAGCGCCTCTCTCCTGGCCGCCGGCCTTGCCCTGGCGGGCGCCGTGCAGGCCGCCCCCGTCACGCTGCTTAATGTGTCCTACGACGTGATGCGCGATTTCTACAAGGACTACAACACGGCGTTCCAGAAGCACTGGGAGGCCGAGCACCCGGACGACAAGCTGACCTTGCAGATGTCCTTCGGCGGTTCGAGCAAACAGGCACGCTCGGTGATCGATGGCCTGCCGGCCGACGTGATCACCATGAACATGGCCACCGACATCAACGCCCTGGCCGACAATGGCAAACTGGTGCCGGACAACTGGGTCACACGCTTGCCCAACAACAGCGCGCCGTTCACCTCGGCCACGGTGTTTATCGTGCGCAAAGGCAACCCCAAAGCCCTCAAAGACTGGCCGGACCTGCTCAAGGACGGCGTGCAGGTGATCGTGCCCAACCCGAAAACCTCGGGTAACGGCCGCTACACCTACCTGTCGGCCTGGGGCTATGTGCTCAAGAACGGCGGCGATGAAGAGAAAGCCAAGACATTCGTCGGCAAACTGTTCAAACAGGCGCCTGTGCTGGACACCGGCGGCCGCGCCGCCACCACCACATTCATGACCAACCAGATCGGCGACGTGCTGGTGACCTTTGAAAACGAAGCGGAAATGATCGCCCGTGAATTCGGCCGCGATCAGTTCGAAGTGATCTACCCAAGCGTGTCCGCCGAAGCCGAGCCGCCGGTGTCGGTGGTGGACAAAGTGGTCGAGAAAAAAGGCACCCGTGCCGCCGCCGAGGACTATCTGAAGTACCTGTGGTCGCCGCAAGGCCAGGAAATCGCCGCCAGCAACTACCTGCGCCCACGTGATCCGGCGGTGCTGGCCAAGTACACCGACCGTTTCCCTAAAGTCGACTTCCTGTCGGTGGAAAAGACCTTCGGTGACTGGCGCACCGTGCAGAAAACCCACTTCAATGATGGTGGTGTGTTTGACCAGATCTACTCCGGTCAATAACTGAACACATGCAGTAAACCTGTGGGAGGGGGCTTGCTGTGGTGAACGGGCTTGCCCCCCCTCCCGCAGAGTTATTTCAGCCTTTGAGACTTGTGTAGCCCCCTCCCACATTGGTTTTGCGCGGGGGGGCTGGGTAGATGTTTCTGAATGTATCATCAGCCGACATAAGTACTATCATCCCAAGCGGCCTACTCGTCGCTAAGCCTTGCATTTACCCTCGCAGGCCATCTTCCTTCGCTTTATGAGAACACCATGAACGCTACCCCACACCCAACGAGCACCATGACCCGAGGCATGGTGATGCTGTTTGCGTTTTGCTGCGGCGCCATCGTCGCCAATATCTACTATGCGCAGCCGATCATCGAACTGATCGCGCCGGACATTGGCCTCACGCCTGCGATGGCCAGCCTGATCGTGTCGCTCACGCAAATCGGCTATGCCTTGGGCCTGTTTTTCCTGGTGCCCCTGGGTGACTTACTGGAAAACCGCAAACTGATGATCACCACCACGGTGGTGGCCATTGCCAGCCTGCTGGGCGCGGCGTTTACCGAGCAACCGAACCTGTTCCTGCTGGTGTCGCTGTTGATCGGCTTCAGCTCGGTGTCGGTGCAGATCCTGATTCCCCTGGCCGCGCACCTGGCGCCCGCCGAGTCCCGCGGCCGGGTGGTCGGCAGCATCATGGGCGGCCTGCTGTTGGGCATTCTGCTGGCGCGGCCGGTGTCCAGCGTCGTGGCGGACCACTTCGGCTGGCGCGCGATGTTTATGGCCGCAGCGGCGTTGATGGCGTTTATCAGCGTGGTGCTGATGCTCACCATCCCCAAGCGCCAGCCCGATCACAGCGCCAGCTACGGCCAACTGCTGCGCTCGCTGGGCACCTTATTGCGTGAACAACCGCTGCTGCGTCAACGCGCGTTTTACCAGGGCTGCCTGTTTGCCACCTTCAGCCTGTTCTGGACCGCGGCCCCGCTGGAGCTGGTGCGCAACCACGGCCTGAGCCAGACCCAGATCGCGATCTTCGCGCTGGTCGGTGCCATCGGCGCCATCGCCGCGCCGATCGCCGGGCGCCTGGCCGATGCCGGTCACACCCATCGCGCGTCATTGCTGGCCATGCTGTTCGCAGCGCTGAGCTTCCTGCCGGCCTTCGTACATCCGCTGTACAGCGTGATTGGCCTGGCGGTCACCGGCGTGGTTTTGGACTTCTGCGTGCAGATGAATATGGTCCTCGGCCAGCGCGCCATTTACGCCCTGGACGCCAACAGCCGCAGTCGCTTGAACGCGCTGTATATGACCAGCATCTTTATCGGTGGCGCCTTCGGCTCGGCGATTGCCAGCAGCGTGTACGAACACGGCGGCTGGCTGGGGGTGATGCTGGTGGGCAGCGCGTTTCCACTGGTGGCGTTGTTGCGGTTTCTGAGCGCATCACGCCGAGGAGCCGTCGCAACAGCCTGAATAGTCATGCGCCAGGCAGCACAGTAAACGCTCGACCGTATGCTCGAGCGGCCCTGAGTTATCCAGCACGAATAATGGCGCGCTGTTGCCGGTGATCAATTCTTCGGTAAACCGTGCATTGCGCGCCAGCCGCTCTTCAATCTCAACCAGAGACTCACGCCCGCGCGCGCTCAAACGCTGCCGCAGCACCGCCTGATCAACCGTCAGTAGCAGTACCAGCGAAGAAGGATAACGCTCGCGGGTCACCGCCAGGTGCGCGCGCGAACCATTGACCAGCACGTCCTCTCCTGCCGCCAGCCAGTCGTCGATCACTGTTGGAATGCCATACCACAACCCATTGGCCTGCCAGCTCAGCGCAAATGCCCCTTGCACCTCCATCGCGGCGAACTGCTCGGGGCTCACCCCCTGCGCGGCCTCACCCACTGCTTCCGCCGAGCGGGTAATCACGCGACGCACAATGCGGCAGCCGCGCTCGGCCAGACGCGCACGCGCTGCGTCCAACAGGCTGTCCTTGCCCGAGCCCGATGGGCCGATGAGATAGATCAACCTGCCTGCCATTGAAACAGCCTCTGCGTTTATCTCCAGCCGTATTGAGCGGCTGGCAGCACCTGGGAAATTGTCGCGGGACAGTATAGAGGGTGCGCAGAGGCTCAAAGCAACGCATCAATGTGCGGTGAGGTAGATACCTTGGGCCTCCAGCAATCGGATCCGCTGATAATCCGCAGCGATCACTGCTGGATCAGCATGCACCAGGTACACCGTCCCTGGCTGGCTGAATACATCTTGCGTCACGCCCAGGGGTTGTCCCTCCTCAACGTAGAACACCGCCTCAAAGAATGACGCCAGCTTGAGCAGTTCCTCCACAAACCGCGCCTTGTGGAAGTAGCCGTCGGTGCGATTGATCAGGCACACATTGTAGGTGCGCTGCAGGCGCTGATAATCGAAGTCCCTGGCCAACAACTGCGCGAATGCCTGGGGTTTGGTGATGGACAACACCACCGCCTCGATCTGCCCCAGCCCGGTGGTCTGGCGGGATACGCCAGGACGAAGAATGCCATCGGTACGCGCGGCGATTTCCACCAGTTTCGGCCCTTCGTCGGTGAACATGACTTCCGCGTGGCTGGGGCCGTTGCGGATGCCAAGGCACTGCACCACGGCGCGGGTGTATTCCACCAACGGCAAGTAGAGTGGCGAGTCCGGCCCGATCAGTTCATCGATGTCATAAAGAATGCCGCCGCCCGGGGCCCGCTGTTTTTGATAGCGCACCACCTCGGTGACCAGTTGCTGGCCATCGACGCACACCATGTTCACCACATACTCCAGGCCGGCCAGATACTCCTGAATCAACACCTGGGTATTGCGGCCGTTCAACCGGTTCACCGTGCCCAGCAGCGTTTGCACCGCCGCCTCGCAGGCCGGCAAATCCTCGCAGATAAACACCCCATCGGCCCCCGCGCTGTCGAGCGGCTTGACCACCACAGGAAAACGCCCGTGGGCGTTGATCCAAGCATGTGCAAGCGCCCAACTGTCGGCAACGCACTGTCGTGCTACGGGCAAGTGCGCCTGGGCAACCGTTTCGATCATGGCGAACTTGTTTCGACGGGCATGGGTGTTGTCGAAGTCATTGCGATACGGTAACTGAAGGCGCTCGTTCAACTGATCGGCGAGCAGCACACCGGTTTCGGCACCGGCGATGATGAACTGGGGCGCGAAAAGCTCAACGCTGCCGAGCGTCGTGGCGAAGTCGGTATGCACAATCATGCGGTCATACAGCGAGTGATCGAAGCCCCTGTAGTAGTAATCATCGAGACTGGCTGACGACGCCACATGCATCAACCTGCAGCCTCTCTCGAACAAGCCTTTTGCTACACATTTCCCGGATGAAAAACCATCCACGACGACCACCGTGATCATGCTGCCTCCCTCCTCATTGCATATAAGGCCCGGCCCGACAGCAACAACACGATGATGCAGACGGACGCGACACTGGCCAGCGAAAAAAACACGCGATCGTCCAGGTACTGAAGTAACAGCACGAACACAGGAAGGGTCAGCAACACCAGGGAGACGTGGATCGGCGAGAGGCAATAGATGGTTTTCTGGATCAGGTAGATCGGCAGCAAATGCCCAGCGACGACCAGAACCACCATGGGCGCGATCAACCCGGACTCGAGGTAAAAACCTGTGCCGGTCAGAGGAAGCGCCAGCAGGCACACCACGATCACGTAAGCGCCGGCCCGCAGGCCACCGAAGCGACACCGACAACGGCTGGCTCCAGATAACGCAGGGCGTAAAACAGGCCGCCCCAGTTGAGTAAAACTGCGACGTTCACTAGCAGTACGCGCCTCCAATCGGCTTTGACTCTGGAACAGAAAGAAGCCGAGTCATGAAACAGCGCGACTGCCAGGAACAACGCAGCAGTCGCTATAAAGCAATAGAAAATCACCAGCAACGTGTTAAGCCTTTGCGTGACGAAGCCCACGTATACATCGAACGCAGCACTTAGCAGGCAGAACAGCAATCCGAGAAAAACACCGTGCTTTTGCATCGCACTTCACCTGGGAGGCAGCAAGTGCTTCAACTTAACAAAACAGCGAGCAGGTCAGTACTGACCGAACGGATAGGTAAACCGGCGGTACGAGAGCGCACCTTGCCAGGATCCTTGCCCCGATAGCGGTGGGTCAGTCAGCCCACCTACCACTGACGTACCGTGATCGGGGGCAAGCCCCCTCCCACAATGGATCTCAGGTGTTTGGAGGAATGGATTTCAAGATAAAAAAAAGCGACCCGAAGGTCGCCTTTTGTCACTGCGCGTACTGCTTACTCAACCCCGGCGGCACGCCTTGTACATTGGTTTCTTCCCACGGCCCGTTGGGGCTGATGGAGCGGCTCCAGCCATTGCTCCAGCGGTAGTAGGTGCGCTGGCGGTAGAAGGTGTCGGGTTGTTCGTCCAGCACATACACCTGCATCTTGCCGTCCCAATGGCTGGCGGCGCCCGGTGGTGGGGCGAAGGTCGGCGACTTGGTCGGCAGCGGTTTCGGCGGAGGGGTGACCGGGCCGGACGGTTTGGTGCTTGGCTGGGTCGACGGGCCCGACGGTGGGATGGTCGGCCCGGTCGGCCCAGGCGGTGGCCGGTGGACCGCACAGGCGCTCAGGCCCAATACCAGGCTGAGCAAGGTGATACGTGCGAATGCGGTCATGGCGTTTCCTCGAATGACTTGTCCGGACTGTCGATGGTCAGCTGCTGCAGTGCAGTGGTGGAGCTGGCCAGGGGTTGGCTGCGGCCGATCCATTCGCCGGCGGTCGGTTGACCGGCCCGGGATATGCGCGCAACCAGTTGGACTTCGGGGAAGTTGGACAGTTTCAACTGCGGCATCATCGCATCGGCATCGCCCAGTTCGACGGTGATCGGCAACTCCGCTACGGTGACACGCTTGGCCGCCAACGGCGCCGGCGGGCCACTCACGGCACGGGCGAAGATAAATACGCTGTCACCTGGCAGGGCCTTGGCCTTCACCTCGGCGGACACAGCCACGCGCACTTTCAACGTCGCTGCCTGCTTCGCCTGGGCGACGGTGCCGCCACTTTCCTTGAGTTTTTGCGCGGCGCGGTCGATACCGCCTTGCAGCGCAGCGCGGGAATTGTCTTCGGGCGGCAGTTGCGCCAGCAGACGGCTCCAGTAGTCGATAGCTTCCTGATAGCGCTGGCCTTCAAACGCGGCAATACCCAGCAGGCCGAGGCTGGTGACTTCTTTCGGGTCGAGCTTCAACGCCTCGTCCGTCAACGCCTGGACCTTCGGCGACCATTGTTTGTTGTCGGCAAAATACTGGGCCTGAGCCCACTGGCCGAGCAGTTCCGGCTGGCGACCGGCCAGGGCGACGGCACGCTCGAAGACCTTGGCCGCATCGGCGGAGCGGTCCTGGGCCATGTAGGCCCGACCGAGGAAGTACAGGCCTTCGGCCGAATCCGGCTGGGCGGCGGCGGCGCGTTCCAGGCGCTGGGTCATGTCTTGCAGGGACACCGGCGGCTGGGCAAATTCGCGCGTCAGTTCCACCTTGTCGCTGGCACCGAAGTGCAGGTACAAGCCCAGGCCCAGCACCGGCACCAGAAACGCGGCCAACAACGGCAGCGGTTTGCCCAGACGCGATTCGCGGGGGGTTTCCACGCCTTCGGTGTCGGCTAGCAATTCGCGGGCGGCTTCGGCGCGGCCGGTGTCCAGTTGTGCGGCGTCGAGCACGCCTTCGGCCTGCTGGGTCTGCAGTTCGGCCACGCGCTCTTGGTAGAGCGCCACATTCAGTGCGGTGCGATCCTCCTCGCGCTGGGCACGACGGCCGCGCAGCACAGGGATCAACAGGAAACTCAGGGCAACCAGAAGCAGCAAGCCTGCTGCGAGCCAGAAATCAATCATCAGTGGTTTTGTCCAGCAGGTGGTCGAGGCGTTGGCGCTCTTGCGGGGATAGCGCGTCGGAGCCATCGGTAGGTGCGGCGCGGCGGCGGCGGACGATCACGGCCATCACCACCACACCGCTCAGCAACAGCGCGGCGGGGCCAAACCAGAGCAGCGCCGTCTTGCCGGTCAGCGCCGGTTTGTAACGCACGAAATCACCGTAGCGGTCGACCATGAAGTCGATGATCTGCTGGTTGTCCTTGCCCTCCCCCAGCATGCGGAAGATCTCTTTGCGCAGATCGGCGGCGATGGGCGCATTGGAGTCGGCGATGTCCTGATTCTGGCACTTGGGGCAGCGCAGTTCCTTGGTCAAGTCGCGAAAACGCTCGCGGTCGGCATCATTGGCAAACTCATAGGTGTCGATGGCGGCGTGGGCGACGCCGGCCAACCCCAGTGCCAATACGGCAGCGGCTAACAGGCGCTTCATGGCTTGGCCTCATCGACCAGGGCCTGGTACTTGGCGGCCAGTTGCTCGCGCCATACCACGTCGTCGATCACGCCGACATATTTGTCGCGGATCACGCCCTTGGCGTCGATGAAAAAGGTTTCCGGGGCGCCGTAGACGCCCAGGTTCAAACCGAGGTTGCCGTCTTCATCACGGATATCCAACTGATAGGGGTTGTGAAACTCGGCCAGCCATTTGAGCGCCGCCGCGTTGTCGTCCTTATAGTTGATGCCGTAGATCACCACACCGCGCTCGGCCAGTTTGTTCAGCACCGGATGCTCCACGCGGCATGAGATGCACCAGGTGCCCCACACGTTGACCAGCGCGGGCTTGCCCAGCAGGTCGGCACGGGTCAGGGTTTTATCGCCCTGCACGGTGGGCAGGGAAAATTCCGGGAACGGCTTGCCGATCATCGCCGACGGCAGTTCGGCCGGGTCGAGGTACAAGCCGCGATACAGGAACACCGCCACCACCAGAAACGCTGCCAGCGGCAACACCATCAACCAGCGCTTCATACCGCCGCTCCTTGCAGGCCGAGCGCTTCACGCACGCGGCTCTTGACCTTGACCCGATAACGCCGGTCCAGCGCCGCCAGCAACCCACCGAAACCGGTGAGCAGGCCGCCGAACCAGATCCATCGCACGAACGGTTTGACATGCACCCGCACCGCCCAGGCGCCGTCACCCAAAGGTTCACCCAGCGCCACATAGAGATCGCGGGTGAAACCGGCGTCGATACCGGCCTCGGTCATCATTGAGCTCTGCACGGTGTAGAGGCGTTTTTCCGGGTGCAGCACGGCAATTTCCCTACCGTTTCGCACGACACGCACGGTGCCTTTGTCTGACGTGAAGTTCGGCCCTTCGAAGTGTTTAGCGCCTTCGAAGATAAAGTGGTAACCGGCCAGGTCCATGGACTCGCCCGGCGCCAGGCGCAGGTCGCGCTCGGCGCTGTTCTGGCTGGAAAGCACCACGCCGAGGGCGCACACGGCAATGCCCAGGTGCGCGACCTGCATGCCCCAGTAGCTGCGGGTCAACGCCGGCAAGCCTTTGATCAGGCCTTTGTGGCGGGTCTTGTCGACGATGTCGCGCACGCCGGCCAGCAGCACCCAGGCCGCGAGCAGGAACGTGGCCAGCACCGCCCAGTTGAAGTCGCCGTAGGCGATGCCGGCGATCACCGCCAAAGCCACGCTGCCCAGCAGCACCGGCATCAACATGCCGAGCAGCCATTTCACCGGGGTGTCTTTCCAGCGCACCAGTACCCCGACCGCCATCACCACCATCAACAGGCCCATCAATGGGATAAACAAGGCGTTGAAGTACGGCGGTCCCACGGACAGCTTGGCGCCGCTCAAGGCATCCAGCACCAGCGGGTACAACGTGCCGAGCAGGATCATCGACGCGGCCACCACCAGCACCAGGTTATTGCCCAGCAGCAAGGTCTCCCGCGACCACAGGTTGAAGCCCACCTGGCTCTTGACCACCGGCGCGCGCAGGGCGAACAGGGTCAGCGAACCACCGACCACGAACAGCAGGAAGATCAGGATGAAAATGCCGCGCGCCGGGTCGGACGCAAACGCGTGCACCGAGGTCAACACGCCCGAACGCACGAGGAAGGTGCCCAGCAGGCTGAGAGAAAATGCGGCAATGGCCAACAGCACGGTCCAGCTCTTGAACACACCGCGTTTTTCGGTGACCGCCAGCGAGTGAATCAGCGCGGTGCCCACCAGCCAGGGCATGAACGAGGCGTTTTCCACCGGGTCCCAGAACCACCAGCCACCCCAGCCGAGTTCGTAGTAGGCCCACCACGAACCGAGGGTGATACCAATGCCCAGGAAGGCCCAGGCGACGATGGTCCACGGCCGCGACCAACGCGCCCAGGCCGCGTCCAAGCGCCCACCGAGCAAGGCGGCGATGGCGAAGGCGAAGGCCACCGAGAAGCCCACGTAGCCCATGTACAGCATCGGTGGGTGCACGATCAGGCCGATGTCCTGCAGCAGCGGGTTGAGGTCACGGCCATCCACCGGCACCTGCGGCAGGATGCGGCTGAACGGGTTGGAGGTCATGATCAGGAACAGCAGGAAACCGATGCTGATCATGCCCATCACCGCCAGCACCCTGGCCAGCATGATTTGCGGCAACTGGCGCGAAAACACCGACACGGCGAAGGTCCAGCCGCCGAGGATCAGCGCCCACAGCAGCAACGAACCTTCGTGGGCGCCCCACACGGCGCTGAACTTGTAGTACCAGGGCAGCGCGCTGTTGGAGTTATTCGCCACATACGCGACGGAAAAATCGTCGGTCATAAAGGCGTAGGTCAAGCAGCCGAATGCAAACAGCAGGAATGCAAATTGCCCCCACGCAGCCGGCTGCGCCAGGCTCATCCACAGGCGATCACCGCGCCAGGCGCCGAGCAACGGCACCACGGCCTGGACCATAGCCAGGCACAGCGCAAGGATCATCGCCAATTGGCCAAGCTCCGGAATAAACAATGCGGACGTCATGGTTCAGCCCTCCTTTGCGGGTGCAGGGGCGGACTGGCCGCTGTCTTTCAAGGCTTTGGTGACTTCCGGCGGCATGTACTTTTCGTCGTGCTTGGCCAGCACTTCGTCGGCCACTACCACACCGTCGGCGTTGAGTTTGCCCAGGGCGACGATGCCCTGGCCTTCGCGGAACAGGTCCGGCAGGATGCCGCGGTAGGTGATGGTCACGGCTTTATTGAAGTCGGTGACTACAAAGGTGACGTCCAGGGAATCGCCGGAGCGTTTCAGCGAGCCCTTCTCCACCATGCCGCCGGCGCGGATGCGCGTGTCCACCGGAGCTTCGCCATTGGCGATCTGGGTCGGCGTGTAAAACAGGTTGATGTTCTGCTGCAGGGCGCTCAAAGCCAGGCCGACGGCAATGCCGACGCCGACCAGGATGGCAAGGATGATTAACAGACGCTTTCTACGCAGCGGATTCACTTTTCGGTCTCCCGGCGCAGACGACGCGCCTCTTGTTGCAGGTAACGCTTGCGCGCCAGGATCGGCGCGACGACGTTGAGGGCCAGCACCGCCAGGCAGATGCCATAGGCCGTCCAGACATACAGGCCGTGATGGCCCATGGCGAGAAAATCGCCGAAAGAACTGAAACTCATCCCCGCGCCCCCAGGCAGCTTTGTACTTCGGCCTTGACCCAACTGGCGCGGGCCTCGCGCTTGAGTACTTCAAGGCGCATGCGCATCAGCAACACCGCGCCGAAGAAACAGTAGAACCCCAGCACCATCAACAGCAGCGGCGCCCACATTTCCACCGGCATCGCCGGTTTTTCAGTGAGGGTGAAAGTGGCGCCCTGGTGCAGGGTGTTCCACCACTCCACCGAGTATTTGATGATCGGGATGTTGATCACGCCGACGATTGCCAGCACCGCGCAGGCCTTGGCAGCGCTGTCACGATTGCTGATCGCGTTGCCCAGTGCAATCAGACCGAAGTACAGGAACAGCAGGATCAACATAGACGTCAGGCGTGCATCCCACACCCACCACGAACCCCAGGTGGGTTTGCCCCAGATCGCCCCGGTGACCAGCGCCACGGCGGTCATCCACGCACCGATGGGCGCGGCGCATTGCAGGGCCACGTCGGCCAGTTTCATTTTCCACACCAGCCCGACGATGCCGCACACCGCCAGCATCACGTAGCAGGATTGGGCCAGCATCGCGGCAGGTACGTGGATATAGATGATGCGAAAACTGTTGCCCTGCTGATAATCCGGCGGCGCGAAGGCCAGGCCCCAGACCAGGCCGATGCCGATCAGCACGGCGGCGAAGAGGCTCAACCACGGCAGCAGCTTGCCGCTGATGCCGTAAAACCATTTGGGCGAGCCGAGCTTGTGAAACCAGGTCCAGTTCATTGCTGTTTCTCACGGTTGCTTCTTGTCGTTGCAAGAAGCGTAGGGTCTTTACTGGCTGAGCCAGACCTCATTATTCACCGACGCTGATCTTCAGGCCGGCGGCTATCGCAAAAGGTGTCAGGGTTACCGCCAGGGCGGTCAGGCTGCCAAGCCACAGCAGGTAACCGGTCGCCGGCATGCCCATCAGCGCGGCTTGCAAGGCGCCGCTGCCGAGGATTAATACCGGGATGTACAAGGGCAGAATCAGCAGCGCCAGTAACAGCCCGCCGCGCTTCAATCCCACCGTCAGCGCCGCGCCCACCGCCCCCAGCAGGCTGAGGACCGGTGTACCGAGCAACAGGCTCAGCAGCAGGATCGGCAGGCATTCGACGGGCAAGCCCAGCATCATCGCCAGCAGCGGCGAGAGCAAGACTAGCGCCAAGCCGGAAAAAGCCCAGTGTGCCAGTACCTTGGCCAGCACCAGAAGTGGCAACGGGTGCGACGAAAGGACCCACTGCTCCAGCGAGCCGTCTTCGAAATCACTGCGAAACAGCCCGTCCAGCGAGAGCAGGACGGACAACAGCGCCGCTACCCACACCAGTCCCGGAGACAAGGTTTGCAACAGTTTAGTCTCCGGACCGACCGCCAGCGGGAACAACGCAATGACGATGGCAAAGAACACCAGCGGGTTGGCCAGTTCGGCCGGGCGACGGCATAACAGACGCGCTTCGCGCGCGACCAGCAGGGCGAACACGCTCATAGCGACCACCGCCCGAGGTCCAGCTCGCGGTAACCGGCAGGCACCCGCGTCAAGCTGTGGTGCGTGGTCAGCAGCACCAGGCCGCCCTGCTCGCAATGCCGGGCCAGGTGTTCTTCCAACTGGGCCACGCCTTGTTTATCCAGGGCAGTGAAGGGCTCATCGAGAATCCACAGCGGCGGGCCCGGCAAATACAGACGCGCCAACGCGACACGGCGCTGCTGGCCGGCGGACAAGGTGTGACATGGCACGTCTTCGAAACCCTTGAGGCCGACGGCGGCCAACGCTTGCCAGATGGCCTCGCGGGACGCGGGGTGATGCAGCGCGCTGAGCCAACTGAGGTTTTCTTCAGGGGTGAGCACATCTTTGATACCGGCGGCATGGCCGATCCAGATCAGATTGCGCGCCAATTCGCCGCGCTGCGCATTAAGAGGCTTGCCGTTGAGGCGCACTTCACCGGCCGTGGGTTGCATCAACCCGGCCAGCAGGCGCAGCAGGCTGGTCTTGCCACTGCCGTTGGGGCCACTGACCTGCACCATATCGCCGGCCGCCAGCCGCAGCTCGAGGCGTTCAAACAGCAGGCGCAGGTCGCGCTCACAGGCAAGCGCTACGGTTTCAAGAAGAGGGCTGGTCAAGAGATCGCGGGCCTTTACGGTTCAAGTCGGCGGTGCTGCGGCCGTTAAAGAGGAATGCACAATAGCGGCTTTGGCGACCGATTTTAGAGAGCTGGATCAAATAGTTGTGAGGTTTTTACCGCTCTCTTTGAAGACGGGCGGCATTATACATGCGATGCCCTAGGCTAAAGAGGGCAATTACCCTTAGAGACGATGCGTGCAATGACCGGCGAGATCAACCTTCCTACGCTACCTCCTGCCACGGCGACCGGCCCGGCATCGCCGCCGGCCGCCGGGGCATTGCTGAAACTGCTGGAGCCGCAGATCGGCTTGATCGATCCGGGCAAGACCGCGAACGCCGAGGTGATCGCTCTCAAGCAAGGCGGCGAGGCTTTTCAATTGCTGCTCAAGCTGACCCTCGACGGCGGCCGCCAGACCCTGGTGCAGGCCAGCAGTCCGCAACCGTTGCCGCTGGGCAGCAATGTGGCGGTCAGCCAGACCTCTGCCGGCAACCTGGCCTTGAGTCTGCAGCAAGCGTTGAGCGCCAACGTTGCGGCGCTGACGCGCATCGATACCAGCAAAATTCCCGAAGGCACCCTGCTGCAGGCCAAAGTACTGACCACCCAGGTGCTGCCGCAGGGCACCACGCAGCCGGCGATCTACCGTTCGCTGGTCACGGTGCTCAGCAGCGCCATGGCCGGTGCGACGCTGACGGTGGAAAGTCCACAACCATTGCGAGTGGGCAGCCTGCTCAGCGCGGTGGTGCAGAACGCGCAAACCCTTAACTTCGTGCCCTTGAGCGACTTCAAGGATCAACTGGCCGTCACGCAGCAGCTGTCGGTCCAGCAAAATCGCCAAGGCTCGCTGGATGTGCTGTTCACGGCATTGCAGAGCCTGCCGCGCGGCGACAGCACCTCCGCCGACCTGCGCGCCGCCGCCGACCGCCTGTTGGCCGCCCTGCCGGACCTGGCGCAGGTGAGCAATCCCAAGGTGCTGGCCCAGGTGATTCAGAACAGCGGCGCCTTCCTGGAGGCCAAACTGCTGGCCGGGCAGAACCCGCAGGTACCGCCTCTGGATATGAAAGGTGCGCTGCTGCGGTTGGTCGCCGACCTGGTCCCCGCCCTGCCCGCCAGCACCAACCTGAATGCCATCCTGGCAGCCAACACCCTGGCCCAGGTGCTGCCGAACTTTGTGCGCAGCCCGCTGAACACGCTGGGTCAGCTCAGCGCACGGCAGGCGCCGGTGAGCTTCCCGCTGCCCGAGCGCCTGATGGGCAAACTGGAAGGCGAAGGCGACCTGGAAAACCTGCTGCGCCTGGCCGCAGGGGCCATTTCCCGCTTGCAGAGCCATCAGCTGTCGAGCCTGGAGCAAACCGGCACCACCGCCGATGGCCGCCTGCAAACCACCTGGCAGTTGGAGATCCCCATGCGCACTCTGCAGGACATCGTGCCGTTGCAGGTCAAGTTCCAGCGCGAGGAACCGGCGCCGGACAAGGACCAACCGGAACGCAAGACGACTAAAGATGCCAAGCAGATGCTCTGGCGCGTCGAGCTGGCCTTCGATATGGAACCACTGGGACCGTTGCAGGTGCAGGCGCAACTGACCCAGGGCAAGCTGTCCAGCCAGCTCTGGGCAACACGGCCATTCACGGCGAGTTTGATCGAAAGCCATTTGGGCAGTTTGCGCGAGCGTCTGGTGAGCTCGGGTCTTAACGTCGGCGACCTCGATTGCCACCTGGGCACGCCACCACGGGGGCCGAAAACCGGACTGGAGCAACGCTGGGTGGATGAAACCGCATGAAAAACACCGAATCATCACGCCAGGCGATTGCCCTCAAGTACGACGGCCAGCAGGCGCCAACGCTCACCGCCAAAGGCGACGATGCGCTGGCCGAAGCCATCCTCAAGCTGGCGCGGGAAAACGAAGTGCCGATCTATGAAAACGCCGAGCTGGTAAAACTGCTGGCGCGCATGGAACTGGGCGACAGCATCCCCGAGGAGTTGTACCGCACGATTGCCGAGATCATTGCGTTTGCCTGGACATTGAAAGGCAAGTTCCCGGTGGGATTTGACCCGCATGCGGGGCCGGTGGAGCGGGATGTGACCGAGCGTGGCGACGATTACTGAATAGCAAGCCGTCATCGGGGGCTTGCCCGATGGCAATGATTCAGCCACCCATAAGTCACTGATGCTCCTCTATCTGAGGCCCCCTTCCCACATCTGCCTTTTTATTCAGTTGAGGACTTCGCTCAGGGGGATGAAGTTGACTCGATCCCCCACGTTAAGCGTCGTGCCTTCCACTACCTCCACAAATCCCTCGGCCCACGCCGCGCTGCGCAGCACACCGGAACTCTGGTTGCGATAGATGACCGCGCGGCCCTGCTCAATGCGCCCGCGCAGGTACTCGCGGCGGTTGCCCGGCTTGGGCCATTCGAAACCCACCGGCACTTCGACGCGCAACGGCTCCACGTCGACCACGCCTTGACGCCGCAGGATGTACGGTCGCGCCAGGAGTGCAAACGTCACCAGGGTCGAGGCTGGATTGCCTGGCAACCCAATCACCGGAACGCCGCGAAAATGCCCGAACGTCAGCGGCTTGCCTGGCTTGATCGCCAGCTTCCACAGCGCCAGTTCGCCCTCTTCACGCAGGGCGATGCCCAGGAAGTCAGCCTCCCCCACCGACACGCCGCCGGTAGACAGGATCAGGTCTACGCTGCCCAGCCCGGCGAGGCGTCCTCGGGTCTGCTCCAGATCGTCGGGAAGAATCCCGGCATCGATCACTTCACAGCCCATCCGCGCCAGCCAACTGCAGAGCACGCGGCGGTTGCTGTTGTAGATCTGCCCCGGTCCCAGGGGCAGGCCCGGCTCGATCAGTTCGTCGCCGGTGGACAGCACCGCCACCCGTGGACGCCGCACCACGGCCAGACGGTCGCAGCCCAGGGACGCGGCCAGGCCCAGCTCGATCGGGCCCAGGCGCGTACCCGCGTCGAGCACGGTTTCGCCGACCGTGGTTTCCTGGCCTTGAGGACGGATGTTCTGGCCCAGGTGCAAGGGCTCGCTGAAACTCACGCGCTCATCGGCGTGCACCAACGCATTTTCCTGCATCTCCACACAGTCGGCGCCGGCCGGCACTGGCGCACCGGTGAAAATCCGCGCGCAGGTGCCGGCCGCCAGCGGCTGCGGCGCCTGACCGGCGAAGATGCGCTGGCTCACCACCAGCGGCTCGCCGGTCCAGTCCGACAGGCGCACGGCATAGCCGTCCATGGCACTGTTGGGCCAGGGCGGCAGGTCGAGGGTGGAGATCAGCGGCTGCGCGAGCACGCGGGCGTCGCATTCGCCCAGGGGCAACGTCTCCTGCGCGCGGATCGGCGTGGCGTCGGCCATGTCCAGCAACTGTTGCAGGGCCTGCTCTACCGGCATCAGGGCGCCGGTCTTGCCGGGCTTACCCACGGGATTCACAAGGTTCAGCCTGCTTGAGATGCGCAACGAAATTGCACGGGCGATGACGGTTGTCCAACTGCTCGCCGAGGATGCCGTCCCACCCGGTGCGCACCGCATTGGTGGAGCCCGGCAGGCAGCACACCAGGGTGCCGTTGGCCAGGCCGGCCAAGGCGCGGGACTGCACGGTGGAAGTGCCGATATCGGCCACGGAGATCTGGCGGAACAGTTCACCGAACCCGTCGACCTGCTTGTCCAGCAGGCAGCTCACCGCTTCTGGCGTGCTGTCGCGGCCGGTAAAGCCGGTGCCGCCGGTGATCAACACCACTTGCACCACGTCTTCGGCGATCCAGTGGGCAACCTGGGCGCGGATCTTGTAAAGGTCGTCCTTGAGCAGCACACGCTCGGCCAGGCGATGGCCGGCGGCGGTCAGGCGGTCGACGAAGACCTGGCCCGAGGTATCGGTGTCCAGGGTGCGGGTGTCGCTGACGGTCAATACAGCGATATTCAGGGGTACAAAAGGCGCATCAACCTTGGCTTTCATGGCACGGTCCGGTTGTCGAAGAAACAGCCCAGTGTTATATCACAGGCCCTCCTTTGCCTGCCGCTGTGGAACCACCATGTCCCTTGATTGCTGCCCATTGCCCTGTTCGATTCTGTTGTTGGCCGGTGGCCGCGGCCAGCGCATGGGCGGCCAGGACAAAGGCCTGCTGACCTGGCGCGGCCAGCCGCTGATCGCGCATGTGCACGGGCTGGTACGCGGGCTGACCGATGACTTGATCATCTCCTGCAATCGCAACCAGGACCGTTATGCGGCCTATGCCGATCGACTGGTGAACGACGACAGCGCGGACTTCCCCGGCCCGCTCGCCGGTATTCGCGCCGGGCTCGCCGCTGCGCGCCACGGGCACCTGCTGGTGTTGCCCTGCGATGTGCCGCACCTCGACGCGCGCCTGCTGACCGATCTGCGTGACACGGCACGACGCACCCCGCAGTCGCCGGTGATGGTGCGCCATGGGGAATTCTGGGAGCCGTTGATCTGCATCATCCCGACCCACCTCAAGAACGCGGTAGAACAGGCCTGGCAGGCCGGCGAGCGCAGCCCGCGCAAAATTCTGCTGCAGCTGGGCGGCGTGGGCCTGGAATGCCCGGCCAATGATCCACGCCTGGCCAACTTGAACACACCCGAACTGTTGCACCAGAAGTCTGACGTGTCAGAATGAACTTTCGTACAAGGAACTTTGGCGACGCCTTACGCGTCACAAGGTCAGCAATTTCAAAGAATTCTCTCGGAGACACACCCATGACTCAACGGACCATCGCCGCTTTCATGCTCGCACTGGGCCTCGCTACCCTCGCCGGTTGCGCCTCGCCTACCGTGATCACCCTGAATGACGGTCGTGAAATCCAGGCCGTCGACACCCCGAAATACGATGAAGACTCGGGCTTCTACGAATTCGAACAGCTGGACGGCAAGCACACCCGGATCAACAAAGATCAGGTTCGCACCGTTAAAGACCTGTAAGTCTTAAACGTTTGCCCACAAGGCCCGCCTCGCGCGGGCCTTGTCGTTTTCGCCGTTTACCAATCGAGGGTGATGCGGCTGCGAAAGTCGCGCGTCTGGCCGGTGACCGGATCGGCAAACCGCACGCCCTGGGCCAGCAATTTGAGCGGGTTGGCGTAGTCGTCCACGGCGTCCTTGAGTACGTCGGGGTAGAACGGGTCATTGCAGATACTCGCCCCCAGCGCGGTCATGTGTACGCGCAACTGATGCTTCTTGCCGGTGACCGGGAACAGGCCGTAACGCCATAGCTCGCCGTTTTTTTCACGAACCTCCACCGCGGTTTCGGTGTTGCTGACACCGGGACCTTCCTGCATGCGAAAGAACGGTTCACCGTCCACCAAACGACTTTTGTGCACCAAGGGAAAGGTGAGATCCGGCAGCGCGGGCGCGATGGCTTCGTAAAACTTATCGATCCTGCGCGTAGGAAACAGCTGCTGATACGCCGCGCGGCTGTGGGGATTGGCCGAAAACAGCACCAGCCCCGCCGTGTGCCGGTCGATGCGGTGCAGGGGCACCAGCGACGGGTTATCCAGGCGACGAATCAGACGGCGCAGCAGCGTTTGTTCGACGTATTCACCGGCCGGAGTCACGGGCAGGAAATGCGGTTTGTCGGCCACCACCAAGTGTTCGTCGGCATACAGAATGGTTTCCTCCACAGGGATGACCTTTTCATTCGGCACCTCGCGGAAGTAGTAGATGCACAAGCCTTCCTTGTAGGGCAGGCCCTGGTCGATGGGGCTGCCATCGATGTCCAGCACGCGACCGCGAGCGATGCGGTCCAGCCAGTGGTCGCGGCTGATCGCGGGGAAGTGCGCGCACAGGCAGTCAAGCACCGTGGCCCAAGGGCCGGGTGGCAGATACAAGGTGCTGGCCTGGTGCTGGGACGCGGAAAAACCGGAAGTGGACATGACGACGCTCGAAGCCTGGGAAAACCGGCGGGCATTATCCCGCATGGAGCGGGATCGAGCCTAGGGCGGATCTCAGGCCTTGGCCAATTCGGCGCGCAGGATCGGCGAGGCGCTGGCGGCCTCGGTGAATTCCTTGAGCCAACGCAGGACGTCCACCGCCTCCCAGCGCCCCGGATCGTAGAGTGCGTAGAGCAGGCCCTGATAACCCACCACATCCAACTGCTTGTGATAGCCGGCGCGCTGGAACAACGCTTCGATTTCGGCAAAGCAGGTATTGAAATGCACTTTGTTGAACGGCGTCTTGCCTTCCGTGACCAGGCCGTCCAGGCGCAGCTCGTTCACCGCATCACGCACGATGTCGGCGGACATGCGATTGACGCTGCTTTTCAGTTGTTCAACATTCACCACGGGCGTTCCCTCTATTCAATCGCTGTACAAACATACAGTAACTTAATATTTGGAAACTCGCCATCGCCTGAACGTCAGAGAAGGAAGGCGACCACCTGTCCGGTGTCGAAGGGCCAGTCCAGCTCCGCCCCCGTATCCACCCTTCGAAGCACCGGAATCCGCGGGCCGTAGACCTCGGTGAGGTCATCGGGATCGGTGATATCCACTAATTCAACCTGCAACCCATGTTCGACGAGCGGCATGATTTCGGCTTCGGCAATCTCACACAGGTGGCAACCCAGGGTGCCGAACAGCTGGCATTCAGGACGCATGACGGAAGGCCTGATCAGAATAAGGTGGGTCATTCTAAGCCCGCCTGCCGACGGTGGCGAGTTGCGCATTGTTGGCGGTGAGCGAGCGTTTGTGATGAGCCCGCTCACCACAAAAAAACGCTGCATATCATTAAAAAGCTGACCCACGTCACCATGGCCTATAACTGATTCAGCCATTCTCGCGGCTTTTTGTCCGCTTACCCTGCAACGGAGAGGTTTGTGTTCGCCAACCTGCTGATCATTCTGGCGTCATCCCTGGTGGTGATTGCCCTGTTTCGCCGGCTGCGGCTGCCGCCCGTGCTGGGCTATCTGTGCGTGGGCCTGGCCGTGGGGCCCACCGCGCTCGATTGGGTCAACGACAGCGAAGAGCTGCCGGACCTCGCTGAGCTGGGCGTGGTGTTTCTGCTGTTTTCCCTGGGCCTGGAATTTTCCCTGACCAAAATGCTTGCCCTTCGCCATGTAGTGTTCGGCCTGGGCAGCCTGCAGGTACTGGGTTGCGGCGTGCTGCTGGGGGCGACCTTGATGGCGCTGGGGGTAGCGCCGGGCATTGCGCTGTTGCTCGGCGCGGGGCTGGCGCTGTCGTCCACGGCCATTGTCAGTAAGGAGCTGAGCAGTCTTGGCGAAATTTTCAGCAGTCATGGCCAGAATGCGATTGGTGTGCTGCTGTTTCAGGACGTGGTCGCGGTACTGCTGCTGACCCTGGTGCCGGTGTTCGCCGGCAGCAGTGACCAGGCCTGGTACGTGGCGTTGCCGTTGACCCTGGGCAAGACCGTGGTGTTGTTCTTCGGCCTGCTGCTCGCCAGCCGTTGGCTGCTGCCGCGTCTGTTCCATGAAGTGGCCGCGTCGCACTCGGCGGAGCTGTTCGTATTGCTGGCCTTGGTGATCGTGCTGCTGACCGCCTGGCTGACTCACCTGCTCGGCCTCTCCCCTGCCCTCGGTGCGTTCCTGGCCGGGATGCTGTTGGGCGAAAGCCATTACCGCCATCAGATCGAAGCGGATATTCGACCGTTTCGCGACATCCTGCTGGGCTTGTTTTTTGTCAGCATCGGCATGCTCATCGACCTGCAGCTGTTCGTCAGCCACAGCCTGCTGATCCTCGGCATGACCCTTACGCTGATGCTGATCAAGGGCTGTGTGGTGGCCGTGCTGGTCAAACTGCGCGGCAGCGATGTGGAAACCGCCTGGCGCAGCGGCCTGGCCCTGGCCCAGGGCGGTGAATTCTGCTTCGCCCTGATGGCGCAGATGCAACAGAGCCAATTGATCCCGCAGCAATTCAACGGCCTGCTGCTCGCCGCGACATTCTGCTCGATGCTCCTGACCCCTTTGCTGCTGCGCGCCGCCCCGGCGATCGCCCTGCGCCTGCACCGCAAACCCAATCAACAGGTGCAACTGGAGACCATCACCGCGCTCAATGCGCAGCTGCGCAACCATGCCGTGATCTGCGGTTACGGCCGTGTCGGCCAATCCATCGGGCGCTTTCTGCGGCGCGAGCAACAGGCATTCATCGCGCTGGATGACGACCCGGAACGGGTGCAGGAAGTGGCGACCGAAGACAGCAGCGTGCACTACGGCGACTGCCGGCGCGGTGCCCTGCTCAGCGCCGTGGGCGTGGAGCGCGCGCGATTGGTGGTGATAGCCGTGGATAACAGTGATGTCGCGCTGGTAGTACTCAAAGAGGCGCGCCGCATCAACGCCCAGGTGCCGATCCTGGTGCGCACCCGCGACGATAGCCAGTGGGCCGAACTGAAGGCCGCGGGCGCCACTGAAGTGGTGCCCGAGCTATTGGAATCGAGCCTGATGCTGGCCGCCCACGCCTTGCTCCTGCTGGGCCTGCCGGACCAACAAGTGCAGGCGCGGGTCGACGAAGTCCGGCAGAACCGCTATCGCCTGCTGCACGGTTTTCACACGCCGCCCAGCGACAACGACGAGGCGCCGATCAATCCTGACTGACCGCGCCGATCTTGTGGATCGACAAGTCCGCGCCGTAGTACTCCTGCTCCTGGCTCAGCCGCAACCCGTGCACGCGCTTGATCGTGCCATACACCACTAGCCCGCCGCCGAACGCCACGGCCACACCGAGGGCGGTGCCGATCAACTGGCTGATCAGGCTCACGCCGCCCAATCCGCCAAGAACCGTCTGACCAAAGAGCCCGCAGGCAATGCCGCCCCACACGCCGCAAAGGCCGTGCAGCGGCCACACGCCCAGCACATCGTCGATCTTCCAGCGATCCTGGGCGGCGATAAAGCACCACACGAACAAACCACCGGCCACCACGCCGGTGACCAATGCGCCTACCGGGTGCATCAGGTCGGAACCGGCGCAGATCGCCACCAAACCGGCCAGTGGCCCGTTATGCAGAAAACCGGGGTCGTTGCGACCGATCACCAGCGCGGCGACGGTGCCGCCCACCATAGCCATCAGCGAGTTGACCGCCACCAGGCCGCTGACGCCGTCCAGGGTCTGGGCGCTCATCACGTTGAAGCCGAACCAGCCGACGATCAGGATCCACGAACCCAATGCCAGGAACGGAATGCTCGACGGCGCGAACGCCACCAGCCGCCCCTCGCGGTAGCGACCGTTGCGCGGCCCCAGCAGCAACACCGCCGCAAGCGCCAGCCAGCCGCCCGTGGCGTGCACCACCACCGAGCCGGCGAAGTCGTGGAAACTGGCACCGAAAGAGGCCAGCAACCAGGCCTGCAGGCCGAAATTGCCGTTCCAGACAAGCCCCTCGAAAAACGGATAGATAAAAGCCACGATCAACGCGGTGGCGCACAACTGCGGCGCGAACCTGGCCCGCTCGGCAATGCCCCCGGAGATGATCGCCGGAATCGCCGCGGCAAACGTCAGCAGAAAAAAGAACTTCACCAGGCCGTAGCCATGATCGGCACTGATCACCGCCGCCGGTTGCAGGAAGCTCACACCGTAGGAGATCCAATAGCCTATAAAGAAATACGCCAGGGTCGAGATGGCGAAATCGCTGAGGATTTTCGACAGCGCGTTGACCTGGTTTTTCTGCCGCACCGTACCGACTTCCAGGAATGCGAAGCCGGCGTGCATGGCCAGGACCATGACCGCGCCGATCAGGATAAACAGGGTGTTGGAGCTATGGACCAGGGTGTCCACCGCACGTTGCAGATTGTCCATGGAAATTGGCAGGCCTGTAGTCAGGGCAAAAAGCACCAAAGCGGTTCAAGCCAGAGGTTCGCGCACTAAATTGGCACCACCGGCACCACCCCTCTGAAGGGAGCGTGAACCGTTTTAGCGCAGCGAACAGCACAGCAGGCCATTGCCGACAGGGTTTTTCCGCGAGTTGGAGTGTTTTAGGGTAAGGTTTTTCGAGGTTTGCGCCTCGCCCGCCCGTCTTCAGCGCAGGCCCGGAGCCTGCGCACCAAGGCAAAGCAAAAGCTGTACCAGACAATTGCACTGAACCTTCACCGACGCCGGTGACTCGAAACCACACGCACCGCTCAGCCAATCACGGAGATACCCATGGCCAGAACCACTGCAAAGACTGCTCAAGAAATACTGATGGCGGATTTTCAAACCCTGGTCAGCGACACCGAGAAGTTGCTGGACGACACCGCAATCCTCGCCGGCGACCAGGCCGATGAACTGCGCAGCAAGATTCATGAGAGCCTGCTCAAGGCCCGCGAAACCCTGCAACTGACCGAAGACTCCCTACGCGAGCGCGGCCAGGCGGCGGTGACGGCGACTGAAGATTACGTACAGGCCAACCCCTGGCAGTCGATCGGCATCGCTGCAGGTGTAGGCTTTCTGATCGGCCTGCTGGCTACAAGGCGCTAAATTATGTCTATCGGCGAAAACGGCTCGTCTACGGGCGCAAGTTCTACCTCACGACGCCTGGGCGCGGCCGTTCTGGGCTTGCTGCACAGCCACGTCGAACTGTTCGGCATCGAGTTGCAGGAGCAGAAAGCCCGCACCGTCAGCCTGCTGTTGTTTGCGGGCCTGGCCCTGGTGTTTGCGCTGTTGCTGCTGGTGGGGTTGTCGACCCTGGTGATGATTCTGGTGTGGGACACCGGCTATCGTCTGACCGGTATCATCTGCCTCTGCGTGTTCTACAGCCTGGCCGCAGCCTTCTGTGGCGTGCGCCTGAAAGCGGCGGTGTTCGATGAGTCCACGCCGTTCCATGCCACCCTCGAAGAGTTGGCCAATGACCGGGAGCGCCTGCTGCCATGAGCCTGACTGAAGTTCCGCAATCCACCACACGGCGGGAAATGCGCAAGGCGTTGATTCGCCTGCGCATGGAGATGCACCGCCAGGAAATCCGCCACGAGTCCCATCAACTCCTGGCGCCGCTGCACAAGATGCGCGACATGCGGCATAACTGGCAGGACAACCTGGGCATCAAGCACGCGCCGCTGTGGGGCATGGCGGCGGTGACGCTGATGGGTTTCTTCACCGGCAAGGGCGCCAAGGGCGGCAGTATCAGCAGCGTGACACGCCTGGTGCGATTGGGGGCCGGGTTAATCCCTCTGATCAAATTGGCCATGCAGGGCCGCTCGCGCAAACCCTGAGCCGCACCCGCCCGTGCTGGCTGCATTCTTGCTAACAGAATCGGCCCGGCCCTCGTTTTAGAGGGCCGGGCCTTTTTTCGCCGACGCTTCTAAGGAGGCCCCGTGATCGACGGGCAACCGCTCGCCTGTTTCCAGCCTTTCATCGACACCGCCACCGGCCGCATCGCCGGCGTGGAAGCCCTCGGCCGCCTGCGCCTGGCGGATGGTCGCCTGCAGTCGGTGGGCCCGCTGTTCGCCGATCCGCGCACGCCGGGTGTGGCCTTGCGGCGCCTTGACCGACAACTGCGCGACAACGCCCTGAGCCGCCTGCATGAAGCGCCTGAGGACTGGTTCCTGAGCCTGAATATCTCGCCGCGCTGGATCAATCGCCTGCGTGCCGGCCAGCCGCTGCCGAGCTTGAAACAGATCCACAGCCACGGCGTCGACCCACAACGCATCGTGTTCGAGATCACCGAACTGGGTGGCGACATTCAGCGCCTGACAGAGGTGGTGGCGCGTTATCGCGAGGCGGGCGCGCGCATTGCCATCGATGACTTCGGCGCCGGCTATTCCCAGCTCGACCGGGTACTGGCGTTGCAGCCGGACATTCTCAAGCTGGACATGCGCCTGTTCCAGGAAGCCGCACGCGGCGGACCGAGCAGCGAGGTGGTACGGGCACTGGCGCAAATGGCGGAAAAGACCGGTTGCTGGATCATCGCCGAAGGTGTGGAGACCGAAGCGCAGTTGAGCTTTGCCCTGGAGTGCGGTGCCCGTTACGTACAGGGTTACCTGTTCGCCCAGGCGCAGCTGGACTGGTTTGCCGCCGATGCTTTCGTGCCACGTTTTGCGCAACTGCGCGGCGCCTACGTCAAGCAGAAACTGGCGGAGCGCGCGCGCATCATGCAGTTGCGCCAGCAAATGGCCGAGTTGATGAATATTCTGCAGCACTGGGCCCTGGCCGAGGCGCCGCTGAGTCAATTACCGCAATTGCCGGCGTTCCCGTGGTTGCTGCGCTTTTATCAGTGCGATCCTCATGGCACCCAGCTGACGCCCAACTTTGAGTGGCGCCAGGACGCCTGGCAGGCCGACAGCCGCTACCTGGGCCACAACTGGTCGTGGCGCCCGTACTTTTACCATTTGCTCGCCGAGGGCTGGGAGGAGCGCCGCCTGACGCTGTCTTCGACCTACCGCGATGCCACGACCAACCAGTACTGCCTCACCGCCGGACAATTCTTCGATCACGGTCAGCGCTTGCTGTTAATCGATATCGACGCCGCCGGCCTGTAGATTTTCGCTTGCCCCGCCACAGAGGAACCGGGAAGCTGGGAGGGTCATTCACCGCACGGAGAGTACCCGCCTTGGATTGGCCTACCCTGCTGACCCGCGAACGTCTTGGAAAACCACTGCACAGCCCGGAAGAGTTGGGCCGCAGCCCGTTTCACAAAGACCACGACCGCATTATTTTCTCCGGCGCGTTTCGCCGCCTGGGCCGCAAGACCCAAGTACACCCCGTATCGAGCAACGATCACATCCACACCCGGCTGACGCACTCACTGGAAGTCAGCTGCGTCGGCCGCTCCCTGGGCATGCGCGTCGGCGAAACCTTGCGCAGCGCCCTGCCCGACTGGTGCGACCCCAGCGATCTGGGCATGGTGGTGCAGTCGGCCTGCCTGGCCCATGACATCGGCAACCCGCCGTTCGGGCATTCCGGCGAAGATGCGATTCGCCACTGGTTCCAGCAGGCCGCCGGACGCGGCTGGCTGGATGACATGAGCAGCGCCGAGCGCAATGACTTCCTCAATTTCGAAGGCAACGCCCAAGGCTTTCGCGTGCTCACTCAATTGGAATATCACCAGTTCGACGGCGGCACGCGCCTGACATATGCCACCTTGGGCACTTACCTCAAATACCCCTGGACCGCCCGCCACGCCGATTCCCTGGGCTACAAGAAACACAAGTTCGGCTGCTACCAGAGCGAACTGCCGATTCTGGAGCAAATCGCCCACAAACTTGGCCTGCCGCAATTGGAAGAGCAACGGTGGGCGCGTCACCCGCTGGTCTATCTGATGGAGGCTGCGGACGACATCTGCTACGCCTTGATCGACCTTGAAGACGGCCTGGAAATGGATTTGCTGGAGTACGCCGAAGTCGAGTCGCTGCTGCTCGATCTGGTGGGCGACGACCTGCCTCAGACTTATCGTCAATTGGGGCCGCTGGACTCTCGCCGGCGCAAACTGGCGATCCTGCGCGGCAAGGCCATCGAGCACCTGACCAACGCCGCGGCGCGAGCATTTGTCGAACAGCAGGATGCGTTGCTGGCCGGCACCCTGCCCGGCGATCTGGTCGAACATATGCACGGTCCGGCCAAACGCTGCGTGCTGGATGCCAAAGACATGGCGCGCAAGAAGATCTTCCAGGACAAGCGCAAGACATTGCACGAGATCGGCGCTTACACCACTCTGGAAATTCTCCTGAATGCGTTCTGCGGGGCGGCACTCGAGCAACATGGCGGGCGCACGCCGTCGTTCAAGAACCGGCGCATTCTCGACCTGCTGGGCAATAACGCCCCGAATCCGGCGTGGTCGCTGCACACTTCGTTCCTGCGCATGATCGACTTTATCGCCGGCATGACCGACAGCTATGCCACCGAGATGGCGCGAGAAATGACCGGGCGTTCGAGCCCTCAATAATCATGCCCCACCAAGCCGCCTGCTCCCCGACCAGAATCTGCCTACGACGGGAACAGAGCGGCCTGATCGAATTCGCACAGCCCCTCGAAGAATAATCGCTCACGCTTCGGGCATATTGTTACCAACTGTTCCTACATGCCCCCCTTCGACGCTCGACTCATCGTGTACTTTTTATGCCCAGTCACTCTCTTAGCATCCTGTTGGTGGAGGACCATCCCTTTCAATTGATCGCCGCCCAGTGTTTGCTGCGCAGTTTCGGCTTCGAACGGCTGACCCCGGCCGAAAACGCCGCCCAGGCGATCCATTTGATGACGCTGGCCGAAAAGCCCTTCGATATTTTGCTGTGCGACCAATGCCTGCCTGACCTGCCGGGCCTCGAGCTGATTGAAATCGCCAGCCAGCAGCGCCTGATCGGCGCCGCGATCCTGCTCAGCGGACTGCCCGCAACAGAACTGGCAACGTTGTACGACCAGGCACGACAGCGCGGCCTGCCGTTACTGGGCTACTTGCCAAAACCATTGAACAAGGACGAACTTACACATTTAATCAAGGCCCTGCCAAAGTTATAAATGTAGGACTAAAAACATATAAACCCGTGGAAAATTTTCCGCAGCGCAGCCTTGAAACACCTGGCGCCAAGATTTCGCCTGGCGATCTACGAAATCCGCTTATCTCCCTTCACCAAGCCTGAGCAACCGGTAGGCCTTTACCTTTTTTAATGTAGGAATTTTCCTGTTTTATATCTAGCCACCCCAGGCTTCATGCTCCTCGCTCCGCTTCTGAGCTAATGTGCCCGCTTTATTTGCACCTGCATGGAAATGTAATCATGAACACAGTTTTTATTATTGATGACCATCCGGTTATAAGGCTTGCCATCCGAATGTTGTTGGAACATGAGGGCTACAAAGTAGTGGGCGAAACGGACAACGGATGCGATGCCATACAAATGGTCCGCGAATGCTTGCCGGACCTTATCATCCTGGATATCAGCATTCCGAAGCTCGATGGCCTTGAAGTGCTGTGCCGTTTCAACGCCATGAATACCTCGATGAAGACCCTGGTGCTCACGGCCCAGTCGCCCACACTGTTCGCTACCCGCTGCATGCGCTCCGGCGCCGATGGGTATGTCTGCAAGGAAGGCGACCTGAGCGAATTGCTCAGTGCCATCCGTGCCGTATTGTCGGGCTACAACTACTTCCCCAGTCAGGCCTTGAACGGCAATGGCGCGGATGCCGAAGTATCCAAGGAACTTGAACTGTTCAAAGCGGTAAATGATCGGGAGCTGATGGTATTGCAACTTTTTGCACAAGGCCGCACCAACAAGGAAATTGCCAAAGGCATGTTCCTCAGCAATAAAACAGTAAGCACTTATAAGAAAAGGCTGATGCAGAAACTTCAAGCCAAGTCCTTGGTAGAACTTATCGAGATGGCAAAACGAAACGCGTTAGTGTGAGAAGACGGATGCCCAGGCGTATAAAGGACTATCTGATTATATTGAGTGCCGGTCTGTGCTTCAGCATTGCCGTGCCTGCTGCCCCTCCAACCGGCCCGGAATACTTCAACTTACTGAGTCGTGCAGGCTCGGTACAACTGGAAACCCACCTGGACAAGGCCCAGCGCCAGTGGCTGCAGAACAAACGCGAACTGGTGCTGGGCACATCGGCCCCTGACTACCCGCCCTTTGATCTCACCTCCAGCGGACGCGACTATGAAGGCCTCACCGCCGATTACGCCGGGCTGCTGGCCAAGGCACTGGGCCTGCCGATCAAAGTGGTGCGCTACCCCACTCGAGAGGCGGCCATCCGCGCCCTTGAAACCGGCGACGTCGACCTCCTGGGCTCTTCCAACGGTTTCGAAGCTGCAAATCCCAATCTCAGTCTGTCGGAACCCTACGCCGTGGATCAGCCCGTACTGGTGACCCGCGAGGGCGAAACCCGCAGCCTCAGCGACGGCCTGGCGGGAATGCGCCTGGCCCTGGTGTATCACTACCTCCCCCTGGGCGAAGTCGAGAAGCTGTATCCCAACGCAATCATCCGCGCCTACCCGTCCTACCAGAACGCCTTGAATGCCGTGGCATTCGAACAGGCCGACGTGTTCCTCGGCGACACTATCTCCACCCATTACATGATCAACAAGGGCTACCTGAAAAACGTCCACATGGCCAATTTCGGCAAACACGAAGCCTACGGTTTCAGCTTTGCCATTGCCCAGCACCAGCACATTCTGCTGAGCATCGTCGACGCTGCGCTGATGGCGGTGCCCACCAGCGAACGAGAAACCATCGCCAAGCGCTGGAGCGCCGGCAGCGATATCCTGCTGACCGACAAGAAGTTGCAACTGACCTCGCGCGAAGAACGCTGGCTGCAGGAAAACCCGGTGGTCAAGGTGATCGTGAACGAAACCTTCGCGCCCCTCACATTCTTCGATGCCGAGGGTAATTTTCGCGGTATCACCGCCGACCTGCTGGAACTGATTCGACTGCGCACCGGGCTGCGCTTCGAGGTCCAGCGCGGGCGTGACGTGAACGAGATGATCGAGCAGGTCGAATCCGGTAACGCCGACATCATCGGCGCTATCGCCCCCAGCGCCGAACGCGAGGACCAACTGAACTTCAGCCGCCCCTATCTGGAAAACTCCTACGTTATGTTGACGCGCAAGGAGGAGAACGCCCCTATGGGACTGGAGGAAATGTCGGGCAAGCGTGTGGCGGTGACCCAAGGCAGCCCGCCGATAAAATTCCTGCGCGAGCACTTTCCGCAGATTCGATTGGTTGAAACCGGGGATACCTTCAAGGCCACTGAGTTGCTGGTTCAAGGACACGTCGATGGCGCCGTGAATACGCTGGTGGTCGCCAACTATTCCCTCTCCTCGTCCATGTTCCAGGACAAGGTTCAAACCAGCTTCAGCATAGGCACGACGCCCGCAGCGTTTGCCCTGGCGACCTCACGCGGCGCCACCGAACTCAGTTCGATTCTCGACAAGGCCCTGCTGAGCATCGCTCCTGATGAGCTGGGCGTGATCAACAGCCGCTGGCGAGGCTATACCGCCGCGTCCGACAGCTACTGGCGCAACTACCATGAACTGATCGCCCGCATCATTATCGGCACCGGCCTGCTGCTGTTGATTTCCCTGACCTGGAACGCCTACATGCGGCGCCAGATCAAACATCGCAAAATGGCCGAGCGTGCGCTTAATGACCAGTTCGAATTCATGCGCGCGCTGGTTAACGAAACACCGCATCCGATCTACGTACGTGACCGCAAGGGCTTGTTGCAGACATGCAACGACAGCTATCTGCAGGTATTCGACGTCAAGCGCGAGGACGTGATCGGCAAGAGCGCGGTGCAGATCAGTACCGCTCTTGCGCAGGAAGCGGCGCAATACCATGCCGACTACCAGCGCGTCGTGGCCGAAGGCAACCCGCTGATCCTGGATCGCACCCTGCACATCCGCGGTAAAAAACTCACGATTTATCACTGGATCCTGCCCTATCGCGACTCCGACGGCGAAGTCCAGGGCATCATCGGCGGCTGGATCGACATCAGCGAGCGACGCCAATTATTCGATGAGCTGCGCGCCGCCAAGGAGCGCGCCGATGAAGCCAACCGCGCCAAGAGCACATTCCTGGCCACCATGAGCCATGAAATCCGCACCCCGATGAACGCCGTGATCGGTATGCTCGAGCTCACACTCAAGCGCGCGGACCAGGGCCACCTGGATCGCCCGGCCATCGAAGTGGCCTACAACTCGGCCAAGGACCTGCTGGAACTGATCGGCGATATTCTCGACATTGCACGAATTGAATCCGGTCGCCTGAGCCTGGCCCCGGAGCGCGTGAACCTGCGGGACGTCATCGAGTCGGTGGTGCGCGTCTTCGATGGCCTGGCGCGTCAGAAAACCCTGAGTCTGCTGCTGGAATTCAAGCCTGACCTGGATAACACCGAAGTGCTGATCGACCCGCTGCGCTTCAAGCAGGTGCTGTCGAACCTGATCAGCAACGCAATCAAGTTCACCGAGCGTGGCCAGGTCAAGATCAAGGTGGAGGTGCTGCCGACCGACCTGGCACAGCAGGTCGAGATGAAACTGGTGGTGGAAGACACCGGCATCGGAATCAGTCGCGAAGATCAGTTGCGCCTCTTCGAGCCCTTTGCCCAGGCGGACAACTCCGGGCAACTGGCCAGGAGCGGCGCAGGCCTGGGGCTGGTGATCTGCCGCAGCCTGTGCGCCATGATGGGTGGGCAACTGAGCCTGAGCAGTGTGCCCATGGTGGGCACCCAGGTGCATATAAACCTGAAGATGACGCGCCTGCAGCCGGAACTGGCGGTGGAAGAGCACAAGCCACAGAGGCCCTCGACCGCGCCGGTACTCAATGTGCTGGTAGTGGACGATCACCCGGCGAACCGCCTGTTGATGTGCCAGCAACTGGGCTACCTGGGGCATCAGTTCAGCGCTGCGCAGAACGGCGCAGCCGGCTTCCAGGCCTGGCGCCAGGAGCATTTCGACCTGGTGATCGCCGACTGCAACATGCCCATCATGAATGGTTATGAACTCAGTCGTTCCATCCGCGAATACGAGCAGCGCGAACAACTGCCTCCCTGCGTGGTACTGGGCTTTACCGCCAACGCCCAGCCCGAAGAGAAGCAACGCTGCGCCCAGGCCGGCATGAACGACTGCCTGTTCAAGCCCATCAGCCTGACGGCGCTGGAACGGCAACTGGCGAAGATCCGCCCCCGTCATGCCGAGCAGCTCATCGACTTGGGCAATTTCGACGCCCTGACCGGCGGCGACCCGCTCCTGAGCCGCCGCCTGCTGGAAGAGCTGCTCAACAGCAGTCGTCAGGATCGCCAGGAATTGCTTGCCCTGACGAGCGCGCAGGCCCCCTACAAAGACATCATCGAACAGGCCCACAAAATCAAGGGCGCCGCGCGCATTGTCCAAGCCCGCGCCTTGGCGGCACAGTGCGAAGCCCTCGAACAGGCCTGCGGCCGGGGCGATGACCGGCCGTTGGTTGACGCGGGCGCAAAAGCCCTGGAAAAGCTGATGCTGGAGCTGGAAAGAATGCTGCAGGTGCAGCTCCACGAGTTGGACAACCCTTAACGGGCGGATGCTCCCAACGAATCAGCAGTCGGTCAAGCGCAGAAAGATCGCCGCCAGTTGCTCGATGCCCTGCTGGTCCTGCTCGGTAAAGCGGGCCAGCCTGGGGCTGTCGAGGTCGAGGACGCCGATCAACTGGCCGTTCTTGACCAGCGGCACCACCAGCTCGCTATTGGAAGCACTGTCACAGGCAATATGCCCAGGGAAGGCATGCACATCGTCGACGCGCTGGGTTTGCCGCGACGCGGCGGCCGCACCGCACACCCCCCGGCCAAACGGGATACGCACACAGGCGATCTGCCCCTGGAAGGGGCCCAGCACCAGTTCTTCATCACGGTTCAGGTAAAAGCCGGCCCAGTTCAAGTCGTCCAGTTGGTGAAACAGGAACGCAGAGAACTGAGCGCTGTTGGCGATGAAGTCGCGTTCATCGGCCAACAGCGACTCCAGCTGCGCGCAGAGCATGGCGTAGCCATCGAGGCCGGTTCCGGCATTTTGCAAATCGATCATGATTGACGCTCCAGCAATTTGAGGCCCACCCAATAACGGGCGAATTGATACGCGCAACGTCCGTTGCGGTTGCCGCGCCCGGTAGCCCAGCGCACGGCGAGAATATCGAGCGCTTCATCCCGCTGCCATTGCAACCCGGCCTTGCCCGCCAGCTCGCCGATCCAGTGTTCCACCACGTCCAGGAAGTGTTCCTGAGTGAACGGATAGAACGACAGCCACAAGCCAAACCGATCGGACAAGGCAATCTTGTCTTCCACGGCTTCGCTGGGGTGCAGTTCGCCGTCGACCCGTGCCCAATTGTCGTTGTCGCTCTGGTTTTCCGGCACCAGGTGGCGGCGGTTGGAGGTGGCATACAGCAGCACATTTTCCGGCGCCTGTTCCAGGGAGCCATCCAGCACACTCTTGAGCACGCGGTAGTCGCTTTCACCGGCCTCGAACGACAGATCATCACAAAACAGGATAAAGCGCTGCGGCAGCTTGAGCAGTTGCTCGACCACGCGGGGCAGGTCGGCCAGGTGGTCACGTTCGATTTCGATCAGGCGCAAACCGGCCGCGGCATGCTGGGCCAGCAAGGCGCGCACCATGGACGACTTGCCGGTGCCGCGCGACCCCCACAACAGCGCATGGTTGGCGGGCAGGCCATCGAGAAACTGCTGAGTGTTGCGGGCCAGTTGCTCACGTTGCTTGTCGACGCCGATCAGGTCGGACAAACGCATGTCCAGGCTGACCTCCAGCGGCAACAGGAACCCCGCGCGGCCTTCGCGCTGCCAGCGCGCGGCCAGGCAGTGCGTCCAGTCGATAGGCTGGCGAGGCGCTGGCAACAGGGGTTCGAGGCGGGCAAGTACGGCGTCGGCCCGCTCAAGAAAGGCGTTCAATCGAGAATCCACGATTATTCCTCTGGCAAGTTTTTGCAAAAGATGGCGTATTGGCAACCCTGCGACGGTCCGCAAAAGGCTGCGTATAAAACGATTCATGCCGGGCAGGCCAGAGCCTGTGGATGTTCAGCTATGCTTGCCGGGCGAAGGGAAACGTGAAGTGGTTCAACACTCGATGGATATCAAGTTCGCCCACCGCTTGTCTTATAAACAAGCCCGATTGACTGTGCTGGTCGGTTTCGTCTTGGGAACCTTGCTCAGTCTGATCCAAATCGCCATTGATTATGCCAGTGAAGACGCATCCATCAACCGTGAAATACGTTCGCTGATCGAAATCAGCCATAACCCGGCCTCACGCATTGCCTACAACATTGACGCCGAGCTGGCGCAGGAATTGACCCTGGGCCTGCTGCACTCCCCCGCCATCATCCGTGCGCAGTTGATCGACAACAATGGCCTGGTGCTGGCGGACGTCGGCCGGCCACGCAGCGAAAGCACGTACCGCACCGTGAGCGACCTGCTGTTTGGCGCCAACCGCCAGTTTGAAGACCGCCTGTACTTAAGCCACATGCCCAACGATGCCCTGGGGGTGCTGCGCCTGGACGTGGACACCTACGCCTTCGGCAGCCGTTTCCTGCGACGGGCCGAGATCACCCTGCTCAACGGCTTTGTACGCAGCCTGCTGCTGACCGGGATCCTGCTGGGCCTGTTCTACGTGATGCTGACCCAGCCGCTGGTTCGGATCATTCGCGAGTTGAGCGAGCGCAGGCATACCCGCGTGGACTGCCCGCCCGGGCACGAAAACGACGAGATCGGCGTTCTGGTCAGCGTGGCCAACCAGCAATTTGAAACCATGCAGACCGAGATCCAGCAGCGCCGCCACGCCGAAGACCGCCTGACGGAATATCTGGGTCAGTTGGAAGACATCGTTTCCGCCCGCACCCTTGAGCTCAAGGCCAGTAACCAGCGCTTGAGCCAGTCCAACGACGAGCTGGAGGCGGCCAAGATGAATGCACTGGGCATGGCCCAGGCCCGTGCGGCCTTCCTGGCGAACATGAGCCATGAAATCCGCACCCCGCTCAACGGTCTGCTGGGGATGATCGCGCTGTCCCTGGACAGCACCCTGAACGCCGAGCAGCGCCAGCAGCTCTCCATCGCCCATGACTCGGGCAAAGTGCTGGTGGAGTTGCTCAACGATATCCTCGACCTGTCCAAGTTCGATGCCGGCCAGCTGGAATTGGAGCGCATCCCGTTCGACCTGGGCGCGCTGGTGGAGGACACCGCCAACCTGTTATCGCAGAACGCCGCGCCGAGCGTGGAGCTGACCTGCCTGATCGACCCTCTATTTCCGTCCCAAGTGCTGGGCGACCCGACGCGTGTGCGGCAAATCGTCAGCAACCTGCTGTCCAACGCGCTCAAGTTCACGCGCTTTGGTCGCGTGGATGTGCGGCTGAGCAGCTGCGACGCCAAGGTGCGCATCGAAGTCTGCGACACCGGTATCGGTATCGCACAGGAAGCGCAGGTAAAAATTTTCCAACCGTTCACCCAGGCCGGCGCCGGCATTACCCGTCAGTTCGGTGGCACGGGCCTGGGCCTGGCCCTCACGCGCAACCTGTGCGAAGCCATGCACGGCCGCTTGAGCATCAGTTCGGAAGTCGGCTTTGGCAGCCAATTCTGCGCCGAACTGCCTCTGCCGCCCCATTCGCCCGCCGTGCAGCCACCGCCATTGAGCGGCGAAGTCATCGCCATCACTAACGCCAGCAGTGGCCTGACAGAGTTACTGAACACCCTGTTGCCCCACTGGGGCCTGACCCCGCGCTGCTACCCTCAGGACCAGGATCTGACCGGGCAAACCCCCGACCTGCTGATCACCGACTGCCCGGAGTGCCTGTTCCGTCTGCGGCCGGGGATTACCGCGCCGATCCTGGTGGTGACGGCCTACGGCAATTTCATGCCCGGCGAAGAAGTGGCAGCCCTCGCCCCCCTGCAGCAACAGGCGCGCCCGTTGAGCCGCAACGCGCTGTATCAGATCCTGCAACGTACTTTGCGCAGCGATGGCCAGTTGATCCTTGATCCGGTCCAACTGGAGTCCCCCCCGCTGGCCCACCGGGCGCGCATCCTGTTGGTGGAGGACAACCCGGTCAACCAATTGGTGGCCAAGGGCATGCTCAGCAAACTGGGATGCGAGGTGATCGTGGCCGCCCACGGGGGCGAAGCGCTTAAATGCCTGGAGCAGCAGACCTTCGACATGGTGTTGATGGACTGCAATATGCCGGTGATGAATGGCTACGAAGCCAGCCGACAGATTCGTAGCAGCGGGCGCTGGCCGGACCTGCCGATTGTTGCCCTGACGGCCAATGCCATGTCCGAAGAGCGTGAGCGTTGTCGGGCCGCCGGGATGAGCGACTACCTGGCAAAGCCGTTCCGTCGCGAAGAGCTCAACGCCCTGCTGGACCTATGGGTGCCGATGACGAACCCTCTCTGAGCTGCCCAAGCAACTGGTCCAGGCCATCGCGCAGGGCATCCGCCTGGTTCAGGTCGATGCCGCTGTCACACAATAGGCGTGCTTTGAGGCGGTGCGTATGGTCGCGCAGTTGCACGCCGGCTTCGCTCAAACTCAGGTGCACTTCGCGCTCATCCCCGGCGCTGCGCCGACGCTGCACCCAGGCCCGTTGTTCAAGGCGCTTGAGCAAGGGCGTGAGCGTGCCGGAGTCGAGCATCAGGCGTTCGCCCAGGCTCTTGACCGTGGGCTGCGCCGGCGGGAGGGCGTGCCACTCCCACAACACCAGCATCACCAGGTACTGCGGGTAGGTGAGGCCCAATGAATCGAGCATCGGTTTATAGGCACGGGTCACCGCCCGCGAGGCGGCATACAGTTTGAAACACAGCTGGTTGTCCAGGGCCAGTGATACGGCCGGCATCTCGGTCATTTGAGCAAGGCTTCGATCTCCGGGGCCAGGTCCTGCGGCTTAGTCGTCGGGCCGAAGCGCTTGACGACCTGACCCTCGCGACCGATCAGGAACTTGGTGAAATTCCACTTGATGCCCTTGGAACCGAGCAGTCCCGGCGCCTGGTTTTTCAACTGCACGAATAACGGGTGGGCATCGCTACCGTTGACATCGATTTTTTTGAACAGCGGGAAGCTGACGCCGTAATTCAACTCGCAGAATTCGGAAATCGCGCCTTCATCGCCCGGCTCCTGCTTGCCGAACTGGTTGCAAGGGAAGCCCAGCACCACCAGCCCCTGGTCCTTGTACTGCTGCCACAGTTGCTCAAGCCCCCTGTACTGAGGCGTGAAGCCGCATTTGCTGGCGGTATTGACCACCAGCACGGCCTTGCCGGCGAAATCGGCCAAGGTCTTTTGCTCACCCTTGATAGTCGTGCAGGGGATGCTCAGCAGGTTGTCGCTCATGGCAGTGCCTCGGATTATTAAAGTTGAAGGTTTTAAAGTAGCGAGCAATTCAATTGCACACAATTTAATTGAGCGCACTGATCATGCCCCATCAGGCCGGATCATGGGGCGCGAACAACGCGCCCGCTCACTTCAACGGGGCACCAGGTCCAGGCACACCGAGTTGATGCAATAACGCAAGCCTGTCGGCGGCGGGCCGTCCGGGAACACATGGCCCAGGTGCGCGTCGCACTTGGCGCAGGTGACTTCGGTGCGGATCATGCCGTGGCTGACGTCACGGATCTCGACCATCGCGCTGTCGGCGATCGGCTCATAGAAGCTGGGCCAGCCACAGCCGGAGTCAAACTTGGCGTTGGAATCGAACAGCGGTGCATTGCAGCAAATGCAGTGGTACACGCCGTCCGTTTTGGTGCCGTTGTACTTGCCGCTGAACGGTCGCTCGGTACCCTTGAGCCGGCATACGTTGTACTGCTCCGGATCCAGCATCGCTTTCCATTCTTCAACGGTTTTCTGCAACTTTTCCATCGGTACACCTCGGTAACTGAAAAACCCTGATCTGTGTCTTTTCCGTGGATCAGGCGGCACGTATGATTGCGCCTCTTCAAAACGCCAGTCTGGCACCCGCGCTACCGGCATTCAAACGTATTTCCGGGTGCGGACCTCGCAGCCTTCACAGTACGGTAGTGCCCGCGCCGTCTGGATCGTTCATTTTCAGGATCACATCGCCATGCAGGTCAGCAAATCGAACAAGCTCGCCAACGTCTGCTATGACATTCGCGGCCCAGTGCTCAAGCACGCCAAGCGCCTGGAAGAGGAAGGTCATCGCATCCTCAAGCTGAATATCGGCAACCCGGCGCCGTTTGGTTTCGAAGCGCCGGACGAAATCCTCCAGGACGTGATCCGCAACCTGCCCACCGCCCAAGGCTACAGCGACTCCAAGGGCCTGTTCAGCGCACGCAAGGCGGTGATGCAGTACTACCAGCAAAAGCAGGTGGAAGGCGTCGGCATCGAAGACATCTACCTGGGCAACGGTGTGTCCGAACTGATCGTGATGTCCATGCAGGCCCTGCTCAACAATGGCGACGAAGTACTGGTGCCGGCGCCTGACTACCCGCTGTGGACCGCCGCAGTAACCCTGGCCGGCGGCAACCCGGTGCATTACCTGTGCGACGAAGGCGCCGATTGGTTTCCTGACCTGGCGGACATCAAGGCCAGGATCACGCCGAACACCAAGGCGCTGGTGATCATCAACCCGAACAACCCCACCGGCGCCGTGTATTCGAAGGAAGTGCTGCTGGGCATGCTCGAACTGGCGCGCCAGCACAACCTGGTGGTGTTCTCCGACGAAATCTACGACAAGATCCTGTACGACGACGCCATGCATGTGTGCACCGCGTCCCTGGCGCCGGACCTGCTGTGCCTGACCTTCAACGGCCTGTCCAAGTCCTACCGCGTGGCGGGTTTCCGTTCCGGGTGGATTGCCATTTCCGGCCCCAAGCACAACGCCCAGAGCTATATCGAAGGCATCGACATGCTGGCCAATATGCGTCTGTGTGCCAACGTGCCAAGCCAGCATGCGATCCAGACCGCCCTGGGGGGCTACCAGAGCATCAACGACCTGGTGCTGCCGCAAGGCCGTCTGCTGGAGCAACGCAACCGTACCTGGGAGTTGCTCAACGACATTCCGGGCGTGAGCTGCGTCAAGCCGATGGGCGCGTTGTACGCCTTCCCTCGTATCGATCCAAAGGTCTGCCCGATCCTTAACGACGAGAAGTTCGTGCTCGACCTGTTGCTGTCGGAAAAGCTGCTGGTGGTGCAGGGCACGGCGTTCAACTGGCCGTGGCCGGATCACTTTCGCGTGGTGACCTTGCCGCGCGTGGATGACCTGGAAATGGCCATTGGTCGTATCGGCAGCTTCCTGAAGTCCTATCGCCAGTAACGAATATGCCGCCGTGCGACTTCCATTCAGTCGTACGGCGAGCATCTGGCAACACTTCTATATCGATTGCCCTGCTGCGCACTGCCCCAGCCTCGCGCTTGCCGCTATCCCCCTACAATTACAGGGCCGCAAGGCAAAAGAAGGTCGATATCGGGCGATGTTCCATGTGGGAAATTCCCTTCAAGGGTCTACATTCAGGCTGTAGGACACAGTTTGAAATAGTCGCTCGGTTGAATCACCCTATGCCGCACCTTATATACCCCGCAGTACGCAACATATTAAGCATGAGGAGAACTCTACAACCATGATGCGCATCCTGCTGTTCTTGGCCACTAACCTGGCGGTCGTACTGATTGCCAGCGTCACCCTGAGCCTTTTCGGCTTCAACGGGTTCATGGCGGCCAATGGGGTTGACCTGAACCTCAATCAGCTGCTGGTTTTCTGTGCGGTCTTTGGTTTTGCCGGCTCGCTGTTCTCGCTGTTCATCTCCAAATGGATGGCGAAGATGAGCACCAGCACCCAGATCATCACCCAGCCCCGCACCCGGCACGAGCAATGGTTGCTGCAGACCGTCGAGCAGTTGTCCCGCGAGGCGGGCATCAAGATGCCCGAAGTCGGGATTTTCCCGGCGTATGAGGCCAATGCCTTTGCGACCGGCTGGAACAAGAACGACGCGCTCGTGGCCGTCAGCCAGGGCATGCTCGAACGCTTCTCGTACGATGAAGTGAAGGCCGTGCTGGCGCATGAGATTGGCCACGTGGCCAACGGCGACATGGTCACCCTGGCGCTGGTACAGGGCGTGGTGAACACCTTCGTGATGTTCTTTGCGCGGATCATCGGCAACTTTGTCGACAAGGTGATCTTCAAAAACGAAGAGGGCCGCGGCATCGCCTACTTCGTGGCGACCATTTTCGCTGAAGTGGTGCTGGGCTTCCTGGCCAGCGCGATCGTGATGTGGTTCTCGCGCAAACGCGAGTTCCGCGCAGACGAAGCCGGTGCGCGCCTTGCCGGTACGGGGGCGATGATCGCGGCGCTGCAACACCTGCGCTCCGAGCAGGGCCTGCCGGTGCATATGCCGGACAGCCTGACCGCCTTTGGTATCAATGGCGGCATCAAGCAGGGCCTGGCTCGCATGTTCATGAGCCACCCACCGTTGGAGGAGCGTATCGACGCACTGCGCCGTCGCGGCTGAGGTCAACGGGCGACACGTACAAGGGGCGATCTGATCGCCCCTTTTTTGCGGGCGCGGTTTATATCCTGGTCAGCCGGTAGGCACGTTCGTCCAGGCGCGTGACACCGTCCTGCACGAACTTCCAGCTCTCGTCGAGGATGTCGCGCTCTTCCAGCACATCCACCGTCCAATGCGAGCCCAGCAAAACCTGCACCTCGTCATGGGCCACGGCAAACGGCGGCCCGGCCTTGAGTGCCTGATCGTAATCCAGGGTGATCAACAGGCCCTCACAGCCAGGGCGCAGCACCTGGTTCAAGTGCTCGGTATAGCGCGCCCGCAGCAACGGCGGTAAAGCGATCAACGCGGCACGGTCGTACAGCGCTGTGCAATCGGCCAATGCCTCGGCGTCCAACGCAAAGAAATCCCCGCACCACACCTCGATCGAGCTGGCCCGATAAACCGTGAACGCACCGTGCCTTGCCATTCTCGGCTGCAGGCCCTGCTCACTGAAGAAGGCCTGCACGGCCTGCTCCGACAGCTCCACTCCGAGCACGCGATGCCCCAGGCTGGCCAGCCATATCAGGTCCAGGCTTTTGCCGCACAGCGGTACCAACACCTGCGCACCGTGAGCCAGACCCAGTGAGGGCCAGTGCCGCTGCAAGTAAGGGTTGACCTCGGCCAGGTGAAAGCCGATCTGATTGCGCGCCCAACGGTCAAGCCAGAATTCAGGTTCCATGACTCCCCCCGAAAATTCGATCAAATGGAGCTAAAACTTATATTAGATTTAGATCAATGATCTGATTAAAGATGGGCCCATGTTAACGCTCAGGACCCCTTTTATGCTCCCCAGCCTGTTTATCTCCCACGGTTCGCCCATGCTGGCCCTGCAGCCCGGCGCCTCCGGGCCGGCGCTGCGGCAATTGGCGGCGCACCTGCCAAGGCCAACAGCGATTGTGGTGGTGTCGGCGCACTGGGAAAGCCAGGAATTGCTGGTCAGTGGCAATGCAGCTCCCGAAACCTGGCACGATTTCGGCGGCTTCCCTCGCGAACTGTTCGCCGTGCAGTATCCCGCCCCCGGCGCCCCGGAGTTGGCCCACGCCATCGTCGACTTGCTCCAGGCCGACGGCCTGAGCGCGCGCATCGACAACCAGCGCCCGTTCGACCACGGTACCTGGGTGCCGCTGTCGCTGATGTACCCGGCGGCGGATATTCCCGTGGTGCAGGTGTCGTTGCCCAGTCGCATGGGCCCCGCCCTGCAAACCCGCGTGGGCCGTGCCCTTGCCGACCTGCGAAAACAGCACGTGCTGCTGATCGGCTCCGGCAGCATCACCCACAACCTGGGTGAGCTGGACTGGCACGCCGGGCCGGAAAGCATAGAGCCCTGGGCTCGCGCGTTCCGCGACTGGATCGTGGAAAAGCTCGTGGCAGATGACGAAGCCGCGCTGCACGATTATCGCCTGCGGGCACCGCACGCCGTACGCAACCATCCCAGCGACGAGCACCTGCTGCCCTTGTACTTCGCACGCGGGGCCGGCGGCGCGTTCAGTGTGGCCCACCAGGGCTTTACGATGGGCGCGCTGGGCATGGACATCTACCGCTTCGACTGAGCGCAAAACCCAGGCAAAAAAAATCCCCGAACCGGTCGGGGATTTTTTTTGTGCGATCAATCAACCCAGGGGGCGGATCAATCTTCGCGGTAGCGACGCAGCTTCAGCTGCTTACCGGCAACGCGTGTGTCTTTGAGCTTGGTCAGCAGTTTTTCCAGACCGTCTTCCGGCAGCTCCACCAGGGAGAAGCTGTCGCGGACCTGGATACGACCGATGGCTTCACGTGCCAGACCACCCTCGTTGAGGATAGCGCCCAGCAGGTTCTTGGCAGCGATACCATCGCGCGCGCCCAGGGCGGTACGGCAACGGGCACGACCTTCAGCCAATGGAACCGGAGCGCGACGCTCACGATCACCACGGTCTGGACGGTCGCCGGAACGCTCTGGACGATCACCGCGTGGCGCGCTGTTCGGTACCAGTGGACGTTCTTTCTCGATGGCTGCCAGGGTCAGGGCCTGCCCGTTGGTCGCTTTGCGCAGCAGCGCAGCGGCCAGGGCACGTGGAGTGCAACCGATATCGGCGGTCAGGCGATCCAGCAGGTCGCCGTGGGTCGATTCAGCGTCAGCCACCAGGGGTGCCAGGCTGTTGGTCAGTTTCTTGATGCGGGCATCGAGAACGGCCTGGGCATCCGGCAGGCGGACTTCTGCAACTTTCTGACCGGTGACGCGTTCGATCACCTGCAGCATGCGGCGCTCACGTGGCGTCACCAGCAGCAGTGCGCGACCTTCGCGACCGGCGCGGCCGGTACGGCCGATACGGTGAACGTAGGACTCGGGGTCGTAAGGCATGTCAACGTTGAACACGTGGGTGATACGTGGAACGTCGAGGCCACGGGCGGCAACGTCAGTCGCCACAACGATGTCCAGACGGCCATCCTTGAGGGAGTCGATCACGCGCTCACGCTGGTTCTGGGCAATGTCGCCGTTCAGCGCAGCGGCCTTGTAGCCTTTGGCTTCCAGGGCGCTGGCCAGGTCCAGGGTCGCTTGCTTGGTGCGCACGAACATGATCAGGGCATCGAAGTCTTCGACTTCCAGCAGGCTCAATACCGCCGAGGTCTTCTGGTCAGCGTGAACCAACAGGTGAGCCTGTTCGATCGCGGTCACGGTCTGAGTCTTGGTCTGGATCTTCACGTGCTCCGGATCGCGCAGGTGGCGTTCGGCAATGGCACGGATCGACTGTGGCAGGGTGGCCGAGAACAGTACGGTCTGACGGGTCGCCGGCAGGGACTTGAAGATGACTTCCAGGTCATCCATGAAGCCCAGCTTCAACATTTCGTCAGCTTCGTCGAGCACCAGGTGGTTTACGGTCGACAGGACTTTCTCGTCGCGACGCAGGTGGTCGCACAGACGGCCTGGAGTGGCGACAACAATCTGCGCGCCGTTGCGGATGGCCTTGAGCTGCGGGCCCATCGGCGCACCGCCGTAGACGGCCACGACAGTAACGCCCGGCATTTGCTTGGCGTAGGTTTCAAAAGCGGTTGCTACTTGCAGCGCCAACTCGCGGGTTGGCGCCAGGATCAGGGCTTGCGGTTCGCGCTTGGCAGGATCGATGCAGTGCAGGATAGGCAGGGCGAACGCGGCGGTTTTACCGGTACCGGTTTGCGCCTGGCCGATCATGTCCTTGCCGGCCATGATGATCGGGATCGATTGCTGCTGGATAGCCGAAGGTTCTTCGTAGCCGGTCGCTGCGACGGCTGCAAGAATGTTCGGGTTAAGATTAAAAGCGGCGAAGCCGCCGGTTTCCTGGGTCATGGGTCTGCCTCTGAGTGCATCCGCAAAGACCCATGCTCCAAAGCTGCGCATGCCGTGTTGAGACTCAAGAGTCGCCCTGGCTGCTTTGTCGGCGGGGATTTGCGAAAACGAATGAATGAAAAAGATTCGTCAAGGAAGAGTCCGCTGTGCGGACGTGCAGCCGAAGCTGACTTCGGGGAATTGCGCTACCTAAACGCGGCCTGCTTAAAGGCCGGCGCGCACTATACCGGAAATACCTGAAAAAGGGAGCTTTTTTTATCGCCGGGCGCCGATAAAGCGCGTTGCGCCAGAGCTTTTTGAACGCCAGGCCAGGGGCTTGGTTTTTCAAAGGCCCGGCCCCGCTGGTCAAGGCGCTTAAACGGTTCACCTGTCCTGCACGTTCGTTTGGTCCGAAACCTGCTCGCGCACCGCACCGTTAAGTCATCGGGCCTGTCGGCTTTAAGGCACGCTCAGCCACTCAGGTGGCCGGGCGAATCGCCTTGATCAACGGCTGCAACGAGTAACCCAGTCGCGGCGCCAGCGCTTCGGCGCGGCCCGCGAGCGCCTGCATGTCCAACGTTTGATCCAGATCCGATGACACCAACAGGATCACGTTGCCCTCCTTCACCGGCAATTCCCAGTAGTGGCGGTGGTACAAGCCGCGCAGCAACGCCGCGCCCAATGGCTTGCCATCGTCGGTGGCCCATTGGTTGATGACCAGCCAGCCGCCGGGGTTGAGCTTCTTCTGGCAGTTTTCCAGGAACGCCCAGGCCAAGTGCCCAACGCCGGGGCCGACATCCGTGTACAGGTCGACGAAAATCAGATCGGCCGTTTCCGCGCTTTCCAGCAACTGCAGGGCATCGCCGATGCGAATATACAGACGCGGATCGTCGTCCAGCCCCATGTACTCGATGGCCAGCCGTGGTACATCCGGGCGCAGTTCGATGGCCTCCACGTCTTCCAACGGCAGGAACTTGAGGCACGCCTGGGTCAGCGTACCGGCACCCAGGCCGAGGAACAGCGCGCTCTCCGGCTGCTCGTGGCACAACGCGCCAATCAGCATGGCGCGGGTGTAGTCGTATTCCAGCCAGCTTGGGTCGGCGGTGAACACGCAGCTTTGCTCAATGGCATCGCCGAATTCGAGAAACCGGTAATCGGCCACTTCGAGCACACGGATCATGCCGAAGTCATCATGGACCTCGGCCAGCACGCGCTCGACACGCTCCTCTGTCATCACTGCTCCTAAAGGGTTTACCGTGAGGCAAAGGCGCGATTGTCGGCCAACCGGCGGCAGCAGGTCACGCACTAATTGCTGATAACATTGGCGCCCGACCGTCAATCAGCCAATCGAGTTCAAGATGAGCCAACCGTGGAGCCCCGAGAGCTGGCGCGCCCTGCCGATCCAGCAACAACCCCACTACCCGGACGCCGCGCACCTGTTGCAGGTGGAGCAGAGCCTGGCCAGCTACCCGCCGCTGGTGTTTGCCGGGGAAGCACGCGAGTTGCGCCGCCAGTTTGCCGAAGTGACCCAGGGCCGGGCTTTTCTGCTGCAGGGTGGCGACTGCGCCGAAAGTTTCGCCGAGTTCTCCGCCGCAAAAATCCGCGACACCTTCAAGGTGCTGCTGCAGATGGCCATCGTGATGACCTTTGCCGCCGGGTGCCCGGTGGTGAAAGTCGGACGCATGGCCGGCCAATTCGCCAAGCCACGCTCCGCCAATGATGAAACCATCGACGGCATCACCCTGCCCGCCTACCGCGGCGACATCGTCAACGGCATCGGCTTCGACGAAAAAAGCCGCGTGCCCGATCCGGACCGCCTGCTGCAGTCCTACCATCAGTCCACCGCCACCCTCAACCTGCTGCGCGCGTTCGCCCAGGGCGGCTTTGCCGATTTGCACCAGGTGCATAAATGGAACCTGGACTTCATTGCCAACTCGGCGCTGGCCGACAAATACAGCCAACTGGCCGACCGCATCGACGAAACCCTGGCTTTCATGCGTGCCTGCGGCATGGACAGCTCGCCGCAACTGCGCGAAACCAGCTTCTTCACCGCCCACGAAGCGTTGCTGCTCAATTATGAACAGGCCTTCGTACGCCGGGACAGCCTGACCAACGACTATTACGACTGCTCGGCCCATATGCTGTGGATCGGCGACCGCACCCGCCAATTGGACGGCGCCCATGTCGAATTCCTGCGCGGGGTGAACAACCCGATCGGGGTCAAGGTCGGCCCAAGCATGGACCCGGACGATCTGATCCGCCTGATCGACATCCTCAACCCGGACAACGACCCCGGCCGCCTCAACCTCATCGCCCGCATGGGCGCCGGCAAGGTCGGCGACCACCTCCCCAACCTGATCCGCGCCGTGCAGCGCGAGGGCAAGCAGGTGCTGTGGAGTTCCGACCCGATGCACGGCAATACGATCAAGGCCAGCAGCGGCTACAAGACTCGGGATTTTGCGCAGATCCTGGCGGAGGTGAAAGCGTTCTTCCAGGTGCATCAGGCCGAGGGCACCTATGCCGGCGGGATCCATATCGAGATGACCGGGCAGAACGTCACCGAATGCATCGGCGGCGCCCGGCCGATCACCGAGGATGGCTTGTCAGACCGCTACCACACCCACTGCGACCCACGGATGAATGCCGATCAATCGCTGGAACTGGCGTTCCTGATTGCCGAGACGTTGAAGCAGGTCAAACGCTGAGACTGGGCCGACGCCCTCGTGGGCAAGCCCACACCCACAGGGAATGCAGTGTTCGATGCAAAGCATTCCCTGTGTGAGCCGGGCTTGCCCGCGATAAGGCCCTAACGGCCAACATCCAAGCCGATCATCGCGCCGCGCAATCGATCGGCACTGGGCCTTTGGCAATTGAGCTGTATCTGCTGCAACCCCAGCCAGTCGGCCATCTGGCGCAAATTCACGGCCAACGCTTGCATCCCTTCTTCGTCCAGGCCCGGCTCTTCTTCGTGCACCGCATGCACCGCCAGGCGCGAGTGGGTGCGTTCGGCGCGCAGGTCAACCCGCGCGGCGATGCGTTCATTGTGCAGGAACGGCAGCACGTAATAGCCGTACACCCGCTTGTGTTGCGGGGTGTAGATCTCCAGCCGGTAGCGGAAATCAAATAGACGCTCAGTGCGGCTGCGCTCCCAGATCAGTGAATCGAACGGCGACAGCAAGGCACTGGCCAGCACTTTGCGCGGCACGGTTGGGGTTGGCAGGCAGTACGCCGGTTGCTTCCAGCCCTGCACCCGACAACTGAGCAACTGGCCCGCATCCACCAGCTCGGCGAGGCGAGTGCGGCTGTCGGCGGGATCCAGTCGAAAGTAATCGCGCAGGTCTTTTTCGGTGCCCACGCCCAAGGCGGTGGCGCTGTGCAACAACAGCGCGCGCTGAGCCTCGGCTTCGCTTACGCGGATGCGCAGGATATCGCTGGGGATGACCCGCTCCGGCAAATCGTACAGACGCTCGAAGCCACGTCGACCGGCCACAGTGACCAGGCCTGCCGCGAACAGCCATTCCAGCGCGTGCTTCTCGTCACTCCAGTCCCACCACGGCCCGGCGCGCTCTGCTCGGGTCGACAGGCTGCCCGCGCCAAGCGCGCCCTGTTGCTCCACGGTCTTCAGCACGCGCTGGATCACCGCCTGTTGTTCACGACCGAAACGCGCCATCTGCGCATAAATGCCCTGCCCCTGCTGCGCCCGCGCCATGCGCCAGCGCATCAATGGGTACAGCGCCATCGGCAGCAACGAGGCCTCATGCCCCCAGTACTCGAACAACGAACGCCGCCGCCCCTGACTCCAGGCCGCTTGTTCGAGAATCGACGGGGAATAGCTGCCCAGGCGCGAAAACAGCGGCAGGTAATGGGCACGCACCAACGCGTTGACCGAGTCGATCTGCAGTACCCCCAAACGCTCGATCAAGCGGTTTACATGAGCGGCCTTGATCAGCGCCGGCGGCTGCCGCCCGGCGAAGCCTTGGGCCGCCAACACCAGGCGGCGCGCTTGCTTGAGTGAAAAACACGGGTCGGCGGGCATGTCAGTCTCCATCGGGCCTCGCCGCCTACCCTACTGCATCCATGGCTATTTTCGCAGCGGGTCCTGCCAAAAATGCTGATGACGCTCGCGCTCAACGTCAGCGCGGTTGAGACCAAGGTCCTTCAATGCGTCGTCGCTCAAAGTGGCCAGCAACTGACGCTCCTGATGCAATGCCTGCCACCGGCTCACGACCTGAAACAGCCCGGCAAACGGGCGCTTCGCCAACAGCACAAAACCTTTCTGACCTTTCATGCTGTCACCCTCCCTTGGGGATGACGCCAGTGTGTGCGCGGGGCTATGATCAATCCAACGAATGTTTCTTATGCAACACATCTCCGAGATTGATCAATTGTCCGGCTACCCAAGTATCGATACAGACGTACTGCGCACCTTCGTGGCCATTGCCGATCATGGCGGTTTTACCCGCGCCGGTGAGTCGGTCAACCGCACTCAGTCGGCGGTAAGCATGCAGATGAAGCGCCTGGAGGAAGATGTGCTGCAGCGCAAGCTGTTTGAGCGCGAGGGTCGCCAGGTGCGATTGACGCCGGAGGGCCAGGTGTTGCTGGGGTATGCGCGGCGTATCCTCAAGCTGCACAGCGAAGTGTTCAACACCTTGCGTGAGCCGCATATGGTCGGGCTGGTGCGCATCGGCACGCCTGACGACTACGTGATGCGCTTCCTGCCGGGTATTCTCAAGCCATTTTCCAAGGCGTATCCGTTGATCCAGATCGAGATGCATTGTGAGTCGTCAGCGGTGCTGATGCAGCGACGGGATCTGGCGTTAACCGTGGTCAGCCGCGAGCCGGGCAACGAACTCGGCGAGCTGCTGCGTACCGAGCGCATGGTGTGGGCCGCGGCCCCGTGCTTTTGCGCGGACGAACACGACGCGCTGCCACTGGCGGTGTCCGGCAACGATTGCGTCTATACCCAATGGACCCGCGCCGCGCTGGAGGCGGCCGGACGGGACTATCGCCTGGCCTATCACAGCACCAACGTCGCGGCGATCCAGGCGGTGGTCAACGCCGGGCTGGCGGTGATGATCTGCATGGAAAGCCTGGTGACCGAAGAGTTGCGCGTGCTCGGCAGCGACGAAGGCTTCCCGCCGCTGCCGTCGATGAACCTGCATTTGTTGCGCAACGCAACGATGACCTCGCCGATCACCGAATGCCTGGCCGATTACATCCGTGAAGGCTTCAGACTTTGAACATCAACATCACCGCACACGCCACCAGAAAGCCGCAGAACAAGCCGCGCAGCAGCCGTTCCGGCATCGCATGGGCGACTTTCACGCCCCAGCTGATGCTGAGCAACCCGCCGATGGCCAGCGGCATACCGATCATCCAATCCACTTCGTGATGCCAGGCATAGGCCACCAGGGTCACGCTGGTGCTGGGCAGCGCGAGCGCGAGCGACAAGCCTTGCGCGACTACCTGGGTCGTGCCGAACACGCTGGTCAATACGGGTGTGGCGACGACCGCGCCGCCGACCCCGAACAAACCACCCATGGAGCCGGACGCCGCACCCAACACGCCCAGCCACGGCCAGCTGTAGCGCATGTGCGCCGTAGGCGGCGCGTTGCGTGTGAACATGCGCAGCACGTTGTAAGCCGACAGCACCAGCAAAAACGCGATAAAGCCAATGCGCATCGCCCCGGCATCCAGACCAACCGCCCAGATCGATCCCAGCCAGGCGAAGATAAACCCCATCACGCCCAACGGTAAGGCGTGGCGCAATTCGATACGGTTGCGTTGATGATAGCGCCACAGCGCCAGCATCACGTTGGGCACCACCATGACCAGCGCCGTGCCTTGGGCAATCTGTTGATCCAGGCCGAACAGCACGCCCAGCACCGGGATAGCAATCAGCCCGCCACCAATGCCAAACAGCCCGCCGACCGTGCCGAGGGCCGCGCCCAATACCAGGTAAATCGCTACATCCAACACCGTGTGTGACTCCGCATACCCCAAGACCTTGCATGCTACGCAGTCGTGCCTGGCGCGGAAACGCACAGCAACGCACAATGGTTATGCCGATCTCGCACAAGCAGCCGCCATGAATCCCAATACCCTGACCGATCAACTGAGTCTTTTCCTGGATGTGCTGGAGACCGGCAGTTTTTCCGCCGCCGCGCGTCGCCATCCGATCACGCCGTCGGCAGTGGCCCGGCGTATCGACAGCCTGGAAAATTCGGTTGGCAGTCGCCTGTTCCAACGCAGCACCCACGCGGTGGTGCCGACCCCGGCGGGCATGGCGTTTGCCGAGCGCGCGCGGCGGATTGTCAGCGAGCTGCAACTGGCGAGAGCCGAAGCGGTGTCCCTGAGTCACGCGCCGGAAGGCCTGATTCGGGTGGACGCGCCGGCGGCCTTCGGTCGACGTCACCTGGCGCCGGTGATCGCCGACTTTCTCAACGTGTACCCCGGACTGGATGTGCACCTGCATCTGATCGACAGCTTCGTGGACATGCAGGGCGCACATCTGGGCAAAGTCGACCTGGTGCTGCGCGCCGGCCATATCGTCGATACGCGGCTGATCGCCACTCCTTTGGCCAGTATCGTGCGCATCGCCTGCGCCAGCCCGGCGTACCTGAAAAGTCGCGGCACGCCGACCCACCCTCGTGAATTGAGCGACCACGACGGCCTGGACTGGGATGGCCTGGCACCGATGTTCGCCTGGCGCTTCGAACTCGACGGGCGCCGTGCCACTTACCGCCCGCAGCGTATCCGCATGAGTGCCAACAACGCAGAGGCTCTGCTTTGCGGCGCGTTGGCCGGATTAGGTATCGCTCACCTGCCGACCTGGCTGGCCAGTGAATATCTGGTGCGCGGCGAACTGTTGCCCTTGTTCTGCCAGGAAGGCCTGCCCAACCCGGAAACCACCGGGATCTACGCGCTGCGCCTGGAACAGCAGCCCAATGCGCGCAGTCGTTTGTTGCTTGAGTACCTCAAGTCACGTTTCAGCCCGGTGCCGCCCTGGGACCTGGCGCTGCAAAGCGGGCTGATCTGAACGGCGGGTCAGAATTACCTGGCGCATTAAAGATTTGCCCGCTAGATTCAAAATCAGACCTATTTTTTAAGGCACCACCCATGAGCAAAAATCCCGCACCCTGCGAATCCTTGATGCTGGACAACCAGTTGTGCTTCGCGCTGCACTCCACCTCGCTGCTGATGACCAAGGTCTACAAACCGTTGCTGCAAGCGCTTGGCCTGACCTATCCGCAGTACCTGGCCATGATGGTGTTGTGGGAAGAAGATGGGTTGACCGTCGGCGAAATCAGCAGCCGTCTGCTGACCGATCCGGGGTCTCTGACCCCCCTGCTCAAACGCCTGGAAGTAGAAGGCCTGCTCAGCCGTACCCGCAGTCGTGAAGATGAACGCGTAGTGGTGGTGGAGCTTACCGACGCCGGCCGCGCCTTGCAGGATAAGGCCATGGGCATTCCTCAGTGCATTCTTGGCGCCAGTGGTCTGGAGCTTGAGCAATTGCGCAAGCTACAGGCTGACTTGCTGGCATTACGCGGCAACCTGCAGAACGCGATCTGAACACCGCCACACCCAGGTGAGCGTGGGCTTGCGACCCCGTTAGCCTGGGGTCCGCCAGCCCGCCTGTCACTGACACACCGTCATCGGGCATAAGCCCTCTCCTACCCCCGGTTTGCAGTGCCTCAAAAAATAGTTGTGAATTTATCTTGCGCACTAAACATTAGCGCTATACATTTGCTTTCACCAACTACTTAGCGCACAAACTTTTAGCGCTAAACAAATCGAGGGCTTTACTATGCAAACACTCTATACCGCATTAGCCACCGCCACCGGCGGCCGTGATGGTCGTGCTGTTTCCAGCGACAACATTCTCGATGTCAAACTTTCTACCCCCAAAGAATTGGGCGGTGCCGGTGGCCAGGCCACTAACCCTGAACAATTGTTTGCCGCCGGTTATTCGGCTTGCTTCATCGGCGCGTTGAAGTTCGTCGCCGGCCAGACCAAGCGCAAGGTCCCGGACAACGCGGCAATCACTGCCCACGTGGGCATCGGCCAGATCCCCGGCGGTTTCGGCCTGGACATCGATCTGCATATCAGCCTGCCCGGCCTGGCCCAGGATGACGCGCAAAGCCTGGTCGACGCGGCTCACCAGGTCTGCCCGTACTCCAACGCCACCCGTGGCAACGTTGATGTACGTCTGCACGTAACCGTCTGATCACCTCTGCCGCCCAAGGAGAAGCACATGAACACCATTGGTAAAGCGCTCACCGGCACCCTGCTCGCCCTGTCCATCGGCAACGCATTTGCCGCAACCGGCGATGTGGAACACAGCACCCAGGCCTTTCTGGATGCGTTGAACAGCGGCACCGGCAAGCCGATCGAACAACTGACGCCCAAGGAAGCCCGCGCGGTGCTGACCGGAGCTCAGGCCGGGGTTAAGCTGACGCTGCCCGAGGCGGACGTGAGCCACAAAACCATCCAGGTCGACGGCCAGCCGCTGGACCTGACCATCGTGCGTCCGGCCGGGGTCAAGGGCACATTGCCGGTGTTTATGTTCTTCCACGGTGGCGGCTGGGTGCTGGGGGATTATCCGACCCATGAACGCCTGGTACGCGACCTGGTGGCAGGTTCGGGAGCCGCGGCGGTGTTCGTCAACTACACACCGTCACCCGAAGCGCATTACCCGGTGGCGATCAACCAGGCCTACGGGGCCACGAAGTGGGTGGCCGAGCACGGCAAGGAAATTAATGTCGACGGCAAGCGCCTGGCAGTGGCGGGCAACAGTGTCGGCGGCAACATGGCTGCAGTGGTCAGCCTGATGGCCAAAGACAAGGGCACGCCGGCGATCAAGTTCCAACTGCTGTTGTGGCCGGTGACGGATGCCAACTTCGAGACGGCTTCGTACAACCAATACGCCGAAGGGTACTTTCTCACCAGGAACATGATGAAGTGGTTCTGGGACAACTACACCACCGACCCTAAACAGCGCGCCGAGATCTACGCCTCACCGCTGCGCGCCACCACCGCACAACTTAAAGGCCTGCCGCCGGCCATGGTGCAGACCGCCAGCGCCGACGTGCTGCGCGACGAGGGCGAGGCCTATGCCCGTAAGTTGGATGAAGCCGGGGTACCGGTGACGGCTGTGCGCTACAACGGCATGATCCACGATTACGGGTTGCTCAACGTAGTCAGCCAGGTGCCGGCGGTGCGTTCGGCACTGCTGCAGGCGTCGGATGAGCTTAAGCAACACCTGAAGTAATCAAGCAGCGCCCACGAAAAAGCCCGACGCTAGGTCGGGCTTTTTTTCGTATCGGCACAGCCAGAATTACTTCTTGGCGCGACCTTTGTACGAACCACCTTCGCGGGTGTCGATTTCGATCAGGTCGTCGATTTCGATGAAATCGGCCACTTGCAGTTCGGTGCCGTTGCTCAGTTTGGCAGGCTTCATCACCTTGCCGGAAGTGTCGCCACGGGCGGAACCTTCGGTGTAGGCAACCTTACGCACGATAGTGGTCGGCAGCTCTACGGAAACCAGGCGCTCTTCGAAGAAAATCGCTTCGCAGACGTCTTCCATGCCTTCTTCGATGAACGGCAGAACGGCTTCGATATCTTCAGCGTTCAGCTCGTACATGGTGTAGTCGGTGGTGTCCATGAACGTGTAGGTGTCGCCGCTGATGAAGGACAGGGTCGCTTCTTTGCGGTCGAGGATCACGTCGTCCAGTTTGTCGTCGGCGCTGTAGACGATCTCGGTCTTGTAACCGGTCAGCAGGTTCTTCAGCTTGGTCTTCATGATTGCGCTGTTACGACCAGACTTGGTGAACTCAGCTTTCTGAACCAGCCAAGGGTCGTTTTCGAGACGGATCACTGTACCGGGTTTCAGTTCTTTACCAGTTTTCATTACGTATATCCGAAATTTGGATGGGATTTACAAAAATCAAGGTCGCGTATCATATCCAACTTTCATAAAACTGTACCAGCGCCGTCGCAAGATCGGTCTGCAACCCCTGTTCCAGACACCATGTTTGGGCGTGTTGGCTCACCTCCGGCCAATGTTCCAGCAGCATTTTCCACGCTTGAGCCATATCGGCCTCCGTGTTCCAGGCTTGCCAAAGCCCGATCAACGCCGCCCTTGCCGCCGCCGATAAGGCGGCGGTGTACAGCTCAAGGAAGGCATCGAGCTTATCGAGGTGAATGTCTTCGTCCTGACGGTAGATGTGCCACAGCAGCGGGCGCCCGGCCCATTGGGCGCGCACGAACGAGTCTTCGCCGCGTACGGCGTTGAAGTCGCAGCACCACAACAGGCGGTCATATTGCTCCTGGCGCACGAACGCAATGACCTGCACGGTCAGTGATCCGCGCTGCTGGATGTCGCCCGCTGTCAGACGGTCCAGGCCCAGCCAGCGCTGCACATCGCCAAGAATGCGCCCCTCGGGAACCAACAGATGAGTAGCACGCCCGTCCGTCGATAACACTTCCAGCCAACTGGCCAGTCCGGCGTTTTCGTAGGCAAACAGAGAGATCAGCCGCGCACCGACTGCGGGATACACGCCGAGGGACTGTAGGAAATATTGCTGCGCACTGACATCCTGCTGAAACTCCCTACGTCGCTCCAGCAATCCCGCCTCACGCAACAGACCGCCCGTGCCGGGCCGGAACCCGGGAAAGAAGAAGTACTTCTGCACGCCCTTGAACTTCACCGACGGCAGCTTGTGACACCCTACCACCCACTCTTCGGCACTGAGGTAATCCAGGTTCATCCACAATGGCGTGCGTTCACGTGCGGCCATACCTTCCATGTAGTCAGGCGGCAACTGGCACGCGAACGCGGCGATCACCACATCCGCCGCAGGCGCGTCCACCCACTCGGCCGGCCAATGACGCACTTCGACGCCTTCCTGCCATTGCATGCCTTGCCGCACATCAATGTCCGGGCACATGCGCTCGAAGGCGCGCAGGTCATCGACCCACAAGCGCACGTCACAACGGTGCTCAACCACCAATTGGCGGGCCAGGCGCCAGGTCACGCCGATGTCGCCGTAGTTATCGACAACGCTGCAAAAAATATCCCAGCGGGCTTTCATTCCGGGCTCCATCGATCAAAGGCTCGATTGTCCGCATAAATGCGCGGATGCAGAAGGCTTGATCGCGATTATTCTGCACAGTGGCTGTGCGACAATCGCCGTCACGCCGTCAATGCCTGCCAGGAGGCCGCCATGTCTGACCGTCCGTTATCGCCGTTCAAGCTGATACTCGCCATTGCCCTCGGCCTTTGGCTGGGGTTCGTCGCCATTGCGCTGACCACCTGGCTGGCTTCACGCTACCTGTTCCCTCAAGCGTTGGCGCCCATCGCCCAGGCGGTGCAAGAGGTGGGCAAGCCCGCCGCCGCCGCGCCGCAGCCGCCCAACCCAATGTTCGAGCAGTATCAGCAGAACCTGCAGAAACAGGAACAACAGCAGGCGCTCTATCAGGCGCGTAATAACGCGCGCAATCTGTCCAACCCCAAATGCCAGTTCTGGCTGCAACAGGACCAGAACGCACCGAACGAGAAGTCCCGGGCCAATGTCCTGCAATTCTGCGATTGATGACTATGAATAAACACGCTGTCCACACACTCATTCTGGAAAAGCTCGGCGATGATCTCGACATCGCCCAACGGGCCGCGCAGACCGCGTACGAAACCGCGACCCACGAAGAAAACATCGCCGAGAACAAATACGACACGCTGGGGCTGGAGGCCTCTTACCTGGCAGCCGGGCAGGCTAAACGGGTTGAGGAAATCAAACAGGCGCTGACGCTGTGCCAGAACCTGCAACTGCGGGCATACGATGACCAGCGCGGCATAGAAGTCGGCGCGCTATTGGGCCTGGAAGATGACAACGGGCGCCAGCAGTGGCTGTTCCTGGCGCCCGATGGGGCGGGGTTGAAAGTGGACGTGGTGGGCCAGCCGGTCACCGTCATTACCCCGCGCTCGCCTCTGGGCAAAAACCTGCTGGGCAAATTCGAAGGGGATGACGTGGAGATTCTGGTGGCAGGCGCTCGGCAACACTTCACGGTTACCGAGGCCAAATAACTTGAGCGCGCGCTCGAATCACCTAAGGACGCAAAGGTGATTCGAACGGCGCGCTATCGCAAAACGGCCGCCACGGGCCGGGCCAATCAGTGAACCGGCAGCTCCACACCGTCGAACAGCTCCTCCAGTTCCTGCTTGTTGTGGCACTGGATAGCCTTGGCCATGACTTCACGGGTGAGGTGCGGGGCGAATTTTTCGATGAAATCGCACATGAACCCGCGCAGGAAGGTTCCGCGACGGAAGCCGATCTTGGTCACGCTGGACTCGAACAACTCACTGGCATCCAGCACCACCAGGTCTTTATCGAGCTGGGTGTCCACCGCCATCTTGGCGACGATGCCCACGCCCAGGCCCAGGCGCACGTAAGTCTTGATCACGTCGGCATCGGCGGCGGTAAACACCACTTTGGGCGTGAGGCCGCGATGGCTGAAGGCCTCATCGAGCTTGGAACGCCCCGTGAACCCGAACACATAGGTCACGATCGGGTATTCCGCGAGGGCTTCGAGGGTCAGCTTCGGCAGCTTGGCCAACGGGTGGCCCTGAGGCACCACCACGCAACGGTTCCAGCGGTAGCAGGGCATCATGACCAGATCGCCGAACAGCTCCAGCGCCTCGGTGGCGATGGCGAAATCGACGGTGCCGTCGGCGGCCATCTCGGCGATCTGCATCGGCGAGCCTTGATGCATGTGCAGCGCCACGTCCGGGTACTGTTTGATGAAATCGCGGATCACCGGAGGCAGCGCATAGCGCGCCTGGGTGTGGGTGGTGGCGATCGACAGGGTGCCCTTTTTCTCGTTGGAAAATTCCTGGGCGATCTGCTTGATGCTTTCGACTTTTCGCAGGATTTCGCCGGCGGTGGTGATAATGCGCTCACCGGCCGGCGTGACGCGGGTGAGATGCTTGCCGCTGCGCGCGAACACTTCGACGCCCAACTCGTCTTCGAGCAGGCGGATCTGCTTGCTGATACCGGGTTGCGAGGTGTAAAGGCTTTGAGCAGTAGCGGAAACGTTGAGGTCGTGGTGCGCCACTTCCCAGATGTAGCGCAGTTGTTGAAGCTTCATATCAATCCCTCAAAGCAGATAGACGCCACGGGTATCAGCGACGGTATATAACTATATTAAAGGTTTGGAGGATAAATCTAGAACTTTTTATCCTTTACTCAACTCACACGTCATCACTTCGTCGACGTTGCAGCGACGGCACCAGATAAACCGGTACCGTGGACAGCTGCACCACCCGCGAAGCCGTGCGCCCCAGTGGCGTGGCCGCCGCGCTGGCGCAGCTGTGACTTCCTACGATCAACAGGTCCACGGAAAGTTTACGCAGTTGGTCGAGTATCACCTCGCAAGGATCGCCCTGGATCACGCGCACCGAGCGGATCAATTGCAAATCCTGCCCCCCCTCCCCCAACTCCTCACGAAAACTGTCCAGTACCCGCTGTTCGATGGTGGCAATCATTGTGCGCAGGCCCTCACTGCGCCACTCATTCAGGCTCTGTTCATCGAGATAACTGTGCAGCACCGATTCGGCAAACAGCCCGATCGGCTCCACCACGTGAATCACATACAGATCCGCCTTGAACGTTCGCGCAAGCGCCAATGCATGTTGCATCACGTACGGCGCGTACAGACCAAGGTCCGTGGCGTACAGCATCGAACCAATCATAAAAACCTCCTGGACGGCCAGGATGGCGCAGATCAAATCAGCTTAGCAGCGCCGCATTGATTTCGACTGCTTCAGACCTGGGTTCCGACTTCGTTGCTGATGCCATGGGGCACATGCCCGGTGGCTACCACCTCCCTGGCTTTCTCACAATGACCGGCCTGGTCATCGAAAAACACATCGGCGGCAAACGCCTCAAGGAACGCGGCCTTCTCCAGGCCACCGAGAAACAGCGATTCGTCCAGCCGGATGTCCCATTCCCGCAAGGTGCGAATCACCCGCTCATGGGAAGGCGCCGAACGCGCGGTAACCAGGGCCGTACGGATCGGGCACGCCTCATCGGGAAACTCACGCTGCAGCAAATTCAACGCCGCGAGGAATCCCTTGAACGGCCCGCCGTGCAACGGCTGGCGCGCCGACTCGCGCTCGCTGGCCTGGAACGCCGCCAGCCCACCGGCCTGGTACACGCGCTCGGACTCATCGGAGAACAGCACCGCGTCACCGTCAAAGGCGATCCGCAGCTCCTCGCTGCACGCCCGCCGTGGGCCGCCCGACAAAATCGTCGCCGCCGCGAAGCCGGCATCCAGGGCACTGCGCACATCTTCAGCATGGGTGGAAAGAAACAGATGACAACCGAACGCTGCCAAATAAGGATATGGACTACGCCCTCCGGCGAAAGCGGCGCGGGAAATATCCAGGCCGTAATGCTGGATCGAGTTGAACACCCGCAGTCCGGTGTCGGCACTGTTGCGCGACACCAGCACCACCTCGACCCGGGCGCGGCCCAGGCTGGCGTTGAGGTTCAGCAGTTTCCTGACCAGCGGGAAGGCATCGCCGGGCTCGAGAATCTCTTCTTCGTGGTCGATCTGATATTTACGGTAGGTCTCCACACCTTCGGCCAGGTAAATCCTGTGGCTTTCGCCGAGGTCGAACAGCGCCCGCGATGAAATCGCCAGCACCAGCTTGTCGCCCAATCCCTTTGCCATGTGCGTCCCCCCGAATCAGCGGTTGTGCCGATCAATAAAGCTCAAGGCCTGATAGAGCGCCCGCATGCGCGGCAACTCGCACCCGGCGGCCCTGGCGGCCGATAGCGGGCGCGCATAGATCGCCGCCAGTTCCAACGGGCGTTTGTGCATATAGTCGTGATACATGCTGGGCAGGTAATCGTCCATGGTTTCGGTCATGGCGAACATCTGCCCCGCGTAGCTTGCCGGGATGTCATGGCCGCAGGCGTGGGCAGCCTGCACCACTTCGGCCATCAGCGCCTGGATCAGCTCGCGGCTCGATTCGTCGGCCATCATGGCGGTGGTGCCGGTTTTCAAGAGCACAGAGAGCCCGTTGAACGGCACGTTCCACACTAACTTATGCCAGCGCGCCTGATGCACATTGGCCATGGCCTGGGATTCGATCCCGGCCTGGTGAAACAACGCGGCACCGGCTTCGACTATTGCTGTCCGACGCCCCTCATCATTGGCTGCCGCGCCGCTGTGGTAGCCCAGATTAACCCGCCCCAACGCCTCATGCTCGACAACGCCGGGGCCGGAGCGGTGTACGCCGATGTAGCACAAGCCACCCAGCAAGTGCAGCGACGGGGGCAGGTGTTCGCGCAGGCTGTCTTCGACGTCGAGGCCGTTTTGCAGCAACACCACCTTGGCGTCCGGGGCCGCCACCTGGGCCAGGGTCGGAGCCAGCTCCAGATTCCCGGTCGACTTGGTGCCCACCAGCAACCAATCGCAGGGTGGCATATCGGCCGCACGGGCATAGGCCTGCACCGGCTGCAGGTGCAAAGTGCCATGCACCTTACTGTTCACCCGCAGGCCATGGGCGCTCACTGCGGCATATTCACTGCGCAGCAGGAAGTGCACATCGAACCCGGCGCGCGCCAGCATCAAGCCGTAGAAGCCACCGATGGCGCCGGTGCCGATGATGCCGATACGCGGCGAGTGGGGTGCAACTGCTGTCATGGCAATTCCTCAGGTAGACGGGTTAGCGCTTCATTTACGGCCTCGGTAATGGCCGCGGGTGTAAGACGTGTCTGTAATTGCCCAAGGAATCGACCCTCGCACACCACAAACAGCGCCGGCAAATGAAAGATCTGGTATCGCTCCACCGCGCCGCCATTATTCCCCGCATCCACCCAGCACACACGGTCCACCGCCAAGCGCCAGCCCGGCAATTGCTGGCGTGCCCAGCGGCAACTGGCACAACCGGCGCTGACGAATACCAGCAGCGAAACCCCTGGCAATACCAGCAATTGCTGGTCAATATCCAGGTCGGTCAATTCCAGTTCCTTCACTATACTGCTGCCACCGCCGTCAACGGGACGGTGCTCGGAGTCCGTGTACATGGGTCGTTTTTTACCTCACCCTGATGATGTCGCTGTCGAGTTAATCCAACGTCCCTCCCCTGCCATTCCCCGCCAACGCCTGCACGCCGTCGGCCTGGGCGGTGTCGCCTGCCAGTCGCCCCGCGCCTGGCGCCAGGGCAGCGCAGTTGACTTGCATATTCCCTCACTGGGCGCCAGTGCGCGCTATCCAGGGTACGTGGCCTGGTGCCGCAAGGTGGAAAGCGGCTATCGCGTGGGCATTTCGTTTACCGACGAACATGCCTTGTTCGGCGCGCGAATGGGGGAACAAGCATGCCGGATAGAACGCTACTGCCGCCAGCACGATGATGCACAGCCGACACCGCTGCAGTTCGAGGCCCTGGCCCGAGAGTGGGTGGCGCGTCATGCTCTGGAGTTCTCCCACGAAGCGTTTGTGCAGCCGGCGCGGGATTAAACCCGCCCAGCCCATTGTCGCGGGCCCGTATTACGCGCTAAGGTTCCTCCCCCCTGCATCCAAATCATGCTGTGCACCGCCGCACGGGAATGGCTGGCGGCCGGCACCCGTGACCCTGACGAGTAACACGATGGCTGATTTACCGATCAATGACCTAAACGTCGAATCCAACGAGACCCTGATCACCCCAGATCAGCTCAAGCGCGAAATCCCGTTGAGCGAGTCTGCCCTGCAGACCGTCACCAAGGGCCGCGAAGTCATTCGAAACATTCTTGACGGCACCGACCACCGCCTGTTTGTGGTAATCGGCCCTTGCTCGATCCACGACCTCAAGGCCGCCCACGAATACGCCGAACGTCTCAAAGTGCTGGCAGCGGAAGTGTCCGACACCTTGTACCTGGTCATGCGCGTCTACTTCGAGAAACCGCGCACCACCGTTGGCTGGAAGGGTTTGATCAACGACCCGTACCTGGACGACTCGTTCAAGATCCAGGACGGTCTGCACATCGGCCGTCAATTGCTGCTGGACCTGGCAGAAATGGGCCTGCCCACCGCCACCGAAGCGCTGGACCCGATTTCCCCGCAGTACCTGCAGGACCTGATCAGTTGGTCGGCCATCGGTGCGCGCACCACCGAATCCCAGACCCACCGCGAAATGGCGTCCGGCCTGTCATCGGCCGTGGGCTTCAAGAATGGCACCGACGGCGGCCTGACCGTGGCGATCAACGCGCTGCAGTCGGTGTCCAGCCCTCACCGTTTCCTGGGTATCAACCAGGAAGGCGGCGTCTCCATCGTCACCACCAAGGGCAATGCCTACGGTCATGTGGTTCTGCGGGGCGGCAACGGTAAGCCCAACTACGACTCGGTCAGTGTCGCGCTGTGCGAACAGGCGCTTAACAAAGCCAAGATCAAGCCGAACATCATGGTTGACTGCAGCCACGCCAACTCCAACAAGGACCCGGCCCTGCAGCCGCTGGTAATGGAAAACGTCGCCAATCAGATCCTGGAAGGTAACCAGTCGATCATCGGCCTGATGGTCGAGAGCCACTTGAACTGGGGCTGCCAGGCCATTCCCAAGGACTTGGCCGATTTGCAGTACGGTGTATCGATCACCGATGCCTGCATCGATTGGGCCGCCACCGAAAACACCTTGCGCAGCATGCACGCCAAGCTCAGGGACGTATTGCCCAAGCGCACACGCGGCTGAACCCGCCTCGTATCGCGCACACAAAAACGCCGGGCTGAACCCGGCGTTTTTGTGTGCAGTTGTCTAAAACTTACAGCTTTGCAGCATGGCGCTGATGGCGCTCCATGTAGCGCTCCACGTAGGAGCAGGACGGGATCACCGTATAGCCCGCCTTTTCTGCGAACTGCAACGCCTCCTCGGTCAACGCCGCCGCAATGCCACGGCCTCTTAGCGCGTTGGGCACGAAGGTGCGATAGATATCCAGGGTCTGCTTGCCGAGATCCATGTAGGTCAGGTAGGCACGATGACCGTCCACAGTGGTCTCGAACTGATGACCTGTCTGGTCATGGTGGATGGACAACGCCTCGCTCATCACTACTCCTCGCGGGTCTTGGTGTGTGACCCTTACCTTACCGATGTTTTTCCGGCGAAGGAACATCTACGCCAACCCGTGCCGGTTTCGACAACGAGAAACCTATAGCGCTCACAACCAGCCCGTAGGGAATAGTAGGCACCAATCCTGCAATTGCTCAAGGCGCATGCACCATCCCCCGCCGCTGGCGGATATAGAAAGGGCTTCGACCTCTGGAAGATCGAAAGCCTGAACATTGCCGGCAGTTGAACCTTGAGACGAACAGGCGCTCTTAAAGTCACCTCTACATGCTTAAAAAGATGGCTGTCCAGACGCCATCAGGCGCAACGAAAGTGCCTGGGTAGTTATATAATTTTTCATCTTTGTACAAGGCGCAACGCATGCCGGCCGGCCCTCTCAGCTGACCTTCAGCGGTGTGCACGGGCAAAAAATTGAACAGTTTTTATACAACCCTACGAAAGGTTAGCCAAAACAGATTCGCTGCGAGAATTTTTTTTGCTTCTTGCGCAACGTCAGTTTACTTACTACAAGTAATGGGTAGTATGTACGCCGGCTATAAGCTCAATCTGAGAAGTAGCCATTTAACAGAAAGTCCTTGAAGGGGAACACGATGAACAACGTTCTGAAATTCTCTGCTCTGGCTCTGGCCGCAGTTCTGGCTACCGGTTGCAGCAGCGTCTCCAAAGAAACCGAAGCTCGTCTGACTGCAACTGAAGACGCAGCAGCTCGCTCCCAGGCTCGTGCAGACGAAGCCTACCGTAAAGCTGATGAAGCTCTGGCTGCTGCTCAAAAAGCACAACAGACTGCTGACGAAGCTAACGAGCGCGCTCTGCGCATGCTTGAAAAAGCTAGCCGCAAGTAATAGTCCCTCGGGGTTGTTACCAAGCCGATCCATTTTTGGATCGGCTTTTTATTGCCTGGAGTTCCCCATGAACCCGGCCAATAAAAAACCCGCCGCGGCGCGAGGCCGTGGCGGGTTCAGAAGGACGCAGGCTTACTGCTGCAGATCGATCGGCGCACTGGAAACCATGGGCGCCGCGCCAGGCACGCCGATTTCGGTGGGCAAGCCGTCTTCCGCCGCCACTACATCACGCACCTGATCCCAGTTCACCCGCAGGTTATTGGCCAGGTCTTCACGCTTGAGCAGGGCGTTGATCACAGCGGTGTGCTTGTCGACCACCGACGGCGTACCGTCATCGTTCAAGGGCGTGTGCGCCTCCAGGTACACCTTGCCGCCACTGCTGCCGAACTTGTAGGCATCGTTGATGATGCGCACCGATGTGCCCACCGGCACCATGCCGGCCATCTCCAGCACGTTGTTGTTGAACATACGGAAGCAGCCATGGCTGGTACGCGTGCCGATACCGAACTTCATGTTGGAGCCGTGGATCAGGTAACCCGGCGTGCCCAGGGTGAATTTGAACGGGCCCAACGGGTTGTCCGGCCCGGCGGGCACCACGTTGGGCAGCGGGTCGCCATTGGCGGCATGCTCGGCCTTGATCGAGGCAGGCGGCGTCCAGGTCGGGTTCGGCGTCTTGGCGATGATACTGGTGTGGGCAATCGGCGAGCCCCATCCTTCACGACCGATCCCCAGCGGGAACGTGTACACCACGTCCTGCCCCTTGGGGTAGTAATAAAGCCGGTATTCCGCGAGGTTGATCACAATACCCTCGCGCGGCCCCGGCGGCAGGATGAAGCGCGTCGGCAGCACAATCTCCGTACCCGCGCCCGGCAACCAGGCATCCACGCCAGGGTTGGCGGCAACCATCTCCGAATAGCCCAGGTCATAGGTGGTGCCCAGGTCGGCAAAGGTGTCTTCGTACTTGGCCTTGATCACTTGGACCTGGCCGACGATGTCTTCGCCCGGAGGTGGCAAGGGCAACTGCAGGGCCGCCGCCGGGCCGGCCGCACACAGGGCAGCAAGAGACAGGCAGCAGGTAACGACGGAAAGGCGCGAGAACATCCGAAAAATCCTTCGCAGAACGACGGGTAGGTTAAAGGCGAATCGCTAGCTTACAACTTATAGCTCCACGCCTGCAGCTGCTTCTAAAGCTCAAACCGCAGTTCCGGCCAGATCGGCGGGGTGCCGCGCTTTTGGGATTCAAGGATAGCCCGGCACAGGGGGCACAGGCGCTGATCCTGGAAGATCGAACGATCCACCAGCGACCAGCGTGGCTGGGCCGGCAATAAAGTGCCGCACAGCGTACGGTCGATGGAGCCGCCCAGTTCCAATTGACGCGTCACCAGATGCACCCGCACTTCCTGGCAGGCGAACAGATCCAGCTGCTCGTCCGGCTCGATCAGTTGGTAATTAAACAGGGACCAGGCAGGACGCGACATCGAGGGCTCCAAATCAGGGGGGCGCCACCTTAGCCGAAAGCCTGCCGGTAGAAAAGCGTCATAACAGCGGTTTGAGCGATGGCCAGACATTTTCCAGCAACTTGTCCTGGGCACCCACCGCCGGGTGCAGGCCATCGGCCTGCATCAGCTCGGGATGACCGCCGACCCCCTCCAGGAAAAACGGCACCAGCGGCACCTTTTTTTGCTGCGCCACATCGCCGAAGACTTTGTTGAAAGCCTCGACGTAGCGCTTTCCATAATTGGGTGGAATCTGCATGCCCAGCAGGAGCACCTTCGCCCCGCTGTCCTGAGACTGCTGAATCATCGAAGCAAGATTTTGTTGCAATTGCGCAGGCGGCTGGCCGCGCAGGCCGTCATTGCCGCCCAACTCGATAACCACCACCTGCGGCTTATGCGCCGCAAGCGCCGCCGGCAGCCGCGCGAGGCCGCCGGCACTGGTGTCGCCGCTGATGGAAGCGTTGACGACTTTATCGTCGAAACCTTCCTTCTTGAGGCGTTGCTCCAGCAATGCCACCCACCCTTTGCGGGTATCCAGGCCGAAACCGGCACTGATACTATCGCCAACGATCAGGACTGTACCCGCCGCTGCGTTCTGCGCCATGCACATCAAGGCCAGGCCAGCACTCAAAAACCACATTCGCATCGGATTCTCCATGGGCGCAAGCATTCTCACCGCGCGGAACCTTAGCAAAGTGGTTCCCAGCGCGGAAGGTGAACTGACTATCCTGCACGAACTGAGCCTGGAACTGAACAAGGGCGACAGCCTGGCTATCGTCGGCAGTTCAGGTTCCGGCAAATCCACGCTCCTGGGCCTGCTGGCCGGCCTCGACCTGCCCAGCGGTGGCGAAGTCACCCTCGCCGGGCGTGCCTTAAGCAGCCTCGACGAAGACCAAAGGGCGCGCATCCGCGCCGAGCACGTGGGCTTCGTTTTCCAATCCTTTCAACTGCTCGACAGCCTCAACGCCCTCGAAAACGTCATGCTGCCGCTGGAACTGGACGGCCGTAAAGACGCCCGCGAACGCGCCAGGCACCTGCTGGAGCGCGTGGGCCTGGGCCAGCGCCTGACCCACTCGCCACGTCAGTTATCCGGTGGCGAGCAGCAACGCGTGGCGATTGCCCGCGCGTTCGCCGCCGAGCCGGACGTGCTGTTCGCCGATGAACCCACCGGCAACCTCGACAGCCACACCGGCGAGCGCATCAGCGACCTGCTGTTCGAACTCAATAAAGAGAGCGGCACGACCCTGGTGCTGGTCACCCACGACGAGCGCCTGGCCCATCGTTGCCGACGCCTGATCCGCCTTGAAGCCGGCCTGATGGTCGCGCCCCTGGAGCCTTGATGGCACGTTTGCCGCTGTTGCGTCTGTTAAGCCTTGCCATGCGCCAACTATTGCGCGATGCCCGTGCCGGTGAATTGCGCGTATTGTTCTTCGCCCTGCTGGTGGCCGTGGCGGCCAGCACCGCCATCGGTTACTTCGGCGCGCGCCTCAACGGCGCCATGCTGCTGCGTGCCACCGAGTTTCTCGGCGCCGACCTGGTTCTCGAAGGCAGCTCCCCGGCGCGACCCGAACAGGTCCGGTCCGGCACCGAACTGGGCCTGGATCATGCGCGCGTGGTGGAATTCTCCAGCGTGATTGCCACCGACAATGGCATCCAGCTGTCCAGCATCAAGGCCGTCAACGAACAGTACCCGCTGCGCGGTGCGCTCAAAAGCGCAGCCGCGCCCTTTGCCGAAGAAACGCCGGGGGGCGGTCCGAAACCCGGTGAAGCCTGGGTGGAGGCGCGCCTGTTGACGGCGCTTGACCTCAACGTCGGCGACAGCATCGATGTGGGTATGAAAACCCTGCGCCTGGCGCGCGTGCTCACTAATGAGCCGGACCGCGCCGGTAATTTCTACAGCCTCACGCCCAGGGTGATGATCAACCTCGCCGACCTGGAGGCCACCGGCGTGGTACAGCCTGGCAGCCGTGTCAGCTACCGCGAACTGTGGCGCGGACCGCAGGGCAGCACCGCGCTGCAAACCTATCGCGACCTGATCAAACCCGGCCTTGCCGCCAACCAGCGACTGCAGGACTCACGGGACGGCAACCAACAGATCGGTGGAGCCCTGGGCAAGGCCGAGCGTTACCTGAACATGGCCAGCCTGGTGGCCGTGCTGTTGGCGGGGGTGGCGGTCGCCCTGTCGGCCAACCGCTTCGCCACGCGCCGTTTTGACGCGAGTGCGCTGTTGCGCTGCCTGGGGTTGTCACGCCGCGAGGCCATGCTGCTGTTCAGTCTGCAACTGAGCGTACTGGGCCTGCTGGCCAGTCTCACCGGGGCCCTGCTCGGCTGGCTGGCGCAGTTTGGCCTGTTCTATTTCCTGCACGATCTGTTGCCGGCGGATGTGCCGCCGGGCGGTCTGTTACCGGCCGTGGCGGGGATCGGCACCGGCCTGGTCGCCCTTGCCGGCTTTGCCTTGCCACCCTTGGCTGCACTCGGTCGCGTACCGCCGCTGCGGGTGTTGCGCCGCGACCTGCTGCCGATCCCGTCCAGCACCTGGGTGGTCTACGGCGCCGCATTATTCGCCCTGGGCCTGATCATGTGGCGTCTGAGCCTCGACCTGGTGCTGACCTTCGCCCTGCTCGGCGGTGGCGTGGTGGCCGCTTTGGTGCTGGGCGGCCTGCTTCTGCTGCTGTTGCAAAGCCTGCGTCGAATGCTGGCCGGTGCAACCCTGCCCTGGCGCCTGGGCCTGGGCCAACTGCTGCGCCACCCCTTGGCTGCGGCTGGCCAGGCGTTGGCGTTCGGCCTGATCCTGCTGTCCATGGGCTTGATCGCTCTGTTGCGCGGCGAACTGCTCGACACCTGGCAGAACCAGTTGCCCAAGGACGCGCCCAATTATTTCGCCCTGAACATCCTGCCGGCCGACAAGGAGGCTTTCGGCGCACGCCTGCTGGAAGTCCAGGCGCAATCGGCTCCCCTGTACCCGGTAGTGCCCGGACGGCTGATCAGCATCAATGGTGAACCGGTGCAGGAAATCGTCAGCAAGGACTCCAGCGGTGATCGCGCCGTGCAGCGCGATCTCAGCCTGACCTGGGCCGCCGACCTGCCACCGGGCAATGCCCTGACGGAAGGCACATGGTGGCCGCCGCAACCTTCAGACGATATTCCCGGCGTTTCGGTCGAGGCCAAGGTAGCGCAAAGCCTCAAACTCAAGCTCGGCGACCATCTGATCTTCACGATAGGCGGGGAAAATCGCGAGGCGCGGGTCACCAGCCTACGCACCATCAACTGGGACAACTTCCAGCCCAACTTCTTCATGATTTTCCAACCCGGCACCTTGAAGAACCTGCCCACCACGTACCTGACCAGTTTTTACCTGGCACCGGGTCATGATCAGCAGATCGTGGACCTGTCCCGCGCGTTTCCAGCCGTGACCATCCTGCAGGTGGAGGCGCTGCTGGAGCAGTTGCGCAGCATCCTTGCCCAGGTGACCCTGGCCGTGGAATACGTGCTGTTGTTCGTATTGGCCGCAGGCATGGCGGTGCTGTTTTCCGGCCTGCAAGCGACACTGGATGAACGCATCCGCCAGGGCGCGCTGTTGCGGGCGCTGGGTGCCGAGCGCACATTGCTGGTGACGGCCAGGCGCATCGAGTTCGGCCTGCTGGGTGCCGTCAGCGGGTTGCTGGCGGCGCTGGGCACCGAGCTGGTGACCTGGGTGCTGTACCGCTATGCGTTCGACCTGGCCTGGCACCCTCACCCGTGGCTATTGCTGCTGCCGGTGATAGGTGCTGTGTTGATCGGAGGGGCCGGCGTATTCGGCACGCGCCGTGCGCTCAATGCCAGCCCGCTTACCGTGCTGCGCGAAGGTTGATTCGCCACAGGCCCGCCCCGTTCAAGGGCGGCGGGCCTGCAGCGTTCACTTTTGATACTCAATAGCGGTAATCCACCAGCACACCTCGCCGGTTGGCGTCTGCACAATCGCCTCGTCGTCCACTTCCTTGCGCAGCAGTGCGCGGGCCATCGGTGAATCGATGGAGATGTAATCCATACGGTCGTAAATCTCGTCATAGCCGACGATGCGAAACCGTTTGGTTTCTCCCTGCTCGTTTTCAATGTCGACCCACGCGCCAAAGAACACCTTGCCTTCCTGCTCAGGGGAGTACTCCACCACACGCATGTCTTCCAGGCGTTTGCGCAGGTAACGCACCCGGCGGTCGATCTCGCGCAGCAGTTTCTTGTTGTACTGATAATCGGCGTTTTCGCTGCGGTCTCCCAGCGAGGCCGCCCAGGTGACTTTACGCGTGGTGTCCGGGCGCTTTTCGCGCCACAGGTAATCCAGCTCTTTCTTCAGCGCCTCATGACCTTCTTTGGTAATCAGCTTGGTACTCAAACGCTTGCATCCCCGGCAATGTCCATGAACGCCGATGCTCCAGAGTCTCGGCCCTGGTGTCGACTGACTGAGGTGGATGATAAATGAACCGCGCAAAGTAGCCAGCGTCGCCAATCCTCAACCCGCCAGCCCCTGGTCCATCTCCTGCAGCGCTCTTTGCAGATTTTGACGCAAAATCGATAGGTGGGATTTAGTCAGGTTCAGCGCCTCAGCCTTCTGCTCCATGGCATGCGCCTGCGCCTGCTGCTGCGTCTCGAGCAGCTCCAACTCCCGCCTCTTCTCATCCATTTGCTGCTGCTCCTGCTGCAACCGCGCCTGCCAACGCTCGAGTTCCGCCTCCCGCTCGACGACAGCGAGCTTTTGCTGGGTCAAATCCTGGGCCACCCGAGCCAGGTTTGTCAGCGTACTGTCCACTTGCGCCAAGGTATGGCGCTCCATGGGAACGGAGGGAGCCGCCTGGGGCACCGCGTCGGGTGCCTCCAGCAGCTGCGGGCTGCAAAGCTCGGCCTGCGCCTCAACCGCCGCCGGCGGGCCATCCGGCGCCGCAGGTCCCGCCTCAACCGGATCCTGCACAACCGGTTGCCGCGCACGATCCGGCGGGCTCGCGACCCGGGGCGGCGAGACCATCTGCGATGAAAAACGAATGGATGGAACAATCAGCGACGCGCTTTCAATCGCCGCCAGCGCAGGGGCCGATATCCCCAGGGTAATCACTTTCATCACCAGCGCTTTTTTGATGATTACCGAGTGATGATCTTCAGGCCTGGCAGGCGGCAACTTACAACCTTTGAGGTCGACAAAATGGTAGGGCACCTGGGGTTCGGTCCCCTCCTCCAGCTTATTGTTCGATGCAGCGGCCAGCATCAGGATCTGCTTGAACGCTTGCATCGCGATTTGCAGGTGCTCCCTGGACTCGATGCGATCCAGAAAATACCGTTCGGTCTTTTTGTGCAACGCCGCGATGTAGACCCTGGAGCTGCCGGGCTCGACTTCTTCGTCCAGGCTGTAGACAAGAAAATTGGAAGCGATCTGAGTCACCGCAAACCCACAGAGCAAGGCACCGTTGACCGGAGCATCCTGGCCGTTACGTTCAAGAACAAGAGTACGTAGAAGCATCATAGTAATCAGGCCTGATTTCAAAGGACGAAGGTTTATATAAACATCTGACACATGGATATCTAAATACACATCAATTGTTTCAGCGAAGCCCCAAGAAGGAACGTAGGACTTGTCTTATTAGTTCTGAGCACCGTTCCCAAAACCAGATAATCACCGTAACCTTTTTTCGCCTTGCCCCCTCACTCTCCGCCACACTTATTCGACAATAAAAATGATTGAAATAAGCAAGCTCAATAAAACCCTAGGCAACAGAAAGATAATTAATGACTTGTCATTCAGTTCCATTCAAAAGGAATGCCTGGGTTTATTCGGAGATGACGACAGCGCCAAGACCATGCTATTGAAATTGATAGCAGGGGCGATCCCACCGTGCAGCGGACATATTAAAATCGACACGCTGGATACACGTACCCATTCCATCAAGGCTAGAAAGCTAATCGGCTATCAAGTCGAACAAGGGCTGAGCCACCCCACCATAACCGTTAATAAAGTGCTTCATTACATGGCCGCCATTCGCGGCTTCAGCGGCAATGAAAAACGCTGGCGGGTAGCCGAAGCCGTTGCGCGCCTGGAATTGCTGGCGGTGCTGAATACGCCGCTCGACGCATTGCCCATAGACCTGAAACGCAAAGTCGCAATTGCGCAGGCCATCCTGCATACCCCCACCGTGTTGCTGCTCGATCAACCCACGCAAGGGCTGGCCCCCGACCAGATATACGCGTTCAAAGAGACCGTGCAGGCGTTGACGCAAGAGATGACGGTCATCATCGCGTCGCGCAATGCCGAGCACCTGAGTGAACTGTGCACGCGCGCGCTCATCATTACCGATGGGCAACTGGTGGCTGACGCCCCTTTGCTCGACCTGCAGCGCAACTCCCGGCACTGCCAGGCGGTGACGCTCAGCGCCGACACACCACTGGATTTATTGTCCCTGGCCGTATTGCCCGGTGTCGCCGGCATCGAAGAACACCGTCATGCTCCCGGTACAGTGACCGTACTGGCCATGCCTGGGCACGCGATCTACCCGCATATCAATACGCTGATCGCCAACCGTCGCTGGAAAATAAACACATGGCGCCTGGAACCCGGCCGCCTGAGCGATCCACGGCAAAACCCGAGCCAGTTGGGGTCCCTGTGAAGTTGATCCCGGTGATTTTCAAACGACAGTTGGGCTGCTACCTCTCGACACCCGCCACCTACTTGAGTGTCGCCCTGTTTCTAGCACTGTCCATGGCCGGAGGCGTCCACATCAACCAGTGGCCCGGACAGGAGATTGTCGATCTGGGGACATTCGTTCAGTTACATCCGTGGTTGCACTTATTGCTGATACCCGCCTTGGCCACGCAACTATGGTCGGACGAGTCCAACGCCGGCTTTATCGAACTTCTACCCACACTTCCCATCACCACGGCCGAACTTTCCATCGGCAAATTCCTCGCAGCCTGGTGCGTGGCAGGCATGGCCTTGAGCCTTATGTTCCCGGTGGTTATCGCCATCAACTACCTCGGCAACGCAGACAACGGTGTTATCGCCTCGCAACTGACCGCAAGCTGGCTGCTGGCAGGCAGTTATCTTTCGATCGGCGGTTTTATTTGCACGTTAACACGTCACCGCATAGTTATTTTCGTACTCACACTGGGCTTATTACTGATTGCCAGTGGGCTTTCTTATGTCGTAGATGCGTTGGAACATCAATTGCCTATTCAAGTGCTGGAAAGTTTGAGTGCGCTTAGCCCATTTTCAAGATTCGCGCTGATCGACAATGGTCAGTATCTGCTCCATGACAGCCTGTATTTCATCAGCGTGATTTTCGCCTTCCTGACTGCTACCACAGTCACTCTCAATTCGAAGTACCGCTGAGAAGGAAGCTCAACATGGGATCCCTGCTGCGCACCGGCATGACACTGATTGTCATCGCACTGACGTTCCTGGCGTTCAACCTGGTCTGGCTTGAAAAACTTCCCAATCCCCAGTGGGACTTTTCCCAACAGGGCATTCATTCCCCACCGGCCTCGATAAAACGCTGGTTGAGTACGTTGGAACATCCAGTGGACCTGTACTACTTCAACGCGCACAACGCCCCAAATCGAACTCAGGCGCTGAACCGACACGGCAAGCGCATTGAACAGCGGCTCAAAGACTATGAAAAACGGGCCAAGGGTATGATCAATCTGCACGTGATTGATCCACGGCCTTTTTCGGAAGATGCCTATAAGGCAAGTCTGTACGGCCTGAGCGAAGACATGGGTTTCCTCGGCCTTATCGGTACGCGCGCGGGAGTGGGCGTACAGCGTATCGAATCATTGCGCCTCGACCACGAACCGTTGCTTGACTACGAAATCAGCCACCTGATCTATAAGTTGCAGCATCCAGAACGCCCCAGCGTGGGGCTGCTGTCCGGGATACCGCTGGGCGAACCCGCGGGTCGATTGCTGGGTGAGCTGCGGCGTCATCTCGCGTTTATCGACCTGCAACCGACCGGCCAACGCGTGCCCGAGCAGCTCAAGGCACTGATGGTCGTGCAGCCAAGCCTGCTGCCGGAACGCGCCTTGTATGAGATCGAACAGTTTGTGTTGAAAGGCGGGAAATTGCTGATGTTTATCGACCCGTTGAGCGAACAGCGTACGCAAGCAGCACCCGATAATCCCAGGGTCGGTGAGTTGCTGGCTGCCTGGGGCCTGCACATGCCCGAAAGAAAGGTGCTGATCGACAGTCTTTACGGGTCCACGCCGGCACCTGGGCTCATGAAGCCCGGCATACCTGCGCTGGCGCGACTCAACTTGCCACGCCAGGCCATGAACAAAAACGACGTCAGCACCTGGCGATTGAACACCGTTGCGGTTTCCAGCAGCGGCGTCCTCTCGCCGCTCAACGGCAGCGCTGCAACCTTCACGCCGTTATTGCAAGGCTCCTGGCAGGCCGTGTTGCCGGAGGTTGCGCTCTTGGAGCCCATCACCCCGATGGCTTCATCAACGGACAGAGTGGCCTCCCCTGTGATCGCCGCCCGCATCGAAGGGCCGGCGTATTCGATTTTTCCCGATGGCCTCAAGGGCCAGCCGCCGGGTGTGCAGAAAGCCGCGCAGATACAGGTCGTGGTAGTCGCCGACACTGATCTGCTGATGGACCAAGACGCCGGCGCGGCGCCAACTGACAACGCACTGTTTATCTTGAACACGTTGGATAACCTGTCCGCCCTGGAGCCGCTTGCAAGCCTGCGTCCACGTGCGCCCCCACCCCCATCGGCGAACCTGCTCGGCAAGATGCGCGAAGACGCCGAACACGCCTATCGCGCCAAAGCGATTGAACGGGAGCGCCGTCTGCAGGAAACGGAACAGCAATGGCGGCGACTGAACCCGGCGACGCTCACGCTTGGCTCCCAGGCCGTGGACACCAGCACCCAACTGCAAGCCCTCAACAAGGAACGGCTGCGCCTGCCGATAGAGCTGCACGCCTTGAGAGCCGACGCCTATGCGCAGGTGCGCCACCTGGAGCGAACGATCAAGCTGGTAGTGATACTCGCTGTGCCCTTGATGCTGTGCCTGGTGGCCTGGCTGCTCCACGGCGTGCAGCGTCGCCGTCGCGTGGCGTTTGACAACCAGGTCCGCTGAGGGCTCAGCGCCGTGCGATCAGACCCTGCCGGGCAATGCGAGTCAGTTGGCGGATCACTTCTTCGGCGTCGTCGGCGTTGGGCGCCTGGATGACCGCAAGGTCGAAGCTGTCACTGGCAAACCGAGCCAGCGAGTCGCCATCTTCGACAAACTGGATCAGGAACGCAGACGGGCGCCCGCTGCGACGCGGCCAGCCATCCAGATAACGCAGGAGCGTCGGCTGGTGCTTGCCGCCCAGGAGAATTTTCGGATTACGTTGAGTGAGGTCCGCGGTGATCGGGGCCAGGCGTATAAGGGGGCGTAGTGCATTCATCGTGTCGTGTCTCTGCCTCAAAAGTCTGCGGGCAGGTGAGAGGCAACACCGAACCAGCGCTTTAGCGGTATTTCGAAGGTACCTCACGAGGGAGAACACACTTCTGTCGGGCTGCATTGAGTCCCGGTGGCGCCCCGCAATTAGCTGTTTAAATCGGCGCATGAACGGCATCCTAGAGAAGCCGGAGGGGCAGTGTCAAGAATCCCGAGCAACGAAAAGGCCCACGCGAGCGTGGGCCTTTTCAGAGACTTGCAGGTAGGTCAGTGGGTGATGGCGCGGTCGGCGGAGAGCCTGCCGGCACCTTCCAGCAATACCGCCAGCGTGCCGCCCAGCAAGGCCAGTGCAAACTCATAACCGTTGTTGGCCATAAACAGGCCGTTATGAATATGCACCGAGAAGATCGCCACCAGCGTCAGGATGGTCAAGCCCAGCGCCGCCGGGCGCACCAGCAGGCCGATGATCAAGGCCAGGCCGGCGAAGAACTCGGTGCCACCCGAGAGCAATGCCATCAGGGTGCCCGGTGCCAGGCCGATGCTTTCCATCCACTGGGCGGTGCCTGCCAGGCCGTAGCCGCCAAACCAGCCAAAGAGTTTTTGCGAACCATGGGCGGCGAAAATGATGCCGACAACAATACGCAGGACAGTCAGGCCATAACCGGCGCGGGTGGACAACAGGCTTTTAATCAGTGGGCTCATGGTACGCATCCTTCGGGAAGTAGGGTTGGTTTGCCGCCATATTAATCAGTTTAGACAATGATAAAAGCCGAAAAAGTGCGCCATTGATATCGATAAAATCGATTATTTGCGTGAGGCGACTTTCGTTGCGGTCGGCTCCAGGGACTCCCGCTCCCGATCAAACGCCAGGTAGTACTTATTGACGCTGTTGACATAGCTGACAGCCCCCATGCCGACCTGCTCCATGGCGATGCGCTCGACCTGGAAGAACCACTGGTTGGGGTTGAGCCCACGGCGCCTGGCCTCGGTGCGCATCCCTTGAACGCGCTCCGGCCCCATGTTGTAGGCCGCCAGCACAAATGCCATGCGCTCGCGCTCGTTAAGCTTGGGGCTGGCAAAGAATTTTCGGCGGATCATCGCCAGGTAACGCGCGCCGGCCTGCACGTTACCATCAAGGTTCTCGATATTATTGACGCCCACCCGCTGCGCCGCCGAAGGCGTGATTTGCATCAGCCCGGTAGGGCCGCCGCTGTTGTGCGCGCTGGGGTCCAGAGCGGACTCCTTGAACGCCAACGCCGCCAGGTTCAGCCAGTCCATGCCCTGCTCACCTGCATGCTTTTGCAGGATCGGGCGCAGTTTTTCCAGGCGCTGTCGGTCGACGCGGGCCAAAGGGTTGCGCACCTGGTAGAGACGCCGGTAAATGCGCTGAAACGCCACGTCCTGGTCAGCCGGCGTGCGATACGTCTTAAGGAATCGATCGATACTGGCCCGCAGCATTGACGCGTCCTGGCGCACAAACCAGTACTCGTCGCCGGACTCACTGATGGCCACCTGCTTGTCGAAACGCAACTTGGGCAGGATCTTCGACCAACGCTCGGCAATCGGTTTTTCGACAATGGTCAGGTGGAAGATCCCAGCCTGCACCATCTCCAGCACGTCTTCCACAGCGAGGGTCGGGTCAACCCACTCCACCTTGATAGGGGGCTGCTTATGCAGCGCCAGTTTCTGGTTGACCTGGCTGATGGCATCCGCCGCTGCGCTGCCGGTGGTCAATGCCAACGTCCGACCGGACAATTGCTCCAGCTTGGTAAAGCGCCGCTCACCCTTGACCCCCACCAGCCACAGCGGCACATCGCTGGCGATCGGGTCGCTGGGGCTGATCTTATGCGCCGCCTTTATATCCAGCAGCTCACCGGGCGCGACCAGGTCGCCTTCACCACGGGCCAGCGCGCCGAGCAACTGGTCCTTGGCCTTGGGAATGATTTTGAGGTTGATTGCCTGACCATCGCGGGCATGGCCATTGAGGTATTGCTCGAACGCGCGCAGGCGGTGATATTCCACGCCGATCGCCTGGCCCTGTACTTCGCCGGAGCTGTTGCGACTCTGGTTGACCAGCACGCGCAAAGTACGGCTTGAGCGGATCTCGGCCAGATCGCGGACTTTGCCGGGTTTAGTCACCTCCAGCGGGCCGTCCAGACGCGCGACCGCCGCCATGGGCAGCAGCAGCGCGAGGCATAACATCAACAATGCTGAGGGTCGGATCATCCGCTCTCCGGAAAGAATACTGCCCAGCGCACTCGGGAAAAGGAGGGGCTGGGGGTCAGAAACAGAGCGCTTTCAGCGCAGGCTTCGCGTGCAACGCGAGCACGGATAAGGCACTTAGCCATCAATCATGTCGGTCGCAACGTTCAAAGACAGCTTTAAACCGTTGTAGTTCTTGGTTTTTCTTATAAATCTACAGCTCTGATATGCTTTCCGGCCGCAGGCGGAGATAGCACCATGCAACTCATTGATATCGGCGTCAACCTGACCAACGCCAGTTTCGACGATAAACACCAGGCGGTTCTCGACCGTGCCTATGCCGCCGGCGTGCAGCAATTGATCCTCACCGGCACCAGCGTCGACGGCAGCGAGCAAGCCCTGGAACTGTGCGTAAAACTCGATCCAGATGGCCAACGCCTGTTCAGCACGGCCGGCATACACCCTCACTCTGCCAGCGATTGGAACGGCGACAGCGCTCAGCGTCTACGTGGTCTGCTCAGCGAGCCGCGTGTGCGTGCGGTGGGTGAGTGCGGCTTGGATTTCAATCGGGATTTCTCCCCACGCCCGCAACAGGAAAAGGTCCTGGAGGCGCACCTGGCCCTGGCCGTCGAACTGAAATTGCCAGTGTTCCTGCACGAGCGTGACGCCAACCAGCGCCTGCTGGAGATCCTCAAGGACTACCGCGACCATCTTACCGCCGCCGTGGTGCATTGCTTCACCGGCGAACGGCAGGCGCTGTTCAGCTATCTCGATCTGGATTTGCACATTGGTATCACCGGCTGGATCTGCGATGAACGCCGTGGGACCCATTTGCATCCGCTTGTCAGAGAAATCCCCCGAGGCCGTCTGATGCTGGAGAGCGACGCGCCTTACCTGTTGCCTCGCACGCTGCGACCCAAACCGAAAAACGGCCGCAACGAGCCCGCGTATCTAGGGGAAGTGCTGCGCGAAGTCGCCCTGCACCGCCAGGAAAGCGTGGAAGACCTGGCCCAACACAGCACCGCCAGCGCCCGTAGGTTTTTCGGGTTGCCTACGCTGGATTGATGCGGCGCATTGACCCATGTCAAAACCGGTTTCCTGAATAGCGGCACAATACTGGCACCTTGCCAATGCTGCTTTCGCTATCAGAGAAAACCTTCCATGGGTGCCTGGCTTAGCAATATCTCGTTGAAATACAAATTCTGGGCCGTCAACGCGGTCGCTTTTGTCACCACTCTGCTGCTGGTGCTATATGCCGTGCACCTCGAACAGCAGGCCCGTAGCGCGCAATCCTACGCGTCCGCGCAAGCCCAGGCGCAATTGCTCAGCGCCTGGCCGGCCGATAAGGCGGTGCCGAAAGGTGAACTATGGCTGACGTTCCCGCGCGGCAAAGCCCCACAGCTGGCTGATCAGGATCTGTCAGCCCTGAACGACGCCAGCGGCTGGGTCGAGCTCAACCACCTGCCGTTGTTCGGTGAAAATGTTCTGATCGGCGCGCAAGTCGTGGCCCACGCGGACGGCCAACAACTCGCCGCGCTCGCCTATGCGCCCAGCCTGAGCCAGGTGTTCAGCGAACGCTTCACCCATTACGCCGTGGCGGTATTGATCCTGATGCTGGCGATGCTCTGCGCCTCCCAGTTGTTGATCCGCTTCCTGCTCAGCCAGCTCAACACCCTCAAGGACGTCATGCTGCATGTGGAGAAAACCGGCGATCTCTCGGCCCGCGTGCCATTGGTCGGCAAGGATGAAGTCGGCCAGATGGCCAGCGCATTCAACGCCATGCAGGCCGGCTACCAACGCGTGGTCAACACCGTGGCGCGCACCGCCCGGCAGCTCGACGAGGGTGCCGCGCGCCTGGCCAGCAGCATGAACGACGTGCAGCACGGCATGCTCGGCCAGCAAAGCGAAACCGACCAGGCCGCCACTGCAATCAATGAAATGACCGCCACCGTGCACCATATCGCCCAGCATGCCGGCGCTACCCGCGACCTATCTAAAACCGCCGACACCCTGGCGGGCAGCGGCCGCGAGGTAGTGACCCGTGTGCAACGCTCGATCGCCGGGCTGTCCACCGGTGTGCAGCAAACCGCCGAAATGATCCAGAAACTCGCCGAAGACAGCCAAAAAATCAACGGCGTGGTCAGCGTGATTCACAGCATTGCCGAACAGACCAACCTGCTGGCCCTCAACGCCGCCATCGAAGCCGCACGCGCCGGCGAAATGGGCCGCGGTTTCGCCGTGGTCGCCGACGAAGTGCGCAATCTGGCTAAACGCGTGCAAAGCTCTACCGACGAAATCACCCGCATGGTCTCGGCCCTGCAAGCCGGCACCCGCGACGCGGTGGACTTTATGCAGGAAAGCTCATTCAAGGCCGACGACTGCGTGCAACAGGCCCAGGACGCCGGTGCCGCCCTCGCCGACATCACCGACGCCGTGGCGCAGATGCGCGAGAGCAACACCCAGATCGCCGTCGCGGCCGAACAGCAAAGTCATGTCGCCGAAGAGATGAACCGCGCCGTGGTGAGCATCCGCGATGTGACCGAAAACACCGTGCAACAGACCGTGGACTCCGCCACCACCAGCAATGACCTGGCCACCCTCGCTGGGGAGTTGAGCAAGGCGATTGGACAACTGAAGCTGTAGGAGTATTCAAGCTGTAATCCTCTACCTACAACAACACCACAATTTGCCCGCATTTTTGGCGAAATATCCTCGCTCTTCCGGCGAATAACGCCGACTTTCTTGCTCTGACAATCCCTCCAAAGTCTCTCGCCTGATCACACAGTGCGAGGGATTGCAGATGGTTTTTTTCGTTATGGCCCTGATTGATAGGGCCGCCTCATGATGGGCGCGACCAGCCAGACCATTGGCTTTCTGGTACTCGCCGCCCTGGATGCAAAGACCCGCGACGTCGAGTCCGTGCTCAGGGATTTTCGCGGATGCCTCAATAGTTACGACGCCTGGGCCGAGAGTGTCCTCAGCTTTTCGGCGCTGAATATCGAGCAGGTGTTCAAGGCCGGGGACGAAGCGGAGCGGGTCGCGCCGATCAACCGCTCGCTGTTCCCCAGCAGCACCGTTGCAGCATGCCGGGCCGACGGCACCTTGACCTTGGTGCATCGGTTCCAGAGTTCACGGTTCGTACCCATCGGCAATACACCGGTGATCCTCCAGCGCGTCGATGCAGACGGCACGCTGCTGGGCGAGCCGATCCATAAAACCATCGGGCCCAGCGGCATTCTTGAAGTCAAGGAATGCGAGCGTAACCAGCGCTACCGCATCCAGTTCTACCCGAATGTATCCGCCGCGCATTTCAAGGCGCTGTACGCCTCTTATCAGGCGGTCATCACGCCGCTGGAGGCGTGGCTGCGCAGCGAATGGTCCGACACTTTCGAACCGCTGTGGCAGGGCTACTCCGAGGCGAACTTCCTTAAGCGCTACCTCTCGCTCCACGCCGCCTACGCGCGCGGATTCGGCGAAGCGCTGTACTCGCTGTGGGACAGCCTCAAGCAACTGTTCCAGTGGCTGTCGGACCCGGTGGCCCATGCCGAGCAATGGCTGCGGTATCTGTCCCAGGCCGAGTTTGACCAGTTGCTGGCGCTCGGTGCCGACGCTATTGCGACGGGCTTGCTGATGCTCAGCGATGAGCCGTTGTTGTTCATTTACCTGGCGGCGATGGTCAGTTGGATGCGCCTGCTGCCACCGCCGTATATGAACGAGCTGCTCGGTGAAATCACCGGCGAGGTGCTGATCAACCTGTTGCTGATCTGGACCACGGCGGGTATGGGCGTGGTGGTTCGCCTGGGCGCGCAGGTGCTGGGCGGGATCAAGTCGCGGCGCGCGCGCGAGTGGTTGGAACATTTGGCCGAGCAGTTTGGCAAGGTGCGCGTCGAGGGGCACGCCGAGGTGGCCAGGCCGGTGTTGCTCGGCAGTCAGGCCACAGCGATCAACACGCCACCGGTGGGGCCGCTGAAGGTTGGGGACCAATGGGTTTCCAACCCGGTGATAGCGGCGCGCGACAAGACGCAGAGGACGGTGTTGGTGCGGCAGGAGCCTGTAGACGACACGCCGCTCGTGGCGACCAATCCTAAGGGCGATGCGGCGGCTTCTGCGGGTAAAACCGTCACCAACGGCTGCCCGGTGTCGATGGTCACCGGGGAGGAACTGCTGACCCTGACCGATGGCACGTTGGACGGGATTTTGCCGTTTGAATGGACGCGGCTGTATCGCACCAGCGCGGTGGAAGTGGATGTCGGGTTGGGGGTTGGGTGGAGTCATTCGCTGGCGCAGCGGCTGGTGGTCGACGGCGACTCAGTGGTGTGGACGGATCATGAGAACCGGTCGATCACCCTGCCCTTGCCCACGGTTGCTCGACCTGCAATCACCAATAGCTTGGCCGAAGCGGCGATCTATTTAGGCTCATCACCGGATGAATTGGTGCTGGCGCAGGCGTCACGGTTTTATCACTTTCGCGATGGCGCATTGGTCTCGATCAGTGATGCGTACGACAACCGGCTGCGGATTGCCCGGGATTTTTCCGGGCGTATCGAGCGGGTGGATAACGGCGTCGGGCGTTCGCTGTTCCTGCGCTATGGGGCTGGGCGCATTGTCGCGGTGGACTACCAGGTCCAGCGCGCCAAGGAGCATGAGCCTTACGAATGGATCACCGAGCAGAACGTTGTTTCCTACGCCTATGACGACCTGGGACGGTTGGTTTCGGCGACCAATGCCGTCGGTGAAAGCGAGGTGTACCGCTACGACGATCAGCACGTCATTGTTGAGCGCGGCCTGGCCGGTGGGGCGAGTTTCTTCTGGGCGTGGGAACGGGCCGGCAAGGCGGCGAGATGCATCCGGCATTGGGCCAGCTTCTCGCAGATGGACACGCGGTATGTGTGGGGCGATGACGGCCAGGTCACGGTGCACAACGCCGATGGCAGCCAGGAAGTGTATGTCCACGATGACCGCGCACGCCTGGTGCAACGTATCGATCCCGATGGCGCGCAGCACTTCAAATCCTACGACGAAAAAGGCCGGCTGACAGTCGAGCAGGACCCGCTGGGGGCGGTGACGGCGTATCAGTACGACGAAGCCGGACGCTTGGTGGCGTTGTTTCCTGGGGATGATGAGCCAACAACCTACGAGCATGACAACGGTTTCGTACGCGTGGTGCGCCGGGGTGAGGCGGTTTGGAAGTACGAGCGCAATGACCAGGGCGATGTCGTTCGTAAGATCAATCCCGATGGGCATGTCACGGATTACAGCTACAACAAATACGGACAACTGACCGGGGTTTGGTACCCGGATCACAGCTGCCATCGGCTGGTGTGGAATGAACGCGCTCAGCTCATTGAGGAGCAACTGCCCAATGGCGGGATCAAGCGCTATCGCTATGACGACCTGGGCCGCGAGGTGGCGCGCGAGGATGAGTTCGGCGCGCTGACCCAATATCAGTGGGACGGTGTCGGTCGGTTAGTCCGCATCGTTTTACCGGGCGGTGCCACCCGCGAATACAGCTACAACCCCTACGGAAAAATCACCGCCGAACGCGACGAACTCGGCCACGTCACCCGCTACGACTACGCCGACGGCCTGCACCTGATCAGCCGTCGTCTGAATGCCGATGGCACTCAGGTCAACTACCGCTACGACAACGTGCGGTTATTGCTGACCGAGATCGAAAACGAAGTCGGCGAAACCTACCAACTCGACTACCACCCCAACGGCCTGATCCGGCAGGAAACCGGGTTCGACGGCCAACGCACCGCGTACACCTACGACCTCAACGGCAACCTGCAGGAAAAGACCGAACACGGCGACGACGGCAGTCAGCGCATTACCCGTTATGCGCGCGACCACGCCGGTCGCCTCGTACGAAAAACCCTGCCCGATGGCAGCGTCGTTGAATATGCCTACGACCGCCAGGGCAATCTCCTCAGCGTCAACGACGGTCACTGGGCGTTGGCCTACGAGTACGACCGCCAAAACCGCCTCACCGCCGAACACCAGGGCTGGGGCACCCTGCGCTACGGCTACGACGCTTGCGGCCAGCTCAAACATTTGCGCCTGCCGGACAACAACCGCGTGGCGTTCAACCACGACAAGGGCGGGCATCTCGCCACCGTCGAACTCAACGGCAAACCGCTGACCTCACACCTGTTCAGCAAAGGCCGCGAATATCAGCGCCAACAAGGCCAACTGCTCAGCCATTACCACTACGACGACCAGCAGCGCCTGCACGCCCACGCCGTCACCCACCAGACCCATCCGCTCTACCAGCGCCAATACGACTACGACCAAGCCGGCAACCTCACCCGCCTGCTCGACACCCGCAAAGGCGAACACCACTACCGCTACGACCCGCTCCAGCGCCTGACCCGCGCCGACCATTCCCACGACGTACAGGAACGTTTCGCCCACAACCCGGCCGGCAACCTGCTGATGCAAAACCGCCCCGGCCCCGACATCGTCGCCGGCAACCGCCTGATGATCCAGGGCGACCACCACTACACCTACGACGCCTTCGGCAACCTGATCCAGGAACGGCGTGGCAAGGGCCATCAACTCGTCACGGAATACCGCTACGACTGCCAGCATCGGCTGATCGGCATCACCCAACCCAACGGCCAAACCGCCAGCTACCGCTACGACCCGTTTGGGCGGCGCATCAGCAAAACCGTCGATGGCACCACCACCGAATTTTTCTGGCAAGGCGACACACTGATTGCCGAACACCAGGCCGACCGCCACCGCAGTTACCTCTACGAACCCGACAGCTTTCGGCCGTTGGCACTTTTAGAAGGCTTCGGCCCCAAAGAGACAAAACCCTACCACTACCAACTCGACCACCTCGGTACACCCCAGGAACTCACCACCCCCGAGGGCGATATCGTCTGGTCCGCCCACTACCGCGCCTACGGCGAAATCGCCCGCCTCGACGTAGGCAAACTCGACAACCCACTGCGCTTCCAGGGCCAATACTTCGACAAAGAAAGCGGTCTGCATTACAACCGCCATCGCTACTACAATCCGGATATTGGTCGCTACCTGACGCCGGACCCGGTGAAGTTAGCGGGTGGGATCAATGGGTATCGGTATGTGCCTAATCCGACGGGATGGGTGGATCCGCTGGGGTTGAGTAGGTGTCCGGGTAAATGCCACCCTGCTAAAAGTGCTGACGACCCTGAAAACAGTGCAAAGACAAACGAAGAGCAACCAAAGTTACCCGCACCAGAAAATATTCAGTGGACCGCTCATGGCTACAAACACAGCCCGTCAAAGAGAACACCCTGGAAAGATATTGTAGCCGCAACAAAATCTGGACCAGCTAAGTACAAACCAGGCATTGACATCGAAAAAACAGAAAAAGACGCCTATAGAAACGGCAGCATTACTACTAACGGCAAACCTTGGAAAGTGATGGAATATCCTGATAGTATCGGAGCAAGCGAGGGAAGCCCGAGTCGCTGGATTCGCATAGAGCTAAGTGCAAACACAATTCACGGCCATCCTATTTCAGAACGTGAGTTCAGGAGATTAACTAAGTGATCTCATTAGATTTCTTACACGGCAAAATTACTTATGATGAGTTTTCATCCCTGCAAAACCTTTCCATAGAGCATCAACTCCAAAACTTAAAAGAAGATATGCTTCAGGTTGAATATCCTAGCGGGTTCCTGCTTGACGTAGGCTGGTATCCGTCTTTCGATACAGAAGGGTGCTTTCAAGTAAAAATTATTAAGGATTTTGACTGGGACTTTCCCATCCTGAGCCTGACTTCAAAATCAATTGACAGCACATGCTCACTACTTGATCTCGCGCAAAATAAAATCAATGAAGAATTAAGAAAACAAAATAACCGCTAACTATCTAACACTATGATTCGCACAAACCCGACGAAAATTCTCACAAGCACAAAACAAGAAAAATCCAGACCAAGCAAGACTAACTAACTGATACCCCAAATCTATAAAAAATCAAAAAAAACGCCCCATAAAAAATGTACTTAGTCTGCGCCCCCCCCTGAAAGCTATGCTGCTTCCGCTTAAGAAATCCAAAAAAAAAAAAAAACACCTATTAAATAAATAATCTGTGATTGTAAGTACATACTCACTATCACCCCCATAGCCAACCCCAATTCGCCGCCCCGCCCTACCCCGCCTAAACTTTATTCAAGTTGTTTCAACGGACAGAGGATTCATCACCATGGGCAAACGTCATCCTAATCTCCCCGCCTGGCAATGGCGCCACTACCCGCAGAACCATCAGCACCCGACCAATCTGGCGCTGCATCTGATCGCGGTGCCGCTGTTTATCATCGGGTTTCTGTTGATCGTGTCCGGGGTGTTCAGCCTGAGCGTGGCCAGTTTTGCCGTAGGAGTGGTCGGTATCCTGGCGGGGTTGGCGTTGCAGCGTCATGGGCATAGCCTGGAAGCTCAGGCCAGTGAGCCGTTCAGTGATCGCAAAGATGCGGTGCAACGGTTGGTGGTCGAGCAGTTCGTGACCTTTCCGCGCTTTGTGGTAAGCGGCGGCTGGTGGCGTGCCTGGCGGCAGCGCCAGCGGCATTGAGGATCAGGCGAACACCGCCACGGTCTGGCGGCTGATGGCGATCAGTTCGCCGGTCGGGCCCCACAGTGCGGCGGCGGCATGGCCGTAGCCGTCGCGGGCGTGTTCGATCTTGACGTAGTACTGGCACCAATCAAGGGTCGTGAGCTTCGCCAGCGGCTGGATGAGCTCAATGGTCCAGGTCAGGGTGCTGCCGGGCGCCGGCTTCTTGAGGTGCGGTAGCAACGCCGGGGGCCAGGCGTCGACCAATGCCAGGATATGCGCTTCGGTCAGCGGCTCCTCTTTCACATCGCCGCGCAGTCGGACCCATCCGCCCATCTCGCGGGATTTGTTGCCGGTAAACGGCAGGCCGCCAACGCTCCAGCGCATCGCCAGGTGGCGCATGAATTCAGGGGTCACGCCTTTGATGTAGGGCAACTCCTGGCAATCGTCCCAGTGTTTGAACGTCGGCGGTGGCTCGCTGGCTACGTCGATTTCCGACTCGCGGGCGCCGCCGAAACTGGCTTGCACCAGCGTGGCCACTTCACCGTTCTGCACCACGCGCCCCAGCAACTGGCTGACGGCCTTGCCTTCACGCAGTACTTCGACTTGATAACTGGCGGCGACCTCAGGCGCCACCGGGCCAACAAACGTCACCGCCAATGAGCGCAAGGGCCTATCGGTGGGAACTTGGGCGCGCAGGGCTTCGTATTGCAAAGCGGCTACCAGGCCGCCGAAAGTCGCTCGGCCTTGGCCCCAGTCGGCGGGAATCGTCACGTCCAGAGGGTGATGACGGGCAGCGTCGAGCAAATCACTGAAGTGCATGGTGACCTCAAAGCGAGAGACAGAAGGCAGATCTTAACGATCCTGCCTACGCGGTACAGCGCCTATTCCGGCCAAAAACCGGACCGGTCAAAAGCAACGCGCGCTGAGCTTGTCCAACACGCGATCCGACTGGCCCTCGGCTTTGTCCAGGGTGCGCTGCCACACCGCTACACAGGGCTGCAGGTCTACCTGATGGTCGGCCTGGGCCAACCACTGCAAGCAATCATGCCAGTCGCCAAGCACAGCCTGGGCTTTCTTGAGACGCGGGATGGCATTGGCGGGGAGCTTGTCCAACTGCGGGTACGCCTCGGCGGCGTAGCGCACGCGTTTGATCAACAAGCGCAGGCGATGCCGATCGTGGCCAGGCTCTTTGAGCGCTGCACCGAGCTTATGCCATTGCTTGGCCAAGCGCTTTTCGATACGCGCACGCAAACCCTTGAGCAGCTTTTGGTGTCCGGACGCTCGTATGAAGCGCGGAAAAGCGTCCAGTATCTGTAACAACTGCGCAAGCTCAGGTGATTGAGCCACGTGACGATAGGCATCGGGCTGTGGCCGCAGGCGTCGATCCGCCGCCTCGTGATGACCATGCTGATGCAAATAAGTGGCGAGCACTTCTCGATCACGCAACGGCGTGGTCAATTGGCCGACCGCCCGCGCTGCGTCCTCCAACTGCTCCACGCCGGGTAAACCGCGCAACGGGCGCAGCAGGCTGCGCAGCCGGCGCACGGTAGTGCGCAGGTCATGCAGGGCCTCATCGTCGGTGACGGCAGCGAGCCGAGCCTGGCAGCTCAGTAACCCTACTTCCAGGCCAATGACCTGAGCGACTAACTGATCAACCAACGCTGACATCACTGACTCCCCTGAAAAGGTATGTTTCCTGACGGCTCAAGATGCGCGGTGCGGATCAACGGCCGGCGCGTGATTCACGAATATAGAAGCGTGCTTTTTCGGCCTTGTTGGCACAACCTTCAAACGCTTCGAATTGCTGCTGGGTTTTCGCGCCGGTCAACAGCGACAAGGCTTTGGAATAGCTCACGGTGCCGGCGAAACCTTCGGCCTTGGCCAGGTCCAGTTCTTTCCAGGCGGCATCCAATTGCGACCCGCAGCTGTCGCGGTAGGCGGTTTTCCCGGCACAACCGGCCAGGGCCAGCACGATCACAGGTACACACATCCAGGCTTTCATTGATGACACCTCAAAAGGAAGAAACAGTCGTAGGGAGTAGACGTTGCCCACGGGGAAAAGTGCCTTGTCCACCAAGGGGAAATCACGCCCGCCGATTGCCAGAGCATACCCGAGCGGCGTGACTATTCTGGAAAAATTGTGCAGGTCGGCGCCGAGCATTGAAGCGGCCCCCTCAATAGGTGCATTGTGGGCGTCTGCGTTGGAAAGGACATGGACCATGAAGAAACGTGTTGCCCTGGTGCTGGGCTCCGGCGGAGCCCGTGGCTACGCCCATATCGGCGTCATCGAGGAGATCGAGCGGCGCGGCTATGACATCGCGTGTATCGCCGGATGTTCCATGGGGGCCGTGGTGGGTGGCATCTACGCCGCCGGCAAGCTGGACGAATATCGCCGCTGGATCGAAAGCCTGGATTACCTGGATGTGCTGCGCCTGGTGGATGTGAGTTTTCGCCTGGGGGCGATCCGCGGCGAGAAGGTCTTCGGGCAGATTCGCAAGATCGTCGGCGAACTGAATATCGAAGAGCTGCGCATCCCCTACACCGCCGTCGCCACCGATCTCACCAACCAGCAGGAAATCTGGTTCCAGGAAGGTTGCCTGCATCAGGCCATGCGCGCCTCGGCGGCGATTCCCAGCCTGTTCACACCGGTGATGCAAGGCAACCGCATGCTGGTGGACGGTGGCCTGCTCAACCCGTTACCGATCGTACCCGTCGTCTCGAGCCACTGCGACTTGATCATCGCCGTCAACCTCAACGCGACCAACCAGAAGCACTATCAGCTGCCGGTCATTCCTCGCCCGCCGGCGTTCAAGAGTCGTTTCAACAGCCTGGCCAAGTCACTGGGCTCGCACTTGCCCTTTCGCCGCAAACAGGCCGAGCAGTTAATGAAGCTTGAACAGGAAGCGCTGCAGGCCCAGGCAGCGGATATCAATCCGTGGCTGGAGTCGGCCGAACCCGAATCGCAGCAACCGGCCGCCGCGCCGGAAAAACCCGGTGCGCCGAAGTCGGCGACCGGATCTTTCATCATCGATAATGTCGGCCCGGCGTCGCTGCTGGACCTGATCAACCAGAGCTTCGAGGTGATGCAAACGTCGCTGGCCCAGTACAAAATCGCCGGCTATCCGCCGGATGTGCTGATCAACGTGCCCAAGCGGGTGTGTCGTTTTTTTGAGTTCTACAAGGCACCGGAGTTGATCGCCCTTGGGCGGGAGATTGCCAGCGACACGCTGGATCGGTACGAGAGTGAACAGCCTTGAAGGCGCCGGAGTCAGGCTTGTCCTGGTGAGCACGCTTGTTGTGGTGAGCAGGCTTGCCCTGCGCTGGGCTGCGAAGCGGCCCCACTTCAGACAATGTGGTTTACCCGACAAACCAAGGCGCCTGGATTTGGGGCATACCCTCTACTCAAACGCCGGAAACATATTTACGCCCCCAGCAACCGATACCCCACCCCGGCCTCGGTCACAATAAACCTCGGCTGCGTCGGGTCATCCGCCAATTTCTGGCGCAGATGGCCCACCACGATGCGCAGGTAGTGGCTGTCTTCGGTATGGGTCGGGCCCCAGATGTCCTTGAGCAGTTGTTGCTGGGTAATCACCCGACCGGGGTGGCGCGCCAGTTGCGCCAGCACCGCGTATTCCTTGCGGGTCAGCGCCACTTCGGCGCCGTCCAGCAGCACGCGGCGATAGGCCAGATCGACGGTCAACGGGCCGAAGCACAACGCGGCTTCCTGCGCCTCACCCGCCGGGGCCTGGCGCAACAGTGCACGTATCCGCGCGAGAAATTCCTGGATGCCAAAGGGCTTGGTCACATAGTCATTGGCGCCGCCGTCGAGGGCTTCGACCTTCTGCCCTTCGCTGGCGCGTACCGACAGCACCAGCACCGGCACCGTCGACCATTCACGGAATTCGCGCAGCACTTGCTGACCATCCATATCCGGCAGCCCCAGATCCAGCACCAGCAAGTCCGGCTTGCTCAGCGCCGCCTGGGCCAGGCCTTCGTTGCCGGTACCGGCCTCGATCACTTTGTAGCCCTGGGAGGCCAGGCTGATGCGCAGGAACTTGCGGATCTGCGGTTCGTCATCAATGACCAAAATCGTCGCGGTCTGGCTCATGGTGTTCCATCAAAATCCGGGGAGAAAACAGGGTAGCTCACGGCTCACGCTCCAGGCCAGGCTGGGTGGGCAGCGGCAGGTACAGACTGATGCAGGTGCCGCGCCCGTCGATGCCGTCGCCAACGCGAATATGCCCACCGTGCGCGCCAACCATCCCCTGGCAGATCGCCAGGCCCAGGCCAGTGCCCTGCCCGCCGCGATCACCGCGCGCAGCGGTGTAGAACATATCGAAAATTTTCGTGCGCTCCTCCTCGGGAATCCCCGGCCCTTCGTCAGCCACGGCGAAAAACAGCTGGTTGTCCAAGACCCCGGCCTTCAATTGCAGGCGCCCGTGGGGCGGTGAAAAGCGCGCAGCGTTTTCCAGCACATTGACCAGCGCCTGTTCGATCAACGCCGCGTGCACATACAGCAGCGGCAACTCCGGCGGCACATCGGTGCTCACCTGCAACGGCGCCAGCACCGCGCGCAGACGGCCCAGGGCGCTGCCGACGATATCGCCCGGCGACACCCAATCGCGCGCCAATTTGAGCGCGCCGTGGCCCAGGCGCGTCATATCCAACAGGTTCTGGATATAGCGGTCGAGGCGCTCGGCCTCATCGCGGGTGCCCTCAAGCAGTTCGAGACGATCTTCCAGGGGGATGGCCTCGCCCAGCGCCAACAGGCTGTCGATGCTGCCGCGCATGGACGTCAACGGCGTGCGCAAATCGTGGGACACCGAGGCGAGCAAGGCGCTGCGCAGTTGTTCGGTTTCCCCGTGCAGTCGTGCGGACTCCAGCTCCTGCGCCAATTGGGCGCGGGCCAACGCCTGGGCCAGGGGTTGACTCAAGGCCGTGAGCAGGCGACGGCGTTGGCCGCTCAACTCAAGGCCGGGTTTAGCGCTGACGCCCAGCAAACCCAGCGGCCCCTCCTCCCCCGACAGCGGCCACCACCACCAACGCCCGAACGGCAAGGTGCCGGTGCCCATGCCCGCCGGCTGGTCGTGTTGCCAGGCCCAGTCGGCGGCGGCGCGTTCAGCTTCGGTGAACGTCAGCGGGCCACCGTTCTCCACCGTCCAGCCGCCCTGACCGTCGCGATTGACCAGGCACAAGTCCAGATCGCTCCAGCCCTCCAAGTGATGCGCGGCCGCGCTGATTACCGCCTGGCGGTCGGTGGCGGCGGTGAGTTTGCGTGACAGGTCGAGCAGTTCGCTGGTCTCTTCCTGGGTATCGCGCAAGGCTTGCAGTTGCCGGCGCTGGCGCGCGGCGAGGTTGCCGGTGAGCGCCGCCATGAGCAGGAAAAACAACAGGGTCAACACGTCTTCTTCACGCTGGATAGCAAATGAGAAGTTCGGCGGAATAAACAGAAAGTCATAGGTCAGGAACGACAACGCCGCGCACACCAGGGACGGTCCCAGGCTGCTGCGTACCGCCACCAGCAACACCGCCGCGAGGAACACCAGCGAAATATTCGGCAGCGGCAACACACTGGACACCGCCCACGCCACGCCAGCGGCCACCAGGGTGGCGAACACCGCCAGGGCGTAATCGAACCACACCAGGCCGCGCACTTCCGGTAGACGTGGCGCAGCCGGGGTATCGTCGCTGTCGAGCACGTTGATTTCCAGGCCCCGGGCATTGCGCAGCAGCCGTGCGGCCAGGCCGCCCCCGAACACCTGGCGATGCCAACGTCTGCGCGACTGCCCCACCAGCAGCAGGCTGGCGCGACGCTCGGCGGCGTGCTGGATCAAGGTCTTGGCCACCTCGCCGGCGCGCAACAGCACCACCTCCCCGCCCAGCCGCTCGGCCAATTGCTGGGCGTTTTGCAGGCGCAGGCGCGATTGTTCGTCCCGTGCGCGACCGTTGTCGATGTGCACCAGGCTCCACGGCAGATGCCGACGCTGCGCCACGCGGCTGGCGTGCCGCACCAGGCGTTCGGCCTGGGCATCGCCATCCACGCCCACCAGCAAACGCCCGCGCACCGCTGGCGCGGCCTGGCCGAGTTGGCGGTAGCCCTGGGCCAGGTCGTCGTCGACGTGGGCCGCGGCGGTCTGCATCGCCAACTCGCGCAGCGCCATCAGATTGGTCTGGGTGAAGAACGCATCGATGGCCGCGCGCGCCTGCTCCGGCACGTAGACCTTGCCGTCGCGCAGGCGCTCGAGCAGTTCGCGGGACGGCAGGTCGATCAGCAGCAGTTCGTCGGCCTCCTGCAACACCCAGTCCGGCAGGGTTTCACGCACCTGCACGCCGGTGATGCCGCGCACCTGGTCGTTGAGGCTTTCCAGGTGCTGGACGTTAACCGTGGTGAACACGTCGATACCGGCGGCCAGCAGTTCCTGGATGTCCTGCCAGCGTTTTTCATGGCGGCTGCCGGGGGCGTTGCTGTGGGCCAGCTCGTCCACCAGCACCAGTTTGGGCCTGGCCGCGAGCAGGCCGTCGAGGTCCATTTCTTCAAGTGTCACGCCACGGTACTCGCGGCGCACCAAGGGTTGCTGCGGCAGGCCACCGAGCAAGGCTTCGGTTTCGGCGCGGCCGTGGGTTTCGACCACACCGGCGATCAATTTCACGCCCTGGCGCAGCTGGGTATGGGCGGCCTGGAGCATTGCGTAGGTCTTGCCCACACCCGGCGCGGCCCCAAGAAAGACTTTGAGCCGGCCACGGCCGTCCCGGGGCAGATCGGCTAACAGGGCGTCGGCGCGGCCGGAGTCGCTCATGCTCGTTGGTTCCTTACGGTGTTTATTGGTTGCGCTTCAGGCCGCCTTCACGGGCAAGCCCGCTCCCACATTTGAAATGCATACTCCTGTGGAAGCGGGCTTGCCCGCGAAGGCGGTTTCACTGCTTACAATTTTTCCAGGGCCATGTTCAATGCCAACACATTCACCACCGGCGGGCCCACCAGCGGGCTTTCGATGTGTTCATCCAGCAACCGCTGCAACGTGGCCACCGGCACGTTCCGCGCCGCCGCCACGCGCGCCAGTTGATAGGTAATCGCCTGCGGTGGCAAGTGTGGATCAAGTCCGCTGCCAGAGGTCGTCAGCGAGGCCAATGGCACCGGCCCCTGGCTGGGCACCAACTGTTTAGTGGCATCGTCGAAGACGCGCGCAGCCAACGCCGGGTTGCTCGGCCCGAGGTTGCTGGCGCTGCTCGACACCGTGGCAAAAGCGCCGGCGGACGGACGCGGGTGGAACCAGCTGTCACCGGTAAATTCCTGGGCGATCAGGCTGGAACCGCGCACTTTGCCGCTGGCGTCGCGCACCAGGCTGCCGTTGGCCTGGTCGGGGAATGCCAGCTGGGCCACGCCGGTGACCACCAACGGGTAAGCGATGCCGGTGATCAGAGTCATCAGAACCAACAGGCTGATGGCTGGGCGAATGGTAGGGGTCATGTTCATATCCTCAATCAGTTGAGAAACCCGGTGGTGAGGGCGCCGGGGCCGCTGCCCGAGCAAGCGCCCTCACCACGCAAACAGGCTTGGAGTTACACCAGGTGCAAGGCGGTCAGCAGCATGTCGATGGCCTTGATGCCCACGAACGGCACCAGAATCCCGCCCAGCCCGTAGATCAACAGATTGCGGCGCAGCAAGGCCGCCGCACTCGCCGCCTGCACCCGTACACCGCGCAGTGCCAGCGGGATCAGCACCACGATAATCAGTGCATTGAACACAATCGCCGACAGGATCGCGCTCTGCGGGCTCTGCAGGTGCATCACGTTGAGCACGCCCAGTTGCGGGTAGATCGAGGCAAACAACGCCGGCAGGATCGCGAAATATTTGGCCACGTCGTTGGCGATGGAAAACGTGGTCAGCGCGCCGCGGGTCACCAGCAGTTCCTTGCCGATCTGCACCACGTCCAGCAACTTGGTGGGGTCGCTGTCGAGGTCGACCATGTTGGCGGCCTCGCGGGCGGCCTGGGTGCCGTCGTTCATGGCCATGCCGACATCCGCCTGAGCCAGCGCCGGGGCGTCGTTGGCGCCGTCGCCGCACATCGCAACCAGGCGACCGTCGTTCTGCTCATGGCGAATGCGCGCGAGTTTTTTCTCCGGAGTGGCTTCGGCGAGGACGTCATCCACGCCGGCTTCGGCGGCAATCGCGGCGGCGGTCAGCGGGTTGTCGCCGGTGACCATCACGGTGCGAATCCCCAGCTTGCGCAGCTCGGCGAAACGTTCACGGATACCCGGTTTGACCACGTCCTTGAGGTGAATCGCGCCGAGCAATTTGCCATCGGCACACACCAGCAAAGGCGTGCCGCCGCTCTGGGCGATCTTGTCGATCTCCCGCGACATGGCCGGTTGCAGGTCGCCGCGTTGCTGGCCGATAAACGCCAGCAGCGAATCCACCGCGCCTTTGCGGAACACGCGGCCTTGGTAGTCGACACCGGACAAGCGGGTTTCGGCGCTGAACGGCACGCCGGTCAGTTCATCCGGGGTCGGTTCAGCCTGTGGGTGCAGGGCGCGCAGGTATTCGACGATGGATTTGCCTTCCGCGGTGTCATCCGCCAGGGACGCCAGCAGCGCGCCCTCGGCCAGCTCGCGGCCGCTTACGCCAGGCGCCGCCAGCACGGCCGCGCAACGACGGTTACCGAACGTGATGGTGCCGGTCTTGTCCAGCAGCAGCACATGCACGTCCCCCGCCGCTTCCACGGCGCGGCCGGACTTGGCGATCACGTTCAGACGCACCAGACGGTCCATGCCGGCGATGCCGATGGCCGACAACAAACCGCCAATGGTCGTAGGAATCAGCGTCACCAGCAGTGCGACCAGGAACACCAGAGGCAAGCTGCCATTGGCGAAGTGGGCGAACGGCTGCAGCGTCACCACCACCAGCAGGAAGATCAGGGTCAGGCCGATCAGCAGGATGTCCAGCGCGACTTCGTTGGGAGTTTTCTGGCGTTTGGCGCCTTCCACCAGCGCGATCATGCGGTCCAGTGTGGACTCGCCGGGGTTGGCGGTGATCCGCACCAGCAGCCAGTCGGAAACCAGCCGCGTGTTGCCGGTCACAGCCGAACGGTCGCCGCCGGACTCACGGATCACCGGCGCGGATTCGCCGGTGATCGCCGCTTCATTGACCGCCGCGATGCCTTCGATAACCTCACCGTCACCGGGGATCATCTCCCCGGCGGCAACGCGCACCACATCGCCTTTACGCAAGCTGGTGGCCGGCACGACCTTGAAGCTGCCATCGGCTTCCTTGCGCCGCGCGCTGAGCCCTTCACTGCCGGCCTTGAGGCTGTCGGCGCGGGCCTTGCCACGCCCTTCGGCCAAGGCTTCGGCGAAGTTGGCAAACAACACGGTGAACCATAGCCACACGGCGATTTGCACGGCGACGAACGTGGGCACCGCCGTGTCCGGCACGAAGCACAGTACCGTGGTGAGGATCGCCGTGAGTTCCACCACCAGCATGACCGGCGAGCGTTGCAGTTGACGCGGATCCAGCTTGACGAAGGACTGCACCAGCGCCGGGCGCCACAGCGCGGAGATGGCGGTTTTGGCCGGCTCCTGGGGTTTGACCGGGGCGGCATTTTTTACAGGCATATTCATTTTCATATCCCTTTTCTAGAAGCCCATGCTCAAGTGTTCAGCGATAGGCCCCAACGCCAGTGTCGGCAGGAAAGTCAGGCCGCCCACCAGCAGAATGGTCACGGTCAACAGGGTCACAAACAGCGGGCCGTGGGTCGGGAAGCTGTTCTGGCCAATCGGTGCGCTCTTCTTCATCGCCAGGCTGCCGGCCAGGGCCAGTACCGGGAGGATGTAACCGAAGCGGCCGATCAACATGCCCAGGCCCAGCATCAGGTTGTGGAACGGCGTGTTGGCACTCAGGCCGCCGAATGCCGAACCGTTGTTGGCGCTGGCGGAGGTGTAGGCATAGAGCAACTGGCTGAAACCGTGGGGTCCGGGGTTGCTGATGGCGGAGGCCGGGCCCGGCAGGCTGGCGGCGATGGCACCCAGTACCAGCACGCCAACCGGCATCACCAGCAAGGTCACCACCAGCAGTTGTACTTCTTTGGCCTGCAGTTTTTTGCCCAGGTATTCCGGGGTGCGGCCGATCATCAGGCCGGCGAGGAACACCGCAATCAACACGTTGAGCAACATGCCGTACATGCCGGCACCGACGCCGCCGAAGATCACCTCGCCGACCATCATATTGACCAGCGCCACCATGCCGCTGAGGGGGCTGAGGCTGTCCTGCATGCCGTTGACCGAGCCGTTGGACGCGGCGGTGGTGGTCACCGACCAAAGCACGGTGCCGGTGGTACCGAAGCGCGCTTCCTTGCCTTCCAGCGGTGCGGTTTGCTCCACCGCCGGGTTGTTCAGGGTCGGGTTGGGCTGGTACTCGGACCACAGCGAGGTCGCGCCACCGATCAGGAACAGCGCCAGCATGCAGCCGAGGATCGTGCGGCTCTGACGCAGGTCTTTGACGTAGTGACCAAAAGTGAATACCAACGCCACCGGAATCAGGATGATCGACGCCACTTCGAACAGGTTGGCCCAGGCAGTCGGGTCTTCAAACGGATGGGCCGAGTTGACGCCGAAGAAACCACCGCCGTTGGTGCCCAGTTGCTTGATGGCAATCTGGCTGGCCGCCGGGCCCAGGGGGATCACTTGATCCACGCCCTGCATCGTTACGGCATTAACGTAATGGGCGAAGGTCTGCGGTACGCCCTGCCACACCAGGAACAGCGCCAGCACCAGGCACAGCGGCAACAGGCCATACAGGGTGGCGCGAGTCATATCGACCCAGAAGTTACCCAGGGTGCGCGCGGATTTGCGGCCGATCCCACGGCAAAGCGCGACCAGCACGGCAAGGCCGGTGGCTGCGCTGACGAAGTTCTGCACGGTCAAGCCGGCCATCTGACTGAGGTAGCTCAGGGACGCCTCACCGCTGTAGGACTGCCAGTTGGTATTGGTCATGAAACTGACCGCCGTATTGAACGCCAGCGTCCATTCCTGGCCCGGCAAATTCTGCGGATTCAGTGGGAGAGCACCTTGGAACAACAGGATCGCGAACAACAGCAAAAAACCCGCAAGGTTGAACGCCAGCAGGGCCAGCATGTATTTCTGCCAGCTTTGCTCCTGCTGCGCGTCCACGCCCGACAGGCGATAACAGGCTTTTTCGACAGGCCCCAGCACGGGGCTCAGCCAGGTGCGCTGGCCTTCCATTACCTTGTAGTAGAACCGCCCCAGAAACGGCGCCGGCACCAGCACCACGGCGAAGAAGGCGATGATCAGCCAATAGTCATAACTGTGCATAGCCTGCTCCTAGTTCCGATCCGCGCGTAACAGCGCAACCAGCAGATAAATGAACAGCGCCACGGCCAATAGCAGTGACACCCCGTCCAGAACGCTCATGGAAGTCTCTCCGTTTAGCGGCGAGTGCCGCGTGTGGGGCAATTGTCGGCAGGAATGGTGTAAAGGAACGAGAGCGAGGGCGTGGGCGGGGCGTAAAGACGGCGTAAAGAGTGGGTTTATGCGGGTGCTGGGGTGGACGCTATCGGGGTTCAAGCCCCCTCCCACATTTGCCCGGGTACATCCTAGGTCAACCTGTGGGAGGGGGCTTGCCCCCGATAGCGCCGGCCCGGCCACCGCCGCACCTGACTGGTGCAACACCGCAACACTTCAAACGCCAAACCATCCCCCACACGACAGTTGCAACGCTTTACGACACGGTTGCGCGCCATGGCATGGCCGCTGCAACACCTTGAACCATTCCAACCCGTTCAAGGAGCGCCACACGATGAACACACAACTCAAACCCACCTTGGGCACCCTGCATCTCTGGGGCATCGCCGTCGGGCTGGTGATCTCCGGGGAGTACTTCGGCTGGAGCTACGGCTGGGGTGTAGCCGGAACCCTGGGGTTCCTGGTGACCTCATTGATGGTGGCCGCGATGTACACCTGCTTCATCTTCAGCTTCACCGAGCTGACCACCGCGATTCCCCATGCCGGCGGGCCGTTTGCCTACAGCCGTCGAGCCTTCGGTGAGAAAGGCGGCCTGATCGCCGGGTTGGCCACCTTGATCGAATTCGTCTTCGCGCCACCCGCCATCGCCCTGGCCATCGGCGCCTACCTGAACGTGCAGTTCCCGGCCCTGGACCCGAAACACGCAGCCGTCGGCGCCTACATCGTCTTCATGGGTCTGAACATCCTCGGCGTGAAACTCGCCGCCACCTTCGAGTTGGTGGTGTGCGTACTCGCCGTCGCCGAACTGCTGGTGTTCATGGGCGTGGTCGCGCCGGCGTTCAGCTTCAGTAACTTTGCCCTCAACGGCTGGGCCGGCTCCGACACCTTTGGCGCCCCGGCGATTGCCGGCATGTTCGCGGCAATCCCCTTCGCCATCTGGTTCTTCCTTGCCATCGAAGGCGCGGCCATGGCCGCCGAGGAAGCGAAAGATCCCAAGCGCACCATTCCAAAAGCCTACATCAGCGGCATCCTGACCCTGGTGATCCTGGCTATGGGCGTGATGTTCTTCGCCGGCGGCGTGGGCGACTGGCGCGCCCTGTCGAACATCAACGACCCATTGCCACAAGCCATGAAAACCGTCGTGGGCGACAGCTCCGGCTGGTTGCACATGCTGGTGTGGATCGGCCTGTTCGGTCTTGTGGCGAGTTTCCACGGCATCATCCTGGGCTACTCGCGCCAGTTCTTCGCCCTGGCACGCGCCGGTTACCTGCCACCTTTCCTCGCCAAGTTGTCGCGCTTTCAGACACCGCACCGCGCCATCATTGCCGGCGGCGTGGTCGGTATCGCCGCCATCTACAGCGACGGCCTGATCAACCTGGGCGGCATGACCCTGACCGCGGCAATGATCACCATGGCCGTATTCGGCGCCATCGTGATGTACATCATGAGCATGCTCAGCCTGTTCAAACTGCGTAAGACCGAACCGCTGCTGGAGCGCACGTTCCGCGCACCCGGTTATCCCATCGTGCCGGGCATTGCGCTGGTACTGGCGGTGGTGTGCCTGGTGGCAATGGCCTGGTTCAATGCCTTGATCGGGCTGATCTTCCTGGGCTTTATGCTCGCCGGCTTCATCTACTTCCAACTGACCGCCCAGGACCGCGCCGATGCGCCAGCGGATGCGATGCTGACAGGGCTTTAAGGTTTCTGAGGCGGAACAGGCCTACACTGAACTACTCAGAAAGCCTGTAACTCAAAGCAGTTATTACCGTGGGAAAACTCTCCCACGGCAATCTGCCTCAAGGAGAGCGTTATGCCGTGGTATGCATGGTTGATTTTAGTGGTGGCGATCGGGTCGATCGTCGGTGGCCTGATGATGCTGCGCGACAGCGCCAACAAGGTTGAACTCACCGACGAACAACGCAAGCGCGTGGCCGAGCGAAATGCGCAGGCGGATGCCAAGGATGCGCAGGATCGCTGAACCTTGGGTTATTCCCAAGCCGCCCTGGCGATCTGCAAACCGTGCTGTCCCTTATAGGCAGCACGTTCCGGCTGGCTCCAGCCACTCAGCAACTCGTCCTCCAGCTTGTAAACCTCAACCCCCAACGGCCGACACACCGTCAGCGGGTCCTGCGCATCCGGCCCCCACATCGGCAGCGACAAATCCCCACCCGGACAGGTCGACAGCGCACACAGCAGATCGATCTCGGCAAAGAACTCCAGATAATCGCCCTTCTGCGCCGGACAGGCTTTCATGAAGTACATGTCGTCATGATTGAGGCCCGTGCATTGGAAAATATTCAGCACATCGTGCACGTCGAACTCCGTCAGGCCGTGGGGTAAAACCGCGCGGGTCAGATTCGAGTGACAGTGGTGGTGGAAGTCTTCGCCGGTGAGCATGCGGTTCACATAGGGGTCGCAGCGCGTACCGAGCAGATCATGCAGGCGACCGCCGTGCTCGTCGATGCCGTAGTTGGCCAGGCTGTCGTCGGTGATAGTGACCAAGGGCCTTAGAAAGGGCAGGTTCGACCATAGACGGTCGTGAGTGCTGACATGGGCTCCCTGCAGCTGACGCGTACGCGCCGCCCATAAACGCTCGCGTGGGTCGTTGGCGTTCCATACGTTGAAGTCGCCGACCTGCGGGCCCACCGGTGTCGTGACACGGAATACATGCCCAGCCGGCACTTTCCACGCCCTCCCCGTACGAATCGGTACCTCGAACTGCTCGATCAACGTACGCTGATCCTTGTGATCGCGAATACGCGTATAGAACGCCGTATCAACCTGCAATGCTGAGCCTTTACTGACTTGGTAAGCGGCCGGATAGTCTTCGTACATGCTGCAGATCCTCAATCAGGGCTAGGTAAACAGCGCCAACACTGGAGCTTCGAATCATTCAAGTACAAGCTAATGACCTCGTCTCCCGCCTGTTTATCAGAGCGTAATGGTTGAACCATTTTCACTCCAAACGTAATCAGTATTCGTGCCAACGTCACGGGGTTCAGAAAATAAAAAGACCGGTCAATGACCGGTCTTCTAGGCGACTTTTTACATCCTTAATTAATAATAAGCCTGTCGCGATTTTTCTCCAGCAATGCCTTGCCGATACCCTTTACCTCAAGCAACTCATCTACCGCCGTGAACGGGCCATTACTTTCGCGGTAGGCAATGATCGCCTTGGCCTTGGCGGCACCGATGCCAAACAGGTCACGGCGCAACACCTCGGCGTCCGCGGAGTTCAGGTTGACCTTGGTGAACTGTTCGACTTTGTTCATCTGAACGGTGATAGGCGCTGCGGTTTCCGGCTTGATAGACGGGGCTGCGTTGGCGACAGCAGAGAGAGTAGTTAGCAAGGCGAAGACCAGAGACGACAAGTAAGTGTTATGCATTGGTGACGCTCCATGACATCGTTAATAAGAAAGCAGCTTTTCGAAGCTACCTCTCAAATCTAGGCAATTGCATGGATTAGTCAAAAACAGCTAAGTTACAAAACATGAGTTCAATACTTTCAACATTAAGTGATAAACACCCACGCAATGCCTTCTTACCCGTTATGAAGAGGGCATTCATTATAGCGGCCAAAAAGCTGTCGGCGGGTTAATGTGGTGCTACATTGATACCTTTGGCTTCAAGCTGGCGGGTCAAATAGATCACTGCCGCTTTGAGTTGATAAAGTTCTTCACGATCCGAAACCGACAGGTAGCCTTCAGGATTGACCACCACGGCATCCGGGTTAGTCTTTTGAACATCTTGAGCCAAGTTACCGGTCTCATTACTGGTTATCTTCTGCCGCTTCTCTGTTACGACGCCTTTTGCGTCGGTTTCTTTCCACACAATGTAGCGGTCAGACACATAAATTTTGTTGGCTAGCACACGCTGCATGCTTTTGGCATAATCGACCTCACCATGCACCTCTTGCAACTTGCTATCGGTCGGGGTCATGACACGGCCCACCTGCACATCGCCTACAAAGTAACCGGAATAGTTGCTCTTGCCGCCAATTGCGTTGGCGTAAACGCCATAGTTGGCGTCGTTTCGTCCATCTACGATCGCACGGTAGCCAATAGCTTGTTTACCATCGGTTGCGAGCACTGTCGAGCTGGCACCGCGTACGTCATCGGAGCCGCTCACTGCATTACTCACTCGCGCATCGATAGCGGTCACGCGCGCGGAGCCTGTTGACGCAGCGTTCGGCTCAATGCGTGACTCGCTAGCCACGAGCGGCGCGTTGCGTGAACCACCCCCTGAGACCAAGTCAGACGTGACGACGCCCATTGCGCCGTTAGCGCGCTCGAAAGCGTTTGATACTGGCGAGTTGTTTGTCGCGTCAGTGAGCGAGTCAACCGCTTTGGCTGCGTTGGCTGCCGAGAATGCCCTTAGTGCAGAGTCTCGCCCTCTGGAGTCGGCCAAGATCGAATAGCCCCAATCTCCCGACTTTTTCAGGCCGGCAACTGACGCATTATCAATGCCCACCGCGCCTTTCGCATAACCCAGCACGCCATAACCAGGCCCGGCGCCGTTCAAGCGCTCACCATAAACGCCGGAGCCGTCAGTTGATTCATTTTTGCCATAAACACCATGACCATCGCCGGTCAGGATTTTGTAACCGGTGACACCGCTGCCGGTACCTGTTCCACGCATCAGCCCGTAAACGCCTGACCCGTCACCATTCTCCCAACGAGTCCCGATTACCCCATTACCCGGGCCGGCAGCACGTCGATTGCCGACAATCGCATCCGCCATAGTCGTCCTGGTGGTGGCACCGCCTATGGCACCACCGCCCGCCCCACCGTCACCCTCGTCCAACGCATGAAAACCGTAGCCGGATGCAAGCGGGCCAATTGCATTGTGGTAAGCAAACACGGCATCAGATACGCCGTGCGTATCCTTGACCACGCGCAAAGAACTTGGCTTGTCCACCGAGTCATCAGTGACGATATTTACATGGTGGGCGGTAACTTCCGGGATAGGGTCGGCAATTACAACGCACGGAACGGCGCTCAACAGCAACGCCACGGCCCAATTACTCATCAAAATTTTCCTTTAAAGTCAATTGTTCAATCATACTAAACGCGATTGCCAAGGATTTTCAGGCCGACACTTTTCATGAGTTTCGGCTAAATACCAGAGAAAAGCCGCTACATCACTCAGCGCTCATGATGTAAAAAAAGGCCGATCTATGTCGGCCTTGTTTTTCCACAACGTTTTAGTATGAGAGGCTTAGCGCAATTGTGCTCAGGGTTCCAGGCGACGTTGCTGGTAAATCCAGTCAACGATTTCACCATCAGGTGCGTAGCCACTCACGGTGTCACGCAGCAGTTGACGAACAAGCGTGTAATCATCCTGATCCACCGCTGCGAGCAGCTCGGTCAACCTGGCTTTAAGCACATCCCACGGCAGATAGTCTTCGTTAGCGCTCATGATCATCGGGTGTTGAGTCGCCACCACGTTGTCACCGATCAACAGCTCTTCGTACAGCTTTTCACCAGGTCGCAAGCCGGAGAACTCGATAGAAATGTCGCCATGCGGGTTCTTTTCAGAGCGCACGCTGAAGCCTGAAAGGTGAATCATTTTTTCGGCCAGCTCGACAATTTTGACCGGTTCGCCCATGTCCAGCACGAATACATCACCACCGCGGCCCATGGAACCCGCCTGGATGACCAACTGAGCCGCCTCGGGAATGGTCATGAAGTATCGCGTGATCTTCGGATGGGTCACCGTCAGCGGCCCCCCCGACTTGATCTGTTTGTGAAAAAGCGGAATAACAGAACCTGAGGAACCCAGCACATTGCCAAAGCGCACCATTGTAAAACGGGTCTTGTTAACGTGCGAAACGTTTGATTTTTCGCCAAATAAAACAGGTGCGATTTCGCGACTGAGCGACTGAAGCGTCAACTCGGCCAAACGCTTTGTACTGCCCATCACGTTAGTCGGGCGAACGGCTTTATCGGTTGAAATCAACACAAAGTTTGCGACACCTACCTGAAGCGCAGCCTGAGCTGTATTCAGCGTACCGATCACATTGTTCAATATGCCTTCGGCTATGTTGTGCTCTACCATCGGTACGTGCTTATAAGCCGCCGCATGATAAACAGTATCAACATGCCAGGTTTTCATTACATCCAACAGCTTGGCCTTGTTACGTACAGACCCCAGGATTGGCAACACTTTCACAGGCAGCGACTCGCGGACGACACACTGTTCAAGTTCAGACAGAATACTGTAGAGATTAAACTCACTGTGCTCGAAAAGTAACAGGGTCGTCGGGCGCAGCGATAGGATCTGCCGACACAGCTCGGAACCAATAGAACCGCCTGCGCCAGTCACAAGTACGCTCTGACCCTTGATGCAATGTTCAAGCAATTCGTGCTGAGCTGGTACGGCGTCGCGGCCTAAGAGATCGGCGATGTCGACTTCTTGAATATCGTCAACCTTCACACGCCCGCTGGCCAGATCCATGAAGCCTGGAACGCTTCTGACGTGCAGCGGAAAAACCTCCAGAAAACTGAGAATTTCGCGACGACGCGCCCGGTTTGAAGAAGGCAGTGCCAAAAGAATCTCTTGAGCACCGGTTATATCGATCATGCGCTGGATGTGCTTCGGTTTATATACCTGCAAACCGGAGATCACGCGGTCGGAAATACTCGCGTCATCGTCGATGAAGGCTACCGGGCGCATCACGCGGCCCATGCGTAACGCTGCAACCAGTTGGTTACCCGCAGCCCCGGCACCATAGATGGCCACACGCGGCAGACCATCTTCACGACTGGTGAAAGGAACATGCTGAACCGTCGAAAACCAGTCACGAAGGAAATACTGACGCATCGCCAAACGCAGGCCGCCAACCATGATCAGGCTGAGCCACCAGTAGTTGAAAATAATCGAGCGCGGAACTACCGTCTGGTGATTGCTGTACCAATACACCAATACGCCCAGAATCAGGGACGAAAGGCTGACGGCCTTGATAATCGCAATTAACGCATCATTACCGAAATAGCGCATGACCGCTCTGTACATACCAAAACGAATGAACAAAGGGATCGCAACTATCGGCGCGGCAAGGAACAGCCACAAATGGTCTCGCAGAGGATTGACCATATCATCAATGCCAAGCCTTACGACAAATGCCAGCCATAACGCCGCCCACACGACGATTACATCAGTGGATACCTGAATAAGGCGTTTCTGACGCCGTGGTAGGCCCACAAGCATCGTCCGTAATTTCTCCATAACCCCTTCGTCCACCCAGACTGCTCCTACTAATTAAGCGCCAGCCCTGATTGTACGGCTCTCAGCAATTTTTGACTGCAAATATCACCGTGCTGCTAAGAAGCGTTTTCAAGCTTACCCGCATGAAACTTCACCGCCAACGCGACAAGCGGCAGGTAGGCCAGCAACAGACACACAAGGCCGTCGACCTGATAAACCGCAGCGGCGATTGCCCAAGGCATAAGCCATGCCACGTTGATCGCAGCCACAGCCAACGTCACCGGGCGATGATGCCCGAAACGCCGAGAAGCGTATTGATAGGCATGGCTGCGATGAGCCTCGTAAATTTTATCACCGCGCATTAAGCGACGAGCTAGGGTGTAGGTCGCATCAACTACGAATACCCCGACCAGAATCAACCAAGACCAAAAGAGCTGTGACGACGTCCAGGCCGCCTGAATAGAGATAATCCCCAGCACAATGCCCAAAAAACCGCTGCCAGCGTCGCCCATAAAAATTCGCGCGGGGGGGAAGTTCCAAAAAAGGAACCCTATAACAGACATAGCTAGTAAAAAAGGCAACCAAATCAGCTGGGGCAGCCCGACAAACCAGTACAGTAAACAAGCGCCAAAACAGGCAAATATAGCTTCGACACTGGCTATACCGTCAATGCCATCCATAAAGTTATATAAATTCAGCATCCAGACTAAATAGAACGCTGCCAAGATGTGGCCTACCCAGCCAAAATCAACACTGACACCCATTAACTGAAGCGGCGGAAGCCCACCGAGCCAAAAAAGCGCCCACGTTGCAGCGCAAAAATGACCGAGCAGACGCCAGCGTGCCGCGATATGACCATGATCATCCATAAACCCGATAATCGCGATTAACGCGGCCGCACACCCCAAGCCAATCAGCACCTCTAGGCCAACTAGGTTTAAGTACCCGAGTACTGGCAAGCATAAAAGAAACGCCAGCACGATGGCCACGCCTCCACCGCGCGGGGTCGCGACCGAATGCGAGCTCCTTGCATTGGGGATGTCCATAATGCTTCTCGACAAAGCGTAACGCCTTAACGCGCCGGTCAGCACGAGCGACAGCAGGACAACGACGATAGCTAGAGACCCGTAAATCATTGTTCTTTAAGTTCCAAATAATGTAAAGCCGTCGCTCTAAGCGCTGCATCAACCGTCACCGGAGGCTGCCATTGCAGAACCGTCTTGGTCTTAGCAATATCGACCTGCAACGAACCCAATAGTCGCTGCGACAGGTCCTTTTTTCCGACCGCCGCGGCAGTAACTTTCAACATACAACCAGGCACAGGAAGAAGATAAGCACGTTTATTCAACGCTTTTGCCATTTTTTTCAGCAGGCCCGTGGTTGATAAATCCTGCCCGTCACTGGCCAAAAAGGTTTGATTAGCCGCTGCCGGGTGCGCAATACACGTCACGATCAGATCAACCAGGTTATTGATCGCGACCAGACTGCGGCGGTTACCTATAGCGCCAAACGGTAAAGGAACGCCCTTGTCCAACCAACGCATCATGCTTAGGAAATTGGCCTTAACGCCTGGGCCGTATACCAGTACGGGGCGAATAATGACGACCTGCATGCCGGTCTTTTCAGCCAGGGCACGAAGCCCGTCTTCGGCTTCCCTCTTCGACACGCCATACGGGTCGGTGGGGCAAGGCGCATCGTCAGCCTTATAAGGGATGCCCGGCAGAGTGCCGTCGCCGTTTACTTTGATCGAGCTGATAAACACAAACCGCTTAACGCCTGCCGCCGCAGCTTGTGACGCGAGGTGCAGAGTGCCGTCAACGTTGACCTTACGAAATTCGGCAAGCGGGTCCATCACAGTATCGTTCATCACATGCACGCGCGCCGCGCAATGAACGACAACATCTTGGCCAACCAACGCCGTCGACCAGTCAACCAATTCTTCCAACGAGTCAAAATTTACCGTTTTCACAGACGCAGGAATTGAATCAACGTGTCGTCGTACCGCCGCCACACAGGGAATATTATCGGCGACTAATCTTTCGACTAATGCCCGGCCAACAAAACCAGACGCGCCCGTCACAAATATGCTATTCATAAGCGTAGCCTCGCACTAATAAATTCCTAAAATGATCACGATCGCTAAAAGAAAACGATCACGAAGTCGACGCCGTGTGCAATTGAAGTTCTTCACCAGGAAACTTAACGAAACTTTACCGGAAGCTTTTAACTCGGCAGGCAGTTGCGGCAGATCTGCCGACAACAGCTGGGTAATTTTGGCTATCTCAGCTCTGTACCAACCGGAACGCATCAACGACAGGCGAGCCATAAGCGCTTTTAAACCCTCATTTGCGCCTACCTGATTATTAGAGTGCTGACGGTACAGTATCTTTGGGCAAGGATCGATAAACCACACCAAGCCCTTGGCACGAAACCAAGCGTACATCAACCAATCATGCAGAGATACATTATTCGCCGCGGACCAATTATCCAAAAGAAACTGTTTGAAGGCACTAGCCTCTGCCACCTTCAATACATAACTACAGCCTGGGCCTGCAGCCTCAAAAATGAAGTCATACGTTTGTTGTGCTTGCGCCTTATTCAAGACCACTTGGCGGCCGTCAGGCCAAAACGCTGTGACGTTACCCGAGTAAGCCGACACACCGGGATTGGAAAGCTTTTGATGAGCTGATACAAGTTTGTCGGCGACCCAGATATCGTCTTGATCAGCGAAGGAAATATAATCATAACCATTGAAATCCACATCACGAATCAAACGAAAGAAGTTTTTCGCCGCCCCTCCAAACTTAAGACCGTAGGGCAATGGAATAACGCGTGCGTCAGCCTCGCTGAGTGAAGTCACCCATTGCTCAGTGTTATCTGACGATATATCGACACTTACAAACAATGTAACGTCGACACCTTGCTGACCAAGAATTGAGTCAACCTGCTCTTGCAGCCATTGGGTGCCGTTATAGGCCGCCATTAATACTGCCACGCGCGCCTTGGTGGGCGCGGTACTCAATGTGCTCATACCTCCACCCACGATGAGCTGACGATATCATAGGATTTTATCACCTTAGCAGGCGATCCCACCGCAATACACATTGGCGGAATGCTGCGCGTCACTACCGACATGGCACCGATAATACTGCCTCTTCCGATAGTCACACCCGGCAGCACACACACGAACTCACCAAGCCACACATCGTCTTCAATAACGATAGGAGCAGACACGAGCTTGCGCTCTATAGGGCTCTCAAAAGGCGAGGAATGGGCTTCGCTGCCTTTATACACCCCGTGGTTGTGGTCACTGATAAAGACCTTGCTCGCGATCAATACCCTGTCGCCGATTGTGATCGACTCAACACTGCCCAAGTGCACGTAATCATTGATTTGTACATCCTTACCAATATGGATACAAGTGCCAGCCTTTTCGGGGAAAGCGTCAATCCTACAGCTTACCCCGGTAGTAAACCCCTTACCGATCGCAACATGCCGCGCACCACGCATATAAAACGGACGTCGCACAATACGCGCGCTTGGGTAAAATAGCCTGCTATACATCACGTCACAGAGCAGCTTCAAAAGCCCTCTAAAACCATATACTTTCAGCACAATAGTTAACCTATAAATTAGTAAGGAGAATAGTTAATAAGCTTCAAACTTTTAGCAATTAAACGCAGCAGCCGCGGATACGTGGCCAGTCTCAACACCGCCTTGTGTTTAATTCCAAGTAATGCCTGAACGTCTGGGCTATTGGCCAGATTCATCTCAGGCAGCCCCATTAGCTTAACTGCTACGCTATTGTACTCCGCATACACCGGCATACGAAAAGCGGCGAGCACCAACGCATGAGAAATTTGCTTGGACACATGAGCAAGGAATAAATGATAGTATTGTTGCGCCACACCATTTTTTTCAAGAAAGATAGATTCCAATCGAATGACCTCTATCAGCGAGCTAAAAAATACCCAACTAATAGAGCGGCTAGTACTGTTATTTCTAATCAAGGCGTGGTAATAAACCTTAGAAACAAACGCTGTACGCGATGAGAAAAAAGAGACCGCCCTGGAAAAATACATGTCCTCACAGGCGCGGACCGCTGGAAACTCAATTGAGTGCTCTCGTAAAAATGAACGACGGTACATCTTGTTGACGGGACTTGATAAAACCGCATCATCTAACATTGCCGCTTTGAAGATGGCATCCCCCGACAGTGTTTCAAAGCGGAAACGCCTGATCTCGTGCACAATCTTCTCGTCTTGCGTGACAAAGTCAAGACCAAAACTAATGAAATCCAACCGTTCCTCTGTCATGCGCGAAACTAAGTCTAAGCACAGGTCTTTATCAATCCAGTCATCTGCGTCAACAAAAACAATGTACTCCCCCGAGGCGACGCGCACACCCAGATTGCGCGCCACGCCTTGTCCACTATTGAGCTGTTCTAAAAATTTTACGTTTAGGTCATGCGCAAAAAATTCTTTGCAGACCTCCAGAGATCCGTCGGTGGAGCCGTCGTCAACAATTATAATTTCGATATTTTTATAAGTCTGAGCCTTTAAACTTACCAAGCATCTCTGCAAAAATTCATGCACATTGAACACGGGAACAATAATTGAGCACATCGCTTCCGACATCGGGTTCACTCCCAGAAAAACAAATATGGTACAAAGGGCGATGGACCTTCGTTAAAGCTGTCCGAAAAATTCTTCATTTTTAGAATGAACGCAATAACCGCCACGCCCAACAGTGCTGCTTTAGACACGTTGGAAAGTGTGACACGATTGCTCGACATCGAAATGATAAAGTAGAGAAACGTCGCGAAACTGACTAACTGCAAAAACCTTAAGCCTGCGTATGAAATTTGCGCAACACCGAACATCAAGCATGCAATACTTAACAAAATACAGCAGGCCGAGAACGTATTTTTGCGTGTGCCAGGATCAAGCATCCATATTAAGAGCGCCGCAACAGTGACGATTAAAGTAGACAGACCCGAAAAGATAGAAGCGGTGTAAATCTCAGAGTAATTCTGAAATTTCGCGATGAAATACGGGTAGGCGCCGACGAACCCCACGGCGAATAGAACCGTGCAACCAATCAATACCCTCCAGCGCCGACTGTGCAGAACATACAACATCAGGCCAAGCAGCCCACCCGAGCTTTGAATCAGGCTGGCCACCACTACCCAAGCGATGAACCTTTTCTCTTTGCCATCTCTTAAGTAAATTAACGCCCAAAAAACGATAGCAAACGAAAGTCCATAGCGGACCCCATTCATCACCATATCAAAATAATAAACGGGAATTATAAAGGCGCAAAAAACCAGCAATGATTGGTTTTTTTGAATCGCGCCCATTACCAAAAAAACCGTCGTTATTGCGCCTAATGCGGCCAATACAGCTCTTGGCGAGTCAAAAAAACTCGAAAAAAACAGGATCAGTTTTTCAAACAAAGGCTCAAACGTGCGGGTATACTCGCCGGCCTCCGCGATGCGTTGTATTTCTTGCAAATAGACGGCCGTATCGATACCGACGTTACCTCTAAGCAATGCGATCAAAATCATAGGGAGCAGGCCTATGAAAAAGAATGTACGCGGCCACCTTGTGTAGCTACCAAACAAACTCGCCATCACAAAAAACAAGGTACTCGAAACATAAAATTCCATTAAAAACCTATTCACCTAAAAGCGTTACTATTGAGATCCATCTGTAAAAATTTAACGGCGAACCATATACCTCTTGCTATTTTGATTCACGGCAAACGGCGCAAACCTTAATAAAAATCAAAACTAACGCCTTACCCTCTGCACGCGCGCTCACACCGGAAGCCTAAGCTTTGCAGGGTAATCAGCTAAAAAAAGTTGCAAGCCGTGACTCGCGCTGTACGTCGTATCAAGCCCCTTCAACACTGAGCTATCAAGTGACACTTTTGACTTAAACAGCTTTGTAGAAATGCGTGACAGAACCCACACAAACTCCGCCCCCACCGAGCGAACCACTTGATAGATTACTTTCGCGTAACCATAGTACGCTGCGGTTCTTCGAAAAGAACTAAACGTTTCTTTGTAAGAACGAGGAAAATAAACGAAGCACTTTACCAGCACCCGGCCAAAATTTGGATGTAGATTAAGGCCGTCAGACGCTTCTACTTTTTCAACGGCTTTCAACAGCGAGTAGGACCACACCGTCGGAACCGAATAAAATTCCGGGATACGCTCATCCCATACCAGATTTTTAAACGGAGCAATATGAGCGTTTTCCCTTAGCTTGCCGTAATGCTCACCTGAACTGCTTTGCCCAGAAGTACTCATACCTGAAGCACCCGGTATAATAACAGGATAATCTACCAGTACGCAGGCATTCGATTCATTGGCAATAAGAAAAGAGCTGTATATATCAGGGCTTACACCGCCAAATACCTGACCGTACTTCAGCTTGATTCTCCGCGCCAACTCCGCAGAAATCATCCCGGCATAAGCGCGAGGCATATCAAAAACTCCCCCCCCAAAATTATCAAGCGCATGGCGCATGGATGCTTTTAAGTCATGAGGTGTCACCGAGCCGTCAAAGGGCGTGATGTGCAGGGTTGCGGAATAAGCATCGCCTTGAGTGGAGTGCTTAAAGTCATCCCAGTAATACAAAGCCGGAAAATTAAATTTCACAGAATCAATTTTCTTGCCTCGCGCCCACTCAGCGACCTGCACGATCTCTTTGCCAACAAAGTCGTCATCCCCGATGAACACCAGGTACTCACCGTCCGCAGAATCAAGCCCGAGATTAAAATTATCGACAACACTAATGCCATGGCCCGACCTGATTAACTTTAAACGCGAGGCTGAGTAACTGTCCACGAAGTGGCCAGAGATCTCGTCAACAGGGCTGGAGTCGCACACCACCACTTGAATATCGGGCGACAGCTCTAAAATTGAACTAATCGATTGCACTGCGTACTGGGCACGGTTATGTGTAGGTATAATGACGCTTAATAAGGTCATGCTGATCAACCAATATTCTGTTGAATATAGGTTAGCGTCAGCAGCAACTGCTTGATCTGCTCTACGCTCAATAGTTCTGTATTGTGAGAAGTGTAATCGTCAATCGCATTTGCTTCAGGCTGCCCTTCGATAATGAACTTATCGTAGTTCAGATCGCGGTTATCCGCAGGAATACGGTAGTATCTGCCCATGTCCTTGGCCTTGGCCATTTCTTCGCGAGACACTAACGACTCGTACAGTTTTTCGCCATGGCGTGTACCAATGATATTGACCACAGCTTCACTGGCAAACAGCTCTTTCAATGCAACGGTCAGGTCACCGATGGTGCTGGCCGGCGCTTTCTGTACGAAGATATCGCCTTGTTCGCCATGTTCAAAAGCATGCAGTACCAAATCGACCGAATCTTCCAGGCTCATCAAAAAGCGTGTCATGTTCGGGTCAGTAACTGTCAGTGGAACGCCGGCTTTGATTTTATCGACGAACAGAGGAATTACCGAGCCGCGCGAAGCCATCACGTTGCCGTAACGGGTTGCGCAAAAGACAGGGCCGCCTTCGCGAACGGTGCGCGACTTGGCGATCAGAATCTTCTCACCCATGGCCTTCGAAATACCCATGGCGTTGATCGGATACACGGCTTTATCGGTGCTCAGGAGTACAACACGTTTTACATTGTTATCAATCGCGGCATTCAGGACGTTTTCGGTACCTGTGACGTTTGTCAGAACCGCTTCCATTGGGTAAAACTCGCAGGACGGTACTTGCTTCAAGGCAGCTGCGTGAAAAACAAAATCAACGCCGGCCATAGCGCGATTGATGCTTTCATAATTTCGGACATCACCAATATGAAACTTGACTTTAGGATTGTTCAACGCAATCCGCATGTCTTCCTGTTTTTTTTCATCACGGCTGAAGACGATGATTTCTTTAACATCGGTGTTCAAAAACCGGTTCAGCACGGTGTTACCAAACGAGCCGGTACCGCCCGTGATCATCAAAACTTTATTGTCAAACATCGTTGAATCCACCTATTAAATAAATATATATAGCGCAACGCCAAACACCGAGACAGATGTGAAAATCAACACCGACATCAGTAGCGCCGCGTTTTTTGCGTAGGCACCGACCTCAGGAAGTCTTGACGCCCTGATCCACGAAACCACAGTCGAAGCGATGTGGTAGGCCGAGTAGGCGTAGCAGACGGCTTCGATATTTTTCTCAGCGGCAGCAACGGTAGCCAACACCAGAGTCACTGCTGTCAGGCATGCAGACATTGAGGCTTGAAAACGATAGTCCTTGGAAAAAATCAACAAACTATAAGGGATAAACCCAAACGCGCCAATGGCAAGACCGGGCAGCAATATCGCGATATAGCTTGCAATCAAGCGGTTACTTTCACTTGGCCCAACCCATAGCTGGATAATGGGAGCGCGGAACCACCACAGAATGAAGGTGGGCAAAGCCGTGACGAAAAAAACGGACAGGACAAATCGCTTCACTGTCTTGTGTGCTTGACCCAGCCTCCCCTGCGCCGCCTCGCGCAACAGTATCGGCTGAAAATACTGACTGACTGGGCCTGCCAAAATAGAAATCGGCGTCATACACAACAAGCTGGCCAAATAGTAGGGCGTTACACTGCTGGCAGAGGCGAATATGGAGATTATAGGCTTGTCCAGCTGAGTTACCGCGGCGCCCGCGGCGGAAAATAAAACCAGCGCGCCACCGGTCCTGGTCAGTGCTATAGCGTCCTTAAGTGTCGGCCGTTTTTCTTCAACACCCGCCGTAACGTGAGCGGAGACTCGCCTCATTACAGCAAACCGTGAACACCACCAGTGCACGGCTGTGATAAGCAACTGAGTGATAATAAACACTTCAAGCGTAGCGGCTATATACATCAGCGCGGCGGCTGTTACACCCGCGCGAACGGCGACGCCTACGATCTGTATACCACTGCCCAGTGTGTATTTTCGCCACGCTATCAAAGTGCAGTAATAGAGGTTTTGCATAACGAGCAGCCAAAACAACACCACCGCACCGATCACCACCAGCCAGGAGGCCGAATCGCCAAAAAAGGCGAGTTTAAGTGCCACTGCGACGCCTAATAGAATGGCGTAAAAACCCGAAAGACTTAGCTCGGCCGTCTGTAGCAAAGTGCGCAGAGAGCGACTGTCGTCGGAGGCAACGGAAACCTCCCTCCCGGTCAGGGTCGACATGCCCAAGTCCATCATCACCAAAAGTGCTTGAAGCGACAGAATGACTGCCACGACGCCAAACTGCGCGCTGCCCAATAACCGGCTATACCAGGGTAAAAAAAGGAAGGCCACCAGCAAGCTGGAAGACCTGCCCGCGTAAAGCATTAACATTCGCCCAATCGCAGGCACGCGCAACTTCATGCGCCGCTGTCGACTTTACTGGTGACTTTAACGCAGACGGCTTCTTTCAACGCGCTTGCGACATGCATGACATCAACATCGTTAAGCCACCAACCGCATGGCACGCCGATCACACTGCCCTGCAAATAATCTGTATTAGGCAACGCACTAGCATCCGCTTTGAAGCCACTGTAGGTGTCATTGCGCTGGTGCACGATGGAAGCCATTACCCCCTTGCTTTTTAACTCACTGAGTACGTGCTCTCGGTTATCGACAAATACCAAGAACACCCAGTACGCAGGTTTACTAAACTGCGGCACCGGAACGGGTGTTAGACCTTCTACGTCCTCCAGCAACGCGCGCAAGGTTCGCACATTCCTGGTCGTGCGCTCATGCCTGGCATGCAGCGTCGGAATTTGCGCGCAGCCCAGCGCTGAACACAAGTTATTCATAGTCATCCCCCAACCAATCTCGGGTATATCCGATGCGGGGCTGATTTCACCGCTTTTGCTTCTGAAGGTCGTGAAGTCAATACCAAATCGCCTTAACTGACGCGCTTTGATAGCCATTGATTCACTACGGCAGGCCAAAGCACCGCCCTCCGTGGTGTTGATTTGTCGATTCGGGTAAAACGAGTAAATCGCAAAATCCCCATATGAACCGACTGGCACAGCTTCTTGCTCGGCAAGCAGGGCGTTGTCGCAGTCTTCAATCAACGCGATATTGTGCTTCTTGCATAATTCGCTGATCTCTTTCGCAGGCCCAGGATAACCGGCAACGTGATACAAGATCACCGCTTTAGTTTTTTTACTGATTTTCGATTTAAGGTCTGCAAGGTCCATCGACACTGTGCCAGGGCTCACATCAACCCAAACGGGCAGCGCCTTGTGTTGTGCAATGGCCGAGTTGGTTGAAAGGCATGCAAAGGGAGTGGTCAACACCTCATCGCCTTCCTGGACGCCCGCCAGATGCAAAGCAAGGAATAACGCACTGGTCATATCGACCGTCGATACAACATGCGGCAGCCCGATGATTTGTTTCAGGCCTTCCTCAAACTTTGTTACCCACTCTCCTCCAGCGATCCTGCCGGAGCGCAATATGTCCAGCGCTACAGCCTCCATCTCAGGCAGACTGACGACGCCATATAGGGGGATAACTTCAGACATCAACTAGGCTCCGCTCAACCACGTTTGAGTACATGGACGATCCGCTCGCGGTCGTCATCGGACACCCACCACCCACATGGAATATGCACCAGGCGCTTGTAAAACTCGTCCAAGCCTGGCATTGCGCCGGCAAACGGTTTAAATACGGAGTGAAAGTGGTTGGGCCTATGAAGTTTTGACGCCATCACGCCATTCGCGGCTAATAATTTCTCAACGTCGTCCGAGTCATCTGCCAATAGCGTGTACAGCCAGTAGGCCGGTGTGGCCTGTGCTTCTACGGTCGCCGGCGCAATACCGGTTATCCCGGTTAACGCTTGATCAAAATAACGCCCGTTATCGTGGTGTTTTTTCAACAATGGCGATATGCCCTCCAGCTGCTTTAATCCAATCACAGCAGCGACGTTGTGCATATTGTATTTGTAACCTGCGGTCGTAATATCGACTTCGGTACGAGGCACGCCTTTCGCCAAACCAAACCAGCGCAGCTTCCGCGCCTCCGCCATCTGGGCCGGGTCTTTCATTACCAGCATCCCACCATCGACGGTGGTCATGTGTTTAATTGCTTGGAATGAATAAATCGCGTAGTCGGCCATCGAGCCGACAGGCTCGCCGCCATACTCAGCACCCAATGCATGGGCGCAATCTTCAATCAGAGAGATATTGTGCCAGTCCGCAATATCTCTGAGTTCTTTGAGGCGTGCAGGGTAACCGGCGTAATGTACGACACAGATGGCCTTGGTCTTTTCGGTTACTGCAGCTTTTACAGCGTCAGGGCAAAGATTACCTGTTTTGCGCTCAACATCGGCAAATACCGGCGTCGCGCCCATTTGCAAAATAGTCGTATTGGTCGGCTCGGCCGTCATGGAAGTCGTGATGACTTCATCACCGGCGCCCACGCCTGCCAACAGCATCGACAGGTGAAGGGCTGCAGTGCCGCTGCTGGTTGCCAACACATTTTGCAGTTTGAAGGTTTCAGCAAATACTTGTTCAAAACGATAGACATGCTCCCCTTCAGAAATCATGCCACTGTAGAGTACCGACTCCAACGCAGGGAGCAGAATATCGCGTGGAGGCATTGCGACTTTCACGAGAGGTAGCGGTGGAGTTGTGTTGGACATTTTTCAGACCCGATCAAGAAATTTGATGTTCGGAAGCTCAACCGCCGTGCGGCCGCTTAAATATTTAACCATTCTAACGGCAGCAGACTGCAAATTAAGCGCCACTCCGCTTTTTTCCAATTCAGCTAGCAAGGGGTCATCTTGAGCACTATTAAGAGACCACCTTGCGGGCATGGAAGCCATCATCAGGTCGACGACATCTCTACTGTCCCCTTCCCACTCTGCGACGGTGAGTCCGCTGTTTGAAGCCAATACAATAATTCGGGCGTTTTCATTTGAAATCACTTGACCGCGAATCGCGAAAGGCGGCAGCCCGCGCGTCAAAAGACGGGTTGAATCAGGCCAATCGTTTGTCGCGTAATCCACCTTGACACTATGTTCGATAACGCATTCAACAGAACCAAAGCGATCTTCCTGATCGATGACAAACCCTTGACTGACGTAAACCTCGGGTTTTTGCGTCCAGAGCACCAATGCGCCCAAATTTTCGCGCTCGGCAAACTCGATAGCGCGGGACATTAAACGTGAAGCCAGACCTTTTCCGCGCCACTGTTCAGCGACACACACAAGCCCTATCAGACCGATGGAATTGCCTGAACCTATATCCAGATACCTTACGACCAGAGCGGCGAGCGTTTCGTTCTGTTCTTCAGGGTTTATGAATTCAATGCAAGACACATTTTCATCATCCGCCAGCCACGGAAAATGGGTAACCAAATCGATACCTCGCCCTCTGGAAGCAAAAAAAACCTCCCAAAATAGCGTACGCGCAGATTCAGGGGCCCCTGAAGAGATAATTGGCTTCAACGTAAAACCCATCCGATACAACTCCATTTCTCAACTCATCACGACGCAAACTGGAAGAATTTTTCCTGCCGCTCTCGGGTTACCGTATCAAAACCCTCAGCTCTGGCAAACCGTCATAAAAACCTCAACGACCCATAAAGCAAACTTGAGCAAGACGCCCGAAAATTGGCATTTATTACCCCTTCACAGTCAGGGCTCCTGCAACAGCATCAGTACCGAAATATGAAGATCTCGCATGGAAGAGATTACCCGATTAGTCATCTGAAAATTCGTTCACGCTACGACGCGCAATCGAGGATGAAATGCTCAAGGCTACCTAAAGCTTGCTTACCAGCGCCGGAGTAGATTTATCCTCCGTGAGAACCTGTTCAGAGCTAAAAAAACTCGGACGGCGACGCAGCAAACTGCGCGCGACGGCAACTGCCCCTCCCAGCGCGAGCCCCGCAAGCAAGCCGATCAGGATGATCAGCATTTTTTTCGGTTTGATCGGTCGCAGCGGCTGTAGAGCCTGCTGATCTACGACGACGAGCTTCAGCTCATCCATATTTGTATTGAAAAGCTTCAACCTTACGACTTCAGCACGCAACGGCTCTACACCCGCAAGAAAAATATCTTCATTTTTACGCTGCCCCAGCACCTCAACCTCACGGTTGGCCTTGAGCAACTGCAGCTCTTTGGCAATTTGAGCGATACGCCCTTCGGTAAAGTCATCTGACTTACGTGCCTGCAACGCCGTGCGTTCAGCTTGAAGCGCTTCAACCCCCATAAAATAGAGCGGGATTTGTTGATTGTTTATTTCTGTTCGCATGATGCTACCGCTTTCACGGCGCGACTCGCCCAACGATGTCGGCGAGGAGGGTTTTTCTATACCTAATGACTTGGCAATGCCTATCGCCTCATTTAATTGAGAGATCCGGTCAGCGCGTTGAATTTTCAGTTGCTCACGGAGTGCTTTCAGTTCGTCCGTCAATTTAGCGCGTCGAAGGCTGTCTACTTCTTGCAAAGAAGCGATCCTAGCTTCCTTGCTATTTAAATAATTAGCCCGTGCGGCGTCTAGCTTAACAGATAGCTCATTGAGACTATTTTGTATGATGACATTCAAGTCAGCCGCGATTTGCTTTCGCTCAGACGCGATAGCATAGCCGACAAAATTGTTAAGTATTGTAACGCCATCAACGCCTTGGGGATAATTCATCTCCAGCCTGATGAAAGTGCTTATGGAGTCAGACGTCTTGGCATCGGGCAAAATGAGCTTGATCGAGTTTTGATTGAACGCCTCGAAACTCTGCTCAAGGCTGCGCCCTGGACGAACAAAGCTCTTGAAGAGCTGTTGATTCTCACGAAAAAACCCCAACCTCGTCTCGTACGACTCCAGCGCAGCGCCCACTTTCAAAAGCGCCTCACGGGAAGACAGCCTATAAAGCTCAGACCGATTCAGTGCATCCAACTCGTTAATAGCGGCGGGGCGCAAGACACTACTGACCTGATACTCAGGGGTAGCCGAAAAGGCGTAAATGGCCGCCACCAGCACAGCGCCTGCGGCAAATAGCGCGATGAGTTTTTTCTGGTGCATAACGGATTGAAAGAGCGCGACGAGGTCGATGTCGTCGGACGAGGGCACCGAGGGCGCACGGAAATTACTACTCACAACAAAAACCTGCCTTCAAGGAGAAACTGCGGGCTCGTTATGCAGACGATTTGCTGTGTTTATTTATAATTATGTTAATACCGCTCAAAACCCGGCGTCGCTGCTAGGTCAGGAACACACAAAAATGCCTGTTATCGAGAATGCCCGCATTTTGCCATCTATCGCTTACATTACAAGCCTTGACAAGTATGCAGGACATTTCCTCACGCGCGTAGGGAGCTTTCCGATGCGCGCAAATATGAGATGCCGTGAGGTTTTTGAGAGAGGCTATCGATCAAATTGATAACCGATGCAGTAGGTTTTCCGACGAACGGATGAGCCCGTTGGGAGCGCTGAAGGCCAAGCGATCAGCGACACCACGGCTAAGCGAAATTGCGGTGAGCAACCCTGCGCAATGAAGAGCCCCTTCGATCAAGGCCAAACCAAAATGGCCAGATACTAAACTTTATGCCTTATTCGCCGACTGTTTTTTAACCCGCTGAGCAAAAAAAAGCGCAGGCCCCACTAACAGACCTATGATCAAAGCCACTACTATAAACAACGAGACAGGCAGGGATGGCGTAGCCCACCCGACAAACGACAACGCCGTTTTTTGTTGGTTTTCCAGTGCGAACGCCAAAACCCCAAACGCAATAACCAGCACAATGAACACTGCAAAAACGCGCTTAACCCCACGCATAACCTTCTCCTACCCCAAAAACACTCAGACGCCCTCTTCCTCTTCTTCGTTCACCCGGTCGCGCAATTCCTTGCCCGGCTTGAAGTGGGGAACGAACTTTCCGTCGAGGCTGACGGATTGGCCGGTTTTTGGGTTACGGCCTACTCGCGGTGCGCGGTAGTGCAGGGAGAAACTGCCGAAGCCGCGGATTTCGATGCGATCTCCGGTGGCAAGGCATTGGGACATTTGCTCAAGCATGGTCTTGATAGCCAGCTCCACATCCTTGGATGAGAGCAGCCCTTGATGGGTGACAATTCGTTCGATCAACTCCGACTTCGTCATATTTTTCCCTTCTTTTTCAAGCAGCTAGGAAAAGCGCTTCAAAGGTTTTAGCATGACTTGATGAATTTGAACAGCCCGTGCATAAACTAATATACGACTGAATAAACACTGACGAACAAAGCTCCTCAGGCTATTTGCAGATTACGAGCATCTTGCGTGTGACGGCTCCTGCCGGGTTCCATCCGAACAAGTAGTCGCCCTCTTCATCCGTGGCGTCGCTGGAGCGCGTGATGACCTTGTAGCCCTGCATCTTGCACTCGCGTGCAGCGCGCTTCTCGCACTTCCCCCACTTGTTGCCTAAGCCCGAGCAGTCGATCTCTACACCGCTGACGCCGCGCTTCACATAAGTTTTTGCACTGGTGCTTGCGCACCCTGCCAGCATTACCAGGGCGAGCACTACGATAAGCCTGTTCATCCGAATCCTTATTGAAACAACAGCGTTGGTGAAGCCTTTCTGAAGACTATAGTCACTTCCGACACTGAGCTGAACGCGCTGGTTCTAAGTTGTTGATTCAACAAATTTCAGGCACAAAAAAGGGCGACCGAAGTCGCCCTTTTCCTACAGCTTTTACAGAACTTAGTTCTGCTTAGCCATTGCTTCGCGCAGCAGGGAGGCCATGGTGGTCTCGCCAGTTGCAGCTGCCGGAGCTTCTTTCAGGCTCTGGATAGCTTCTTTCTCTTCAACTTCGTCTTTCGACTTGATGGAGAGTTGGATTACGCGGCTCTTGCGGTCAACGCTGATGATCTTGGCTTCTACTTCCTGGCCCTCTTTCAGTACGTTGCGCGCGTCTTCAACGCGGTCACGGCTGATTTCGGAGGCTTTCAGAGTCGCTTCGATATCGTCGGCCAGAGTGATGATGGCGCCTTTAGCGTCAACTTCTTTCACAGTGCCCTTAACGATTGCGCCTTTGTCGTTCTCTTGAACGTACTCGGAGAACGGATCGCTTTCCAGTTGCTTGATACCCAGGGAGATGCGCTCGCGCTCTGGGTCAACCGACAGGATAACGGTGTCCAGCTCGTCGCCCTTCTTGAAACGACGAACAGCTTCTTCGCCCACTTCGTTCCAGGAGATGTCGGACAGGTGAACCAGGCCGTCGATGCCGCCGTCCAGACCAATGAAGATACCGAAATCGGTGATCGACTTGATGGTGCCGGAGATTTTATCGCCCTTGTTGAACTGGCCGGAGAAATCTTCCCATGGGTTGGATTTGCACTGCTTGATGCCCAGGGAGATACGACGACGCTCTTCGTCGATGTCCAGAACCATAACTTCCACTTCGTCGCCGACTTGTACGACTTTCGAAGGGTGGATGTTCTTGTTGGTCCAGTCCATTTCGGAAACGTGTACCAGGCCTTCCACGCCTTCTTCCAGCTCAGCGAAGCAGCCGTAGTCGGTCAGGTTGGTAACACGCGCGGTCACGCGAGTGCCTTCTGGGTAACGTGCTTTGATAGCAACCCATGGATCTTCGCCCAGCTGCTTCAAGCCCAGGGAAACGCGGTTGCGCTCACGATCGTACTTCAGAACCTTGACATCGATCTCGTCGCCAACGTTGACGATTTCGGAAGGATGCTTGATACGCTTCCAAGCCATGTCGGTAATGTGCAGCAGGCCATCGACGCCACCCAGATCGACGAATGCGCCGTAATCGGTGAGGTTTTTGACGATACCTTTGACTTGTTGGCCTTCCTGCAGGGATTCCAGCAGAGCTTCACGCTCGGCGGAGTTCTCTGCTTCCAGGACGCTGCGACGGGAAACGACAACGTTGTTGCGCTTCTGGTCGAGCTTGATGACCTTGAATTCGAGTTCTTTGCCTTCCAGGTGCGTGGTGTCGCGCACTGGACGAACGTCGACCAAAGAACCTGGCAGGAACGCACGGATGCCGTTAACGTCGACAGTGAAGCCGCCTTTAACCTTACCGTTGATAACGCCCTTGACCACTTCTTCAGCTGCGAAGGCTGCTTCGAGAACAATCCAGCATTCAGCGCGCTTGGCTTTTTCACGGGACAGCTTGGTTTCACCGAAACCGTCTTCAACCGAGTCCAGAGCAACGTGAACTTCGTCACCGACATTGATTGTCAGATCACCAGCATCGTTGTAGAACTGTTCCAGCGGGATCAGAGCTTCAGACTTCAGACCAGCGTGAACGGTTACCCAGCGAGCTTGGTAATCGATATCAACGATAACACCGGTGATGATGGAGCCTGCCTGAAGGTTCAGGGTTTTTAGGCTTTCTTCAAAGAGTTCCGCAAAGCTTTCGCTCATTTTAATTCCTGTTGATAAGGGCGAAGAATACGCCCATCTCCACACCCCAGACGGTGTGGGTCAGTTTCAATTAAAAGAAGCACCACAGGACTATGACTGGTCCCCTGCAGCCTTCTTGGTCACCCGGCGATGTCGCGAATGGCGATCTCGCTCATGATGCGTTCCAGCACCTGATCGATGGACAACTCCGTGGAATCCAGCTGGATGGCATCAGCCGCCGGTTTGAGCGGGGCTACTGCGCGCTGGGTATCACGCTCATCGCGTGCACGGATCTCATCTAGCAGACTCGACAGACTAACACCATCGACTTTTCCCTTCAACTGCAAGTAGCGGCGGCGCGCCCGTTCCTCGGCGCTGGCCGTCAGGAAAATCTTCAGCGGCGCGTCGGGAAACACCACGGTGCCCATGTCGCGGCCGTCGGCCACCAGCCCCGGCGCTTCCTGGAAAGCCCGCTGACGCTGCAGCAACGCGTCACGCACCGCCGGCAGCGCGGCAACCTGGGAGGCCAAGGAGCCTACCTGTTCGTTACGCAGGTCGTCCGTCACATCATCGCCTTCGAGGATGATGCGCTGGGGATGGCCTTCCGTCGCCCCGACGAACTGCACATCAAGGTGCGCCGCCAGCAGTTTCAGGGATTCCTCGTTGGTCAAATCGACGCCATGATTGCGCGCAGCAAATGCCAGCAGACGATACAGCGCGCCGGAATCCAGCAGGCCCCAGCCGAGGCGCTTGGCCAGGATGCCGGCGATCGTGCCTTTACCCGAACCGCTTGGCCCGTCGATGGTTATCACCGGTGCTTTGATATTCACAATTGAGCCTCTTGGGCAACACGGATGCCGACTTGGGCACACAGTGTAAGAAAATTCGGAAAAGACGTAGCAACATTGGCGCAGTCATGGATACGAATCGGCGCCGCCGCCCTTAGAGCAGCCACACTGAAGGCCATCGCGATGCGGTGGTCGCCATGGGCATGAACCTCACCACCGGCCATCGGGCCACCGTCAATGATAAGCCCATCCGGGGTGGCTTCACACTTCACACCCAGCGCCGCCAGACCGTCGGCCATGACCTGGATGCGATCGGACTCCTTCACACGCAGCTCCTGGGCACCGCGCAACACAGTGCGCCCCGCAGCACACGCAGCTGCGATAAATAACACCGGAAACTCATCGATCGCCAACGGCACCAAAGCCTCGGGAATCTCGATACCTTTCAACGCCGCAGCGCGTACCCGCAGATCGGCAACCGGCTCCGCGCCTACTTCGCGCAGGTTTTCCACGCGGATATCCGCGCCCATCAACCGCAGGATATCGATCACCCCAGTCCGCGTCGGATTGATACCAACGTGCTCCAGCACCAACTCCGAACCCTCGGCAATCGAAGCAGCCACCAGAAAGAACGCCGCCGAAGAGATATCCCCCGGCACTTCAATCGAGGTCGCCGCCAACGCATGGCCGGACTCGACCGACGCCGTCGCGCCCTCCACCGTCACCGGATAACCAAAACCACGCAGCATGCGTTCGGTATGATCGCGGGTCGGCGCGGGCTCAGTCACCGCAGTCCTGCCGTCGGCATACAGACCGGCCAGCAGCAGGCTGGATTTAACCTGGGCACTGGCCATCGGCAGCGTGTAGGTCAAGCCCTTCAATGGCTGGCCGCCACGGATGGTCAACGGTGGGCGACCTTGCGGGCCGGTCTCGATCAGCGCGCCCATCGCCCGCAGCGGCTCGGCCACGCGGTTCATCGGGCGCTTGGACAGCGACGCATCGCCGGTCAACACGCTGTCGAAGCGTTGCGCGGCCAGCAACCCACAGAGCAGCCGCGTGGACGTACCGGAGTTACCCAGATAAATCGGCCCGGGTGCAGGCTTCAAGCCATGCAGGCCCACACCATGGATGGTCACGCGACCATGGTGCGGCCCCTCGATCACCACCCCCATGTCGCGAAACGCCTGCAAGGTCGCCAGGGCATCTTCGCCCTCCAGGAAACCTTCGATCTCGGTTACGCCCTCAGCCAACGAGCCCAGCATGATCGACCGATGGGAGATCGACTTGTCGCCCGGCACCCGGATGCGACCGTTCAAGCGGCCACCCGGGTTGGCGAGAAACGTCAGCGCTTGGGCGTCCACAGCGGTTTCCATATAGGCCCGGCGAGCCAGGATCTTGCTGAAATGTTCACGCGCCACCCGCGCACGAGTGAACACCCCCAATAATTGATGGCCGTCCCCGGCATCCACCGCGTCGCGTAAGGCGTCGAGGTCGCTGCGGAAGGTGTCGAGCGTGCGCAACACCGCCTCGCGATTAGCCAGGAAGATGTCGTGCCACATCACCGGGTCGCTGCCGGCAATGCGCGTGAAATCGCGGAAACCACCGGCGGCATAACGAAAAATCTCAAGGTTCTCGTTGCGCTTGGCCAGCGAATCCACCAGACCAAACGCGAGCAGGTGCGGCAGATGACTGGTCGCCGCCAGCACTTCGTCGTGGCGTTCGACCTGCATATGCTCGACATCCGCCCCCAGCTCGCGCCACAAACGATCCACCATTGCCAGAGCCGCCGGATCGGTTTGCTCAAGCGGCGTGAGGATGACTTTGTGGCGGCGGAACAACTGCGCATTCGACGCCTCGACCCCGCTCTGCTCGGAGCCGGCAATCGGATGCCCAGGCACAAAGCGCGCCGGCATGCCGCCAAAGGCCAGTTGCGCCGCGCGCACCACGTTGCCCTTGGCACTGCCGACATCGGTAAGAATCGCTTGCCCAAGGTCCATCCGCGCCAGCACCGCGAGTAACTTCTCCATGGCCAGGATCGGTACGGCCAGCTGAATCACATCGGCCCCCTGGCACGCCAGCGCCAGGTCGGCTTCGCAGCGATCCACTACGCCCAGCTCAACCGCCAACTGGCGCGATTGCGGGTCCAGATCGACGCCTACCACCTCGCCGCATAGCCCGCTTTCACGCAGGCCCTTGGCGAATGAACCACCGATCAACCCCAGGCCGACCACCACCAGGCGACCGATCATAGGCACAACAGGTTGCAATGCAGTGACATCAACCACGAGCCAGAACCTTGGCCAGCGCCTCCAGGAAGCGGCTGTTTTCAGCCGGCAGACCGATGGTGACTCGCAGGTGGTTCGGCATGCCGTAATTGGCCACCGGGCGCACGATCACGCCTTCGCGCAGCAACCCCTGGAATACCGGCGCGGCTACCTGGCCGAGGTCGACGCAAATGAAATTACCCTTGGACGGGATCCAACCCAGGCCCAACTCACGGAAGCCGTCCTGCAACTGCTGCATACCACGCTCGTTGAGGCGACGGCTTTCCTCCAGGTAGTCGACATCCTTGACCGCCGCACAGGCCGCGGCCAGGGCCAGGCTGTTGACGTTGAACGGTTGGCGCACCCGGTTAAGCACATCGGCGACCACCGCGCTCGACAAGCCATAGCCCACCCGCAGCGACGCCAGGCCATAGGCCTTGGAAAACGTACGCGACACCAGCAGGTTCGGATACGCGGCGAGGAAATCCAGGCCATCCGGCAGGTCGCTGCCTTCGGCGTACTCGATGTAGGCCTCGTCCAGCACCACCAGCACATGCTCGGGCACGTCCTGCAGGAAGTCATTCAAGGCCTCGGCACCGAACCAGGTGCCGGTCGGGTTGTTCGGATTCGCGATGAAGACCACGCGGGTCTGCGCATCGATAGCCGCCAGCATGGCCGGCAGGTCATGCCCCCAGTCCTTGGCTGGAATGACGCGCGCATCGGCGCCGACAGCCTGGGTCACGATCGGGTAGACCGCAAATGCGTGCTCGCTGAACACTGCGTTCAAGCCGGGCGCCAGGTAAGCGCGGCCGACCAACTCCAGAATGTCATTGGAGCCATTGCCCAGGGTCACCTGGTTCAGTTCCACCCGGCATTGTTCCGCCAACAGGGACTTGAGCGCGAAGCCGTTGCCATCCGGATAGCGGGTCAGCTCGGCCAGTTCTTCACGAATCGCCGCCAGTACCTTCGGGCTCGGGCCCAGGGGGTTCTCGTTACTGGCCAGCTTGACGATGCTCGCCGGGTCCAGATTCAACTCACGCGCCAGCTCGTCCACCGGTTTGCCCGGAACGTAAGGCGACAGTTGTTGCACGCCCGGCTGCGCCAGGGCGAGGAAGTTGCCACTCATGTTAACGCCTCACAAAACCGCTTTCGGGTAAGAGCCCAGCACCTTGAGTGCCACGGCTTCCTGACTGATTTTCTCGAGCACGCCCTTGACCAGCGGGTCGCGGTGATGGCCGACGAAATCGATAAAGAACACGTAGGTCCATTTACCGCTGCGCGAAGGTCGAGTCTCGATACGCGTCAGGTCGATCCCATTGTCATGGAACGGCACCAGCAGCTCATGCAGCGCGCCAGGCTTGTTGCTCATGGAAACGATGATCGAGGTCTTGTCGTCGCCGGTCGGCGGCACTTCCTGGTTACCGATCATCAAAAAGCGCGTGGAGTTGTCCGGGCGGTCCTCGATTTTTTCGGCCAGGCGCGTCAGGCCATACAGGCCCGCCGCCATGTCACCGGCGATCGCCGCCGAGTTCCACTCGCCCTTGACCCGCTTGGCCGCCTCGGCGTTGCTGGACACCGCCACCCGCTCGACATTCGGGTAGTGGGCGTCCAGCCACTTGCGGCACTGAGCCAGGGACTGGGCGTGGGAATAGATGCGGCTGATGCTGTCGGTCTTGGTGTTCTCACCCACCAACAGGTGATGGTGGATACGCAGCTCGACTTCGCCGCAGATCACCATGTCGTGCTCGAGGAAGCTGTCCAGCGTGTGGTTGACCGCGCCTTCGGTGGAATTTTCCACCGGCACCACGCCGAAATTCACCGCACCGGCCGCCACTTCTCGGAACACTTCGTCGATCGCCGCCATTGGCTTGCTGATCACTGCGTGGCCGAAGTGCTTCATGGCCGCCGCCTGGGTGAAGGTGCCCTCGGGACCGAGGTAGGCCACTTTCAGCGGCTGCTCCAGGGCCAGGCACGACGACATGATTTCACGGAACAACCGCGCCATCTCTTCGTTACCCAGCGGCCCTTTGTTGCGCTCCATCACACGCTTGAGCACCTGGGCTTCGCGCTCCGGCCGGTAGAACACCGGCACTTCGCCTTCCGCCAGGGACGCCAACTTCACCCGCGCCACTTCCTGGGCGCACCGCGCGCGCTCACTGATCAGCTCCAGGACTTTCTCATCCAGGCTGTCAATGCGCACGCGCAGGGCCTTGAGTTCTTGTTCAGACATTAGCCGTGTTCCTTTTCGAACTCTGCCATGTAGGCCACCAGCGCGTTGATCGCGTTGATGTCGACAGCGTTGTAGATGGAGGCGCGCATGCCGCCCACCGAACGGTGACCCTTGAGGTTGAGCAGACCGCGCTCGTCCGCGCCGGCCAGGAACGGCTTGTCCAGGCGATCGTCGGCCAGGCGGAATGGCACGTTCATCCACGAGCGATCGGTTTTGTTGATCGGATTGCTGTAGAGGCCGCTGGCGTCGATGAAGTCGTACAGGGTGCGCTTCTTCACTTCATTAAGCTTGCCCATGGCCGCCACGCCGCCCTGCTCCTTGAGCCACTCGAACACCAGGCCGGAGAGGTACCAGGCGAAGGCCGGCGGGGTGTTGTACATCGAGCCGTTATCGGCCGCGACCTTGTAGTTGAGCATGGTCGGGCAGACCGACCGGGCGCGGCCCAGCAGGTCTTCGCGGATAATGTTGACCAGAATGCCGCTCGGGCCGATGTTCTTCTGGGCCCCGGCGTAGATCATGCCGTAGCGCGACACGTCGATGGGACGCGAGAGAATGTCCGAGGACATGTCGCACACCAGCGGAACGTCACCCACTTGCGGTACCCAGTCGAATTCAAGGCCGCCGATGGTTTCGTTCGCGACGTAGTGCACGTACGCCGCGTCTTTCGACAGCTTCCACTCGTTCTGGCCGGGAATGGCGAAATAATCGTAAGGCTTGGCGGTGCCCGCCACATTGACGTGGCCGTAGCGCGAGGCCTCCTCAATCGCTTTCTGCCCCCAGATGCCGGTGTCGATGTAGTCCGCAGTGCCGTCTTCCGGCAGCAGGTTCAGCGGGATCTGGGCGAATTGCTGGCTGGCACCGCCTTGCAGGAACAGCACTTTGTAGTTGGATGGAATGTCGAGCAAGTCGCGCAGATCCTGCTCGGCCTTGGTGGCGATGGACACGAACTCATCGCTGCGATGGCTCATTTCCATCACGGAGAGGCCTTTTCCATGCCAGTCGAGGAGTTCACCCTGCGCGCGCTGCAGGACTGCTTCAGGAAGCGCCGCGGGACCGGCACAGAAGTTATAGGCTCTCTTGCTCACATCCAATCTCACTCTGATCTGGTGGGGCTGCAATCATGTTCGGTAACAACCTTTCTCTGGAGCGAACCCTTGTGGGAGCTGGCTTGCCTGCGATAAGGGCAACTCGGTAGCGCGGTGATACCGCGGCGCCACCAGCGCAGGCGAGCCAGCTCCCACATTGACCGCGTCCAGCCAAAGGACGTGTTATTTCATAAGGGACAAACAACAAGGGGGCGAATCTTCATCCGCCCCCTGTGTGTCCGCTTATTCCTGCGGTTCTTCTTCGTCTGCGGCAGCGTCGAGGGTTGGCTCGTCGACGGTGTCATCGCCCGTTGCGATCACCTCGCCTTCGAACTCCTCACCTTCCAGCTCTTCGCCTTCGACTTCCGATGGTTCCTGGACGCGTTCCAGGCCCACCAGTTTTTCGTCCTTGGCCAGCTTGATCAAGGTAACGCCCTGGGTATTACGGCCCAGGCTCGACACTTCGGCCACGCGGGTACGGACCAGGGTGCCCTGGTCGGAAATCAGCATGATTTCCTCGCCGTCGAGCACCTGCACCGCGCCGACCAGACGGCCGTTGCGATCGTTGCTGACCATGGCGATCACGCCCTGGCCGCCACGCTTGTACTCCGGGAACTCGCTGATGGCGGTGCGCTTGCCATAACCACGCTCGGAAGCGGTGAGGATCTGGCTGCCTTCTTCCGGGATCAGCATCGAAATCAGCTTCTGCCCTTCCGGCAGACGCATGCCGCGCACACCGCGAGCGGTACGGCCCATGGCGCGAACGTCGGATTCCTTGAAGCGAGTGACCTTGCCGCCGTCGGAGAACAGCATGACTTCACGTTCGCCATCGGTGATGGCGGCCGAGATCAGCACGTCGCCTTCGTCCAGCTCCAGGGCGATCAGGCCCACGCTGCGCTGACGGCTGAAGGATTCCAGCGGGGTCTTCTTCACAGTGCCCTTGGCGGTGGCCATGAAGATGAAGTGACCTTCGGTGTATTCCTCGACCGGCAGCATGGTGGTGATGTACTCATCACTGTCCAGCGGCAGCAGGTTGACCAATGGGCGACCACGGGCGGCACGGGAGGCCTCCGGGATCTCGTAGGTCTTGAGCCAGTACACCTTGCCCTTGCTGGAGAACAGCAGCAGCGTGGTGTGGCTGTTGGCGACCAACAGGTGAGCGATGTAGTCCTCGTCCTTCACGCCGGTAGCCGATTTACCTTTACCGCCACGACGCTGGGCCTGGTAGGCCGCCAACGGTTGGGTCTTGGCATAGCCGCCGTGGGAGATGGTCACCACGCGCTCTTCTTCCGGGATCATGTCACCCAGGGTCAGGTCGAGGCGCGCATCGAGGATCTCGGTGCGGCGCACGTCGCCGTATTCGGCGCGGATCACTTCCAGTTCTTCGCGGATCACTTCCATCAGGCGCACGGCGCTGCTGAGGATGCGGATCAACTCGCCGATCTGGTTGAGGATTTCCTGGTACTCGGCCAGCAGCTTCTCGTGCTCCAGACCGGTGAGGCGATGCAGACGCAGCTCCAGGATCGCCTGGGCCTGTTCCGGCGAGAGGAAGTACTTGCCTTCGCGCAGACCGTATTGCGGGTCCAGGGTTTCCGGACGGCAGGAATCGGCACCGGCACGTTCAACCATCGCGACAACCGCGCTGGATTCCCAGGGCGTGCTGATCAGCGCTTCCTTGGCTTCCGACGGGGTTGGCGAGGCTTTGATCAGGGCGATCACCGGGTCGATGTTCGACAGCGCAACCGCCTGGCCTTCCAGGATGTGGCCGCGCTCGCGGGCCTTGCGCAGTTCAAACACGGTACGGCGGGTGACCACTTCGCGACGGTGACGCACGAAGGCTTCCAGCAGATCCTTGAGGTTCAGGATGCGCGGGCGACCGTCGATCAGGGCCACCACGTTGATACCAAACACGCTTTGCAGCTGGGTCTGGGCGTAGAGGTTGTTGAGGATCACCTCCGGCACTTCGCCGCGACGCAGCTCGATCACGACGCGCATACCGTCCTTGTCGGACTCGTCGCGCAGCTCGGTGATGCCTTCGAGCTTCTTCTCCTTGACCAGCTCGGCGATCTTCTCGATCAGGCGCGCCTTGTTCAACTGGTATGGGAGTTCGGTAATGACGATCTGCTGGCGGCCACCGACCTTGTCGATGTCTTCGATGATCGAGCGGGCGCGCATGTAAATGCGCCCGCGACCGGTGCGGTAGGCTTCGATGATACCGGCGCGGCCGTTGATGATCGCGGCGGTCGGGAAGTCCGGGCCGGGGATGTATTGCATCAGCTCATCGACGGTCAGCTCAGGGTTGTCGATGAGGGCCAGGCAACCGTCGATGACTTCACCGAGGTTGTGCGGCGGGATGTTGGTGGCCATGCCCACGGCGATACCGCTGGAGCCGTTGACCAGCAGGTTGGGGATCTTGGTGGGCATGACGGCCGGGATCATTTCGGTGCCGTCGTAGTTCGGCACCCAGTCCACGGTTTCTTTATGCAGGTCGGCCAGCAGCTCGTGCGCCAGCTTGGTCATGCGCACTTCGGTGTATCGCATGGCCGCTGCGTTGTCGCCGTCGACCGAACCGAAGTTGCCCTGGCCGTCTACCAGCAGGTAGCGCAGGGAAAACGGCTGGGCCATACGTACGATGGTGTCGTACACCGCAGTGTCGCCGTGAGGGTGATACTTACCGATCACGTCACCGACAACACGGGCAGATTTCTTGTACGGCTTGTTCCAGTCGTTACCCAGCTCGCTCATCGCGAACAGCACACGCCGGTGCACGGGCTTCAAGCCATCGCGCGCATCAGGCAGTGCTCGACCGACAATCACGCTCATCGCGTAGTCGAGGTAGGACTGTTTCAGCTCGTCTTCGATATTGACCGGGAGGATTTCTTTGGCCAGTTCGCCCATGAGAAGCCTGATTCCTTTTTCGGGTGAAACTTCGTCACATCCATTCGGGACGAACGAAGCTCGCCGCTGCCGGCAGAGTGCCTGGCAACGACTTACGACAAATCAACGAGTTATGACACGGATCTGCACGTTATAGGACACCCCTCGGGGTGGCCTTGGAAACCGCCGGATGTTATCACAATCGCCGCCACGCACCTATCCCCTTGATGGGCATGGAGCATAGTAAGTTGACGGATGACAGGCTTGAGGGCGACGAGAGGGGCTCAGAGGTGGGGTGGTGGTGTTTTTCGAGGGCGGATCCGAGGGTTTTATTGACTTTCAGGGCCAATCGGGGGCAAGTCCCCTCCCACACTTGAAGTGTGAACACCGTCAAATGTGGGAGAGGGCTTGCCCCCGATGACCATTTCAGTCCCCACACAAACTTCAGTGCAGCCGCTTACGGCACATCAACTTGGCCAATTTCGCGGTGTCCGGCCGCTCGACGATGCCTTTTTCGGTCACGATCACATCGATAAGGTCGGCAGGGGTCACGTCGAACACCGGGTTGTAGGCCCCCACATCCAGGCGCTGCCCCGCCACCTCCAGCAACTCGCCAGCATCGCGCTGCTCCAGCGCAACGTCATCGCCGGTAGCCATCATCAGGTCCAGGGTTGAACTCGGCGCCACCACCATGAAACGCACGCCGTGGTGCATGGCGCAGACCGCCAGTTGATAGGTGCCGATCTTGCCGATCACATCACCGTTGGCGGCGATGCAGTCCGCACCCACGATCACCCAGGTCACCCCTTTGGTCTTGAGGATATGCGCGCCGGCCGAGTCGGCATTCACCAGTACCGGGATGCCTTCGCCGGCCAACTCCCAGGCGCTCAGGCGCGAGCCTTGCAGCCACGGGCGCGTTTCATTGACATAAACCTGCTCGACCATGCCTTCCAGGAAGGCACCGCGGATCACTCCCAACGCCGTACCGACGCCGCCGGTAGCCAGCGCGCCCGCGTTGCCGTGGGTCAGAATGGCCTGGGCATTGCCCTGGTGCCTGCGGATCAGTTCGACGCCCAATTGCGCCATGGTGAGGTTGGCTTCGCGGTCGCTCTCGTGAATCGCGACGGCCTCGGCTTCCAGCGCAACCAGCGGATCGGCGTGCGGCTTGAGACGGTCGAGGCGCTCGCGCATGCACTTGAGGGCCCAGAACAGGTTCGACGCGGTTGGACGGGTATCGGCGAGCAGTGCGTAGTCTTCTTCCCAACCGGCCTGCCAGTCACCGCCCTCGGCGATGCGTGCCCTAGCGGCGAGCACCAGGCCATAGGCGGCGCTGATACCGATGGCTGCCGCGCCACGCACGACCATCGCGCGAATGGCCTGCGCCACTTCATCCACCGTGGCGCAGGCTATCCAACTCTCCCGGGACGGCAAGGCACGTTGGTCGAGCAGGTGCAGCGTGCCGTCGCGCCAATCGATGGCCTTCACTTTCTCCGCTGCCAACAGTCGATCGCGCATCCCTTACTCCGCACTCATGAACAAAAGCCGCCGATTATAGCGATCCGCCAGCCAGGACGCTCGGGTATACTTCGCGCTTCTTTTATAGCTGCCCAGGAAGAAGCCCGCGATGACCGCCACTGCCGCCCCGCTCGACATCTTGCTGCTGCCGACCTGGCTGGTGCCTGTGGAGCCGGCCGGCGTGGTACTCAAGGAACATGCCCTGGGGATTCGCGACGGGCGCATTGCCTTTATCGGCCCGCGGGCGGCGGCACTGAAGCTGCAGGCCACCGAGGTGCGTGAGCTGCCGGGCATGCTGCTCAGCCCCGGCTTGATCAATGCCCACGGGCACGCGGCGATGAGCCTGTTTCGCGGCCTGGCCGACGACCTGCCGCTGATGACCTGGCTGGAAAAACACATCTGGCCCGCCGAGGCCAAGTGGGTCGACGAGGCCTTCGTACGCGACGGCACCGACCTGGCGATCGCCGAACAGCTCAAAGGCGGGATCAGCTGTTTCTCCGACATGTACTTCTACCCCAAGGTCGCCAGCGACTGCGTACACAACAGCGGCATGCGCGCACAGATCGCGATTCCGATCCTCGACTTCCCGATCCCCGGCGCCGGCAGCGCCGATGAAGCGATCCGCCAGGGCATCGAGCTGTTCGGCGACCTCAAGCACCACCCGCGCATCAAGATCACCTTCGGCCCCCATGCGCCCTACACCGTCTGCGACGCCAACCTGGAGAAAATCCGGGTCATCGCCGAAGAACTCGACGCCGCCATCCATATGCATGTCCACGAAACCGCCTTCGAGGTGCAGCAAGCCGTCGAAAAGACCGGCGAGCGACCGTTGGCACGTCTGGGTCGCCTGGGGCTGCTGGGGCCGCGCTTCCAGGCCGTTCACATGACCCAAATCAGCGAGGACGACCTGGTTTTGCTGGTAGAAAGCAACACCAGCGTGATTCATTGCCCCGAGTCGAACCTGAAACTGGCCAGTGGCTTCTGCCCGGTGGAACGTCTGTGGCAGGCTGGCGTCAATGTAGCCCTGGGCACCGACGGCGCCGCCAGCAACAACGACTTGGACTTGCTCGGCGAAACCCGCACCGCTGCAATGCTGGCCAAGGCCGTCGCCGGTTCGGCCACCGCTCTGGATGCGCATCGCGCGCTGCGCATGGCTACGCTCAATGGTGCGCGCGCCATGGGCCTGGAAAACGAGATCGGCTCGCTGGAAGTGGGCAAGGCGGCGGACATCGTCGCCTTCGATCTGTCGGGGCTGGCGCAACAACCGATCTACGATCCGGTCTCACAGCTTATATATGCCACCGGACGTGACAGCGTGAAACACCTTTGGGTCGCCGGCAAGCAGTTGCTCGACGACCGGCAATTGACCCGCATGGATGAGCAACAGTTGACCGCCACGGCCATCGCCTGGGGCCGGCGCATCAGCGGGCAGCACGAATAACGACGGTGTTGAACCCGCGCGTTCAGCACCGGCCAACCGATTTATCAGATTCAGAGGATGCACCATGAGCAACGTCGATCACGCCGAAATCGCCAAATTCGAAGCCTTGGCCCACCGCTGGTGGGACCGCGAAAGCGAGTTCAAACCGCTGCACGACATCAACCCGCTGCGAGTCAACTGGATTGACGAACGCGTCAATCTGGCCGGCAAGAAGGTGCTGGACGTCGGCTGCGGCGGCGGCATCCTCAGCGAAGCCATGGCCCAGCGCGGCGCCACGGTGATGGGCATCGACATGGGCGAAGCGCCACTGGCCGTGGCCCAGCTGCACCAGTTGGAGTCCGGCGTGAGCGTTGAATACCGCCAGATCACCGCCGAAGCCCTGGCCGAGGAAATGCCCGGGCAGTTCGACGTGGTCACGTGCCTGGAGATGCTCGAACACGTGCCGGACCCGTCCTCGGTGATCCGCGCGTGCTTCCGTATGGTCAAGCCGGGCGGCCAGGTGTTTTTCTCCACCATCAACCGCAACCCCAAGGCGTACCTGTTCGCGATCATCGGCGCCGAGTACATCATGAAGCTGTTGCCGCGCGGCACCCACGACTTCAAGAAATTCATCCGCCCTTCCGAGCTGGGGGCCTGGAGCCGCCAGGCCGGGCTGACCGTCAAGGACATCATCGGCCTGACCTACAACCCGCTGACCAAGCACTACAAGCTGGCCAACGACGTCGACGTCAATTACATGATCCAGACCCTGCGCGAGGAGTAAGCCTGTGAAGCTGCGAGCGGTTCTCTTCGATATGGACGGCACCCTGCTGGACACGGCGCCGGACTTTATCGCCATCTGCCAGGCCATGCGCGCCGATCGGGGCCTGGCGCCGATCAACGACCAGCACATTCGCGACGAAATCTCCGGCGGTGCGCGGGCGATGGTCGCGGTGACGTTCTCGATGGACCCGGAGTCGCCGGGTTTCGAGGAGCTGCGCCAGGAATTCCTTGAGCGCTACCTCAAGGGCTGCGCGGTCCATAGCAAGCTGTTCGACGGTATGAGCGAGCTGCTGGCGGACATCGAGAAGGCCAACCTGATCTGGGGCGTGGTCACCAACAAGCCGGTGCGCTTTGCCGAGCCGATCATGCAGCAACTGGGCCTGGCCGAGCGTTCTGCGCTGCTGATCTGCCCGGACCATGTAAAGAACAGCAAACCGGACCCGGAGCCGCTGATCCTGGCGTGCAAGATGCTCGACCTCGACCCTGCCAGCGTGCTGTTCGTGGGCGACGACCTGCGCGATATCGAATCCGGCCGCGACGCCGGCACGCGCACGGCGGCGGTCACCTATGGCTATATCCACCCGGACGACAACCCACATCATTGGGGCGCAGATGTGGTGGTGGATCACCCACTGGAACTGCGCAAGGTGCTGGATAACGCGCTATGCAGTTGCTGATGGCTCACCGATCCAGCTGACCTATGAAGCTCCCCCTCCCACAGGGTATCTCCACCGGTCTCAAGTTTTGTGCTGAAACATGTTGAATTCTGTCGAGGCTATTTATGTTTGATTACTCCGCACGTCCAGAACTGCTCAAAGGCCGGGTCATCCTGGTGACCGGCGCCGGTCGCGGGATTGGCGCGGCAGCGGCGAAAACCTATGCCGCCCACGGCGCCACCGTGCTGTTGCTGGGCAAGACCGAAGCCAACCTGGCCCAGGTGTATGACGAAATCGAAGCCGCCGGCCACCCGCAACCGGTGGTGATCCCGTTCAACCTGGAAACCGCCCTGCCCCATCAATACGATGAGTTGGCGGCGATGATCGAGAAAGAGTTCGGCCACCTCGACGGCCTGCTGCACAACGCCTCGATCATCGGCCCCCGCACGCCGATCGAGCAGTTGTCCGGCGAGAACTTCATGCGTGTGATGCATGTGAACGTCAATGCGATGTTTATGCTGACCAGCACCTTGCTGCCATTGCTCAAACTGTCCCAGGATGCGTCAGTGGTGTTCACCTCCAGCAGCGTCGGGCGCAAAGGCCGCGCGTACTGGGGCGCGTATGGCGTGTCCAAGTTTGCCACTGAAGGCCTGATGCAGACCCTGGCCGACGAACTGGAGGATGTGGCGGCGGTACGCGCCAACAGCGTCAACCCAGGCGGCACCCGCACCAGCATGCGTGCCCAGGCCTATCCAGGGGAAAACCCGATGGAAAGGCCGGCACCGGAAGAGATCATGCCGGTGTACCTGTACTTGATGGGGCCGGACAGTGCCGGCGTGAATGGGCAGGCATTCGATGCCCAGTAACAACTGACACAACTGGAACAAAATGTGGGAGGGGCAAGCCCCCTCCCACACTTGTATTGCGCGGTTGCCGAATGCTTAGTTTTTCACGACTTCTTCCAGGGTGAAACGGCCCAGCGGGTTTTGCAGGAAGTTGCTCACATTCTTGCGTGAGATATTGATGTAAGGGCTGTAGTACAGGTCGATCCAGTTCACATCCTGCTTGGCCAGTTTCTGCAGTTCCACATACATCTGCTCACGCTTGGCCGGGTCGGCTTCGATGCGGGCTGCGGCGACCAGGTCCTTGACCTTGTCGTTCTTGTAGCGGGTCATATAGTTCTGGTTGGTGTCGTGGCCCAGCACGAAGGTGGTCTTCTGGTCCGGGTCGAGGATGTCGTTGGTCCAGTACATCACCGAAATGTCGTACTCACCGTCCACCAGCATCTGCCAGCTCTGGGTCGGGTCGACCTTCTGCAGGTTGGCGGTCACGCCGACCTTGGCCAACTGGTCCTTGATAATCACCGCGATCTGCTCATCGGCTTCGTTGCCGGCATTGACCACATAGTTGAGTTTCAAGTCCTTGGCACCGGCCTGTTCCAGCAGCTTCTTGGCGGCGGTGGGGTCATACGGGCGCTGCAGGTTATTGGGGTAGTGGTACAGCGAGCCTTTCGGGATGTAGGAATAAGCCACGGTGCCCTGGCCGTACGTGACGGTTTTGACCAGCGATTGCTTATCGATGGACATGTCCAGCGCCTGGCGCACTTCGGGTTTGGCCAACAGGCCGTGGGCATGGTTGATCAACAAGTGATCTTCACGGGTGGACGGGTCGGCGTGGACCACCACGTTTTTGTCTTTCTTCAACTCTTCAACTCGAGAGAACGGCACGAAGATCGCGGTATCGAGTTCGTCGTTCTGCACCATGCGCATACGGGTGTTGTCGTCGGTCACCGAGACCCACTCCACACCGTCCAGGCTTACCTTTTGAGCCTGCCAGAAGTTCGGGTTCTTCTTGAGGATCACCCGATCGCCCTTGCGCCACTCTTCTACCGTAAACGCACCGGACGTCACCGGGTTTTCCGAGTAGGCGTCTTCGCCCATGGAGGTCATGGCTTTTTCGGACAGGATCGACACCGTCGGCGAAGCAAGTTGGGAGAGGAAGGCCACCGCCGGGGTCTTGAGCGTGACCACCAGGGTTTTCGGGTCGGCGGCCGTGGCCGTGTTGATCAGACTGAACGGGTCAGCCCACAGCGAAGCCTTGTTGTCGCGGATGCGCAACAGGCTGAAAGCGGCGTCGGCGGCGGTGATCGGCGAGCCATCGGAGAATTTCGCGTCACGCAGCTTGAAGGTATAGGTCAGGCCGTCCTTGGATATCTCCCAGCTTTCAGCCAGGCCCGGTTCCATCTTGGTGCCCAGGTTGTCTACGCGCACCAGGGTGTCGTAGACGTTGGCAAACACCCAGGTATCGCGGTTCTGCGCGCTTTTGATCGGGTCGAACGTGGTGCTGTCTTCACGGCAACCGATGGTGAGTACACCGGCGGCCTGGGCGAAACCGGCGGTCAGCGACCAGGCGGTCAGCGTGGCGGCGGCGAGTAACTTCAAGTGGCGGGATTGCATGTCATAACTCCTTGTTCATGAATGGCAGAGGGTTAAAGCAAAGGCGTTTCAAGCACGCAACTGTACCGGTGCTCGTGCAGGTGGTGGGTAGGCGGCAACGCTACGGAACACATTGCCCGCGCATGCCGGCAACGCGGGTGGAAGGCACAGCCGGTCGGTAAATTCAGCGGGCTTGGCGGCTCGCCCGGCAGGGGTTCGGCCGGCAATGGCCGCTGCGGGTCGATCTGCGGGATCGCCTCGATCAAGGCTGCCGTGTACGGATGGCGCGGCGACGTGAACACCGCTTCCACCGGGCCTTCCTCGACGATCTTGCCCAGGTACATCACCGCCACGCGGTCGCACAGGCGCCGCACGATGGCCAGGTCATGGGCGATAAACAGGATCGCCAGGTTCATACGCTGTTGCAGTTCCAGCAGCAGATTGATGATCTGGCCCTGAATCGATACATCCAGCGCCGCCACGCATTCATCGGCGACGATCAGGCGCGGCTCTACCGCCAGGGCCCGGGCAATGCCGACGCGCTGGCACTGGCCACCACTGAGGGCACTGGGTTTGCGCGTGGCCAGCTCAGGGCGCAGGCCCACCAGATCGAGCAGTTCGTTGACCCGGGCGGGAATGTGGTCCGAGCCGACTTTGCGCTGCACGCGCAAGACTTCGGCGATGGTTTCGCCGATGGTATGGCGCGGATTCAACGCGGCGTACGGGTCCTGAAAAATCATTGCCGTTTCATGGCGCAGGCGCGCGATGTCGATGGCGCTGCCTTGGGCCATGTCGACGCCATCGAACAGCACCTGCCCGGCACTGATCGGGTTCAGATGCAGAATCGCCCGCCCGAGGGTGCTTTTGCCGCTGCCGGACTCGCCCACCAACCCAAGGGTTTGGCCTGCTGCGAGGTTCAGCGATACACCGTTCACCGCCCTCACCCACTGTTTGTTCAGGCCGAACAAGCCACTGCCGGACGCGGCAAAACGTACCTCCAGGTCCTTGATCTGCAACAGGCTCATGGGCGCACTCCCAACGGATAGTGACAAGCCACCCGCGCGCCTTCAGGCAAGCGCTCGGTGCACAACGCGCCAACCTGCGGGCAACGCGGGTTGAAGCGGCAGCCGGCGGGTAATGCATCAAGCAATGGCGGCTGACCGGGGATGGTGCGCAGCAAGGCGTGGCCGCTGCTGTGGGCCGGCTGGCAGTCGATCAGGCCGGCGGTGTACGGATGCTGCGGATGCGCCAGCACCTCGTGCTTGCTCGCATGCTCGCACAGACGCCCGGCATACATCACCGCGATGGAATCGCAGGTCTGCGCCACCACGCCAAGGTCGTGAGTGATCATGATGATCGACAGGCCGCGCTGGTCGCGCAGGTCCAGCAGCAGGCGCAGGATTTGTGCCTGCACGGTCACGTCCAGGGCGGTGGTCGGCTCGTCGGCGATCAGTACCTTGGGGTTGCAGCCCAGCGCCACGGCGATCATCGCGCGCTGGCGCATGCCGCCGGAAAACTCGTGGGGATAGTTGTCGGCGCGCGCTTGAGGGTCGGGAATGCCGACCTGGCGCAGCACCTCGACGGCCTGCAGACGCGCATCCTTTTTCGATACGCCTTGATGCAGGCGAATGCCCTCGGCGATCTGCTCGCCGATGCGCATCAAGGGGTCCAGATGGCTGCTGGGGTTCTGGAAAATCATCCCCAGTTGCCCGCCACGCACCGCACGCATGCCGGCGGCGTCGAGGCTGAGCAGGTCCTGGCCGGCCAGGCGCACCGCGCCACCCTGCACACGCAGGTTGGGCGATGGCAGCAGGCGAATCAGGCCACGGCAGGCCATGGTCTTGCCCGAGCCGCTTTCGCCCACCAGGCCGAGGATCTCGCCTTCGGCCAGGTCGAACGACACACGGTCCACCAGGGTCACGTCACGCCCGGCATTGTGGGCGATCACGCTCAGGTCGCGCACTTGCAACAGGCTCATGTGCGGTCTCCCAGTACTTGCGCCACGCCATCGGCCAGCAGGCTGAAGCCCATGGCCAGCGTGACGATGGCCAGGCCGGGAAAGGTGCAGATCCACCAGGCCGTGGTGATAAACGCCTGGCCCTCGGCGACCATGGTGCCCCACTCGGCGGTCGGCGGTTGCACGCCCAGGCCCAGGTAGCTCACGGCCGCGCCATTGAGCAGCACCAACACCGCATCGGACATGGAAAACACAATCGAGCCGAACATTGCATTGGGCAGCAGGTGTCGAAACAGGATGCGCCCGTGGCCGAAGCCCAGGCTCTTGGCGGCCAGGGCGAAGTCGCTTTCCTTGAGCACCAGGATCTGCGAGCGGATCAGCCGCGCATACGACACCCAGCCCACCAGCGCCATGGCGATATAGAAACTCTTCAAGCCTGGGCCGAGGATGGCCATGATCGCCAGCATCAGCACCAGAAACGGGAACGCCAGGATTACGTCGATCACGCGCATGCACACGCTGTCGAAACGCCCGCCGATATAGCCTGAGACCGCGCCGATAAACGTGCCGATGATAAACGGAAAGATTACCCCGACCACCGCCAGTTGCAGGTCGATGCGCGCCCCCCAGATTACCCTCGAAAGGATGTCTCGGCCGTAGTTATCCGTGCCGAATGGATGGGCAAGGCTGGGGGCCAGCAGGCTCAGGTCGGTGTTCTGCGCAATTGGGTCATACGGCGCGATCCACGGCGCGAACAAGGCCAGGCCGAGCCACGCCAGCAGGATCAGCAGCCCCCACGCCGCCGTGAGCCGGCCGTTGCGTAAACCGAGTCGCAGGCGCAGGCGCCAGGGCGCAACCAAGGGTCGAGTGCTCATTGCATCTTCACTCGCGGGTCGAGCGCCACCGTCACCACATCGGCGATGAAGTTGACCAGCACCGTGGCGCACGCCAACACCATCGCCACGCCCTGCACCACCATGTAGTCGCGGGTAAAGATGCCGCGCACCAGCAACTGACCAATGCCGGGGATAGCAAACAGGCTTTCGATGACCACCGTGCCGCTGATCAACCAGCCGATATTCACCGCCAGCAGGTTGACCGCCGGGACCAGGGAGTTGGGCAATACGTGCCGGCGAAACACCTCGGCTTCCGACAGCCCGCGCGCACGGGCGGCGGTGACGTGATCGGCCTGCAGTTCCATCAGCATGCTCGCGCGCAGGTTACGTACCAGTACCGCCGACAGCGCCAGGGCGATGGTCAGGCACGGCAGCACCATGTGGTGCGCCTTGTCCAGCCAGGTGCGGCCATACCCGGACACCGGGAACAGGCCCCATTGCACACTGAGCAGCAGGATCAGCATCAAACCCAGCCAGAACGCCGGCATGCCCAGGCCGACGGTGGTGAAGACGCGGACCAGGTTATCCGCCCAGCCGCCTTTGTGGCGCGCGGCCAGTGTGGCCAGGGGCAGCGCGATCAGCAGCGCCAGCAACACGCTGCCGAGCACCAACATCAGGGTCGGCTCGATACGGGTGACGATCAGCTTCAGTGCATCGACCTTGTACAACAGCGATTGACCCAGGTCGCCCTTGAGCAGGTTTTTCAGGAAATAGAAGTACTGCAGCCACAGCGGCTGGTCGAGACCGTATTGGGCGCGGATTTTCAACAATGCATCAGGCGTACTGCGCGATCCCAGCAGCGCCCGCGCCGGGTCGCCGGGGATCGATCGCACCAGCACGAACGTAATCACACTGATGCCGAACAGTACCGGCAGCAGTTGCAACGGTCGGAACAGGACGAAACGGTAACGCGCCAGGTTCATGCGTCAGCCTCGGTGGCGAGCGAGAAAGTCCAGCAGCACCGGAAAATACGCCTGGGGTTCTTCATAGAACGGCATATGGCTGCTGTTGGGGAACACATGCAATTCGGCGTGCCGGGCAGCCATTTTCATGCGCATGGCGCACGCCGGCGTCAGTTCATCGTGCTGGCCGGTGGTAATCAGCATCGGCATTTTGAAGTCGGCCATCTCGGCGATACGGTTCCAATCCTTGAGGTTGCCGACGTAGAGAAACTCATTGGGACCCTGCATGGTTTCGTAAGGGCCCATGTTCCAGTCGCCAAGGGAACGCTTGACCGGCTCGGGCCATTCGTCCAGGCGGCACACGTGGCGATAGTTGAGCAAGGTGATCGCGGCCTGGTACTGCGGGTGGTCGAGGGTGCCCATGGCTTCGTGGCGTTGCATCATGGCCACGGTTTCGCTGCCCAGCGCGCCACGCAGGCGCTCCAGTTCCTGGGAAAGGTGCGGAATATCGCCGACGGTGTTTGCCAGGATCAGGCTTTTGAGCTCGTCGGGATAATGAATGGCGTACTCGATGCCCAGCCACCCGCCCCAGGAATGCCCTAGCAGGTGCACACGGCCCAGGCCCAGGGCTTGGCGCACGGTTTCGACTTCTTCGACATAACGGCCGATTTCCCACAGGGAAACATCGGTCGGTCTGGCTGATGCCCCCGTGCCGAGCTGGTCGAATGCGACCACTCGCAGGTTATGCTCCTTGAGCCAGCCATGGGCGTCGCGCAAATAGTCACACGGCAGGCCAGGGCCACCGTTGAGGCATAGAAGCACCTCATCGCCTTGGCCAAAGCTGTAGACCACGAGTGTGTGGCCGTCGACTTGCACGTTGTACCGCTGGTCGGGGGCAATTTCACGCCACATGCATACATTCCTTGTGTTGTATCGGCCTGGCGGGCAGCGGCCGTTTATCAGGCCAACACTACCGAGGATGCCGCGCGTCCATAACCTAGTATTTCTTATAGGTTTGGCCTGGCAGTCCTTCGCCGGGGCGTGGCATTCTACTTGCCGCAAGTCGAGATTCAAATGAAATCGGGAGCAGAACGGATGCTGGCCAAGCTTACTGCCTTCAACGACCGTCTGATGCCGGGCAGGAGCCTGGAAGAACAGATGGACAACACTTTCGTCCTCGCCCGGCAATTGGGCTTCGACGCGCTGGTGTACGACTACACCCCGGTGCCGATGGACCCCAATGGCACCCTGATCACCCCGTCGGTGCTCGAACTGCGCAACACCCCATCGGACTGGCACGCCTTATGGTGCAGCGAAGGGTTCTACCAGATCGACCCGGTGCAGCATCTTGCGCTGGCCACGGTGTCACCGTTCGTATGGTCCTACGACGTCAAGGTCGATACCCCGCTGAAAAAAGTCATCGATCCGTGCCACGCACCGGTCTCCTCCTACCTTCACGACCAGCAGCTCACCTGCGGCGTCAGCGTGCCGATCCACCTGCCAAGGGGCGGCTTCGCCTCGCTGACCGGCCTGCGCACCGGCAAGAGCCGCAGCGTGCTGCGGGACGCACACCACACGCTGGCGGATTTCAGCCTGATCACCCACGCGTTGCAGGAAGCGGCCTATCCGTTGTTCGGCAAAGAGCTGCGCAGCTACCCGCATATCCGCCTGACCAAACGCGAACGCGAGTGCCTCAAATGGGCCGCCGAAGGGCTGACTGCGGCTGAAATCGCCACCCAGTTGAGCCGTTCACTGGCTGTGGTGACCCTGCACCTGGCCTCGGCGATGCACAAACTGGGGGCCAAAAACCGCGTGCAGGCGGTGGTGCGCGCCACCCATTACCGCCTGCTGGAAGACTGATCCACCAGTAAAACCTAGCTGTTTTGCTAGTTACCTAAATTTTCCCGGCGGCTTATCGTGACCCTGATCCTTTTTTCAAGAGCAGGGTACGAAATGGAATTCATCGAAAAAATCCGCGAAGGGTATGCGGCGTTCGGCGCCTATCAGACCTGGTACCGCGTCACCGGCGACCTGAACAGCGGCCGCACCCCGCTGGTGATTATCCACGGTGGCCCCGGCTGCACCCATGATTATGTCGACGCCTTCAAGGACGTCGCGGCCAGCGGCCATGCCGTAATCCATTACGATCAATTGGGCAACGGCCGTTCCACCCACTTGCCCGACAAAGATCCGTCCTTCTGGACCGTCGAACTGTTCCTCGCCGAGCTGGACAACCTGCTGGACCACCTGCAGATCAGCGATAACTACGCGATCCTCGGCCAATCCTGGGGTGGCATGCTCGGCAGCGAACACGCGATCCGCCAGCCCAAGGGCCTGCGGGCGTTTATCCCGGCCAACTCGCCGACCTGCATGCGCACCTGGGTCAGCGAAGCCAATCGCTTGCGCAAGCTGTTGCCCGAAGGCGTGCATGAAACCCTGCTCAAGCACGAAGCCGCCGGTACCTACCAGGACCCGGAATACCTCGCCACTTCGCGGATTTTCTATGACCACCACGTGTGCCGGGTCAACCCGTGGCCGGAAGAGGTCGCGCGCACCTTTGCTCAGGTCGATTCAGACCCGACGGTGTATCACGCCATGAGCGGGCCTACCGAGTTCCACGTGATCGGCAGCCTGAAGGATTGGAAATCGATTGGCCGTCTGTCGAAGATCAACGTGCCGACCCTGGTGATCTCCGGCCGCCACGACGAGGCCACGCCGCTGGTGGTCAAGCCGTTCCTGGATGAGATCGCCGATGTGCGCTGGGCGCTGTTTGAGGACTCCAGCCACATGCCCCATGTGGAAGAACGCCAGGCGTGCATGGGGACCGTGGTGAAGTTTTTGGATGAGGCGTGCGCGGTGCCGCGCGCGGCACTCAAGGCCGGTTGAGTTCAGTGTGGGAGGAAGCACGCGCCCTCCCACTCCTTCAGACCTCGGAGGTCTCAGGCTTTGATGCCTGCCGTGCCGGCTCAGCCGTCACCGGGATCTCTTTGCCCTCGGCATCGAACAACTTGCCGCCCCTGAAGTAATCCCCATCACGCAGCGCCGCCACATCGTGGAAGCACAGGCTGCGTTCGGTCCCCGCGACGAACACCGACTGCTGGTCCGAGTTGCCCGCGGTGAAATGGTTGAACGCCAGGTTCAGCAGAATCGCCATGATCGCCGACGAACTGATCCCCGAATGGAAAATGGTCGCGAACCAGCTGGGGAAGTGGTCATAGAAGCTTGGCGCGGCGATGGGGATCATGCCGAAACCGATGGAGGTGGCGACGATGATCAGGTTCATATTGTTGCGGTAATCCACCTTGGACAAGGTGCGAATTCCACTGGCCGCCACCGTGCCGAACAGTACGATCCCGGCGCCGCCCAGCACCGACGTGGGCACTGCGGCAATCACCCGGCCCATGAACGGCAGCAAGCCGAGAATGACCAGGAACAGCCCGCCGGTGGCCACCACAAAGCGGCTTTTCACCCCGGTGACCGCCACCAGGCCGACGTTCTGGGCGAAGGCACTCTGGGTGAACGAACCAAAGATCGGCGCGAACATGCTCGACAGCATATCGGCGCGCAGGCCGTTGCCCAGGCGCTTGGAGTCCACCCTGGTGTCGATGATTTCACCCACGGCGAGGATATCCGCCGAGGTTTCCACCAAGGTCACCATCACCACGATACACATCGAAATAATCGCAGCGATGTGAAAGGTTGGCATGCCGAAATGAAACGGCGTGGGGAAGCCGAACATTGGCCCTTGGGTCACGCTGGAGAAGTCGGCCATGCCCAGCAGCACCGCGATCAGCGTGCCGATCACCATCGCCAGCAGGATCGATAGGCGCGAAATGGTCGCGCTGCCGATTTTGCTCAGCAGCAGCACCAGCACCAGCGTCAACGCCGCCAACCCGATATTGGGCATGCTGCCGAAATCCGCCGCGCGGCTGTTGCCGCCCATGGCCCAGCGCGCCGCGACGGGCATCAGGGTCAGGCCGATAGTGGTGATGACGATACCGGTGACCAGCGGCGGGAAGAACTTGGTGATCCGCGAGAACACCGGGGTGATCAACAGGCCGATCAATGACGCGGCCATTACCGCTCCGAGAATCGCCGGTAAACCACCGGCACCGTCGCTGCCGACAATCGCCACCATGGTGGCCACACCGGCAAACGACACGCCCTGCACCAACGGCAGCTGGCAGCCGAAAAACGGCAGGCCGAGGGTTTGCAACAAGGTCGCCAGGCCGCCCGCGAACAGCGACGCGGCGATCAACAGGCCGATATCCGCCGGCGATAACCCGGCCGCCTGGCCGACGATCAACGGTACGGCAACGATGCCACCGTACATGGTGAGCACATGCTGCAGGCCGTAAGCCATGTTGGCCGCGATGCCAAGATTCTCATCTTCCGGCCGCTGCGGTGACGCCTTCGGGGTAGTCATGGTGAGGGGTTCTCTGTTTTTGTTGTGCGGCCACTGTATGCAATCTTTGGACTGGATGTCCATAGAGTTGTATACAATCAACCAGACAAGATACCCTCCGCCGGCGTTACAAAAACCATTCGGCCGTGATGAGCCGCAACGCCAAGGACACTAAAACAATGAAAAAGGCACTACAGGGCGCTACCGTCGCACTCACTCTGCTGGGCGGCGGGGAGGCTGTCGCGGTGGAATGGATGAACAACAGCGTAGGGTTTCGCTACGGCCAGCAGTTCACCAATCCGAACAACCCCGATGAATTCAGCAAGCGCATCTACAGCTTCACCCACGCCAGTGGCTACCGATACGGCAGCAATTTTCTCAACCTGGATGTGTTCCTGTCCGACAGCCGCGACCCGCGCAAGGGCACCGATCACGGGGGCAGCGAGGTGTACGCGGTGTACCGGCACCAGCTGTATGCCTCGCGGGTATTCGACAGGCCGCTGGGCACGGGTGCGATCAAGGACTACGCCCTGACCCTGGGCTTCGACGCCAACCGAAATAACAACTTCGCCTCCGCGAAGAAACGCGCGCTGGTGCTCGGCCCGACCGTGAAATTCAATACTGTCGGCGTGTTGGACCTGAGCCTGCTGTATTACAAGGAGCGCAACCACACTGGCATTCCCGGCGCCCAGGAATCCGACCACACCTTCGACGACACCTACATGCTTAACCTGACGTGGATGCGCCCGTTCGAGATCGCCAACCACGGGGCGAAATTCCAAGGGTTCATCAATTACGTCGGGGCTAAAGGCGAGGACTACCACGGCCGCGACACCGCTGCCGAAGCGCTGATGCGCACCGCGTTGATGGTGGCCGTGCGACCGGGCAAGAGCGTCAAACCGAACCTGTACCTGGGCGTGGGTTACGAGTACTGGCATAACAAATTCGGCGTCGACGGCGGCCGCGGCAGCCGCACCTCCACGCCGACCGTGAATATGGAAATCACCTTTTAATCACGGGTGCTGCTGTGAGTCGGACACACCGCATTCGCAGCCATTAGGGCCGCTGCGCAGCCCAGCGCAGGACAAGCCTGCTTACCACAGGGAAGCAGCACCCCCGCAGTTGTGGTGAGCGGGCTTGCCCCGCGCTGGGGCGCGAAGCGGCCCTGTCTCCAGACACTGCGGTGTGACAGGCTTAAACAGTTTGCAGACTTTGGGGCAGCCGCTACGCAGGTGTTCTTTCAGTTCAGCTCTGTCATCAGCTCGGCACGATTGGTCTTCGGCCGGGCCAGCCAATATCCCAACACTGCCAGCGGCGCGGTTGCCAGCATCACGATCACGGTGATCATTAGCGGATGTTCGAGCATTGATGACACCAGCAGGCTGCTTACAAAACACAACCCCAACTGCAGGGTGTTTTGCAGCGCTGCGGCCTTGCCGGAATTTTCCGCGAAGGGCATCAGCGCGTTCGCCACCACGATGGGGTAACTGGCACCGTTGCACAGCGCCATCAGGCAGAACGGAATCAACAGGGTAGTGAGCGTCGGCACGGTCAACGTGGCGACCAGGTACAGCGCCCCCATGCTCACGCAGTAGGCAAGCAGCAGCCACGGCAGCAAGGTTTTACCCTGCAGATGCTGCAAGGCGCTGCGGCAACTGTAACCACCTATCAGGAATGCCAGGGTCGGCACCACATAGCTCAAGCCAATATCATTGGGGCTGTAACCCATACCGCCGAGAATGAACGGGGACGCTGTAAGCCAGGCAAAAAAACTGGCCGAGCACGCGGCAAAAATCATTACGTTGCCGCTGAATACCCGCGACTTGAGCAACTGCCCATACCCCAGGCGCGCCGGTGCCTGTGTCAGTCGTTTCGGCGCACTGCGCAGGAATAAGGTGGGTAACAGCAGCGCCAGCGACACAGCCAGCAACACGCCGAAGATCGCCTGCCAGCCTACGTGATTCAACACCAGCGCGCCCAACAGTGGCGCCAGGGCCGGCGACAGCGACATCAACGGCATGATGCTGGCGAACACGCGATGGGCCTTGTCGGCCGGGTAGCGATCAATCACCAGCGCCTGCCAGCTCACGGCGGCGGAACACACGCCGATCGCCTGGATAAAGCGCAGCGCCAACAGTTGCGCAGCACTGTCGACCCAAAACATGCCGGCGCAGCCCAGCACAAACAGGCTCAGGCCCGCTAGCAGAATCGGCTTGCGCCCCAGGCGGTCGGACAACGGCCCCCACACCAACTGCCCCAGCGCAAACCCGGCGAGGAAGACGCTCAAGCTGGCGCCGACCGCGCCCGCGCTGATCTGCAAGTGTTCGCCCATGGCGCCGAACGCCGGCAAGTACATGTCCATGGCGAGATAACCGAGCATGCTCAGGCCCGCCAGATACCAGGTAAAACCAAACGAATTTTTCATTGAAGCCTTGTTGACCTTGCCATCAAACTATTTGCTGACTGGCGCCCATTATGAAGCTGACAGTTTTCATGTGAAGCGATAATAATTGGCCGAAGCTATCAATAATTTTGAAGGCAGCGATCATGTGGTCCGAATATTCCCTGGATGTGGTAGACGCCGTGGCGCGCCACGGCAGCTTCAGCGCCGCCGCACAGGAATTGCACCGTGTGCCGTCGGCCATCAGCTATACGGTGCGTCAGCTGGAAGAATGGTTGGCGGTGCCGCTGTTCGTGCGGCGTCACCGCGACGTGGAACTGACCCCCGCCGGCCGCCTGTTTATCGACGAAGCCCGGGGCGTGATGAAGAAAATGCTCGGCACGCGACGCTTGTGCCAGCAAGTGGCCAATGGCTGGAGCGGCCAGTTGAAGGTGGCGGTGGACTCCATCGTCAAACCCCAGCGCTGCCGGCAATTGGTGCTGGATTTCTATCGACGGTTCCCCGAGGTGGAATTACTGCTGGAGTACGAGGTGTACAACGGTGTGTGGGATGCCCTGGCCGACGAGCGCACCGACATTGTGATCGGGGCCACCAGCGCGGTGCCGGTGGCCAGCCACTTTACCTTTCGCGATATGGGGTTGTTGAACTGGCTGTGCGTGGTCAGCGCGCGGCATCCGCTGGCGAGCGTTGAAGGCCTGCTCAGCGACGACCAATTGCGCCCCTTCGCCTCGCTGTGCATGACCGACACCTCGCGTAACCTGCCCAAGCGCGACACCTGGACCCTGGACAACCAACGGCGCCTGGTGGTGCCTAACTGGGCGTCAGCCATCGATTGCCTGCGCGATGGGTTGTGCGTCGGCATGGCGCCGGCACATAAGGTAGCGCCCTGGATCGAACGCGGCGAGCTGGTGGCGCTGCACCTGACCCGCCCCTTCCCCGCCAGCCCGTCCTGCGTGGCCTGGGCGCAGAACAAGCTGTCCCCGGCCATGGCGTGGTTACTCGAATACCTGGGCGACACCGAAACCCTCAACCAAGAATGGCTCAATGGCCCTGATCCAATAAGCGGCTGATGGCCCGCACGATCATCTCGACTTCCTTGCCGTCCAGGGTCAGCGGCGGCAGCAGGCGGATGATTTTGCCGCGCGTCACATTGATCAGCAGCGCATGCTCCTGGGCGGCGCGCTGGGCCAGGTCGCGATACGGGCTGACCAGTTCGATGCCGATCATCAAGCCCTGCCCGCGAATCGCCAGCACCTGGGGGTGTTCCGCCAGTTCCACGCGCAGCCGCGCCAGCAAGCGTTCGCCCTGTTGCGCGGCGTTGTGCAGCAAGCCCTGCTCTTCGATGATGTCCAGCACCGTGCAGCCAACCCGGCAAGCCAGCGGGTTACCGCCAAACGTGCTGCCATGACTGCCCGGCGTGAACAAGCGCGCCACACCGGCCCGTGCCAGGCAGGCGCCGATCGGCACGCCATTGCCAAGGCCTTTGGCCAGGGTCATGACGTCCGGCACGATGCCTTCATGCTGGAACGCGAACCACGCACCGGTGCGACCGATGCCGGTCTGGATTTCATCGAGCATCATCAGCCAGCCGTGGGCTGTGCAGTGATCGCGCAAGCCACGCAGATAGCCGGGCGGCGCCGGCAATACGCCACTTTCACCCTGGATCGGCTCCAGCAACACGGCCGCAATCTGCGCGCCATGGGTGCGGGTGATCGCTTCGATGGCGGCCAGGTCACCGAACCGGACCTTGAGAAAATTCCCCGGTAAGCGCTGAAACCCGAGGCGCACCGACGGTCCGTCGCTGGCCGCCATGGTGCCCAGGGTGCGCCCGTGAAAGGCGTTCTCCATCACCACAATCAACGGTTCTTCGATGCCCTTTTTCCAGCCATGCAAGCGCGCCAGCTTGAGGGCGGTTTCGTTGGCCTCGGCGCCGGAGTTGTTGAAAAATCCGCAATCCAGGCCGGACAGCTGCGCCAGGCGCCGGGCCAGGCGTTGTTGCCAGTCAATGCTGTAGAGGTTGGAGGTGTGCAGCAACAGACCGGCCTGCTCGCTGATGGCCGCCACCAGGCGCGGATGGGAATGCCCGACATTGGTCACCGCCACACCCGCCACCGCATCGAGGTACTCGCGACCCTGCTGGTCCCACAGACGCGTGCCCAGGCCACGGGCGAAGCTCAGGGCCAAGGGTTGGTAGGTGGTCATCAGGCAGGCGGCGGTCATGGTGCGGGCTCCAAGTCATCAGGTTGATGGTCTCAGTATCGTTAGCCACCTGAGCTGGATAAACTGCGCATTTCTGCAATGACTTTAAACCAGGGCTTGATAATGGATCTGTTCCAGGCAATGTCGGTGTACGTAAAAGTGGTGGAGACCGGCAGTTTGACGGCGGCGGCCCACGCCTGCGGCCTGTCGACCACGATGGTCGGTAACCACCTGCGCGCCCTGGAACAGCGCCTGGGAGTCAGTCTGCTCAAGCGCACCACGCGCAAGCAGAGTCTCACGGAGTTCGGCGGCCAGTATTATCAACGCTGTCTGGAAGTGCTGGGGCTAGTGGCCGACTCCGAACAACTAGCCGAACAAGCCCACAGTGACGTGCCTAGAGGCACCTTGCGCATCACCGCCCCACCCGCCTTCGGCACCGAGCGCCTGGCGCCGGCGTTGAGCGAATTCTCCCAACGTTATCCGCAGATCAAGCTCTATGTGGTGCTCAGCAACCAGCGCATGGACCTGGTCGACAGTGGCTTCGACGTGGCGATCCGCTTGGGCGAGTTGGAACCGTCGAGCCTGATCGCACGGCCCATGCAGGACTACACCATCACCCTCTGCGCTTCGCCGAGCTACTTGGCGCGACGCGGCACGCCGACCAGGCCCGAAGACCTGCAACAACACGACTGCCTGGCATTCGCCTATCCGTCCACCGACGACTGGCGCAACGCCGACAAGCTCTGGCGTATGACGGGAGCGGACGGCGAAGTGGAAATCCCGGTGTCGGGATCGTTGACCATCAATAGCTCACAAGCCCTGCGCCAAGCGGCGGTGCAAGGCATGGGCATCGTGATGCTGCCCGATGCGCTGGTCCAGCCCGATCTGCACAGCGGCAAACTTGTGGCGTTGCTGACCGACTATCAATTGCCCAGCCGCCCCATGCACGTGCTGTACGGCCAGGATCGTTATCGCCTGCCCAAGTTGCGAGCGTTTGTCGATTTTGTGATGGAGAAATGGGCGCGCTAGAAGCTCACGCCCAATTCACGCAATCGTGCCGATGTCTGCTCGGCCGATACATGATGAATGTCCTGCCAACCCAGAGCGCTGGCGGCATCGGCTTGTCGGCCACGTCATCTCGTAAAAGGCCGTGATCGAGTCTCTAGGGTGGGGGTGTTGATCGATCAGGATTTGCGTGGCTTCGGCCAGCGGCCGCCCCGCATCTTGTTCGGTATTCCAGGCCTGGGTGCAGATGTTATCCAGGAATCACTGCCGTTCTTGATCGTCGGCAATCAGTTTGCGGTAGAGGTGATGCGGGCTCCAATCGAAGAGAACACCGCCGAAATCAAAAACTACTGCACGAATCGTCATCAGATCCTCCGTTGGCTTGGCTTGATAGCGGGAGGAGTCTGGCAGATTTGAAGAGAGGGAAAGGCGCGCTGAAGCGCAAGAAACCTCTGAAACGCACGCAAATCAACGTGGGAGGGACTTGCCCCCGACGGCGATAGCTCAGCTACAGCTGAGCTGTCTGACGCGAAGCCATCGGGGGCAAGCCCACTCCTACATTTTTAACCGCGCTTTAGGCTTGGATCAGACCGTTGATCTTCACCGTCGGATTTACATCAGCCTCGTAGTCCACGCCATCGACTTCAAAGCCGAACAAGCGCAGGAATTCCGCTTTGTAACCGGCAAAATCGCTGATCTCGTTGACGTTCTCGTCGGTGACCTGGTTCCACAGGGCCGCCACGGCGTCCTGGACCTTCGGCTCCAGCTCGGCCAGGTCGGCGCGCAGGCGGCCGTCGGTGTCGAGCTTCGGCTCTTTGCCGTACAGGCTGTCCTTGAACAAACCGTAGACCTGCTCGATGCACCCTTCGTGAGTGCCCTGCTCTTTCATCACTTTGAACAGCAGCGACAGGTACAGCGGCATGATCGGGATCGCCGAGCTGGCCTGGGTGACCACGGCCTTGAGCACCGACACACGGGCGTCGCCCTTCAGTGCGGCGAGGTTGTCGCGCAGGGTCAGGACTTTCTTGTCCAGGTCTTTCTTGGCTTCACCGATGGAGCCGTTCCAGTAGATGTCCTGGGTCAGCTTTTCGCCAAGGTAGGTAAAGGCGGTGGTCTTGGCGCCTTCGGCCAGTACATCGGCGTCACGCAGCGCGTCGATCCACAGCTGCCAGTCTTCGCCACCCATGACTTTCACGGTGCCGGCGATTTCTTCTTGGGTCGCCGGCTCCAAGGTGGTGTCGACCACAACCCCTTTGTCGGTGTTGATACCGCGCAGGGTCACGGCCTTGCCGATCGGCTTGAGCGTGGAGTTGTAGACTTCACCGGTCTTGGGGTCGGTACGGCGTGGCGCGGCCAGGCTGTAGACCACCAGGTCGATCTTGCCCAGGTCTTTTTTGATGGTTTCGATGGTCAGGCGCTTGATCTCGTCGGAGAACGCGTCGCCGTTGATGCTCTTGGCATACAGGCCTTTTTCGACCGCAAACTTCTCGAACGCAGCGCTGTTGTACCAGCCGGCGGAGCTCAGCTTGCCTTCTTCGCCTTCTTTCTCAAAAAACACGCCCAGGGTGTCGGCGCCGCAGCCAAACGCAGCGCTGATGCGCGCGGCCAGGCCGTAACCGGTGGAAGCGCCGAGTACCAGCACCTTCTTCGGGCCGCCTTCGATGGCGCCATGCTGGGTCACGTAATCGATCTGTTCCTTGACGTTCGCTTCACAGCCAACAGGGTGAGCGGTCACACAGATAAAGCCACGAACCCGCGGTTTGATGATCATAAAGTTTCTGCCTCTTCCAAGGTGCCGAAGGCCAGTGGTGGCCATTCAGCTTCAATCGTACCGGTCTATGACGTCCGAAAAACCGAAGCGTCACGATAGTCGTAAATCTCGCGTTTACAAAATTCGGTGCACACACCCCGGCAACCGTTAAAAACTGTGAGTGGCCTGCACACTTTTTCGCACTATTTAAACTGCCGACACGGGGTCAAACGCCTTATTATGACGTAGTTGTTTCAACATGTTTCAAACCCACCACTCGCAGCCACCGGTCCGGACCTGTCGAATGGCGTCCTTGTGGAGCTGAGTTCATGAACAAGCCTGCTGTGCGTAAAAAAGCCATCTCGCTGGCCTGGGTGCTCGCGGGCCTGCTGTTTATCGATGTATTCCCCGAGACCACGCTGGTGTTTCTGTGCCTGGTGCTGCTGTGCGGCCTTTACGATTTTTTGCGCAACGGCCTGTACGATGCGTCCACCATCAAAAAGTACTTTATCGGCAGCGGCCGCAACACCTGGCTGTTGGCGCCGTTCAATACCCTGTTCGACCTGCTGAGCTCGCGCAATCGCCACATCTATACGATGCGTGACCTGCCACCCGCCTGGCGTGAAGAGCTGCAACGGGTCATTGATGAGGCCATGGCCCACAAGGACGAAATCATCGGTTACCTCGACGAACGCATGGCCGAAAAAAAGCGAGGCATGTTGTTTTTCCAATGGTACGGGCGGCCGATCGAGACCCACCTGGACATCCCGGCCCTGCGCAAAAAACTGCCGTTCGTAAAAACCATCGGGGTGTCGGTGTTCAACGAAAACCGCTCCACGTCCTTTCACTTCGGCCCACTGCGCATGATGTTCCGCGTGCTTTACAACATGGCGCCGGCGCCCCATCACGACGGCGTGTATATCCAGGTGGGCGAGCACAAACACTACTGGCATGACGACCCGTTGTTTATCTTCGATGACACGCTGATGCACGCGTCTTTCAATAAGAACGATGCCAAGCGCTACTGCCTGTTCATCGATATCGTGCGGCCGACCCCAGTGCCATCGGTGCTCAATGCCGTGATCGCCGGGTTTGCCGCGCTGGTCTTTACCCTGCGTCGGGTTTTCTACAAAAACTGGAAGCTGATCGAGTGAGTTCTGCGGCATGATGGTGTTGAGCGGTGTTTGCGCTGGGCCGTGTGCCTGAGTTAAAAAACCGTCTCGTGCGCCCCTCATCGGCGCCCACCTTTCCCAAGCCATCGCGCCTCAGCGGCTGCGGTGGCTGTGCTTTCAAGGAATCAGAATGCCCCAACGTCAAGTCATCAACGCCTCCGTCAGCCCCAAGGGCAGCCTCGAAACCCTCTCCCAACGCGAAGTGCAGCAACTGAGCGAAGCCGGCACCGGCAGCATCTATACCCTGTTCCGCCAATGCGCCCTGGCGATCCTCAACACCGGCGCGCACATCGACAACGCCAAGACCATCCTCGACGCCTACAAAGACTTTGAAGTGCGCATCCACCAACAGGACCGCGGTGTGCGCCTGGAATTGCTCAACGCGCCGGCCGACGCCTTCGTCGATGGCGAGATGATCGCCAGCACCCGCGAAATGCTGTTCAGTGCCCTGCGCGACATCGTCTACACCGAGAACGAGCTGGACAGCCAGCGCATCGACCTGAGCAACTCCCAAGGCATCACCGACTACGTGTTCCACCTGCTGCGCAACGCGCGCACGCTGCGCCCTGGTGTGGAACCGAAGATCGTGGTGTGCTGGGGCGGGCACTCGATCAATACCGAAGAATACAAATACACCAAGAAAGTCGGGCATGAACTGGGCCTGCGCAGTCTGGATGTGTGCACCGGCTGCGGCCCGGGCGTGATGAAAGGTCCGATGAAAGGCGCGACCATTTCCCACGCCAAGCAACGTATCACCGGCGGGCGCTACCTGGGCCTGACCGAGCCGGGCATCATCGCCGCCGAAGCGCCGAACCCGATTGTCAACGAGTTGGTGATCCTGCCGGACATCGAAAAACGCCTGGAAGCCTTTGTGCGCGTGGGCCACGGCATCATCATCTTCCCCGGCGGCGCCGGCACGGCCGAAGAGTTCCTGTACCTGCTGGGCATCCTGATGCACCCGGATAACCGCGACGTGCCGTTCCCGGTGATCCTCACCGGACCGCAGCAGGCCGCACCGTACCTGCAGCAACTGCACGCCTTTGTCGGCGCCACTTTGGGCGAAGCGGCGCAGGCGCATTATCAGATCATCATCGACGACCCGGCCGAAGTGGCCCGCCAGATGACCGCCGGCCTCAAGGCGGTGAAGCAGTTCCGCCGCGAGCGCAACGACGCCTTCCACTTCAACTGGTTGCTCAAGATCGACGAAGGCTTCCAGCGCCCGTTCGATCCGACGCACGAGAACATGGCCAGCCTGCAACTGAGCCACACCCTGCCGCCCCACGAACTGGCGGCCAACCTGCGCCGGGCGTTCTCGGGGATCGTGGCGGGTAACGTGAAGGACAAGGGCATCCGCCTGATCGAAGAAAATGGCCCATATGAGATCCATGGCGATCCAGCGATCATGAAACCGCTGGATGAACTGTTGAAGGCGTTCGTCGCGCAGCACCGCATGAAATTGCCGGGCGGCGCGGCGTATGTGCCGTGCTACCGCGTGGTGCGGTAGGCAGCCGGCATGCGTTCATAGTTTGTATTGCTTTGGCGCCAGGCCAGGTGTGCGAGAAATAGAAGTTCGGGCTAGGTTTTTTACTTACCCACTTTTACATGAGCAGAACGACCTATGGACCAACGGACCTTGTCTGCCATCGTTCCTTACCTTAGGGTAAGGAACACCCCGATGGAGATATTTGCTATGGCCACCGCCACCCTCACCTCTAAAGGACAAATCACCATCCCCGTGCAGGTCCGCACCGCCCTAGGCCTGGAAACCGGCGACCGCGTGGAATTCGTCGAAATGGAAGACGGCAGGTTTTCCATTGTTGCGTCAAGCAAGAGCGTCCGCGACCTTAAGGGGTTGATCCCGACGCCAGCCAACGCGGTCTCGCTCGACGAGATGAACCAGGCCATTGCCGCGCAGGGAGCGAGCGCTCGATGATCGGGTTGGATACCAACGTCCTGGTGCGCTACATCACCCAGGACGACCCGGTTCAATCCGCCCAGGCATCCGAATTGATCGAATCCCTCACTACGGTGTCTCCAGGGTTTGTCAGCCTGGTGTCGGTAGTGGAACTGGTTTGGGTCCTGCAGAGCTGCTACGCCTGCGCCAAGCGTGACGTGGTCAGCGTGCTGGAAACCCTGCTGCGCACCCGCGAGTTGACCCTGGAACATGCCGAAGTCATCTGGCAGGCGCTACGCAAGTTCAGCGCCGGCAAGGCCGATTTCGCCGACTGCCTGATTGAGCGGTGCGCCCATGGAGCCGGCTGTGAATACACTGCGACCTTTGACGCTGATGCCGCCAAGGCAGCCGGCATGAAGCGCCTGGGCTGAGCCGGGCTCAACGCACCCAGCCACCAATCTGCCAGTGAAAGCCATCACTGCGCTGCACCCAATGCGGATGCACATAGCGATAGCCTTCGCGCACTGGCTCCCAGTGGCCATGGACCGCCACGTAGCGACCGCCCTCCCAACGCCAATAACCGCGAGACCAGATATAGCCATAACGTGCCGGCGGTTCGACTTCGACCACTTGCACCGGCGGCGGCTGCGGCGCCACCACCTCGACATATTCCCGTTGCACCGGTCGGCGCTCATGCACCACACGCTCTTGCACACACCCGGACGCAGCCACGACCACCGCCGCCAATGCCGCATAACGTAGCAACATACAAACCCCTCGGGCGTTAGCGCCCAACACCTGCCGCTGTCAAAAATCCCCCCGTTGCCGCAACCATGCTCCTGCGTGGCCATGGACAATTTGTAACAGGCGGTATCTGTCAGCTTGCTGAAGCTGAGGGCATCACGATGTGCAGGCGACGGTCGGTCGCTTGAGTCGAACCAGAATCAGACCGGCGACAACCACCGCAATGCCGGCATAGGTGGAGGCGAGAATCGCATCGCCAAACATCAACGCCGCCCACACCAAGGTCACTGGCGGCTCCAGGTAAACCAGCACTGCCACGTGGGTCGCGGTCATGAACCGCAGCAGCATCCAAAGACTCAAGTAGGCAATGAAGGTCGAGAACACCGTCAGCCAGACAATCGAGATCAGTACCTCAGGCTCATGGGGAATGCTCAGGGTGTCGGTATACAACACCGCAGCGGTAAACCCGATCAGCGTCAATAGCGATTGGATAAACAGCGGCAAGACCAGGCCCGTGCTGTGTTGTTGCGCCGAACGGCGCTCATACAGGGTTGCCAGGGTCAGCCCCAACGCCGACACCAGCGGCAACAGATACATGACCAGGCCGACACTTTGCCCGCTGCTGCCGTATTGCCCCGAGATGACGATCGACACGCCGACAAACCCGATCAGCAACCCCAGCCACTGCCATCCACCACTGCGCTCCCCAGCGTTCCCCGTTGACAGCGCCGCCGTCATCAACGGCTGCAAGGCCGCGATAATGGCCGCGATCCCCGGCGGCAACCCGTTCTGGATCGCCACGTAAACGCAACTCAAGTAGAGGAATTGCGAGAGAAACCCGATCACCGCGTGATGGCGTATCTGCGCCCAGGAAACCTTGAGTAACCGCACATTCAAAAATACGCCCAGGCACAGCGAGACCAATAGAAATCGCCAGAACAGCAGGTTGAATGCACCGGCACTCTGCGCGCCCAATTTGGCGCCAATAAAGCCCGAACTCCAGGACAGGACAAACACCGCCTGCAGGAGCAGCAGCTTCACATAACCCATGCGGGGCGCGCTCACGGCGATACGCTCAACGGATCGAGATCGGCGAAGGTAATGGGCTCGATGCCCAGTCGCTGATACTGCTCGTGGGCCGACCGCGCCAGGTCGCGTTGAAGCCGGAACCACGGGCATATCGTCCTCAACACCCCGTCATCCGAAGCCAGGTGCCAGAACTTGTTCACATCCTCCTGGCTATAAGGGCAATGAAACGATAGCACCAACGACATACGACGACCGCGCGTAAGCGGACGCACTCCATGGAACACACGGCTGCCGTAGATATACACCGCATCACCACTGGATTTGACCGAGCAACTGCGCACACGCTGATCCAGCTCCTCGACGTCAAACTGCTCAGCGCTACCGTCGAAGTAAACGAACTCTCCACCGTCATATTCATCGGCCTCAGACAGCAGAATATTCAGCACGAAACTGGTGCCGTCGGTGTGCCACATGCCGATCTGCGCTTTGTCGTGGTGTGCCTGAGGCGGATAGAAATAATTGACCTGGGAACGTGCCCGCGGGAACGGATGTGGCACCAACGGAACCCCGGCAATGCGCGATACCGCCAGCAGAAAGGCGCGACTGTTCATCATCTCGCGTATCAGTGTGGACGACTCGGTGACGCCGCGGGTGCGGTTCGAAATGATCCAGGCACTGGTGCTGGAACCCGCCTCCAACTGATAACAGGCACGTCGCAGTTGGAGGATGCCCTGCTCGCTGAGCAGCCCGGATACCTGGGCCAAGGCCGTCAACTGTTGAGGCGTGGAAACCGCCAAGGGCGAGTCCACATAACCCAAGTCCGCAAGGGTGCGGCTCCCGATGAGACTGGGCCCATCCGTTCGCAAATAACTGTCGCGCCAAGGTTGCAACGTATCAAGCAATGCGCCCGGATGTTTACAACGGGATGTGGGGGCCAATGACGCCTGCAAGGCGGATCTGATGCGCGCGAAGCCTTGGGCAAATACCGGTAGCTCACTTTGTCTTTTCATGGTGATTGCCTCACTCAATTGACGGCCGCGTGATCCGCGCAATATTCCGACAGCTGAAACAGCACGCTGCCGTCACCGCTGCAGTACTCGCCGATGACGCGGCAACCGCCGTAGTCTTGGCGTACGCGGGTAAATTGTTCGCGGGTGTACTTCAAACAGACATTGGTCAACAGCTAGCCCCGTGCCGAACCTTTGCTGACGGGCAACAAGGTGGCGGCAACGCGATAGCGATCCACCCCGTGCTCGATTTCTGAAACAACCACTTCGTGCTCGCCGGTTTTCTGGAAGCCGAGCTTGATGCCGATCAGGTCGGAGAATCGATACATACAGTCGTGCCGGTAAAAGCGCTGGATGTGTTCGTCCCCCTGGGCAGTGGACAGTTGCATCTCCGAAAGCACGTAGGTTCGCGCGCCACCAATACGCCGTAGGATCTGTCCGATGGTGTCGGGCAGTTCATTACCTTCCTGAAACCCCAGCATGGTGATCAGCGTCACATCCTGCCCGCAGTCGATGTGGCGCCTGTACAGGGAGCGAAAATCCGTCGACAAGTAGCGAAACCCTTGCGGCGCTGCGAGCAATGGCTCGACCGATCGGCGCATGACCCCGTGTGATGCCTGGTTGATATCAACGGCGGTGTAATGCAAGGGTTCAGCGCCGTCCTCCAGCAGGTGTCGCATCAGCGCGCAGGTTTTGATCGGCTCAGGGCCCAACTCCACATAGTGCAAGCGGTCTTGACCGACCAGCTCCACAAGGTCATCCGCCACCGCGCGCAACAGTTGACCCAACGCGCCCTGGCCACAGGGTGCGGCGCACAGATCCACGCGGTCGACGCCCTCCTGATTCAGCGAGGTCATCAGGTGCAGGATTTCTTCGCTGACCAACCGGTCCCATTCCGATAAATCAGCGCCTGTGGCCGCGTATTTAGCGGCATTTTCAACCGTCCATATCGGGCTTTCGAAGCCGTGGTTGTTCTTCAACGACGACACCACCAGCTCATTGATATCCATAAGCGCTCCCTTTCTTATTGTTCTCAGGCACGACCGGCGTACCTGCTTGACCCTAAGCCTAGGGAGCGAGCATGATTTTGTATATTTGAATAATCTGCACAACTGATCCTTAAAAGAAGAATCATGAGTAAACAACTGAATGTCGACCTGCTGCGCACTTTTCATGCGGTGGCGCGTTTCCGACGCTTCAATGAGGCCGCGCAGCATGTGCACCGCAGCGCCTCGACGGTCACCACGCAGGTCCAGAAGCTCGAAGCGTTGATCGGCCAGCGCTTGTTCATTCGCAGCAACCAAGGCGTGGAGCTGACGATGTATGGCAAGAAGCTGCTCAGCGAAACCACTGACTTCCTCAAGAGCCATGACCGACTGCTGGCCTCGCTGACTCCGCAGCGCATGCAAGGGAAGATTCGCCTGGGTTTGCCGGACTCTTACGCGCCCGCCTTTATGCGCGACTTCCTGCCTCGACTGATCGCCGATAACCCGCTGCTCGAACTGGAAGTGGAAGCCCGCTCCAGTGGCGAATTGTTCACCATGTTCAGCCGTGAACAGATCGATCTGGCGTTGATTGTCAGCGCCCAGCCGCTGGAACAAGGGGAATTGTTAGGGTCGATACAGCCGGTGTGGGTGGCGTCCGAAAATTTCAAGACACCCGAACAGGCGCCGCTGCCGATCGCCGTGCAATTGAACGGTTGCCCCTACCGCGCCTCCGCCATGCGGGTGCTCAAGGACAACGGAACCTACTACCGGGTGCTACTGGAAAGCGCGAGCTCCACGGCAGTGGAGGCGGCCATCAGCTGTGGCCTGGCCGTGGGCATGATCGAAGAAAGTCGCATCACCGCCGGGCTGACTAAAAACATTCCAGGGGTGCAACTGCCCGAACTGCCACGCCACCATCTCTACTTGCTGTCCGATAGCGCGAACTACTTGGCGCTCGATCTGCATGAGCAGTTAAAGCAGGGCTTCACCCTCTGACAGATGCCCACAAAAAAGCCCGCTGACCGTTACCGGTTCAGCGGGCTTTGTTGTGTCTTACAGCATTTTTTACAGCGCCAGGTCAGACGCCGGCTTGCTTGGCTGGGCCGCAGGCTTGGCAGCCTCGGTAGCCGTTGGTGCCGTCCGCTGTGGAATCGCAGGCGGTGGAGTCAGTTGCAGGATACCGGCGGTGTAGGCCCATTCCTTGGCAACCGCTTCCGGGCTGTCATTCAGCTTGGTGCCGTAGCTCGGCACGATCTGGTGCAGTTTTTCCTGCCAGGCCGGGGTGGCGACCTTGTCCTTGAAGACTTTCTGCAGCACGGTCAGCATGATCGGAGCCGCGGTGGACGCGCCCGGCGATGCACCCAACAGGCCGGCGATGGTGTTGTCGGCGGAGCTGACCACTTCGGTGCCGAGTTTGAGGACGCCGCCCTGCTCTTCGTCACGCTTGATGATCTGCACGCGCTGACCGGCCTGCCACAGGCGCCAATCTTCTTTCCTGGCGTTCGGGAAGTACTCTTTCAGGGCGTTGTAACGGTCGTCATCCGACAGCATCAGTTGGCCAGCAAGGTACTCGACCAGCGGGTATTCACGAATACCGACTTTGGTCATGGGCCAGATGTTGTGGGTGGTGGTGCTGGTCAGCAGGTCCAGGTACGAGCCTTCCTTGAGGAACTTGGTGGAGAAGGTCGCGAATGGGCCAAACAGGATTACGCGCTTGCCATCGAGCACGCGGGTGTCCAGGTGCGGCACCGACATCGGCGGCGCGCCGACCGAAGCCTTACCGTAGGCCTTGGCCAGGTGCTGCTCGGCGATGGTCGGGTTATCCGTCACCAGGAACGAGCCGCCCACCGGGAAGCCTGCGTATTCCTTGGCTTCAGGAATGCCCGACTTTTGCAGCAGGTGCAGTGCACCGCCACCGGCGCCGATGAACACGAACTTGGCGTCGGTTTCAGTCTGGGTGCCGTCCTTCAGGTTTTTGTAGCTGACGCGCCACGAACCGTCGTCGTTTTTGGTGATGTCCTGCACTTCGCTCGACAGTTTCAGGTCGAACTTCGGTGTGGTTTGCAGGTGCGCGACGAACTGGCGCGTGATCTCGCCGAAGTTCACGTCGGTGCCGATCGGGCTCCAGGTGGCCGCGATTTTCTGGTTGGGGTCACGCCCTTCCATCATCAGCGGCACCCACTTGGCAATCTGCGCCGGGTCTTCGGAGTACTGCATGCCGGCGAACAGCGGGCTCGCCTGCAGGGCTTCGTAGCGCTTTTTCAGGAACTTGATGTTGTCATCGCCCCACACGAAGCTCATGTGCGGTGTGGAGTTGATGAACGAACGCGGGTTCTTCAGCACGCCCTGCTGGACCTGCCAGGACCAGAACTGACGGGAGATCTGGAACGCTTCGTTGATCTCGACCGCTTTGGGGATTTCAACGTTACCGTTCTTGTCTTCCGGGGTGTAGTTCAGCTCAGCCAGGGCCGAGTGACCGGTACCGGCGTTGTTCCAGCCGTTGGAGCTTTCTTCGGCGACGCCGTCGAGACGCTCGACCATTTCCATCGACCAATCCGGTTCCAGCTCGTTGAGCCATACGCCGAGGGTCGCACTCATGATGCCGCCGCCGATCAGCAGCACATCGACTTTCTTTGCCTCTTGCGCTTGCGCGGTCGTGATCCCCATCGACAACGCCAGCCCCAGCAGGGCAGTGTTTACTTTCTTAAACATCCGTAGCACCTATGATAAAACGCCATCCGCCCCACTGCTCCCAAGCCTGGGCACCCCTCCATCACGCTGCGCCAGGCAACGCACCGCGGGGTGTGCACAGTCACTTCAGGGCCGCAGGGTGGGCACACAAGGCCGATGGATCGACCTCACTGTTATGTCCCTTCTGCGCTGACTTCTTATCATTATTGGCTTCAGCTGCCTGGCGACAGCCGCCCACCGCAACGTATACAGGTGTACGTTTGGGGAGCAGGCCAGACCAGGACGGCGCGCAGAATATCACGGCAAAAGGCCTTTATGCGCTGTTTGGCCAATTGACAGCTCCAAAACGAGGGTTTTCGCGCGTCTGATCGGCCTCAGTGTCAAGCCTGGCGGGCGCGACGTGGGGTCACAGGCTGGCCACTGTGATGGAACTCTGACCAAAACGACTGTTCTAGACACCTTCGCCGTTGCTTGCGTAGCATCGGCGGCGCCTCCACGTACCCCCTTTACTAAGAGCGATCCATGTCAATCCACCCAACACCCGGGCACGTACTGCCCGCGCGCAGCGCCGCCAAAATGGAAGCGGCCATGGCCGTGGGCGCCTTCGCGATCGGCACCGGCGAATTCGCCATCATGGGCCTGATGCCGGACATCGCCCAGAACCTGGGCCTGAGCGAACCCCAGGTCGGCCACGCCATCAGCGCCTACGCGTTGGGCGTGATGGTCGGCGCGCCGCTGCTGGCCATCCTTGGCGCCAAGCTGCTGCGCAAACACATGTTGCTGCTGCTGATGGGCCTGTACGCCCTGGGCAACCTGGCCACCGCCTTTACCCCGACCTTCGGCTCGCTGGTGGCCTTTCGCTTTATCAGCGGCCTGCCCCACGGCGCCTACTTCGGCATCGCCGCCGTGGTGGCCTCCAGCATGGTGCCCAGCGATAAACGCGCCGGCGCCGTGGCGCGGGTGATGCTGGGCCTTACGCTGGCCATGCTGCTGGGCAACCCCATCGCCACCTTCCTCGGCCAACACCTGGGCTGGCGCTCGGCGTTCGTACTGGTCAGCGCCATCGCCCTGTGCACCATTGCCCTGGTCTGGCAATTCGTACCCCACCGCCACGACGAACAACGCAGCGACCCGCGCAAGGAACTGCGCGCCTTCACTAAACCCCAGGTTTGGATGGCTCTGGCTATCGGCGCGATCGGGTTTGCCGGGATGTTCTGCGTGTTCAGCTACCTGGCGCCGACCATGCTGGAAGTGACCAAAGTGTCGCCACAGTGGATCCCCTTCGGCCTGGCCGCATTCGGCGTGGGCGGGATCATCGGGAATATTGCCGGCGGCAAGCTGTTTGACCGCCTGCAGTTTCGCGCGGTGGGCTGGATCATGGTGTGGTCGATGGCCGTACTGATTTTCTTCACCTTCGCCGCCAGCTCGCTGTGGAGCGTACTGCTGGGCATCGGCCTGGTCGGCACCATGATCGCCATGGCCGCGCCGCTGCAGATCCGCCTGATGGACATCGCCCACGAAGCCCCAAGCCTCGCGGCGGCATCCAACCACGCCGCGTTCAACCTGGCGAACGCGCTGGGGCCGTGGTTCGGCGGCATGGCAATTAGCGCCGGGTACGGCTGGACCAGCACCGGCTACATCGGCGCCGCTACCGCACTGGTCGGCCTGGGCATCTACCTGATCGCCCGGCGCATGCCAGGCGGCCACTGAAGCCACCCGCTCCACTGGAGATCAAACTGAGGGAGGGGGCTTGCCCCCGATAGCGATGGGCCAGTCAATACACCACTGACTGACCCACCACGCCATCAATCATCATGCAACAACCCCGAACCATACTCCCCATAACTGCTACCCAGCCCACTGCCGCCAAAATTGATCCTGGCGGCTTTGCTCGGGCTGTGGTCGCCGAAGGCTTGGCATCCGCCTGAGAAGCACGGGTCGCTGTTGACGGTGGGTGAGGATGAACACGCGCTTAGCAGCAACGCGCCAGCGATCAACACGACTTTGACGAGCTTCGAGGTCATTTTTCGGTTCCCGGTGGGTTGGAGGCACGGCGGTCCTCGCTTAAGCGGATCGTAGACCCCGCGGGCAAAGGTGATGATGAAACTTTGGCGAGTGACAGGATGGGTTCAGGTTGCCGCCTTGGGGTAAGGCGGCGGACGGGACGGTCAGGCGGTTGGCTTACCGCTGGCAGGTGCGACCTGGTCCTGGGCGCGGTCGACTAAAAGCTCGCTTAGCTCGATCAGTTGCTGGATGCCCAACACGATGGCGCGGTGGGGTTCTTCGACGTCGAAGGCCAGGGTTGCGGCCATTTGGCTGGCGGACGCCAGATTTTCGGCGGCGTTGGCCAGGAGGGTTTCGGTGTCGATGTTGGGGGTAACGGTGAAGAGGTTGGTGGTGGGTTGGTGGAGGGGCGAGGCGTCTTCATCTGGCGGCAGGTAGTGATGAATGGCCCGCTGGGCCGCTGCTTGAAGCTTGGCGTTTTGGGATGAAGCGCTTGATGCATGAGGCGGGTTAGGTGTGACTTTGTACATGGCGAAGCTCCTTAACTATTCAGGAACTACCAGTCTCACTTCCACATGAGAGGTGGCAGCTGTACGCAGGTGTGGAAGACCAGGGCTAAGGACCCGGTGCACCGAAGTGCCCCGCGCACAGCCGCCGAAACACATGATACAGGCGTAAAAAAACGCCGGTAGGTGTTTGTGACGATTGCGTCTTAGCTTGGTACGGACTTCCACATCCGACCGCTGGATTGGCAGCGGCTGGGGGAGGTTAGCTAGGGAGGGTCTGAGGGGCAAGCCGAGAAAAGCGTGGGATATTTCTTAAAAGGCCTGTCCCCGTACACGCTCTTTGATGTCGCTCCAATTCCAACACCCCCTGCAAACGTCAATATCTGACGCTATGTGGATGAGAGTGCGCACGCGTGAACCTAAATGTAGCGGCTCACGTTTGAAAACACGCGGGCTAGCGTTCAGCAGAATTTCTGGCTCATATTAGCTGCACCAGTCAAATGTCCCGGCTCAGATTAAAGGCAAGCAGACTTGCATTCGATGGAGCTGGCTTGCATTCCATTGAGGCGGGCTCACGCTGTTTGCATCACTCCGACAGTCCTGTTTTGTCTCATTAGGTTCTAGACGTTCGTCGTGACGCATCTCGAAAGGGCATTCAGATCCTTGTAATACGAAAATAACGTCTAATGCCCATGGCCCATTTGGGTATACCAAACAGCACAAACATCAATAGCATCCAGAATACGGAGAGGGATAACCTTTTAAAGTACAAGTATAAAAAACCCAGCTTGAGCCGGGTTTTTTGCAAACCTAAATATCACTCAACGTATACTTATTTTCAACCATGAAGGCCGGCGCATTCCAGTTTGGACCTTTCCTTATTCCTCCATCAACATGTTCAACCACCCCTTCGAGCTCCATATTTTCAATAAGCTTCAAAAGCTCTAGGTTATTTGAAATATTCGCCCACCCATTCCTGCTGTAGAGTCGGTCTAGCATTGGATACGAAATTGGTTTGTTTCTTACAATAAAAAGAACTACATCCCTCGGCTCTTCAGCGACTACCACATCATTAATGTTACTCATTTTACTCTCCATAAACTTGTTTAATTTCTGCAGCGATGGCTTCCGGCGTATAGAACAAATCGTCAGCATCTCTCAGTTTATAGTCTTCCAAGGTTGCAGTATGGGCATTATTCCAAATATTTCCTTCTACTCCATCAGCGACCCCGATCGCCCTGTAACGTTCCAACTCTCGCATTTCATGGGTGTAAAATCGTTTATCAACATCCGTAATAGATATGTGACCACTTAGGATCTTTTCTAGCCGATCAATCATGATCTTATTAGCATCAGAAGGTACGAATCGTGACGTATGCAGTTTAACCAGATCAATACCTTCCTGAGTCACCGTTGCCGTTGCCCAATCAAGATCTTGTGTTGGACCTCCGGCTTTATCAGGATTGTACACCCGCCCGCTGTGTATACCTTTAGTAGTGGCGCCTTCGTACGGACTACTAAATACCGCGTAAATCGGCGGCAACCCCGAATCTGCGGGGTAAACATAAATAGCGTCTCGGATGCCCAATTGGCTGGCGATCGGAAACGGCACGGCTTTGACCTCAATTGGAGTCAGAGTGATGCCGGTGTATACCGGAGTTTCCACCGGCTGTGCCGGAGTTGCCGTTGAGCTATTTCCTGGTAATGCAATCGGGAATGCCAGAGTGATCGGCGGTGTATCGGTTGTAGTAAACGTATAGGCGTTGGCCACAGGATCAAGCACCAATGCCCTTACCGGAATAGTGGGGGCTAGTCCCCCAGTAACCTGTGTGGCGACTACGGAATACTTCGATTGATCACCATAAAGCCGATATGGCACATCAACCGTCCCACCAGCCGCCGCTACCTCGAGAAGATTATCAGGCAGGCTAGGCGCCAGTTCCTTAGCGGGCAGGTCCAGCATTGTCGCGGGCAGCTCCCCGTTGCCAAGGGACTCTGAATACGTCAAAGCTCCAATACCGACCGCCGTTGCCGCACTCACAACTGTACCCAGCGCTACCTTAGCCGCTTTAATCGCCGCCTCCAACGTAACGCCTGAACCTGCCGTGACGGCAATAGAGCCTGCTGCCGCAGTCAGTTGCGTAGCGCCAGCTCCGGGCAGCCTGAACGTGTGAGCAGCTTTAAGTGCTGCGGCTTCAGCGGCTACCCTAGCAGCCTCTGCTGCGGCCGCTTCAGCTGCTACCCTTGCAGCCTCTGCTGCAGCCGCCTCATCGGCAATACGTTTTGCCTCGGCGTCTGCGCGTGCTTGATTAGCCTGCGCTTGAAGGTTCTGCTTCAAGGCATTCAAATAATCGATCTCGCGGTTGCTGTATTTCGCAGCATACGCAGCCTCAAGTGAGGCGTACCATTCTTTATAGTTCTTATCCGGAGGGTAATTTGTCTTGCTCCCGCTGATTGCATCTTTAATAAATTGCATAGTCGGGAAACGAAAGAAGTCTCCGTAGTAGTACTTATCAGCAATCACTTTTTGAGCAGCGGAAACCTGTGCTTTTTGAGCGATCAGCGTATCTACCGAACGAATATGCTGTTCGATTTTATCGACTTCGCTCGCCGGGCCACCTTCATTTTGTTCTATTGCAGCAATACTTTTTGAAATAGTTTCTGGCATAGATTGTAGATTCGTCGCAAAGCTCGCCTCCTGATCATTAACATTCTTGGAAATCATAGGGGGATATGTGTTAAGTACATAAGTACGCGTTGCAGCGTTAATGAGCTGTCCGGTGTGACTATGTGAGAAATCACTGTCACCACCACCTCCTCCGAATGTCTGAGGTTCATATTTATTAATATCGTTGATTACAATTGGTGGTAAATAAATCGTATCGTCATTAGCCATAGTGAATTTCCTTTTCGCTATTCAGTTCAAAAGTCTCATATCTCAGTAAAATGAACGGCGAGTTATCCCATCACCTTACTACGATCTGACGAACGGCTTCGGCTCTCAAATTTTCTGTTTTTGAGAACTCAAAGAACAAAAATCCCCGTCTTGTGCACTCTTCATCATGTCGCACACACACTGTATGTACATACAGGTCGAAAGACAACAAAAAATGCATTTGTGCATAATTTCAGATGCGAGCCGCCGCGATTAACCCCGCTGAGGCCCAATTCTGTAGTGGATGTCTGTCGCTCCGATCCTGCGGCGTCATCCACTTGTAAGCATCTGAGGCTGTGTGAGTGAAATGTGAGCGTAAAGGTTGTGAGGACTGCGTACTGCATCACGCAGTTCCGAAAGCGCTAGGCGTTGGAGCCAGAACACAGGTTGAATGGCTTGAAAGGCACTCAAGAACCTTGAAGACGAAGCTAGCGATATTGCCCTCGAAAATCCCACGGCGGCCGGCGACGTCTCCGATTGTGTTTTCAAAAGCATCGACAAACTCGCCCAGTTTCCTTCTATGGGCCGCAAAGGACAGGTTAAACGGACTCGGGAGTGGGCAGTGCCAATGGGGGTATCGATTCCATAAGTGTTGAACAGCACGGAACACCCTCTCCGACACCCACCATCCATCCCTGATAAACTGCGCCCCATTCGCCACGTTGACTCAGACCCCCAATGCCCCTACAAGCCGCCCCCCTCTCCCGCCGCTTCTCCGTCGCACCCATGATGGACTGGACCGACCGCCACTGCCGGTTCTTCCTGCGCCTGCTCTCCAAGCACGCCCTGCTCTACACCGAGATGGTCACCACCGGCGCGATCCTGCACGGCGATCATGAGCGCTTCCTGCGTCACGACGAAGCCGAGCACCCGCTGGCGCTGCAGCTGGGCGGCAGCGTCCCCGCCGACCTGGCTGCCTGCGCGCGCATGGCCGAGGCCGCGGGTTACGACGAAGTAAACCTGAACGTCGGCTGCCCCAGCGACCGTGTGCAGAACAATATGATCGGCGCGATCCTGATGGCGCACCCCGCCCTGGTGGCCGATTGCGTGAAGGCGATGCGCGATGCGGTGTCGATTCCGGTGACGGTGAAGCATCGTATCGGGATCAACGGTCGGGACAGTTATGGCCAGTTGTGTGATTTCGTCGGCACGGTGAAGGACGCCGGCTGTACCAGTTTCACCGTGCATGCGCGGATTGCGATTCTGGAGGGGTTGTCGCCTAAGGAGAACCGCGACATTCCGCCGTTGCGCTATGACGTGGCGGCGCAGTTGAAGCAGGATTTCCCTGAGCTGGAGATTGTGCTCAATGGCGGGATCAAGACGTTGGAACAGTGCCACGAGCATTTGCAGACGTTTGATGGTGTGATGCTCGGACGTGAGGCATATCACAACCCCTATCTGCTGGCGGAAGTGGATCAGCAGCTATTTGGCAGTGAAGCGCCGGTGATCAGTCGGGCGCAGGCGCTGGCGCAGTTGCGACCTTATATTGCCGAGCATTTGGCCACGGGTGGGTCGATGCATCATATAACGCGGCATGTGCTGGGCTTGGGCACGGGGTTTCCGGGGGCGAGGAAGTTTCGGCAGTTGTTGTCGGTGGATATTCATAAGGCGAGTGTTCCGCTGGCATTGCTGGATCAGGCTGCGGAATTGCTGGAGGGTCGCTGATTGTTCCCATGCTCTGCGTGGGAACGATCGAACTGCCGCTATCGGGGCAAGCGTTGCCCACATGGCAGTTGGGTTGAACCTGCGGTCAGTTTCGCCCTCCTATTAAGCACCACAGCCGGTGATTCAAACGGCTGTTTTCAGGTTGTTGCCCCCGCAAACGATCGAACGCATTTGCGCCCTTGAGCGCCTGTCGGCGCTCGGGTAATGTCAACAGACCCATAGGACAGAGCACGCTCATGACTTCCAAGCTGGAACAACTCAAGCAATTCACCACCGTCGTAGCCGACACCGGCGACTTTTCCACCCTCGCCAAGCTCAAGCCGCAAGACGCTACCACCAACCCTTCGCTGCTGCTCAAGGCCGCTTCGATTGCGGGCTATGCCAATCTGTTGGATGAGTGCGTGAAGGACTGCAACGGTGACGTGGGCCTGGCCAGCGACCGTTTTGCGGTGGCGGTCGGTCAAGAAATTCTCAAAGTGGTACCGGGCCGCATTTCCACCGAAGTGGATGCCCGCTTGTCGTTCGACGAAGGCGCGATCCTCAAGCGTGCGCACCGTCTGATCGAGCTGTACGACAAAGCCGGCGTCGGCCGTGACCGCGTGCTGATCAAGATCGCCTCCACCTGGGAAGGCATCCGCGCGGCGGAGAAGCTGGAAAAAGAAGGCATCCAGACCAACCTGACGCTGCTGTTCTCCTTTGCCCAGGCCGTGGCGTGTGCCGAAGCAGGCGTGTTCCTGATCTCGCCGTTCGTGGGCCGCATCTACGACTGGTACAAGAAAGCCAATGGCAACGACTACACCGGCGCGGATGATCCGGGCGTGCAGTCGGTGACGCGCATCTACAACTACTACAAAGCCAACGGTTACAAAACCGTGGTCATGGGTGCGAGCTTCCGCAACCTCAGCCAGATCGAAGAGTTGGCCGGCTGCGACCGCCTGACCATCAGCCCGGACCTGCTGGAGAAGTTGGCGGCGGATGAGGGCACGCTGGAGCGCAAGTTGTCGCCAGGGCATGCCGGCGAGGCGCGCGTGCACATGACTGAAGCGCAGTTCCGTTGGGAGTCCAACGAGGATGCGATGGCAACCGAGAAACTGGCCGAGGGTATTCGCCAGTTTGCGCGGGACCAGGAGAAGCTGGAGGCGCTGCTGTCCGCTAAGCTGTAAACGGCGGAGGCGACAAAAAGGGCGGTACCTGTGAGGGTACCGCCCTTTTTTGTGTCGATGTCTCAAGCCAATGTCATTTCAACAGTGGAAGATACATTGACCGACACTGCGTTATCGGGGGCAAGCCCCCTCCCACAATGGGGCGAATGTTAGCCAGAGGCTCAGTGACGCTCGAGGGCGTTGACCAGGTCGTGGAAGGCTTCGCGGTTGGACTCGTTGAGGCCCATCAGAATTTTGTGCGCTTCCAGCACCTTGACCCGCACGACTTCCTCGGACTGGTCCTGGGAGGGCAAATCGGTAAGGCACTCCGGGCATGGAATCGGGCGACCAACGATATTGAACACCTGATCGAAGCCCATGGACTGCAGCAGCCGGGTGATGTCGTCGTGGGTAGTGACCACGGTCGGCAACAGGCCAACCTTCTGCCGAGACAGAATGGACAGCTTGGCCAAGAGGCCCAGCGTGGTGCTATCGATGCTGCGGGTTTCGGTCAGATCGATCACGATCGCCGAGAAGTTCAGCGCAGTAAAGATGCGCTCAATCGTCGCATCCAGCGCCGAACACAAGGTCAGGCGCACTTCACCGACAAACTTCAGGACAAAGGTCCCGTCTTGCTCGGCGAATTGGATTCTTCCGGTACTCATCAAAGATTCCTGCTCAACACCAGTAGGGCGATATCATCCGGCATCTCCCCCAGCGTGGCCAATCCAAAAACCTGCCGCAAGCCATCCAGGCTGCCGCCCGCCGACTTGACCTTTTGGGGCAAGGCGGCTTCTTTCTCTTTGAGTGTAGGTTCTGGAAGAAGGTCCAGAATGCCATCGGACATCAGCGTCAGGCTGAACGTCGGCGGCAGTTCCAGAATGTGGTCCTCGTAGGTCGCTTCATTAAACAAGCCTACGGGCAGGCCACGGCCTTCCAGGTAACGCACACTGTCAGGAGTGTATAAAACAGGCATCGGCAGGTGACCGCCAATACTGTAGGTCAAAAGACCGGTTTCTTCGTCAATCACGCCGCCGACCATCGTCACGTGCTTGCCCAGCTTGCAACTGATCAGGCCTCGGTTGATGTGGCCCAGCACTTGCGACGGGGTAAACTCCGGCAAGGTGCCATTGCGCTTGGATTCGAACAACAGCCGTGTGGTCATGAATTTCAACAACACGGTCACAAAGGCCGAAGACGCACCGTGGCCGGATACGTCGGCCAAATAAAACGCAACGCGCCGCTCATCAACGCGAAAATAGTCGACAAAATCCCCCGACAGGTACAACGACGGGATGATCTGGTGCGCGAACTGGAACTCATCGATGGTCCAGGGGCTCACCGGCAGCATGTTCATCTGCACCTGGCGACCGGCGTTCTGGTCTTCCTGCAGCAGGTTCAGGCTGGCTTCGAGCTCGCGATTGGCGGCTTCGAGTTTCTCACGGTAGCGCTGGTTTTCCAGCAGCAGGCGTGCCCGATCCAGGGCACGACGCACCGAGTGCTCCAGCACCGCCAGGTCTTCCAGGGGCTTGATCAGATAATCGGCGGCGCCCAGGCGCAGCGCCTCGACGGCGTCGTTCATCACACCGGCGCCGGACACAACGATCACCGGCGTCTGCGGCGCACGCTCAGTGACCTGGCGAATCAGCTCCAGGCCGCCCATCTGGGGCATGCGCAGGTCGCAGATCACGAGGTCGGGCTGGTCGCGCTCGAACACCTGGAGACCCTGTTGGCCGTTGCCGGCCTGCAGGACGCTGAAGCCACTGTCTTCCAAATAGGCCGCGAGACTCGCGCGCACTACTTCGTCGTCATCGATTATCAGCAGCGTGGCACTGGTTTTTTGCATGTGGGCAAACGGCGCCAGAATTAGGTTGGCGTAGGCGGCGCGGCAATGGCCGGGCTCATACTACTGGATTCGCTTTCTAGCCTCTCTGTCCTACAAAGCATGGGCTTTTTGCCCACGCACAACTGTAATGCAGAGGTGCCCTTCTAAGGCGCAGACGGTACTCCCATCCGTCAGGTGTTTCAAGCTCATGCCGATGGTCGCCGGGCGTCTTTACACCGCAAATCACCGGGAGTTATAAGAACGGTCACTACCCCAACACAAAGTAAGGACGGATGCTGTGAGCGAACACGAGCGCGATTACGCCGAAAAACGCGATTTCATCCGCATGCGGGTGGATGCCAATGTGTCCCTGATCCACGCCGGGCAGGAGATTGAAGGCGTGTGCCTGGACCTGTCCAGTTCCGGCATGCAAGTGCAGGCACCCCGCCAGTTCAGCGTGGGCGACCTGCTGAGCGTGCGCATTGATTCCGAGCACGCGGCCCTCAAGGGCCTGGAAGCCGAGACCGAGGTGGTTTGGATCAAAGCTGACGGCGAGCAGCACGAGACTCAGCGGCTGGGCCTTAAGATCCTGAAAATGCGCTGAAAGACGCGCACAAAAAAGGCGACCTGCACGGGTCGCCTTTTTCGTTTCAAAACATCACAGCTTAAAAGTCGTCGACGACCTTGCCATCCTTGACCTTGAACTCACGGTTCTGCAGGTAAGCATTGCGGATAAAGGTGTATTTGTCGCCGGTGATCAGCTTCTCGCTATCCAGCAGGCTGGCGCGGGTGTCGATGATGTTGAGGCCCATCGTGCTGTTGCGCCAGTCGATATCGTTCATATAGCGGTACGGCTGGGTGTAACTGTCCACGTACTTGGAAGGCGCATCCCGCAGCGTGCTAGGGCCCAGCAGCGGGATCATCACGTACGGACCGCTGCCCACGCCCCAGTAGCCCAGGGTCTGGCCGAAGTCTTCATCACTGCGTTGCAGCCCCATTTTGGTGCCGACATCGACGAAGCCCAGCACGCCGAACGTGGTGTTGACCAGCAGGCGCGCGGTATCGACACCCGCGTTGTGTGGCTTGAGCTGCAGCACGTTGTTGGCCAGGTTGCCGACGTCGCCGATGTTGCGGAAGAAGTTGTGGATGCCGTCTTCGACAAATTGCGGGGTGATCCACTCATAACCCTGGGCCAGAGGCTTGAGGGCGTAGGTATCAATGGTGTCGTTGAACGCGAAGATCGGGCGGTTAACGCTTTCCCATGGATCGTCTTCGGTTGCAGCCTGTACGGCGAACGGCGCCAACATCACAGTGGCACACACCGACAGCTGAGCGAAGTAGTGACTCCAGCGCATAGCTTTTGCTCCTTGAATGGTCTGTCATGGGCGCTATGCCCTGAATAAGGCGGTGAGTATATGACGGAAGTGTCCTTTTAGGCAGCTCCTAGGAAACGACATACGGAAAATGCACAAAATTCCTACAATTGCATACAGCTGTCATCGCCTTGTCATCCCGCGCCGATAGCGTCGGAGCTATTTCAGGGACGTCGACATGCCACACGCCGAGATCGCCATCGCCACCGCCCCCACCTTGACTGCGGTGCTGTTCGGCCTGAGTGGTTGCCTGGTGGACTTTGGTTCCCAGGCGCGTACCGATTTCTCGGCGCCCGACTCTCAGGCCACTCCAGGCGCCCTGAACATCCTGCGCCACCTCAAAGAACAAGGCGTGCCCTGCGCCTGGCTGGATGAACTCCCACCCACCGTGACCACTGCGCTGGCCGCCGTGCTGCCGCGTTGGGTCAAGGCCATATCGCCCTCCCCGATCCGCTGGCCCGCGCCCCACGCCTGTTGGCAAGCCTTGATGGAGTTGAACATCGAGCGTCTGGAAGGCTGCGTGTTGGTCAGCGGCGAGCCGCGCCTCCTGCAATCCGGGCTCAACGCCGGATTGTGGACCATCGGTTTGGCCTCCTGTGGTTCGCTGTGCGGCCTGGCGCCCGAACCCTGGCAAGCGCTGAGCGAAAAGGAACGCGAGCACAAGCGCGCCAAGGCAACAGTGGCGCTGTACGGCCTGGGGGTACACTCGGTGATCGATCACCTGGGCGAACTCGGCACTTGCCTGGCCGACATCAGCCTGCGCCGGCTCAAGGGCGAGAAGCCCTGATCGAGATCATGCACAGTTGGCCCCAGTGAATTAATCTACAGGTCAGCCCGTAGACCTTTCACGGCGTGCCGCGGTCTATGCCAGTGCCTATCGATAAAAGGAAAGAACGTCATGCCTGATCGCGAAAAGTTAAAACAGCAGGCCGATATTGTGAGCAAACAACTGGAAGAGCATCCGGATTTGCCCGTTGAAAAGCGCCGAGCCCTGGAAAAACTGGTTGCCGATTTGAATTTTCAACTTCAAATGGAACCGGGTGCCCAGTCACCCAGCATTGCCGACGATTTCAACAAAGCGGCGATCGAGTTTGAGTCCAGTCATCCCGGGTTGGCTGGAGCGTTTCGCAATATAGTCACTACCCTGGGCAATATCGGCATCTAACCCGAGCCCAAGCCGAACACCAAACCAAATGTGGGAGCCAGCTCCCACAGTATTGTTGGGTAAAGGCTACTGGCGCGCCAGCCGCACGTTCAGGAACTGAGTGTTTTCGGTACTGCGGTAGGGGTTGATGTCCAATCCACCCCGGCGCACATACCGCGCGTACACGGTCAACTTCTCGGGCTTGAGCAAGCGCTGCAGGTCCAGGAAGATCCGCTCCACGCACTGTTCATGGAAGTCCGAGTGCTGGCGAAAGCTGACGATATATTCCAACAGGCTGGCATGATCCAGCGCCGCACCACGATATTCCACCACCACACTGCCCCAGTCCGGCTGGCTGGTCACCGGGCAGTTGGACTTGAGCAGGTGGCTGTGCACGCTCTCCTCTACCACACGCGAGTCATCGCAACGCAGCAGTTCCGGGCGCGGGTGTTCGTAACTGCTGACGTTGATATCCAGGTCGTCAATGCACACGCCCGGCAACGCCATCACGCCTTCGGCTTCGATATCGGCCAGGCTACGAATGCGCACGCTCACTGGCTTGCCGGCAGCAAAACTGAGGTCGGTGCGCAGGGTGGCTTCAAGGCTGGCCGTATCGGCAAACGCCGTCTGGTTCAGCGAGTTGAGGTACAGCTTGAAGGACTTGGATTCGATAATATTCGGCGAATCGGCCGCAATGCTGAACTCACCAATGGCCACCACCGGCTTGCCCGACGGCAGCAGCCACGACAGTTCGAAGCAGTTCCAGAAATCCACGCCCTTATAGGGCAGGGTCTCGGCGCTCAATCCCAGCTCGGCCCACTTGGCGGCACGGGGAATCGGGAACAGCAACGACGGGGTGTAGGTAGAGATGTATTCACTGGACTTGCCCAGCGGCGAATGTTCGGCTGCGGGATGCATGGCGGAAACCTGACTGAATAAACCGCGCCAGTCTAACAGCCTTTGGCCCCGCGTTTGCGCACCCGCCGCTTACTGGCTGACGTTGAGCTTGCCCACCATGCCCGCCTGGTAATGGCCCGGCAGGTTGCAGGCAAACTCCAACCCCGTCGCCTGCTTGAAAGTCCACGTCAGTTCAGCGGTCTTGCCCGGCGCCACCAGCACACTGTTCGGGTCGTCGTGCTTCATGACCTCACCGTGGCCCATGGCACTGTGGTCCATTTCCCCCATTCCCGTGGGGGTAAGCATGCCGCTGGCCTGCATCTGCAACATTTCCTGCTGGTGCTGTGCATGCATCGCCGCGTCGCCCAGGTTGAATTCGTGCAGCAGCCGGCCTTTGTTGACCAACACGAAGCGCACGGTTTCACCGGCTTTGACGTCCAGCGATGTGGGCGAGAAGGCAATGTCCTGCAACGTGATTTCCACCGTGCGCGTGGCCTTGTCGGCCGGTGCCGGCTGTCCGAAGGCGTAGGTGTGCGCCCCTTCGGCCAGTGCATTGACGCTCAACGCTAACAGGCAGCCCGCCAGCAACAGGGGTGTACGTAACGTCATCGCTCTTCTCCAAAAATGTGTCACTGCGTTGAGCGGCACTCTAAGATGAAGCGGCTGCCAGCCAGCTGACTGCTGGATTACAACTTTGTCAGGTTGCGCCCTTTGCCTGATACCCGCGGTATAAAGCCCGTCGTCACCTGTTACCCAGAGCCGCCCATGAAACTGCTGATCGTCGAAGACCAACCCAAGACTGGCCAATACCTGCGCCAGGGCCTGGCAGAGGCAGGTTTCATCACCGAGTGGGTGGCCGATGGGCTCACCGGGCAGCACCTGGCATTGACCGGTGATTACGACTTGCTGATCCTCGACGTGATGCTGCCGGACCGCGACGGCTGGCAAATCCTGCAGGCGGTGCGTGCAGCCGGTCTGGATGTGCCGGTGCTGTTTCTCACCGCGCGCGACGCCGTGGAAGACCGCGTGCATGGCCTGGAGCTGGGTGCCGACGACTATCTGGTCAAGCCGTTCGCCTTTTCCGAACTGCTGGCCCGCGTACGCAGCCTGTTGCGACGTGGCAGCAGTTTGCCGCAGGACACCGCGCTGCAACTGGCCGACCTGCGCCTGGACCTGATCCGCCGCCGCGTCGAGCGTGACGGCCAACGCATCGACCTCACCGCCAAGGAATTTTCTTTGCTCGAACTGCTGCTGCGACGCCAGGGCGAAGTGCTGCCCAAGTCGCTGATCGCCTCCCAGGTGTGGGACATGAACTTCGACAGCGACACCAACATCATCGAAGTCGCGATCCGCCGCCTGCGCCTGAAAGTCGATGACCACTTTCCCACTAAACTGATCCACACCGTGCGCGGCATGGGCTATGTGCTGGAGGAGCGGTGCAATTGATCCGTCGCCTGTCCCTGGCCAGCCGCCTGGCGCTGTTGTTTGCCGCCTGCACCGCGGTGGTTTCACTGCTGGCCGGGGTGCTGTTCAATCAGGCCAGCGAGGCGCATTTTCTTGAACTTGACCAGCAGTTGCTCGATAGCAAGCTGATTGCGCTGCGCGCCGCCCTGCAAGGCGTCGACACCCAGCAGGCATTGGCTCAACGCGCACCCCAACTGCAGGCCGAACTCAGCCGCCAACCCGATCTGGCCCTGCGCATCACGGCTGCCGGGCAGGATTGGTTCGACAGCGCGACGAGTATTAGTTTGCCGCAATCATCCGGGCTGCATAGCCTGCAACACGCCGGTACGGATTACCGGGTGTACAACGCGCCGTTAATTGCAGAGCAGCCCGATTCGCCGCAATTGAGCCTGGTGCTCGACATCACCCATCACCAGCATTTCCTGCAGCGCATGCAGCACCTGATCTGGCTCACCGTCGGCCTGTCGGCGCTGGCCACCGCCCTGCTCGGCGCCTGGGCCGCGCGCAGCGGTCTACGGCCTTTGCGGCGCATGGGGGAAGTCGCGGCCAGCGTGTCGGCCAACTCCCTCACCCAGCGCCTGCCCCAGCAACAGATGCCGGCCGAACTGGCGGAACTGGCCCAGGCCTTCAACGCCATGCTCGGCCGCCTGGACGACGCGTTCCAGCGCCTCTCGGCGTTCTCCGCCGATATCGCCCACGAATTGCGCACACCGCTGTCGAACCTGCTGACCCACACCCAGGTCATCCTTACCCAGCCGCGCCCGCTGGAGGATTACCGCGAGGCGCTGCACAGCAACCTTGAAGAGCTGCAATGGATGGCGCAGCTGGTCAACGACATGTTGTACCTGGCCAAGGCCGACCATGGCTTGCTGATGCCCAAGCGCGAGCCCCTGGCGCTGGTGGATGAAGTCGACGCCGTGCTCGAATTCTTCGCCCTGCTGGCCGAAGACGCGACGGTGCATCTGGTTCGCGAGGGCACGGCCGATACACGCGGTGATCGCGGCATGTTGCGCCGGGCGTTGTCGAATCTGCTGGATAACGCGCTGCGTTTTACCCCGCCCGGCGGCGAAGTGCGAGTGACGCTGACCGAGGATGGGCGCGCAGTGACGATGGCGGTGCAGAACACCGGCGAAGGCATCCCGGCGCAGCAGTTATCGAAATTATTCGACCGTTTCTACCGAGCAGACCCGGCGCGACGCGAAGGCAGCAGCGAGCATGCCGGACTGGGCTTGGCGATTACCCAGTCAATCGTACGGGCCCACGGGGGGCGGATTTTTTGTGAATCCGCGGCTGGAGTGACAAGGTTTGTGATTGAGTTGCCCAGAGTGAATTGATGCAAGATGGGCCGGCCCTATCGGGGGCAAGCCCCCTCCCACATTCGACCGTACGCTTCCTGAATAAACGCGATCAACTGTGGGAGGGGGCTCGCCCCCGATAGCGGTCTCAATGACTACGAATATCTCAGCGCATGCGCCGGCTCGATCTTCGCCGCCCGGTACGCTGGGTAAATGGTCGCCAGAAAGCTCAGTACAAAGCCGGCCGAGCAGATCAACAGCACATCCCCGCCTTGCAGCTCGGACGGCAAGTTGCTGACAAAGTACACATCCGAACTGAAGATATGCTGCCCGGTCACGCGCTCCAGCCACCCCACCAGTTCACTCACGTTCAACGCCGCGATCACGCCGAGCACGCCGCCGATCAAGGTGCCGACGATCCCGATCACCGTGCCCTGCACCATAAAGATCGCCATGATCTGGCGCGGCGTGGCGCCGATGGTGCGCAGAATCGCGATGTCCGCGCCCTTGTCGTTCACCACCATGATCAACGTAGCGATGATATTGAACGCGGCCACGGCGACAATCATCAGCAGCAACAGGCCGATCATGGTCTTTTCCATTTTCATCGCGCTGAACAGACTGCCCTGAGTGTGGGTCCAGTCATCGGCCTTGTAGCCCGCGCCCAGGCTGGCGGCAATGTCCGCCGACACTTTGGGCGCGGCGTACAGGTCTTTCACCGCCAGGCGTACGCTCTGCACCTGGTTCGGCTGCCAATGTTGAATCTCGGCGGCGTCGGCCATGTTGATCAGGGCCATGGAGCCATCCAGCTCGGCGCCGACCTTGAAGATCCCCACTACATTCAACCGCTGCATGCGCGGGGTGATGCCGCCAGGCGCGCTGCTGAGTTCCGGCACGATCAGGGTCAGCTTGTCGCCCACATTGAGGCGGAAACGCCGCGCGGTGATCTCACCGACCACCACGCCGAACTCGCCCGGCCTCAGGTCTTCCAGTTTGCCGCGCACGATATGCTGGGCCACGATCGACACCTTGCCTTCCTGGGCCGGATCGACGCCGCTGATTTCGATGGGCTGCATGGCGCCCTTGTAGGAGAACATGCCGTCCATTTGCGTGAAAGGCACCGCAGCCGTGACCTGCGGGTTCTTCATCGCAGCGGCCGCCACCGGCTGCCAATCGTCGATCGGTTTTACGCCGACGACGGTCGCATGGGGCACCATGCCGAGGATGCGCGAACTCATTTCGCGCTGGAAGCCGTTCATCACCGACAGCACCACGATCATCGCCAGCACGCCCAGGGCGAGCCCGATCATGGATGTCATGGAGATGAACGACACAAAGCGATTGCGGCGCTTGGCGCGGGTATAGCGCGTGCCGATGAAAATCGATAACGGTCTGAACATTCGCGTGCACCGCCTGAAAAAATGAAAAAGCCCGACGCCAGGCGCCGGGCTGGAAAACGGGTCAGATGGCGACCAGATGACCTTCCTGCAGATGCAGCACGCGGTCCATCTGCCGGGCCATGCTCATGTCATGGGTCACCACCAGGAACGCGGTGCGCATCTGGGTGCTCAACTCCAGCATCAAGTCCTTGATGCCTTGGGCGGTGTGGGAGTCGAGGTTGCCGGTGGGCTCATCGAGCATCACCAGGCCGGGGTTGTTCACCAGGGCGCGGGCAATCGCTACGCGCTGGCGCTCGCCCCCGGACAACTCCGCCGGTTTATGCTCCAGACGGTGACCGAGGCCGACACGCTCCAGCAGCGCCGTGGCGCGTTGGCGGGCCTCGGGGATCGCGGTCTTGCCGATCAGCAACGGCATGCACACGTTCTCCAGGGCGGTGAATTCCGGCAACAGGTGGTGAAACTGGTAGACAAAACCCAGCGACCGATTGCGCAGCTGGCCACGGGCCTTCTCACCGAGAGCCGACAGCTCTTCACCGGCCAGCCACACACTGCCCTGGGACGGCGTATCAAGGCCGCCCAACAGGTTGAGCAACGTACTTTTACCGGAACCCGAACTGCCGACAATCGCCACGCGCTCGCCCGGGTGCAGTTCAAGCTGCAGGTTGGAGAGCACCACCACGGATTCCGGGCCTTCCTCATAGGATTTGCCCAGGTTACGGCAGCTCAAAATTGCTTTTTCACTCATGCCCGATTCACTCATAACGTAAGGCCTGTGCTGGCTGGGTGCGTGCCGCGCGCCAGGCTGGATACAGGGTGGCAAGGAAACTCAGGACCAACGCCGCCCCGCCCACCATCAACACATCCTGGGCCTGAACCTGGGACGGTAAGTAGTCGATGAAATACACGTCGGCGTTGAGAAATTTGTGACCGATCAGGGTTTCCAGGCCGGCGATGGCCGCGCTGACGTTGAGCGCGGCGAGGATGCCGACGGCGGTGCCGATCAAGGTGCCGACCACGCCGATCACGGTGCCCTGCACCATGAAGATCGCCATGATCTGCCCCGGCGTGGCGCCCAGGGTGCGCAGGATGGCGATATCGCCTTTCTTGTCGTTGACCACCATCACCAGGGTGGAAATGATGTTGAACGCTGCAACGGCGACGATCAGCAGCAGCAACAGGCCGATCATGGCTTTTTCCATGCGGATGGCCTGGTACAGGTTGCCGTGGGTGCGGGTCCAGTCGCGGGCGTAATACTCGGTTTCACCCAAGTGCTGGGCGATTTCCCAGGCACCGCGCGGCGCGTCGAACAGATCGCTGAATTTCAGGCGCAGGCCCTGCACCTGATCCGGCTGCCAGCGATGCAGGCGGGCCAGGTCGGTGAGATTGGTCAGGCCGAGGTAGCCGTCGATTTCACCGGCGCCGACGTGGAACGTGCCGACCACGGTAAAGCGCTTCATGCGTGGGAACATACCGGCCGGGGTGACCGTGACTTCCGGGGCGACGAAGGTGAGCTTGTCGCCGATGCCCACGCCGAGCTTGGCTGCGGCCTTGTCACCGATGACGATGCCAAAACTGCCGGGCGCCAGGTCGTCAAGCCTGCCCTGCAGCATGAACCGGTCGATGATCGAGACCTTGCGCTCCTGGGCCGGGTCGATGGCGTTGAGCAGGATTTTCTGCACCTTGCCATCATTGGTCAGCAACCCCTGCATCTGAGTGAACGGCGCAACGGCCACCACCTTGGGGTTCTGCTTGACCTTGTCGGCCAGGCTCTGCCAGTCGCCGATGGGCTCGCTGGCTTCGATGGTCGCATGGGGCACCATGCCCAGCACGCGGGTGCGCATCTCATGATCGAAGCCGTTCATCACCGACAGCACCACGATCATCACAACCACGCCCAAGGCGAGCCCGATCATCGAGGTCAAGGAAATGAACGACACAAAATGATTGCGGCGCTTTGCACGGGTATAACGCGTGCCGATAAATACGAAGAGAGGTCTGAACATGTCGGGGCTTGTTCGGAGGAAAAGAAGACGTCCCGGTGGCGGGGTCTGGTAAGCAGCTTTACACTCAGACCATTACCGCCAGCTGGGGTTCGCCATGACGACATTAGATGAAGAAGAGCGCCGCGAATACTACCGTATCGATGACATGATCGCACTTCAAATCAAAAGCCTGTCTGCCCCTGAAGCAGCCAGCAAGGAAGTATTGCTGGATGATTCACCGCTGTTCAACCTGCTCAGTGAATTGCACCTGAGCGAATTCGAAGCCCAGCACCTGTTGCGCCAGATCAGCGAGAAAGATCGCAGCCTGGCGGCGTTCCTCAAAGTCCAGAACAAACGCCTGGATCTGCTCAGCCAAATCATGGCCCGTGGCCTGTTGGACGAAGTCGGCGCCCCGCAGCCGGTGATCATCTCCGAAGGCGGTATCGACTTCCAGCACCCCTCATCGTTGCCTGTCGGCGCGCACCTGGCGGTCAAGCTGGTGCTGATGCCCCAGGCCCTGGGCCTGCTGCTGCGCGCCAAGGTTACCCATTGCGACGCCAAGGGCGAGGGCTTCGATGTGGGCACGGAATTCGAATCCATGACCGATGCCCAACGCCAGTTGCTGGCGCGCTACATCCTGCAGAAGCAAGCCCAGGAACGGCGCCTGGCGCGGGAAAAAAGCGACGCCCAGGCCACCTGAATTCGTATACATCCCGCCGGACGATCCGGCGAAAAGGAGCAACTGTGACCCTGATTTACGGCCACCGCGGTGCCAAAGGCGAAGCACCGGAAAACACCCTGACCAGCTTTCAACAATGCCTCAAGCACGGTGTACGCCGCTGCGAACTGGACTTGCACCTGTCCATGGACGGCGAGCTGATGGTTATCCACGACCCGACCCTCAAACGCACGGCTGACCGTCGCGGCAAGGTGGTCGACTATTCGGCAGCCGACCTGGTGAAAATGGACGCGCGCAAGGGCGGTCCCGGCTGGCTCACGCCCTGCCCCATTCCACGCCTGGAGGCGTTGTTCGAACAGTGCGACTTCGATCACTGGCAACTGGAAGTCAAAAGCGCCTCGCGCACTCGCGCGGCGACCACCGTATTGGCAATCCGTGAAATGGCCGTGCGCTTTGGCCTGATGGACAAGGTCACTGTGACCTCCAGCTCGCGGGAAGTGCTCAAGGCCGCCGTGGAGCTCACGCCGGACCTGTCACGCGGGCTGGTGGCCGAATACGCCTGGCTCGACCCATTGAAAGTCGCGCAGAACTACGGCTGTGAGTACCTGGCATTGAATTGGACGCTGTGCACCCCTGAACGCTTGCAGAAAGCCCAGCGCCAGGGGTTGCACGTGTCCGTGTGGACGGTCAACGAACCCGCGCTGATGCGCAGGCTCGCCGACTTCGGCGTCGATAGCCTGATTACAGACTTTCCCGGTTTGGCCACTGCCACCCTCGGGAATGGCTGAAATCGGTCTCCCCGGCCGGCTCAGGCCACCGGCCGGAGCCGCTCAAAAAAGCCGGTTGAGGCCGTCGTAGGCGGCTACCCGATAGGCTTCGGCCATGGTCGGGTAGTTGAACGTGGTGTTTACAAAATACTTGAGGGTATTTTGCTCGCCCGGCTGATTCATGATGGCCTGGCCGATGTGCACGATCTCCGACGCCTGGTAACCGAAGCAATGCACGCCGAGGACTTCCAGGGTTTCACGGTGAAACAGAATCTTCAGCATGCCTTGCGGCTCACCGGCGATCTGCGCACGCGCCATGCTCTTGAAAAACGCCTTGCCCACTTCATAAGGCACCTTGGCCTTGGTCAGTTCGTGCTCGTTCTTGCCGATCGAGCTGATCTCGGGAATCGTGTAGATACCGGTGGGCACGTCGTTCACATAGCGCCAGCTGCCGTTGTCGACAATACTGCCGGCGGCCGAACGCCCCTGGTCATGGGCGGCGCTGGCCAGGCTCGGCCAACCGATCACATCGCCGGCGCCATAGACGTTCGCCACACAGGTGCGGTAATTCTCGTCCACTTCGATCTGGCCACGGTTGTTGACCTTGACCCCGATGTTTTCCATGCCCAGCTTGTCGGTGTTGCCGGTACGCCCGTTGCACCACAGCAAGGCGTCGGCCTTTATCTTCTTGCCGGACTTGAGGTGCAGGATCACCCCGTTGTCCAGGCCTTCGACGCGCTCGTACTCTTCGTTGTGGCGCACGGTGATGTTGTTGTTGCTGAAGTGGTAACTCAACGCCTGGGAAATTTCCGAGTCCAGAAAGCTCAGCAACTGGTCGCGGTTGTCCACCAGCTCCACCAGTACGCCCAGGCCGCTGAAGATCGAGGCGTATTCACAGCCGATCACGCCGGCGCCGTAGATGATCAGTTTGCGCGGGGTGTGGCCCAGGCTCAGGATGGTGTCGCTGTCGTAGATACGCGCGTGGTTGAAGTCGATATCGGCCGGGCGATACGGGCGCGAGCCGGTGGCGATGATGATGTGCTTGGCCACCAGTTTTTCGACCACGCCGTTGGAACACACCACTTCGATGGTTTGCTCGTCGGCGAAGCTGCCGGTACCGAAGAACAGGTCGACACGGTTGCGTGCGTAGTAACCGGTGCGCGACGCCACTTGCTTGGAGATGACTTTCTCGGCGCTTTTCAACACGTCCGGGAACGAAAACCAGCGCGGCTCGCCAATGGCCCGGAACATCGGGTTGGTGTTGAACTGCATGATCTGGCGCACCGAGTGACGCAAGGCCTTGGACGGGATGGTACCCAGGTGGGTGCAGTTACCGCCGACCTGGCGACGGCTATCGACCATCGCCACCTTGCGCCCTGCCTTCGCGGCGTTCATCGCCGCACCTTCTCCAGCCGGGCCGGAACCCAGTACCACCACGTCGTAGTTGTAGACAGCCATGCGTACTCCTCAGAACAGGCCAGGCGTACGGTTGGACGCCGGGCTAAATCATGCCGCGGCCAGCGGTCATGAAGGACAATTTGGCTCAAGTGTGTGAACCGGGGCACAGTCTATAGAAGGCTCAACGCCGCGCACATTAACCCTTGGTCGCGTCGTAGGCCAACCTTGCCATACTACAGGACGCAAATCAGCGTCGATTTCAGGATGAGCATTATGCGACAACTATTTTTTTGTTTGATGCTGATGGTGTCGATCACCGCGCACGCCAGTGATGCTCAGCGGCTCAAGCAAGCGGCCTTCCCGGCGCAGGCTGGGGAACTGATCCTCAAAAACCAGGCGGTGCTCACCTATCTGTGGGCGGACGTGTATGCCGCAGCGCTGTATGCCCCGGCAGCGCTCAGCGCCAGGCACGCCTGGGACCAGCAGGCTGCACTGCGCCTGACGCTGTATTACTTTCGCGACATCGACCGCAACGACGTGATCAAGGCCGCCACGGCCACCCTTGAGCGCCAACAAGCCAATGCTCGATTAAAGCCTGAGCTGGATAAGTTGCACGCCAGCTTTCGCGACATCCGCAGCGGTGACCGTTATGCCCTGGACTTTCATCCCGGTCGCGGTTTGGAGCTGGAGATCAATGGGCAAGTGGTGTTCATCAGTCGCGATGACGAACTGGCACGGGCCTACCTGGGCATCTGGCTCGCGCCTGGGGGGTTATCGGATGAGTTGCGCGGCCGGTTGCTGAAGTGATGCGACGGCTGAACGATCGCCATCGAGGGCAAGCCCCCTCCCATATTTGAATCTATTCCCACATCAAACCGTGGGAGGGGGCTTGCCCCCGATGAGGTATCCCAGACAACACAAAATCCCAGCCACAAAAAAGCCCCGAACCAGTCGGGGCTTTTTCATTCAGCGCAGAGGCTTAGCGCGGAAACGCCGGCGGGTTGACCCCGGCCATGTCTTCCATCACGCGAACCACCTGGCAGCTGTAGCCGAACTCGTTGTCGTACCACACGTACAGCACAACGCGGTTGTCCTGGGTAATGGTCGCTTCCGCATCCACCACACCGGCGTGGCGCGAGCCGACGAAGTCGGTGGACACCACTTCCTGCGAATTGACGAAGTCGATCTGCTTGTGCAGGTCGGAGTGCAGGGCCATGTAGCGCAGGTACTCGTTCATCTCTTCGCGGGTAGCGGCTTTCTCAAGGTTCAGGTTGAGAATTGCCATCGACACGTTAGGCGTCGGAACACGGATCGCGTTGCCGGTCAGCTTGCCGGCCAATTCAGGCAGGGCTTTGGCAGCGGCAGTGGCGGCACCGGTCTCGGTGATCACCATGTTCAGCGCGGCGCTGCGGCCACGGCGGTCGCCTTTGTGGAAGTTGTCGATCAGGTTCTGGTCGTTGGTGTACGAGTGAACGGTTTCGACGTGGCCATTGACGATGCCGAACTTGTCGTTCACGGCCTTGAGCACCGGCACGATGGCGTTGGTGGTGCAGGACGCGGCCGACACGATTTTGTCGTCAGCGGTGATGTCAGCGTGGTTGATGCCATGCACGATGTTCTTGAGCTTGCCCTTGCCAGGCGCGGTCAGGACGACGCGGGCGATGCCCGGGCACTGCAAGTGCTGGCCCAGGCCCTCGGCATCACGCCATACGCCGGTGTTGTCCACCAGCAGGGCGTCCTGGATGCCGTACTGGGTGTAGTCCACCTCGGTCGGGTTCTTGGCGTAGATCACCTGGATCAGGTTACCGTTGGCCGTGATGGTGTTGTTTTCTTCGTCGATGGTGATGGTGCCGTTGAACGAACCATGTACCGAATCGCGACGCAGCAGGCTGGCGCGCTTGGTCAGGTCATTCTCGGCGCCTTTGCGCACGACGATGGCACGCAGGCGCAGGCCGTCGCCGCCACCGGTTTTTTCGATCAGGATGCGTGCCAGCAGGCGGCCGATACGACCAAAGCCGTACAGCACCACGTCGGTGCCCTTGCGGGCCGCGGCGCTCTGCTGGCCGACCACATCGGCCATTTCTTCACGCACGAACTGCTCGGCGCTGCGGCCGTTGGCTTCATTGCGGAATTTGTAGGCCAGTTTGCCCAGGTCTACCGATGCCGCGCCGAGCTTGAGCTCGCTCATGGCCTTGAGCAGGGGGAATGTTTCGTGGACGGAGAGTTCGCTGTCGTCGGCGGAGCGATGGCGAGCAAAGCGGTGCGCCTTGAGAATCGCGATGACTGACTGGTTGATCAGGCTGCGGCCATAGATCGAGCTGACCACATTGTTATTGCGGTACAGCTGACCGATGAGCGGGATCATCGCTTCTGCGAGTGCTTCACGGTCGATCCATTCACCAAGACACTGGTCGGGCTTCTGAGTCACGGGAACCTTCCACATGTAGGGGCTGAAAAAAGGGGCTACATTATGTCGCCCGACTGCCCGTTGAGCAATGCGCCGACACCAACAAAAAGCCCTTGCAAAAAACTACCACCACGCTACAGGCCAGGAAACACGCGGGTTCCAGAAGGCCACCATTGAGACGGTTGCGCCGACTTGTCCGTAACCCTCCGAAACATACGTGCTTTTCGGCACTACATATTGAGTCAAAACCCTGCATTGTTTGTCTTAGCCACTACATTTCCTACAAACCGTAATAGGCACAGTCAGCAACTGACAGGCGGCACCTGGGGCCGTTACAATTACCGACTTTGTCGCAACGCTTGGAGCTCAACCTTCCGTGCCCGTTCTGCGTCTACCGCAACTCCCTGCCGCGGCAGGTAAACAGCACTGGGGCAACCTGCCCGGTGCCGCCCTGAGCCTGGCCATCGCCGAGGCTGCCAGCGCAGCCAAGCGCTTTACCCTGCTGCTTACCGCCGACAGCCAAAGCGCCGAACGGCTGGAGCAGGAGCTGAGCTTCTTCGCCCCCGATTTGCCGGTGCTGCATTTTCCCGACTGGGAAACCCTGCCCTACGATCTGTTCTCGCCGCACCAGGACATCATCTCCCAACGCATCGCCAGCCTGTACCGCCTGCCGGAACTGGCCCACGGCGTGCTGGTGGTGCCGATCACCACGGCGTTGCACCGCCTGGCGCCGACCAGGTTCCTGTTGGGCAGCAGCCTGGTGCTGGATGTGGGCCAGAAGCTTGACGTGGAGCAGATGCGCACGCGCCTGGAAGCCAGCGGCTATCGCTGTGTGGACACGGTGTACGAGCACGGCGAATTCGCGGTACGCGGCGCGCTGATCGACCTGTTTCCGATGGGCAGCAAGTTGCCTTATCGCATCGATCTGTTCGACGACGAAATCGAAACCCTGCGCACCTTCGACCCGGAAAACCAGCGCTCCATCGACAAGGTCGAATCGATCAAGCTGCTGCCGGCGCGGGAATTCCCGTTGCAAAAAGACGCAGTGACCCGCTTCAAGGCGCGTTTTCGTGAGCGCTTCGACGTCGACTTCCGCCGCTGCCCGATCTTCCAGGACCTGAGCAGCGGGATTACACCCGCCGGTATCGAGTACTACCTGCCGCTGTTTTTCGACGAAACCTCCACCCTGTTCGATTACCTGCCCCAGGACACGCAAGTGTTCTCGCTGCCGGGCATCGAACAGGCGGCGGAAAACTTCTGGAACGACGTGCGCAACCGTTATGAGGAGCGCCGCGTCGATCCCTCGCGTCCTTTATTGCCGCCCGCCGAATTATTCCTGCCGGTGGAAGACTGCTTCGCGCGCCTGAAAAACTGGCCGCGTGTGGTGGCCAGCCAGCAGGATGTGGACGCCGGTGGCGGTCGCGAACGCTTCCCCGCGCAAGCACTGCCCGACCTCGCGATCCAGGCCAAGGCCACTCAGCCGCTGGAAGCGCTGTCCACATTCCTTGGCGACTTCCCGGGCCGCGTGCTGTTTACCGCCGAATCCGCCGGGCGCCGCGAAGTGCTGCTGGAGCTGCTCGAACGCCTGAAACTGCGACCTAAAACCGTCGACAGTTGGCCGGACTTTGTCGCGGGCAAGGATCGCCTGGCGATCACCATCGCACCGCTCGACGAAGGCCTGCTGTTGAATGACCCGGCCCTGGCACTGATTGCCGAGAGCCCGCTGTTCGGCCAGCGCGTGATGCAGCGTCGGCGTCGTGAAAAACGCGCCGACGCCAACAATGACGCGGTGATCAAGAACCTCACCGAACTGCGCGAAGGCGCGCCGGTGGTGCATATCGACCACGGTGTGGGCCGCTATCTGGGCCTGCAGACCCTGGAGATCGACAACCAGGCCGCCGAATTCCTCACGATGGAATATGCCGAAGGTGCCAAGCTTTACGTGCCGGTGGCCAACCTGCACCTGATCGCGCGCTATACCGGCAGCGACGACGCCTTGGCGCCGTTGCACCGGTTGGGCTCCGAGACCTGGCAGAAAGCCAAGCGCAAGGCCGCCGAACAAGTGCGCGATGTCGCGGCCGAGCTGCTGGACATCTACGCCCGCCGCGCCGCGCGTGAAGGTTATGCCTTCGCCGATCCGAAGGCCGACTATGCGACCTTCAGCGCCGGTTTCGCCTTTGAAGAAACCCCGGACCAGCAAACCACCATCGAAGCGGTGCGCGCCGATATGCTCGCGCCCAAACCGATGGATCGCCTGGTCTGCGGCGACGTCGGCTTCGGCAAGACCGAAGTGGCCATGCGCGCCGCCTTCATCGCAGTGCACGGCGGCAAACAGGTGGCAATCCTGGTGCCCACCACCCTGCTCGCTCAGCAGCACTACAACAGTTTCCGCGACCGCTTTGCCGATTGGCCGGTGACCGTGGAAGTGATGAGCCGTTTCAAGTCCGCCAAGGAAGTGAACGCGGCCGTTGCCGACCTGGCCGAAGGCAAGATCGATATCGTGATCGGCACCCACAAGCTGCTGTCGGACGATGTGAAGATCAAGAACCTGGGGCTGGTGATCATCGATGAAGAACACCGCTTTGGTGTTCGGCAAAAGGAACAACTCAAGGCTTTGCGCAGCGAAGTCGACATCCTCACCCTGACTGCCACGCCGATTCCGCGCACGTTGAACATGGCGGTGTCGGGCATGCGCGACCTGTCCATCATCGCCACCCCACCGGCGCGGCGCCTGTCGGTGCGCACTTTCGTGATGGAGCAGAATAAAAGCACGGTCAAGGAAGCGCTGCTGCGGGAATTGCTGCGCGGCGGGCAGGTGTATTACCTGCACAACGACGTCAAGACCATCGAGAAATGCGCCGCCGATCTCGCCGAACTGGTACCCGAGGCGCGGATCGCCATCGGCCACGGGCAGATGCGCGAGCGCGAGCTCGAACAGGTGATGAGCGACTTCTATCACAAGCGCTTCAATGTGCTGATCGCCTCGACCATCATCGAGACCGGCATCGACGTGCCGAGCGCCAACACCATCATCATCGAGCGCGCCGACAAATTCGGCCTGGCGCAACTGCATCAGTTGCGCGGCCGGGTCGGACGCAGCCATCACCAGGCTTACGCCTACCTGCTCACGCCGCCGCGCCAGCAGATTACCGGCGACGCGGAAAAACGCCTGGAAGCCATCGCCAACACCCAGGACCTGGGCGCCGGCTTTGTGCTGGCCACCAACGACCTGGAAATCCGCGGTGCCGGCGAACTGCTGGGCGACGGCCAGAGCGGGCAGATCCAGGCTGTAGGCTTCACGTTGTATATGGAAATGCTTGAGCGCGCGGTGAAAGCCATTCGCAAGGGCGAGCAGCCGAACCTTGACCAGCCTTTGGGCGGCGGTCCGGAAATCAACCTGCGCTTGCCGGCGTTGATTCCCGAAGACTACCTGCCGGACGTGCACGCGCGGTTGATCCTGTACAAGCGCATCGCCTCGGCCACCGACGAAGAGGGCCTCAAGGACCTGCAAGTGGAGATGATCGACCGCTTCGGCCTGCTGCCGGAACCGACCAAGAACCTGGTGCGCCTGACCCTGCTCAAACTGCAGGCCGAGCAGCTGGGCATCAAGAAGGTCGACGCCGGGCCGCAGGGCGGGCGGATCGAGTTCGAAGCGCAGACGCCGGTAGACCCACTGGTGCTGATCAAGCTGATCCAGGGCCAGCCCAACCGCTATAAATTCGAAGGGGCTACGCTGTTCAAGTTCATGGTGCCGATGGAACGCGCCGAAGAACGCTTCAATACCCTGGAGGCGCTGTTTGAGCGCCTCATTCCGACACCTGTTTGAAGGACGCCCCAATGCGCCTGTTCCGCATTCTGAGCCTGTTGTTAGTGGTATTCGCGCCTGCGGCGTTCGCCGACAGCCCGTACCAGGTAGAAATGATCCTGGTGCGCCAGAATGCGGAGCCGGTAATCAACAGCCGCGCCGCGCCGGAAAACTGGGATGCCGGCGCCTCGCGCTTGGGCACTGACACCATGAGCCCGCCGCGCCTGAACAACATTGTCGACAAACTGAACGCCGATAACAGCTTCACCGTGCTGGCGCACAAGGCCTGGGAGCAGAACCTCGGCGAACAGCCGGTAAAAATCGCCGTCACCGATGGCCAGGAGCAGTTCGGTCAATTCCCCATCCAGGGCGTGCTGAACCTGCAACTGGGGCGCTTCACCGATATCGATGCGGATTTCTGGATCAACCAGTTCGACAGCAACGGCAGCGTCGTCGCCAGCGAGCACTTGTCGCAGAAGGACGTGCGCACCAAGAACAACCAGCTCAACTACCTTGACGGCGGCCATCTGGCACTGCTGATCAAGATCACTTCACTGACCGCCAAACCACCCAGCGCGCCGCCGCCCGAGCTGCAGGACTGATCCAGCGCCATGCCCCCGACGTCGTCGCTTACCAAACCCCTGGCCCCTTCGTGGGCCAATCGCTTTAAAGAGCAAAGCCTGGAGCGTGGCCGGCGTTACGCGCTGGAAAACCGCGTACGCATCGTCGAGGCCGGCGACAGCACCATTATTGCCAGTTGCGAAGGCTCGGGCGGCAACGTGTACCGTCAGACCATTTCGCTGCGCGAGTCGGCCAAAGGCGCGCTGCTTTTGGTGGACAGCCGCTGCACCTGCCCGGTGCACAGCAACTGCAAACACATCGCGGCGGTACTGCTCAAGGTACAGGAAACCCTGGCCTACCCCGCCGCCGCCCAGGACGCCGAACTGCTGGAAAAACTCCAGGCCGTACTGGATAACCGCGTCGTACTGCCGCAAGTGCCGATGGACGACGTCCAACCGGTGCCGCGCCTGTGGCTGGCCAGCGCCGAGTTCAGCGCGTTCGAACCGCGCAACGGCAAGATGCAGCGTTATATCCAGCACCGCGCGGCGTTATCCTTCAACTACCTGGGCAACTATGTCAGCGGACAGAAAAACGCCGACATCATTGTGCGCCAGGACACCCAGAGCCTGCGGATCAAGCGCCACCCCGAGGTGGAACAGGCCTACCGCGAACAGCTGCGCCTGCTGGGTTTCAAGATCGCCACACGCCAGAGCAAAGCCTTGCCGGAAAGCGCCGGCGAACTGTTCGAGATGGTCAATGACAGCGCCTGGCTGAACTTCACCCTCAACGCCGCGCCGACCCTGCGCGCCGACGGCTGGGAACTGCAGATTGACGACGACTTCGGTTTCGACCTCAGCGCGGTGGACGACTGGTATGCCACCGTCGATGAAGGTCCCGAACGGGATTGGTTCGACCTTGAGCTGGGGATTATCGTCAATGGCGAGCGGCTGAGCCTGCTGCCGATCCTGCTGAACCTGATGCGCTCCCACACCGAGCTCCTCAACCCGGAGAAAATCGCTCGGCGCCGTGATGACGAGCTGGTCCTGGTGAATATCCCCGGCCTGCCCAATGGCGGGCATGGCCCGCTGCAAGTGGCACTGCCCTACGGCCGCCTGAAACCGGTACTGGCTACCCTCGGTGAGTTTTACCTGCAGGAGCCCGGCACCACCGCGCTGCGCCTGGCCAAGGCCGATGCGATTCGCCTCAACCCGCTGGAAGACGTGCCTTTGCAATGGGAAGGCGGCGAGAAGATTCGCAACTTTGCCCAGCGCCTGCGGGACATCAAGGACTTCACCTGTGTGGCGCCCGAAGGCCTGAACGCGACCTTGCGGCCTTATCAGCTGGAAGGTTTGAGCTGGATGCAGTCGCTGCGCCAGTTGGAGGTGGGCGGCATTCTTGCGGATGACATGGGCCTGGGTAAAACCCTGCAGACCCTGGCGCATATCCTCAGTGAAAAGGCCGCCGGGCGCCTGGACCGGCCGTGCATGGTGGTCATGCCCACCAGCCTGATCCCCAACTGGTTGGACGAAGCGGCGCACTTCACCCCGCAACTCAAGGTGCTGGCGCTGTACGGCGCCACGCGTAAAAAACACTTCGCCAGCCTGCAGGACTACGATCTGCTGCTGACCACTTATGCGCTGCTGCCCAAGGACATCGAGCACCTGGCCGCCCTGCCCTTGCATGTGCTGATCCTCGATGAAGCCCAGTACATCAAAAACCCTTCCAGCAAGGCTGCCCAGGCCGCGCGCGAGCTGAATGCCCGGCAGCGTCTGTGCCTGAGCGGCACACCGCTGGAAAACCACCTGGGCGAACTATGGTCACTGTTCCACTTTCTGCTGCCGGGTTGGCTGGGCGACGTCAAAAGCTTCAACCGCGACTACCGCGTTCCCATCGAAAAACGCGCCAGCGAGGTACGACTGCAACACCTTAACGGTCGGATCAAACCCTTCCTGCTGCGCCGCACTAAGGAGCAGGTGGCCACTGAGCTGCCGCCCAAGACCGAGATCATTCACTGGGTCGACCTCAACGAGGCCCAGCGCGACGTGTACGAAACCATGCGCCTGGCCATGGATAAGAAAGTCCGCGATGAAATCACCCGCAAAGGCGTGGCGCGCAGCCAGATCATCATCCTTGAAGCGCTGTTGAAGCTACGCCAGGTGTGCTGTGACCTGCGCCTGATCAACGATGCGACCCTGCCCACTCGTGGCAGCAGCTCGGGCAAGCTCGACAGCCTGATGGAAATGCTCGAAGAACTGTTTGAGGAAGGCCGCCGGATCCTGTTGTTTTCCCAGTTCACCTCGATGCTGAGCCTGATCGAAGTGGAGCTGAAAAAACGCGGTGTCGCTTACGCGCTGTTGACGGGCCAGACTCGCGACCGACGCACACCCGTGAAGGATTTCCAGAGCGGCAAGTTGCAGATTTTTCTGATCAGCCTGAAGGCCGGCGGTGTGGGTCTGAACCTGACCGAGGCCGATACAGTGATTCACTATGACCCGTGGTGGAACCCGGCCACGGAAAACCAGGCGACCGACCGTGCTTATCGCATCGGCCAGGAAAAACCGGTCTTCGTGTACAAAATGATCGCGCGCGGCACCGTGGAAGAGAAAATCCAGCACCTGCAGAAGGAAAAATCCGACCTGGCGGCGGGGGTGCTGGATGGACGGACCACGGGAGATTGGCAGTTGGGCAACGAGGATATCGAGGCGTTGTTTGCGCCGTTGCCCAATAAGCAGGAAAAGCGCTAGATCAGCTGTGCATCCCGCAAAGCGCCAAGTGCGGTGAGCCAGCGCGGATCCTGTTTGTAGTCAGTCGAAGCAATCGCCTGCCCACGCATACGCGCGATGCGGGCCGATGGCGTGACCCTCATCCGCTGCGCCGCACTCAGCGCCAACTCGGCCGCCGCACGATCGTTGCACACCAGCCCCATGTCACAACCGGCGGTCAGCGCCGCCTCGATCCGGCTGGCCGCATCGCCGACCACATGGGCACCGGCCATCGACAGGTCATCGCTGAAAATCACCCCATCGAACTGCAACTCGCCGCGCAGGATGTCCTGCAACCAGCGGCGTGAGAAACCGGCGGGCTGGGCGTCCACCTGCGGGTAGATAACATGCGCCGGCATCACTGCCGCCAACTGCTTGCTCAGGCGTGCGAAAGGCACCAGGTCATTCGCGCGAATCTGCTCCAGGCTGCGTTCGTCATTGGGAATTGCGACGTGGGAATCAGCCTCAGCCCAGCCGTGGCCGGGAAAGTGTTTACCGGTGGCGGCCATGCCGGCGCTGTTCATGCCACGGATAAAGGCACCGGCGAGCACGGCGGCGCGCTCGGGGTTGCCCTCAAAGGAACGGGTGCCGACCACGGCGCTACGCTGGTAGTCCAGGTCCAGTACCGGGGCGAAGCTCAGGTCGAGACCGACCGCCAGCACTTCAGTGGCCATGATCCAGCCGCACTGCTCGGCCAGGTACTCGGCGTTGGGGTTGTCCGCCAACGCGCGCATGGCCGGCAGGCGCACGAAGCCTTGGCGCAGGCGCTGCACGCGCCCGCCTTCCTGGTCGACCGCCAGCAGCAGGTCCGGGCGCACCGCCCGAATGGCCGCGCTCAACTCACGGACCTGGCGTGGATGCTCGATATTGCGCGCAAAAATGATCAAGCCGCCCACCTCCGGCTGGCGCAACAGGTGGCGATCCTCAGCCGTGAGCCAAGTACCGGCCACGTCGACCATCAAAGAACCTTGCAGGGCAACTGTCATAAACCTTCCTTAAATAACGCACACAACCCGTTGCGCTCACTCGGTGCAAGGCACGCGGTGAGCACAACGGGTTGCGAATAATCAGCAGACATGAACATGGCGGCTAGCTTAGCGGATGCCAGTGGCCGCGCACACCCAGGGAGATCAAACCTTGGCGGGGGTGGGCACGGTTTTGCTGCGTGGGCGCAGTTGCGCGGCGGCCATGGTCGGGTCGGTCACGCCGGTTTCAGCGCGCATGCCGGCGGCAAGGAAGGGCACCATCAGGCGCATGACTTGCTCGATGGAGGTATTGACGCCGAAATCAGTCTCGGCAATTGCACGCAACGCCTTGATGCCGGACATGCTGAACGCCGCGGCCCCGAGCATGAAATGCACGCGCCAGAACAATTCGATCGGCGGAATACGCGGCGCGGCTTCGTTGACCAGCAACATATAGCGGCGAAAAACCTTACCGTACATATCTTCCAGGTACCGCCGCAGGTGGCCCTGGCTCTGGCTGAACGCCAGGCCGAGCAAGCGCATGAAGATCGACAAGTCATTGCCGCTGCGCGGTTGCACCACGAGCGCTTGCTCGACAAGAATTTCCAGCAGTTCTTCCAGGCTAGGCTTGTGATCGGCCTTGGCCTGGCGGCGCTCGAGCTCACGGTCGAGGCTGGCGCAGAAAGGCCCCAGGAAGCGCGAGAACACCGCCTGGATCAGGGCCTTTTTCGAGCCGAAATGGTAATTCACTGCCGCGAGGTTGACCCCGGCCTTGCTGGTAATCAGCCGCAATGAAGTTTCAGCAAATCCTTTTTCCGCGAACAATTGCTCGGCGGCATCGAGAATGCGTTCAACGGTTTCCGACTGGGCCATGGCTACTCCGCCTGACAAACACTTGTTTGAAACATACGTTTCAGGTTGTGTCTTGTCAAGCCTGGCAGGCCGTTTTCCGGCCGGGCAGTCATCGCTCCAAGCGCCATTTAATCACATCCGAACGGGTCTGTAGGTAGCGCTATCCAGCACTTGTAGGAAGGATGCATCACGACCGTCCAGCGGAGTGCTGAAAAAGGATGATTGCCAAGCGCAGTTCACTGTATATAATCCCAGTCACTGTATAAAAAGACAGAGCGATCAACATGCTAAAACTGACGCCACGCCAAGCTGAGATTCTGGCTTTTATCAAGCGCTGCCTCGATGACAACGGCTACCCGCCGACGCGAGCGGAAATTGCGCTGGAACTGGGGTTCAAGTCCCCCAACGCCGCCGAAGAACACCTAAAGGCCCTCGCACGCAAAGGCGCGATCGAGATGACCCCAGGTGCTTCGCGAGGCATTCGCATCCCAGGCTTCGAGGCCAAGGCCGACGAGTCGACATTGCCGATCATCGGGCGCGTCGCCGCCGGTGCGCCGATCCTGGCGCAGCAACACGTCGAAGAGTCCTGCAATATCAACCCGACCTTCTTCCATCCTCGCGCCGACTATTTGTTGCGAGTACATGGCATGAGCATGAAGGACGTCGGCATCTTCGACGGCGATCTACTGGCCGTGCACACCACCCGTGAGGCCCGCAATGGCCAGATCGTCGTGGCCCGTATCGGCGATGAAGTCACCGTCAAACGCTTCAAGCGCGAAGGCAGCAAGGTCTGGCTCCTGGCCGAGAACCCTGAGTTCGCCCCGATTGAAGTGAACCTGAAAGATCAGGACCTGGTGATCGAAGGCTTGAGCGTCGGCGTCATTCGCCGCTAGAGGAGGCACCATGCAGCTCGTACACACCCCACAACACACCCAACTGTCGCTGTTCGAGGCCTTCATGGCCCATCCCCTTGCGCCGATCCTCAAGGAAACGGTCGAGGCGCCCTGGAACGTCGAACCCGAGGCGTTCAGTGAGCTGTCGTTGCGCGGTGCTGCCGAGAGCTGCCTGAACCTGTTGGCGCCTATCCTGCGCAACTTGAGCGAAGAGCAGGACGCCCGCTGGCTGACCCTGATCGCCCCGCCCGCCAGCCTTACCCAGGCCTGGCTGCGGGAGGCCGGCCTCAACCGCGAACGTATCCTGTTGCTGCAACCGCGCGGCACACAAAGCGCTCAACAGCTGACGTGCGAGGCACTGCGCCTGGGCCGCAGCCACACCGTGGTCAGCTGGCTGAACCCACTGAGTGCCGCTTCCAGGCAACAACTGGTCAACGCCGCGCGCGTCGGCGATGCGCAGAGCCTGAATATTCGATTGGGATGAAGATTCCCCCATGCGGGCCATCCTCAGGAGGAGGCTCGTTGTGGTGGAGGGTGAAGGTAGGCGTGAAACGACGTGAGTGGTGAGCCTGCTTAATACCCCACCACAACACCATACGGCTTGAACAATCAGTGAAGTACTCGCGGTCCGTCTTCTTTCTCCGGCTCGCCTTCGGCCAGTCGCCCCGCCATCTGCACACCGACGCTCAACATGGCTTTTGCCACTTCCACATGCTGACCTTGCAGAAACACCTTGGCGTCCTCGGAAAAATCCAGAATAACCAGAGAGCCCTCGTCCTCAGCCCGGCGCAGTTCGATTCGGCCGTCAGGCAGTTCAACAATTTCCAGAAAGGACGTCGGCATAAAATCTGTTCTCCACGAAAGGCCGGGATTATATCAGTCATCCGCCCGGCCTCGCTGCGGATCTGAACAGGTTTCTTTACGGCTTGATGAACGGTGCTTTTTAAGTAAAAGCCGCTATTAACACTCGTTGAGCCCTTCACGAAAGCGCAGTGCCATCTTTTTCAGCGCTTGCCGCCAGCCTTCCAGCTCTTCCCGACTCAGGGGCTTGGGCTCCTCCTCTTCCAGCGCGACCGCTACGATCAGCGGTTGAGTGACGTCGCCTTTAGGTACATGGGGGACGCGGGGCGGCTGGAACATATCAGCATGGGCCTTGAGCAAACGCGCCACCCAGCTGTCGGGACTCTGAGCCATTTCTACCAGCTCGGCTAATTCGGGAATGGCCATAGACGCCAGCACTTCACTGTTCATGATCATTTCGGCACGCGGCGAACCCGCCTGGGGTAAGCGGTAGAACCCGGCGATTTCATGGCACAGCCCCAGCAAGGCGCCGTACAAGTGGAACAACGCCGCTTCTCGCCCCGCCTGGACCAGCGCGATGGCGTTCATCTCCTTCCCTTCCTCGGCACGACCGAGGGCTTCCAGGGACAAACCCGCGAAGTAAATTTTCTGATTGGTACGGGTATAGAGTTCGTGGGCCATAACGGCAATCTCCACAACGAATTAGGCGTGATGCTGGCTGAACAGTGTCACGGATCAGCCGAATCGACCGCAAGTGCAATAACCGCTGCTTGTGCAGGTCGGAACTCTACTTTCAGAAACCAAAAAAATCCAAATGTGGCAGGGGCTTGCCCCTCCCACACTGGATCTTCAGTGCATGCGAAAGATCAAGCGCCCTGGCGCTTGTCCTCGACCTTCCACTTGCCACCTTCGTAGAAGGCTTTCCAGCCGGTCGGCTTGCCATCCACTTCGGATTGCACGTACTGCTCCTTGGTCTTGCGGCTGTAGCGAATCACCGCTGGGCGACCGTCCGGGTCCTTCTTCGGTGCTTCACACAGGAAGTGGTACTTAGGATCGATCTCGTCCTTGTGCGGCACGATCTCCATCACCAACGGCGCGCGGGTCTCGCGGTTTTTCGGGAACTGACTGGCCGCCAGGAACAAGCCCGAGGCACCATCACGCAGGATGTAAGTGTCGTTGACCTTCTCGCACTTGAGCTCCGGCATTTTCACCGGGTCCATCTTCGGCGGCGCCGCGTCGCCGCTTTTCAGCAGTTTGCGGGTGTTTTTGCACGTCGGGTTGGTACAGCCGAAGAACTTGCCGAAACGGCCGGTCTTGAGCTGCATCTCACTGCCGCACTTGTCGCATTCCAGGCTCGGACCTTCGTAGCCTTTGATGCGGTAAGTGCCCTCTTCGATCTCGTAGCCGTTGCAATCCGGGTTGTTACCGCAGATATGCAGCTTGTGCTTCTCATCCAACAGGTAAGCATCCATCGCCGTGCTGCAGATTGGGCAGCGATGCTTGCCGCGCAGGACCAGCGATTCGGATTCACCTTCGTCGTCGGCGGCGATTTCATCGCCCGGCACCAGGTTGACCGTGGCCTTGCAGCGTTCTTTCGGCGGCAGGCTATAGCCCGAGCAGCCGAGGAAAACACCCGTGGACGCCGTGCGAATCTGCATCGGACGACCGCATGTCTGGCATGGAATGTCCGTCATCACCGGCTGGTTGGCACGCATGCCGTTTTCAGGGCTCTCGGCCACTTCGAGCTTCTTCTTGAAGTCGCCGTAGAACTCGTCCAGCACGTTTTTCCAGTCGCGCTCGCCCTGCGCCACATCGTCCAGGTTCTCTTCCATGCCGGCGGTGAAGCCGTAGTCCATCAGGTTGGAGAAGCTCTCGGAGAGACGCTCGGTAACGATGTCACCCATCTTTTCCGAATAGAAACGACGGTTATGCAGCGCCACGTAGCCACGGTCCTGGATGGTGGAAATGATCGCCGCGTAGGTCGACGGACGACCGATGCCGCGTTTTTCCATCTCTTTGACCAGGCTGGCTTCCGAATAACGCGCCGGCGGCTTGGTGAAGTGCTGGGACGGGTCAAGCTTGATCAGCTTCAACGTGTCGCCCTGGGCCATGTCCGGCAGCACATCGTCGTCGCCAGGCTTGGCGATCTGCGGCATCACGCGGGTGTAACCGTCGAACTTGAGGATACGGCCCTTGGCGCGCAACTCGAAATCCCCGGCGCCCACGCTGACGGTGGTGGACAGGTATTGCGCCGGCAGCATCTGGCAAGCCAGGAACTGGCGCCAGATCAGCTCGTAGAGGCGCTCAGCGTCGCGTTCCATGCCACTGAGCTTGCTTGGCTCGGTGTTGGCGTCGGAAGGACGAATCGCTTCGTGAGCCTCCTGGGCGCCTTCCTTGCTGCTATAGACGTTAGGCTTTTCCGGCAGGTACTTCTTGCCGAACTCGCTTTCGATATAGGTACGCGCCATCGCCACCGCATCCTGCGACAGGTTGGTGGAGTCGGTACGCATATAAGTGATGTAACCGGCTTCGTACAGACGCTGGGCCATCATCATGGTTTTCTTCACACCGAAGCCCAGGCGGTTGCTCGCGGCCTGTTGCAGGGTGGAGGTGATGAACGGTGCCGACGGCTTGCTGCTGGTAGGTTTGTCTTCACGCTTGACGATGCTGTAGCTGGATGCCTTGAGCTTTTCCAGCGCGGCCATGGCCTGGGCTTCGTTCAGCGGCTTGAAGGCTTCGCCTTTCTCACGAGCCACTTCGAAGCGCACATTGGCGCCCTTGGCGGTGCCCAGGTCGGCGTGGACTTCCCAGTACTCTTCAGGGATGAATGCACGGATCTCGCGCTCACGTTCCACCACCAGTTTCACGGCTACAGACTGCACACGGCCGGCGGACAGGCCTCGGGCGATCTTGGCCCACAGCAGCGGCGAAACCATGTAACCCACCACGCGGTCAAGGAAACGCCGCGCCTGCTGGGCATTGACGCGGTCGATATCCAGCTCGCCGGGCTTGGAGAAAGCTTCCTGGATGGCTTTCTTGGTGATCTCGTTGAACACCACGCGCTTGTAGCGGCTGTCGTCACCGCCGATGGCTTCCCGCAGGTGCCAGGCAATGGCTTCCCCTTCGCGGTCCAAGTCCGTCGCGAGATAGATGGTGTCAGCATCCTTGGCGAGCCGACGCAGCTCTTCGATCACCTTTTCCTTGCCCGGAAGGATTTCGTACTTGGCCTTCCAGCCATGATCCGGATCGACGCCCATGCGCGAGACCAGCTGCTTGCGCGCTTTCTCCTTGGGGCTGAGTACCGGACCTTCGCCTGCGGCGGCCTTGCCGCGCTTGGCGGCAGGCTCCTTGCTGGCGCTAGCCGAACCGCTGGTGGGCAGGTCTCGGATATGGCCGATACTCGACTTCACCACGTACTCGTTGCCCAAGTACTTGTTGATGGTCTTGGCCTTAGCCGGGGATTCCACAATGACCAGCGATTTGCCCATGGATCGGAAAATTCCTGAATTCGAGAAGTGAAAGGCAGTTGGCGCCTGACGCGGCAACGCTATATATAGTGGCAACCGGGTGAGGTCAAGCGCAGCATTCTGCGCGGCCTACGGTTATTGCCCTTTAAAAAGACTGGGTTCGGCCTGGACCAAAGCAAAGCGTGGGACCTGCTCGCCGTCAACCTCGACGCTTTCCAGGAACATGCTCAAGGGGCGCACCCAAAAGCCGTAATCGCCATACAGTGCTTGGTAAAACACGACTTGCTCTTCGGTCTCGGAGTGGCGCGCCACGCTGAAAACCCGGTACTGCGGACCTTTATAATGCTGGTAGAGCCCTGGTTCGACTTTCATGCTCTGGCCCCCTTACAAAATTTATAAAAAAAAAATTTAAAAATTCCAAAAAACAAAAACCGGGGCACTGGGCCCCGGCTTCCGTCAACCCAACGCTTAGACGCGTTCGAAGACGGTGGAAATGCCTTGGCCAAGACCAATGCACATGGTGGCTACCCCAAGGTTGCCGCCATTTTGCTTCATTACATTGAGCAACGTGCCAGAGATCCGCGCACCGGAGCAACCGAATGGATGGCCCAGGGCAATCGCACCGCCGTGCAGGTTAACCTTCTCATTCATCTTGTCGAGCACTTTCAAATCTTTCAGCACCGGCAGAGCCTGTGCGGCGAATGCTTCGTTGAGCTCGAAGAAGTCGATATCGCTGATGGAAAGACCCGCGCGCTTCAAGGCTTTCTGCGTCGCCGGTACTGGACCATAGCCCATGATCGCCGGGTCCACACCCGCCACCGCCATCGAACGAATCACCGCCAGCGGTTGGATCCCGAGGTCCTGGGCACGCTGCGCCGACATCACGATCATGCACGAGGCACCATCGGTGATTTGCGACGACGTGCCCGCCGTGACGGTACCGCCCTTCGGATTAAAGGCAGGCTTGAGGGCCGCCAGGCTTTCCAGGGTGGTATCCGGACGAATGGTCTCGTCGTAGTCGAACAGTTTCAGGAAACCGTTCTCGTCGTAGCCGTTCATCGGGATGATTTCATCCTTGAACTTGCCTTCCACGGTCGCCTTGTGAGCGAGTTGATGGGAACGCAGGCCGAAGGCATCCTGGGCTTCACGGGTAATGCCGTGCATTTTGCCGAGCATCTCCGCCGTCAGGCCCATCATGCCCGAGGCTTTGGCCGCGTACAGCGACAGATGCGGGTTCGGATCGACGCCGTGCATCATGCTGACGTGGCCCATATGCTCCACGCCACCGACCACGAATACATCGCCGTTACCGGTCATGATCGCCTGGGCGGCGGTGTGCAGCGCGCTCATCGACGAGCCGCACAGGCGGCTGACGGTCTGGCCGGCCGCAGTGTGGGGGATCTGAGTCATCAGCGACGCCATGCGCGCGATGTTCCAGCCCTGCTCCAGGGTCTGGTTGACGCAGCCCCAGATCACATCCTCGACTTCGTTCGGGTCGACCTTGGTGTTACGTTCCAGGACTTTGCTGATCAGGTGCGCCGACATGTCTTCGGCGCGGGTATTGCGGTGCATGCCGCCCTTGGAGCGGCCCATCGGCGTGCGACCGAAGTCGACAATCACGACGTCTCTTGGATTCAAGCTCATAAATATTCTCGCTCTAGTCGTCTGGGCGCTTAACCGAAGAAGCTCTGGCCGTTCTTGGCCATTTCACGCAGCTTCGCGGTCGGGTGGTACAGCGGGCCCAGCTCAGCGTATTGATCAGCCAGGGCAACGAACTCGGCCACACCGATCGAGTCGATGTAACGCAGCGCACCACCACGGAATGGAGGGAAACCAATACCGTACACCAGGCCCATATCGGCTTCGGCGGCAGTCTCGACGATGCCATCTTCCAGGCAACGCACGGTTTCCAGGCACAGGGCGATCATCATCCAGTTGATGATGTCCTCGTCGGACACTTCACGCTGCTCGTAGACGATCGGGGCGAGTACTTCGTGCACCGAAGGGTCGGCGACTTTCTTCTGCTTGCCCTTCTTGTCCGCCTCGTAGGCGTAGAAGCCCTTGCCGTTCTTCTGGCCCAGGCGCTTGGCGTCGTACAGCGCGTCAACAGCCGAGCGGCGGTCATCTTTCATACGGTCCGGGAAGCCTTCGGCCATCACGTCGCGACCGTGGTGGCCGGTGTCGATGCCAACCACGTCCATCAGGTAAGCCGGGCCCATGGGCCAGCCGAATTTTTCCATGACTTTATCGATGCGCACGAAGTCCACGCCGGCGCTGACCAGCTTGGCGAAACCGCCGAAGTAGGGGAACAGCACGCGATTGACCAGGAAGCCCGGGCAATCGTTGACCACGATCGGGTTCTTGCCCATTTTCTTGGCGTAGGCAACGGTGGTGGCCACCGCGTGCTCGCTGGACTTCTCGCCACGGATCACTTCCACCAGCGGCATCATGTGCACCGGGTTGAAGAAGTGCATGCCGACGAAGTTTTCCGGACGCTTGAGGGCCTTGGCCAGCAGCGAGATGGAAATGGTCGAGGTGTTGGAGGCCAGGATGGTGTTTTCCTTGACCTGCGCTTCCACTTCAGCCAATACGGCCTGTTTGACTTTCGGGTTTTCGACGACCGCCTCGACCACCAGGTCGACGTGGCCGAAATCACCGTAGGACAGCGTAGGACGAATGCCATTGAGCACTTCAGCCATTTTCGCTGCGGTCATACGACCTTTATCCACACGGCCCACCAGCAGTTTGGCGGCTTCCGCCAGGCCCTGCTCGATACCGTGTTCGTTGATGTCTTTCATCAGGATCGGCGTGCCTTTGGACGCCGACTGATAGGCGATACCGCCGCCCATGATACCGGCGCCGAGTACGGCAGCCTGCTTCACGTCGCTGGCGATTTCGTCGTAGGCCTTGGCCTTTTTCTTCAGCTCCTGATCGTTCAGGAACAGGCCGATCAGGCTCTGGGCAGCCGAGGTCTTCGCCAGTTTGACGAAGCCCGCCGCTTCCACTTCCAGGGCTTTGTCGCGACCGAAGTTCGCGGCTTTCTGGATGGTCTTGATGGCTTCAACCGGCGCCGGGTAGTTCGGGCCCGCCTGGCCAGCGACGAAACCTTTGGCGGTTTCGAACGACATCATTTGTTCGATGGCGTTGAGCTTGAGTTTTTCCAGCTTGGGCTGACGCTTGGCCTTGTAGTCGAATTCGCCACTGATGGCGCCTTTGATCAGGTTCAGCGCGGCCTCGGCCAGTTTGTCCGGGGCAACCACAGCGTCCACGGCACCGACTTTCAGTGCGTCTTCGGCACGGTTTTCCTTGCCGGCGGCGATCCACTCGATGGCATTGTCCGCACCGATCAGGCGCGGCAGGCGCACGGTGCCGCCGAAACCTGGGTAGATGCCCAGCTTCACTTCCGGCAGGCCGATTTTTGCGGTCGCCGACATCACACGAAAGTCAGCGGCCAGGCACATCTCCAGGCCACCACCGAGGGCGATGCCATTGATCGCGGCAACCGTCGGGACGTTGAGGTCTTCGAAATCGCTGAAAATCTTGTTGGCTTCGAGGTTGCCAGCCACCAGCTCGGCATCGGGCAGCTTGAAGTTGTCGACGAATTCGGTGATGTCAGCGCCGACGATGAACACGTCCTTGCCGCTGGAGACGATCACGCCCTTGACCGAAGCATCTGCTTTGATGGTGTCTACGGCCTGACGCAGTTCGTTCAGGGTTAGACGGTTGAACTTGTTGACGGACTCACCCTTGAGGTCGAATTTCAATTCGACGATGCCACTTTCAAGAGCCTTAACCGTGATGGCTTTACCTTCGTAAATCATCAACTGATCTCCACGATATGGAAGCTGAACAGTACACATCGGACGCTGGCCTCTGGTTGGACACTGACGGTGAGGTCAATGCTCATGCCAATCCGCCAGGCACACCCGCCAATGCGATAGTCGGGATTCTGTACGAGCGGTCTGACAGACAAACGCTCAATTCATACGCCCGTTTGATTTGGGTACGCCACCTTCATCCAATTCCGGGCAATTGTCAATCGCTCCAAAGGCTAGGAAAAACGCGACTTTCCAGTCATTTCAGAACCCCAACCTTAGGCCTGCGCCTCGTCAATATTCAATTATTCACGAAATCAATAGTCGGCAAGGGCGCGAAGGGTCGCGCAGTAAGCTCCCCGCTTAAAATGCCAACATGGGCATCAGGCCAACGCTTTAAGCAGCGCATCAATGTCCTGCAAAACCTTCGCGTCGCCCTTCTCGCCCCAATACAAGGCGATCATTTGCTTGTCGGCTTGGACTTTGTAGACATTGGCCGGCAACGTTGAAAAATGCGGCAACAACTTCTCATCCACGCACGGTTCACGCCATTGGTTGACCCACACCCCGGGCTCCAGTTGCCAGTAACTCCAGATCGCCGGCGCCGCGCCGCGCCGCGGCCGGCAGTATTGCGCGCACGGGCTTGGCGGCTCCTGCTTGAGCCAGTGCGGCCACTCCTGAGGTGCCAGTTGCATGGCCAGACCGATGCGACGCGCCTCCATGCGCAGGGCCATGCGCCCACTCTGATGACGCGACGGGCGCAGCCATGCCAGGGGGCTCAATACCACTACAAGGATTGACACCACTATCCAGACCGTCATATCTGTACTCCCGATTTTTCTGATGAGCGGATTTGACCTGACGCAACCCCATCCGCTTGAAACCAGCCATACTTAATTTATTGCAGTCCCCCTGGAGGAACGCCTCATGTCGTACGAACATATTCTGGTCGCTGTAGATCTGACCGAAGAGTGCGATCCAGTGATCAAGCGCGCACGAGCTTTCGCAGTCGCCAGCGGCGCCAAACTGTCCCTCGTGCATATCGTCGAACCCATGGCCATGGCCTTCGGCGGCGACGTTCCCATGGACCTTTCCCAACTGCAGCAGCAACAATTCGACCAGGCCAAGGAGCGTCTCGATCGCCTGATCGTCAAATATCCCGAAGTGACCAAGGAAAACTCCCACCTCACTTACGGCCAACCGCGTCAGGAGATCCACCACCTGGCCAAGGAACACGGCTGTGACCTGATCGTGGTCGGCAGCCATGGCCGCCACGGCCTGGCGTTGCTGCTCGGCTCTACTGCCAATGATGTGTTGCACGGCGCGCCGTGCGATGTGTTGGCGGTGAAGCTGGTTAAAAATACTTAAGGACGCTGAAGACCAAATGTGGGCGGGGCGGTGCGACGTGCCCCCTCCCCCATTTAAACCGTATTTCATATGAAAAAGCCCGGTGCTCATCAGATGAACACCGGGCTTTTTATGGCCTGTAGATCAATCAGGCATCCAATTCAGCCCAACGCTCGACCAACGCCTCCAACTCCTGATTCAACGTCTCCAGCGAAGCGATGACCTTGGCGGTTTCCGCCGCAGGGCGCAGATAAAAACCCGCGTCAGCCATTTGCGCTTCTACCGCGGCGATCTGCTGTTCCTTGGCATCGATATCACCGGGCAAGGCTTCCAGCTCACGCTGCAGCTTGTAGCTGAGTTTCTTCTTGGCGGCCGGTGCGGCTTCCTGCACCGGGGCAGCAGCTTCCACCGGAGCCACCACAGCGGAGGTCAGGTCGGCTTTGCCGGATTTGCTTTCGGTCACGCCCAGCAGACGCGCAGAGCCGCCCTGGCGCAGCCAGTCCTGGTAACCCCCGACGTACTCGCGCACCTTACCTTCGCCTTCGAACACCAGCGTGCTGGTCACCACGTTGTCGAGGAATGCCCGGTCGTGGCTGACCATCAGCACAGTGCCGTTGAAGGTCAACAGCACCTCTTCCAGCAGTTCAAGGGTTTCCACGTCCAGGTCGTTGGTCGGTTCGTCGAGCACCAGCAGGTTGGCCGGCTTGCTGAACAGCTTGGCCAGCAGCAGACGCGCACGCTCACCACCGGACAGGGCTTTTACCGGGGTACGTGCTCGCTGCGGGCTGAACAGGAAGTCGCCCAGGTAGCTCAGCACGTGGCGGCTCTGACCGTCGATGTCGATAAAGTCACGGCCTTCGGCCACGTTATCGATCACGGTTTTTTCCAGGTCCAACTGATGGCGCAGTTGGTCGAAGTAGGCCACATCGATGCGCGTGCCCTCTTCCACCGTGCCGCTGGTCGGTTTAAGACCATTGAGCATCAGCTTGAGCAAGGTGGTCTTGCCGGTACCGTTGGCGCCGAGCAGGCCAATACGGTCGCCGCGCTGCAGGACCATGGAGAAGTCTTTGATCAGGAACGGGCCGTCCGGGTGATGGAAGCTGACGTTCTCCAGCACCATCACCTGCTTGCCCGACTTGTCGGCGGTATCCAACTGGATATTGGCCTTGCCGGTACGCTCGCGACGTTCGCTGCGCTCAACGCGCAAGGCTTTGAGCGCACGCACGCGACCTTCGTTACGGGTGCGGCGCGCCTTGATGCCCTGGCGAATCCAGACTTCTTCCTGGGCCAGCTTCTTGTCGAACAACGCATTAGCAGTTTCTTCAGCGGCCAGCGCGGCTTCCTTGTGCACCAGGAAGCTGGCGTAGTCGCCGTTCCAATCGATCAGGCCGCCGCGATCCAGTTCCAGGATGCGCGTCGCCAGGTTCTGCAGGAAGGAACGGTCGTGGGTGATGAACAGCACCGCACCCTGGAAATCCTTGAGGGCTTCTTCCAGCCAGGCGATGGCGCCGATGTCCAGGTGGTTGGTCGGTTCGTCGAGCAGCAGCAGATCGGGTTCGGACACCAGCGCCTGGGCCAGCAGCACGCGGCGACGCCAGCCGCCGGACAATTCGGCGAGGGTCTTGTCGGCCGGCAGTTGCAGGCGGCTCAAGGTGCTGTCCACCAACTGCTGCAGGCGCCAGCCGTCACGGGCTTCAAGGTCCTGCTGGACATGCATCAGCTTGTCCAGGTCTTCCTCGGTGACGCAGTTCTGCGCCAGGTGATGGTATTGCGCAAGCAACTCACCGACACCGTCCAGGCCTTCGGCAACCACGTCGAACACAGTCCGTCCGTCGGCCACCGGCAGTTCCTGGGGCAATTCGCCGATCTTGAGGCCCGGCGCGCGCCACACGGAGCCGTCATCGGGCTTCTGATCGCCCTTGACCAGCTTCATCATGCTGGATTTGCCGGTGCCGTTGCGGCCGATGATGCACACCCGCTCACCACGGGCGATCTGCCAGGACACCTTGTCCAACAACGGCATAGCGCCGAAAGCAAGGGACACATCGCTGAATTTGAGCAGGGTCATACGCTTCTCCAAAAACTGGGCGCGCATTCTACCTGAGTTGAGGGTGGGATGCGGCCGGCATTTTCGCTGCCGACACGTTCTGTAGGACATTTCCGGCGAACTTGCAGGAAGCGCCCGGCAAAGCTTTCACCGGCCGCTGGCAAAAGGCTAAGCTAGGGGCAATCAGTGTCGGCGGTGCCGGTGCTAGTCGTGATTTCTTTGCACGGACGTCTCATGCGCAGTCGCCTTTTCAACTTTTTATCTTGTCTGCTTCTTTCCGCCACCGCCGTTCAATCCGCCCAGGCCGTGGACCTCACCACCCAACGTCAATATTACGATGAAGCCAAACGCGCCCTGGCCAAAGGCGATACCGGCCCCTACATGCAATACAGCCAGGCCCTGGCCGATTACCCGTTGACGCCATATCTGGCCTACGACGAGCTGACCGCACGCCTGAAGACCGCCAGTAACGAGGAAATCGAACAGTTCCTAGCCAAGAACGGCGACCTGCCCCAGGCCAACTGGATGAAGTTGCGCTGGTTGCGCTGGCTGGCCGATCGGGGCGACTGGCAGACGTTTGAAAAGTATTACGACCCCAAACTCAATTTCGTTGAACTGGACTGCCTGCACGGCCAGTACCAGCTCACACACAACTTGAAGGCGGAAGGTTACAAAACCGCCGAAAAACTGTGGATGACCGGCAAATCCCAGCCGGCCGCCTGCGATGTCACCTTTGGTCAATGGGCCGCCGACGGCCAACTTACCGAACAGAAAATCTGGGACCGCGCCAAGCTGGCCGCCGAAGCACGCAACTACGCCCTGGCCAACAGCCTGGTGAAAACTCTGCCGACCCTCGGCGCCCAAGGGCGTCTGATGGTGGACGTGGCCCAAAAGCCGGACATGCTCAGCGACCCGTCGCGCTTCCTGCCGGCCACCGAGGCGATGTCCGACGCCGTGGGCCTGGGCCTGCGTCGCCTGGCCCGTCAAGACCCGGACAAGGCCATGGCGCTGCTGGATGGCTATGCCAGCAGCATGCACTTCTCACGTGACGAAAAAGTGGCGATCGCCCGCGAAATCGGGCTGACCCTGGCCAAACGCTTCGACCCTCGCGCGCTTGAAGTAATGACCCAATACGACCCGGAGCTGCGCGACAACACCGTTTCCGAATGGCGCCTGCGCCTGTTGCTGCGTCTGGCTCGCTGGGAAGATGCCTACCAGCTGACCCGCAAACTCCCGCAGGACCTGGCCACCAGCAACCGCTGGCGCTACTGGCAGGCCCGCAGCCTGGAGCTGGCCGAGCCGAAAAACCCGCAAGCGCTGGTGCTGTATAAAAATCTGGCTCAGGAACGGGATTTCTACGGTTTCCTTGCCGCCGATCGCTCCAAGGCCCCCTACCAGTTGAAAAACAAGCCACTGTTGATGAGCCAGGCGCTGGTCAACAAGGTACGCAACACCCCCGGCGTACGCCGCGCCCTGGAATTCTATGCGCGAGGCCAGGTGGTCGACGGGCGCCGCGAGTGGTACCACGTCAGCCGTCATTTCAACCGCGACGAAATGGTCGCCCAGGCCAAGCTGGCCTACGACATGAAGTGGTACTTCCCGGCCATCCGCACCATCAGCCAGGCGCAGTACTGGGACGACCTGGACATTCGTTTCCCGATGGCTCACCGCGACACCCTGGTGCGTGAGGCCAAGGTACGGGGGCTGCATTCAAGCTGGGTGTTCGCCATTACCCGCCAGGAAAGCGCCTTCATGGACGACGCCCGCTCCGGCGTCGGCGCCAGCGGCCTGATGCAGCTGATGCCCGGCACCGCCAAGGACACCGCGCGCAAGTTCAGCATCCCGCTGGCCTCACCGGCCCAAGTGCTGGACCCGGATAAAAACATCCAACTGGGCGCCGCTTACTTGAGCCAAGTGCACAGCCAGTTCAATGGCAACCGCGTGCTCGCCTCCGCCGCCTACAACGCCGGCCCCGGCCGAGTACGCCAGTGGCTGCGCGGGGCCGATCACCTGAGTTTCGACGTATGGGTGGAGAGCATCCCGTTTGACGAAACCCGCCAATACGTGCAGAACGTGCTGTCTTATTCGGTGATCTACGGGCAGAAGCTCAACTCGCCGCAGCCGTTGGTGGATTGGCATGAGCGGTATTTTGATGATCAGTGAACGCTGAAGCAGTCGCCCGCTGAAGCGCCAAGATAAGTGCCCGCATTGGACCATGCGGGCATTTTTTATGGAGGGTCGATTCCACACGTTCCCCATCCTGTGGCAGGGGAGCTGATCACCGCCAACAATCGCCTAACTGGCCGACTCTTCCCCATCACTGAACTGCAACGCCGCCAACCGCGCATACAGTGGATTGCTCGCAATCAACTGCTGATGGGTGCCCACCGCCACCAGCTTGCCCTGGTCCATCACGGCGATGCGATCAGCGTTCTTCACCGTCGCCAACCGATGCGCGATAACCAGCGTGGTACGGCCCTGCATCAACTGCGGCAACGCTTGCTGGATCAGGTGTTCGCTTTGGGCGTCGAGTGCGCTGGTGGCTTCGTCCAGCAGCAGGATCGGCGCGTCCACCAGCAGCGCGCGGGCGATGGCCAGGCGTTGACGCTGGCCGCCGGAGAGGCCCAGGCCGCCATCACCGAGGTGGGTCTGGTAGCCGTCGGGCATTTGCAGGATGAAGTCGTGGGCGTGGGCGATCCGAGCGGCGGCTTCGACCTGCTCGCGGGTGGCATCCGGGTTACCGTAGCGGATGTTCTCCTCGACACTGCCGAAAAACAGCGCCGGGCTCTGGGATACCAGGGCGAAGTGGCGGCGCAGGTCCGTTGGATCGAGGTTGGTCAACGGTTGGCCTTCAAGCAGGATGCGGCCCTGCAGGGGGTCGTAGAAGCGCAGCAACAGGTCGAAGAGCGTCGATTTACCTGCACCGGAGGGGCCTACCAGCGCCAGGGTTTCGCCGGTGTTGACGGTCAGGTTCAGGCCATCGATGGCGTAGCTGTCCGGCCGCGAAGGGTAGGCAAAACGCAGATCCTGCAGCTCCATGCGGCCACTGACCCGTTCTGGAAGCGTTACGAGGCCCGTGGCGGGCGCCTGGATTTCGTTGTTCGACTGCAACAGCTCGCCGATGCGTTCCGCCGCACCGGCGGCGCGCTGCAGCTCGCCGAGCACTTCACTCAGGGTGCCGACGGCGCTGCCGACGATCAGGCTGTAGAACACGAATGCCGCCAGTTCGCCGCCGGAGATGCGCCCGCTGATCACGTCCATGCCACCGACCCACAGCATCACGCCCACGGCACCGAGCACCAGCATGATCACCAGGGTAATCAGCCAGGCACGCTGGGCAATGCGTTTGCGCGCGGTGTTGAACGCCTGTTCGACGGTGACGGCAAAACGCTGCTCATCCTGTACTTGGTGGTTGTAGGCCTGAACCGTCTTGATCTGGCCGAGGGTCTCAGCCACATAGCTGCCCACGTCGGCGATGCGGTCCTGGCTCTGGCGCGACAGGCTGCGCACACGCCGACCGAAGATCAGGATCGGCGCCAGCACCAGCGGCAGTGCCACCACCACGATGCTGGTGAGTTTGGGGTTGGTGACAAACAACAGCACGATGCCGCCGATGACCATCAACGCGTTGCGCAGGAACAACGACAGCGACGAGCCGATCACTGACTGCAACAAGGTGGTGTCCGTGGTCAGCCGCGACTGGATTTCCGAGCTGCGGTTGTTCTCGTAGAAACCGGGGTGCAGATAGATCAAATGGTTAAACACCTGCCGGCGAATGTCCGCCACCACTCGCTCGCCGATCCACGACACCAGATAAAACCGCGCGAAGGTGCCGACCGCCAGCCCCACAACCAACAGCATAAACAGGCCGATGGACTGGTTGAGCAGGTGCGGTGACTGGGTCATGAAACCCTGGTCCACCAGGAGACGGATACCCTGCCCCATGGACAGGGTAATGCCGGCGGTGACGATCAGCGCCACCAGGGCACCGAAGGCCTGCCAGCGGTAGGGCGCAATGAAGCGGCTGGCCAGGCGAATCGCGCGGCGTTGTCGGACTGAGAGCATGGAGGGTGTCACCGATGAGGAACCTGTACACACCCACATGGGGGGAACTTGGGCGAATAACAATGAGTCAGGTTAATTATGCCCGCCGATACTGGCCACTAGATGCTATCGGTCTAACGCCCGGCTGGAAATCCTTGGCGGTTTCTGGTGGACTGGTCGTTCGAACCGGTGATCTTGTAAGGAGTTGTAATAGCTCGGTCACGCGGGGGAATTAAAGTAGGTACACAACCTGATGAGGAGACAGGCCATGTCCTTGCAACACAGCAGCGATGCCAAGATTGACGTAATCCGCCAGCCACAGGCGTTGCCTTGCTCGTACATCGACGCCAAGGGTGACGAAGTGCAGATTACCGAAGAAATGATCCAGCGCGCCTGCAGCGAGCTGGAACAGCGACTGGTCAAGCCTGCCCAGCAAGGCTGAAACGCCCACGCTCTTTCAGACCCGGCCCCGGTGGCCGGGTTTTTTATGCGCCACGTTCCTACAGCTGTTGGGCGCCCAAGGCATTGACAATGCGCGCCAGCTCTGCCGACTCGCCGTTGAACCGCACCTTGAGCCCCTCGATCTCGCGACGCTGCGGGTAATGTTTGCGCAGCCGGTCAAAGGCCAGGCGCTGCTCCTGCACCGTGCCGACCAGGCTACGGCGAAAATCCGCGTCGTCACGGCGCGGGTCGTACACGCTGCGACATAAGGTCGCCAACGCCCAGGCCGGCTCCGTGACTGGGTTCAGGTGCACTTCGGCCAGCCACGGAGGCGGCAGCAGATCGCTCAGCTGAATGCTCGGTGCCTGGCCCAGATGGGCACAAAACGCCTGATAGATCTGCGCCGTGCCGCGTTGTTTGCCGTCCAGGCTGTAACCGGCGATATGCGGCGTGGCCAGCACGCACAGGTCGGCGAGTGCCACGTCGACTTCAGGCTCGCCTTCCCACACATCCAGCACGGCTTGCAGGTCTTCGCGCGCCAGCAGCACCTCGCGCAGCGCGGCGTTGTCCACCACCGGGCCACGGCTGGCGTTGATGAGCCAGGCGCCGGGCCTGAGCTGGTTGAGACGCTGACGGTCGAACAGGTGCCAGGTAGAGCCGTTGCCGGACTTGATCAGCGGCGTGTGCAGGCTGATCACATCGCACTGCTCGATGATCTGCGCCAGGCTGACGTAGTCGCCGTCCTCGGCGATCTGGCGCGGCGGATCGCACACCAGCACATTCCAGCCCAGGCCCTTGAGCACCTGAACCAGGCGCCCGCCCACTTCACCGGCGCCGACCACACCGTAGGTGCGCCGGGTGAGGTCCACACCTTCGATCTCGGCCAGGGTCAGCAGGCTGCCCAGCACATAGTCCACGACGCCGCGGGCATTGCAGCCGGGGGCGCTGGCCCACTGGATACCGGCCTGCTTGAAGTAATCCAGGTCCAAATGGTCGGTGCCGATGGTGCAGGTGCCGACAAACCGCACCGATGTGCCTTGAAGCAAAGCGCGGTTGACGTTGGTCACCGAGCGTACCAGCAGCACATCGGCCTGCTCGACGGTCGCGCGGTCGATGGAACGGCCGGGCACACGGCGAATCTCGCCGAACCCTTGGAAGAATGCGTCGAGCAGGGGGATATTTTCGTCGGCAACAATCAGCATGGCGGGCTCCTTTGGCGGACAGGCAGTGTACAGGGATCGCGGGCATCGCTTACAAATCCCTAACACAGGTTTTTTCCTGACCGTTGCGTCAAGGCGTAGAATCCGCGGTCCTTGCGCACCTCTCGACTGGACACCTGTACGTGAACACTGCCACCGCTCCCCTCACCCGCCCCGCCCGCATCAGCCGGGAAGTGCGCGACCTGCTGACGCTCGCGCTGCCGATCATGATCGGCCAACTGGCGACCACCGCCATGAGCTTTGTCGACGCGGTGATGGCCGGACGCGTCAGCCCGCAGGATCTGGCGGCGGTGGGCCTGGGCAATTCGATCTGGATCCCGGTGTACCTGCTGATGACCGGCACGCTGCTGGCCACCACGCCGAAGGTCGCCCAGCGTTACGGAGCGGGCCGGTTCAGTGAGATCGGCCCGTTGGTACGCCAGTCATTGTGGTTGGCGGTGGTCGTCGGGGCCATCGGCGCATTGTTGCTGCTGTGCGCCGAACCGATCCTGCATGCGATGAAGGTCGAACCCGACCTGATCGCGCCATCCATGGGCTACCTGCATGGCATCGCGGCGGGCATGCCGGCGGTGGCGCTGTATTACGTGCTGCGCTGCTTCAGCGACGGCCTGGGCCGCACCCGGCCAAGCATGGTCATGGGCCTGGTCGGCCTGGGGCTGAATATTCCGCTGAACTACATCTTCATCTACGGTCATTTTGGCGTGCCGGCCATGGGCGGCGTGGGCTGCGGCTGGGCCACGGCCATCGCGATGTGGGTGATGATGCTCGGCCTGGCCGGTTGGACGCGCTGGGGCGCCGCCTACCAGAGCAGCGAACTGTTCAAACGCTTCGACTGGCCGCAGTGGGCGGTGATCAAGCGCGTGCTGGGCATTGGCCTGCCGATCGGCGTGGCGATCTTTGCCGAATCGAGCATCTTCGCGGTAATCGCCCTGCTGCTCGGCAGCCTGGGCGCCACCGTGGTGTCGGGGCATCAGATCGCGCTGAACGTAAGTTCACTGGTGTTTATGATCCCCTACTCCCTGAGCATGGCGGTCACCGTGCGCGTCGGCCAGGCCCTGGGACGTGGCGAGCCGCGTGAAGCGCGTTTCGCCGCCGGGGTCGGCATGGGCACGGCATTGGCGTACGCCTGCCTGTCCTGCAGCCTGATGCTGCTGTTGCGCGAACAGATCGCAAGTATCTACACCCCGGACCCGGTGGTGATTCACCTGGCGTCCACGCTGATCGTATTCTCAGCGCTGTTCCAGTTCTCGGACTCGATCCAGGTCACCGCCGCCGGTGCGCTGCGCGGCTACCAGGACACGCGGGTGACCATGGTACTGACGCTGTTCGCCTATTGGGGCGTGGGGCTGCCGGTGGGGTACGCCCTGGGGCTGACCGATTGGCTCGGCGAACCCAGCGGCCCGAGCGGTTTGTGGCAAGGGCTGATCGTAGGCTTGAGCTGTGCGGCGGGGATGCTGCTGGTGCGCCTGGCGCGCAGTGCACGCCGGCGCATTCGGGCCGACAAGGCACGGGGCTAATCGGCTTTCTTGCGGATCCAGTACAGATAGGTACCGGCCTGCTCCTGCTGCTCCACCAGTTCGTGGTCCAGGAACACGCAGAACTTGGGGATATCGCGGCGGGTCGACGGGTCGGTCGCGATCACCTTGAGCAAGCCGCCTGCCGGCAGGTCACGGATGTGCTGGTGCAGCATCATCACCGGTTCCGGGCAGTTGAGGCCGGTGGCGTCGAGGGTGGCGTCGACGGGCAATTCAAGACTCATATTTCACTCCTAAAACCAACCCGATCTTTTATGGGAGCGGGCTTGCTCGCGAAGACGCGGGCACATTCAACATAAATTTCGACAGTTATACCGCTTTCGCGGGCAAGCCCGCTGCCACATTCTGAGCGGTGAGTCAGCGGGCCTTGGGTTTCTTTACGCTTTCCAACCGACGCAGGTGGCACGTCACTTCTTCACGGTCGTGGTACAGCTGCTTGCAGCCGATTTCCACACGAATGCCACGCGCCTTGAAGCCTTCCTCGATGCGCTCCAGCAGGCGCTTGACCTCGGCATAGCGCTGTTTCATCGGCAACTTGAGGTTGACCACCGCCTCGCGGCAATACCCTTCGCCGATCCAGGTCTCCAGCAGCGCCGCGTTACGCGCGGGTTTCTCGACGATGTCGCAGACCATCCAGTCCACCGGCTGCTTGGGTACGAAAGTGAAACCGTCGGCCATCAGGTGCTGCACCAGACCAGTGTCCATCAGGCTCTCGGCCATCGGGCCGTTGTCGATGGCGGTCACCAGCATGCCACGGTTGACCAATTGCCAGGTCCAGCCACCGGGCGCGGCACCGAGGTCGACGCCGGTCATGTCGCCATGCAGGCGCTCGTCCCATTGATCGCGAGGAATAAAGTGGTGCCAGGCCTCTTCCAGCTTGAGCGTGGAGCGGCTCGGCGCTTCACGTGGGAACTTCAAACGCGGGATGCCCATCGGCCACATCGCCGAATTGTTCGATTCGGCCAGGCCCATAAACGCCTCGCGGCCGCTCTTGAAGGTCAGCAGCAGGCGCGGTTTGCTCGGGTCATCCACCAGCCGGCCGGCATTGAGCAGGGCTTTGCGCAGGTGCACTTCGAATTTCTTGCAGAAGTTCGACAGCTCTTTGCCGTCATTGGTGTCGACCATTTCCAGCCACAGGCTGCCGCACACCGGGAATTCGCGCAGGTGGGCAAGGATCACGCTGATGCGGTCGGTTTCCGGCAAGTCGATAAACACTCCACGCGCCCATTGCCGCGGGAAGATCAGCTCGGCAAAACGCTGGCCGTGCATCAGGCGCTGGGCGCCGTCTTCTTCGGTGCAGACAAATTCGGCGCAGGCGCTGCCGGGCTTGGCCTTGGCGTAGCCGGATACGTTCAGGCGCGCGGCAAGCTCGGCGATCTCGGAACAGACTTCGCCTTCAAACCCTGGGCGGCAGTGCATAAAAAGGGTGTTCATCAACTCTCCTGGTGACTCGACCGACATTGCGCTATCGCAATGCCGGTCATGAAAACGCGCGCATGATAGCCGAGTTCGGAACCTTGGACTTAACCATAGAGTCCAGTTATTAGCCTGCTAATCAAAACAGGGCTAACGTGATAGCTCTGTTCGTCCCGTCAGGTCCGTGGCCGTGCGGACCATAAGGAGTCGTGTCATGTCATCGCTTGATAGCCTGAGAACCCTTAAAACCCTCGAAATAGACAGCAAGACCTATCACTACTTCAGCCTGCCCGAAGCCGCCAAGAGCCTGGGCGACCTGGACAAGCTGCCGATGTCGCTCAAGGTGCTGCTGGAAAACCTGCTGCGTTGGGAAGACAACAAGACCGTCACCGGCGCCGACCTCAAGGCCATCGCCGCCTGGCTCAAAGAGCGCCAGTCCGACCGTGAGATCCAGTACCGCCCCGCCCGCGTGCTGATGCAGGATTTTACCGGTGTACCCGCCGTGGTCGACCTTGCCGCCATGCGCGCCGCCGTGGCCAAGGCCGGCGGCGACCCGCAGCGCATCAACCCGCTGTCCCCCGTCGATTTGGTGATCGACCACTCGGTGATGGTCGACAAGTTCGGCAACGCTGATGCCTTCGAGCAGAACGTCGACATCGAAATGCAGCGCAACGGCGAACGCTACGCCTTCCTGCGCTGGGGCCAGAGCGCGTTCGACAATTTCAGCGTGGTGCCGCCGGGCACCGGTATCTGTCATCAGGTCAACCTCGAATACCTGGGCCGCACGGTGTGGACCAAGGACGAAGACGGCCGCACCTATGCCTTCCCCGACACGCTGGTGGGGACCGACTCCCACACCACCATGATCAACGGCCTGGGCGTGCTCGGCTGGGGCGTGGGCGGTATCGAAGCGGAAGCGGCGATGCTCGGCCAGCCGGTGTCGATGCTGATTCCCGAAGTGATCGGCTTCAAGCTCACCGGCAAGCTCAAGGAAGGCATCACCGCCACCGACCTGGTGCTGACGGTGACCCAGATGCTGCGCAAGAAAGGCGTAGTGGGTAAATTCGTCGAGTTCTATGGCGACGGCCTGGCTGACCTGCCCCTGGCGGACCGCGCCACCATCGCCAACATGGCCCCGGAATACGGCGCCACTTGCGGCTTTTTCCCGGTCGATGAAGTGACCCTGGACTACCTGCGCCTCTCCGGCCGTCCGACAGAAACGGTGAAACTGGTCGAGGCGTACACCAAGGCCCAGGGGCTGTGGCGCAACGCTGGCCAGGAACCGGTGTTCACCGACAGCCTGGCGCTCGACATGGGCAGCGTCGAGGCCAGCCTGGCCGGGCCGAAACGCCCGCAGGACCGGGTGGCGCTGCCGAATGTCGGGCAGGCGTTCAGCGACTTCCTCGACCTGCAATTCAAGCCCACCAATAAAGAAGAAGGCCGCCTGGAAAGCGAAGGCGGCGGCGGTGTCGCCGTGGGTAATGCCGACCTCGTGGGTGAAGCCGATTACGACTTCGAAGGTCAGACCTATCGCCTGAAAAACGGCGCCGTGGTGATCGCCGCGATCACCTCCTGCACCAACACCTCCAACCCCAGCGTGATGATGGCCGCCGGCCTCGTCGCGAAAAAGGCCGTGGAAAAAGGCCTGACGCGCAAACCGTGGGTCAAAAGCTCCCTGGCGCCCGGCTCCAAAGTGGTCACCGACTACTACAAGGCCGCGGGCCTGACCCAGTACCTGGACAAGCTCGGCTTCGACCTGGTGGGGTATGGCTGCACCACCTGCATCGGCAACTCCGGGCCGTTGCCCGAGCCGATCGAAAAAGCCATCCAGAAAGCCGACCTCACCGTCGCGTCGGTGTTGTCGGGCAACCGCAACTTCGAAGGCCGCGTGCACCCCCTGGTAAAAACCAACTGGCTGGCCTCGCCGCCCCTGGTGGTGGCCTACGCCCTGGCCGGCACCGTGCGCATCGATATCAGCAGCGAGCCGTTGGGTAACGACCAGCAGGGCAACCCGGTCTACCTCAAGGACATCTGGCCCAGCAGCCAGGAAATTGCCGACGCCGTGGCCCAGGTCAACACGGGCATGTTCCACAAGGAATACGCCGAGGTGTTTGCCGGCGACGAACAGTGGCAGGCCATTGAAGTGCCGCAGGCGGCGACTTACGTGTGGCAGAAGGACTCGACCTACATCCAGCACCCACCCTTCTTCGATGACATTGCCGGCCCGTTGCCAGTGATCAAAGACATCACGGGCGCCAACGTGCTTGCGCTGCTGGGCGATTCGGTGACCACCGACCACATCTCCCCGGCCGGTAATATCAAGATCGACAGCCCCGCCGGCCGCTACCTGCGCGAACAGGGCGTGGAACCGCGTGACTTCAACTCCTACGGCTCACGCCGGGGCAACCATGAAGTGATGATGCGTGGCACCTTTGCCAACATCCGTATCCGCAATGAAATGCTCGGCGGCGAGGAAGGTGGCAATACGCTGTATATCCCCACTGGCGAGAAGATGGCGATCTACGACGCCGCGATGAAATACCAGGCCGCGGGCACGCCGCTGGTGGTGATCGCCGGGCAGGAATACGGCACCGGCTCCAGCCGCGACTGGGCGGCCAAGGGCACCAACCTGCTGGGTGTCAAAGCGGTGATTGCCGAGAGTTTCGAGCGTATCCACCGTTCCAACCTGGTGGGCATGGGCGTATTGCCGTTGCAGTTCAAGCTGGACCAGAACCGCAAGGCGCTCAAACTCACCGGTAAGGAGAAGATCGATATCCTGGGGCTGAGCGACGTGGAGATCGTGCCGCGTATGAACCTGACGCTGGTGATTACTCGGGAGGATGGCAGTACGGAGAAGGTCGAAGTGCTGTGCCGGATCGATACGCTCAATGAAGTGGAATACTTCAAATCGGGCGGCATCCTGCACTACGTGCTACGCCAATTGATCGCCTCCTAAGAACATAGGAGATCTAATGTGGGAGGGGGCACCCCCTCCCACAGATTGTTCGATCAGCCGAACAGCCACTTCCACAGCAGCACCAGCACAACCACCGCCAGTACCGGTCGCGCAATGCGGTAAGCCTTCGGATGCTTGCGCTTCCACTGTTTGACCACGCCACTGAACTTATCGCTGAAACGCTTGCTCCAGGCATACGCCTGGTTAATCCCACCCACGCGCTCGTCGTCGAGGTTCTGCGGTGCGGTGGCGCGGCCCAGCTGCTTACTGACCCAACGGTTGACACGGGTCATCAGGCGGTTACTCAGCGGACGCTCGATGTCGCAGAACAGGATCACGCGGGTCTGCTCGGTTTCGTTCTTGACCCAATGCACATAGGTTTCGTCGAACATCACGTCTTCACCGTCGCGCCAGGCGTACACCTGGCCGTCGACAAAGATGCGGCAGTCGTCGGAATTGGGCGTGGACAAGCCCAAGTGATAGCGCAGGGAGCCGGCGAACGGGTCACGGTGCGGGTTGAGGTGGCTGCCGCCCGGCAACAGCGCGAACATCGCGCCCTTGACGTTGGGAATGCTGCTCACCAACGCCACGGTTTTCGGGCACAGCGCCTCGGCCGACGGCAGCGGTTTGTCGTACCACTTGAGGTAGAAACGCTTCCAGCCCTTTTTGAAGAACGAACCGAAACCGGCGTCGTTGTTCTTTTCGGCGGCGCGGATGTAACCCTCGTCGAACAGGTGCATGGCCTCTTCGCGGATCACTTCCCAATTGTCCTTGAGCACATCCAGTTCCGGGAACTTGCTGCGGTCCAGGTACGGCTTGGACGGCACCGCCGAAAACAGGTACATCAGGGCGTTATACGGGGCGAACAGCGCCGAATGGTTGACAAACTGGCGCAACATCGGCAAACGGGCCTTGCCGCGCAGGTGCACGTACAGCGTGCTGCCGATAAACAACAGCAGCACCGACAGTTTGGCGGTCAGAGAAAAGGTCATGCGGCAACTCCTGGAAATAAGCGTCTGGCCGACAGCACCCCCTGGGCGGGATGCCAGACGTAGCAGCCGGCCATGATAAACAGTTGCGCCATTATGCAGAAGGCCCGGACCGACCAGCTGACCTGCATCAAGCCTGGTTTTCCTGCTCAGTGAACAGATCGCTGAATAACATGCTCGACAGGTAGCGCTCGCCGGAGTCCGGCAGCACCACCACGATGGTCTTGCCCTGCATCTCCGGTTTCTGCGCCAGCCGCACCGCCACCGCCATCGCGGCACCGCAGGAGATCCCGCACAAGATCCCCTCCTCCTGCATCAAACGCAGGGCCATGGCCTTGGATTCCTCGTCGCTCACCAGTTCCACGCGGTCGACCATCGACAGGTCGAGGTTCTTCGGCACAAAGCCGGCGCCGATCCCCTGGATCTTGTGTGGGCTGGGCTTGACCTCCTGACCGGCCAGGGTCTGGGTAATCACCGGCGAACCGATGGGCTCGACGGCCACCGACAGAATCGGCTTGCCCTGGATATTTTTGATATAGCGCGACACCCCGGTGATGGTGCCACCAGTGCCCACGCCCGCCACCAGCACATCCACGGCGCCGTCGGTGTCGTTCCAGATTTCCGGGCCGGTGGTTTTTTCGTGGATCGCCGGGTTGGCCGGGTTTTCGAACTGGGCCGGCATAAAGTACTGGGCCGGGTCGCTGGCGACGATCTCGCCGGCTTTCTCGATAGCGCCTTTCATGCCTTTGGCCGGCTCGGTCAGTACCAGCTCGGCGCCGAGGGCCTTGAGCACCTTGCGCCGTTCCAGGCTCATGGACGCCGGCATGGTCAGCAGCAATTTATAGCCACGGGCCGCGGCGACGAACGCCAGGCCGATGCCGGTGTTGCCGGAGGTGGGTTCGACGATGGTCATGCCCGGCTTGAGTTTGCCGCTGCTTTCGGCGTCCCAGATCATGTTTGCACCGATGCGGCACTTCACTGAGTAACCGGGGTTACGCCCTTCGATCTTGGCCAGGATGGTCACACCGCGCGGGGCGATGCGGTTGATCTGAACCAGGGGCGTATTACCGATGGAGTGCGCGTTATCTGCAAAAATGCGGCTCATGGCGGGTCCTATTGGGCGGTTGCGAAAGGTTTCAAGGGTATGCCTGGTCTTCCGGGGCGTCCAGTCGGAGGAACGTTGAGGCCGGCGCGGGAGTCCATCTGCTTACGAGCAAGGAGAACTGCCCCATGAAACGTCGCTACAGTTGGCCGCTATGGACCATCGCCGGGCTGGTGGTGGTGCTGATCGCCCTGAACATCGCGCTGCCCTACCTGGTACGCAACTACCTGAATGACAAGCTCGCCAATATGGGCGAATACCGTGGCGAAATCGCCGACGTAGACCTGGCCCTGTGGCGCGGCGCGTACCGCATCAACGGCCTGCAGATCGTCAAGGTGGACGGCAAGGTGCCGGTGCCGTTCGTCAAGGCGCCGCTGATCGAGTTCGCGGTGAGCTGGCATTCGCTGTGGTACGACCATTCCGTTGTCGCCGAAGGCCACTTTGTGCGGCCGGAAATCAACTTTGTCGACGGCGGCGCCAACAAACAGGCGTCCCAGACCGGTAAAGGCACCGACTGGCGCGAGCAATTGGGCAAGTTGTTGCCGATCACGCTCAACGAAGTGCGCATCGAAGACGGCAAGATCGCCTTCCATAACTTCAATTCCAAACCGGCGGTGAACATCAATGCCACCGGGGTCAACGCCAGCTTCTACAACCTGACCAACGTGGTCGACACCGAGGGCAGGCGCGATGCGCGCTTTGAAGGTAAAGCACTGCTGCTGGGCCAGGCCCCGCTGGAGGCCAACGCCACCTTCGACCCCTTGAGCGATTTCGAAGACTTCGAATTCCGCTTCCGTGCCCGCGACTTGCAGCTCAAGCGCATGAACGATTTCGCCTCGGCCTATGGCAAGTTCGATTTCAAGGCAGGCACCGGCGACCTGGTCATTGAAGCCCAGGCCGAAAAAGGCCAGCTGTCCGGCTACATCAAGCCGTTACTGCGGGATGTGGAAGTGTTCGACTGGCAGCAGGACGTGGAAAACAAAGACAAAAACATCTTCCGTTCGATCTGGGAGGCCGTGGTGGGCGCCAGCGAAACGGTATTGAAGAACCAGCGCAAAGACCAGTTCGCCACCCGCGTCGAGTTGAGCGGCAGCGTGCACCAGCAAAATGTCAGCGCGTTTTCGGCGGTGATTGCCATTTTGCGCAACGGGTTCATCCAGGCATTCAATGCCCGCTATGAACAGCCCAAGCCCAGTGCCGATTGAGCGCTCGGCGTGACCGGCCATTCAGAGACTGAATAGCCCGTCTGCGTTCACAGTCGCCGGGGCCGCGCGGTATAGTCCGGGCATTGATGAATTCGAGGAATGACCGATGAAGTTCGAAGGCACCCAGGCTTACGTTGCCACCGATGACCTGAAACTGGCCGTCAACGCTGCCATTACCCTGGAGCGTCCGCTGCTGGTCAAGGGCGAGCCCGGCACCGGCAAGACCATGCTCGCCGAACAACTGGCCGAGTCCTTCGGTGCCAGGTTGATTACCTGGCACATCAAGTCCACCACCAAGGCCCACCAAGGTCTGTACGAGTACGACGCGGTGAGCCGCCTGCGCGACTCGCAGCTGGGCGTGGACAAGGTGCACGACGTGCGCAACTACCTGAAAAAAGGCAAGCTCTGGGAGGCGTTCGAGTCCGAGGAGCGCGTGATTCTGCTGATCGACGAAATCGACAAGGCCGACATCGAGTTCCCCAACGACCTGTTGCAGGAACTCGACAAGATGGAGTTCTACGTCTACGAAATCGACGAGACCATCAAGGCCAAAAAGCGCCCGATCATCATCATTACCTCCAACAATGAAAAAGAGCTGCCGGACGCCTTCCTGCGCCGCTGCTTTTTCCATTACATCGCCTTCCCCGATCGCACCACCCTGCAGAAAATCGTCGACGTGCACTACCCCGACATCAAGAAAGACCTGGTCAGCGAAGCGCTGGACGTGTTTTTCGACGTGCGCAAAGTCCCTGGCCTGAAGAAAAAACCCTCCACATCCGAACTGGTGGACTGGCTCAAGCTGCTGATGGCCGACAACATCGGCGAGGCGGTGCTGCGCGAGCGCGATCCGACCAAGGCCATCCCGCCATTGGCCGGTGCCCTGGTGAAGAACGAGCAGGACGTGCAGTTGCTGGAGCGTCTGGCGTTCATGAGCCGTCGCGGTAATCGCTGATGTTGCTCAACCTGTTCAATGAAATGCGCGCAGCCAAGGTGCCGGTGTCGGTGCGCGAATTGCTCGACCTGATCAACGCGCTCAAACAACGCGTGACCTTCGCCGACATGGACGAGTTTTATTACTTGGCGCGGGCGATCCTGGTGAAGGACGAGCGGCATTTCGACAAGTTCGACCGCGCCTTCGGTGCCTATTTCAACGGCTTGGAAAAGCTCGACGATCACTTGCAGGCGCTGATCCCCGAAGACTGGCTGCGCAAGGAATTCGAGCGTTCCCTCAGCGACGAAGAACGCGCGCAGATCCAGTCCCTCGGCGGCCTGGACAAACTGATCGAGGAATTCAAGAAACGCCTGGAAGAACAGAAAGAACGCCACGCCGGCGGCAACAAGTGGATCGGCACCGGCGGCACCAGCCCGTTCGGTTCCGGCGGCTTCAACCCCGAAGGCATCCGCGTCGGCGACGCCGGCAAGCGCCAAGGCAAGGCCGTCAAAGTCTGGGACCAGCGCGAGTACAAGAACCTCGACGACCAGGTGGAACTGGGCACGCGCAATATCAAGATCGCCCTGCGTCGCCTGCGCAAATTTGCGCGCCAGGGCGCGGCGGAAGAATTGGACATCGACGGCACCATCGATCACACCGCTCGCGATGCCGGCTTGCTGAATATCCAGATGCGCCCGGAACGGCGCAACACCATCAAGTTGCTGCTGCTGTTCGATATCGGCGGTTCGATGGATGCCCATGTGAAGATCTGCGAAGAGCTGTTCTCCGCGTGCAAGACCGAGTTCAAGCACCTGGAGTACTTCTACTTCCATAACTTCGTGTACGAATCGGTGTGGAAAAACAACCAGCGCCGCACCTCGGAACGCACCTCCACCCAGGACCTGCTGCACAAGTACGGTGCCGATTACAAAGTGATCTTTATCGGCGATGCCTCGATGGCGCCGTATGAAATCACCCAGGCCGGCGGCAGCGTCGAACACTGGAACGAAGAGCCGGGGTATGTGTGGATGCAGCGCTTCATGGCCAAGTACAAGAAGCTGATCTGGATTAACCCGTATCCCAAGGACACTTGGGGGTACACCGCCTCCACCGGGATTGTGCGGGAGTTGGTGGAGGACCAGATGTATCCCCTGACACTGCGCGGGCTGGAAGAAGGCATGCGCTTTCTCTCCAAATAATGCCCGGTCCCACAGATTGGAAGCGGTGCAAATACTCTCTACAAGTACACCGACATCCAATGTGGGAGAGGGCTTGCCCCCGATTCCGATGGTGCAGTCACCGACGGATGGACTGATACACCGCTATCGGGTGCAAGCCCTTCCCGCCGTCTGGAAGCGGCGCAAATACTCGATGTGCTGCCGATGCGCCGTTTCCTGCACCACCGGCGCCAATCGCACGTTCTCCCCCGGTAGACATTGCGCCAGCCTGGCCAACGCCAAGGGTGTGAGCGCACCCAGCCGTGGGTAACCGCCAATGGTCTGCCGATCATTGAGCAGCACGATCGGCTGCCCATCCGGCGGAACCTGGATCGCCCCCAAGGGAATCCCTTCGGAGATCAACGACGGCCCCTGATACTGCAACGGCGTGCCCAGCAGACGCATGCCCATGCGGTCGGCACGGCTGTCGAGCGTCCAGTCGGTGTTGAACGCGTCAAACAGACTCTGCCCGCTGAACCGGCCGATCTGCGCGCCGACAATCACGTCCAGCGAGCCGCCGGTCGGCAAGGCGGGCTGACTCAGCTCCTGCAGGGCACCGCCCGTACCGGAATAGGCCAACCGACCGCCTTCGGCCAGCGCCTTACCCCTTCCCTCCACGCCACCGAGGGCTTCACGCACCACCGTGGCGCAACTGCCCAACACCGCCGGCGCATCAAACCCGCCCGGTGCCGCCAGGTACGCCCGCGCACCGCTGAACGGCTGGGTAAAGCGCAGACGCTGGCCCTTCTGCAGGACAAAACTGCGCCCGGGGCTGATCGCGCGCTCGTCGATAAAGGCCCCCAGGTCGGCACCGGCCAACGCCAGCAGGCAATAGTCCTCGGCCTTCACGGTAAAACCGCCGAGGGTGATTTCCACCACCGGCGCATTCAGCGCATTGCCCAGCAACCAATTGGCCCAGGCCATCGACACCCAATCCAACGCACCGCCCTGGGTTACGCCCAGATGGCGCACACCAAAACGCCCGGCGTCCTGCAACAGGCACAGCGGCGTGCTGGCCTCGATCAATAAACCGCTCATGCATGCGCCTCCAGCGGTGCGTCATCGCCACCCAACCGGATGAATTCGGCGTGATCCACCGCCTGGAAACGCACCGTGTCGCCGGGCTGCATCAGACTGTAGCCGTCGCGCTCGCGGTCGAAGAGTTTGGCCGGGGTGCGGCCGATCAGGTTCCAGCCACCCGGCGACACCACCGGGTAGGCCGCCGTCTGCCGCTCGGCGATGCCCACGCTGCCGGCCGCCACGCGTTTGCGCGGGGTGCTCAGGCGCGGGGTGGCCAGGGCTTCATCTACCAGCCCCATAAAGGCGAATCCGGGAGCAAACCCAAGGGCGAACACCTGGTATTCGTGGGCGCTGTGGCGGCGGATCACCTCATCCACCGTCAAGCCACTGCGCTGGCTGAGCAAGCCCAGTTCGGGGCCGACGCGCAGGTCGTACCATACCGGCAGGACATGGCACTTGCCGCTGCCCTGGGCCTGGGGTTGCAGGTCGGCGAGGGCTCGATCGATGCGTTGTCGCGCCTCGGCCGGGCTCAACGCGGTGAGGTCGTAATGCACCATCAGCGTTGTATAGGACGGCACCAGGTCCACCAAGGCCGGGCCGAATGCGCCGCGCAATTGCTGGGTAGCGGCGAGCATCCACGGCATATTGGCTTCGGCGATGACCTCGAACAGACGCACCATCAGGCAATCGATGGCCACCACTTCAATGCATGGTTTCATGCTGACTTCAACGCTTGGCGAATGCGTTGCACTGCGGCGATGGAGCTGGCGTTGTCGCCGTGTACGCACAACGTATTGGCCTGCAACACCAGGGCGCTGCCGTCGCTGGCGGTCAGCGGCTCGCTGCGGGCGATGGTCAGGGCTTGCTGGAGCACGGTGTCGGCGTCGTGATGCACCGCGCCCGGCAGTTGGCGCGAGACCAGGTGGCCGTGGCTGTCGTAGGCCCGGTCGGCGAACGCTTCGAACCACAGGGTCAGGCCGTATTCGTCACCCATCGCCTGGGCCGCGCTGTTGTCGCGGGTGGCCAGCAGCATCAGCGGCAGGCCGGCGTCGTAGGCCGCGATGGCCTGCATGACTGCGCGCAGCTGCGCCGGCTTGGCCATCATGTCGTTGTACAGCGCGCCGTGGGGTTTGACGTAGCTGACGCGCGCGCCCTGGGCCCGGCAGATGCCGTCGAGGGCACCGATCTGGTAGTGCAACAGGTCCTGGATTTCTTCAGGGCTGTAAGCCATCGAACGACGACCGAACCCCTGCAGATCCTGATAAGCCGGATGTGCACCGATTCGCACGCCATGCGTGAGCGCCAGGCTGACGGTCTTGCGCATGATACTCGGGTCGCCGGCATGGAAGCCGCAGGCCACGTTGGCGCAATCGATGAACGGCATGACCTCGGCGTCCAGACCCATGGTCCAGTTGCCAAAGCTTTCGCCGATATCACAGTTCAGTAGCAGGCGGCTCACGGTGGTCGCTCCTGTAGGCTTTGTTATTTTGTAGTGTGGGATTTTTACCGCAGGACACGCAACTTGTCCTGGCACCCCCACGCCGCTTATCGTGGAACGAACCGATTTTTGGCGCTGGCCCCGTGCCGCGTCCAACTAATAAAAACCGATCCAAGCATAAGAAAAAGTTGATCCCATGAATTTGAAGTTCCTCGAAACCTTCGTCTGGGTCGCCAGGCTCAAGAGCTTTCGCCTGACCGCCGAAAAGCTGTTCACCACCCAGGCATCGATCTCCAGCCGCATCGCCGTGCTGGAAAGCGAACTGGGGGTCAAGCTGTTCCTGCGCGATTCGCGGGGTGTGAGCCTGACCCCGGAAGGCGTCAAGGTGCTCGATTACGCCGAACAGATGATGGTGACCCTGCAAGGTTTGAAGCAGTCCCTGGAGACCACCAGCAGTAAGGTCGGACGGATTCGGATCGGCGCCATGGACACGGTGATCCACACCTGGCTCAGCCCGCTGGTGGCGGAATTGATGGACCGTTTCCCGCTGGTGGAAATCGAATTGGTCGCCGATACCGCACTGAACCTCAGCGATCAGCTGCAAAAAGGCTTCCTCGACCTGATTCTGCAAACCGACCTGCTGCGCCTGGAAACCGTGCGCAGCCTGGAGCTGGGCAGCCACCCCATGGCCTGGATCGTCGCCAGCCAGTCGATCTACAACCGCGACTATGCGTCCCTCGCCGACCTGGCCCAGGAGCGCATCATCACCTATTCGAAAAACTCCCACCCGCACCAGGACGTTATCCGCCTGATGCAGGCCAACGGCGTCGCCGCGCCGCGCATGAACTGCGTGAACTCGGTGTCGGCGATCACCCGCCTGCTGCGCGACGGCTTCGGCATCGGCGCCCTGCCGCCGGTGCTGGTCAGCGAAGAACTGGCGCGCGGCGAACTGTTGATGCTGCCCATGGAGCAACGTTTGCCGAACCTGCAGGTGGTGGTGTCGTGGCGCGTTGGGGTGGAATTGGTGGAGGAGATCGTGGGGTTGTGCCAGAAGGTGGTGGCCCGGTATGCCGAGGAAGTTGGCGAAGAACGGATGGTGCTGGCAGTTGAATAAACCGGATATGAATGTGGGAGGGGGCACCCCTCCCACAGTTGACCGAGTTGGGCGTTAGAGGCCCTTGAGGTCCCGCTCCTCAATCGGCCGGCTTTGGCGCAGGCGCTTGCCGCCCAGCACGATCCAGTCGATCAACCGGTACAGGCATTCCAAGCCGAACGACAACAGCATCGCCCCGCCCAGGCCCCAGCCCATGGCTTCGGGAGTCAGCAGGATCTGGTAGCTGTAGCCGTTCCAGGTTTCCAGGCGGATATCCGGATCGGCGGCCACCGCCACTTGCAGCGCGCGGATGTACCACGGGCCCTGCATGGCCTGGAATTGCTTGTCCAGCGCCACCTGGCGATCAAGCAAGGCGCCCAGGCTGCTGGCATCGCTCTGGAACACCGGGTCATCGCTGGCCCGGTAATGCTCGACCAGGGCGTGCATATCTCCCTTGAAGAACTGCTGCGCCGTGGTTTCGAAGCCGCGCAGGCTGGTCTGGGCCTCGATCAGGTGGGCCTCGACGCGCTTGGCATAATCGCTGATAAACCCCGGCACCTGCACACCGACCAACAGGCCAAAGGCAAACAGCACCAACCGCAGATAGCTGAGCAACATAGTCGATGTCCTTACTCGGTAATGCCCTGGCTGACGCATTCACCGCGCCGCCACAGGCTCCATTGACCCGGTTCGTAGCGGGTCCAGTTTTCGTTGTCGGTCAGGGGTTCGGTGGCAATCACCGTGACCACGTCGTTGGGGGTGGTTTCGGCCTGAAAGTCGACGATCACGTCGACATCTTTCAAGCGCGCCGGGCCGAACGGTGCACGTCGGGTGATCTGGGCCAGTTTGGTCGAGCAATAGCAGAACAGCCAGTCGCCATCGCTGAGCAGGCAGTTGAAGACGCCTTTGCTGCGGTATTCGGTGCAGGCCGCGATCAGGTCCGGCAGCACCTGCTCCAGGTCCACCGGCTCTGGGAAGGCTTCGCGCACGCGGTTGAGTAAATCGCAGAACGCCGCTTCGCTGTCGGTATCGCCCACCGGCCGATAGAACGTGGCGCGCGGGGCGAAGTCCGCCAGTTGGCCGTTGTGGGCAAAACACCAGTTGCGCCCCCACAGCTCGCGCACGAACGGGTGGGTATTGGCCAGGCTCACCTTGCCCACGTTGGCCTGGCGGATATGACCGATCACCACTTCGCTCTTGATGGGGTAACGCTGCACCAGCAGCGCAACTTCCGATTCGCTGCTCGCGGCCGGGTCTTGGAACAGGCGCAGGCCACGGCCTTCGTAGAACGCGATGCCCCAACCGTCGCGGTGGGGCCCGGTGCGCCCGCCACGCTGCATCAGCCCGGTAAAGCTGAACACGATATCGGTGGGGACGTTGGCACTCATGCCCAATAATTCACACATGCCAGGGCTCTCGCTGCAGGGCTTACAACGTTAAAGGCGCGGTTCGACCCGCATACCGCTGACGGGCGCCGGACGCCGGAAGGGTTCGTCATCCTCCGGGTCTTCGGCGGCCAGGGCGGCGTCGGTGGCGGCCTTGCGTTCACGGCGTGCCTTGGCGGCGCGCTCGATGGGCCAGCGGATCAACACGAAGACCAGGTACACGCCGAATGCGATCATGGTGTACATGAACAAATCGGAAATGGCCCGCCAGGCGTTATTGCCAACCTTGAGCACCAGGTCCAGCGCGGTGATGGCCACGGCCGGCGCGAACTGGGTCTTGACCGGGTCGACGATGGTGGGGCTCAGCAGCAGCACCGCCATCAGCAATTGCAGCGGCTCGCGCAGCCAGCGCCAGATCCAGCGCGTCATGCGCCACCACACCAACAGGCAGCCCAAAGCGGCGAAGGCGTACAGGCCCCAAGCGGTCAGATAGTCGTTCTCGGTCATGGTGTCCATGGCAAGGTAGGCAAACAGGCGGCTATGATAACGGCTTTTGCGTGTCGCGGCTGCAATGCCGGCCACCTTCCGCCAGACAGAGAGTGATCCATGCCGTCATCGACCCACATCACTGCCGCCCCGATTGCCCGCAAGGCCCCCGGCCAGGACCCGTACGCCTGGCTGCAAGAACGTGACAGCGCCGAAGTGCTCGATTATCTCAAGGCCGAAAACGCCTGGCAGGAAGCCCAGCTCGCCGACCAAGCCGCGCTGCGCGAAAGCCTGTTCGAAGAGATCAAGGGGCGCATCCTCGAAACCGACCTGTCACTGCCCTCACCCTGGGGCCCGTACCTGTATTACACGCGCACCACCGCCGGTGACGAATATGCGCGTCACTACCGCTGCCGTCGCCCGGCCGACGACAGCACCCAGGTGGATGAAAGCAGCGAGGAATTGTTGCTGGACCCGAACGAACTGGCCAACGGCGGCTTCTTCTCCCTCGGCGCGTTCAGCATCAGCCCCGACCACCAGCGCCTGGCCTACAGCCTCGATACCAGTGGCGACGAGATCTACACCCTGTACGTGAAGGAATTGGCCACCGACAAGGTCAGCGAACTGGTATTCGATAATTGCGACGGCAGCATGACCTGGGCCAACGACAGCCTGACGCTGTTCTTCGGCGAGCTGGACGATACCCATCGCCCGCACAAACTGTATCGCTATCGCCTGGATGGTACGGCGGCTCAGGAAGTCTTCCACGAGCCTGACGGACGGTTCTTCCTGCATTGCTACCGTTCAAGCTCCGAACGCCAGCTGCTGCTGGCCCTGGGCAGCAAGACCACCAGCGAAATCTGGGCGCTGGACGCCAACCAGCCGCACTTGGACTTCACCTGCCTGGCGCCACGGGTCGAGGATCACGAATACGATGTGGACCACGGCCAGCTCGATGGCGAGTGGACCTGGTTTATCCGCAGCAACCGCGATGGCATCAACTACGCGTTGTTCGTCGCCGCCGATACCGGCGAGGTACCCACCGAAGCCCACTGGCGCAACCTGATCCCGCACCGCGACGACGTAATGCTCGACGGCGTGAGCCTGAACGCCAGCGCCATGACCCTGAGCCTGCGCATCGGCGGCTTGCCGGTGATCGAAGTGCATCCCCAGGACCTGGCGGCCTACCGCGTCGAATTGCCCGACGCCGCCTACAGTCTCTACGTACAGAACAGCCTGGAATTTCCCAGCGACAGGATCCGCCTGCGCTATGAAGCGCTGAACCGTCCGGCCCAGGTGCGCCAACTGGAGTTGGCCAGCGGTGCGCAGCAGGTGCTCAAGGAAACCCCGGTGCTTGGCGTATTCAATGCCGACGACTACGTGAGCCAGCGCCTGTGGGCCACGTCGGCCGATGGCACTCAAGTGCCGATCAGCCTGGTGGTCAGGCGCGATCAGTTGGGCAAGCCGACGCCGTTGTACCTGTACGGCTACGGCGCTTACGGTTCGAGCCTGGACCCGTGGTTCTCCCACGCGCGCCTGAGCCTGCTGGACCGAGGCGTTGCGTTTGCGATTGCGCATGTGCGCGGCGGTGGCGAGTTGGGCGAAGCCTGGTATCGCAACGGCAAGCAGGAGCACAAGCAGAACACCTTCAGCGACTTTATCGCCTGCGCCGAACACTTGATCGCCCAGGGCCTGACCACTTCCAAGCAACTGGCCATCAGCGGCGGCAGTGCCGGCGGCCTGTTGATCGGCGCCGTTCTCAACCAGCGCCCCGAGCTGTTCCAGGCGGCGATTGCCGAAGTGCCGTTCGTGGATGTGCTCAACACCATGCTCGACCCGGAACTGCCGCTGACCGTCACTGAGTACGACGAGTGGGGTAACCCCGAAGATCCGGAGGTCTACGCACGGATCAAGGCCTACGCGCCGTACGAAAATGTACGGGCACAGGCTTACCCTGCCCTGCTGGTGATCGCCGGCTACAACGACAGCCGCGTGCAGTACTGGGAAGCGGCCAAATGGGTGGCCAAGCTGCGGGACACCAAGACCGACGATAACCTGCTGCTGCTCAAGACCGAACTGGGCGCCGGCCACGGTGGGATGAGCGGCCGCTATCAGGGATTACGTGATGTAGCGCTCGAATATGCATTTGTATTCAAGGCGCTCGGGCTGATTTAGGAACTTAGTGCGGCGGTTCGGTCTGAACACAGGACCGCCACTGTTTGATGGACCAAATTGCAGCTATGCCACCACCTACCCAACTCAATAATGAAATCCGCGACATGCTCATGGACTGCGGATTATTCGATCCGCTGCTGCCGGAAGATTTTCATATCGCCGCCGGCTACTTCAACATCAGCAGCATTGCCCAGGGCGAAGTGATTTTTCTCGAGGGCGATGCGGGCACCTTCATGTGCATCATCCACAGCGGCCAGGTGGCGGTGCAGAAAACACCTCACGAAGGTCAACCCGTGACCATCGCCACCCTGCGCAGCGGCCGCACCTTTGGCGAGATGGCGGTGCTAGACGGCGAGCGGCGCTCGGCCAGTTGCATGGCCGCCAGCGACTGCGTGCTGTTGAACCTGGGCAAGGACTCCCTGGAGAAAATGCTCAACGAAGCGCCGCGGGTGGCCGCCAAGATCATCCGCGCCATTGCGATTGCCTTGTCCAAGCGCCTGCGCATGGCCGACGGGCAACTGCTGGCCCAGCAGTTCTAGCCGCCGGGTGTCTTCGGCTTGCTGTCGTTCTGCTGCAGGCCGGGCACCGGCTGATCCTTGGGCGGCGTCGGCAAGACAATGGGCGCCAGGGGCGGCGAGCCGTTTGTCTTCGGCACCGCTGGCGGCGTGACCTGAGGGTAGAGGGTGGGCGTTGGGGTGCCCGGTGCGCCAGGCGTGGGCGCGGGGGCGACCGGTACGGTTTGCAACTCCTGAGCCTGCGCCGCACCCAATGTGAGCGCGCTCAACACAATGACCGTTAGAATGCTGCACTTCATCGATGGCTCCATGGCCTGACCGGAATGTCCTAAGGCTACTCCCAACCGCGCAAGAATGCCCTTCCCAATGAGATTTCCATGAAACGTTTCGTTCTGCTGGACACCACCCCGATCCCCGACAACGGCGGCGCTTTGTGCCTGTTCGAATATGGCGAGGATTTTGTCATCAAGATCCAGGGCGGCGACGGTGGCCAGTTGATGAATACGCGCATGCACGGTTCCGAAGACGCACTGGCCGAAATTCCCTGCCGCAAGGTCGCCGGCCGGCCGGGCTCGCGGGTCTTGATCGGCGGCCTGGGCATGGGCTTCACCCTGGCCTCGGCCCTCAAGCACCTGGGCAAGAGCGCCGAAGTGGTGGTGGCGGAGTTGGTGCCTGGCGTCGTGGAATGGAACCGAGGGCCGCTGGGGGAAAAATCCGGTCGGCCATTGCTGGACCCGCGCACGGTGATCCGCCAGGAAGACGTGGCCAAGGTGCTGCAGGCCGAACCCCAGGGCTTTGACGCGATCATGCTCGACGTCGACAACGGCCCCGAAGGTCTCACGCAAAAGGCCAACAGTTGGCTTTATTCGGCCGGTGGCCTGGCCGCCTGCGCCAAGGCCCTGCGCCCCAAGGGCGTGCTGGCCGTGTGGTCGGCCAGCGCGGATAAGCTGTTCAGCGACAAACTGCGCAAGGCGGGCTTCAGGGCCGAGGAAGTGCAGGTGTTCGCCCATGGCAACAAGGGCACCCGGCACACCATATGGATAGCGGAAAAGCTTAAGGGCTGAATCACGCTGTGTCGTGGCTATCGGGGGCACGTGGAATCGTCACACCGCCCTTCCCACATCAGTGATGGGAGTGGCGGTAGTCGATCACGTACGGCACTTTTTTCTCGAAGGTTTTCTCCAGCTCATCGCGGTCCAACTGGGGCATGCCGCCCAGTTGACGGGCCGTGAAACCGCTGTCGCCTACCTGCGCGCCCGGCGCCAGGCTGACCATGCGTTTGGCGACCGCTTCAATCGCGTCACGATAGCCGCCCTTCTTGTTCAGGTTGTACGCCGTCAAATCCACTTGGGTACGCAGCCAGTTGCCCCAGTAGAACTCCAGGAATTCCGGCGCCACTTCACCCTCGTCCGGTTTGCCGTAGGCCGCCTTGCGAGTGAAGTACACCAGGCTGCGGAAGGTGTCGTCCTGCAGGGATTTGAAGCCCAGGTGGGCCGGCAACTGCTCGGGCCGCAGGGGCTGGCCCTGGTTATCCTTGAGCCAGACCTTGCGTGCAGCCTCCATGCGCTGCCAGAAAACAGCCAGGTTCGGGCTGTCGCTGAAGTCGTCGGTGACCTTGACCCACATTTTCAACCGAGGCCCGCCGCCTGGGGTTTCCCACAGTGTGGTGAAGCTGTGGTGACCATCGGTCAGGTACAACTGACCGCCCAGGCCCACCACCACGGTTTTCATGTCGGACGCATGGGTGCCTACCGGGCTGGCGCAGCTGAAACTGGCGGGCTGGCGCAGGTCGGCGTTTTTCGGCACGTTGGCGGCCTCGCCCTGGCCGTTGGTTTCGCAGTATTCATCGAAGGCCTTGGCGGGCTTGGCGGCAAACAGTCCGAGGCTGTAATGGATCTGATCGAACCCCACCACCGCCTGGGTCGGGTGCAGCTGTTCGAGGGTCACTTCGATCACCTGCCCCGGCTTGGGCGCCGACAACGCCTGAGCTTGAGCGGCAACCACACACAGCAGCAGTGCAACAGTCCATGATGACCAACGCATGACTTCCCATTCCTTATCGATAAAGTGAATCGAACCTAGCGGTCATTTGCGGCGCGAGCGGCTAGAATCAACACTGTCCGTGACCCACCTAATAGCCAGGAGCCATGATGAGCTCGAGCAACCCGCCCTCCCACACCGCCAAGCTGGACCGCATCCTCGCCGATGCCCAGCGCGACCGCGAAATGGGCTACCGCGACAAAGCGCTGAAGATGTACCCGCACGTGTGCGGCCGCTGCGCCCGCGAATTCTCCGGCAAGCGCCTGAGTGAACTGACGGTACACCACCGCAACCACAATCATGATGACAATCCCCAGGACGGCTCCAACTGGGAATTGCTGTGTCTGTATTGCCATGACAACGAGCACTCGCGCTACACCGACCAGCAGTACTTCGGCGAAGGCTCCACCAGCAGCCCGACGATTGCCAAGGCCACCCACAACCCGTTCGCGGCATTGGCGGGGTTGATGAAGAAAGACGACTGAAGATTGTCGTCGTCCGTTGCGCCTGCCTCCCACAGATGAAGGGGCTCACAATAGACAGGTGAGAGGGGGCTTGCCCCAATGCCAGTCAGTTAAGGAGGAACACTGTAACTGTGGCGAGCGGGCTTGCCCCGCGCTGGGCTGCGCAGCAGCCCCAATAGGAGCGTCGCAGTATGCCAGGCAGTTCCGGGACTATGTTTTGGGGCTGCTTCGCAGCCCAACGCGGGGCAAGCCCGCTCGCCACAGGTTACTGGTTGCCCGTTCCGTCGCTTAACTGACCGGCATTGGGGCTTGCCCCCCGACAGCGCTGGCCCAAGCACGACATCCCCTTCAGGCCGTATAATCGCCGCTTTTCTTCAAGGCACCCTTCCCCGTGGGCAATAAACGCTACAGCTGCATCGGTCTGTATAACCCAAAATCCCCCGAAAACGTCGGCTCGGTGATGCGTGCCGCCGGCTGCTATGGCGTGGCGTCGGTGTTTTACACCGGGGTGCGTTACGAACGCGCGCGGGATTTCATCACCGACACCAAGAAGGTCCATCACGATATTCCGCTGATCGGCATCGACGACCTGAAAAAGATCCTGCCGCTGGGCTGCATCCCGGTGGCCGTGGAACTGGTGGACGGCGCCCGCCCGCTGCCCGAGTACACTCACCCCGACCGTGCGCTGTATATCTTCGGCCCGGAAGATGGCTCGCTGGATAAGGATATCCGCGACTGGTGCGAAGACGTGGTGTACATCCCCACCACCGGTTGCATGAACCTTGCCGCCACCGTCAACGTGGTGCTCTACGACCGGTTGGCCAAGGGCAACAACACCCGTTCGGGCCCCAAGTACTGATTTTTTCGGAACATCCGGCGCCTGCCGGCAGTCATCTGCAGACACTTGCCCTTGTTGGAGAGAGATCATGAGCGACAGCACAACCTTGCGCCCCGTCATCGAACACACGCCGTTCCAGACTCAGCCGACGCAGAATGTGCACGGTTGGGAACGCATCGGCTCGGTGGCCGGCGGCGTGATGATGGTCGGCAAAGGCCTGCGCCGTGGTGGCATTTTTGGTCTGATTCAGGTGGCGATTGGCGGCGTGGCGCTGGCCCGTGGCTTTACCGGGCACAGCTCGCTCAAGGACAAACTCGAGCAGGGCCGCCGTGAAATGAACAGCGTGCGCACCAAGATCGAACGTGCCGGGGAAGAGTTGAAGAATCTCAAGACCCGTGCGGAAGTGGCCGCCGAAAAAGCGGTTAAAACCACTGGCTGATCCCGACAGCTGAGCTGCTGGAGTTACAAATGAATGCAGGAGGTGGCGAGCCTCCTCCTGCAGTGGGATCTGTACAGGGTTGAGGATCAGCGCAGAAGCTTGGAATCGAGGACTACCGACGATTCGCCGATGATGCTTTCAGCCAGCTGCACAAACTCCGCCGTGGTGATGCGGTCGGCGCGCATCACCGCCTGCGCGAGATCATCGAGGGAGCGCTTGTTATGGGTTTTCACCCGGATCTCCCGATCCAGTTCCTGCAGCACCAGCACTGCCCGTGACACCGTCGCGCCGCTGACGTGTTCGCCGCGCAGGCTGGTGACATCCTTGCTTTCCCTGGCCAACCGCGCCTGTATCGCCTGATACCGCTCATCGGTCACGCCGCCTGCACGGCGCAACAGTTCGATGGCGTAGAACTCGCCCATCCCTTCGCTGATCCAGTCACTGCTGTCATGGTCATTGAAACGGCCAATCGCCTGTACCACCTCACGGATCAACGGGCTGCCGCCGTTTTCACTGACCAGCGGCGTACGGCTGTTGAGAAAGATCGAATCGCGCGCTGAAAACGCGCCGCGGCGCATCGGGTCGCTGGCTCCAACCACCAGCAGCTTGGCCGGATGGCGCGGGAAGGCGGCTTCGACCTGGGGCCAGACGAAAGTCAGCAACGTCAGCACATCCATGCGCCGCATGCCCTGCGCTTTGGGCGATGCCACCGTGACTTCGGTTTCACCCAAGCGCACGCGCCGACTGCCGAGGTTGCCGGCAAGCATCCAGCCGGTGGGACGGTCAAACAGGCGCGAAACGTTGTCGACACGGAACTTGTGTTTGCCGATGCGCGGCCAGGCGGTTTCGATGCTCTTCCAGCCGGCCGGCAACTCGAACATCAGGCGCGAGACCAGCTCGACGCCATCCTGCTGGTCGAGCCGCGCGGTGGGCACCAGGTCCTCACCACGGAACATCGCCCAACCTGGGGTCACGCGCGCTTCATACACACCGGGTTTACGCGCCTGGGTGAGGCGGACCCGGTAGGTCAGGCTGGCCTTGTCGGCGCTCGGTTGCCACAGGCCGCGGTGGCCCGTGACTTTCCATTGCCCGTCGGCCTTGAAATCGCTATAGGTGCCGTCGTGGCCCAGGTCGAAATCCAGGCTACGCACCGCCGAACCTTGGGACAGGCTCACGCGGACTTCGGCCTGTTCGGTCTGGGGCAACAGTTTGACGTGGTAATCCAGGTCGACTTTTCGGGCGCTCCACGCCGCACTGCTGATGGCCAGCACCATCAGGCCCGCCGCCAGCTTGGCTGCAACCTTCATACACATTCCTCTCAGCCAGCGCGGAAGATCAGGTAATCCTCCCAGTCGTCTTCGGGCACGCTGCCTTCGCTGAGCATGCGTCCGGACTGGGAAATACGTTCGTGATGCACGGCGTCGCGGTCGCCGCACACCAGGTGGTGCCACAGCGGCAAATCCTTGCGTTCGCTCACCAGGCGATAACCGCAGGTGGGCGGCAGCCATTTGAATTGGTCGGCCTGGCCCGGGGTGAGCTGGATGCAGTCCGGCACCGACGCGCGTCGATTGGGGTAGTCGGTGCACTGGCAGGTTTTCAGGTCCAGCAACTTGCAGGCGATGCGCGTGTAATAAACGCTGTTGTCGTCTTCGTCTTCAAGTTTTTGCAGGCAACACAAGCCACAGCCGTCGCACAGCGACTCCCATTCCTCCTGGTCGAGCTGTTCGAGGGTCTTGCGTATCCAGAAAGGTTCGACTTTGGCGGCCATGGCTCTACGTGGGTATCGGTCGGTAAAAGGGCCGCCAGTCTAGTGCGATGGCCGTCCGCGGCCAAGCGCTTACGACTGGCGGTGTTGCAAGACTTGTCAGTCTAGCGGGCGCGCAGTAGCTTTGAGCATCGAATTGACGATCAGGAACCACCTATGACCCGCGTTGCCGACTACCCGATCCATCCCCAGTTCACCGACCGCTGGTCGCCGCGCGCGTTCACCGGCGAAAACATCTCGAAGGAAACCCTGCTGAGTTTCTTCGAAGCCGCACGCTGGGCGCCGTCGGCCTACAACTCGCAACCCTGGCGTTTTCTCTACGCTCGCCGCGACACACCGGACTGGGAACGCTTCCTGGGCCTGCTCAACGAATTCAACCGCAGCTGGGCACAGCACGCCTCGGCCTTAGTGATCATTGCCTCGAAAACCGACTTTGTCGCTCCCGGCGCCAGCGAAGAAACGCCGGCACTGTGGCATACGTTCGACACCGGATCGGCCTGGGGCCACCTGGCGCTGCAAGCCAGCCTCAGTGGCTGGCACACCCACGGCATGGCCGGCTTCGATCAGGAACTGACCCGCAACGAGTTGAAGATCCCAGAAGGCTATGCCCTGCATGCGGCGGTGGCGATCGGCAAGCTAGGGGACAAGGCGACCTTGCCGGAGTACTTGCAAGGCCGTGAAGCGCCCAGCCCGCGCAAACCGTTGAGCGAGTTGGTATCGGAGGGCGATTTCAGCCATTAAGGCTAAGCGTGTCGGGGATGGGCCAGGTGATACTTTGCCAGCGCTGCCCCTCCCCGGCAGGCACACGTTTGAATGTGCGGCGCATTCAAGTGCACGGGCTTTTCTGCCCCTGTCGACTAGGCAAGCAGCTCACTCAAGCGTCTCTTGAGATCGTTCTTGCTGCGCGTATACGCCGCGATTTCCATCTCATAAAGCGCCTCGCCCGGCACCATCAGTTCAGGCGGTAGCGACTGAATATCAACCGGATAGATTTTGTTGTCTCTGGAGGAATATAAAAGGTTCTTCAACTGCAGATCCTGGTGATAAACGCCCTTGGCTTCCATCCCGTTCAATGCGTCCTCAAGTAAGGTTCGAACCTCTGGGGGCAAACTGCGCTTTTCAATTTTCGCCATGCTGACGCCGTCCAGTTTCGGCATTTTGATATATGAGCGGCCATCCTCAAGAATCGCCGTGGCAAAACCCTCTCCGTAATATTGGTTCAGCGCTCGGGTTTCATGCCTCGTGTAGTCGGGCAGAACGTCGGAGCTCGTAGCCCCCATGTCCTTATAGGCACTACGCCCATCGAGACTCTCATAGACGACGCCTTCGGTACCTCGCCCAATCTCACGTCCCAGGTCCGCTTTCACTGAAGCCGGACTCCCCCCACGGGCTCCCAGTCGCTGCCATTGATCACCCTGGACATGCTCAACCAGCAACGACGTTTGTCGATTGTTGTGATAAACCCGCGCCTGCACCCTGCCATCCTCGGTGCGCGTGACCTGTCGGACTTCGTAAACAGCTGTCCGGCCCGTGCTGTCGGTGTGGCGAATATGCGATACGTGGCCATCGGCGGCGACATACACCCCCTGGCTGTTGCGTGGACACCCGGCGATCCTCGCTTCGGGCACGTTGAATGAGCCAAACAACGCATTACTCAGCTCAGCGTCCGGCGCCTTCGGCAACAGGGTCACCTTGCCCTCCACTGCGCGGGCAGCCGGTACAAAATCTTCGAGCGGACGGCCATAAGGCCGCATGGCCTGCGCGTCCAGGGCATACCATTTGCCATTGTGCAGCGTCGCTGCGCCTTCAACACGTTCACCAGCCACTTTGAAGCTGCCCGTTGCCACGTCACCGTATTGCTTGCTGGCAATTTTGAGCAGGTCATAGCTACCGGTGGCACCCTTGAGGTGATTCACCACAGTACGACCACCTCTCAACGCCAAGCGGCCACCGACCAATGCCAGATCGCCCAGACCGCTCAAGGGGTTGAACGCCTCAACCACAGTCGCGCCGACGAACCGCGCGGCCTTGGCCAGCCTGCTCGCCGTTGACAGAGTTTTACCCAATGCCTTGCCCGCTTGCGCAGCCTTGCCGGCACCCAAGGTGACCAGGCCGACCACATCCATGCCCAAGTCGAAGAGGCCCTGCCCGACACTGCCGTTTTGAAAGTTGACGATGGCCGAGCGTAAAGGGATGAGGTTCAGAAAGAACTCGGAAATCGCGTGGTTCCGGCTGCGGTCTTGATCATATGAAGTGACCCCTCTGGCCTCCTGCAGTAGATCGGCGTTGTTCAGGTCCAGTGATTTGACGAAAACATCGGCGATCAACTGGCTGCGAGGGGAATTAAAACTATCAGGCTGCCCCGTCCCCTGCGGTTGCTGCGCATAATGCGCGGCGCGCTTACCGTCATAGGGGTCAAACACTGCCGTTCGCGAGAGGATATTGGCCTCGCGCTGTTCCATTTTGCGGGTGGTATACGGCTCGGTACGTCGGCGTAGCAGGAAGTTCTCTTTTTCGATGACACCTCTGCGCGTGTCGATGGTGTAGAGGTTTGGGCCATCTCGGGTGGTGGTCTTCACCTCCAGTGTGTGGCCTCTGACATGCAGGGCGGGAGGGGTGAGTAGATCACCGGCAATTGTGTATTGGTTGGTATGGAAGAATTCCAGCTTGCCCTCTTCCAGGTTCCTGCGGTCCTCCAAAGGCAACGTGGAGATCAGGTGCCGAACCAGGCGTTGCTGACCGTCCTCCAGTGCGCTCAGGGCCTCGTCATATGAAGCCTGGAAGGGCGCGGCAACCCCCAATCCACCCTTCTCGTAAAGCGCGCAGAACCTTTGGACGGGTAGCCGTTTGTCAGTGCTTATCCAATGATCTTCAGGCCCCAGCGCGCCGCCTTCCATGACGACGTCCAGCATTGAGCGCTCGCCGGGATACAGGCCTGGCCGACCTTCCTTCAAGCGTGCTTTGTGGAGCGCGCGCACCTCAAAGAGGTGGCTGTCCAGGTCGGGAAACGCGGCCTTGAGCTGGGTAAGTGCCATCGCCTTGCGACTGGGAATGTCAGTTTGCAGCAACGTACTGGCGTCTTTGAGCGAACTCAGGTGATGGTTATACGCTGTTCGCACGCGCTCCATATCGCTGGCCGAAGGCACTTGTTCCGCGCCGACGAGAAAGCCACTGGCGATGCCCCAATCCCTCAGCGCCTGGTAATCGATAGGCTGGCTGACCGTTTCATCGCTATCGAGCTGTTCGGCAGCCAGCAGAATCTCGGCGTACCCCATGGCGAGGGTGCGTCCGGGTGTCTGCACCTCGATCCTGGCCACGGCCATCGTCAATTGTGCCCACAGGACGCTACCGTAGGTCACGCTTTGGGGAATGTCTTTGACCAGGTAGTGAGGAGCAGCCTTGGCCAGCAGCAGATAGGCTCCTAAATGGGCGGTCGTCGCGCTGACACGGCCTTGCTCGATCAAATGTTTGCCTAGCGCCTCAACCACCGTTGAGGCCGGTTGCCCCCAATACTGGCTGCTCGCCAAGTCAAAACCGGCAACGTGATTGCGAGCGGGGGCCGCCAAAGACTCCGGATCAAGGCCCAACTGGATCGCCGTCATCACATAATCGCTGTTACAGCCCACGGCAGGCATACCGCCCAGCCGCGCCCGCAGGGCTTGCTCCAAAGCCCGCGCCTTGGGGGAGGCGAGCAGCTTCTCCATCGCGACCATCGGGTGTTTGAGGTCGGCCTCAACCACCGAGCTGCCACTGAGCAGATAGCCCAAGGCCCCCTTCCCGCCCTCAGGCAAAGGCAGACTTTGTAAGCCGGTTTCATTGCTGTGCAGCAGGTGGACGAGGGTGTTCTGGTCTTCACCGGGCATCGCTCGCGGCCAGGACAGGGCACCGCCGAGGTTCCCCAGCGGATGGGCCTGAGCTTGCGCGGACAGCGCATTTTTCAGCTCGACCAGCGCTTCCAGGGTTTTGGGCACCTGCAGCGCACAGCCTTGAAGGTACGCATCAAGACTGACCAGACGGTTGGGCGGCAGCGGCTGGGGTGGTTGATAGGAGGCGTCCTCGCACACATACATCGTTGTGCTGCTCAAGAGCGAGGCGAGCGCGGTCTCCATCCTTTCTCTGGCTTTGGCAGGGGTTAACGTGTCATCGGGCACGAGCTGGCCCGGGAGTTGCTGAATGACGGTCTGGAGCCGCCGACTCAGGGTTCGTCGGTCGCAGTGGTCGCCCAAGGAGTTCTTGAATGCCGAAATAGGTCGGGGCACAGGGGTGGCAAGCGTTTCAGACGGTTCGTCAGCGGAGGCGATAGCGGAGTGCAAATACTCCCTGTGGCGCACATAAACAGCAGGCGGTGTGGGTGTAGTCATGACAGTACCTGTCCTTAATCCAGTGGATATCCTTTAAAAGACGCAACCTTGCGCCTTTGCGATCACTGGGTGGCAGGCCCGCCAGGGCGGTTCCAACCGGACTGTCAGGTTTTGTGTACACGACCGAACGTAGATCAAAACGCGTCCGATGGCCGGGTGCGGCGGTCAGTAACCGCGCTCGAAATCCACTTCACCGCGCAAGGCTTGCTTTGCCTTGTATGCGCGTACGTTGTCCAGAAACAACTCCACCATCATCGGCGGCGACGTCGGCGCAGAGCTGTGCCCAGTCAACAACAGCCCCCAGGCGGTCCAGAATGGATGGCGCTGCGGCAGCGGTTCCTGGCGGCACACGTCGATCACCGCACCGGCCAGGTGCCCTTCTTTCAACGCCTCGACCAGATCCGCATCGACCACCGCCACGCCACGCCCGACGTTGATGAACAGGCCGGTGGGCTTGAACTGCTTGAACAGCGCCGCGTCGTACAGGTCATGGGTGTTGGGTGTGTTGGGCAACAGATTGATCACATAATCCACCTCCCCCACCAACCGGCCCAGTTGGTCCGGCCCGGCCACTTCTATAAAGGGCTCCTGCTCACGTGCAGTGCTGGCGATGCCGTACAGCTTGACGCCAAACGGCACGAGGAATCGGGCGACGCTCTGGCCGATATCCCCCGTACCGACGATCAACACCTTGCGTCCGGCCAGGCTCTGGCCCATGCGGTTGTCCCACTTGCGCTCGACCTGGCTGACCAGGCGCGCCAGCACCTCGCGCTCATGGCCGAGCATGTAGGTCAGCACAAACTCGGCCATCACCTGGCCGAAAATCCCCACCGCACGGGTCAGGCGATAGTCGCGCGGCAAGCCGTCGGCCAGCAGCGGCGTGATGCCGGCCCAGGTCGACTGCAGCCATTGCGGGTGGTGGCCCTGGCGCAGCAGGGTCGCCAGCAGGTCCGGCTGGCCCAGCCACACCGGGCAGTCGGCGGCCAGGCGCGACAGCTCGGCGGAGTCGCCGCTGGTCAGCACTTCCAGCTCCGGCGCTGCTTCGCTGAGCAGTCGGGCATACAGCGGGTGATCCTGTTCAGCAATCAGAACACGCATGGTTCAAACCTTTCAAAAACAGTGCAGACGGCCGCCCGCATCCTTACGGCCACCGCCAACTCAAACGATTTCATTGAGAATGTGCCCCGGACGGGGCACCTACCGATCACATCGGGTCATTGCGACGCAGCAGCTCTTCGGGCAAGTGTTCGATGTACTCGTCCTCGGCCGGCGGCATTTGCAGGTGGTAGCCCTGTTTATCGAGGTTTTCCAGGACCACGGCGATGTCCTCGCGCGACAGCTTACGCTCTGGTGTCAGGACCATGTCGAAGGCCAGGTGCGGTTTGCCGAACGCCACCATCAAGGGCTCGGGCACGCGCTCAAGGGCATCGCTCTTGAGCACATAGAGGTACATGCCGTCTTTTTTCAAGCTGCGGTAAATGGAGCAAATACGTTTCAAGGCTGTTCTCCGGCAGTGGCCAGGCTGTCGAGCAGCGCCTGGCCCATCAACTCGCGGCGCCAGCCACGCAGCGAGTCTGGCAGTTGGTAAGGTCCATCGGGGTAGCCACTTTTAACCAGGGCTTCGAGGGTTTTCTTGCGCAGCATCAGTTCCGGCGCCATGTCCAGGCGTTCGGCTTCGGCCTGGCCGAGGGCGCGCAGCTGTTTGATCAGCGCGGCGGCATCCACCGGCAAGGGCTCGGCCACGGTCGGCGGCCATTGGTCCGCGGGCACACTGCCGGCACGCTTGATCAGGTCCAGCAGGAACTGCCCGTCCTGGCGCACGGTGCGCGGGTGCATGTCTTCGATCTTGCCCAGGGCGGCGAGGTTATCCGGCTGGGACTTGGCCAGGGGCCAGAGCGAATGTTCGCGGATGATGCGATTGCGCGGCAGGTCCCGGGCACGGGCCTGCTGCTCGCGCCAGGCGCACAGCTCACGCAATACGGCCAACTGCGCGCGGGACAGTTTCCACGCCAGCTTGGCGTCGCGGTACACCTCGTAGGGGTCGACTTCGCGGCGCAGGTTGGCCACCAGTTCGGCGCCATCCTCCAGCACCCACGCGAATTTGTCGTCCGACAGGCGTGGACGCAGGCGTTCGTAGACTTCGGCCAGGTGCACCGCGTCTTCGGCGGCGTAGCTGATCTGGGTCTCGGACAACGGGCGTTGCAACCAGTCCGAGCGGGTTTCGCCCTTGGGCAACTCGATGTCCAGTACGGCCTGGACCAGGCGCGAGTAGCCCATGGAGAAGCCAAGGTTCAGGTACGCAGCCGCCAGTTGGGTGTCGAACAGTGGCACCGGCAGGCTGCCGGTCAGGCGCAGCAGCACTTCGAGGTCTTCGCTGCAGGCATGCACCACCTTGATCACCGCCGGGTTTTCCAGCAAAGCAGCCAGGGGTTGCCAATTGTCGATGGTCAGGGGATCGATCAGGTAAGCGCGTACGCCGTCACCGATCTGGATCAGCCCGGCAATGGGATAGAAGGTGTCGACCCGCATGAATTCGGTGTCGAGGGCGACGAATGGCAACTGCTGCCATTCGGCGCAATGCTGGCCGAGGCTATCGTTGTCGCAGATCCAGTGAATATCGATGGCCACACGGCTCTCCCTTGAAGAATGGCGCGCAGTATATATCGCGAAAGAGCCTTGCGAGCATCCGCAGTGCACAGCCGATCATGAAAACTCAGACAGGCATTGAAGAATAGTCCGACAGGCGGGAGTTATCATCTCTTACGCAGAACATAGACACGCCATACCGCGGAGCCCGGTACGAATTCCTGATGGTGCAGCACCTTGAAACCCGCCTGGCGAAACTCGCCCTCAACCGCGGTGCGGGAGTTGACCGAGATAATCACGGTGTCGCGACTGACCCGATGAAACTCGCGCAGCAGCGCCAGGCGTCCTTCACTGTCGGGTACATGACGAAACAATTCCAGACAGAAGATGCAGTCCACCGCGTTTTCCGACAGGCCGATGGAAAACGCCGAGCCCTGGAACGTCTTGACCCGCTTGAGCAAGGATGCGGGGTGATGGGTGCGGGCATGGTCGAGCATGGCCTGGGAGTTGTCCGACGCCAGAATCACGCGGTTGACGTGCTCGGCCAGCACCGGCCAGAAGCGCCCCGAGCCACAGGCCAGGTCGAGGATCAGCCCCGGCTCGCCGGCCACTTTCAATGCCTGGCGCACCAGCCAGGCATCGCGCCACGCCACCAGGCGCCGACGCAGCCCTGGCGGGCGCGTGTCACCGCAGACGCTGGCGTGTTCACGGCCACAGCGCTCGGCGTATTCGATCTCGATGGAGGATGGTGGTTGTGACGACATCTATGGGCTCATCTGGGCGAAACGGTAGTGAACGACCTTGATTGGCAGCTTAACGGCCGCCACGTGAAAAAAAGGTCGAAGACTTTCTACCGTTAATCCCGTCATGCCTGATGCAGGTACCAACGCCAATCCTGCTCCCCGACTTCGCCCATGAACTGGCGGTATTCGGCGCGTTTGACCGCCAGGTACACGCCGAGAAATTCTTCGCCGAACGCTTCGCGCGCCCATTGGGAGCCTTCCAGCGCGCGCAGGGTGGTGAGCCAGTCGGTGGGCAGCAGCTCTTTGGCCTGGGCGTAGCCGTTGCCTTGCACCGGAGCGCCGGGGTCGCGCTGCTCGCGCAGGCCACGATGGATGCCGGCCAGGATCGCCGCGGCAGCCAGGTAGGGGTTGGCGTCGGCACCGCAGATGCGGTGTTCGATATGCCGCGAAGGCGCCGGCCCGCCCGGCACGCGCAGGCTGACGGTGCGGTTGTCGACCCCCCAGGTGGCGGCCAGCGGTGCGTAGCTGTTGGCCTGGAAGCGCCGATACGAGTTGGCGTTGGGGCAAAACAGCAGCAACGCGTCGAGCAAAGTACTGAGCATGCCGCCCACCGCATGACGCAGCAGCGGCGTGCCATCGGCTGCGTCGCTGGCGAACAGGTTGTGGCCGTCGGCATCCGCCAGGCTGACATGCATGTGCAGGCCGGTGCCCGCCAGGTCGTCGAACGGTTTGGCCATAAAACAGGCGGTCATCCCGTGTTTGTGGGCCACACCCTTGACCAGACGCTTGTAGCGCACGGCTTCGTCCATGGCCTGCAGGGCATCGGCGCGGTGCTCCAGGGTGATTTCGACCTGGCCGGGGGCGTATTCGGAAATCGCCGTACGCGCCGGGATGCCTTGCAGCTTGCAGGCACTGTAAAGGTCGGCCAGAAACGGTTCGATCTGCTCCAGTTCGCGCAGGCCATAGACTTGGGTCGCGCGCGGACGGCCGCCGTCCTGGTCGCGCGCCGGTTGCGGGCGGCCGTGGCTGTCGGGTGTCTGGTCAAGCAGGTAGAACTCCAGCTCGGCCGCCATCACCGGGTAATAGCCGTCGGCCTTGAGCGCGTCCACCACCTTGGCCAGCAGCTGGCGCGGGTCCGCCACGGTGGCGGGCAGGCCTTCGCGGGGGTGCATGCTCACCTGCACCGCCGCGGTGGGGATCAACCGCCACGGCATGCGTTGCAAGCTGCCGCTGATCGGGTAGGCGCGGCAGTCGATATCGCCCACGTCCCAGACCAGGCCGGAATTTTCCACGTCATCGCCGTTGATGGTCAGGCCGAGAATGGTGCTGGGCAGCGGGCGGCCGCTTGCGTACACCGCCAGCAGTTCATCGCGGTGCAGCAGCTTGCCGCGTGGCACGCCGTTGTTGTCGAGGATAAACAGCTCGAACAGTTCAATGTCCGGGTTGTGTTCAAGAAAGGACTGGGCTTCGTGCAGGCTGGCAAAAATACTCATGGGGGCTCTCATACGGGTACGTCAGGCAGGCGCGCGGGCGCCGCCGGGCAGATGCGCACAGGTGTGCGTCATCCAATGGGTCAATCAACGTAGGAGAGCGGTATCCGGCGGGCGCGCGTGACGGCAGTGGAACAGCGCCCAGAACGCCAGCGCGGACGGCAGTGTCGCGAGGTGAGCGTCGGGGGAAGCGGCCATGGGCAATCACACTGGTGGGATGCGCGCCAGCCTCACACGCGGCGACCGCCGGTTAAATTCACGCTTGGCGGAGTGTGGTTGCAGCCCGGCTAAACAATCGTCACGCCTTGCCACCCTGCCCCGCGCTGGAAATAATGGCCACCCGCCCTCACCCCAAGGACTCGACCGCATGAAAGCTCCTTTAGCCCTCTGTGTACTGGCGAGCCTGGCCACGTCGGCCCTGGCCGACACCGGTGCGTCGCGCCTCGATGAGGTGTTGCAGCGTGGCACCCTCAGCGTGTGCACCACCGGCGACTACAAGCCCTACACCTCGCTGCGCGCCGATGGCCGCTATGAAGGCATCGACATTGCCATGGCCGAGTCCCTGGCCAAAAGCCTCAACGCCAGGATCCAATGGGTGCCTACCACGTGGAAAACCCTGATGCCGGACTTCCTGGCCCAGCGCTGCGATATCGCGGTGGGGGGCATTTCGGTGTCGCTGGAGCGTCAGAAAAAGGCCTTTTTCAGTCAGTCCCTTGGCGTCGACGGCAAGATCCCACTGGTTCGCTGCGCCGACGTGCAGCGCTACCAGAGCGTCGAACAGATCAACCAGCCCCAGGTACGAGTGATCGAACCGGCAGGCGGTACCAACGAAGTGTTCGCCCGTACGCACTTGGGCAAAGCGCAGATTCGCCTGCACGACAACGTGACGATTTTCGACGAGTTGCTGGCGGGCAAGGCCGACGTGATGATCACCGATGCCAGCGAGGCGCGCTTCCAGCAAAAGCTCAAGCCGGGGCTGTGCGCGGTCAACCCGGACAAGCAAATGCAGTACAGCGAAAAAGCCTTTCTGCTGCCCCGGGACGACGTGGCATGGAAAAGCTATGTGGACCAGTGGTTGCACCTGAGCGTGGCCACCGGCGTGTACGACGGCATCGTCAATCAATGGCTGGCGGCGCCCTGAGCCATAGGCGTCTACGCTGTGCTCACATCAACAAGAACGAGGATGGGTTCATGAAGGGACTGCTGAGAATGACCTGGCTGCTGCTGTTGGGATTCAGCCAGGTGCATGCCGATACCGCTCAGGATGACGATGCCCAGGCCGCGAAGGCGCTGCTGGAAAAAGCCCTGGTTTATTACCAGAGCAATGGCGACAAGGCCTTTGCCGCCTTCAGCCGCCAGGGGGAGTTTGTCGACCATGACCGCTATGTGTTCGTGGTCGACACCCAGGGTGTCTTGCTGGCCAGTGGCGGCCCCTCCTCCGCGTTGATCGGCCGCGACGTATCCGAGGTGCTCGGGCCGGACCTGCGCGAGTCATTCGAGCAGGCGCTCAAGGTGCCCGAGGGCCAGGGCATGCAGCAGGCCGACTATCGCTGGCAGAACTGGAACGACGGCAAGGTCGAGCACAAGCATGTGTTTTACCAGCGCGTGGGCGAGCGCATCCTGGCGGTGGGTTACTACCTGCCACGGGCCACCCCGGAACAGGCCCGGGCGCTGCGCAACAAAGCGGTGAATGCGTTGGTCAAGGACGAAGCCGGTACGCTCAAGGCGATCAACTCACTGCAGGGCGGCTTTCTGCAGGATGACCTGTACGTGTTCGTGGTGGACCTCAATACCCAGCGCTACGTGGCCCATGGCACCACGCTGCGGTTGATCAACACCGACTTCAGCAAGATCAAGGACCCCGACGGCAAACCGGTGGGCGAGCCGATACTCAAACTGATGACGGAGCAGGACCAGGGCGAATACAAATACCGCTGGAAAAACCCGATCACCGACAAGGTCGAGAACAAACATGCGTATATCCGCAAGAGCGGGCATTACATGGTTGCGGTCGGCTACTACAGCCCCTGATCGGCAGTGGAATGCGTTCAGGTGGCAGACTTGCCCCCGCCCCAGTTTTAGTCTTCATGGTGCCGGTTATTTCGCCTTGTCCTCGCGCCCGCGCAGTAGGCGGTTGGGCATGACCATGGCCGCCGCCAGCCCCAGCAGCGACACCGCCGCACTCACCAGCAGCAAGTGTCGGAATGTCACTGCCAGTTCGGCGCGCAGGGCATCCTGCGCCGGGCCGGGGGCGGCGTTGAGGCCGTCGAGCAGCACGTTGCCCGAACTGCCCTCGGCCACCAGCGCGCCGCTGGACAGGTGGGCGAAGCTGGAGTCCTGCAGCAGCGCCAGCAGCAACGCCGACATGCAGGCCACGCCCACCGCACCGCCCAGCGAACGGAACAGGTTGGTGGTGCTGGTGGCCACGCCGATATCCGGCTGCGCCACCGAATTCTGCGCACCCACCAGGGAGGTCGGGAACTGCATGCCGGCGGCGATCCCGCAGAGCAGCATGAACATGGCGGTGAGCAACACATCCTGGGGCGCGCTGTAAGCCATGCCGAAGATGGCCAGCGGGCTCAACAATGCACCGCTGAGGATCATCGGTTTATAGCGCCCGGTCACCGAGGTCCGACGCCCGGCGCAGTAGGCACCGATTGGCAGGCCCATCGCCAGCGGCAGCAGGTGCAGGGCGGCGCTGTCGGCACCGGCGCCGGTCACGGTCTGAAAGCGCAACGGCATCAGCACGGTCAGGGAAATCGCCTGGAAACTGGTGAAAAAAATCGTGCACCAGCACAACACCGCACTGGCATTGGCAAACAGATGCATCGGCAGCAGCGGTTCGCGCGCGCGGCGTTCATGCCACACGAACAGCGTCAGCACCACCAGCGCGCCGGCCAGCAGGCCCAGCACCTGCGAGTCACGCCAGGAATGGCCCTGGCCGATTTCAGTGACGCCCAGCAACAGGGCGGTCAAACCGATGATCATCAGCACAGTGCCGAGGTAATCGATGATCGGCTTGCGCTGAGGCACCGGCAGCCCCACCAGGGTGCGGTGGGCCACGTACCACGCAGCGGCGCCCAGAGGCAGGTTGATCAGAAACACCCAGCGCCAGGACAGGTACTCGGTCATGTAACCGCCCAGCACTGGCCCGGCCACACTCGCCACCGCGTACATGCTGCTGAAATAGCCCTGGTAACGCCCGCGTTCGCGAGGCGCGATGATGTCGCCGATGATCGCCTGGCTCACCGAAACCATGCCCCCGGCGCCGATCCCTTGCAGCACCCGCGCCAGCACCAGTTGCTCCATGCTGTGCGCCATGCCACAGAACAGCGACGCCACGGTGAACACGCCCATGCCGATCAGCATCATCGGCCGACGCCCATACAGGTCGCCGAGCTTGCCGTAGATCGGCACCGCCACCGTCATGGCCACCATGTAGCCGGAAATCACCCAGGCCAGCAGATTGACGTCGTGAAAACGCGCCGAGATGGCCGGCATGGACACCGCGACGATGGTCTGGTCAAGGGCGCCAAGGAAGATGGCCATCATCAGCGCGACCAGAATACTGCGCACGGCGGGTAACGGCGGGGTGGGATGATTAAGCTGAGTCACGCAGGAACCTTCGAACAAGGTCGTGGGAAAGGCGCCCCACGACAATGGCGAATACGATAGCAGGCTATTCGATAGCCTCGTAAGGAAGTCCGACGTAATTTTCCGCGATCGTCCGGCGCCCGGCTTCGGAGTCGATGAAGTAGTCCAGCTCACTCTGGGCGATGCGCTGGCTGAACTCGTCGGCTTCATCAAACGTGTGCAGCATGGAAGTCATCCACCAGGAAAACCGCTCGGCCTTCCACACCCGGCGCAGGCAGATCGCCGAGTACTGTTGCAGCAAATCCACCCGGCCCTGGCGATACACCTTGAGCAGAATCCTGAACAAGGTACTGACATCACTGGCCGCCAGGTTAAGGCCCTTGGCGCCGGTAGGGGGCACGATGTGCGCGGCGTCACCCAGCAGAAACAGGCGCCCGTACTGCATCGGCTCCACCACGAAGCTGCGCAGCGGCGCGATGCTTTTTTCGATCGACGGCCCGGTCACCAACTGCTCGGCCAATGCGGCGGGCAGACGCTGTTTGAGCTCTTCCCAGAACCGCGCATCCGACCATTGCTCCAGTGCTTCATCCGCCGGCACCTGCAGGTAATAGCGACTGCGGGTGGGCGAGCGCATGCTGCAAAGGGCAAAGCCACGAGGGTGCTTGGCGTACACCAGTTCCGCGTGCACCGGTGGTGTGTCGGCGAGGATGCCCAGCCAGCCGAACGGGTAGACCCGTTCGAAAATGTTCAAGGCATCGGCCGGGATCGATTGGCGGGCGACTCCGTGAAAACCGTCGCACCCGGCGATGTAGTCGCACTCCAGGCGAAACGTCTGGCCCTGATGTTCGAAGGTCAGCCAGGGCCGATCGCTCTTGAGGTCGTGGGGCTGGACGTCGCGTGCTTCATACAGGGTGATGGCGCCCGCATCGGCACGCGCCTCCATCAGGTCACGGGTGACTTCGGTCTGGCCGTAGACCATCACGGATTTGCCGCCGGTCAACGCTTTGAGGTCGATGTGGGCGAGCCTATCGTTGAGCGCCAGTTCGAAGCCGTCGTGCACCAGGCCGTCGCGATCCATGCGCTGGCTCACGCCGGCCTCGCGCAGCAGATCGACCATGCCCTGCTCCAGCACGCCGGCACGAATGCGGCCGAGCACGTAATCGGCGCTCTGGCGCTCAAGGATCAACGTCTGGATGCCGGCGTTGTGCAGCAACTGGCCGAGGAGCAGTCCGGATGGACCGGCGCCGATAATGGCGACTTGGGTGTTCAGCGTTTTCATTATTTTTATGGCCCGCAAGTTCCACCCGAACGGATCGAGTGAAAGAGTTGTCATTGGTCTTGTAGCTGACATTTTCACTTGAGCGCCCAGCATAAGAAGGTGAAAACTGCGCCAAAGCCTGCGCTTTTTGCCAATCGGGGCGATTACCGCACAACTATCCCGAGTATCGGATTTAAACCATGACCAAAACCGCGATTCCGGTCTTCAAGCTTTACGGGGAAAGCCAGCAGTGGCCGACGCCCGATTTGTTGCACTGCGAAACCATTTCCCGGCGCAGTCGGGAATACCAGTGGGAAATCCAGCCCCACCGGCACGCGGATCTGTGCCAATTGCTTTATGTGCACAAAGGCCAGGCCCAATTGGAAATCGAAGGCCAGCGCACCACCCTCAATGAAGCCACGTTGCAGGTGCTGCCACCGCTGTGCGTGCATGGCTTCCACTTTGCCGAGGATGTCGAAGGTTACGTGCTGACGCTGGCGGCCCCGCTGGTGGACCATCTACAGGCGCAACTGGGCGCCACGGCCGACGCGTTGCAGATGCCGGGCAGTTACCCGGCGGGCAAGGACAGCGAGTACCTCAACCGCCTGTTCGCCCGCTTGCAGGAGGAGTACGCCGATGAGCAACCGGCCCGGGACATGCTGATGCATGCCCTGGTCAGCGTGTTGCTGGTGTGGATCAGTCGTCAGGCAATCCAGCGTCGTCACCCTCGGGCGCCACGCGGGCGTGAGTATTTCCGGCGGTTCACCCAACTGGTTGAACAGCACTACCGCGAGCACCCGAAGATCGAAGACCTGGCCCACAAACTGGGGATCTCCGTGTCGCACCTGAACGGCACTTGCCGTGAATTGGGCGGCCAGCCCGCGCTGCAGATCATGCATGACCGCCAGTTGCTGGAAGCCAAGCGCTTGCTGACGTACACCAGCATGACCATCAATGAGATGTCTGAGGTGTTGGGTTTTTCCGACCCGACCAATTTCTCGCGGTTGTTCCGTCGCCGGGTCGGCTTTTCGCCCAAGGCCTTTCGCGAGCAGCTTAAATCCAGGCAGCCTACCTGAGCGCGCTGAAACTGCCGCTGCGCGGAACGCACAGATCCTGATGGCAGCTGATCGCAAAGGTCGGCTGCATACGGGTTTGCTCGACGCGGTAGGCGGCCGTTGCGTAAAGCGCGCTGGCCAAGACGCTGAGGGCGAAAATCGTCAGGTACTTGCGGGTTTTGATGCTCATGGCACTGACCTCTGCACGGTTCTACACGGTGCTGTTTAAAGCATAGGTCAGTCAGGGCAGGTTGCCATTATTGGCCGCCATTCAACCCGTTTATGTCGCGTATAAACCCTCATCCCACGCCGGCTCCTCGGGAAAGCGCAGGACCAGGAAATCCAGCAGGCTGCGCAACGCCGAGGGCATGTGTTTGCGCGAGGCGTAGACCGCGTAGATGTTCATCTGCCGGGGATCGGCGCCAGGCAGCAGGCGTACCAGTTCGCCACGACGAACATAGTCGCCCGCCTGATAGCTGGGCAGCATGGCGACCCCGGCGCCGGCCAGGGTAAGGCGCAGTAAGGTGCTGGCCTCGTTGGCGGTGATATTGCCGCTCACCGGTACCGACACATGCTCACCCCGCTCGTCGAAATGCCACAGGCTCTTGCCGAAATAGGAGTGGGTGAGGCAATTGTGGCGCGCCAGGTCTTCGACTTTGCGCGGCGCCGGATGCTCGCGCAGGTACTCAGGCGTGGCGCACACTACCGAGCGGCAAACGCTGAGGCGCCGGGCGATCAGGTTGGGGTCCAGGTCGTTGCTCATGCGAATCGCCAGATCGATGCGCTCATCCACCAGGTTTACCGTGCGGTCGAGCAGTTGCAGATCCACCGTCACCAACGGGTGGCGCTTGACGTATTCGGCGATGGCCTCGGCCAATTGCACCTGGCCGAACGACGTACTCACACTCAGGCGCAACAGGCCGCGAGGCGCGTCGTCCGGTTCGCTCACGGCGGCCTGCATGTCGGCACCCAATTCCAGCATTTGCCGGCAACGGGGCAGGGTTTCGCTGCCCGCTGCGGTCAGGCTGAGCTTGCGTGTGGTGCGGTGCAGCAGGCGCGCGCCGACCCAGTCCTCCAGCTCGACCAGGTAGCGCGATACCACCGGGCGTGACAGGTCCAGATGATCGGCGGCGGCGGATTGGCTGCCCAGGTCGACCACGGTGACAAACACGCGCATTGCTTGAAGACGATCCATGATCTGCCCGATTTTAGAAACAAACTATGTTCCAGCATCGCATTTTTAGTCTGGTTTGGTGCAACTAAGCTCTGTGCATCCTTTGAATCGATGCTGGAGCTGCCCAATGTTCTCAACCTTCAAGCGCCTGAGCCTGGGCACCGCCGCCCTGGCCTTCGCCGCCCATGCGGCCGCGGCCGAGCTGAAGCTCGACGTGTACAACCCCGGCGAAGCGGCAATCTTCCCAGTCACCTCGGTGCTGGTCAGCGGCGCCAGGGACGCGATCCTGGTGGATGCGCAATTCGGCAAAAGCCAGGCCGAGCAACTGGTGCAGAACATCCGCGCCAGCGGCAAGCACCTGACCACCATCTACATCAGCCATGGCGACCCGGACTACTACTTCGGCCTCGACACCCTGACTGCGGCTTTCCCCGACGCCAAGGTGCTGGCGCCGCAACCGGTGGTCGAGCACATCAAGGCCACCGTGGCCGACAAACTGGCATTCTGGGGCCCGAAAATGGGCGCCGACAAACCGGCTAAAACCATCGTGCCGCAGGTACTTGAAGGCCACAGCCTGAGCCTGGAGGGCCAGACACTGGAAGTGGTCGGCCTGGATGGCCCACAGCCGGATCGCAGCGTGGTGTGGATCCCGTCGATCAAGGCGGTCGTCGGTGGCGTGGTGGTGGCCCAGAACATTCATGTATGGATGGCTGACACCCAAAGCGCACAGTCCCACAAAGACTGGCTGGCGACCTTGCAACGCATCCAACAGCTGCAGCCGCGCACCGTGATTCCGGGCCATTACCTGGGCACGCCGTCGCTGGCGTCGGTGGCCTTCACGGCTGACTACATCAAGGCCTTTGACCTGGAAACCGCCAAGGCCAAGGACGCCGCCGCGCTGATCGCAGCCATGAAAAAGCGCTACCCGACCCTCGCCGACGAGAGCTCGCTGGAGCTGAGCGCCAAAGTCGCCAAGGGCGAAATGAAGTGGTGAACCGCTGTAAACCCTGACTTTTACTGGAGAACATCATGAGCAAGATCGCAATCATTGGCGCCACCGGCCGTGCCGGCAGCCAACTGCTGGAAGAAGCGCTGCGTCGCGGGCATAGCGTGGTCGCCATCGCGCGCAATACCGATACCCTGGCGGCGCGCGCCGGCGTCACCGTCGAACAGGTCGATGCCCTGAATGCCGACGCTTTGCAACAGGCCATCAGCGGCAGCGACGTGGTGATCAGCGCGGCGCACTTTGCCACATTGCCCGCTGCCGCCGTGATCGGCCCGGTGAAAAAAGCCGGGGTCAAGCGCCTGCTGGTGGTGGGCGGCGCGGGTTCGCTGCTGCTGCCGGACGGCAGCCGCGTGATCGACAGTCCGGGCTTCCCGGCTGAATACAAAGCCGAAGCCAGTGCCGGTGCTGAGTTCCTCGAAGCCCTGCGCCAGGAACAGGACCTGGACTGGACCTTTCTGTCACCGTCGGCGGAATTCGTCGAGACCGAACGCACCGGCCGCTTCCGCCTGGGTCACGACCATTTGCTGGTGAGCGCCGAAGGCCGCAGTTGGATCAGCTTTGCCGACTACGCCATCGCGCTGATCGATGAAGTGGAAAAGCATCAGCACCCGCGCCAGCGTTTTACGGTCGGTTACTGATTGGTGGAGTGACTGATCCATCGCTATCGGGGACAAGCCCCCTCCCACATGCACTGACGAAACCAGATCAAAACTGTGGGAGGGGGCTTGCCCCCGATGGCGATCGATCGGTCAGTTCAAGTACCGCTGCCCCACCCTGATCTGAAGAGTGCGCCTGGCTCTGCAGCCAAGCCATCAATGCCTCTAGCTCCGGCATGGGCTGCGCGCCCGGCGCAGACACCAGGTAATAGCCCATCCCCGTCGGCACACGCCGTTCAAACGGCATGACCAGCCGCCCCGCCTTCACATCCTCGCCGATCAGCGCACAATCGCCGATCGCCACGCCGGAGCCTTGGGACGCCACTGTCATCGCCAGGTCCAGGGTTTCGAAGTGATGGCCTTGGCTCACGGTGCTCAAGCGCACATCCGCCGCATTCAGCCAGAGCGTCCAGTCCCGTTCGTCGCGCGTGGGGTGCAGCAGCACCTGGTGTTGCAGGTCTGCCGGCGCGCGCAGCGTCGCGAGCAAGGCCGGCGCGCAGACCGGGGTGAGTCGTTCGTCGAATAGATGCACGGCCTCGGCGGGCTGTTCGGCGATGGGCGCGTAAATCACGGCCGCATCGAAAGGCTCGCGACGAAAGTCCACGGTGTTGGCCACGGTGGTAGTGAGCTCAACCGGCACATCAGGGCGTTCCCGTTGCCATTGCATCAGGCGCGGCAGCAACCAGCGCATCACGCAGGTGGAAGCCTTGAGTTGCAGGGCCTGACGCCGACGGCCGATCTGTTCCACCGCGGCACCGACCAGGCCAAACACCTGCTGCGTGCACTGCTGCCATTCACGCCCTTGCTCGGTAAGGCTCAAACCGCGCGCCTGACGCACAAACAAGGGGTAGCCCAAGTGGCGCTCCAGCCCGGCGATCTGCCGGCTCACCGCACCCTGGGTGATGTGCAAGCGCTCGGCGGCGCGGGTGAAGTTGCAGCACTGGGCCGTGACCCAGAACGTGTGCAGCGCAGGCAGCGGCGGAAGGCGTTTCATGCGATGAGCCATGACGTGAGGACATGGCGAGTATGACGTTTTATCGATTGTGGGCGCCATGGGCCAACCGTTCCAATACCGCCTTCTCTCATTCACAAGAGCGACCTGTATGGCGACCTGCGGCGAAGTGTTGGTCAACCTCCTGGAAGGCTACGGCGTGGACCATGTGTTCGGCATACCCGGGGTGCACACCGTGGAGCTGTATCGCGGCCTGGCCCGCTCCGGTATCCGCCACGTCACCCCGCGCCATGAACAGGGCGCCGGCTTTATGGCCGACGGTTACGCACGCACCCGTGGCAAGCCGGGCGTGTGCTTCATCATCACCGGCCCCGGTATGACCAATATCACCACGGCCATGGCCCAGGCGTATGCCGACTCGATCCCGATGCTGGTGATTTCCAGCGTGCAATCGCGCAGCCAGCTGGGCGGTGGACGCGGCAAATTGCATGAGCTGCCGAACCAGAGCGCGCTGGTGGCTGGGGTGGCGGCATTTTCCCACACGCTGATGTCGGCGGCGGAGCTGCCGGGCGTGCTGGCCAGGGCGTTTGCGTTATTCCAGGCCGGGCGGCCGCGCCCGGTACATATCGAAATCCCCCTGGACGTGCTGGTGGAAAACGCCGATGCGCTGCTGCCCTGCGCACCGGTTAACGTGGCCCGCGCCGGCGCGGCACCGGCGGCGGTTGCACAGATGAGCCGTTTGCTCGTCGCGGCCAAGCGCCCGCTGATCCTGGCCGGCGGCGGTGCCATTGACGCCGCCGCTGCGCTGACCGAACTGGCCGTCACCCTCGGCGCACCGGTCGCGCTGACCATCAACGCCAAGGGCCTGTTGCCGGCCGCGCATCCGCTGCTGATCGGCTCGACCCAGAGCCTGCCCGCCACCCGCGCCCTGGTGGCCGAAGCCGACGTGGTGTTGGCCATCGGCACGGAGCTTGCGGAAACCGACTACGACACCACCTTCGCCGGCGGCTTCGAAATCCCCGGTGTCTTGCTGCGCATCGATATCGACCCGGACCAGACCGTGCGCAACTACCGGCCCGAGGTGGCGTTGGTGGCGGATGCGCGGATCGCCGCCGACGCCTTGCTGGCCGACGTTTTGCGCGGGCCACTGCCTGCGCGTGAACCCCACTGGGGGCGCCTACGCGTGGCGCGGTTGTGGGCTGAATTGACGCCCACCTGGGACGCCGCCACGCGCGCGCATAGCCTGTTCCTCAATACGGTTCTGCACGCCTTGCCGGACGCCGTGCTGGTGGGCGACTCGACCCAGCCGGTGTACAGCGCCAACCTGACCCTGAACCTCGACCAACCGCGCCGCTGGTTCAACGCCTCCACCGGCTACGGCACCCTGGGCTACGCCCTGCCCGCCGCCATCGGCGCCTGGCTTGGACGCGGCGACGGCCGGCCGGTGGTGTGCCTGATCGGCGACGGCGGCCTGCAATTCACCCTGCCGGAACTGGCGAGCGCGGTGGAGGCTCGTACGCCGATCATCGTGTTGCTGTGGAACAACCAGGGCTATGAAGAGATCAAGCGCTATATGCTCAACCGCGCCATCGAGCCGGTGGGCGTGGACATCTACACGCCGGATTTTATCGGCGTGGCCAAAGCCCTCGGCAGCGCCACCGCCAGCGCGCACAGCGTTACGCAGCTGCGTAGGGCGTTGGATGCCGCCGCGCAACGGCAGAGGCCGACGCTGATTGAAATCGACCAGGGGCTGTGGATGAAGGAGGTGGCGGTGTGAGCCCAGTCACCACAGGGGAGCGGCGTACACACTGGTTGTGGTGAGCGAGCAGTCTGTTGCAAGCCCATCAACCCCCGCGCAATTTTTCAATAACCCCTGCGACTTTCTCATTTGCTCCGCCTGCATCCACCGTGGCCTGATTCGCGCTTGTTCACTCAAGGCTTGCCCATGGAAAACGTTCACGCAAAACCCACTACGGCCGTCTGGCTGATGCTCAGTGTTGTGCTGGTCGCCCTTAACCTGCGTCCGTCGATGGCGGCAGTCGGGCCGTTGTTATCGTCGATTCGCGGCGATGTGCCGTTGAGTTTCAGCAGCGCGGCACTGTTGACCATGCTGCCGGTGATGGCCATGGGGCTGGCGATGTTTTTCGGTATGGGCCTGGCCAAGCGGCTTGGCGAACACCGCAGCATCGTGCTGTCGCTGGGGGTGATCGGCGTGGCGACGCTGTCACGGTTGTGGCTGGATTCGGCGCTGGAGCTGATCGTCAGCGCCATCGCCGCCGGGGTGGGGATCGCGTTGATCCAGGCGGTGATGCCGACGCTGATCAAGACCCGCTTCAACCAGAATGTGTCGTTGTTCATGGGCCTGTATGTCACCGCAATCATGGGCGGTGCCGCGTTGGCCGCGTCATTCGCGCCGTTCGTGCAGGCACGGACCGGCAGTTGGCGCATCGGCCTGGCGATCTGGGCAACGCTCGCCGTGCTGGCGCTGGTGTTCTGGTGCGCCCAGCGTGCGACGCTGCCGACGGTGCCCCAGGCCGGCTCCGGCGCGCAGGAAAGCTTTTTCGGTAACGCACGCGCCTGGTTGCTGGCGATCTTCTTTGGTCTTGGCACGGCGTCCTACACCTGTGTACTCGCGTGGCTGGCGCCGTACTACGTAGAGCAAGGCTGGAGTGAACAGAACGCCGGACTGCTGCTGGGCTTTCTCACGGCGATGGAAGTGGTGTCGGGGCTGGTCACGCCGGCCATCGCCAACCGTCGCCGGGATAAACGCGGCGTGGTGGCGGTGTTGCTGGTGCTGATCATCCTCGGGTTCTGCGGCCTGATCCTCGCGCCACAGCACCTGAGCCTGCTATGGCCCTGCCTGCTCGGCCTGGGCATCGGCGGGCTGTTTCCGATGAGCCTGATCCTGTCCCTCGACCACCTGGACAACCCCCGCCGCGCCGGTGGTCTTACGGCCTTTGTGCAGGGCATCGGCTACCTGATCGCGGGGCTGTCGCCTCTGATCGCCGGCGTGATCCGCGACCAACTGGGCAGTTTCGAATGGGCCTGGTGGGCGCTGACTGCCGTGATCGGTGTGATGCTGCTGATCGTGACGCGCTTCGACCCCAAGCGCTACGCGCAGCAAATTCGCTGAGGTCGTGTCGCCAACAGTTTTTGTCCCACACCCAACATAGAAACAGCCTACGAAGCTTCCTATTGGGACGCCCGTTCCGTTAATCTTTTGCGCTGTCTTGTACTGAATTCGGTACATGGGGTTTACGGACGAAACCGATGTTAAACAGTAACTTGCTCAGAAAGCTCGATATGCAGGACTTGATGGTGTTTATCGCCGTTTATGACCAGAGCAGCGTTACCGATGTGTCAGAAACGCTGTTCGTCAGCCAGTCCACCGTGAGCTACAGCCTCAAGAAACTGCGTACCAGTTTCGAGGATGAACTGTTTATCAACACCCGTGCGGGCATGCGACCGACGTACAAGGCCACCACCATGTACGGGCATGTGCAGAAGATTCTCGAAAGCATCAACCTGTGTCATGCCGGTGGCCAGGCGTTCGACCCGACCCAGCAGGCGGTGACCTTCAATGTGTGCGCCCCGGAATACTTCGAACAGCTGATCCTGCCGCGCCTGCTCAAGCAATTCGACCGCGCCGACCTGCCGGTGATCGTCAATGTGCGCAAGCTGGAAGCCGATATCCCCGCCGAGGACCTGCGCCAAGGTCGCCTGGACCTGGTGATTTGCTTCGGCCCGCACTTTCATCGCACCCACAAAGACTTCAGAACCCAGATGCTGCTGGAGGATGATCTGGTGTGCGTGTTCGACAAACGCGCCGCGCCACAGGAACCGGCGTTCAGCCTGCAATCGTTTGTGGAGCGACGCCATGTGTTTCCCACACCGTGGACGTCCGATACCAATATGATCGACGGTTGGCTGGGCCGCCTGGCGCGTAAACGCCACGTGGTGGCGCGGGCCAACAGCTACAGCGCGGCATTAAAGATGATCACGGGCACCGACTATGTCGTCACCCTGCCCCGCCGTGTGCAAAAGCTACTGGCACCGGCCTCGACCTTCGGTCACTGCGAAGCGCCGAACGGCTTGCCGGGTTTTACTCTGGATATGCAGTGGAACGAAAGCAGCGAGCAGGACCGCGCCAATACCTGGTTCAGGGAACAGGTGGTGAAAGTCTGCGCCGAACAAGGGCTGCTCTGACGCAGGCTCTGCAGTGATTTTGCGGGGCGGTGATCAGCCGATGACAACCTTGCTGTAGGACTCTCGATCCATATCGAGCAGTTGCACGCTGAGCTGCACCTGCATGTCCGCCGGCCAGTCGCCCATATCGTGCAACGCCGCCAACAGGCCTTCCGACAGCTGTTTCTTGACTTGAGGCGAGCGTCCGCTGAGCAGCGACAATTTCACCGCAATGAAACCGCGTGGGTTGAAGGACGTGCCCACCTGGAAACTCTCGACTTTCACCGCGCGGCTTTTGATATCGAACTCCGAGCCGAATTGCCCGGATGCCATCAGCACATTGTTGAGCCGCAACAAGGCTTTCTCGACGGCCAGGCCGGTGAGGTTCGCGGTGTACTCCAGGTGCAAGTGCGGCATGGATCGCTCCGAGTTATTTGTAGGAAGACTCTTAGATATATCACGGAAAAAACCGTCAGGCAGGATTCAGCGGCCCGCGATCGCTCATAAACGCTTCCAACCGCGAACGCACCCAGCGCTCGGCCGGGTCGGTATCCACGTGGCTGAGCCAGACCATGGACAAATCCAGGGTCGGCGTCTCGAACGGAAACGGCTCGCAAAACAGCTGGCCTGACACGGCCATGGCCTCCGCGGTGTAGTCCGGCAGGCTGGCGATCAGGTCGGTGCCGGCCAACAGCGCCGGCAAGGCGCTGTATTGCGGCACCGACAACACCACCTGCCGCTTGCGGCCGATTTCCGCCAGCCATTCATCGGCAAACCCCGACACGTTGGCGGTGTGAGACACCAGCACATGGGGCCGTGCGCAATATTCATCGAGGGTCAACGGCGTGTCCGACGCATCGGCGCGCAACAGGCGCGGACGGATATGACGCAGCAATTTGCGCTTGGCATTGGCCGGCAGGCCACGGGTCTGGGTAATGCCGACGGTGATGTCACCGGATGCCAGCAGATCGGGGATGCGCCAGTAATCGACATGCTGCACCACAAACACCACCTTCGGCGCTTCCTGGCGCAAGGCGCGCAGCAAAGGCGGCAACAGGCCGAATTCCACATCGTCGGACAGGCCGATGCGGAAGGTCATGGTGCTGATGGACGGGTCGAAATCGTGGGTCAGGCTCAAGGCCGACGACAGCGAATCCAGGGCCGGCGACAGGTGCTGGATTATCTCTTCGGCTCGCGCGGTGGGCTCCATGCGGTGGCCGACGCGGATAAACAGCGGGTCGTTGAACAAGGTACGCAAACGGTTGAGCGCCGAACTGATAGTGGGCTGGCCCAGAAACAGTTTCTCCGCCACCCGCGTGACGTTGCGCTCGAGCATCAGTGCTTCGAAGACCACCATCAGATTGATGTCGGCCTTGCGTAATTCGTTGCGATTCATCGGCGCCTGCCCTTTCCCCAAGACGAACCGCAGTGTAGAAAGCGCCGCGAGCGGCGTCTACGCGCGACAGCGCCGGATTCACCGGCAGGCCATGGCCCACCGGTGCCTGTCAGACCTGGCGCTCAGGGTTTGAGCGGCCTTTCCTGATCGCGCTCGGACAACTCCGTGCCATCGTCCGGATGTTTCCAGGTTTGTGGTTTTTCCTCTTCGTGACGCCGGGATTGCTCCTGCGCCGGCTCATCGTGGTGCTTCGGTTCGTTACCCATTGTCACCTCCCTTGCGTAAGCATTGGCCATCGTTATCAGCATAGAACAGGACAAGGGTTTCGGATGCGGTCGCCGATTGATAGCCATGACGCATCAATAAATCCAAAATTTTCACTTATCATTTCTAAATGTGTCAGCCACTATCCCAGGTCTTAAGCGAAACAAGCACTTTAAAAAGAACGCTGGAGACACAAACCATGACTAGCTCAACCCGGCCTGACTCTGCCCGCTCCAAAGTGGGCGCGGTATTGCGCGTTACTTCGGGTAACTTCCTCGAACAGTTCGACTTCTTTCTGTTCGGCTTCTATGCCACTTACATTGCTGCCGCGTTCTTCCCCGCCGCTAATGAGTTTGCATCATTAATGATGACCTTCGCCGTGTTCGGCGCGGGCTTCCTGATGCGGCCCCTGGGCGCGATCATTCTGGGGGCGTATATCGATGACGTCGGCCGGCGCAAAGGCCTGATCGTGACGCTGTCGATCATGGCCAGCGGCACGCTGCTGATCGTGCTGGTGCCGGGCTACCAGAGCATTGGCCTATGGGCGCCGTTGCTGGTGCTGCTCGGCCGCCTGCTGCAAGGCTTCTCGGCCGGCGCGGAACTGGGCGGGGTGTCGGTGTACCTGGCCGAAATGGCCACGCCGGGCCGCAAAGGCTTCTATACCAGCTGGCAGTCGGGCAGCCAGCAGATCTCCATCGTGGTCGCCGCCGCGCTGGGCTACGGTTTGAACGTGTGGATGGAACCGTCGGTGGTCGCCGACTGGGGCTGGCGCATTCCGTTCGCCGTAGGGTGCGTGATCATCCCGTTTATCTTTGTGCTGCGTCGCAACCTGCAGGAAACCGAAGAGTTCGCCAATCGCAAGCATCGCCCGACCATGCGCGAAGTGCTCGCAACCCTGGTGAAGAACTGGACCGTGGTGATCGGCGGCATGCTGATGGTGGCCATGACCACCACCGCGTTCTACCTGATCACTGTGTACGCGCCGACCTTCGGCAAGACCGTCCTGCAATTGAGCACCTCCGACGCGCTGCTGGTGACCTTGCTGGTGGCCATCTCCAACTTCGTATGGCTGCCCATCGGCGGCACCCTCAGCGACCGCTTCGGGCGCAAACCGGTGCTGATCGCCATGACCGCATTGACCGTGCTTACGGCCTATCCGGCCCTGTCCTACGTGGTTAACGCGCCGAGCTTTGCACATATGCTGGAAACCCTGCTGTGGTTCTCCTTCCTGTACGGCATGTACAACGGTGCGATGATCCCGGCCCTGACCGAAATCATGCCGGTGGAAGTGCGCGTGGCGGGTTTCTCCCTGGCCTACAGCCTGGCGACCGCGATCTTCGGTGGCTTCACCCCGGCGATCTCCACCTGGTTCATTCACATCACTGAAGACAAAGCTTCGCCGGCCTATTGGATGATGTTCGCCGCGCTGTGTGCACTGTGCTCGACCCTGGCGCTGTACCGCCGCGCCAACGCCCGTGGCCAAGTGATGCAGGGGGCCGCATGATGAAGCCGCTGTTCAATACGCTGACCGCCCTCGCCCTCGGCGCCCTGGCGCTGACGGCCCAGGCCGAGCAGCTCAAGGTCATGACCTCCGGTGGCTTCACGGCAGCCTATAAAGTGCTGGGCCCGCAATATGCCCAGCGCAGCGGCGACACCCTCGACACCATTCTCGGCCCGTCGATGGGCAAGGCGCCGGAAGCGATCCCCAACCGCCTGGCCCGTGGCGAACACGCCGACGTGGTGATCATGGTCGGCTACGCCCTGGATGAGTTGATCAAGCAAGGCAAGGTCGACCCGGCCTCGCGGGTGGAATTGGCCGATTCGCGCATTGGCCTGGTGGTCAGGCAAGGCCAGCCGAAACCGGCGATCGGCACCGATGCCGAGCTCAAGGCCGTACTGAGCAAGGCCAAGTCCGTGGCTTACTCGGACAGCGCCAGTGGCGTGTATGTCGAGAAAGAGCTGTTCAAGAAACTCGGCATGCCGGCCAAGGGCACCATGATCGAGCGCCTGCCGGTGGCCGAGCAGGTTGCCAAGGGCGACTACGAAGTGGGCTTGCAGCAGGTGGCAGAACTGTTACCGGTGCCGGGCGTGACCTACGTAGGCAAAATCCCCGAGGACGTGCAATCGGTGACGCGCTTCGCCGCGGGTATCCCGGTGAACGCCGATCACCCAGCGCAGGCCAAGGCGCTGCTGCAGTACCTCGCCTCTCCCGAGGTACAACCGGCGGTGCGCGCCACCGGCCTGGACTCGGTATCACACTGACCGAAACGGCATCTCGCGCACCAACCGTTCCAACTCCAACGCCGCCGGCGGCAACGTCCGCCCGCGGCGTTTGATCAAGCCCACATTGCGCATCACCTGCGGCTCCACCAGCGGCACACTCACCAGAATCGGGTGTTCGCACGCCGGCATTGCAATCGATGGCACCATGGCCACGCCCAGCCCCGCCTCTACCAACCCGATCATGGTAGTCACGTGGTGGGTTTCGCAGATACTCGGCTTCTTTACCCGCACGCCGCGCAAGGCCTGGTCGAGCAGGAAGCGGTTGCCCGAGGTTTTATCTACGGTGATGTAGTCATGCTCATAGGCTTCGGCCCAGGTCACGCTGTCGCGCCCGGCCAGTGGATGGTCACGCCGGCACGCCAGCACGTAACGTTCCTGCAGCAACAGTTCAAACTCCACCTCATCGGCCAGGCTGCCGCTGAAACTCACGCCGAAATCCGCCTCGCCGCTTTCCACCGCACTGCACACCTCGCCGGCACTGGCGTCGAGCACGCGCAGGCGAATCTTCGGGTAGAGCTTGTGGAACTCGGCGATTACATGAGGCATGAAGTAGTACGCGGTGGAGGGCACGCAGGCGATGGTGACATTGCCCATGCGCGTGGACGCCACATTGCTGATGCCCATCAGCGCGAGGTCAAGGTCGTCGAGCATGCGTTCGACCTGCGGGAGAAACGCGCGCCCCACCATGGTCAGGCTGACACGTCGGGTGGTGCGCTCGAACAGCTTCACATCGAGCGCCGATTCGAGCTTTTCGATGCGTCGGCTCAAGGCCGGTTGCGAGATGCGGATCGCTTCGGCGGCGCCGCGAAAACTGCCTTTGTCCACCACGGCACGAAAGGCCTGCAGGTCGTTGAGGTCGAAATTGATAATCACGGGAAGCACTGGCCGACTGAGAGGGTCGATCTATAGTACCCGAGGCCCATGAACGTGGGGCGACGCAGTTTGTAGACATCCCCCGCAATAATCAGTGTAAAAAGTTTCAAACGACACATTTTGGTATAGATTGCGCGCAGCATATATCAGGCATCCAGGAGCTTTCCCATGGCGACACTTCACGCGAACACCGTTCAGGCGCTGCAAACCAACAAACTCAGCCTGTTGAGCACATGGATCGAAAGCCTCGAGGCCTCGGGTGCCACCCGTAACGTCAAGGAAGCCGAGCTGAAACAACAGGCCAACGACTTCCTGAGCACACTGATTGCAGCCTTGGAACAAGGCGGTTCGCAGAACGTCAACCACGAGAACTGGGCCGAAACCCGCGTGCTCCTGGAAAAGCTGTCCCATAGCCGCGCGCTGGTCGGCCAGGACTCGCAACAGACCGCCAGTTTCATCTTCGCGCTCAAAGGCCCGCTGTTCGCCCTGCTGCAACGCGAATACGTCGAACAGCCGGCGCAACTGGCCGAACAGCTGTGGGAAATTTCCGAGCTGCTCGATGCCCTCGGCATGCACACCATTCGCACGTTCCAGAAGTCCCGTGAACTGGTGATCAAGCGCCAGCAGGAAGAACTGCTCGAACTGTCCACGCCGGTGGTCAAACTGTGGGATGGCGTACTGGCCCTGCCGATGATCGGCACCCTGGATTCCCAGCGCACCCAGGTGGTGATGGAGTCGCTGCTGCAACGCATCGTCGACACCGGCGCGGAAATCGCAATTATCGACATCACCGGTGTGCCGACCGTCGATACCCTGGTGGCCCAGCACCTGCTCAAGACCGTGACCGCCATTCGCCTGATGGGTGCCGACTGCATCATCAGCGGCGTGCGCCCGCAGATCGCCCAGACCATCGTGCACCTGGGCCTTGACCTGCAAGGCGTGGTCACCAAGGCCAATCTGGCCGACGCCCTGGCCCTGTCCCTCAAGCGCCTGGGCGTGACCGTGACCAAGGCCGTCTGATTATGGAACGCATCCCGATTTTGCAGATGGGCGAGTTTCTACTCGTGACCATCCAGGTGGACATGCACGACCAGTTGGCGTTGACGCTGCAGGACGACCTGTCCGAACGCATCAATCGCACCTCGGCGCGTGGCGTATTGATCGATATCTCGGCGCTGGACATGGTCGACTCCTTTATCGGCCGCATGATCGGCACCATCTCCGGCCTGTCGCGGATCATGGACGCGCAGACCGTGCTGGTGGGCATGCAACCGGCGGTGGCCATTACCCTGGTGGAATTGGGCATGACCCTGCCCGGCGTCGCCACCGCATTGAATGTCGAACGAGGCATGAAGCTGTTGCGAGAACGGGTGGACCACTCATGACCGTGGCCAGCAATGGCACGCACCCCGTGCTGATCGAACAGGACGTCGTGCTGGCTCGGCAATTGGTCCGCAAACTGGCCCAGGACTGCGGCATGCGCCTGATCGACCTGACCAAACTGGTCACGGCGGTCAGCGAGCTGGCGCGTAACACGGTGGTCTACGGCGGTGGCGGGTATATGGATTGGGAAATAGTCGAGAAGGACCTGCGCCCCGGCGTTCGCCTGACGTTTCGCGACGAAGGCCCGGGCATTCCCGACCTCAAGCTGGCGATGACCGACGGCTGGACCTCCGGCGGCGGGCTCGGCCTGGGGCTGACCGGCGCCAAGCGCCTGGTGGACGAATTCGAACTGGACACCGCACCCGGCCAGGGCACCCGCGTGACGATCACTCGATGGGCCTGAATATTCCCAGCGCCCTCACCGAGGTGTTGTTGATCGAGGATGTAAGCCAGATTGGCCACGCCCGACGCACCGCGCAGAAACTCGCCGAACACCTGGGCTTCGACGAAACCGACGCCGGCAGAGTGGCGTTGGTGGCCACCGAGCTGAGCAGCAACATCCTCAAGCATGCGGCTCACGGGCAATTGCACCTGCGCGCCACCGGCAACGGCGGTGTGGAGATGATCGCCGTGGACCGCGGCCAGGGCTTTGACCTGGACAGCTGTCTGGTGGACGGGTTTTCCACCGGCGGCACCCAGGGCATCGGCATGGGCGCCATTTCACGGGTGGCCCAGGTGTTCGATGTATATGCCGACCCTCGCGGCACGGCGATGCTCGCGCGTCTGTATCCACGAGCCTCCACGGTCAGCGACATTCGCTACGGGGTCAGCCAGCATTCGCTGCATGACGACCCAGCCTGCGGCGACGCCTGGCACCTGGCAATCGAACCCGGCCGTTTCAGCGTGATGGTGGCCGATGGGCTGGGCCATGGCAGCGAAGCCGAACGCGCCGCGCGGGACGGCGAACAGGTATTTGCACGCAGTGCCTTTGATGAAGCCACGCGGCTGATGGCCGACATGCATGTCGGCATGACCGGCACCCGTGGCGGTGCGGTGGCCGTGGCGCAATACAACGCCGCGACCGGCAGCCTGCGCTTCACCGGCGTGGGCAATATCGGCGCCAGCCTGATCGGCTCCGGCAAGTCCCGTGGCCTGGCGTCCCACCCGGGCATCGTCGGCGTGCAGTTTCGCAAGGCGCAGCCGTTCGACTACGCTGAGGTCGGCGGCCAGTTGCTGATCCTGTACAGCGACGGCTTGCAGTCACGCTGGAACCTGGCCGACTACCCTGGGCTGACGCACCGCCACCCGGCTTTGATCGCCGCCATCCTGCACCGTGACTTCTGCCGCGGGCGGGATGACGTCACCGTTTTCGTGATTGCCCTGGAGGCCATCGATGGCTGACACCACTGCCTCGCTCGCCGCTGAGGTGCAACGCCTGCGCCAGGAAGCCGACGCCTTGCGCGCCGAGCTGGATGAAACCAACCAGGGCGTGCTGGCACTGTATGCCGAGCTGGACACCCAGGCCGACCAACTGCGCCAGGCTTCGGACCTCAAGAGCCGTTTCCTGTCGTACATGAGCCATGAGTTCCGCACGCCGTTGGGCTCGATCCTGAGCATCACCAGCCTGCTGGACGATGAACTCGACGGCCCGCTCAGCCCTGAGCAGCACACCCAGGTGGGCTTTATCCGCAGCTCGGCGCGGGAACTGCGCGAGATGGTCGATGACCTGCTGGACCTGGCCAAGATCGAGGCAGGGCGCATCAGTATCTCCCCGGCCTGGTTCGACATGTTCGACCTGTTTTCGGCGCTGCGCGGCATGTTCCGGCCGATTGTCGATGCCTCGGCGGTGGACCTGATCTTCGAAGAGCCGGCCGGCCTGCCCAAGCTGTACACCGATGACAAGAAGCTCGCGCAGATCCTGCGCAACTTTATCTCCAACGCTCTGAAGTTCACGCTGCAGGGTGAGGTACGCGTGTCGGCGTGCATGGAGAACGAGCGGGAGATCCGCTTCGCGGTGCAGGACACCGGCCTGGGTATCCCGGTCGAACTGCACAGCAATCTGTTCGAGGACTTTTCCCAGATCGACTCCCCGCTGCAGAAGCGCCTGCGCGGCACCGGGCTGGGACTGTCACTGTGCAAGCGCTTCGCTCAATTGCTGGGTGGCCGGGTCGGCGTGGAGAGCAAGCCCGGCGTGGGTTCGCTGTTCTATGTGGTCATTCCTCTTTCCATCGCCAACGAGATCGTCGATGAAACGTGACATCCAAGTGTTGATCGTCGACGACAACGTTGCCACGCGCTACGCCCTGCGCCGGCGCCTGGAAAACCATCACTATCGGGTACTGGAAGCCGGCACCGGCCAGGACGGTCTGGACCTGATCGCCAGTCGCACCATCGATGCGCTGATCCTGGACGTCAACCTGCCGGACATGAGCGGTTTCGATATCGTGCGCGGCCTGCGCGCCGACCCCGCCACCGCGTTGCTGCCGGTGGTGCATGTCTCGGCGGCGTCGATCGAGACCGGCGATATCATCACCGGCCTGGACGCCGGCGCCGATGCGTACCTGATCCATCCGGTGGACCCGGAGGTGCTGCTCGCTACGCTGCGCACCTTGTTGCGCGTACGCGACACTGAATACGCCTTGCGCGAAAGCGAAGCGCGTTTTCGCGAGATTTTCTTCAACATCAGCGCGCCCATCGCGGTGATGGACGCGCACCTCAAAGTCCACGAATGCAACCATGCCTTCGCCCAGCTGATCCACGCCAACCTCAACCCCGACGCCCTGCTGGAATGCTTCGCCACCGATCAATTGGCCGTGATCCAGGAGCTATGCCTGCGCCTGGCCGCCGGTGAACGCTGGAAAGGCACGTTATTGATGAAGGTCGACGACCAGCTGCGCGAGACCGAATGGCAGATTTCGCCTTACCGTAGCGCCGGCCTCAGCCTGGTGTTCGTGGAGGACGTCACCGAGCACCGTCATCGCGAACGTCATCAACAGGCCGAACTGGCCAATGCCGCGAGCCAGTTGGCCCGCACCGAGGCGCAGTTGCTGCAGGCGCAGAAAATGGATGCATTGGGCAAGCTTACCGGCGGCATCGCCCACGACTTCAACAACCTGCTGACCGGGATCATCACCAGCCTGGAGCTGATCAAGAAACGCATTCAGAGCCAGCGCACCGACAAGGTGCTCAATTATGCCGACGCCGCGCTGAACTCCGCCCTGAGCGCCGCCGGCCTGACCAACCGCTTGCTCGCGTTCGCACGCCAGCAGCCGCTGGACACCCGCCCCACCGATATCAATGCGCATATCCGCTCTCTGGAAGAGCTGCTGATGCGCACCATCGGCGAACACATCGTGCTGAATCTGGAGCTGACCACCCACCCCGCCGTGGCGCTGGTCGACCCGATCCAGCTGGAAAGCTCGGTGCTCAACCTGGTGATCAACGCCCGAGACGCCCTGCCCCAGGGTGGCGTCATCTGGGTAACCACGTACCCTGCGCATTCCACCGGCAACCCCAAGCTGGAAAACGGCCCGTACATTGCGTTGTCGGTACGCGACAACGGCGTGGGTATCGAGCCCGGCGTGATCGACAAAGTGTTCGACCCGTTCTTCACCACTAAACCGGTGGGCCAGGGCACCGGCCTGGGCCTGTCGACCATCTATGGGTTCGCCCGCCAGTCCGGCGGCGATGCGCAGATCCGCAGCGTGACCCGCCAGGGCACCGAAGTGACCATCATGCTGCCCGCCGCCGACGGCCCGGCCGCCCTGGCCACGAAAGTCGAGGCCGTGCCAGGGGTGAGCAACGGCGAGCACATTCTGGTGGTCGAAGACATGCCTTCGGTGCGTGGTTTCGTGGCTGAAGTGCTGGTGGATGCTGGTTATCGCTGCAGCCTGGCCGCGGACGGTGACGAAGCCATCGCCATGCTGCGAGCCGATCCGACGATCGACCTGCTGCTTACCGATTTCGGGCTGCCGTACATGACCGGCCGCGAGCTGGCCGATCATGCGCGGGATCTGCGCCAGGAATTACCGATCCTGTTCATGACCGGTTACGCCGAGAATGCGGCGAACCGCCAGGATTTTCTCGGCGAACGCATGGACCTGATCACCAAGCCGTTTCATATCGATCAATTGCTGGAAAAAATCCGCCACGGCCTGGAGGTTTGATTCGGGCTTTAAGAGGCGTGGTACACAATCCCAGGGCAGGCAGGCGTCATGACAGCTGGTTTCGATCCATTGGTGCATATCGATTGGAAAACTCCCGGCGGCGAATGGCTGGCCCTGTTGCCGCCTTCCTACCCCCATATCCCTGCGCTGTGCGGCCCGGCATTCGAGGCGCTGCTGGACGAACTGTGCAATGAAATGCCCGAGGTGTGCTTCGATACGCTGGCCACTGCATTGGCGCGCGAGGGCTTCGACCTGTGGAACCTCGACGCCGGTGGCGACGATTACCGCCCGGTGATTGTCCCGACCAATCAGCGCGAGCGGTTTGCCCGGCATTGGCGCGAGCACAACGCAGCGCCACGCTTCACGCCCACGCTGATCGAAGCGCAAACACCGCCCGCGCGCCCACCCAGGCGCAGCAAGCTCAAGTGGCTGCAGGACGTGCACGACTACCCCGGCCCGACCTCTGTGCACGCGTACAACTACCGCAACGGCTGGGCCGCGATTACCGAGCAGGACGAAGACCGCTGGCTGTGCTTCCTGATTGATTACAACCCCTGGCCACCCACCGAGCAGGACATGCTCGAAGCCCGCGACGACGGCGTGGACGGCGCCGATCTGCAACTTATCGATGCCAACGTTCAACACAGCCTGTGGAAGCGTCAGGTGACGCGCGGCGCGTACGGTTCGGATGACCGCTATCAGTACGAGATCCGCCAGGGTGATGCTGTGGAGGGTTTCGGGCCTGCCCAGATCCAATGGCCGGCGTTTGAAGAGCCCTGCGTGGTGGTCGATGGGCAGATATACGAGCGTCAACGCCTCTACGATCCCGAGCCGTTGACGCGGATCTGGCGCATCACCGCGCAGACCAGCGAGGTCATTTTCGAACACCCGGATGAACTGACCCTCTTGCCTATCGGGCCCAACCGTTTGCTGTTTATGCAGCACAACGGCCCGCAGTGCTGGATCTGCAACCAAGCCCCCGCGCAACACGCCGTCATCGCCGCCAAACCGTTGCCGGCTGAGGGTTATCAGTTGCGCGCGGCCACAGCGTACCTGGAAGGCGACGAGGTACTGTTGTTCAGCGAAGGCACACGGCCCAACCGCGAACACTCGGGCTATCAGGAAACCGTGCTGCTGGCGTGGCGCTTCAACTTCATCACCGGCGCCAGCACCCGTGCAGTCCTGGACGGCTTCGGCAGCGAACTGCGCCAGGACACGCGCCTGCTGACCACGCAACCCAAGCAGGTCATCACCCTGCGCACCTTTCATGGGCAACTGCACGTCGCCCGCGGCCATGGCGATTGGTGGGTGTGGAATTACCACACGCAAACCTTCGGCACGCACACGCTGGCGTGGTTCTGGAACCAGCGCAGCAATGACGTGCTGAAACTGTCCTCCAAAGACATCCCGCGAGTGAAACCGCAGATTCGTTACGTAGCGGCGCAGGATCGGTATCTGGCGTTCGAAACGGAATATGTGGCGCGGCTGCCGGAGTTTGCGCAGATGGTGGAGGCTTTGGGGAGTGAGGGGTTAGTGTTTGAGTGAAGGACGCCGGTACCCGCACCGGACACAACCCACCTCTACGATGAAGCCATCTGAAACGCAAAAGCCCCTGAAAGGGTTAAACCTTTCAGGGGCTTTTGGTTATTCAATAATGGCGGAGAGATAGGGATCGAACGCCACGCCGACGATGTTGAACCGTGCGGCCTGTTCGCCGAGACGTGTGGCGACGACTTTTGGTGCCTGCGCGGATCATGTCCACCACGACACGGGTTTGTATTCGTGGATTTCGTCCAGCAACGCGATAGGCGGACGCGCCGTCGTCGGCGCTGATTGGGCGGAATAAACTGCCAAAGGCGAAGTGGGCCAGGCTCAAGACCTTTTCGCCGCGACCGGATTTCTCCAGGCGCTCGGCCAGCAATGCGGATTGGTCGACCATCGAAACCGCGTCGTGAAACAGGATCATCGATTGGTGTTTTTTGGTCGCGGCTGCGTAGATCTCGGCGCGGGCTTCGGCGTCCGAGGTCATGCCGTAGAGGCCGATGCCGGTGGCCAGCGGCGACTTGCCGGAGCCTTTGGCGGTCGATGTAGGCGGTGCGGAAGCGGCGGAAACCGTCTGGGCCTTTCCAGCCAAATAGACTATCGACAACGAAGGATTGCCAGGACAGCAGCAGAGTTGGCCGTCGATTGTGCAGCCGAGAATTACGCCGGATTTTTCGAAGCGTTGTTTGTGGGCGTCGTTATGGGGTTGGATGTGGTCGACGACCGATGCTTGGGTGATACGGCCGTGGCGCTCGCATTCGGCGCACAGCGGGTGATGTCTTAACCAGCCGAGGCGAGCCTGCTGCCAACGGTAGCCGTAGCCGCGCTGGGGGGATGTGTTAATTCATCCTCGTCGCGTCGGGAGGATTTTGGCACCGGCGAAGCGTTCAGCCAGATTGCGCGCCTTGTCGACGCCGGTAGCCCAACCATGCCCCCACGAACGCTGCCGCCTCTTGTGGGAGCTCTAGCAGGCTTAGCCCAGAGAGGATTGCCAGAGTGGTGCAGCCACAGTTGAGCCCGCCATGCGAGGGTAACGGCCCAAGCGGTGGGGTCTTTACTGGATGGCATATCGACAGTCCTGCGATACATCGAGACTCGTAAAAAAAACCAGTTACAACTCATCGGCTGCACGCTGACGTATACGGGCTTAGCATTGCCGAAAACTAAGCCAATGGCGTACATTAGCTATGATTTTCATTGAGACCCCAACCTTCACGCGCCGTGTGAAAGAATTGATTGATGACGATGCCTACACTGTTTTTCAGCGTGCATTGATGCTTAACCCGTCCGCAGGTGACGTGATCGAAGGCACCGGTGGAATTCGTAAAGCTCGAATTGCTGCGAAGGGCCATGGCAAACAAGGTGGAGCCCGGGTGATCTACTACCACTTCGTCTCGATGTCGCAGATTATTCGGTTGATGATCTACCCGAAGAATGAACAGCACGCCCTGACCAGCGACGAACGCAAAGCGTTGAAGGCTGCAATCGAACACTGGAGATAATCATGAGCAAATTTTTTGACGAGCTGATGGGAAGCGTGCAGGAAATGAACGAAATCCTACGGGGTGAGCGTCAGCCTTCGCGCGAATTCCACGTTGATGCGCTACAGGTCAAAGAGATTCGCAAAGCAACGGGTCTGACTCAAGCCAAGTTTGCCGCACTGATTGATGTGCAACTCGGAACCTTACGCAATTGGGAGCAGGGACGGCGCGAGCCTACTGGCCCAGCAAAAGCACTGCTTAAGGCCATTCACAACGATCCAGTACATGTGCTGAACGCATTGGCGGGTTGAGCAATGAGCTTGCAAGGTGTCTAAAGAATCCGGGGCGATTCAGGGGCAGCCAGTGAGCCACCCCAGAGCTCCAATATTTGCCGATTTAAAAAGGGTGCAAATTCGGTTTTCTATACGCGTACTAAGCGCATTTCCGCCTTCGCTGATTCAGCAGCTTTTTTCCTACTTCTTCAACCATGCTTTAAACGTGTAGAACGCCTTCCCGCTGGGTGAAAGGAAGCTTGCAGCGTATTCGTTTTCCTGGAACACCCGCACCTTCATTCCGGAGCTGATGCGGCACTTGCCGTCACTGACCATCTTATTCGCGCCGTCCTCATCCCCGTCTTGAGCAAAGGCCCCGAATTCGTCTAGCGACTTTTGGCTACCGCAGTAGATGTATTCCTTTTTCAACGTGGCGTTGTATTCCACGTCACCCCACTGAGCTAACGCCAACCCTGAAAAACCCAGCAATCCGACCACGACGATATTCCGAATCATTCCCTGCTCCATATTTTCAAGATACGGCGTCACGCCTTCCGGGAGGTATAGCAGCCTGCCAAGAATTAGGGGTGTGGAATGGTTGTAGAACGGGAATGCTCGCCTACGCTTCACGCTGGACATGGTGTCCGCCTGAATAAAGGGAGCATGAAATGGGTGAGGTTACATATCCGTGCTACTGGCAGAAAAAAGACAATTCTAGGCAGTGGTACTGGATCTATTACGCCAAGAATGGAGAGGAAATCGCTCGGAGCAGTGAGAGCTACGTGAATCGTTCAGACTGCACGCATTCCATCAATCTGATGCAAAATTCAACTGCATCAAAGATCTTCTACACAGAGTAAACAGAGGTAAGAGATGGGTAGAAATACTGGGTAGAATCGGAATGTCGGCGCTGATTGAAAACTGACCCACCCTGCCGATTGAAAATTGACCCAGGGCAGATTGCCGATTTGTCATCAGCAATTGTGGATTAGCGTAGCAGTCCTGTCCGATCTCAAAAGATCGAAAGCCCCACCACATGTGCGCGTGTGACAGGGCATTTTTCCGATGGGGATCAAAATGGCTCATCGTCCTCAACAACATCACCTTCCTTGCGCTTTCGCTCACGTGTCTTGATCTTTGTCTGGTCAGCCAGAGTGCTGTGTTGCAGCCGATAGGACTCATTACCTGTTTCAACGATGTGGCAGTGATGCGTCAGTCGATCCAGCAGCGCTGTGGTCATTTTGGCGTCGCCAAACACACTCGACCATTCCGAGAAGCTGAGGTTGGTCGTGATGATCACGCTGGTGTGCTCGTAAAGCTTGGACAGAAGATGAAACAGCAGCGCGCCACCGCTTTGGCTGAAGGGCAGATAGCCCAGCTCATCCAAGATGACGAGGTCTGTGCGCAGCAGCCCCTGTGTAATCCGGCCCGTTTTCCCATCGTACTTTTCACGTTCCAACAGATTGACCAGGTCGACCGTGGAGAAGAAGCGGACTCGTTTGTTGTGGACGGTGATCCCGGATACAGCCAGTGCGCTGGCCAAGTGTGTTTTGCCTGTTCCAGGGCCGCCGATGAACACCACGTTTTGGGCCGTTTCCGTGAACTCCAGGCTGGATAGTTCCTTGACCAGACGGGCATCAGCGCTGGAAGCGCTGAAGTCAAAACCTGCCAAATCACGGTGCATGGGGAGCTTGGCCATGTTCATCTGATGAGTCACGGAGCGCACGGCACGATCTGCTTGTTCCTGCTGAAGCAGATGCTCCAGCAACCATTTTGAGGACGCTGTCGAGGCTTCTCCTTGGGCTGCCAGTTCTTCCCACGCGTGCGCCATGCCATGCAGGCGAAGCTCTTTAAGTTCTGCCATCAAGTCACGCATTTCGGCTCTCCTCATCTTTGGTGCGCAGTTGGTCGTACCGAGCCGTGTTGGCAGCCGGCGCGACCTTGAGCTGAAGACTCGTTTCTACAGAAGGCGGCGGTGCCGTGGACGTGAGTCGAGCCAGGACATTCAGGATGTGATCCGCGCTCAAGCTGCCAGATTCAAGCACCAGTTCCACGGCCACCAAAACTGAGTCCAGGCCGGTAATGGGCACCGCAGCCAAGACTTGTGTCATTACGCGATCACCGTTCACGTGACGCCGCAGGCCACGCTTGAGCAGGCGTAATGGCTTGGGCAAATCGGCAAACGGAGCGCCATTGCGAAGTGCGCCAGGCTTGCGCTCGATCAGCGGGATGTAGTGCTGCCAGTCGTAGCTGACTTGGTCTCGATCAAACAGTCGCTCATGACTGGCGATAGTTGTTTCATCAGCAACGACCACAACCCGCGAGGAGTATAAACGGCTGCTGACCCACTGACCGACGCGCTCGCAAGGCACCGAGTAACGATTGCGCGCCACGCTGATCAGGCAGGTACTGGAGACCCGCACTGTGCGTTCGACATAGCCGTCGAAAGCGCTGGGCATCGGCATCATTTCCACCCGCTCCAGCTCCAGAACATCTGCCACCGTAAGCCCCTTATATTGCGGGTGCGGCAGCTCGCTCCAGAGAGTCCGGCAGCGCTGGCCGAGCCAGACATTCAGCTCATCGAAGGTATGAAACAGGCAATCTTGAGCATCGAGCCAGATACGTCGCCGACTGTCTTGGACGTTCTTCTCGACGATCCCTTTTTCCCAACCTGAGGCTACGTTGCAGAAGTCTGGATCGAACAAATAATGCGAGCACATCACGGCAAAACGGGCGTTGACCGTCCGCCCTTTGCCTTTGCTGACCTTGTCGACAGCCGTTTTCATGTTGTCGTAAATGCCGCGACGAGGAACGCCGCCCAATGCCCCAAACGAGCGAGTATGGGCGTCAAACAGCATCTCGTGACCTTGGCTGGGATAGGCCACCAGCCAAAATGCGCGGCTGGCACAGAGCTTCATGTGGGAGACCTGGATCCGCCTGAACAGCCCACCGATCAGCAGACCTTCTTCACTCCAGTCGAACTGGAAGGCCTCGCCCAACGCGAACGTCAACGGCACAAAGGCTCGCAAGGATTTTCCTTGCTCGCCGCGCCACGCGCGGATGAATGCGGTCAGTTGGCTGTAGCCGCCGTCGTAGCCCTCGGCTCTGATCTGCTCGAAGAGAGCCTTGGCGGTTCTGCGGTTGTGTTTGGCCCGAAGCGAATCGGCTTTGAGTGCCTGCTCCAGTATTTCGTGGAAAGGACTGAGCTTGTTGAAAGCGGCTTGCCGCTGGTACACCGGCTGTTTGGCTTCGGGGGCTCTGATCCACTTTCGGATAGTGTTTCTGGACAGCCCGGTACGCTTCGCTATCTGGTGAAGCGAAAGCTTGTCGCGGAAGTACATCCGCCGAATTTTTCCCATCATTTCCATGCTGATCACCTGGTGTTCTCCTGCTCGGAAAGTGAGCAGAAGCAGTTGAACACCTGGGTCAGTTTTCAGTCGGCAGAACAGCCTTTAATGGGTCAGTTTTCGGTCAGCGGCAACAGGTTAGAGCGTGCGAAATTTCACTTCACCTGACCGCCGGATTGCATCGATACTGACCACTTGCTTGCATACTATCTGACCACCGATTGCATCGAATTTGACCAGCACACTTAATAATCATTATCGGCTGAGAGCTGCCATTGTCGCCGGTTGCGACAGGCAGAAATCGGCCGATTTTGTTGAAAAACTCGGATTTTCAGCTGAGCTGAACTCAGGCACGGCTACCCTGGAGAACCCCTTTTGGTCGGCCACTATTGCGTTGATGCAGTCTCTAGACAGCATTCAAGGAACCTAGTGATGGCGATACACGGAAAGTAGAAATAAGGATAGGTTATGCTAGATCTATATTCTGAAGAAATTGATGTGCTTTCGAACAAGCATATTGATGCGGAAGTACGCAACTTAGCACTAAAAAAAATACGGGAAAAGCTACCAACCTCAGAAAAAAAGCGACGTGAAATTCTGAAGTTTGCTACAGCCATTCTCCTCAACAATGTCCGAAACCGCGATTATAACGCTTCATTTGGAATGCTCAGGTTTACATTTTTTACAAACTTAGAAAAGCCTATTGCGGAAGCTCGGAAGCAGGGGGTTTTTAGGGCATCAAAAACAAATTTTAACCCAAAGCTAACTAAAGAACTTTTGGAAGAGCTGTATCGCAGCCAAACTTTAGCTGATGATGAGCTAAATTATATTAGATCCGTTAATGGTTTATTGAAACTCGCCCCTGACGTATTGGATTTCAAGAATAAAATCGCAACGGCGGCAAGCTCAAGGCGGTATTTTCTCAAAACAATACTTTCTATAGCTGAGACCAAGTATAGTGATTTGCTATCTCACTATGATGAGCGCCCCGAAATACCTTATATGGATATTCTTTTCCATAACAACAAAGAAAGCATCCTTACCTCGGCCTCGTACATAGTTCAGATCTATAGAGAAGTCACTTCAGGCTTAAAGCTTAAAGATAGCAACGGCATTGATGAAAACATTAGTCACGACTTTTATCACAATCTTCTCGAAGCCGCATTTGCAATAATAAATTATCTTGAGGCTGAAATTAAAGTCGACTTCTATGGCTATGGGGTTTGGTTTGACGAAGAAACTAGGAGCTTTAGTGTTGATAGCGTTGAATTCGAAACCGCTAAGAGCTATGGGTATGCGAAAGCTGACTTGAGAATTTATTCGCAAAGCCGAATCTATAACGAGGCTGCGAATTCAAAAAGTTACGCGGAGATGCTGAATGAGTTTTGGCTGAAGGATAGCCAAGAGGCGGAAAGTGTCGTACATGCCATTAAGAATGCTCCATTTGAACGAATTGTTTTAAAGACGTTTCATGTTGAATATGGGCATCAAGCAAACATTTTCGGTCACGACCGTCCTTTCAAAGAAGAACAAATGCAGCTTATGGCCTTGATGGATGAAAATTATAATGTAGATGTATTTGATACAAAAATTTACCGAGATTTTGCCTGCTTTGATATATTTAAACTGCAACGTTTTTTCGGATTTATAGCCTTCATTTATAAAAAAGCGTATGAAAAGTTGAGGGCAGAAGGACATTCCAATTCTGATTTAATAAGAAAGCGCTCAGTTCTTCCGGTTTTTGATAAGAAGGATCTAGTAAGGATATTCCAGAATACTACTGGCAAGTCACAAGCAGATTGTGAGGGTTTACTTGAAAAACTAACAAATGATAAAGTTACGGATTATGAGGTAATCGACCTCCAGTACAAGCCCATACTAACCATAGAACACAGGTATCTGGTGATGCCTACATTGTTCGCTTATTCAAATTTGTGTAGATCCTTAGCTATCGATGAGGGTGTACATTTTTCTGTTTCTGGAAAGTATGACTATATGGTCAAAAACGTATCAGACATTCTGAACGATCAAGGGTTTACTGTTCAGCATGACTTTCCGTTTGGTGACGATGAGATAGATATTGCGGCAGTGTACGGCGAGAATTTATTTCTATTCGAATGTAAAAACCCTTATCACCCCGTAAATGATTTTGAACTGCGAAACACATATGCCCATCTAGTGAAAGGTTTTTCGCAGATTGAGAAATTTCAGGAGCGTTTCAAGGATCGCCAAGTGCTTGATCAGTTTTTAAAAAATCTAAAAGTAAACCCGAAAAACATAAAGAACATCCATTATGGAGTAATTAATGCGAATCGAGCCCTAACTGGACTTTCTAAAAATGGGGTGAAGGTATTTCATGCAAATGAACTAATGAACTTTATATCTACCGGAAAATTGATATCCGCAGGCCATGAATATCATAGTTGGAAATCAGAGACATTCCATGGAGAGGATCTTGTTGCATACATGACCGGAGAGGTAATTAGTGATGATATGGTCCGTCACAAACTGCCACTACCGTTTTCAATTGCGTTCCGAAGCGGAATAATGCATTTCAGAACCTATCAATATGATCTTGAAAAGACAAACGCACTAATTAAGACGAAGTATCGATATATCGGCCCTCACAAGTAGACTTCTAAACCGAAAAAACCCAAAGCAAATAATAACCTTGAGAGCTTTCATTCATGCTTGTATCTTCTGAGTTGCGAAATAGATTGTTGGCGCGGCGTGTAAACATTAAAAAAAGCGGCCGGTAGCCGCTTTTTTGTATTCTTGCTAGATCTAACAAAAATCTGTCTTATCGATAATTATTAACATGCGAAACTAATGTTTGCGCTATAACTTCTCCCAGCCTTACGGGAACTGCATTACCAATAAGCCGCCCCATTTTATTGAATCTGATTGGAGTACCTGAAGGTACAAATTGATAGTTTTGGGGAAAAGTTTGAAGCATTGCTGCCTCTCGAAGTGATATCGCCCGATTTTGTACTGGATGACCAAATCTGCCATTACCATATCCGAAACACTGCGTAGTTATTGTGGGACCTGGCTTATCCCATTCCATCCGACCATAGACGCTAGGATAAGTCGCCCCAGTAGACTTTTTGTGGCAGGCAGCCTGTAACGCTTCAGGCCAATCTCGCCAAGTACCACCCGGTACTGAGGCCTCTATCCTCTGAAGATTCAGTTCACTTAGTGAGGATGCGTAGTGAAGTGCATCGTTAGGATCCTTACCTCCTGCGGTTAATGCAGGCAGCCCCCCAATGACATCTCTCACTGTAACCGCCTTAGCATGAGTAGGTACCAGCTTCAGATCTTGGTCACCTAATCGTGAAGCGAGCAGCACAAGACGCTTACGCGTTTGAGGAATCCCATACAAAGAACAATCTACTACGCCCCACCATGTGTGATATCCAATCAGGCTATCTACAAAATCTTGAAAAACGGGATGATCCGCAAGCTGCGGCACATTTTCCATCGCAACCAAATCCGGCTTCAACTCATTTACCAGATTTCCGAAGGCTAAAGCTAAAGGCCACTGCGCTTCATATTGGCTATTTCGCCCACTTCGGCTGTAAGTCGAAAATGGCTGACAAGGTGCACATCCAGCTAACAGGGTGACCCCAGAGCCATTATAAAACGCTCTAAGGTCGTCTCCTTTTAGCTGACTGATATCACGTTCTAGAAAAACCGCTGAGTTATTTTTTTCGAATGGATATCGGCTATTGGGGTCGATATCAACGCCTGCCGTAACAGAAATACCACCATCAATTAGCCCACGCGTAAGACCGCCCACGCCACAAAATAAATCAATTGCGGTTATAACTGGAGTGCATACAGCGTTAAAATTAACTGACTGGTTCAAGCTGGGCGCCGCTCAGGAATAAGGAATTCATATCTTTCGACATAGCCGCCAAAGCAGACTATTACCTCTTTCAAATAATTAGCTGTATTATCCTTTAGCTCTATTAGGCGAACAACCGTCTCCGCCTCCGCGCTTTCTGTAAAAGAAATCGATCCATGCGCGAGCATATTTCTAAGTTTTTTGACTAGACCAAGTGGGCCTAAATCGTCTCTAAATTTTCTCTTCACATCACTATAAACCCTTCGACTGACATTCAATCGAAAACCCAAACGAGTGGCCATAGCCTCGATTTCATTATCATCCCAGTTCCCACCACCACCTTTTTCGATGGAAAACTCTGTAAGCGGGCTTGCGGAAACTAACAAGCTGCAAAGAGTTAAAGCATGATCCAATCGATGCTCAGGTGTGAGTTCAGTGTGAGTCCTAGCAGTCAACCGTATCCACTCTCGAAACAGTGTCTGGCTTAAATCATTAGGTCGCCACGTAGCATCTTTGAAAGCGCTTTGAGCTATAAAATCTATGCATCTCGTCATTGTCGACTCGACGAGGTTGTACAGCTGCAAATATACACCTGCATAGAGAATTTTTTGCTGCTGGACATTTATGACCTGATCCGTCCCTGAAAATTTAGGCGGACCTGCTTGCATGCTGGCTTGCAGTAACTTGAGAAACTCCAGGTACTCCTCGACTTCGGCCAATCTCTCTTCGAAAGCAGCTCTCAGTTCTTCCATGATCAGTTGCCCAACAATCGCTGCTGCACAAAACCAATTCGCTCACGCAAACGAGCGACAGCGTTGGCCCCGTCAGACCCAGTGACTCTTTTGAACTCATCGCTATCCAGCCATCTTTGCACGTCGATGTTTTGAGCGTTATGGAGTGTTGGGTCGTCGTTGAGAGCCAATCTTGTTCCGATAGCTATTGCTTCGAATCTCGCTCTAGGAGTCGCCTTCGCGGTCTGAGTTTTCCTAAAACCATAAGGAAATACCCTCTCAACAAAACTCATAACCTGATCGAATTGACGGCGATACTCCTGAATTAGATTAGGGTCAGCAGCCACACGCTCATTCATACCTTTGACGTAACCAAAAAGGAATTCAGCCGGACGATCTTTGTAGCCCTGCAACCCGTCACCGTAAGCAAAAAGTCGGGTAACAAGATCTTCCCGCCCCCTTTCCTTCTCATCTTTGGTTGAAACCGGCGCGAGAGTTTTCAACCTAGGGTCCACGGCGAGTTCAATAATGAGGCTCATAAAATCACCTGCCAGTGCTCCCCTACGCACCTCAGCATGATTTGCGATTTTGCTACCAGTGTTAATCCGCTCAAACAGATCGAAGCGTGCTTGTTCATCAGCATGCTCATTCAAGACAATGCCTCGAATCGACCTATTATTGATTTTCCGTTTGCGAGACTCGGGCAGCTCAGCAAATGTAAAACTTGAAAGCTTCGTCAAGCTCTCAAGCTCTCCTAAGCGAAAATCATCATGCACGAATTCAGCAATGGTCCTCAGTCGCTGTGATCCATCAACGATTTCCAGCTTACCGTTTGGCATTTCCCAAAAAAACAGAAACGGGATTGGTAGGCCCAAAAGCACCGATTCTATAAATCGTGATTTTCGGTCGTCTTCCCATGTGAAGCTACGCTGATAGGGAGGGACTACAAATTCGCCATTCTTGACCTTGGCAGCCAAAAGCTCAATGGAGTATTCAGTAAGATAGAATTCAATTCGCTTCGATAGCTCAACAATCTGAGCCTCCGCACTCGCAATGTCATCCTTGGTTTTCGCAGCATGTTGCTTTGGAGGTCTCATAGGCTTCGTTGTTCTCTTTAGGTTCGCGCCCTGAACGCGCTGCTTTGCAGCTAACTAACTGAAAAATGTTTGGCCTACCGGCAGAGCAATTTGTCCCATCAGATAGGCATTTCCCAACGATACCACAAGGGCCGCAGTGGGTTTGAGAGCCAGCCCATATCTTGGCGCCTGAGCCGTACCGCCAAGACGCGGAGGGCAAGAACCAGCTTGATGTTACCGACCTTCCCGAAAAGCTCACTCACGCGCTCTGAGGACGCTTGCGGCAAACGGGGCGGGAAAGATGGGTAGACAGCAATAGGCAAACCGTCAGGACTAAGGTTCTCTGGTTACCCTTGGCAACGGAAAACAAAAAAGCCCGCAAGACGTTATCACGCCATGCGGGCTTTGTGGGATCACTGTGGGATCACCTTACTGCTGCTAGAAAAACTCTTTACATTACGTTTTCCGTAAGTGCCTGATTTCCTAGCTAAATATGGCGGAGAGATAGGGATTCGAACCCTAGGTACCGGTGAAGGTACAACGGATTTCGAATCCGTCCCATTCGGCCACTCTGGCATCTCTCCAACGGCGCGCATCATAACAGCCTGTTTCGTGGAAGCAAAGCTCTTGCGAGATTTTTTTCCGTGCTATCAGATGCTTGCGTCGATTAAAGCGGTACGCCCAGACGGTTGGCGACTTCTTCGTAGGCTTCGATGACATCACCGAGGCCCTGGCGGAAGCGGTCCTTGTCCATCTTCTTCTTGGTGTCCTTGTCCCACAGGCGGCAGCCGTCCGGGCTGAACTCGTCACCCAGGACGATGGAGCCGTCATGGAATACGCCGAATTCCAGTTTGAAGTCCACCAACAGCAGGCCGGCGTCGTCGAACAGCTTGCTCAGCACGTCGTTGACCTTGAGGGACAATTCCTTCATGCGCGCCAATTGCTCGGCGGTGCCCCAGCCGAAAGCCACAACGTGGGACTCGTTGATGAACGGGTCGCCCTTGGCATCGTCTTTCAGGAACAGTTCGAAGGTGTAAGGGTTTAGCTTGAGGCCCTCCTCCACACCCAGGCGCTTGACCAAGCTGCCGGCGGCGTAGTTACGCACGACGCACTCGACCGGGATCATGTCCAGTTTCTTCACCAGGCATTCGTTGTCGCCCAGCAGCTTGTCGAATTGGGTCGGAATACCGGCCGCTTCGAGCTTCTGCATGATGAAGGCATTGAACTTGTTGTTCACCATGCCCTTGCGATCAAGTTGCTCGATGCGCTTGCCGTCGAACGCCGAGGTGTCGTTGCGAAACAGCAGGATCAGGCGGTTGGCGTCGTCGGTCTTGTACACCGACTTGGCTTTGCCGCGGTAGAGTTCTTCACGTTTTTCCATGATGGGCTCCGCTTTGAGTGAGGTGGGCTAGGCGATATGTCGCCAGTCGAGCCCTGAATCTTGATCGGCCAGTTGCAGCCAGTCCGGGTCGCACCCGAGGGTGTCGACAAAACATTGCCGGGCAAGCGTCGGCAGGTTGTTCTTGCTGCTCAGGTGGGCCAGGACCAGATGTTGCAGGTCTTGCCAGCCCAACTCATACACCAGGTACGCCGCCTGGTGGTTGTTCAAATGCCCCCGTTCGCCGCCCACCCGCTGCTTGAGAAAATACGGGTAGTGACCACGCGCCAGCAGGTCTCGGCAGTGGTTAGACTCGATCATCAACGCATCGAGGTTGCGGTAACCGTCCAGCACCTTGGCACAGTAGGAACCCAGGTCGGTGAGCACGCCGAAACGCCGCTCCCCATCGCTGAAGACATACTGCGTCGGTTCCTGAGCGTCGTGCGCGACGGCAATCACGTCGATGCTCAAGGCACCGACCTGCAACGTCTCGCCACCGGCCAGGAAACCTGCGGGTTCAATGGGTTTGCGCATCCCGCGCAAGGTACCGCGACTCAAGTACACCGGAAGATTGTAGCGCCGAGACAGCAAACCCACGCCATGCACGTGGTCGGCATGTTCGTGGGTCACCAGAATCGCGCTCAGCTGCGTGGGGTGAACCCCCAGGCGCAGCAGGCGTCGCTCGGTTTCCCGTAGCGAGAAACCACAATCGACCAGCACATACGTGTCGTCATGGGCGACCAGCGTGCCGTTTCCTTGGCTACCGCTGCCGAGAACGGCAAAACGCATCGGATCAGCCCAGGTTGTCCTGAATCACGCCCAACACTTTGCGCGCTGTTTCAGCCGGCGCTACGGTGTTGATGTTCTTCTCGACCGTGACTTGCACGGTTTCGCCAACCTTGCTCAAACGGACCTGATAACGCTCGGCGCGGGTCTCGACTTCTTCCTTGGTCGGTGTGCTGCCAAACAACTTGCCGAAGAAACCAGGCTCGTCATCCTTGCGCTCGGCCTTTTCGGCGACGTTGATGTAGTAAAGACCCAGGCTGCGGTTGATGTCTTCAACGCGCCATGGGCCTTGCTCCAAGGCACGGCCGACGCTGGCCCAGGCGCGATCCAGGTCTTCACCCAGGTTCAGCACCACGTTGCCGCTGCCGTCCTCGGTGAGGCTGACGCGGCTTGGGGTGTCGTAATCGCGGGCCGCGAGCAGCGAGACCGAACCGCCCTTCTCGGAGATCCGGCTCATGCTGGCCAGCATTTCATCGACCAGTGCAGAGTCGACACCGGTATTGACCGAGCGATTGGTGAACTCGACGTTGGACGTGCTGCCGGCAGGGCGCTCGGCGCTCACCACATAGACTTCACTGGTATTGCGCTGTACGCCGGGTTCGATCCGCACGCGCACACGCGTTTCGCTATCGGCGGCGACGCCACCGGCTTGCAGGCGCTTGGCCATGCTGGCGGACAATTCATTGCCCTGCTGCCACGCAGTGGTGAATTCACCGGTCTGCGGACGTTGTTCGTCAATGCGGAAACCGTTGTCCTGGAAGAACTGCACCGCCACCGGCCAGACTTCGGCAGGTGGACGTTGAGCAACGATCCAGCGCGAGTCGCCGCTTTTCTGCAGGCTGTAGTCGCTGGCATCGGCCACGGCCGCGATCGGCTGTGGACGTGGCACCACGTACTCACCCTTGGTGGTGTCATCGGCGACGTTGCGTGGAATCGGCAGCAATGGGTCAAGGCGCTTGGCGACATTGACGTCCGGCGGCAATTGCATCGGTTTGGTTGCTTGTGCTTCCAGATAATCGCTGCCGCGGTCACGGAAGTAGCCTTCCGGGCCCCAGATCCAACCGCAGCCGCTGGTGCTGGAGATAATCAAGGCAAGTGCGGAAAGTCCGGCCAATCGCTTCATGCGTAGTGCTTCCTCAATTAAACCAGGACGCCGGACTGGCGCAGGGCCTGTCGCAGCGGTTCGTGACAGGCTTCGCTGAGACGGGTGAGCGGCAGACGGATACCGTCCGGCATCATGCCCATCTCGAACAGCGCCCATTTCACGGGAATAGGGTTGGATTCGATAAACAGTGTCTTGTTGAGCGGCATCAGCTTCTCGTGGATCGCACGGGCTTTGGCGGCATCGCCGGCGAGAGCGGCGGCGCACATGTCGCTCATAGCACGGGGGGCCACGTTGGCGGTCACGGAGATATTGCCCTTGCCGCCCAGCAGAATCAGCTCGACGGCAGTGGCGTCGTCACCGGAATACACCAGGAAGTCGGCGCTCACGCCGGCCAGGATGTCCTTGGCGCGCTGCAGGTCGCCGGTGGCTTCCTTGATGCCGACGATGTTCGGCACGGTGGACAGGCGGATTACGGTCTCGGCCTTCATGTCGCAGGCGGTACGACCCGGCACGTTATAGAGGATCTGCGGAATGTCGACGGCTTCGGCAATGGTGCGGAAGTGCTGGCAAAGGCCTTCCTGGGTCGGCTTGTTGTAGTACGGGGTCACCAGCAGGCAGGCATCTGCACCGGCTTTCTTGGCGTTTTTGGTCAGTTCGATCGCTTCACGCGTCGAATTGGCGCCCGTGCCGGCGATGACCGCGATACGCCCGGCCACGCGCTTGACCACGAACTCGATGACCTGGATATGTTCTTCCACATCGAGTGTGGCCGATTCACCCGTGGTGCCGACCGCAACAATGGCATTGGTGCCTTCTTGCAGGTGGAAGTCCACCAGTTTGCCCAGGCTGTCCCAGTCGAGATGACCTTGTGCATCCATGGGTGTGACCAGTGCCACCATACTGCCCGCAATCATGCAACCGCTCCTGCCGGAAAAAGAGAGCCGTAATGGTACTGGCGCCAAGATGCTTGCACAAGCGAAGTACCGCGTGAGGATGCGTTCTGACGCAACTAAACGGCGATCGATGCCATCATCGGGCCAAAGGGCGATTCGAGGACCGCTGGAATCGGGCCGATGACGCAATGAAATCGCCACCTCCTAGCCCTTGGCGACGCTTTTCGCTACCCTTGATCCTTTGATCGATACGGCCCTCTCGGTATCGACCGCTCATCGCTTTAGGAAGGCTGCATGTCCACCCCCACAGTTCGCGAACAATTCCTTGTTATCAGTGCCCTCGGCGCCAACCCCATGGAGCTGACCAACGTCCTGTGCCGCGCCAGCCATGAGAACCGCTGCGCCGTCGTAACCTCTCGCCTGACCCGCCATGGCGAGTGCAGCGCCCTGGTGCTGCAGATTTCCGGGACCTGGGACGCCCTGGCGCGCCTGGAGACCGGCCTGCCGGGCCTGGCCAAGAAGCATGACTTCACCGTTAACGTGGTACGCAGCGCGGCCCTGGAGAACCGTCCCCAGGCCCTGCCTTACGTAGCTTATGTCAGCTCGGCCTACCGTTCGGACATCGTCAATGAGCTGTGCCAGTTCTTCATCGACCATAACGTCGAGCTGGAGAACCTGACGTGCGACACCTACCAGGCGCCCCAGACCGGCGGCACCATGCTCAACGCCACATTCACCGTGACGTTGCCGGCCGGCGTGCAGATCAGTTGGCTGCGCGACCAGTTCCTGGATTTCGCCGATGCGCTGAACCTCGACGCCCTGATCGAACCGTGGCGACCACAGAACCCAATGTAAGGATGTACCCATGGCGGTAGTCATCGACCAACCCGTACCCGACTTCGAAGCCCAGGCCACCAGCGGCCGGACGTTCAGCCTGGCCGCCCTCAAGGGCAAGCAGGTGGTGCTCTACTTTTACCCCAAGGACAGCACGCCGGGCTGCACCACCCAGGGCCAGGGCTTCCGCGACCAGCACGCAGCGTTCCAGGCTGCCGACACCGAAGTGTTCGGCGTGTCGCGCGACAGCGTGAAGTCCCACGAAAACTTCAAAGCCAAGCAAGCATTCCCCTTTGAGCTGCTCAGCGACAAGGACGAAGCGGTCTGCCAGCTGTTTGACGTGATCAAGTTGAAGAAGCTGTATGGCAAGGAATACCTGGGCGTGGACCGCAGCACGTTCCTGATCGATAAAGACGGTGTGCTGCGCCAGGAATGGCGCGGCGTGAAAGTGCCAGGGCATGTGGATGCGGTGCTGGCCGCCGCCCAGGCCTTGAACAAGGCCTGAACCGGCATCGGCAGGCGAGGGCCTGCTCTCGCCTGCAGCGGCAGCGGGCCAGACAGATCAGGCCTTGCGCAACCAATACCGGTACACACCGCAGGCATCTTCTTCGCGCAACAAGGTGTGCCCGGCCAGTTTGGCGAAGGTACGGAAGTCGCGCTGCGAGCCTGCATCGGTGGCGATCACCTTGAGCACCGCACCGCTGGCCAATCGATTGAGCTCCAGCTTGGCCTTGAGCAAGGGCAACGGGCAATTGAGGCCGCTGGCATCAAGCTCGGCGTCGAAGGCGATGGGGTCGGTCATGTCTTACTCCGGGACAAGCATTCGGGGCGCTTAGAATATCTGGTCCGAAGCTCAGTGTCCGGCTACAGTAAGCTCTTTGTCGAAAGGCCTCGTGCATGAATTTTTTGCGCCCTTCCCTGCTGACGCTGGCCTGCCTGCTGGCCTCTCCCGGCTTCGCCGATGACTTGCCGTCGCTGGGCGACGCCAGTTCTGCCATTGTCTCGCCGCAACAGGAATACCAACTGGGTCGTGCCTGGCTGGCGTACCTGCGGGGCCAGGTCTCGCAGCTCAACGACCCCCAACTCAAGGATTATGTTGAAACCAGCGTCTACAAGCTGGTGGAGACCAGCCAGGTCAACGACCGGCGCCTGGAATTCATCCTGATCAACAGCCCGCAATTGAACGCCTTTGCCGCACCGGGCGGGATTGTCGGGGTCAACGGCGGACTGTTTCTCAATGCCCACACCGAAGGCGAATACGCCTCGGTGCTGGCTCACGAACTGGCTCACTTGTCCCAGCGCCACTTCGCACGAGGCGTTGAAGCACAACAGCGCATGCAGGTACCGATGATGGCCGCACTGCTCGGCGGCATCATCGCTGCCGCAGCAGGCGCGGGCGATGCTGGCATTGCAGCGATTGCCGGCACTCAGGCCGCAGCGATCCAGGAGCAGCGTCGTTTTTCCCGACAGAATGAACAAGAGGCCGACCGCATCGGCATCGTCAATCTGGAAAAAGCCGGTTACGACCCACGCTCAATGCCAACCATGTTCGAGCGCTTGATGCGCCAATACCGCTTCGACGCCAAGCCACCGGAATTCCTGTTGACTCACCCGGTAACCGAATCCCGGATCGCCGACACCCGCAACCGCGCCGAACAAGCCAAGCCCGGCGGCAAGGAAGACAGCCTGCGCTACCAGTTGATTCGCGCACGGGTGCAGTTGAAATACGAAGACACCCCAGGCCTGGCTGCGAAACGCTTCCAGGCACAGCTCGACGAAAATCCAAAGAACGATGTGGCGCGCTACGGCCTCGCCATTGCTCAGATCAAAGGCACGAAACTCAAGGAAGCACGGGAGAACCTGGCGCCGCTGCTGGCTAAGGCTCCCAACGATATCACCTACAACCTGGCGCAGATCGAGCTGGACATCATCAACAACCGCCTGCCCGATGCCCAGCAACGCACCGACAAGATGCTCACCCAATACCCCAGTAACTACCCGCTGAATCAGGTCCGGGTCGACCTGCTGCTCAAGCAGAATCGCACCGCCGATGCGGAAAAGGCCCTGGATGCGCTGCTCAAATCCCGCCCGGATGATCCGGACGTGTGGTATCAGGTCGCCGAGACGCGCGGTTTGTCCGGCAACATCATCGGCCTGCACCAGGCCCGCGCCGAATACTTCGCGCTGGTAGGCGACTTCCAGCAGGCTATCCAGCAATTGGACTTTGCCAAGCGCCGTGCCGGCAACAACTTCCCGCTGTCGTCGCGGATCGATGCGCGCCAGCGTGAGTTGATCGAACAGGAACGACTGGTCAAAGGGATGATGAGCTGAATCCATCGCCCACAAAAAAGCCCCGCTCTCTCTAAAGGAAAGCGGGGCTTTTTATTGAGCTGGCGCGTTACTCGGCCAGTTTGAACGTAATGAAGCTGGCACGGCCTTGACGCAGTACACGCATCGACACAGAACGATTCTTCGGCAGCGCTTTGGCAATGTCAGTGAACTGCTTGGTCGTGTCGATCGCCTGGTTGTTCAGGTGCGTAATCACATCACCCGGTTGCAGACCGATCAACGCGGCAGGCCCATCCTGCACTTCCTTGATTACCACACCGCTCTTGAGGTCGAAGCTCTTCTTCTGCTCGTCAGTCAGCTCGGCCACCGCAATGCCCAGGCGATTGCTGCTGCGCTCGGCGCCCGGCTTGGTGTTACCCAGCGCATCCAGGGTGGCGCCTTCTTCAGGAATGGCGCCGACGGTCAGCTCCACATTCTGACGCTTTCCATCACGGATCACTTCGAGCTTGGCTTTACTGCCCGCCTTCAATGCACCGACCAGATGCGGCAGGTCGGCCGACATGATGATCGGCTGGCCATTCATGCTCAGGATCACGTCACCGACCTGCAGGCCACCCTTGGCGGCCGGACCATTGTCCTGAATCTGCGCAACCAGTGCGCCCGCCGGCTTGTCGAGTCCGAAGGATTCAGCCAGGTCCTTGTTCACTTCCTGGATTACCACGCCCAACCAGCCACGACTGACCTTGCCACCGCTTTTGAGCTGATTGGAAACATCCATGGCCACGTCGATCGGAATGGCAAACGACACGCCCATGAACCCACCGGAACGGGTATAGATCTGCGAGTTAATCCCTACGACTTCACCCGCCAGATTGAACAGCGGCCCACCGGAATTACCCGGGTTGATCGGCACGTCAGTCTGGATGAACGGCACGTAGTTTTCATTGGGCAGGCTACGACCAATGGCGCTGACGATACCTTGCGTTACCGTATGGTCAAAGCCAAAAGGCGAACCGATGGCGACCACCCACTGACCGGCTTTCAGGTCTTGGGACTTGCCCAGTTTCAGCACCGGCAGATCCTTGCCATCGATCTTTAACAACGCCACATCGGAGCGCGGATCGGTGCCTATCAACTTGGCTTTGAGTTCGCTGCGATCAGCCAGGCGCACGAGGATCTCGTCCGCATCGGCAATCACGTGATTATTGGTGAGAATGTAACCATCCGGGGAAATGATGAAGCCCGAACCCAGCGATTGCGCTTCACGCTGACCGCCACCACCGCCACCCCGTGGCGCCCGGGGTTGTGGCATGCCACGCTCGAAAAACTCACGCAACATGGGCGGCAGGCCTTCGAGATCCGGCATCTGCTGGTTCGACACTTTGCGATCCGGCAGCTTCTGCGTGGTACTGATGTTCACTACGGCTGGCGAGGCCTGCTCAACCAGTTGGGTGAAGTCAGGCAGATCGGCCGCTTGCACAGGCACGGCCTGACCCAGCACCAACACCGTGGCGATTATGGATAGATAGGATTTCAAACGTGGTATCGACATACAGCTCCCGTTACGACGAGCAGGGTTGAGCGACAGGGTTCAATAAACGCCGGAAAACCGCGACCGACGTCTTTGTTCCGCGAACAAAACAAGGCCAGAGCCGACAAGCTCTGACCTATAAAAAACATGGAAGGTTTTTGCAAGTGAAAATCCTGATCCAGACATTTCATGCTCTCGGCAGCCAGGCGGGCATGGACGTAAGTTGAAAGGTCAAGATGAACATAGGATTAACAACTCACGGTGCAGGTTTGGCGGATGCCTTTTTTTCACCGCGCACCGATAACGCGATGCGTTCGGCAGTACCTATGGGGATTTCTCCTACCACCGTCACCATCATTTCGCCATCGACGGTATTCAGACGCCGGGACACTGCGACGGTCGGGCCCAGCTGCGTTCGAGCTTCCGTGACACTGCCATCGCTGATCGGCTCCAGAAACACCGAGAACCGTGCCAGGCCGTCGTCATACATCATGCTGTCGACGATGGCTTTGGTGTGGACATCCTTTCGCGCACTAGTGCGGGTGAGCTGAAACCCCGGCGGCAACCAATCCAAACGCCATATGTGGGTGGGCTGCACCTCAGGCGCACTGCTATTAGCCAGGGCAATGGGCGTGCAGTCCTTACTCGGCTGCAAGTTGCGATCATCCGGCTGGACCGAGGTGTTCAAGCGCGTGAACTGGAATCGCTCCAGCAGTTGCCCTTGGTCGTTAAGCAGCAGGGATTTGAGCGCGAGTGCGGTTTCGCGATCCAGATGCAACTCGAACCCATACCGGTATTGGTCACGCGGTGTAACGGCCACAATCACAGCATTACGACCAGCCACACGGGATTTTCCGATGACGGCCAGTTCATAAAATTGATTGAGTTTTTGCGGATCAAGCGCGCGCGAAGGTGCATCGCGGGAATTCCCAAGCCCGGGCACTAAAGTGCCGCTTACGCATTGGGTACGGCCATCCTCTCGCACGACTTCCTGGGCAGAGCCATCGAGCTGCAAAAGGCGCTCTCTGACTTGACCGTTCTGGACACGATGCCAGATGTCATGAGTGGAAAAACTGCCATTACGTTCATAGACGAACGTACCTTCAAAACTTTGGGTCTGCTCTGCACGCCCAAGTCGATTAAGCCAGTCCTGCGCTTCATCGGCATGGGCGGGGAGTACAAACCAACCACTGATCAACAGCGTAAGGAGCGGTATGGCGCGCATAAAGCTCCTTAACGGTTCAACGGTTTTCCAGGCTTGCAGCGCGAGCGTATGGCAGAGCACTTTCAGTGCCTTTCAAGGCCGATTCCTGAGCGTGTTGGCGCAGGTAACCTGGAAGACGCTGATCCTGCCAGCCGGATTGCCCCTGAAGCACGCCGTTAGCCATCGGGCCGGTCGTGTCGGAGCTTTCCTTGTAGCCGGCAAGTACGGCCGGACCTTTGACCTGCGGGCCAGCCATAACCGGCTGCTGGGTCTGCTGGGCCAATTCGGCACCGGCAATTTCGTCCTGGTTGTACAGGCGAACACCCGCCAGCACGGCAACAGTTACCGAGGCTGCCACTGCAAGGCGACCCAGGCTACGCCAAGGACCACGAGCAGCTTTAGCCGGAACGGCTTCATCAGCCAGCGCGGCAGAAACAGCCGCAGCAATATCCAGACGAGGGATTAGAAGATCCTTGTGCATCACCGCCCGAGCGACTTGGTAACGAGACCAGGTATCACGGGTTTCGGCATCATCAAATGCGTTGAGCACTCGACGAAGTTCCAGTTCATCCGCTTCGTTATCCATCACTGCGGACAGCGATTCCTGCAGGGCATCACGACTCATGGCGGTTCCTCTCTTGGCTGTCGCCGCTGTCTTTAGTTTTCCTGCAACAACGGTTGCAAGGCTTTGTCGATGGCTTCCCGGGCCCGGAAAATCCGTGACCTTACAGTCCCCACCGGACATTGCATGACGCTCGCAATGTCTTCGTAACTCAGACCATCGAATTCACGTAAAGTTAATGCGGTACGCAAATCTTCCGGCAGTTGCTGAATTGTGCGATGAACGGTTCCTTCGATCTCGTCGCGCAGCAATGCACGCTCCGGCGACTCGAGATCTTTGAGGCCGTGATCACCATCATAAAACTCAGCATCTTCTGAACTTACATCGCTATCCGGTGGGCGGCGGCCGCGAGACACCAGATAGTTTTTCGCCGTGTTAATGGCGATTCGGTACAGCCACGTATAAAACGCACTGTCACCGCGAAAATTGCCGAGTGCACGGTAAGCCTTGATAAAAGCTTCCTGTGCAACGTCCTGCGCTTCATGGGTGTCGTGCACAAACCGCACGATCAACCCGAGAATTTTGTGCTGGTATTTCAGCACTAGCAGATCAAATGCTCGCTTGTCGCCGCGTTGTACGCGCTCAACCAGCTGCTGATCCTCTTCCTGGGTTAGCATGAACACTCCTCGTAGTACTTGAAGGAGGCTTGCATAACTAAACGATCAGGCTTGCAAACATAGACTCGGTCTTTTCGCAAAAGTTCTCCCCCTCCAAGCAAGTTTCCGGCATGCACTGATTTGGCACACACGAAAAACGCAGCGCGGGTAACGCCGGCTGCGCGAATAATCTTGTCGTCGGTTTTCTGACGCGTCCAATGCTCCCGACGGGCCAATAAACTCAACGTTTTCCCAGCTTTCGGGCAACCTGCTATTGAGTCGGGAGCCATGCAAAAAGTTCCCGATTCGATAACCGGCTGATTATACCCAAGCCACGCACCGTAATCTCATATTGCCACGCATGCCTGGCTATTGTGCCGGTCCCCCCCTCTATATACTAGTGGGCCGTGTGACCCTTTGATTCGCCGATCCCGGCGTTCTGTCAGCGCCACCCTTGCGGATCGCTTTTTGCGGAATCCTATAAATGAGCCAACAGTTTCAACACGATGTTCTGGTGATTGGCAGCGGCGCAGCCGGATTGAGCCTTGCCCTGACCCTGCCCAGCCATCTGCGCATCGCGGTGCTGAGCAAAGGCGACCTGGCCAACGGCTCGACATTCTGGGCCCAAGGCGGCGTGGCGGCGGTTCTGGATGACGCCGACACTGTGCAGTCCCACGTCGAAGACACCCTCAACGCCGGCGGCGGCCTGTGCGACGAGGACGCGGTGCGCTTCACCGTCGAGCACAGCCGCGAAGCGATCCAATGGCTGATCGACCAGGGCGTTCCCTTTACCCGTGACGAGCACGCACGCGCCGACGACGGCGGCTTCGAGTTCCACCTGACACGTGAAGGCGGCCATAGCCACCGGCGCATCATCCACGCCGCCGATGCAACCGGCGCAGCCATTTTCAAGACCCTGCTCGACCAGGCTCGACAGCGCCCGAACATCGAACTGCTGGAGCAGCGCGTCGCGGTCGACCTGATCACCGAAAAGCGCCTGGGCCTGGACGGCGAACGCTGCCTTGGCGCCTACGTGCTCAACCGCGGCAGCGGCGAGGTCGACACCTATGGCGCGCGCTTCACCATCCTCGCCTCGGGTGGCGCAGCCAAGGTCTACCTCTATACCAGCAACCCCGACGGCGCCTGCGGCGACGGCATCGCCATGGCCTGGCGCTCGGGCTGCCGGGTGGCCAACCTGGAATTCAACCAGTTTCACCCCACCTGCCTGTATCACCCGCAGGCCAAAAGCTTTCTGATCACCGAAGCCCTGCGTGGCGAAGGCGCACACTTGAAACTGCCGAACGGCGAACGCTTCATGCAGCGTTTCGACCCGCGCGCCGAACTGGCACCGCGCGATATCGTCGCACGCGCCATCGACCATGAAATGAAGCGCCTGGGCATCGACTGTGTGTATCTGGACATCAGCCACAAGCCTGAAGCATTCATCAAGACCCACTTCCCCACCGTCTACGAACGCTGCCTGACCTTCAATATCGACATCACCCAAGGCCCGATCCCGGTAGTGCCTGCCGCGCACTACACCTGCGGCGGCGTAATGGTCGACCAGCATGGCCGCACCGATGTGCCGGGCCTGTATGCGATTGGCGAGACCAGCTTCACCGGCCTGCATGGCGCCAATCGCATGGCCAGCAACTCGCTGCTTGAATGCTTCGTCTACGCGCGTTCGGCGGCGGCGGACATACTCGAGCAATTGCCGCGAATCCCGGTGCCGGCCGCCCTGCCCCGCTGGGACGCCAGCCAGGTCACCGACTCGGATGAAGACGTGATCATTGCCCACAACTGGGACGAGTTGCGGCGTTTCATGTGGGACTATGTGGGGATCGTGCGCACCAATAAGCGCCTGCAGCGCGCGCAGCACCGAGTGCGCTTGCTGCTCGATGAAATCGACGAGTTCTACAGCAACTATAAGGTCAGCCGCGACCTGATCGAGCTGCGCAACCTGGCTCAGGTCGCCGAGCTGATGATCCGCTGCGCCATGGAGCGCAAGGAAAGCCGAGGCCTGCATTACACCCTCGACTACCCACAGATGCTGCCGGAGGCCCGCGACACTATCCTGGTGCCAACCACCTACGGCGGCTGAACTTCAGGCGTACCCGCAGGCGCCGGTGCGTATCGGCGGCCTGCGAATCCCTCGGCACGCAGATCGAACGCGACCACCATTGCCCGCGCACGCGATAGCGCAGCACCACGATCGGTGGCAGTGCCAGGCTGTCGGGGCGCAACTGCACGGCGTGCCAGCCACGCTGTTCACTGAACAACTGCCAACCCTCTTCATCTCGGCGCAGGCCGCAGACCGATGAAGGATGGGTTAACAGAATATGTCTGGGCAGCACCCAACCCGCATGCGCAAGGCACAGCAGCATGCAAAGGCTTGAAAATGGCACATCCACTGCCGACAAGGCACCCAGCGCGAACGCCTGGGCAAGCAAATACGCCACCAGCAGCCTGCGCGAAGGCTGCCAGCGGCATTCGAAACGGTTACTTGGGCTGGACACGGTCCAGGATCATCCGAACCATGCGCTGCAGTTCCGGATCGTCCGACTCGGCGCGCTCCATGAACCAGCCGAACATATCCTGGTCCTCGCATTCCAGCAGTCGCACATACACCTTGCGATCCACCTCATTGAGCGTGGAATAAACCTCTTTGACGAATGGCACCAGCAACACGTCCAGCTCAAGCATGCCGCGACGACTGTGCCAATAGAGGCGATTGAGTTCTACATCTTCGACCATGGAGCGCTCCTCAAATAGAGCGCAAGTATACAGGCCCGACGGCAGCGCAACAGTCGGCTTTGGTCGTGCTCCCACGGAAACTATCCATTTGCCGGGCGCCCCTCTATGATGCACCCAAGACTTTTTGACCTGCGATGACCCATGGCCGACTCTGCTTTTTTCTGCCCCCTGTCCCACGAAGGCGTTCTTGCCGTGCGCGGTGCCGACGCTGCCAAATTCCTGCAGGGCCAATTGACCTGCAACCTCAACTATCTGAGCGACACCCAGGCCAGCCTGGGCGCGCGCTGCACACAAAAAGGGCGCATGCAGTCCAGCTTTCGCATCCTGCTGCAAGGCGACGGTGTGCTGTTGGCGATGGCCACCGAGCTGCTGGAACCGCAACTGGCCGATCTGAAGAAATACGCGGTGTTCTCCAAATCCAAGCTCACCGACGAAAGCGCCGCGTGGGCACGCCTGGGCCTGTACAACGCGGATTCAACCCTGGCCAGCCTCGGGCTTGAACTGCCGGCCGACACCGACAGCGTTGCCCGCAACGAACACTTGATCGCGATTCGCGTGTCACCTGATCGCAGCGAACTCTGGGTGCCGGCGGAACAGGCCGACGCGGTACATGGCCAGTTGAGTGCGCAATTGAAAGAAGCCGATCTGAACGAGTGGCTACTGGGCCAGATCCGTGCCGGTATCGGCCAGGTCATGCCCCAGACCCGCGAGTTGTTCATCCCGCAGATGCTTAACCTGCAAGCCGTCGGTGGCGTGAGTTTCAAGAAAGGCTGCTACACAGGCCAGGAAATCGTCGCGCGCATGCAGTACCTGGGCAAACTCAAGCGCCGCCTGTACCGCTTGAGCCTTGAATCGACGCAAATGCCCGAGCCAGGCACCCCGCTGTTTTCGCCCAGCCATAACAGTTCGATCGGTGAGGTGGTAATCGCGGCCAATGCGGGTCCGGTGATTGAACTTCTGGCCGTATTGCAAGCCGAAGCTGCCGATAGTGGCGATGTGCATTTAGGCACGCTCGAAGGCCCCGGCCTGCAACTGCTTGACTTACCCTACACGCTGGACCGCGATCGAGAGATCCAGCGTTAGTCGCCGTACTTTTTTGCAACACCCTAGAGAACATGAATGAACAAGCTGGCGGAAAAAGTCCAACAGGCTTTGGTCACGGCCATCGAAAACGATGACCTGGTTCTGCCGACATTACCGGAAGTGGCCCTGAATATTCGCAAGGCCGCCGAGGACCCGGAAATCAGCATCAGCCACTTGAGCAAAGTGATCGGTCGCGATACCGCCCTGTCCGCACGCTTGATCAAAGTGGTCAACAGTCCGCTGCTGCGCGCCACCCAGGAAGTCACCGACCTGCACACCGCCATCACACGGCTGGGCACCAACTACAGCAGCAACCTGGCGATCGGCCTGGTGATGGAGCAGATTTTTCATGCCCGCTCTGAAACGGTCGATCAGAAAATGCGTGAAGTGTGGCGCCGCAGCCTGGAAGTAGCCGGCGTGAGTTACGCCTTGTGTCGCAGCCACAGCCAGCTCAAGCCGGACCAGGCAGCGCTTGGCGGTCTGGTGCACCAGATCGGCGTGCTGCCGATCCTGACCTACGCCGAAGATCACTACGAGTTGCTGTCCGACCCGGTCAGCCTCAACCACCTGATCGACACTATCCATCCAGCCTTGGGTGATAAATTGCTCGGCCGCTGGGACTTTCCGGAGATGCTGGCGAAACTGCCCGGCCAATACCTGAACCTTGAACGCGACTCCAGCCGCCTTGACTACATCGACCTGGTGCAGTTGGCGGTGCTGTATTGCTATCGCGGCACCGATCACCCACTGGCAGGCGTGGTGGTTTCCGAAGTGCCGGCGATGAAAAAGCTCAAGGTCGACCCCTACAGCGACCGCCTGCGCGCGGAGCTCGATGAAGCACGCTCGATGTTCTACTGATCAACCGGCGATAAAACTCACCCTTACTTTCAGCCCCGCGCGCTCGCCATCGTGCAGGCTGATCTGGGCCAGATGCGCCCGGCAGATTTCCCCGACAATCGCCAAGCCCAGGCCCGAACCCATGCCCTGCTGACTGCGCCGGTAGAAGCGTTCGAACACCCGCTCCCGCTCATCCTGCGGGATCCCCGGGCCGTCGTCCTCCACCTCCAGTACCGCCGGTGCCGTCACCCGCAGGATTACATTGCCACCGGGCGGCGTGTGCGCCAGGGCGTTGTCCACCAGGTTGCTCAGCAGTTCGTTCAACAGCGTTGGCTCGCCGCGCAACCACACCGGCTCATCGGCTTCCAATGCCAGCGCCACGCCACGCGCATGGGCCAGGGGCGCCATCGCCATCCCCAACTCACGGGCCAACTGGCTCAGATCCAACAACTGCGCGCCGCCTTCTGCAATTGCCCGTGCGCCGTTCTCGATACGCGCAAGAGACAGCAATTGATTAGCCAGATGGGTCAGGCGATCAGTGCCCTGCGCAGCGGTTTCCAACGTGCTGCGCCAGGTGGCCGGTTCTTCGGCGCGCAGGCCCAACTCCAGGCGCGCCTTGAGCGCGGCCAAAGGGGTGCGCAGTTCGTGTGACGCATCGGCGATAAACTGTGCCTGGCGTTCGAACTGCCCGCGCAGGCGCTCGGTAAAGTGGTTGAGCGAACTGACCAGCGGGCCGAATTCGTGCTGCACTTCCACCAATGGCAGCGGCCGCAGATCGTCGGGCTGGCGTTCTTCCACGGCCTTGCGCAGACGCTCCAGCGGGCGCAGCGCGGCGCTCACGGCAAACCACACCAGGAGCAACGCGCCGACCGCCAGCATGCCCAGGCGCAGCAGCGTATCGGCCATCAAACTGCGAGCCATGCTGACGCGGGCTTCGTCGGTTTCGGCCACACGGATTTCCGCCATGCCGTTCATGTTCGGCTCGGACACCGCCTTGAGCAGGCTCACCACCCGTACTTCCTGACCCTGATACTTGGCGTTGTAGAACCGCGCCAGCGCCGGGTAATCATCGGTGCGCGGCGTGCCGGGAGGCGGACCGGGCAGGTTCTCGTAGCCGGAGATCAGCTTGCGATCAATGTCGTTGACCTGGTAATAAATGCGCCCGGCACTGTCGTAGGCGAACGTGTCCAGGGCCACATAGGGCACATTGGCGCTGAGGGTGCCGTCCACCTGGGTCAGGCCTGCGGCGATGGTGCGCGCCGACGCGAGTAACGTGCGGTCGTAAGCGGTATCGGCGGCTTCGCGGCCGTTCCAGTAGGCACTCATGCCGCTGGCCAGCATCAACAATACGAGCAACAGGGCCAGGTTCCACACCAGGCGCCAGCGCAGGCTGCTGGGCTTATGCATCGCGAGCTTCCAAGAGGTAGCCGAGGCCGCGGAAAGTCACAATGGCGATGGGTTGGCCATCGAGCTTCTTGCGCAGGCGATGCACATAGATTTCGATTGCATCGGGGCTGGCCTCCTCGTCCAGGCCAAAGACCTGCGAAGCCAGTTGCTCCTTGCTCATCACCCGGCCCGGGCGCGCGATCAGCGCTTCGAGCACCGCCTGCTCGCGGGAGGTCAACGTCAGCAGTTCGCCACCCAGCGTGAAGCGCCGGGTATCCAGGTCATACACCAGTACGCCGCAGGCCTGCTGACGCTCGCCGCCCAGCACGCTGCGGCGCAACAGGGCCTTGACCCGCGCCTCCAGCTCCGTCAGCTCAAAGGGTTTGGCCAAGTAGTCGTCGGCGCCCAGGTTGAGGCCATGCACGCGGTCCTTCACGTCGCTGCGCGCGGTCAGCATCAACACCGGCAGGTTTTTCCCACGGGCCCGCAAGCGTGCGAGCACCTCGAAACCATCCATGCGCGGCAGCCCCACATCCAGGATCGCGACCGCGTAATCCTCGCTGCTCAAGGCCAGGTCGGCGGCCACGCCGTCATGCAGCACGTCGACCGTCAGACCCGTGCTCTTGAGCGCCTGGGCCACACTGTCGGCAAGTTGCAAATGGTCTTCAACCAGAAGGACACGCATGGTTTTCTGCCTCGTTCAGGGGTGGTCGACGCCACGCTTTGGCGGGGAGTTTACAGGCGCCCGAGGCCCTGTGAAGCCCGGAAACATTGAAAGACTGCTGAAAGGTTAGTGAAAGCTTCGCCCATTAGCATCCAGCTCACGGTGAGCCTTGCCCACCCAGTTGCCCAAGCCGCAGCGCCCGCAAAACGCCTCGATGCGTTTTCGTCACAATAAGAACAATAACGGAGTGCACAACCATGCTGTCGACACAGCGCCAGAACCGCCCGCCTGTTCGTTTTCCTCGCTTGAACCACGCCGCCCTCGCCGGCGTTATTTCGTCGTTCAGCCAAACCGTCGTCCTCGAAGACCGCGGCACGGCCGCTGATGCGGATGAAGTGCGCCTGCTGGACCGCAAAGACGCCGCACGCTGATAAGCAGTGCCTGGTAGTAGAACCTCATAACAAAAAAGACGGAGATACCCATGACTCTTTCATTGCGTAAATTGGCCCTCGCCGCCGGCTGCATGCTGTTCGCCGGCCAACTGCTGGCCGCCGACGAGCCCAAGCGTCCGGAATGTATCGCCCCCGCCTCCCCCGGCGGCGGTTTCGACCTGACCTGCAAACTGGCGCAAAGCGCACTGGTCAACGAGAAACTGCTGACCAAACCCATGCGCGTGACCTACATGCCCGGCGGCGTTGGCGCGGTGGCCTACAACGCCGTGGTCGCCCAGCGCCCGGCGGATGCCGGCACCCTGGTGGCCTGGTCCAGCGGCTCGCTGCTGAACCTGGCCCAGGGCAAGTTCGGGCGTTTCGACGAAAGCGCCGTGCGTTGGCTGGCCGCGGTTGGCACCAGCTACGGGGCCATCGCAGTGAAAAGCGATTCGCCCTACAAGACCCTCGACGACCTGGTTCAAGCCCTGAAGAAAGATCCAGGCAGCGTGGTAATCGGTTCCGGCGGCACCGTCGGCAGCCAGGACTGGATGCAAACCGCCCTGATCGCCAAGGCCGCCGGGATCAACCCGCGCGAGCTGCGCTATGTGGCCCTTGAAGGCGGCGGTGAAATCGCCACCGCGCTGCTCGGTGGCCACATTCAGGTGGGCAGTACCGACATCTCCGACTCCATGCCCCACATCCTCAGCGGCGACATGCGCCTGCTGGCGGTGTTCTCCGAGCAGCGCCTGGACGAGCCGGAAATGAAGGACATCCCAACCGCCAAGGAGCAAGGCTACGACATCGTGTGGCCAGTGGTGCGCGGCTTCTACCTCGGGCCTAAAGTCAGCGATGCCGATTACGCCTGGTGGAAAGACGCCTTCGACAAACTGCTGGCGTCCGAAGAGTTCGCCAAGCTGCGTGACCAGCGCGAGCTGTTCCCGTTCGCCATGACCGGCCCGGAGCTGGACACCTATGTGAAGAAACAGGTGGCTGACTACAAAGTGCTGGCCAAAGAGTTCGGCCTGATTCAGTAAACGCCCCTCTGTCGCGCGGCCATGCCTGGCAAACCCCAGGCGTGGCCCAGGAGTTCACCATGCTCTTACAACGCATATTCGCCGCCGCGCTGCTGCTGGCCTGCGCCGGCCTGGCGCTGATGGCCTGGCCATATCAGGCGTCGTTTTCCTACGAACCCGTAGGGCCTCGCGCCTACCCGTTGCTGATGCTCGGGCTGATGAGCCTGGCGCTGATCTACATGCTGTTCCGCCCGCAACCAACCAAGCACACCGAAGAAGAACCGGCGCTGGATCGCGAAACCCTGGTCAAGATCGGTTTCTGCGTGGCGCTGCTGATTGTGTTCGCCGCCACCTTCGAACCATTGGGCTTCATCCTCAGCAGCATGCTGATCGGCATCCCCATGGCGCGCCTGTACGGCGGTCGCTGGGTGCCCAGCATCGTGATCGTCACCTTGATGGCCATCGGGCTGTACCTGCTGTTCGATAAAGCCATGGATGTGCCGCTGCCCCTCGGCCTGCTCGACGTTCTGGAGAACTGATATGGATACTTTCGGCTACTTGGGCCAGGGCTTCGGCGTGGCGCTGTCTCCTTACAACCTGGTGACCGCCCTGTGCGGCACCTTGATCGGTACCGTGGTCGGCCTGCTGCCGGGTCTGGGCCCGATCAACGGCGTGGCGCTGTTGATCCCCATCGCCTTCGCCCTGGGCCTGCCGCCGGAATCGGCGCTGATCCTGCTGGCGGCGGTGTACCTGGGCTGCGAATACGGTGGCCGGATCAGCTCGATCCTGCTCAACATTCCGGGCGAGGCCTCCACCGTAATGACCACCCTCGACGGCTACCCGATGGCCCGTAAGGGCCTGGCGGGTGTGGCGCTGTCGCTGTCGGCGTGGAGTTCGTTCATCGGTGCGTTTATCGCCACCTGTGGCATGGTGCTGTTTGCGCCGTTGCTGGCCAAGTGGGCGATTGCCTTCGGCCCGGCGGAATATTTCGTCCTGATGGTGTTCGCGATTGTGTGCCTGGGCGGCATGGCCGGCGACAAGCCGTTGAAGACCTTTGTCGCGGCATTGATCGGGCTGTTCCTCTCGGCGGTGGGCATCGACGCCAACAGCGGCGTGTACCGTTTTACCGGCGATAACATTCACCTCACCGACGGCATCCAGTTCGTCGTGTTGGTGCTGGGCCTGTTCTCCATCAGTGAGATCCTGTTGCTGCTGGAAAAAACCCACCGTGGCCAGGAAGCGGTCAAGGCCACCGGACGCATGATGTTCAACGTCAAGGAAGCGGCGTCGGTGTTCGTGGTGAACATCCGCTGCGGTCTGCTGGGTTTCATCATGGGCGTGTTGCCGGGTGCCGGCGCAACCCTGGCCTCGGCCGTGGCCTACATGACCGAGAAACGCATGGCCGGCGCCAGCGGCAAGTTCGGCCAGGGCGATATGCGCGGCCTCGCCGCCCCGGAAACCGCAATCGGTGCCTCCGCCTGCGGCGCTCTGGTGCCGATGCTGACGCTGGGCGTGCCCGGTTCGGGCACCACGGCGGTGATGATCGGCGCACTGTCGCTGTACAACATCACCCCCGGCCCGCTGTTGTTCCAACAGCAACCGGACATCGTCTGGGGCCTGATCGCCTCGTTGTTTATCGCCAACATCATGCTGGTGATCCTCAACATCCCAATGATCCGTCTCTTCACGCGCATCCTCGCCGTGCCGAACTGGGCGCTGGTGCCGGTGATTGCGATTATTACCGCGATCGGTGTGTACGCGGTGCATGCCACCACGTTCGACCTGTTCCTGATGGTCGGGATCGGCATCTTCGGCTATATCCTGCGCAAGCTGGACTTCCCGCTGTCGCCGGTGCTGCTGGGCTTTATCCTCGGTGGCCTGATGGAGCAGAACCTGCGCCGCGCGCTGTCGATCTCCAACGGTGCGCTGGAGATTCTGTGGTCGAGCCCGATCACCTTCGGTGTCTGGGTGCTGACGGCGTTTATGCTGGTCTTTCCGCTGATCCGCATCTACCGCAAACGCGCCCTGCAGCGTCGCGCCGTGGCCGATGTCTGAGGTCACCTTTAAACAGTGGTGGGGAACGCCGCTGGTCGGCCTGGCCGGCGGTTACCTGGCCAGCCTGATCGGCTGGCCGTTGCCGTACATGGTCGGCTCGTTGCTGGCGATCATTCTGGTGCGCTGCCTCACGCCGTGGCAGTTGGCGGAGATTCCCGGCGGGCGCAAATGCGGCCAGTGGGTAGTGGGGATCGGCATCGGCCTGCACTTCACCCCGGTGGTGATCGAGCAGGTGATGAGCCACTTCGGCCTGATCTTCTTCGGCGCGCTGGTCACCAGCCTGTCGAGCGTGGTGGGCGTGTGGCTGATGCGCCGCAGCGGTGAAGACCGCGCCACCGCGTTTTTCTCCAGCATGCCGGGCGGGTCCGGTGAGATGGTCAACCTCGGCGCACGCAATGGCGCGGTGCTCAGCCGTGTCGCGGCGGGGCAGAGTCTGCGCGTGCTGGCGGTAGTGCTGTGCGTACCGGCGATCTTCAAGTATTTGCTGGGGGGCGGCGCGCCGCAGTTTCATCCGGCACCGGTGAGTTGGGCGTGGCTGGCGTTGCTGTTTCCACTCGGGGCTCTGGTGGCCTGGGGTTGGCAGCGCCTGCGTCAGCCAAACCCGTGGTTGTTCGGCCCGTTATTGGTCAGTGCGACCGCCAGCGTTGTCTGGGATTTGCATATCGGCCTGCCCGACGGCGGCAGCCAGATTGGCCAATGGCTGATCGGCAGCGGCCTGGGCTGCCATTTCAACCGCCAGTTCTTCCGTCGCGCCCCATCGTTCATGGCCCGCACCTTGATCGGCACCGCCCTGACCATGGTACTGGCGACGCTGGCGGCCGTGGGCCTGAGCGCCCTCACCCACTTGGACCTGCGCTCGCTGACCCTGGGCATGATGCCCGGAGGCATTGCCGAGATGAGCCTCACGGCCGAGACCTTGCAACTGTCGGTGCCGCTGGTGACCGCGATGCAGGTGATGCGCTTGTTGTTTGTGTTGTTCCTGGCCGAGCCATTGTTCAGGCGGTGGAATCGTCAGCCGGAAACACTCTAGACCCTCCCCGTTTTTAGCAGGCCTGGCCTTAAAGAGGCGGCAGGCGCCACTCAATCGGCGTCTCGCCGTTCTGCTCGAGAAACTTGTTGGCGCGGCTGAAATGCCCGGAGCCGATAAACCCCCGGTACGCCGACAGCGGCGACGGATGCACCGACGTCAACACCAGGTGCTTGGTGGCGTCGATCAGCTTCTGCTTGCTCTGCGCATGGGCGCCCCACAACAGGAATACCAGGTGCGGCTGGTGCTCGCTGACCACCTCGATGATCCGATCGGTAAAAAACTGCCAGCCCTTACCCGCATGGGCATTGGCGTTGGCGCGCTCCACGGTCATGGTGGTGTTGAGCATCAGCACGCCTTGGTCGGCCCAGCTCTGCAGATAACCGTGGTTGGGGATGTCGATGTTCAGGTCGCGCTTGAGTTCTTTATAGATATTGACCAACGACGGCGGCGCCGGCACGCCCGGTTGCACCGAGAAGCACAGCCCATGGGCCTGGCCAGGTCCGTGGTAGGGGTCCTGGCCGAGTATCACCACCTTGACCTTGTCCAGGGGCGTCGAGTTGAGCGCATTGAATATCAGCGGGCCGGGCGGGTAGATCTCTTTGCCGGCGGCATGCTCCTGGCGCAGGAATTCGCGCAACTGGGCCATGTAGGGCTTGTCGAACTCGTCGCGCAGGGCGTCTTTCCAGCTGGGTTCGAGTTTGATGCGGTCGCCGTCGGTCATCGTTGAACTGTCTTGTAAAAAAAAGAATGAGGCGAACCCTAGGAAAGCCGACTCCGCTTGTCAATTGATCTGACACACCACCGGCACTTTCCCACCAAAGGATCATACTGATCCTTCACTTTCTCGATTGAGGTCACGATGAATCTGCACTTTGAAGAACTGACCGGCAGCGGCGGCGCCCGTATCGGCATCGCCAGCCTCGACGCGGAAAAAACGCTCAATGCCCTCTCCCTGCCGATGATTCTGGCCCTTGGCGACCGCCTGGAGGCCTGGGCCAAAGACCCGCAAATCGTCTGTGTGTTGCTGCGCGGCAATGGCCCCAAAGCGTTCTGCGCCGGTGGCGAAGTACGCAGCCTGGCCCAGGCGTGCCTTGAGCACCCCGGTGAAGTGCCCGCCCTGGGCGCGCAGTTTTTCGCCGCTGAATATCGCCTCGACTATCGCCTGCACACCTATCCCAAACCGCTGATCTGTTGGGGCCATGGCTACGTGCTGGGCGGCGGCATGGGCCTGCTGCAAAGCGCGGCGGTGCGTATCGTCACGCCGAGCAGCCGGCTGGCCATGCCGGAAATCAGCATCGGCCTGTACCCGGATGTAGGCGCCAGTTGGTTCCTGTCGCGCCTGCCGGGCAAACTCGGTGTGTTCCTGGGCCTGACCGGTGCGCATATCAATGGGCGTGATGCCCTGGACCTGGGGCTGGCCGACCGTTTTCTGCGCGATGACCAACAAGATCAGCTGGTCGAGGGCCTGTTGCAACTGAATTGGCAGGAACAGACCGCGATGCAACTCAACAGCCTGCTCAAGGCCCTGGCCCAGGAGGCGCAGGACCAACAGCCCGAAGCACAGTGGCTGCCGCGGCGTGCACAGATCGACGCCTGGCTGGACGTGGGCGATGTGCGCTGTGCATGGCGGGCCCTGAGTGCCCTGCGCGAGCATGCCGATCCGCTGTTCAATCGCGCCGGCAAGACGTTGAGTGAAGGATGCCCGCTGACGGCGCATCTGGTGTGGGAACAGATCCAGCGCGCGCGTCATTTGTCCCTGGCTCAGGTGTTCCAGATGGAATACACCCTAAGCCTCAATTGCTGTCGCCACCCGGAGTTCGCCGAAGGGGTGCGGGCGCGGTTGATCGACAAGGATCAGACGCCCCATTGGCACTGGCCGGATATCAACACGGTGCCCGACGCCGTGGTGCAGGCGCATTTCAGCAAAGCGTGGGAAGGTAGGAATCCTCTGGCAGATCTTTCTGATTACTGACAGCTATCTTCGGAGTTGCTTTACGGTAAACGAGCAGTTGTCCGGCTGGCGGTCTTCACAGATGTACACGTCCCGGCCGAAGGGATCCTCGACCAGGCGCCAGTGCGAAGTCGTGGTCAGCGAAAAGCTGTAGGGGCCGTTCTTCGCGCTGTAGCGTAATGCGACCGACTGGCCGCGATTAGTGCTGTAAATGCACTGTTCAAAATACCCCTCGTCGCGCGAGTCCCCCTCCTTCGGAATAAACACAGCGCCTACGAAACGCTCGACATAACCGTCGTACGGAACGCTGGGGCTGCGCCAGAGGGTCCTTCCATCAAGCGCCTGGAACCGGTTTTTTTCGTAGCGAACGGTCGATGGGTACGGGCACCCCTGCGCGGCGCTCGTCTGTATGACCGCACAGCTCAACAGCAGAAGTAGACAGGACATGGATCTGGTCAAAGGACGCCCCCAAAAGGCACTCACTATCCTGTGAGTGAAGGACATCCTGGGCAAAAAAGAAACCTGTTATAAATGACAGTCCCGATAAACGGTTGCAAAAAAAGCGGCGCTCTATGCGCCGCTGCTCATTCAGGACCTTCAGCGGTGACCGCCGCGGCCTTGTCCATGATCACCTCGATGGCCGCGGTCGCCCCGGTCATAGCCACCATGCCCTCCACGGTCGCCCCAACCGGGGTTTGGATAAGGCCGGTAGCCGGCGCGCGGGCCCGCAGGGTAATAGCGTGGTGCCGGCTGGTAGTAACGCGGGGCGGAGTAATAGCGCGGCGCAGGCGTGTAGTAACGCGGTGCCGGGTAGTAGTCGCGCCGGTATTGATACACCGAACCGCCACCGTAGTAGTACGCCGGTGCAGGTGAGGTGTAGACCTCGGAACGGTAATAGCTCTGGCCTCCATCGTAATAAGGCACGCAAGCGGTAAGGGTCAGACCGAGTAAAGCGCTGAGCAGCATTCGTCGATACATGGCGGCCTCCTGGACCGCGAGGGAGCACCTTCAGCGACGCTGAAGGGCGGCATTCAGCTTTCACCGAATGACGAAATATCTGACATCAAAAACGGAATCTGGTGCGTTCCGGCAACACATTGATACATCTATGTCGACCGGCGGCAAGGCCGCCGAAGCCACGTCGCCAGCGGCTCCCACGGCGGCTTCAGCTTTAACGTTTCAGTTAATTTTGAAACACCGAAACTCTTCGGCTTACGATGATGTCATTATGATGTCGCGCAACGCCAGGGAGGCTCTAGCGTGCATCCTTCGCTAACATCCCCGGATTCGAGCCATGAAAATTTCAACCAAGCTGCTGCTTTCATTTCTACTGTGTGCGCTGGTCACCCTTGGGGTCGGCCTGCTGGGTATCAAGGGGGTCGTTCGGCTCGCCACGGCGTTGGAACTGACGTTTTCCAACAACCTGGTGTCCGTGAGTAATACGGCGGCCACCCTTAATGGGCTGGTGGCGCACAACCGAGGTTTGTACCGCCTGATGGACGCCAGCCGAGGCGATGTGGCGCAGCAGGACCGCGACCGCGTACGCCAGGATATCGGCAACGAACTCAAGCGCAGTCAGAGCGCTTACGCCACCTACCGGGCAACCCCGCTGGAAGACGACGAACGGGCGGCCGGTGACAAGCTCGATCAGATCTGGCCAACCTACATCAGCAGTGCCGAACGCATCATGACGCTGCTCGACGGCGGCAAGATCGACCAGGCCCGCGTGGAGCTCAACACCACCAACAACGAGCTGTTCCGCCAGGCGCGCGAACTGATCCGCATAATCATCGATTCCAACAACCGCCAGATCAAGGAAGGCGCCATCGCTGCCGAGCAACTGCGCGACAGCGCGTTGACGTGGATGATCAGCGGCATCGTCCTGGCCTTTATCATCGCCATCAGCGTGGGCGTGCTGATCACCCGTCTGATCACGCGCCCCATCGCACAGGCGGTACAGAGCGCCCAGCGCATTGCCGACGGCGACCTCACCCACGCCATTCTCACCGAGCGCACCGACGAAGCCGGGCAACTGTTGATGGCGCTGTCCGACATGCAGGGCGGTCTGAAAAGCACCCTGGTGGAAATTGCCAATGCGGCTGATCAACTGGCCTCGGCCGCCGAAGAGTTGAGCGCGGTCACCGATGAAAGCAGCCGCGGCCTGACCCGCCAGAACGATGAGATCCAACAGGCGGCCACCGCCGTAAACCAGATGACCGCCGCAGTGGACGAAGTGGCGAGCAACGCCGTATCGACCTCGCAAGCCTCGCACCAGGCCACCACCGAAGCCGAGGAGGGTCGCCAGCAAGTGGAACAGGCGGTGTCGGGCATGTCGTCGATGGTGCTGGAGATCAACGATTCGACGCAATCGGTCGCCGACCTGGCCAACCAGGTGCGCGAAATCGGCAAGGTGATCGACGTGATCCGCAGCATCGCCGACCAGACCAATCTGCTGGCCCTCAATGCTGCGATCGAAGCGGCGCGCGCCGGCGAGCAAGGCCGTGGTTTTGCCGTGGTTGCCGACGAAGTACGCGCGTTGGCCCATCGCACCCAGACGTCCACGGTCGATATCGAAAAAATGATCGGCGAAGTACAGGTCGGTGCCGATGGCGCGGTGGCGGCGATGAACAAGAGCCTGACCTGGGCCAATAACACCCAGACCCTGGCGCAGAGTGCCGGTGAAGCGCTGCAGCGCATCACCGCCAGCGTGGCGAGGATCAACGAGCGCAACCTGGTGATCGCTTCGGCCTCCGAGGAACAGGCCCAAGTGGCCCGTGAAGTGGATCGCAACCTGCTCAATATCCAGGACCTGTCCACCCAGACCGCGGCCGGTGCGCACCAGACCAACGCCTCCAGCCAGGACCTGTCGCGCCTGGCCACCTCCTTCAATGTGCTGGTGAGCAAGTTCAAGCTCTGAGTAGCCGACGCAAGGTCGGCCCTGTATCGTGCAAGGCACGCCGGAATTGACCGGCTCCTTGCCCGATACCGTCTGAACCCACCGATGACCACGCCCACCCTCTGCCCCGCCTGTGGTGCCCGCAACGACTGCGCCCTGGCCGACCCACGCCGCGTTGACCAGCCCTGCTGGTGTTACAGCGTCACCATCGATCCGGCAGTGCTCCAAGCCTTGCCCGATGCACTGCGCAACCAGGCCTGCCTGTGCCCGCGCTGCGCCCAGGTCGACCAGCAACTGCGCGACGCCGGCCCGTCCTGATGCGTGTCGATCGTTTCCTCAGCAACCTGCCGCGCTTCAATCGCCAGCAAGTGCGCCTGCTGCTGGTGGAACGCCGGATCAGCGTCGACGGCGTGGCCGTCAGCGATCCCCATCATGACGTGCGCGAATTCAGCCGGGTGTGCGTGGACGGGCAAGTGCTGCAGGCGGGCAGACCGGCGCGTTATTTCATGCTGCACAAGCCCAAGGGTTGCGTGAGTGCGACGGCGGACGCCCGACATCCGACCGTGCTCGACTGGCTGGACGAGCCGGATAAAGGCGAGCTGCATATCGCCGGGCGGCTGGACTTCAATACCACCGGTTTGCTGGTGATCACCAACGACGGCCAATGGTCGCGCCGCCTGACGCAACCGCAGACCAAGTTGCCCAAGGTGTATCGGGTCCACACCCAACAGGACATCGGCCCTGAGTACGCGGCGACGTTCGCCGCCGGCCTGTACTTTGCTTTCGAAGACCTCACCACCCAGCCCGCCGAGCTGGTGTTGCTGGGACCGAGGATTGCACGCTTGAGCATCGTCGAAGGCCGCTACCATCAGGTCAAACGGATGTTCGGGCATTTCGATAATAAAGTGATCGATCTGCACCGCGAGCGCATGGGGCCGCTGGAGCTGGATGCGACGCTCGCGCCGGGCGAGTATCGGGCATTGACCGACGCGGAAATCCGCCAGGTCTGACCACCGTTCAGCCGGTGCAGGCAAAAACCGGTTCGAGCGCCTTGCGGCATCCCGGGTCTGCTGCTTGAATCACCACGTCAGCCGCACTATGACTGATGAGTCGCCTATAACCTCCAAGACCTACCTTGCCCCGCCCGCGCTTGATCCACGGGCCTTCCAGGCAAACCGCCCGCCATAACAACACCCGCCGGCCAGCCGTTATCGGACCGACATGGGCCCTCCTTTTCCAGGCGTATGCCTGCCTGTCACAAAGCGCGTGCAGAGTGTTCTGCGCGCCCTACCCGCTTGCCAGGAGTCTTACGACATGAGGCCAGAAATCGCTGTGCTGGATATACAGGGTCAGTATCGGGTTTACACGGAGTTTTATCGCGCGGACGCTGCTGAAAAGACCATCATCCTGGTCAACGGCTCGATGGCCACCACGGCATCCTTCGCCCAAACCGTGAAAAGCCTGCACCCGCAGTTCAATGTGGTTTTGTACGACCAGCCCTACGCCGGCCGCTCCAAGATCCACAACCGCCATGAGCATATGCTGACGAAGGACGTTGAAGGCCAGATCCTGCTGGAGCTGATCGACCATTTCGCCGCCGAACACGTGCTGTCGTTTTCCTGGGGCGGCGCCGCCACCCTGGTGGCCCTCGCCCAGCGCCCGCGCCGGGTGGAAAAGGCCGTGATCAGCTCGTTCTCACCGGTGATCAACGCGCCCATGCGCGACTACCTGGAACGCGGCGTCGACTACCTGGGCAACCTGGACCGCGATCGCGTCGGCCATCTGGTCAATACCACCATCGGCAAACACCTGCCGTCGTTGTTCAAGCGCTTCAACTACAAACACGTGAGCAGCCTGGCCGAGCATGAATACGGGCAAATGCATTTCCACATCAGCCAGGTACTGAACAGCGATCGACTGTGCTACCTCAAGGCCGCCAGGCAAATCGATATACCGGTGCTGTTCGTCAACGGCGAATGGGACGAGTACACCAGCGCTGAAGACGCCAGGCAGTTCGGGCACTACGTGCCCCACAGCAGCTTCAGCGTCATCCAGGCCACCGGGCACTTCCTGGACATGGAGCACAAGGCGGCATGCAGGGACAGCCGTGCAGCCGTGGTGGGCTTCTTGACACACACACGCCGCCCCAGCCACTTGCGCTATGACCAGGGCCAGACCCAGCACGCCTTCGCGCTGTGAAACACAGGCTCGGTGCTGGCTTACGGTGACGAGCGAACCGGCTCGCCACCGTAAGCCAGCACGCGCATTGAGTGCGTTCGCCGGATCTGCCACTGCGCGCAACCCGTACATTTCCCAAAGAAAAACTTCAAATCCCGGCGCACATCTGGTACAAAGTCAGCCGCTCTGAGCGGGTGTCGTATAATGGCATTACTCCAGCTTCCCAAGCTGATAACGAGGGTTCGATTCCCTTCACCCGCTCCACTCAAATGTGCTTCCCGTCACGCAGTTACCGACGGGAACGCTTGAAAACCGGTCCTTGGTGGCCGGTTTTTTTATGCATGCGATTCAGCCATCACAGCGCTTGGTCACTCCGCTACTTGCCGCAAAAACCTGTACAAATTTATATTTTTGTACAAGTATTACGCCCTATCGGGGTGTCTTTCCCCGCACGATCATGGAGTGCGCTACCGCCTCAACCTGCCGGTGGACGGTTCGGTGTATGAGGTCAGCTTCGACGACTGGATGTACCTGATGGACGAAGACACACTGATCAACCGTTCGAGCATGTCCAAGTTCGGTGTCGAGTGGGGCCAGGTCACGTTGTTTTTCCGTCGCCAATAAAGCGCTTGTCGTGCCTGTCAACAGGCTTGGGGTGAATGATGAATAAGCAAATGCTGTCGGATCGGGCTGCAAAAGGTGAAGTCCGCGAGCTGCAACTGCTGTCGCTGGAAGGCGGTTTCTATGTGGCGCGCATCCGCTTTGACCATGGGGAAACGACGCTGCTGGGAGAGGATGGCCAGCCGCTGCGCATCCGCTCTACCACGCACCTGCGTGACCTGCTGCTGGGCGTGACGCCCTTCCCCTGTGTGCTGGTGCAACAGTGCGCACATGACGAGATGTGCGGGGTCCGCGATGGGCCCATCGCAGCGTTGCGCGTGCCGTTTTCGCTGGGCGCCACGTTTTGAGGGCCTTTCAGCCGATCAATGCGATGAGCGGCCAGAAACGCAGCGGCGGGAAGCGGGTGGATACTCAGTAAAATCCGAATGCGCGCGAGGGTTCACTATAGTGATGATGACCATCCCTTGAGCCCGAGAGCGGAATGACGCATGCCTGGATACGCCCCAACCACTCCCCGCCACATCCGGCGTCAAGTCATCGGCTGGGTGTTGGTGTTGCCCTTGCTGGTGTCGTTTTTGCGGCTGCCATTCCCATTCGGGCTGTTGCTGGGGCTGGGCAGCATCGCTGCCTCGGCCTATGGCGTGTGGTTCGCCAGCCGCCATGCCAGCCGGCGCGTGACCCTGTTCGCGCTGATCGTCACCGTGTTCAATGCCTTTTCGTTGTTCATGCTGGGGACTGCATCCTTGCTCAAGGTGCCGTATCTGATCGCCTGGTATTACTGGTACGAGTACCACGCCAGCTGGGTTTATGGGTACTTCTAACGGCTGGGAATTGCACCGCAAGAAACGTAGTTTTCACTGAGGCGGGCGGCACTAGAATGGGCCTGTCGCTTTTAACCCCACCCAGTCGAGGACACCGCTCATGCCCTGCCACTACAAGCTTATGCCCTCGCCCGTTGGCGTGCTCACTCTGGTGGCGCGCGATGACAAACTCGCTGCCATCCTCTGGGAAACCGAGCGCGCCAACCGCGTCCGACTGGGGCAGTTGAATGAGGCCAATGACAGCCCGGTACTGCTGGAGACCGAACGTCAACTGACCGAGTACTTCGCCGGCAGGCGCAACAGGTTCGAGCTGGAACTGGACTTCACCGGCACCGATTTCCAGAAGCTGGTATGGCAGGCGCTGCTGACTATCCCCTTCGGCGAAACCCGTAGTTACAGTGAGATCGCCCAGCAGATCGGCAACCCGAAAGCCGTGCGTGCCGTGGGCGCGGCGAATGGGCGCAACCCGATCTCAATCATCGCGCCCTGCCATCGCGTCATCGGCGCGTCCGGCGGGCTGACCGGGTTCGCCGGAGGGCTGCAAGCCAAACAGTATCTGCTGGCGCTGGAAGGCACTGGTCAGGCGAGGCTGCTTTTTTAATGGCTGGTTTTTTCGAAGGTATCGGCGGACTTGAACATTCATCTCGTCCGCCTGTGTATTTGTAAAAAGAAATTTCAAAGCTCAGCTGCGGTCAGTTTATTCATCACCCACTTCTTTGAGGAAAACGGTCATGAAATTCTCCGCTGTTTCACAAACCCTGTCCCGTTGGGCAGGCAGCCCCCGGACGTTCTACACAGCGGTGGCGCTGATTCTGGCGTGGAGCCTGAGCGGGCCTTATTTTCACTTCAACGACACTTGGCAACTGATCATCAACACCTCGACCACCATCATCACGTTCCTGATGGTGTTCCTGATCCAGAACACGCAGAACCGTGACAACGACATCCTGCATATCAAGATCGATGAGCTGCTGCGCGTGTCCAAGGACGCCCAGAACGCCGTCCTGAGCCTTGATGGCCTGGACCGCAAGGAGTTGGAAAAACTGCGTCAGGAATATCGCAGCATTGGCCAGGCCGGGACGGTCAACCTCAACAACAGTTGCGGGCATGCCGCCGACGATGCGGCGCCGACGAAAACCGACTTGAACCAGGCCTGAAAAAAACGGCGGTTGGAGCTTATCCAACCGCCGTTTCGTTATTCAACCCACCGGTTCAACCGTCGCCTTGGTGGCCTTTGCCATAGGTCGATGCCAACGCACGCGCCTTTTGCAGACGTTCTTCCAAGCGCGGCAAGGTTTCATCCACCAGCGCTTTAATCTCCGGCACATCGGAAGCGGCGCCTTCTTTTTTGAACAGTGCGATGGCCTCTTCGTTTTCCTTGACCTGCTGCGCTGTATAGGCCGCATCGAAGGAGTCGCCGTCCTTGAGTTCAGGCATCAGGGTTTCGGCTTTATCGACGATTTTTTCCCGCGGGGCCACCGGCAGGTCGAGCTTCTTGGCGATGGCCGCCAGATGCTGGTTGGCCAGGGTGCGCTCGTTGATCACCTCGATGGTGTAGTCCTTGATTTCCTGGGACGAGGTTTTGGAGTGGGCCATGCGGCTGGTCTCGATATCGGCCATGCCCTTGGCCGACGCCTGCTCGATGAACTCAGCGGGCGACTGGGCGAAAGCACTGCTGGTGCCGAGGCCCAGCAGCATCGCGAAACTGGCGGTGCGTAACCGGATAGCCATGCGGCTCATGATGGGTTCCTCCAGAGCAAAAATTAGGGCGGGGCACAGGCCTCGCCCTGAATTCGAATTTTCACAGGAGTAAAGGTTTAGAAAAAACTTACCAGTGCGACGAACGGTCATCGGCTCGTCAGGCCGCTTTGCTGCCAAACAAGCCGGGCAAGGCATGGGCCAGTGCGTTGATGGCGAAACCGATAAACATCAGGCCACAGAGACGGGTGATAAGAATTTCATGCCGTTGGTACAGGGTGCGCACCCGATGAGCGCCGACTACGCCGATCAGAATCCCATAAGCCAGCAACCCGCCGATAAAACTCAACACGATTAACCACGGCAGCATCGACCAGGTCAGCAGCTCGGCACGGCTGGACAACAACGCAGTAAAGGTGGCCACCGCCACCGGGTAGGCCTTGGGGTTGGTCAAGCCAAACAGAATGCCGTGCCAGAACGGATGCCGCGCCGCGCCCTCGGGAGCATCGCTGCTGCGACGCCGGGTGCGAATCGCGCGCCAGCCGAGCCAGAACAGATACGCACCGCTGAGCACGCCCAGCACATCGAACGCGCTGCTGCCCACCTCTCGCGCACCGACGATGGCAATCAACGCAGTGCTGCACCACACCACGTCCCCCAGCAAATGCCCGCACAAAAACCCCGCTCCGGCCCGCCGACCACGGGCTGCACCGATGCCGAATACGGCCAGTACACCGGGGCCAGGGGTAATCCCGTAGATAAAACCCGAAGCAAGCACAGCGAGCAGCAACGAAGGGGTCATGGCGCGACTCTGATAAGTGAGCGGTGCAAGGATTTTGCACGTTCCGGCGTTACGGGTAAAAGGTCATGCCGGTATAAGGCCGGGTGCGACAGGCTCGCAGGCGCGAAGCCAGATCGCCGACGTGGACTTCGAGCTTATGGCCGTCGGGGTCGAGAAAATAGAACGAGGCGCCCTCGCTGCGGTTATCGCGCCATTCCTGCACACCGGCGGTACGCAGACGTTCGATCAGCGCGGTGAACCCCTGCGGCTCAGCCGTGAACGCGTAATGCGTGTAGTCCGCAGCCGGCTCCGACCCGCATGAGCGGTCGAGGGACAGGCACAACCACAACCCCGGCAATGATAAATACGCACCATTATCCCACGTGGCGTCGAGCTGAAGCCCCAGCACATCATGGTAGAAATGGACGCTGCGCGGCACGTCGGTGACGGCCAGAGTCAGGTGGTTGAAACCAGAAAGCATGATATTTCCTCGGCGCAATAGCGTGAGCAAGATCCAACAGTGCGAGCGCAGATTATGAAGCGAGCGGACCTCAACCCACCACCGCTTGTAGGTGGCAGGGTGAGCAATTGCCGATGATCAACGTTCTGCACGCCACGGGCGGACATCGTCAGGATCAGGTCCGTGCCCAGGATCAACTGTGGCGCCACGCCCCAGTGCGGCAGGCTGATCGCCACATATCGGCGCTGGCGGATCGCCCTCAGTACCCGCTCGATTTCCGGGGTGCCGCTGCCGCGCATTTCCAACAGCACGTGGGGGCGTGCCAGGTAAGTCGGCCTGTTCGGTCTTGCAGAGCGTCAGCTGACAACGCCCCGGGTGGTCGGGGCGTTGTTGCTGATGGGGGGCGTGGCGTTGATTCAGTTCGGCGGCGCGCCAGGCAAAGCGCTGGCGTCCGCATGAACCCGCGTCAGCGCTTGTCGGACGTGCGCATTTTCTGCGGCAGGCCCCACATCAACAGTGCGGCGGCGATCAAGGCGCACACGGCAATCACATACAACGCCGGCGTGGTGCTGCCGGTAATGTCCTTGATGCGCCCCACCATCACCGGGCTGACGATCCCGCCCAATTGGCCCAGCGTGTTGATCAGCGCTATCCCGCCCGCCGCCCCTGCTCCGGCGCCCGCCAACAGTTTGGGCGGCAAGGTCCAGAACGTCGGGATCGAAGCAATGATGCCGGCGCCCAAAAGGCCCAAGGCAATGATCAGAAACACCTGCTGGTCATCGAAGATACCCGCGCAGAAAAACCCTACAGCGCCCATGACCACCAACCCACTGACGAACTTACGCCGCTCACCGGTGGCGTCAGACCAGCGTCCTACCACGACCATGGTAATCGCGCCGCAGATATACGGGATGGCGGTCAACAGACCGATCACCACCGCGCTTTCGATGCCCGCGCTGCGGATCAATTGCGGCGCCCAGAAGTTCAGTCCGTAAGACGCTACCTGGATCAGGAAGTAGATCAATCCCAGCATCAGAAAACCGGGGATGCGCAGGGCTTGGAGCAGCGAACCTTTCTTGTGCACCTCGTGCACGGCAATGCGGCTGGCGAGCAGGGTTTTTTCCTCGGCGCTCAGCCACGGCGCGTCTTCGATGCGGTCCTTGAATTGCGTCAGCACCATCCACGCCAGCCCCACGCACGGCAGACCGCCAAGCAGGAATAACCAGTGCCAGCCGCGCATCTGCAGCACCCCGTCCATGTGTTCCAGCACCAGGCCGGAGAACGGCGCGCCCACCAGCCCGGAAAACGCCGAGGCGAGGAACAGCATCGAGGTGATGCGTCCACGGAAGTCCTGGGGAAACCACAACGTCAGGTAATACAGCACACCGGGGGCAAACCCGGCCTCCATGGCCCCGATCAGAAAGCGCAGGGCATAGAACTGCCATTCGGCCGTGACGAACACCATGGCCGCCGTGGCCAGGCCCCAGGACACCATGATCCGTGCGATCCAACGGCGGGCGCCGACCCTGTACAGCATCATGTTGCTCGGCACTTCAAAGATCACATAGCCGATCACGAACAATCCCGCGCCCAGGCCGTAGGCGGTGTTGCTCAGGCCCAGGTCGGCCTGCAGCTGGAACTTGGCGAAGCTGATGTTGATGCGGTCAAAAAAAGCGAACAGGTAGCAGACCATGATCAACGGCATCAGGCGCCAGGCAACCTTGCGGACCACCGCCTTGACCGGATCGACTTCACCGACCGGGCGCGCGCCGGTCTCTACTGTGTTGGTGCTCATTGTTTTTCTCCCAGCGGACCGCTCCAAGGCGTCCGATTGTTTTTGTTGTCTGGTATGGCGTTACAGCGCGGCGGTGTGCGCCGGTGGCGGATGCAGATCGCAATTACGCCCGGCCTTGGCCACCTGCCCTGGCAGTTCATGGCCCAGCAAGACCGGCAAGCGCCGGGACAGCTGCAACAGGTGCGGCAGGTCGATGCCGGTGTGAATCCCCACTTCGTCGCACAGGTTGACCAGGTCTTCGGTGCAGATATTGCCCGACGCCCCCGGTGCAAACGGGCAGCCACCCAGGCCGCCGAGGGCCGCATCGAACCGACGCGCGCCCACTTCGTAAGCCGCCAGCACGTTGCACAAACCCAAGCCACGGGTGTTATGAAAATGCAGGGTCAGGTCACTTGCGCAAACCCGCTGCAGCATGCGCTTGACCAGACGCTGCACCTGACGCGGGTTGGCCATGCCGGTCGTGTCGGCCAGGCTGATGCCTTCAATCCCCATGGCCTGGTACGCCTCGACTATCTGCAGCACACGGTCTTCGTCGATGCGCCCTTCGAACGGGCAGCCAAACGCCGTAGAGACACTGGCGTTGAGGCGCACCGGATGCTCGGCGGCAAACCGCGCGATATCGGCGAAAGCCGCCAATGAGGCTTCGCAGCGCATGCGCATATTGGCCAGGTTGTGGGTCTGGCTGGCGGACATCACCAGGTTCAATTCATCGGCGCGGGCCTCGATCGCGCGCTGGGCGCCCTTGAGGTTGGGGATCAGCGCCACGTAGATCACCCCCGGCAGACGTTCGATGCCCTGGAACACCTGCTCGCCATCGCGCAGCGCCGGGATAGCTTTGGGCGACACGAACGAGCCGGCTTCGATGCGGGAAAAACCGGCCAGGGACAACTGGTCGATCAAGGCAATTTTGTCGGCGGTCTCGACCCAGGTCGGTTCGATCTGCAGGCCGTCGCGCGGCGAAACTTCCTGCACGATCAGCGGGTCGCCATAGTTCTGGATCATTGCACCACCCCCGCGTTTTTCAGGCGTTGGATATCGGCGCCACTCAGGCCCAGGTTGCCGAGGATTTCGTCGGTGTGCTGACCCAGCGCGGGCCCCTGCCACTTCACGCCGCCGGGGGTTTGCGAGAGCTTGGGCACGATGCCCGGCATCTTCACCGACACACCGCCGGGCAACTGGGCATCGAGCAGCATGTCGCGGGCCTGGTAGTGCGGGTCATTGACGATATCCGCCACCGAATAGATGCGCCCGGCCGGGACTTCGGCAGCCTCCAGGACGCTGAGCACGCGGTCGATCGGCTGGCCGGCGGTCCAGTGCGTAATGGCCGCATCCAGCAAAGTACTCTGGGCGGCGCGGCCGTCGTTGTGGGCGAACTGCGGCGCATCGGCCAGATCGGCGCGGCCGATGGCGTGCATCAGCCGTTTGTAGATCGGGTCGCTGTTGCCGGCGATCACCACGTAGGCACCGTCGGCGGTCGGGTAGGTATTGGACGGCGCAATGCCGGGCAACGCCCCGCCGCTGCGCTCGCGCACATGGCCGAGCATGTCGTACTCCGGCACCAGGCTCTCCATCACGTTAAACACGCTTTCGGCCAGGGACACATCGACGACCTGCCCGTCGCCCTGGCCGGTCTTGACCCGCAGCAACGACATCAACGCACCGATCACGCCATGCAGCGATGCCAGGGAATCGCCCAGGCTCACTCCGACCCGCGCCGGGGGCGAATCGGGGTTGCCGGTGGTGTAGCGAATGCCGCCCATGGCCTCGCCGATCGCACCGAAACCCGGACGGTCCCGATAAGGGCCGGTCTGGCCGTAGCCGGAGATGCGTACCAGGGTGAGCCTGGGGTTCAAGGCATGCAGCACCTCCCAGCCCAGGCCGAGCTTTTCCAGGCCGCCGGGGCGCAGGTTTTCAATAAGCACGTCGGCATCGCCGAGCAGTTGCTTGATCAGCCCCAGGCCTTCATGGGACTTGAGGTCCAGCGCCAGGGACTTTTTGTTGCGCGATTGCAGGTACCACCACAGCGACGTGCCTTCATGCAGCTTTCGCCACTTGCGAAGCGGGTCGCCCTGGCCCATGGATTCGATCTTGATCACATCGGCGCCAAACTCGGCCATCAGGCGTGCGGCGAACGGCGCTGCGATCAGCGTGCCGATCTCGATCACCTTGATTCCGCTCAGGGGAGCTGTCATCGGGTGCACCTCTTATTCTTGGAATAGTGACCAAGGCTAGAGGAGCACCGCGCGGGAAATCCAACCGTCAGTGGGCAAGGAGCGTTCGCTAAACGCGAACGCTCATGAATTTTTCCGTAGGACCAGGCTGTCAGGCCGCTCCAGGGAAGGCATTGAGAGGCTCAGGTAGTCGAACAATAAACGGCTGACCGGCGACAATTGTGCTTCATCCCGTACGACGAGAATCAGACTGCGGTCCGACCAGGCATCCGTCAGCGCCACGGCATGCAGGCCCAGGGGACGTCCGAACAGTTCATAGGCCTTGCGCGGCAAGATACCGATGCCCATCTTGGCCTGAACCATGCGGCACATCGCATCGAAGCCCGGCACATGAATGCGCAGGCGCAGCATCTGGCCCGCCTCGCGCGCGGCGGCATGGGTGCGCATGTTGATGGAGCTGGCGGCGTGCAGGCCGATGTGATCGCTGCCCAGGGTGTCGGCGAACGCCAGGCTCGGCCGGCCCGCCAGAGGATGGTCCGGCGGCATCAGCACCACCAGTTTGTCGTGGCGATAGGTCACGCTGGGCAGGCCCTTGGTGTCGGTGTCGCAGGAACAGATTCCCAGGTCCGCCACCCCGTCCAGCACGCCCTGCACTACGCCGTTGCTGGGGCGCTCTTCCAGATCGGTTTTGACTTCGGGGTGCAGCTCGGAAAAATCCCGCAGGTCTTCGGGCAGGAACTGAATGATCGCGGACAGATTGGCCAGCATCCGCACATAGCCGCGCACGCCATGGCTGTGCTCGCCCAGCTCAAGGCCCATTTTCTCGACGTTGAACAGCATCCTGCGCGCATGGTGCAGCAGGGTCTCACCGGCGGCAGTCAGCTCCATGCCTTTGGCCCGGCGCACAAACAGGCTCACACCAAGCACCTGTTCCAGTTCCATCAGGCGCTTGCTGGCAGCGGACACCGCAATGGCTTCACGGGTGGCGGCGCGGGTCAGCGTGCCTTCTTCGAACACCGCGACGAACAGTTGCAGGGTGATCAGGTCCAGGCGCCGTACCAGACTCTTGTGCAACATCACACACGCTCGCCGGCCAGACGCTGGATTTGGGCCTGTTCCACCACCGCCTGCGGCGCGCCATGGCGCACCGCCGCCAACATCGCGCGACCAACCGACTCGGTGCTCACCACCCATTCAGGCTTTACCCGACGGACCAGCGACAGCAGCGGCCCGAACACGCTGTAGAACGCCTGATACAGCGGCGTCTTGGAGCGCACACCGTGCAACGGTTGAATGACCCCGGGGCGGAACAGGTACACCGCCTTGAACGGCAAGCGCAGCAAAGCGTTCTCGGTCTTGCCCTTGACCCGCGCCCACATCGACTTGCCCGTCTCGGTACTGTCGGTGCCGGCGCCGGACACGTAGATAAACGTCATCTGCGGATTGAGCCGCGCCAGGGTGCTGGCAGCGACCAGGGTCAAGTCGTAAGTCAGATGGGTGTAGCGCGCTTCATTCATGCCCGCCGAAGAAACACCCAGGCAGAAGAAACACGCATCGAAGCCCTGCAACAGATTTTCCAACGCCTGGAAATCCAGCATATCGGCGTGCAACACCTGATGCAGCTTGCCATGCACCTGCGGCAGCGGGGTGCGGCCAACGGCGACGACTTCCTGCACATCCGCCGCCAGCAGACACTCGCGCAACACGCCCTGGCCGACCATGCCAGTGGCGCCGAATAACAAGACTCTCATAAAAGGGACCTCAGCATTAAGCCGCAAGCGGTAAGCCGCAAGTTGATCGCAGTGGAAGTTCCACACTTTGGCAACCTGTAGCTTACCGCTTGCGGCCGATGCCCGCCCCTGTCAGAACGCGCTGCGAAAGATCTCCTCGATCTGACGCTGATCGGCCCGGCGTGGGTTGGTCAGCCCGCAGGCGTCCTTGAGTGCGTTGGTGGCCAGCAGGGGGATGTCCTGCAACTTGGCGCCCAGTTCACGCAGGCCGGCGGGGATTTCCACGTCGTGGGCCAGGCTGCGGATGGCGGCGATGGCGACCTGGGCGCCCTCTTCATCGCTGATGCCTTGGGTATCGGCGCCCAGGGCGCGGCCGACGTCGCTCAAGCGTTTGGCGCTGACGCTGGCGTTGAAGCTTTGTACATGAGGCAACAGGACTGCGTTGCACACGCCGTGGGGCAGGTCGTAGAAACCGCCCAACTGATGTGCCATGGCATGCACGAAGCCCAGGGACGCGTTGTTGAAGGCCATGCCGGCGAGGAACTGCGCGTAGGCCATGTTTTCCCGCGCGGCTTTATCGCTGCCGTCGCGCACGGCCAGGCGCAGGTTGGCGCTGATTAATTCGATGGCCTTGATCGCGCAGGCGTCGGTGATCGGCGTGGCGGCGGTGGACACGTAGGCTTCGATGGCGTGGGTCAGCGCGTCCATACCGGTGGCGGCGGTGAGGCCCTTGGGCATGCCGACCATCAGCGACGGATCGTTGACCGACAGCAACGGCGTGACGTTGCGGTCGACGATGGCCATTTTTACGTGGCGGGTTTCGTCGGTGATGATGCAGAACCGGGTCATTTCGCTGGCGGTGCCGGCGGTGGTGTTAATGGCCACCAGCGGCAACTGCGGCTTGGTTGATTGATCGACCCCTTCGTAGTCGCTGATATGCCCGCCGTTGGTGGCGCACAGCGCGATGCCCTTGGCGCAGTCATGGGGCGAGCCGCCGCCCAGGGACACCACGAAGTCGCAGGCGCTGTGCTGCAACAGCGCCAGGCCTTTTTCGACGTTTTCCACATTGGGGTTGGGCTTGGCGCCGTCGTAGATCACCGAGTCGATGTCCTGCATCGCCAGTTTCTCGGCAATCATCGCGGCCACGCCGGCCTTGGCAAGCCCCGCGTCGGTGACGATCAGGGCCTTGCGAAAGCCGTAGTTGCGAATGGCGTTCATGGCTTCGTCGAGGCAATCGGTGCCCATGATGTTGACGGCTGGAATGAAGAAAGTGCTGCTCATGGCGAATCCTCGGATGACGTTATACGTACAGCATCAACCTCAGCCGCAGGGCGCACCTTGATCAGGATCAACGCCGGCTCGTGATAAAGTCACCGCCCAGCCGATTTCGAGTAGACCCGCCGCAATGAAGGATTTCCAGGATACTGATGCCCACCTTGAAGACTGGAGCGCGCTGCGCAGCACCCACGACTTCAGCGCGATACTGATCGGCAACGGCGCCAGCCGGGCGATCTGGGAAGACTTTGCCTACGACTCGCTGTTCGAAAACGCCCGCACCGTTGAAGAAAAACCCTTAAGCGCCTCCGAACTGAGTGTGTTCGATGCGTTGCAGACCCGCAGCTTCGAGCAAGCCCTGAGCGCATTGAAAACCACCAGCCGGGTCAACAAGGCGCTGGCGGTCAGCTCGGCCGCGCCGCGCAATCGCTACTACGCGATCAAGGAGGCGCTGATCAATACGATTCACGCCGTGCATATTCCCTGGCGCCTGGTGCAGCCGTCGACGCTGGCGACAATCAATGCGGAACTGGCCCGCTACCCCACGGTGTTCACCAGCAATTACGACCTGCTCAACTACTGGGCGATCCTGCACACCCCCGGCATCGATGACCTGTTCCGCGGCGCCGACGCCCGCTTCGACCTGCGCGACACCCGCAGCGAGGCCACGCGTATCCTGTACCTGCACGGCGGGCTGCACCTGGTGCGCAACCTGGACGGCACCGCACGCAAACTGCCGACCACCGACAGCACGCTGCTCAGCAGCTTCGCGATCAACAACACGCTCAAGACCCTGGACGATGTGCCGCTGTTCGTCAGCGAAGGCACGGTGCAGGAGAAGCTCAAGACCATCCGCGGTTCGGACTACCTGTCGTTCTGTTACGCGCAACTGCTCGCTCACCAGGGCGCGCTGTGCATCTTCGGCCATGAGCTGGGCACGCAGGACAGTCATTTGGTGGACGCGATTCGTCACGCCAGGCCGAGCCTGTTGGCGATCTCGGTTTCAGGGCGCAGTGATGGCTTCATTCGTCAGCAGAAGCGCCGGTATTCGCAGTTGTTCGACGGCACCGGAGTGGCGCTGAGGTTCTTTGCGGCACGCACCCATGCGCTGGGCAATCCGGCGTTGTCGGTCCCTGTGGAGCCATAGGTCACGACACCCATCTAAAGGCAGACACCACAGGCGGAGCGGCGCACACACGGGTTGTGGTCTCGGGTGTTATTTCCGCTGAACATGTGTCGAGACCTAACGATATAAGGAAAGCCAGCTTTACCTGGAGACAAATGACAATAATTCTCGATATCATCCGCGACGTTTTCACACCCTCTCTGCGTCAGGAAGGATATCCATGTCTCGTCCCAAGCCCGACCCGTTGTCGGCCGATGCTTTTCGCGGATTCTATGCGGACATTCTGCATTTTCTGCGCAAGCGCACGGATAACGTCAGCGACGCGGCGGACATGACCCAGGATGTGTTCGCCCAATGGCTGGGTTACCGCGACCGGGCCAACGTCGAGCAGCCTCGGGCGTTTCTGTTTCAGGTAGCGCGCAACCTGCTGCGTGACCATTGGCGCAAACAAAAGGTGCGCCAGACCGTGCAGTGCGAGCAGGTCGACAAGGACGCCGAAGCAGTCACCGAGGAGCAGAACGAACCCATGGCCGCCGCACTGCGCCTGCAGCGTCTGGAACAATTGAAAGAAGTCCTCGCCGAACTCTCGCCCCGCAGGCGAGAAGCCCTTATGCTGCACCGCTTCGAAGGCCTGAGCCAGGCGCAGATCGCCGCGCGCATGGGCATTTCGATCAGCATGGTGGAAAAACACATCGCCTTTGCCTTGCTGCATTGCAAGCGACGCCTTCAACACGAACCCGGCACGGAGCAGCCAGAATGAACCGCCTGAGCGACACCGACATTCTGGATATCGAAGCCAGCGATTCCATCGATGCCCAGGCCGCCAGTTGGTTTGCACGCAACCGTGAAGACACCGGCCGTGCCGACCGCAAGGCTTTCGCCGCCTGGCACGCCGTACCGGCCCATGCCCGCGCCTATGCCGAATTCGAGCAGTTGTGGGCCGATCTCGCGCAGTTGCAGCAACTGAACAAACCCGTGGCGCTGCCGCCGCGCAAGGCATCGGTATGGCGCCCGGCGCTGGCGGTAGCGGCGGCGGTCCTGTGCGCCTTGATGGCCACGCAACTCGGCGCGCCCCGCGAGCTGTATCACCTCCAGGTGTCGGCCCAGGCCAAGGGCGCGCGCACGCTCAGCCTGCCGGATGGCAGCACGCTCTACGTGAACGCCAACACTCGTCTGCGCGTGGATTTCAGCGCCCTGCAGCGCATCGTGCAGTTGGAGGAAGGCCAGTTGTATATCGACGTGGCGCCCGACAAGGAACGCCCGCTCTTCGTGCGCGCCGGTGAGGCCAGTGTGCGCGTGGTCGGCACCGGGTTTGATGTACGTCGTGGTCCCCGGCAACTGGTAGTCAGCGTCGCCCACGGCCAGGTCGCGTTCGCACCTACGCCCCAAGGCCCAACTCTCCAGCTCCATGCCCAACAGCGCGCCAGTTACACCTACGCCAAGGGCACGCTGGTCCAGCAGCCCCTCTCCGACGAAGCGGTCGCCGATTGGCGCAGCGGGCATTTGGCCTTTCGCAATCGCGAACTGGCCAGCCTTGTGGATGAGTTGAGCCTGTACCGGCCTCAGGCACCGTTGCAGGTCAGTCAAGCCGTGGCGCAGTTGAAAGTATCGGGCAACCTGGATGTGAACGACCCCGACGCCCTGCTCAACGCCCTGCCTGCGTTACTGCCGGTGAAAACCGTAAGCGCGGCCGACGGTGCGATCAGGATCGAACCGAACCAATAATCCCAGGCCCCACACATGAGAATATTTTGCATTCGCATGTGTGGATTTTTTTTCCAGCCCCGTCTTCCTCCCGTCTGCGTTTGATACGCACACCTTTTCGGCCTTTCAGCCACCCTGGGGGATTTCATGTTTCGCGCGCCTTGCCTCGCTTCGCCGATGTTTCGACCGACCCTTGCCTTTACCTGCCTGGCCTTCAGCCTGGGCGCCCAGGCCGAGTCGTTCACGCTGCACCTGCCCGCCCAACCTTTGGCCGCGTCCTTGAGCCAAGTGGCGCAGCAGACCAAAATCCAGCTGTTGTTCGACGAGGCCCAACTCAAGAACCTGCAGGCCCCGGCGCTCGACGGCGACTACAGCGCGGAAACGGCGATTCGCAACTTGCTGAACAACGGCGAGTTCATCCTGATCAAGGTCGGCAGCACTTACGTGGTCAAACCCGAAGCGGCCAGGACCACTTCCAGCAGCACGATCCAGCTGGAGGCCCTGAGCGTGATCGGCACCGGCAATGAAGTCGACTCCAGCACCGTCGGCCGCTCCACGCTGAGCCAGGCCGACATCGAGCGCTATCAGGCCAACAATATTCCCAGCCTGCTGCAGACCCTGCCCGGGGTCAGCCAGGGCGGCTCGCTCAAACCCGGCGGCCAGACCATTAACATTCGCGGTTTCGGCGATGCCGAAGACGTGCCGCTGACCGTTGACGGCGCCACCAAGAGCGGCTTCGAGCGCTACCAGCAGGGCACGGTGTTTATCGAACCGGAACTGATCAAGAGCATTGAGGTGGAGAAAGGCCCTAACTCGCCCTTCACCAGCAACGGTGGCTTTGGCGGCACGGTCAATATGACCACCAAGGACGCCCCCGACCTGCTGCAAGAGGGCCGCAACAGCGGCGCGATGCTCAAATATGGCTACTCCAGCAACGACCATGAGCAGGTCTACAGCAGTGCCGTGTTCGGTCGCACCGACGACGGCCGTTTCGACGCCCTGGCCTACCTGACCAAGCGCGACGGCGACGACATGAAAGTCGCCGCCAAGTTGCCTAACGAGAACAACCAGTACCCGATCAACCCTCAGCGCCTGCCCAACTCCGCCCAGAACGTCGACGGCCAGTTGTTCAAGGTCAATGCGCACTTCACCGATGAGCACAGCGTCGGCCTGTCGTACTCGCGTTCCCACAGCGACCGCTGGACCCCGTTTTCAGCCGCCAGCTACCCCACGCCACCGACCCAGGCCAATATCGACCGCTACGGCTACGAAGGCGCGTTGAAGCGTTTCCTGGCCAACCGCGATACGGTCGACACCACTTGGTCCGGCAAGTACGAATACCAGCCGCTGGATAACCCGCTGGTGGACCTGACCGTCAAATATTCGCAATCCAACACCGAGCAGACCGACGAGCGCACCGACACGGCGTTTTTCCAACTGGCCAGTGGCGGCCGCCGGATGGACACCGCCTACACCGACAAAAACCTCGACATCCGCAACGTCAGCCTGTTCGACACCGGGCCTTTGCAGCACGCGGTCACCGTCGGCACGCAGATCCGCAGGCATACGCGGGAAACCGAGATGTGGATGCCCGGCGCCACCTACAACACGCCGCGCTACAACTACGGGCATTTCCAGCCGGGCTTCATGCCCCACGGCAAGGTCGATACCAACAGTGTCTTCATTCAGGATGCGGTCACCCTGGGCGACGTAACGGTCACTCCGTCGCTGCGCTACGACCACGTGCGCAACCGTGGCGAGGCCAACGATGCGCCGTACTACAGCAATCCCGATCCGGCGGTTGGCCATGATTACAGCGACCGCACCTACACCGGATGGTCGCCCCGCCTGGCGCTGTTCTGGACCGTCACCCCGCAGGTCGGACTGTTTGCCAACTGGAGCCAGACCTGGCGCGCCCCGGTGATCGACGAACAATATGAAGTGCAGGGCGTGGGCAGTCGCACCGCCACCAGCGTCGACCTCGACCCGGAGCGCATCACGTCGATCACCGTGGGCAACATCACCAGCTTCGACAACCTGATTGCTCAGGACGACAGCCTGCAAGTGCGTACGACGCTGTTTCACAACAAAGTCGAAGACGAAATCTTCAAGGCCACCGGCGTCGGCTGCCAGAACCAGGCAATCAATGGCGGCACGATTTCCACGGCCTGCCCGCCGGGGCCGATGGCCAACTACCGCAACATCGGCGGCGTGACCATCAAAGGCTTCGAGGTGGAATCGTTTTATAACTCCACCTACCTGTTCGGCTCGGTGTCGTATGCCTATACCACCGGCCAGCACGAAGGCGCGTACACCAACCCGTGGGGCCCGGATGTGTCGGCGCGGGACATTCCACCGACCAAGTGGGTGCTGGTGCTCGGCACTCATATTCCGGCCTGGGACGCCCAAGTGGGATGGATGGGCCAGTTCGTCGGCGCCACCGACCGCCTGCCCAGCGACAAATACTCCGGCGGCCCCGGCAGCAGCGTCGGCGACACCTTTTACGACCAATACAACAACAAGCGCTACAACACCCAGGGCCTGTTCGCCAAATGGAAGCCGCAGCAGGCTTACCTGAAGGGCACCGAGGTCAACTTCACCCTCGACAATATGTTCAACAACAACTATCGCCCAGCCCTGAGCGGCGACCGGGCCTACACCAAGGGCCGCGATGCGAAGATCAGCGTCACGCGTTTTTTCTGAGCAGGTGTACGGATAAATCCGCGCGCAGCAGGGTTTCCAGGCAGTGTTCAGTGATGTGGTAATACGCTTTCAGCGCCTGGATTTTCTCCAGCAACGACGCGTTATCCACCGGCTCGGCACGCTTGACGGCCAGGATCATTTTGTTCTTGTTGGTGTGTTCCAGTGAGATGAACTCGAACACTTTGGTCTCGTAGCCGCAGGCTTCCAGGAACAGCGCACGCAGGCTGTCGGTGACCATTTCCGCCTGCTGGCCCAAGTGCAGGCCGTATTGCAGCATCGGCTTGAGCAGCGCCGGGCTCTGGATCTGCAGGCGGATCTGTTTGTGGCAGCACGGCGAGCACATGATGATCGACGCACCGGAGCGGATACCGGTATGGATCGCATAGTCGGTGGCGATGTCGCAGGCGTGCAGCGCGATCATCACATCCAGTTCGCTGGGCGCCACGCTGCGCACGTCGCCGCATTTGAATACCAGCCCAGGGTGATCCAGACGCGCGGCGGCGCTGTTGCACAGGGTCACCATGTCTTCACGCAGCTCGACGCCGGTCACTTCAGCTTCGGCGTTGAGGGTATTGCGCAGGTAATCGTGGATGGCGAAGGTCAGGTAGCCCTTGCCCGAACCAAAATCGGCGACCCGCACCGGCTGGTCCAGTTTCAGCGGCGACGAGGTCAGCGCATGGCTGAACACCTCGATGAATTTGTTGATCTGTTTCCACTTGCGCGACATCGACGGGATCAGCGTCTGCTTGGCGTCGGTCACGCCCAGGTCGGCAAGGAACGGTCGGCTCAGGTCGAGAAAACGATGCTTTTCGCGGTTGTGCTCGGCCGACGGCGCCTCACGCAGTTGCTGCGGCTTGCTCTTGAACAGCGAGCTTTTGTTCTTCTTGCTGTATTCCAGCTGGGCTTCGTCGGTCAGCGCCAGCAAGTGCGCGTTCTTGAACGACGCCGGCAACAGCGCGGCAATCGCCGCGACGCCTTCGGCCACGGGCAGGTTCTTGGTGATGTCGCGGGTTTTGTAGCGGTACACGAAGGACAGGCACGCCTGCTCCTTGACGGTCACCGGCTTGATGATCAGCCGTTGCAGCTCGGCTTCGTCACCGACGTACTTGGCCAGCACCAGCTTGATAAAGGCACTGTGCGCAAGGCTTTCGCCGAGCAGTTCGATGAACTGGGCGTGATGATCCGGCGCAGGGCGGGCGGGTTGAGCGGTGACGGACATGAACAAAAACGCCTCGGGCAGGGAATGCCGGGCATTTTAGGGGGGATGAGGGTTCAGGGCACGGAGTTATTTGATCAACGGTACGGCGCTTGAACAGACCGGGGCTGAATGTGGGAGGGAGCAAGCCCTCCCACACGGTTTGATCGAGGTATTCGGGTTACTCAAGTACCACCAGGCGGTTAGGCAGTTCATTGCGCGCCTGGGTCAGCGGCACATGCACCTTGAGCAACTCGCCACAGGCTTGGATGCAGGCAATGAACCCGGCCAGTGTCTGGCCCTGTTTCACCTGCTGGGTGAAGGCCTGGACAATGGCGTCCCAATTGCTGTCGTCCAGGCGTTTGGAGATGCCCTCATCCACCAGGATTTCCACATAGCGCTCGGCCTCGCTGACAAAAATCAGCACGCCGGTGCTGCCCACAGTGTGGTGCAGGTTCTGCTCCAGAAACTGCCGGCGCGCCAGGTTCGATGCGCGCCAATGCCGCACCGAACGCGGGATCAGGCGGGTCGTCACCTTGGGCAAGCGGAACACCAGGCACAACACAATGAACGTCGCCCACTGCGCCAGCAGCAAGGTGTACATGGTCAGGTAGCCGGACAGGTAATGCACCACCCCCGGCACCACCAGGGCGATCAGGCTGGCCCACAACAACGGGATGTACGCGTAGTCATCGGCACGGGCGGCCAGGACTGTCACCAGCTCGGCGTCGGTCTGCTGCTCGACCCGGGCGATCGCTTCGGCGACCTGGCGTTGTTCGTGTTCACTCAGTAGTGCCATGGTTATAGATGCTCTTTTATCGTTATTGTCATTACCAGCCGCCCGAGGCCCCGCCCCCGCCGAAGCCACCCCCGCCGCCCCGGAAACCACCGCCGCCGCCCCCGCCACCGCCGCCGCGTCCACTGCTGCTGAGGATCGCCAGCAGGATCGCGCCCACCGGCAGGCCCAGGCGATTGCACAGCCACAGCACACCGATCAGCAGCACGAACAGGCCAATGGAAAGGCCGGGATTATCCTTGGCAAAATTGCCGTCCGCCACATGGGCCGGCACCGCCAGGGGTTCACCGCCGACCACCTGGACCATCGCGGCCACGCCGTCGCTGATGCCCTGGCTGTAATTGCCGGCCTTGAACTTGGGCGCGATCACCTGGTTGATGATGACCCACGACTGTGCATCGGTGAGCACGCCTTCCAGGCCATAACCCACTTCGATGCGCAACTTGCGTTCATCGCGGGCGACGATCAACAGCGCGCCGTTGTCCTTGCCCTTCTGGCCGATGCCCCACTGGCGCCCCAATTGATAACCGAAGTCCTCGATCGGCACGCCTTGCAGGTCGGGCACGGTGACCACCACGATCTGGGCGCCGCGCGTCTGCTCCAGCGCCTGCAACTGCTGGGTCAACTGCGCGCGCACCGCCGGGTCGATCATCTGGGCGTTGTCCACCACCCGCCCGGTCAGCGCCGGGAAGGTCAACGCTGCCTGGGCCGCGCCCGCGCAGGCCAACAGCCACAGCGCCAGGCCTATCCTTAATAAACGCATCGACACCTCAGTGCAGCCTTATTTGAACTTCACTTGCGGCGCTTTATCGGCATCGGCACTGGTGGCTTCGAACGTGGCGCGAATCGGCAAATCGCTGTACATCACGCTGTGCCACAAACGGCCTGGGAAGGTGCGGATCTCGGTGTTGTACGCCTGCACGGCCTGGATAAAGTCGCGGCGCGCCACGGCGATACGGTTTTCGGTGCCTTCCAGCTGGGATTGCAGGGCCAGGAAGTTCTGGTTGGCTTTGAGATCCGGGTAGCGCTCGGACACCACCATCAAGCGGCTGAGGGCGCCGCTCAAGCCGTCCTGGGCCTGCTGGAACTGCTTGAGTTTTTCCGGGTTGTCCAGGGTGCTGGCGTCGACCTGGATCGAGGTGGCCTTGGCCCGCGCTTCGATCACGGCGGTCAGGGTGTCCTGCTCATGGGCGGCGTAGCCTTTGACCACTTCCACCAGGTTGGGGATCAAGTCGGCACGGCGCTGGTACTGGTTCTGCACCTGGCCCCAGGCCGCCTTGGCTTGCTCGTCGAGGGTGGGAATGGTGTTGATGCCGCAACCGCTCAGCACCGTGCTGATCAATAGCAGAGCCGCGGCTTTGAGGCCCCAGCGGTTAACGTGTGCTGCTTGCATGATGTATCTCCTGCCCAAACTGGATGGAATTGGATGACCTGCCCTATAAACCGCGCGCTTGGGGCATAATCCGCCACCACTGGTATGCATCGAGCCAATCAGCTACAAAGATGCCCAGCGCGAATAAGAGTTCAGAAGTGTGCGGTATTTCTCTGAACAACGCCCGAACAACAATAGACGCTCCCCACATTTTGGCCGTCAGCGCGAGCGCTGTGCAGTGAGCCGAAAAAGGATATTCATGAAAAAGCTGTGTTTGCTCGGCCTTGTTGCCACGCTGGCCACTCACCCCGTATGGGCAGAAACAAAGCCTGCTGCGCTTAAGGACAAGGACGCCTTTGTCAGCGACCTGCTCAAGCAGATGACCCTGGATGAAAAGATCGGCCAGTTGCGCCTGATCAGCATCGGCCCCGAAATGCCCCGCGAGCTGATCCGCAAGGAAATCGCCGCTGGCCGCATCGGCGGCACGTTCAACTCCATCACCCGCCCGGAAAACCGTCCGATGCAGGACGCGGCCATGCGCAGTCGCCTGAAGATCCCGATGTTCTTCGCCTACGACGTGATCCACGGCCACCGCACCATTTTCCCGATCAGCCTGGCCCTGGCCTCCAGCTGGGACATGGACGCCATCGGCCGCTCCGGCCGCATCGCCGCCCAGGAAGCTGCGGCCGACAGCCTGGACATCACCTTCGCGCCGATGGTCGACATCTCCCGCGACCCGCGCTGGGGCCGCACCTCCGAAGGCTTCGGCGAAGACACTTACCTGGTCTCGCGCATCGCCGACGTGATGGTCAAGGCGTTTCAGGGCACCAGCCCCGCCAATGCCGACAGCCTGATGGCCAGCGTCAAGCACTTCGCCCTGTATGGCGCGGTGGAAGGCGGGCGCGACTACAACGTGGTCGACATGAGCCCGGTCAAGATGTACCAGGACTACCTGCCGCCGTATCACGCGGCGATCAAGGCCGGTTCCGGCAGCGTGATGGTGGCGCTCAACTCGATCAACGGCGTACCCGCCACCGCCAATACCTGGCTGATGAACGACCTGCTGCGCAGGGACTGGGGCTTCAAGGGGCTGGCCGTGAGCGACCACGGCGCGATCTTCGAACTGATCAAGCACGGCGTGGCCAAGGACGGGCGTGAAGCCGCCAAACTGGCGATCAAGGCCGGCATCGACATGAGCATGAACGACTCGCTGTACGGCAAGGAACTGCCGGGGCTGCTCAAGTCCGGCGAGATCGAGCAGAGCGACATCGACAACGCCGTGCGCGAAGTCCTCGGCGCCAAATACGACATGGGCCTGTTCAAGGACCCGTACCTGCGTATCGGCAAGGCCGAGGACGACCCGGCCGACACCTACGCCGACAGCCGCCTGCACCGCGCCGAAGCGCGTGATATTGCGCGCCGCAGCCTGGTGCTGTTGAAAAACCAGAACAACACCCTGCCGCTGAAAAAATCCGCGACCATCGCCCTGGTCGGCCCGCTGGCCAAGGCGCCGATCGACATGATGGGCAGTTGGGCGGCTGCCGGTAAACCCGAGCAATCGGTGACCCTGCTCGACGGCCTCAACGCCGTGATCGGTGAAAAAGGCAAAATCCTCTACGCCCGTGGCGCCAACATCACCAACGACAAGGCGGTGGTCGACTACCTCAACTTCCTCAACTTCGATGCGCCGGAAGTGGTGGATGACAAGCGCTCGCCGCAGGTATTGATCGATGAGGCGGTCCAAGCGGCCAAGCAGGCCGACGTGATCGTCGCCGCCGTGGGCGAGTCCCGTGGCATGTCCCACGAGTCCTCCAGCCGCACCGACCTGAACATCCCGCAAAGCCAGCGCGACCTGATCAAGGCGCTCAAGGCCACCGGCAAACCGCTGGTGTTGGTGCTGATGAACGGCCGCCCCTTGTCAATCCTCGACGAGAACCAACAGGCCGACGCCATCCTGGAAACCTGGTTCGCCGGCACCGAAGGCGGCAACGCCATCGCCGATGTGCTGTTCGGCGACTACAACCCGTCGGGCAAACTGCCGATCACCTTCCCGCGTTCGGTGGGGCAGATTCCGACCTACTACAACCACCTGACCATCGGCCGGCCGTTCACCCCAGGCAAGCCGGGCAACTACACCTCGCAGTACTTCGATGACACCACCGGGCCGCTGTTCCCGTTTGGTTATGGCCTGAGCTACACCACGTTCAGCGTGTCGGATATGGCGCTGTCGTCCACGACCCTGAACAAGACCGGCAAGCTCGACGCCAGCGTCACCGTGAAAAACACCGGTAAGGTCGACGGCGAAACCGTGGTGCAGCTGTACATCCAGGACGTGGCCGGTTCGATGATCCGTCCGATCAAGGAGTTGAAGAACTTCCAGAAAGTCATGCTCAAGGCCGGTGAAGAGCGCACGCTGCATTTCACCATCACCGAAGAAGACTTGAAGTTCTACAACACCCAGCTCAAGTACGCGGCCGAACCGGGTGAGTTCAATGTGCAGATCGGGTTGGATTCCCAGGATGTGCAGCAGCAGACCTTCGAGCTGCTTTGATTCAATGATCGTTCCCACGCTCCGCGTGGGAATGCAGCCACAGGAAGCTCCGCGTCCAAAGCGTGACGCAGAGCGTCACAAGAGGCATTCCCACGCAGAGCGTGGGAACGATCGTTAATCGCGTCGATCCAGCAGATTTACCACCAACCGATCAATCCAGCCCCACACCCGCTGCTTCACCCGCCGCCACAATGGCCGCGCCTTCCACGCCTCCAGGCTGACCACCTGGCTCTGGGCAAAATCCGCGGTAAAACTCGCCGCCACCGCCTGGGTCAGCTCAGGGTCCAACGCTTCCAGATTGGCCTCCAGATTGAAACGCAGATTCCAGTGGTCGAAATTGCACGAACCGATGCTCACCCAGTCGTCCACCAACACCATCTTCAGGTGCAGAAAGCACGGTTGGTATTCAAAAATCTGCACGCCCGAGCGCAGCAGACGCGGGTAATAGCGGTGCCCGGCGTAACGCACCGACGGGTGATCGGTGCGCGGGCCGGTCAGCAGCAAACGCACATCCACCCCACGCCCTGCTGCCCGGCGCAATGCGCGGCGCACACCCCACGTGGGCAGAAAATACGGCGTGGCGAACCAGATACGTTGCTGACTACTGTTCAGCGCGCGGATTAACGATTGCAGGATGTCGCGGTGCTGTCGGGAATCCGCGTAGGCCACCCGGCCCAGCCCCGGCCCCGTCGCCGGCACCTTGGGCAGACGCGGCAAACCGAAATGCGTGGCGGGTTTCCATGCGCGCCGCGCCGCGTTGGCGTGCCATTGGCGGTCGAACAGCGCCTGCCAGTCCAGCACCAGCGGGCCGCTGACCTGCACCATCACCTCGTGCCACTCGGCCGTGTCCTGGCCCGGCGTCCAGAACTCATCCGTTACGCCCGTGCCGCCGACCACGGCGAGCTGTTGGTCGATCAGTAACAGCTTGCGATGGTCGCGGTACAGGTTACGCATCCAGCGTCGCCAGCTCAGACGATTGTAGAAGCGCAGTTCCACCCCGGCGTCAGTCAGGCGTTTGCGCAGCGACAGGGTAAACGCCAGGCTGCCGTAGTCATCGAACAGGCACCGCACGCGCACACCGCGCTCGGCGGCCAGCACCAGTGCCTGCACCATGGCCTCGGCGCACGCACCGGCCTCCACCAAGTACAACTCCAGGTCCACTTGCTGTTCGGCACGGGCAATGCCCACCAGCATCTGCGGGAAAAACTGCGGGCCGTCGATCAACAACTCGAAACGGTTGGCGCTGCGCCACGGAAACACCGCGCCGCCCATGTCAGCGCGCCGTGAAGATCAGTACCGCACCCACCGGCACCGACAAACTGATCGACTTCAGCCCGGCCGCCTTGCGCAGCGCGGCCACCCCCGGCGCCAGGTCGAAATCCTCGGCATGCAGCACCACCGGCTCCAGGGTCACCACCTGGAAACGCCGGTCATCCAGGCGCGTGGCCAGCAGCTCGGCGCTGTAGGCCTGGGTTTTGCCGTGCAAGGTCACACTCAGTGGCAGGCGCAACTCCAATTGCGCGCCGGGGGCCAGGTCGTTAATGGGCTGCAGATTGATCTGCGCGCTGATCAACGCCTCGGGGAACGTCTTGATCTCAAACAACTGATTGCGCATGCGCTCATCGCGCAGCGGCACGCCGCTGTTGACCGACTCCAATTCCACCTGCACCTGCGCCGCGCCCTTGTCGTCGACCTTGCCGTGCAGCACCAGAAAACGATGCACATCGGCAATCTCAGTGTTTTTGGTGGTGACGAACGACAGGCGCGAGGATTCGTTATCCAGGTAGCAGTCGGCATGGGCGGGCACAGCAGCGACCGCCAGCAAGGCGAAGGCCAGGGGTTTTATCAGAGAAGCATTGAACATAAAGACTCGAGGGGCAAAAAACCTGGACGAACCTTAACTGCGCCGCCTGCCGGGCGCAATGTAACTGACGAAGCAGATCAACTGTGGGAGCTGGCTTGCCTGCGATAGCGGCAGGTCAGTCAACATCACTGTCGCCTGTGCCGTCGTCATCGCAGGCAAGCCAGCTCCCGCAGGGGAAGTGTGCCGTGTCAGGGATTCAGGCGGCAGCCTTGACGGTCGCCGAGCCACCTTGCGCTGTGGGTTCGGCCCAGCCCGCTCGCCGTCACTTCACTGCGCTCCGGGTTGTCGCTGAAGGCGCTGGTCGGCACGTACTGCTTCACATACCCCTTGCAGTACTGCGCCGGGTTATTCGCCACATAGCGGCATGAGCAATACTCTTTGGCGGTGTACGCCGCGATGATATCGGGGAAGGCTTGCAGGTTGACGCGTTCGTGCCAGACCCACGCCAACAGCGCGAGCAATAACAGCAGAAAAAAACCGGTCAACGGCCGACGACGGATCATGGTTGCACCGCCGCAAGCACGCGTTTGAGCAATTCGTTGTGGCGATAGCTGCCGTCACGATCGTCGCCGTAGCGCACGATCACCAGGCGTTCATCGGGCAATACGAACAGTGCCTGGCCCCAGTGGCCGAGCGCCGCGAAGGTATCGGCGGGAGCGCCGGGCCAAGGCCTTGGCGTGCCTTGGTTGAGCCACCAATGGCCGCCGGGGACAGCTTCGTCCTGCCCGGTTTGGTATCGGTTGAACGGCTGGCGATTGAAGGCCACCCACTCCTTGGGCAGCAGTTGCTGGTCACCCCAACGCCCCTCCCGCGCCATCAGCAGGCCGACCCGCGCCAGGTCGCGAGCGGTGAGGTAAGCGTAGGACGAGGCGACAAACGTCTCGTCGCCGTCGGTTTCCCACGTGGCATTGCGAATGCCCAGTGGCTTGAACAACGCATCCCACGGGTAACTCATATAGGCCTTGTGACCGAGCATGCCTTTCAGTGCGGCGGATAAAAGATTGCTGTCGCCACTGGAGTAACGGAACGCCTGGCCCGGCGCGCTAGAGGCCTCCGTGTTCGCGGCAAACTCAGCCATGTCCGTGCGGCCACGGGTATAGAGCATGGCCACCACCGAGGATTTGAGCGGGGCGAACTCGTAGTCTTCCTGCCAGTCCAGCCCCGAGGCCCAGTGCAGCAGATCGGCCATTGTGACCGTCGGATGCTGCTTCATCGGCGGGTAAAACCGCGCCACCGGGTCGCTCAATTTGAAGCGGTTGTCGCCGTAGGCCACCCCCAGCACGCAGGCCATCAGGCTTTTGCTGACCGACCAGGTCAAGTGCGGCGTGCTGGCGGTAGTGGGTGCGGCGTAGCGTTCGTAGATGACTTCACCGTCGCGTATCACCAGCAGGGCGTCGGTGCGAATGCCTTGGCGGGTGCTGTCGTCGCGCGGGGGAAAGGCATAGGCGTCCAGGGCTTGGAGCGCGGGACCGGTGAGCCGCGCGCCCTCGGCCCATTGCGGGTCGGGCCAGGTTTCAGCGTGGCCGTTAACGGTGAACAACAACAGCGCAACGCACAACAGGCCTCTGACCATGGACGCGAACTCGACGGGGCATTCAAACCCGCGAGGCTAGCCCAGGCGCATGACAGATTGACGACAAAGGGCCTGTCATCCAAGCGTCACCATAACTTCATGGAGATGACACCGGGCCTCCATAGCCTGACTTCGGACAACAAAGTCGACCGGCCGAAACGTGGCCGGCACTCGGAGACTCGCCATGACTCAGATCGCCCGCATCAGCGACACCGGCAATGAACGCCGTCTGCAAGCCGAACGCCTGATCGGCGCCCAGGCTTTGCAGGAAGCCCAGGCCCTGCGGTTCAACGTATTCAGCGGCGAGTTCAACGCCAAGCTGAAAGGCGCGGAACACGGCCTGGACATGGATGACTATGATGTGCACTGCAGCCATATCGGCGTGCGGGACTTGAACACCGGTCGACTGGTAGCCACCACTCGCTTGCTCGACCACCAGGCCGCCAGCACCCTGGGCCGGTTCTACAGCGAAGAAGAATTCAGCCTGCATGGCCTGCTCCACCTGAAGGGCCCGATCCTGGAAATCGGACGCACCTGCGTCGACCCGGCCTACCGCAACGGCGGCACCATCGCGGTGTTGTGGAGCGAGTTGGCCGAGGTGCTCAACCAGGGCGGCTACAGCTATTTGATGGGCTGCGCGAGCATTCCGATGCACGACGGCGGCATCCAGGCCCATGCGATCATGCAGCGCCTGCGCGAACGCTACCTGTGCAACGAACACCTGCGCGCCGAGCCGAAAAAGCCGCTGCCGGCCCTGGATCTGCCGTCCAACGTGATCGCCGAAATGCCGCCGCTGCTCAAGGCCTATATGCGCCTGGGCGCGAAGATCTGCGGCGAGCCATGCTGGGACGAAGACTTCCAGGTCGCCGACGTGTTTATCCTGCTCAAGCGCGACGAGTTGTGCCCGCGCTATGCGCGCCACTTCAAGGCGGCCATGTGATGAGCCGCCTGCGTGTATACGGGCGCATCGCCCGCGTGCTGCTGGTGGTGGCGCTGGGCTTGAGCATGGCCAGCGTGTTTGGCCTTTTCGAACGCTTGGGCGTGGCCAATTCGATGGTGCGCCGCCAGCGCTGGTCGCGGTTCTTCATGGCCCGGCTGACCAACGCCCTGCCCTTTCGCGTGACGGTTCATGGCCAGTTACCGACGCAACCGATGCTATGGGTGAGCAACCACGTGTCCTGGACCGACATACCGCTGCTGGGCATGGTTGCGCCGATGTCGTTTCTGTCCAAGGCCGAAGTGCGCACCTGGCCGGTCGCCGGCTGGTTGGCGGCGAAGGCCGGCAGCCTGTTTATCCGCAGGGGCTCGGGCGACAGCCAATTGATCCGCAAGCAGATGACCCGGCATCTGGAGCAGCAACATCCACTGTTGATGTTCCCCGAAGGCACCACCACCGACGGCCGCAGCCTGCGCACCTTCCACGGGCGCCTGCTGGCCAGCGCGATCGATGCGGATGTGTCGCTGCAACCGGTGGCGATCCGTTACCTGCGCGATGGGCAGGTGGACCCGCTGGCGCCGTTCATTGGCGATGACGATTTGCTCTCGCACCTGATGCGGTTGTTTGCCAATGATCAGGGCGATGTGGAAATCCACGTACTCACACCGATTGCCTGCGCCGGGCAGGAGCGTGCCGCCCTGGCGTTCCAGGCGCAGCAGGCGGTGCAGAAGGCGTTGTTCGGGCCGATCGCTGAAGTTGAACCGGTAGCGGCGCGACCAGCGTTCGCTGCTTGAAACCATGTGGGAGGGGCAAGCCCCTCCTACATTTAGTTTTACGGCGTCAGTTGAGCCTGTGCGAACACCTGCAATTGAGGGTAGAAGCGCCGGAAGTCTTCACTCAACGGTTCATATAAAAGTCGCAACTCCTGCATCGCGTGCCCCAATTCCTCAGGTTGCGTCAGCCGCCGCGAAATCCCGCGCAGCACGTGCTCCATCACCGCAAACTCGCGGTATGAGCCCAGCCAATCGTCCGCTGCCATATAAGGCGCAATCTGCGCCAACCGCCCCGGTAACGCCGGTTCGGCCGCCAGTACCCGGTACACCCGCGAAGTGAAGTCTTCCAGCGGCTGGTCGGCATACAACGCCCAATCCCGCGCCAGGCAGTGATCGAAGAACACGTCCAGAACGATCCCGGCATAGCGCCGACGGGTCAGGCTGAAGCGTGACAACGCCTGCCCTACCAACGGATGGCTGTCGGTAAAACGGTCGATCGAACGATGCAACTGGATCGCCGCTTCAATGGATGGGCTGAACTGGCCCTGCAGGCGGCCTTTAACGAAGTCGCCATACAGGCTGCCCAGCAGTTGCGCAGGCAACTGGCCGCCCAGGTGCAGATGTGCGAGATAATTCATGGCGCGCAGTCTAGCACTGCGCTTAACGTATCGTTATAACCCGATATACCGATTCAGTCTGACCTCAGAGCAAAATCGTATTGGTATATCGGGATATACCGATTTAAAGTTCGCCTCATCGCGATATAACGCTTTACAACACCGAGCACACTGCCATGTCCATCGACCTCGACGAAATAATAAAAGCCCTGGCGCACCCGGTACGGCGAGACATCCTCACCTGGCTCAAAGACCCGAAGGTGCAATTCCCCGAGCAATTGCACAACCACGAGTACGGCATCTGTGCCGGGCAGATCGACCAACGCTGCGGCTTGTCCCAGTCGACCGTGTCGGCCCACCTGGCCACCTTGCAACGCGCGGGTCTGATCAGCAGCCAGAAGGCCGGGCAGTGGCACTTTTTCAAACGCAATGAGGAAGTGATCCAAGCCTTCCTCACAGCGCTCATCACTGAACTCAGCGCCGAACCGCTGTAAAAGGACCCTGCAAATGCCCCTCTCGCTCCTCATCCTGGCCCTGAGCGCCTTCGCCATCGGCACCACCGAGTTCGTCATCATGGGCCTGCTGCCCGATGTGGCGGCGGACCTCGGCGTATCGATCCCGGGCGCCGGCTGGCTGGTCACCGGTTATGCCCTGGGCGTGGCCATTGGTGCGCCCTTTATGGCGCTGGCCACGGCTAAATTGCCGCGCAAGGCCGCCCTGGTAGCGTTGATGGGGATTTTCATTATTGGCAACCTGCTCTGCGCCCTGGCCAGCGACTACAATGTGCTGATGTTCGCTCGCGTGGTCACCGCGCTGTGCCACGGCGCCTTCTTCGGGATTGGTTCGGTGGTCGCCGCCAACCTGGTGCCGGCCAACAAGCGGGCCTCGGCCGTGGCCTTGATGTTTACCGGCCTGACCCTGGCCAACGTGCTCGGTGTTCCCCTGGGCACTGCGCTGGGCCAGCAAGCCGGCTGGCGCTCGACCTTCTGGGCGGTGACGGTGATCGGCGTGGTGGCGTTGATCGGCCTGATTCGTTTCCTGCCGGCCAAGCGCGACGAAGAAAAGCTCGACATGCGCGCCGAACTGGCCGCCCTCAAAGGCGCCGGTATCTGGTTGTCGCTGAGCATGACCGCCCTGTTCGCGGCGTCCATGTTCACTCTCTTCACCTACGTGGCGCCGCTGTTGGGCGATGTCACCGGTGTATCGCCCAAAGGCGTGACCTGGACCCTGCTGCTGATCGGCCTGGGCCTGACCGTCGGCAATATCATCGGCGGCAAGCTCGCGGATAAGCGCCTGGCAGCCACTCTGATCGGCGTGTTTATCAGCATGGCCGTGGTGTCCACCGCGCTGAGCTGGACCAGCGTCGCCGTGATCCCCACCGAAATCACCTTGTTCCTCTGGGCAACCGCCGCGTTCGCCGCCGTACCGGCGCTGCAGATCAACGTGGTGACCTTTGGCAAGGCCGCGCCGAACCTGGTGTCCACCTTGAACATCGGCGCGTTCAACATAGGCAACGCCCTCGGCGCCTGGGTCGGCGGCAGCGTGATCGCCCATGGTTTCGGCCTGACCAGTGTGCCGCTGGCGGCCGCTGCCCTGGCGATCCTTGCCCTTGTGGTGACCTTGATAACTTTCCGTCAGAGCGGCGATGCCGACCTGGCCCCTGCGACCAACTGATCAATGTAATAAAGAAGGTATTGTGCGATGACGACTATTTTCGATCCGATCAAACTGGGTGACGTGGAGCTGTCGAACCGCATCATCATGGCCCCGCTGACCCGCTGCCGCGCCGACGCCGGCCGCGTGCCCAACGCGCTGATGGCCGAGTATTACGTGCAGCGTGCCTCCGCCGGGCTGATCCTCAGCGAAGCCACCTCCGTAACGCAAATGGGCGTAGGCTACCCGGACACCCCGGGCATCTGGTCCAACGACCAGGTGCGTGGCTGGGCCAACGTGACCAAGGCCGTACACGGCGCGGGCGGCAAGATTTTCCTGCAACTGTGGCACGTCGGCCGGATCTCCCACGAGTCCTACCTGAACGGCGAACCCCCCGTGGCACCGAGTGCGATCCAGGCCAAGGGCCACGTCAGCCTGGTGCGTCCGCTGGCCGACTATCCGACCCCGCGCGCCCTGGAAACCGCTGAAATCGCCGACATCGTCGACGCCTACCGCACCGGCGCCGAGAATGCCAAGGCTGCAGGCTTTGACGGCGTGGAAATTCACGGGGCCAACGGCTACCTGCTCGACCAGTTCCTGCAGAGCAGCACCAACCAGCGCACCGATCAGTACGGCGGCTCCCTGGAAAACCGCGCACGCCTGCTGCTGGAAGTGACCGATGCGGCCATCGACGTGTGGGGCCCTGGCCGCGTGGGCGTGCACCTGGCACCCCGCGCCGATGCGCACGACATGGGCGACGCCAACCTGGCGCAGACCTTTACCTACGTCGCCACTGAGCTGGGCAAACGCGGCATCGCGTTTATCTGCTCGCGCGAGAAAGAAGGCGCCGACAGCCTCGGTCCACAGCTGAAAAAAGCCTTCGGCGGCGCGTATATCGCCAACGAACGCTTCACTAAAGACAGCGCCAACGCGTGGCTGGCCGAGGGTAAGGCGGATGCGGTGGCGTTTGGCGTGCCGTTCATTGCCAACCCGGACCTGCCGGCTCGCCTGAAGGCCGATGCCCCGCTGAACGAAGCGCATCCGGAGACGTTCTATGGCAAAGGCCCGGTGGGTTACATCGACTACCCGACCCTGCCGCTGTAATCGCCTGAGACACAAACCAAATGTGGGAGGGGCCTGTCCCCTCCCACATGTTTGCCCCGTCGTTGCCTGTGTAACATTCCTTCACAGCCCTGCAACAAATTCCCTACAAAATACTTAGGCGGCTACCTATCAAGCGCCGGCCAGCCCGTATATAAAGTCACCCCACGAATAAGTCAGAAGGACGATTGACCGTCCTTAGGCTTTACTGTTGACACAACTGGACGCAATTACGCATTTTGTCTCAATTGCGCAGGCTTGGGCTCAAGCGCAGCATGTCCAGCCCTGCCTCTACCCAGCGTTCGGCTTCCTGCTGCAATTGGAAGCTGTCGGGGACCAGCAGCCATTGGCCGATCAGCCCATTGATGTAGGCATGAATGCACACCGCGCCACGCGTGGTGTCGAGGTTTTCCGGAAGTTGCCCGCGATGGACCGCATTACGCAGTGTCAGGCCGATGCGCAGGTTGCATTCCAGGCTATGCGTTTGGCGCTGGCGGCGCATGTCGCACATTTCGTCGGTGAATTCGCACTTATGAAACAAGATCTCATTGATGCGTCGGGTTTTCGGGTCCAGGGCCACTTGATGGAACAAACGAATCAGCAGCTTGCGCATACAGCCCAGCGGGTCGAGTTCATCCTCGCTTTCACTGGCCCGGGCCAACTCGTCCAAGGGCTCGTGCAGCGTATCGAGCAGCGCCTGGAGCAAATCGGATTTATTACTGAAATGCCAATAGATAGCGCCTCGCGTTACGCCGGCCAGTGCGGCGATGTCCGCCAGCGTGGTCCGCGCGACGCCGCGCTCGTAAAAGGCTTGCTCGGCGGCATCGAGAATCTGGCTGCGCGTTTCCTGAGCTTCCTCTTTGGTGCGACGAACCATGGCAGTAAAACCTCAATCAGAACACTTAGGACTATCGATAATGCTGTCTTAATAGGCGGTATCGATCATCTGAATAATTGTGGGACGACGCCGTCATGGGCACCGAACGTACTAAAATCGAGGCTTTGGCCGCTGCTTTGTCAACAACGCGCGAAACCTGTCAAGAGTTTACAAACAACCATGAACGTAAGTATATTGCGTAGCAAGCTACTTATCTACTCACGGCTCGTTTTTTACCCTTCCACACTTCTTGTGCGCACTCTGCGCGCCTGACCCGAGGATCTTCATGCAACTTAAGCCAGCTGTTACCGCTCTGGTCACTGCCGTCGCCCTGGCATCGCTGCTCAGCGGATGTAAAAAGGAAGAAGCGGCTCCGCCCGCTCAAATCCCTCTGGTCGGCGTGGTCACCCTGCAACCGCAAGCCTTTACCCTGACGTCCGAACTCCCTGGCCGCACTACGGCCTTTCGCATCGCGGAAGTTCGCCCGCAGGTCAACGGCATCATTCTCAAGCGCCTGTTCAAAGAAGGCGCGGACGTGAAGGAAGGCCAGCAGCTTTATCAGATCGACCCGTCGGTCTATGAGGCCACCCTGAAAAGCGCCCAGGCCACCCTGAGCCAGACCAAATCCATCAGCGACCGCTACAAGCAGTTGGTGGATGAGCAGGCCGTGAGCCGCCAGGAATACGACACCGCCGTCGCCAATCGCATGACCGCCGAAGCCAACGTGCAAACCGCCCAGATCAACGTGCGCTACACCAAAGTGTTCGCGCCGATCTCCGGGCGTATCGGCCGTTCTTCGGTGACCGAAGGCGCGCTGGTCAGCAATGGCCAGGCCGATGCCATGGCGGTCATCCAGCAACTGGACCCGATCTACGTCGACGTCACGCAGTCTTCGGCCGAAATGCTGAAGCTGCGCCGCGACCTGGAAAGCGGCCAACTGGAAAAAGCCGGCGCCAATGCGGCCAAGGTCAAGCTGACCCTGGAAGACGGTAGCGACTATCAACACGACGGCAAACTGGAATTTTCCGAAGTGTCGGTCGATCAGACCACCGGCTCCGTGACCCTGCGCGCTGTGTTCCCCAACCCTGACCACACCCTGCTGCCGGGCATGTTCGTACACGCCCAATTGCAAGCCGGCGTGAACAGCAAGGCGATCCTGGCCCCGCAGCAAGGCGTGACCCGCGACCTTAAAGGCACTCCGACGGCGCTGATCGTCAACGCGCAAAACAAGGTCGAGCAACGTGAACTGGTGGCCAACCGTACCGCCGGTGCCTACTGGCTGGTGGAGAAAGGCTTGAACGCCGGTGACCGTGTCATCACAGAAGGCTTGCAGTACGTCAAGCCAGGCGCCGAGGTCAAGGTCAAGGACGCGGACAACGCCAAGCCCGCCGGTACCGCCGCTCCTGCTGCCGCTGCTGGCAAAGGGGAGTAACCCATGTCGAAATTTTTTATCGACCGTCCCATTTTCGCCTGGGTGATTGCCCTGGTGATCATGCTGGTCGGGGCACTGTCGATCCTGAAGTTGCCCATCAACCAATACCCGGCCATCGCGCCGACCGCTATCGATATCCAGGTGACCTACCCAGGCGCGTCCGCACAAACCGTGCAGGACACCGTGGTGCAGGTGATCGAGCAACAGCTCAACGGTATCGACAACCTGCGTTATGTCTCCTCGGACAGTAACTCCGACGGCAGCATGACCATCACCGTGACGTTCAACCAGGGTACCAACCCGGACATCGCCCAGGTTCAGGTGCAGAACAAGCTGAACCTGGCCACCCCGCTGCTGCCGCAAGAAGTACAGCAGCAGGGGATCCGCGTGACCAAGTCGGTGAAGAACTTCCTGATGGTGATCGGTCTGGTGTCCGAAGACGGCAGCATGACCAAGGACGACCTGTCCAACTACATCGTGTCCAACATCCAGGACCCGATCTCGCGGACAGCCGGCGTGGGTGACTTCCAGGTATTCGGTTCCCAGTACGCCATGCGTATCTGGCTCGACCCGGCCAAGCTGAACAACTACCAGTTGACTCCGGTCGACGTCAGCACCGCCATTTCCGCACAGAACGTGCAGGTGGCCACCGGCCAATTGGGCGGCCTGCCTGCCCTGCCCGGCACTCAGCTGAACGCCACCATCATCGGCAAGACGCGCCTGCAGACCGCAGAGCAGTTCGGCAACATCCTGATGAAGGTCAACACCGACGGCTCGCAGGTTCGCCTCAAGGACGTCGCGCGCATCGAGCTGGGCGGCCAGACCTACAGCATCAGCGCGCAGTTCAACGGCAAGCCGGCCTCCGGCATGGCGATCAAGCTGGCGTCCGGCGCCAACGCCCTGGACACCGCCAAGGCCATCCGCGCCACCGTGGCGTCCCTGGAGCCGTTCTTCCCGCCAGGCATGAAGGCAGTGGTGCCGTATGACACCACCCCGGTAGTGACCGAATCGATCTCCGGTGTGGTGCACACCCTGGTCGAAGCGATCGTGCTGGTGTTCCTGGTGATGTTCCTGTTCCTGCAGAACTTCCGCGCCACCATCATCACCACCATGACCGTTCCGGTGGTACTGCTGGGTACGTTCGGCATCCTCGCGGCGTTCGGTTTCACCATCAACACCCTGACCATGTTCGGCATGATCCTGGCCATCGGCCTGCTGGTGGACGACGCCATCGTGGTGGTGGAGAACGTTGAGCGGGTGATGGCCGAGGAGCACCTGTCGCCTAAAGAAGCGACGGTCAAGTCCATGACCCAGATCCAGGGCGCCCTGGTGGGTATTGCCCTGGTGCTGTCGGCGGTACTGCTGCCAATGGCGTTCTTCGGCGGTTCCACCGGTGTGATCTACAAACAGTTCTCCATCACCATCGTTTCGGCCATGGCGTTGTCGGTACTGGTTGCCCTGATTTTCACCCCGGCGCTGTGCGCCACCATGCTCAAACCGATCGACCCCGAAAAGCACGGCCAACCCAAGCGTGGTTTCTTCGGCTGGTTCAACCGCACCTTCGACCGTAGCGTGGTGAGCTACGAGCGCGGCGTGGGCAACATGATCAAGCACAAGATCCCGGCGTTCCTGGTCTACCTGCTGATCTTCGCCGGCATGATCTGGCTGTTCATGCGCATCCCCGCGGCGTTCCTGCCCGACGAAGACCAGGGCGTAATCTTTGCCCAGGTGCAGACACCGGTCGGCTCCACCGCGGAACGTACGCAGAAAGTCATCGACGACATGCGCATCTTCCTGCTCAACGACAAGGAAGGTGAGCCAGGCGAAGGCAAAGGCGTCAAATCGGTGTTTACCGTGAACGGCTTCAACTTCGCCGGTCGTGGCCAAAGCTCGGGCCTGGCGTTCGTGATGCTCAAGCCGTGGGACGAGCGTGATGCGTCCACTTCGGTGTTCGAGATCGCCAAACGTGCCCAGGGCTACTTCATGCAGACGTTCCAGGACGCCATGGTGTTCGCCATCGTGCCGCCGTCGGTACTGGAATTGGGTAACGCCACCGGTTTCGACGTGTTCCTGCAGGACCAGGGCGGTGTCGGTCATGAGAAGTTGATGGCCGCGCGCAACCAGTTCCTGGGCATGGCGGCACAGAGCAAGATCCTGGCCGGCGTGCGCCCCAACGGCGTGAACGATGAGCCGCAATACGAGCTCACCGTTGACGACGAGAAGGCCAGCGCCCAGGGCATTTCCCTGTCCAACATCAACCAGACCCTGGCGATCGCCCTGGGTGGCAGCTACGTCAACGACTTCATCGACCGTGGTCGTGTGAAGAAGGTGTACGTGCAAGGTGACGCCGCCAGCCGCATGTCTCCAGAAGACCTGAACAAGTGGTACGTGCGCAGCGACTCCGGGAAGATGGTGCCGTTGTCGGCCATCGCCACCGGCAAGTGGATCTACGGCTCGCCGAAGCTCTCGCGTTACAACGGCGTGGCCGCGATGGAAATCCTCGGCACCCCGGCACCGGGCCACAGCACCGGTGAAGCGATGGCCGAAGTCGAGCGCATCGCCAAGCAACTGCCGGCGGGCGTGGGCTATGCGTGGACAGGCCTGTCGTACGAAGAACGCTTGTCCGGCTCGCAGGCACCGGCGTTGTACGCGCTGTCGCTGCTGGTGGTGTTCCTGTGCCTCGCGGCGCTGTACGAAAGCTGGTCGATTCCGATCGCAGTCGTGTTGGTGGTGCCGCTGGGCGTGGTGGGTGCGTTGATCGCCACCAGCATGCGCGGGCTGTCCAACGACGTGTTCTTCCAGGTGGGCCTGTTGGTCACGGTGGGTCTGGCGGCGAAAAACGCCATCCTCATCGTGGAGTTCGCCAAAGAGCTTCACGAACAAGGCAAGGGCATCGTCGAGTCGGCCATCGAAGCCTCTCGCATGCGTCTGCGTCCGATCATCATGACCTCCATGGCGTTCATCCTCGGCGTACTGCCGCTGGCGATCTCCTCGGGTGCCGGTTCAGGCAGCCAGCACGCCATCGGTACCGGCGTGATCGGCGGTATGATCACGGCCACTGTCCTGGCGATCTTCTGGGTGCCGCTGTTCTTCGCCACCGTGTCGGCCATCGGCAACCGCAAAGAACCCGAAACCAAGCAAACTTCTAAAGAGGCTGGCCAATGAGCAAGTCGCTACTTTCCCTGGCCGTCACAGCATTCGTGCTCAGTGGCTGCTCGCTGATCCCTGACTACCAGCGCCCCGAAGCGCCGGTAGCGGCGCAATACCCGCAGGGGCCGGCCTATTCGTCGGCCCAGGCGCCGGGCCAGGCTGCCGCCGAGCAAGGCTGGAAGCAGTTTTTCCATGATCCTGCCCTGCAGCAACTGATCCAGACCGCACTGGTGAACAACCGCGACCTGCGTGTCGCGGCCCTGAACATCGATGCCTACGCCGCGCAATACAACATCCAGCGCGCCGACCTGTTCCCGGCCGTATCGGCCACGGGCAGCGGCGAACGCTCGCGCACCCCGGCTCGCCTGTCGCAGACCGGCGAATCGAGGATCGCCAGCCAGTACTCGGTCGGCCTTGGAATCAGTTCCTATGAGCTGGACCTGTTCGGCCGCGTGCGCAGCCTGAGTGAAGAAGCCCTGCAAAGGTACTTCGCCACGGAAGAAGCGCGGCGCAGCACCCAGATCAGCCTGGTGGCCAGCGTGGCCAACGCCTACCTGACCTGGCAGGCCGACAAGGAACTGCTCAAGCTGACCCAGGACACCCTTGGCGCGTTCGAGCAAAGTTTCAAACTCACCTCGCGCAGCAACGAAGTCGGCGTGGCCTCGGCCCTCGACCTGAGCCAGGCGCGCACCTCGGTGGAGAACGCTCGCGTGCAATTGGCGCGTTACACCCGCCAGGTGGCCCAGGACGAAAACAACCTGACCCTGCTGCTGGGTACCGGCCTGCCGGCCAATCTGGCCAGCCAGCCGCTGTCGGATAACCTGCTCAGCGAAGTACCGGCCGGCCTGCCTTCGGACCTGCTGCAACGTCGCCCCGACATTGTGCAGGCCGAGTACAACCTCAAGGCCGCCAACGCCAATATCGGCGCGGCCCGCGCGGCGTTCTTCCCAAGCATCAGCCTGACCGCCAGCGCCGGCACCGCCAGCCCGAACCTGGGCGGCCTGTTCAAGGGCGGCTCGGGCACCTGGTCGTTCGCCCCGCAGATCAACATCCCGATCTTCAACGCCGGCAGCCTGCGTGCCAGCCTGGACTACTCGAAGATCCAGAAAGAGATCAACGTGGCGAACTACGAAAAGGCGATCCAGACCGGCTTCCAGGAAGTCTCCGATGGCCTCGCCGCGCGGGCGACCTACAAGCAGCAACTGGAAGCCCAGCGCGGTTTCGTCGAGGCCAACCAGGATTACTACCGCCTGGCCGAGCGTCGCTACCGCATCGGTGTCGACAGCAACCTGACGTTCCTCGATGCCCAGCGCCAGCTGTTCAGCGCTCAGCAATCGCTGATCACCGACCGTCTGGCGCAGTTGACCAGCGAGGTCAACCTGTACAAGGCCCTCGGCGGTGGCTGGAATGAGCAGACCGCGAAGAACGAACCGCTGAAAGAAGAAGCGCCGGCGTTCAAGGCGTTCTGATAACGGCGTTGTCATAAAAAACCGCCTCCCTCACAGGAGGCGGTTTTTTTTGGCGACGGCGCTTTGCCCAATCGCCGCATCACTCGCCCCGTCAGCCATCCGCCTTGCATTCCCTTCAACCTTTCGCGGTAAAATCTGTCACAGATTCTTACAGACCACAGAGGGAGCTTGTCGTAATGATCGTAGGAATCGACCTGGGGACAACCAACAGTCTCGCAGCGGTCTGGCGCGGCGATGCCGCCGAATTGGTGCCCAATGCCCTCGGCCAGTTACTGACCCCGAGCGTGGTCGGGCTGGACGACCAGGGTCGCGTGCTGGTCGGTCAGGCCGCCAAGGAGCGCCTGCACACGCACCCGCACCTGACCACGTCGCTGTTCAAGCGCTATATGGGCAGTGCCACCGAGGTGCGCCTGGGCGACCGTTCGTTTCGCCCGGAAGAACTCTCGGCGCTGGTGCTCAAGAGCCTGAAAGAAGACATCGAACGCACCTACGGCCACGCCGTCACCGAAGCCGTGATCAGCGTGCCTGCCTACTTCAGCGACGGCCAACGCAAAGCCACGCGCATTGCCGGTGAACTGGCCGGGCTCAACGTTGAAAAACTGATCAACGAACCCACCGCCGCCGCCCTCGCCTACGGCCTGCATCAACGCGACAAAGAAACCTCGTTCCTGGTGTTCGACCTCGGTGGCGGCACGTTTGACGTGTCGATCATCGAGCTGTTCGACGGGGTGATGGAGGTGCGCGCCAGCGCCGGTGACAACTTTTTGGGCGGCGAAGACTTCGACACGCTGCTGTTGGAGCATTTCGTCGACAGCCAGCGCAACGCCCAGGGTTTTCCACCCACCAGCAGCGTGCTGCAGGCCCTGCGCCGCGAGGCCGAGCGTGTGCGCAAGGCGTTGGGCCAGGATGACAGCGCCGACTTCACCCTGCGCGTCGACGGCCAACAGTGGGTCAAGACCATCAGCCAACAGGAACTGGCCAAGCTCTACACGCCGCTGCTCGAGCGCCTGCGGGCACCGATCGAGCGTGCCCTACGCGATGCGCGCATCCGTGTCAGTGACCTGGATGAAATCCTGCTGGTGGGCGGTACCACGCGGATGCCGCTGGTGCGCAAACTCGCCGCCGGGCTGTTCGGGCGCTTCCCGTCCATCAGCCTCGACCCCGACCAGGTGGTCGCCCACGGCGCCGCGATCCAGGCCGCGCTCAAGGCGCGTTCCGCCGCGCTGGAAGAAGTCGTGCTGACCGACGTGTGCCCCTACACCCTCGGCATCGAAACCTCAAACCAGTACGGCGGCCACATCGAGAGCGGGCTGTACCTGCCCTTGATCGAACGCAACAGCAGCGTGCCGGTGAGCCGGGTCAAAAGCGTGGTCACCCTGCATGACGACCAGAGCCGCGTCCTGTTGAAGATCTACCAGGGCGAAAGCCGCCTGGTAAAAGACAACATCGAACTGGGCCAGCTGGAAATCGCCGTGCCCAAGCGCAAGGCCGGCGAAGTCTCGCTGGACGTGCGCTTCACCTACGACAACAACGGCCTGCTCGAAGCCCAGGTGAATATCCCGCTGACCGGCGAGCAGCACTCCCTGGTGATCGAGAACAATCCCGGCGTGCTCAGCCCGCAGGAAATCCAGCAACGCCTGCAAGCCCTGGCGCTGCTGAAAATTCATCCGCGCGACCAGCAGGTCAACACCGTCCTGACCGCGCGCCTTGAACGGCTCTATCAGGAAAGCCTGGGTGAGCTGCGCGAACAGCTCGGGCATTGGGCCGCGCAGTTCCAGCAGGTGCTCGATACCCAGGACGAACGCCGCATCCGCGAAGCCCGCAGCGAACTGACCCGGCAACTGGAGCAGCTCGATAACGGGTTCTGGCGCTGAGGAAACCTCCCATGGATTGTTGGACCGTATTGCAGCTGCCGGAAGATGCCGACGAGCGCACCATCAAGCGCAGCTATGCACGCTTGCTCAAAAGCTGCCGCCCGGACGAGGATGCCGTCGGCTTCCAGCGCCTGCGCGAGGCCTATGAAGAGGCACTGAGCGAAGCGCGCTGGCGCGTGGACAACGACGAGCAGGTGGCCGTCGAGGCACCGCCGGCCGAAGCGGCCCCCGGCAATCTCAGCGACCTGGCCGAACTGATGGACGTGCGCCCCCTCAGCCCGGCGCCGTTCGACGCCCCCGCGCCAGACCCAGCCGAGGCGCTGATCTGCGGCCTCAATGCCCATAACCTCGATGAACGCTGGGCGCAGGCTCGGCAACAGGGTTGCGCCGACGCGTTCCAGGCCGGCCTGTTGCGCCATTGTTTCACTGCCCCCGGCGAACGCAGCGCCATCGCCCAATGGGCCGCGCAGCACCTGGAATGGCTGACGCCGTGGCAGCAGGTGGCGATGACCACCTGGCAGTACGAGGCGCTGACCGGCGAACTGTTGCAGGACTACCGCCGCACCTTGCAAGAGCTGCTGGAGCAGCAGGCCGAACGCGAGTTCATCCGCCAATTGACGCAGCACAACAGCCAAGCCTGGTTGCAGGTATTCGACCTGCAGCAACAGTGGCAACGCATCGTTCTGCAATTGCTGCATGACACCCAGTGGAGCGTGCCGCTGTTCGAACGGGTGTGCCAGGCGTTTGGTTGGGATGACCAGAAAGGCGTTTACCCGGAACCGGCGTGGATGTGGCGCCAGTTGGTGTCGCGCTGCGAGCAGGAGAGTTTCTTCGCTCATCTGCAGGAGAAAGCCCAGGACACCCGACGCAACTCCGCCGACGCCCTGGCCGCGCGCCTGCTGCTGACGCCGATGTCCGCCACGCAACAAAAACGCATCATTGATACCTTCGGCGACAACGAATGGAACGCCTGCCAGCACCTGGCCGAAACGTTGACCTGGCGCTACCCGCAACTGACCGAGCGGCTGCCTCAACCTGACCTGTTCTTCTGGCGCAAATTCGTGCCACGGCCGATCTACACCCAAGTATTTATCCGGTTGTGGGCCGTGTTCGCCCTGGGTATCGGCCTGAGCATCGCCCACTCCGGGCCCGACAAACTGGACTTGATGTCGGTGTCGATCTTTATGTTCATGGCACTGGTGCCGGCCGGCATCGGCTTTCGCGTCACGCAGCTGTGGGCCGGGATGAGTTCGACCTACAGAGTGCTGGACTTGTGGCTGAGCCAGCGCTTGATCCCCAAGCGACTCAACCCCAACGACTATTGGCTGGTGATCCGCCACGGCGTGCCGCAGGCGATCATGCTGGTGGCCTGCGGCTTGATGCTCGGCGTACTCGGCGCGTTCACCTATGCCGGCATGGTACTGATCAACCTGTTGCACAAAAAACGCATCGGCCATATGAGCCAACGCTTCAGCGAAGGCTACCCGTGGCTCAACGGCCTGCATTGGGCGTTCTGGAGCCCGTGGCAAGTGGTGTTCCTGGTGGTGATGGTGGCCGTGATCGTCGCGGCCCAGCATTACTTGCCGGCGTTCCCCTGGACCCACATCGACCTGCCCAAACGCTGAGCCTGCCTGCCGGGCCCAAGCGCCCGGCAACTTGCGTTCGATCACCGCCCACAACCCGCCCTCCCCCGATTGAAGCGCGCCCGCAGCCCCGCGCACCATGGCCGCCACCTGCATAACCCCAATAACAACAGGTCCGCCACCATGAGCACTTTCCATCCGCGCCGGCTGCTGCTGGCCATCGCTGTCGCCAGTCTTGCCCTGCCTGCCGTCGCCCAAGAGCACGGTTTTTTCGAAGACGCCGGCGCCAACCTCAATCTGCGTAATTTCTTCTTCAACCGTAACTTCACCAACCCGAGCAAAACCCAGGGCGGCGCCCAGGAATGGACGCAGAGTTTTATTCTCGACGCCAAATCCGGCTTCACTCAGGGCGCGGTGGGGTTCGGCGTGGACGTGCTGGGGCTGTATTCGCTCAAGCTCGACGGCGGACGCGGCACCGGCGGCACCCAGCTGTTGCCGTTGGATCACGACGGTCGCCCGGCCGATGACTTCGGGCGTTTGGGCGTGGCGTTCAAGGCACGGCTGTCCAGGACCGAGCTGAAGGTGGGCGAGTGGATGCCGGTGCTGCCGATCCTGCGCGCCGACGATGGCCGCTCCCTGCCGCAAACCTTGCGCGGCGGGCAGATCACGTCGAAGGAAATCGACGGCCTGACCCTCTATGGCGGCCAGTTCCGCGCCAACAGCCCGCGCGACGACAGCAGTCTGTCGGACATGTCGATGGTGGGCAAAACCGCGTTCACCTCGGACCGCTTCAACTTCCAGGGCGCTGAATACGCGTTCAACGACAAACGCACCCAGGTCGGCCTGTGGAACGCTCAGCTCAAGGACATTTACCGCCAGCAATTCGTCAACCTGATCCACAGCCAGCCTGTGGGCGACTGGACCCTGGGCGCCAACCTCGGGTTCTTCTACGGCAAGCAAGACGGCAGCGCCCGCGCGGGCGAGCTGGACAATCAAACCTGGTCCGGCCTGTTCTCGGCCAAATACGGCGGCAACACGTTCTATGTGGGCCTGCAAAAGCTCAGCGGCGACAGTGCATGGATGCGCGTCAACGGCACCAGCGGCGGCACCCTGGCCAACGACAGCTACAACTCAAGCTACGACAACGCCCGGGAGAAATCCTGGCAAGTGCGCCACGACTACAACTTCGCCGCCCTCGGCTTGCCGGGCCTGACCCTGATGAACCGCTATATCAGCGGCAGCAATGTGCACAGCGGCACCGTTACCGACGGCAAGGAATGGGGGCGCGAAAGCGAAGTGGGCTACACCGTGCAAAGCGGTGCGGCGAAAAACCTTACAGTACGCTGGCGCAATTCCAGCATGCGCCGCGACTACAGCAACAACGAGTTCGATGAAAACCGGCTGATCGTCAGTTACCCGATCAGTCTGCTGTAAACCGGCGCGGCACTTGCTGTATGGTGCGCGCCTGCCGCTGCTGATTCGCCCAGCAGCGGCCTCTTTGCCGAGCCCGTGCCCACCATGAAACTCTATGCTTTCGCCGCTGCCGTGCTGGCCCTGGCCCTGAGCCTCGGCGGCTGCATCGGCGCGCCCATCGCCCTGACGCCGCAGACTGAGCAACGCCTGCAAGCCCAGGCGCCGATCCGCTTTCTGTTGACGTTCGATGACGGCCCCAGCGCTTCGGGCTACAACAATCCGACCCGCTCGGTGATCGCCGACCTGGCACACAACCCCGTGCTGCCGGGCATCAAGGCGGTGTTTTTCCTGCAGACCGAATCCGCGCGCGCAGGCGGCAGTTCGCGGGGCCGCAAGACCATGGAGCGTGAGTACGCCGGCGGGCATGTGCTGGCGTTTCACACCGCCACCACCTTCCACACCAATCACCGCTGGCTCAACGATGCCGAACTGGAACGCACCCTCATCCAGGGCGCGGCCGATATCGCCGCCATCACCGGCGCACCGCCGCGCCTGGTACGCCCGCCGTTCTGGAATTACGACCGCCGCACCTTCGCCGCCTACCAGCGCCACGGCATGCAGGTACTGCTCACGGACCTGAGCGCCAATGACGGCAAGATCTGGGGCTTCAACGCCAGCCCGAGGCGGCGCGCCAACCTGTACCGGCAACTGTCGGTGGTGCGCGAACGTATCGCCCTGGGCGAATTGCCTACGGTGGACGGCGTGATCCCGGTGGTGGTGACCTTCCACGACATCAACCGCTACACCGCGCGGCACCTACAGGAGTACTTGCAGATCCTGCTGGACAGTGCCCGCACCAACGGCATGCACACCGCCGCCGAGCCTTTCTACACCGACCACGCCGCACTGCAACGCGCCGCACTGGCCCGTACCGTCAAGGATGTGAATGAAGCCGTGCACCTGCCGGGTGTGTGGAACTGGGTATGGGACTCGGATTCCCACTGACCCGGCGTGGCGCCCATCTGTCAGCCCTGGCGGGATTCAACGCCCAGCTCGTCCCATACCGACTCGGCCAGGTGAAAAGTCGCATTCGCCGCTGGAATCCCGCAATAGATCGCGCTCTGCATCAACACTTCCTTGATCTCGGCGCGGGTCACGCCGTTGCTGGCGGCGGCGCGCAGGTGCAGCTTGAGTTCTTCGCCGCGGTTCATGCCGATCAGCATGGCGATAGTGATCAAGCTGCGGGTGTGCCGGGGCAGACCGGGACGGGTCCAGATATCGCCCCAGGCATGACGGGTGATCATCTCCTGGAATTCGCTGTTGAACTCGGTGAGGGCATTGAGGCTGCGGTCGACATGGGCGTCCCCCAACACGTCGCGGCGCACCTGCAGACCCTCGGCATAACGTTGTTTCTCGTCCACGAAAAGCTCCTTAGCGGCACAGCAGGAATTTAATCACCCGGTCACTGAACGCAGCACCGGCCTGGACGTTGGACAGGTGCGCGGCATAGAACTCGGCGTATTCGGCGCCCTTGACCTGTTGCTGGATAAAGTGGCCACCGGCAGGCGGGGTGACGGCATCTTCACTGCCGGCGATAACCAGGGTCGGCACCTGGATCGACGCTAACGCCCCGCGCAGGTCCGCATCGCGCACGGCCGCGCAGTTGGCGGCGTAGCCTTGAGGCGAGGTGGCGGCGAGCATATCGGTGATCAGTTTGGCCTGGTGCGGGTTGGCGGCGGCGAAGTCGGGGGTGAACCAGCGCGCGATCGATGCATCGCGCAAGGCCACCATCGCATCCGGGCCATCGCGCAGCACCGTCTCGATGCGTGGGTTCCACACCTCGGGCGTGCCGATCTTGGCGGCGGTGTTGCACACCACCAGCCGCTGCAGGCGCTCGCCGGCGTTGATCCCCAGCCATTGGCCGATCAGGCCGCCCATGGACAGGCCACAGAAATGCGCGCGGGGAATCTGCAGCGCATCCAGCAGCGCGAGCACATCGCGCCCCAACTGCTCGATGCGGTAAGGCCCCTCGGTCACCAGCGACTTGCCATGGCCACGGGTATCGTAACGCAACACGCGAAAATGCTCGGTGAACGCCGGGATCTGGATATCCCACATACGCAGGTTGGTGCCCAATGAATTGGACAGCACCAGCACCGGCGCATCGACAGGACCTTCCAGTTGGTAATGCAGGTCGCCCTCGGCGAGTTGTACAAAAGCCACAGCAGTCTCCTCAGGCACTCAATGCAAAATGGTCGGTCACGGCGCGGGTAACCCAGGTGTGCGCCTGGCCCAGATAATGGGCCGGGTCGAGCAGGCGATCCAACTCGGTGGCGGACAGTTCGGCGCTCACCTGCGGCTCATCGGCCAATACCGCGCGCAGATGGCGTCCCTCGGCAACCGCGCGCCGGCAGCAGCGCTCGAGCAAATCGTGCGCGGTTTCGCGGCCCAGGCGCTGGGCGAGCACCATGCTCACCGCCTCGGCCAGCACCAGACCCTGGGTCAAATCAAGGTTGTGGGCCATGCGCGCCGGATCGACCTCCAAGCCTCGGCCCAGCAGCAGCGCCTGTTGCAACGCGCCGGAGACCAACCGGCAAATGTCCGGCAGGGTTTCCCACTCGGCATGCCACAGGCCCAGGCTGCGCTCGTGCTCCTGGGGCATGGCGCTGAGCATTGTGGCCACCAGGCCCGGTACGCGGGTGGCGGCGCTGATCAGTACGGCGGCGCCGACCGGGTTGCGTTTGTGCGGCATGGTGGAAGAACCGCCCTTGCCCGGCGCCGCAGGCTCGAACACTTCCGCCGCCTCGGTCTGCATCAGCAGGCTGATATCCCGGCCCAGTTTGCCGAGGCTGCCGGCGATCAGGCCCAGCACACTGGCGAACTCCACCAGGCGATCGCGCTGGGTGTGCCAGGGTTGTTCGGGCAACGTCAGGCGCAATTCGGCGGCCAGGGCTTCGGCTACCGGCATGGCCTGTTCGCCCAGCGCGGCCAAGGTGCCGGATGCGCCGCCCAATTGCAGCACCAGCAGGCGCGGTTTGAGTTCGGCCAGACGTTGCCGGGAACGGGTCACCGCACCCAGCCAACCGGCGATTTTCATACCCAGGGTCACCGGCGTCGCATGCTGCAACCAGGTGCGCCCGGCCAACGGCACGGCGGCATAGCGCTGGGCTTGCGCGGCCAGCACTTCACCCAATTGCGCCAGGTCGCTTTCGATCAATACCAGGGCGCGCCGCAGTTGCAGCACCAGGCCGGTGTCCATCACGTCCTGGCTGGTGGCCCCCAGGTGCACATAGCGCTCGGCGTTGGCGTCTTCACTGGCAATCAGTTTGCCCAAGGCCTTGACCAGCGGGATCGCCGAATTGCCCGCCGAGGCGATGGCTACGCCGAGGGCGTCAACGTCGTACAGCGACGCCAGACATGCCTGGGCAATCGGCGCCACCGCCGCTGGCGGAATCAACCCCACGCGAGCCTGCGCCCGGGCCAGGCCGGCTTCAAAGTCGAGCATGCCTTGCAAGCGGCCGTGGTCGCAGAACACCTCAGCCATGCTGTCGGCGGTGAAATAGGCGTCGAACAGTTGGTTGCTCGTGCGCAATGTCATAAGGCTTTCCTACTTCCGATTACAGATCGTGGTGCAAGTACGCCGCCTGCCGGGGCAGGCGCAGGCTGAACAGGAACGCCACCGCCATCATCGCCGTGACGTACCAGTAGAACGTGTTTTCCATCCCCATGGATTTCAGGCCCAGCGCGACGAACTCCGCCGAACCGCCAAAGACCGCATTGGCCACCGCATACGCCAGGCCGACACCGAGGGCGCGCACCTGTGGCGGAAACATTTCGGCTTTCACCAGGCCGCTGATCGAGGTGTAGAAACTGACGATGGCCAATGCCAATGTGATCAGCACGAACGCCAGGAACGGGCTGGCGACGGTCTTGAGGGTGAGCAGGATAGGAACGGTGAGTAATGTGCCGAGGCCCGCGAACCACAGCATCGAATTACGCCGGCCGATCTTGTCCGCCAGCATGCCGAACACCGGCTGCATGCACATATAGAGGAACAGCGCGCCGGTCATGATGTAGCTCGACGTCTTGGCGTGCATGCCGACGGTGTTCACCAGGTATTTCTGCATATACGTGGTGAAGGTATAAAAAATCAACGAACCGCCGGCGGTGTACCCCAGCACCGTAATGAACGCCGCCTTATGGTCGCGAAACAATGCGGCGATGCTGCCGGCGTCTTTGTCTTCGCGGATTTCCTTGCTGGTGGTTTCCTTGAGCGTGCGACGCAGCAGCAGCGAGATCACCGCCGCGATGGCACCGATTACAAACGGGATGCGCCAGCCCCAGGCGCGCAGCTCTTCTTCGGTGAGGAACTGTTGGAGAATCACCACCACCAGCACCGCCAGCAACTGGCCGCCGATCAGCGTTACGTATTGGAACGAGGCGAAAAACCCGCGCTGGCCCTTGAGCGCCACTTCGCTCATGTAGGTGGCGGTGGTGCCGTACTCACCGCCCACCGACAGGCCTTGGAACAGGCGCGCCAGCAGCAGCAGGATCGGCGCCCACACACCAATGTCGTTGTAAGTCGGCAGGAACGCGATGACCAGCGAGCCGGCGCACATCATCAGCACCGAGATCATCATTGAGTTCTTGCGCCCGTGCTTGTCCGCCACGCGGCCAAACAGCCAGCCACCGATGGGACGCATCAGGAAACCGGCGGCGAATACCCCGGCGGTGTTGACCAATTGCACGGTGGGGTTGTCCGACGGAAAAAACGCCGGGGCAAAGTAGATGGCGCAGAAGGCATAGACGTAGAAGTCGAACCATTCGACCAGGTTGCCGGAGGACGCCCCCACAATCGCAAAGATCCGTTTGCTGCGTTCTTCTCCGGTGTAATGACTGGTTTTTGTGGTCATGATTTTTTTACTCAATGGGAACGGTTATAGCCTAGACATACTTTGCAACAACCATGTTCCGCAAGCAGACTTTCAGGAAGGCAGGCAGTGCCTGGGCCGGCCTCATCGGGGGCAAGCCCCCTCCCACATTTTGATCGCACCACCTATCAACTGTGGGAGGGGGCTTGCCCCCGATGAGGCCCCAACAAGCAACTCAATAATCGAAGAACACCGTTTCCTTATCGGTCCCCTGCAAAATCACATTCCACTGATACACACCGTGCTCACCCGGCGTGGCAATCAACGTGCCCCGTCGCTCTGCCGGCACACAGGCCAGCAACGGGTCATCCCCATTCAGCGCCTCACCGTCGAAGTAAATCCGCGTCAGCAGGTGCTTCACCAACCCACGGGCAAACACCAGCACCACCAGATGCGGCGCCTGGGTGGTGCCCTTCAGTCCGGGCACGCTGCCCGGTTTGATGGTGGTAAACCGGAAGCGCCCTTCGGCGTCCACCGGCACGCGGCCGAAGCCGTCGAAGTTCGGGTCGAGGGCTTTGTCCTGCTCGTCCTCGGGGTGAGCGTACTTGCCGGCGGCATTGGCCTGCCAGACTTCCAGCATGGCGTCGTTGACCACCTCGCCATTGCCATCCAACACCTGCCCGCTGATCGCCACGCGTTCGCCGAGGGTGGCCGCGGTGGTCAGGTCCTCGCGGTTCAGCCAGGTCAGGCCGATGTGGTAATACGGCCCGACGGTGTGGGACGTGGTCGCGTTGAGTGTCATCTTATTTCTCCATCGGCGTGGCGTCGCGGCCGCGCAGGACGATGTCCCAGCGGTAGCCGAGGGCATAGGCAGGGATGGTTTTTTCCAGGTCGAAACGCGCGATCAGACGTTCCTTGGCACGGGTGTCCGGCACGCAGTTGTAGATCGGGTCGTATTCGAGCAGCGGGTCGCCGGGGAAATACATCTGCGTCACCAACCGCGTCAGCACACTGGGGCCGAACAGCGAAAAGTGAATATGCGCCGGGCGCCACGCGTTGTGGTGATTGCCCCACGGATAGGCGCCGGGCTTGATGGTCTGGAACTGGTACCAGCCCTCGGCGTCGGTGACCGTGCGCCCGGTGCCCGTGAAGTTGGGGTCCAGCGGCGCGTCGTGCAGGTCGCGCGGGTGGTGGTAGCGCCCGGCGGCGTTGGCCTGCCAGATCTCCACCAGAATGCCCGGTACCGGCAAGCCATTTTCATCCAGCACGCGGCCGTGAATGATGATGCGTTCGCCCTGGGGCTCACCGTCGTGCTGGGCGGTGAGGTCGTTGTCCTGCTCGCCGATCCGCTCGGCACCAATGGTCGGGCCGGTGATTTCCGACAAGGAATGAGGCAGAAACACCAACGGCTTGGACGGCGAACGCAGGTTCGTCGACTGGTATGCCGGGTGCAGGTAGTCAGGCTGGGTGCCCGCCTGGGGGCGCCGGTAACCGGGCTTATCACTCATGGAGCCATCCTCTCTTATTAGGCTTAGACGCGTTCGATCGCCAGGGCCAGGCCTTGGCCGACGCCCACGCACAGGGTTGCCAGGCCTTTGCGGCCGCCGGTTTTTTCCAATTGATGCAGGGCCGTCAACACCAGCCGCGCGCCGCTCATGCCCAACGGATGACCAAGGGCGATGGCGCCGCCGTTCGGGTTGACCTGCGGCGCATCGTCGGCCAGGCCCAGTTCACGCAGCACGGCCAGGCCTTGGCTGGCGAAGGCTTCGTTGAGTTCGATCACGTCGAAGTCGCTGACCGCCAGGTCCAGACGCGCCAACAATTTGCGCACCGCCGGCACCGGGCCAATACCCATCACGCGCGGCGCCACACCGGCACTGGCCATGCCCAATACGCGGGCACGGGCGGTCAAACCGTGTTGTCGCACGGCCTCGGCGGACGCCAGGATCAGCGCCGCCGCGCCGTCGTTGACTCCCGAGGCATTGCCGGCGGTGACGGTCTTGCCCGGGCCGTTGACGGGTTTGAGCGTGGTCAGGGCTTCCAGGGTGGTGTCCCGTGGATGCTCATCGCGCTCCACCACGGTGTCGCCTTTTTTATGGGCGACCCGCACCGGTACGATTTCCTCGGCAAAGTAGCCGGCGGCTTGCGCGGCAGCCGCACGTTGCTGGCTGCGCAGGGCGAACGCGTCCTGGTCGGCACGGGAGACGTTGTAGTCGTCGGCCACGTTGTCGGCGGTCTGCGGCATCGCATCCACGCCATACTGGGCTTTCATCAACGGGTTGATAAAACGCCAGCCGATAGTGGTGTCTTCCAGCGTCATGTTGCGCGAAAACGCGGCATCGGCTTTGCCCATCACGAATGGCGCACGGGACATTGACTCGACGCCACCGGCAATCGCCAGCTCCATTTCGCCGCTGGCGATGGCACGAAACGCGGTGCCGATGGCTTCCATGCCCGAGGCGCACAAACGGTTGAGGGTCACACCGGGCACGCTCTGCGGCAGGCCGGCCAGCAGCAGCGCCATGCGCGCGACATTGCGGTTGTCTTCGCCGGCCTGGTTGGCGCAGCCGAGGAATACCTCATCGACCGCGCCCCATTGCACCGACGGGTTGCGCGCCATCAACGCCTTGATCGGCAGCGCCGCCAGGTCATCGGCACGCACGCTGGACAAACCACCGCCAAAGCGGCCAATGGGGGTGCGAACGGCGTCGCAGATAAATACCTCGCGCATCAGGCTTCTCCCGGGGTTTGGCCGTGGGCGGCGGCGGTGCGGGCTTCAAGATCGCGCAACGCGGTCAGCTCGACGACGGTGGGTTCGGGGGTAGTGCCGAGCTGCTCGGCGAAGCGAATCGCCCAGCCGGTGGCGGCCACCACCTGTTCGCGGGTCACGCCGGGATGCAGCGTGGTGACCACAAACTCATGGGTGCCCTCCTCCGGCTCCATGATGCACAGGTCGGTAATAATCCCTACGGGACCTGCACCTGGCAGACCCAGGCGTTTGCGCGAGTCGCCACCTTCGCCGTGGCCGACCGAGGTGATGAAGTCCAGTTTGTCGACGAACGAGCGCGCCGATTGTTTGAGGATAATCAACACGCTCTTGGCCGAACCGGCGATCTCCGGCGCCCCCCCGGCCCCCGGCAGGCGCACTTTGGGTTGGTGATAATCGCCGACCACAGTGGTGTTGATATTGCCGAAGCGGTCTACCTGGGCCGCGCCGAGAAACCCGACGTCAATGCGCCCGCCCTGCAGCCAGTAGCGAAAAATCTCGGCCGTGGGCACCACGGTGTCAGCGGTTTGCGCCAACTCGCCATCACCGATGGACAGCGGCAGCACGGACGGCTTGGCGCCGATCGGACCGGACTCGTAAATCAACACCACATCCGGCGACGAGGTCAGGCGCGCCAGGTTGGCGGCTTTGGAAGGCAGGCCGATACCGACGAAACACACCGAGCCGTTCTGGAGGCGACGCGCGGCGGCGACGGTCATCATTTCATGGGTCGAATAAGTCATTGCTTGGCCTCCTGGGCGGCGGCCAGTTTGGCCTGGAACTCAGTGAAATCGGCAGTGCCGCGGATGTAGTCGTCGATCCACGCAGTAAACGTCCCACGGTCGCGAGCGATTGGGTCCCACGCCTGATAGAAGCGGTTATCCCGTTCGTTGTAGCCTTGGGCGTAGGACGGGTGCGCGCCGCCGGGCACATGGCATACCGCGCTCAGGGCCCAGGTGGGCAGCACGCAGCTGTTCATCGGCGCATTCAGGTCGTCGACAATTTCTTCCACGGTGACGATGCAACGCTTGGCGGCCAGCGCGGCTTCTTTCTGCACACCGAGAATGCCCCAGAGCAGTACGTTGCCCTTGCGGTCGGCCTTCTGCGCGTGAATCACCGTGACATCCGGGCGCACCGACGGCACGGCCGCCAGCACTTCGCCAGTGAACGGGCACGTCACGCTCTTGATCAGTGGATTGACCTTGGGCAAGTCGGAACCGGCGTAAGCACGCAGCACCGCAAAGGGTAGGCCGGAGGCGCCAGCAACGTAGGCATTGGCCAGGTCGGCGTGGCTGTGTTCTTCGATTTCCAACGGCTGCGGCCACTGCTTCTCGACCGCGTCGCGCAGACGATGCAAGGAACCTACGCCGGGGTTGCCGCCCCAGGAAAAAATCAGCTTGCGGGCGCAACCGGCACCGATCAACTGGTCGTAGATCAGGTCGGGCGTCATGCGGACCAGCGTCAGGTCTTTCTTGCCTTGACGGATGATTTCATGACCCGCTGCCGTAGGTATGAGGTGGGTAAAGCCTTCCAATGCGACGGTATCGCCGTCATTGACGAATTGCTTTACCGCATCACGCAGCGCGAGGATTTCAGCCATGGGGTCGGGCTCCCGGTGTTGATCGAAAAAGGCGCTGAGGGGGCGCCGAAGTGCTTGCAGATTAAGCCGGGCAAATAGGCCAAACAATCCGATAATCGACTAAGCGTTCGATTATCGAACCGATTGTTGGCAGGCTATCGATCAGGTCGCGTCGGCGTGGCTGACCATGCCTTTGATCACCACGGCAGTGGTGGCCAGTGCGGCGGGAATCACCAAGGCGCTGAGCACTTGCTCGAAGTTCCAGCCCAGGCCCAGCAGCGTGGCGCCCATCCAGGCGCCGAGAATCGCGCCGAAACGCCCGATGCCGAGCATCCACGACACGCCTGTGGCGCGGCCCTGGGTCGGGTAGAACCGCGCCGCCAGGGAAGGCATCGCCGATTGCGCGCCGTTGACGCACATGCCGGCGACCAGCACCAGGGTGGCCAGTAGCGTGATATTGCCCAGGCTCTGCCCGACCGCGTAGGCAAATACCCCGGCCAACAGGTAAAACGTGCCGATCACCTTGTGCGGATTGAACCGATCCATCGCCCAACCTACGCCGACCGCGCTCAACACGCCGCCGAACTGGAACAACGCGCCGATAAACGCGGCCTGCTCCATACTTGCGCCGCTGTCGCGCATCAGGGTCGGCAGCCAACTGGTCAACAGGTACACGATTACCAGGCCCATGAAGTACGTCAGCCACAGCAGCAAGGTGCCGGCGCTGTAGGTACCGGAGAAGATCACCGCGAACACGTTGCGGGCCTTCACGGTTTTTTGTTCGGGCACGCTGAAATGAGTGGCCTGGGCGACCAGGTTGGGTTCGATGGGCGAGAGGGTCCGGCGCACGTTGTCGGCGCCACGGTTGCGTACCACCAGATAACGCGCCGATTCCGGCAACCACACCAGCAATACCACGGCCAGGATCAACGGCAGGATGCCGCCGACCAGCAGCAGACTGTGCCAGCCGAATGCCGGAATCAGCTTGGCCGAAATAAACCCGCCGCCGGCCATGCCCAGGTTGAAGCCGCAGAACATGCTGGTCACCAGCAGCGACTTGTGGCGTTCAGGAGTGTATTCGGAGAGCAAGGTGGTGGCGTTGGGCATCCCCGCCCCCAGGCCCAGCCCGGTGAGAAAACGCAGCACCAGCAACTGATCGACGTTGCTGCTGTAGGCCGAAGCCAGGCTGAAGGCACCGAATACCAGCACCGCGCCTACCAGCACGACTTTGCGCCCGAAGCGGTCGGCCAGCGGGCCGGAGCCGAGGGCGCCGAACACCATGCCGATCAACGCGGCGCTCATCACCGGGCCGAGGCTGGCGCGGTCAATGCCCCAGTCCTGGGACAACGCCGGTGCAATAAAGCCCATGGCTGCCGTATCGAGGCCATCGAGGAACACAATCAGGAAACACAGGATAACCACGCGCCACTGATAGCGTGACAGCGGCTGGGCATTAATAAAGGACTGCACGTCCAGGGTGGTACCGACAGAAGGCTGATTCATTATTTTTATTCCACACCGATGGCGGGCGGACGGCCTGGGGCCGTCATTCTTATTAAGTGGCGCTTGAACAGCGCTGCCGCACATTAATAAGCCGGGGGAAACAGCGTCAATTGATCAGCTCGGGATCTGTGCGGTCACCGAACAGCTTACGCAAATAATTGCGCACTCAGCTCGCGGCTGGCGCTGAGCATGCTCGGCAGGAAGCGCTGCTCCAGCTCGCTGCGGCTGACACGCCCGGCGTGGGTGCTGACGTTCAGCGCCGCGAGCACCTGCCCGGAAGCGTCATAGACCGGCACCGCGATGGAACGCAGGCCTTGCTCGAGCTCCTGGTCGACGATGCACCAGCCTTGCTGGCGTACCTGCTGCAGGCATTCGAACAACGCTTCGGGGGTGGTGAGGGTGCGGCTGGTCTTGGTTTGCAGGTCGGCATGATCGAGGTAGTCCTGCAGCGAAGCGTCGTCCAGCGCCGCCAAAAGGATGCGCCCCATGGACGTGCAGTAGGCCGGCAAACGCCCGCCGACGGACAGATCGACCGAGATCAGCCGCTGGGTGGTCGCCGAACGCGCGATGTAGAGGATGTCGTCGCCTTCGAGGGTAGCCATGTTGCATGCCTCGTGCAGTTGCTCACTCATGCGGTCCAGATAAGGTTGGGCCGACACCGCCAGTGGCGTGGACGACAGGTACGCATGGCCCAGGGTCAGCACCTTGGGCAATAACGAATAGGTACGCCCGTCGGTGGTGGCGTAGCCGAGCTTGATCAGGGTGTGCAGACAACGGCGCACGGCGGCACGCGGGATTTCGGTGCGGTGGCTGATCTGGGCGATGGTGAGGTGGCGCTTGCGCTCCTGGAACGCCTGCACCACCGCCAGGCCGCGAGCCAGGGAGGTCATGAAGTCGGGGTCACCGGTGAACGCCTGGATGCGCTTGGCCGGCGAAGCAACGATCGGAGGCGCCACGGACGCGAAGGAATTGCGCAATTGATCGTTCATCTCGATGCCTTCTCTTATTGTCAGCCGCTGGGGAGGTTTGCCAGGTATTACAAGCCGCGCCGGCTGCGGGATACAAGATTGCGCCGACATCACTGTGCGATTATCGGACGATGATTCGATAATCGCAATTTAGCGCGAGCACACCGCAGAGTGCTCAGCCGTGAGTGTGCCAAGGGAAAGTTGTACAAATGCATTAACAGCGTTTAACCAATTGTGAAGCGCAGGCACTTATTAAATGCTCACACACCGATGTAACAAAAGCCTCATACAAAGTTGAAGCTTTTTAACTCTATGCCGATAGTGTTATACAAATGCGCCGCTATAATGCACCCTGCGCCCGGATCGCGGTCTGCAGGTTCGCCGACCACGCCTGCCGCCACTGCACAGGAGTGCGGGGCAAGCGCACTATCAGCCTGGAATGACCCGCACGTCGCATGCAAAGGCACCTGTGTTTCATAAGTTGGCGTTGCAAGGGGTCAACTTTGTTCGCCTTGAGACGCCATCCAGGCATAACGCTTTAACTTACTTACACCCAACTCAATTAGGTAACGATGTGACGAAAGATGAACTGCGCGCGGAACTAGAGCGCCAGGAACAACGTTACAAGGACGTTTACGGCGGGGAAGTCACCACCTACGCCGCCCAGCCTGAACCTGAGCGTAAGCCATGGCGCAAGCGCGCCAGCCTGCTGGACCAGGCCTTTGCCCAGGAAATCCAGAAGATTGAAGAGGAACTCAAGACCGAAGAGCCGTAGGCGCAGCACAAAAGGATGGCGCATAGCCAGCTCGAGCCAATCCGCCTCTCTGCGCCCTCGGTAAAATTTCATACAAATGTTTCAGAGATGACGTTTTGGCGACAATCGCCCTCGCAAAGGGGCCGCGGCTATATAAATCAATGACTTGTCAAAGCCCCGGAAACCCTGGGATGCACAGCGCTCCCCGGTGTTTTTCCAGTGAAGATTGTTACCGATGAGCAGCTAGTGCATCGATTACTGAGGTTTTCTGGCATAATCGCGCCCCCTTACGACCGGGTCAGAAAACCTTCATGATCGATTTATTCAGCGGACTGGATGCGTGGGTTCTAGTGAGCCTGTTGCTCGCCCTGGCCTTTGTCCTCGCCTTCGAGTTCATCAATGGCTTTCATGACACCGCTAACGCGGTGGCCACAGTCATCTATACCAAAGCCATGCCGCCGCACCTGGCCGTGTTCTTCTCCGGGGTGTTCAACTTCCTCGGCGTGTTGCTCGGTGGTGTCGGTGTCGCCTACGCCATCGTGCACCTGCTGCCGGTGGAGCTGTTGATCAATGTGAACACCGGTCATGGTCTAGCCATGGTCTTCTCATTGCTGGCGGCGGCGATCACCTGGAACCTGGGCACCTGGTACTTCGGTATCCCCGCGTCCAGCTCCCACACTCTGATCGGCTCGATCCTCGGCGTCGGCCTGGCCAACGCACTGATCAACGATATCCCCCTGGCTGACGGTGTGAACTGGCAAAAGGCAGTCGATATCGGTGCCTCTCTGGTGTTCTCGCCGATGGCCGGTTTCCTGGTGGCAGCCCTGGTGCTGATCGGCCTGAAGTGGTGGCGCCCGCTGTCGAAGATGCACAAGACTCCGGACCAGCGCCGCAAGCTCGACGACAAAAAGCACCCGCCGTTCTGGAACCGTCTGGTGCTGGTGATCTCGGCCATGGCCGTGAGCTTCGTGCACGGTTCAAACGACGGTCAGAAAGGTATCGGCCTGATCATGCTGGTGCTGATCGGTATCGTGCCGGCGCAATTCGTTCTCGACCTGGGCAGCACCACTTACCAGATCGAACGCACCCGCGACGCCACTGTGCATTTGAGTCAGTTCTATGAGCGCAATAACGCAACCCTCGGCGAGTTCCTGGCCCTGGGCAAAAGCGTGAAAGATGACCTGCCGGGCAAGTTCCAGTGCAACCCGCAGCAGACCGAGCCGACGATCAATGCGCTGGTCAACACCTTGAAAGGTGTATCCGACTACCACTCGCTGAGCGCCGATCACCGCATCGAAGTGCGTCGCTACCTGCTCTGCCTGGACGATACCGCGAAGAAAGTCGGCAAGCTGCCAGGCCTGGATGCGCGCGAGAAGTCGGACCTCGACAAGCTGCGCAAAGACCTGACCGCCACGACCGAATACGCACCGTTCTGGGTAATCCTGGCCGTCGCATTGGCCTTGGGCCTGGGCACCATGGTGGGCTGGAAGCGCGTAGTGCTGACCATCGGCGAGAAGATCGGCAAACAGGGCATGACCTACGCACAAGGCATGTCGGCGCAGATCACCACGGCGAGCATGATTGGCCTGGCCAACATCTTCAGCCTGCCGGTATCGACCACCCACGTGCTGTCGTCGGGTGTCGCCGGCACCATGGTTGCCAACAAAAGCGGCCTGCAAGGCGGCACGGTCAAGACCATCCTGATGGCCTGGGTGCTGACCCTGCCGGCGACCGTTGCGCTGTCGGCCGGGTTGTTCTGGCTGGCGTCCAAAGCGCTGGGCAGCTGATCGCCCTACGCTGAAAAAAGAAGGTGCGGCCTCGCAAGAGGACCGCACCTTTTTTTATGACTGGGCATTAGCGAAGAGCTCAAATCGCAGGTAAAAAAAAGGGCGACCGAAGTCGCCCAAAATGCCTTGCGTGCTCATGTAATCCAGAAAGACCTATGGTTTTTTACGCTTATTCGCGTCTTTCCAGATAAAAAATCCAAACCCTACAAAGAACATCACCATGAGGCTGACGGTCAGCACTCCGGCAAACACCACATTATCGATGAACATGACCGCCCTCCCGTGCTTGCCCTGTTGCGATGGGGCTAAGTTAACGGAGATGGTGCAGGGGAAAATTGACGAGGATCAATGTCGCCCGCAACGGGGCGTAAAGAAGGGCAATAACTGACCTGCATCAATAGATGCAGGGCATTTCAACGCTTTTTGGGTTTGTTTTTCGGTTTTTTCTTGGTTTTCCCAAGCGGCATGGCCTGTTCAAACGCCTGGCGCACTTCGTTCAGACGCTTGTCGTTCAGGTCATGCACGCGCTTGGCACGTTCGGCATTCAGGTCGATCAGCTTGGGTTCATCACTCATGGCTTGGCTTACGTGGTGGCGGGGAGGCCTCAATAATGCGGCCTCGCCCGCCCGACGGCAAATCAGCGGGCGACAAAAGGCAGGCCATCGACCAAAATCGACGCGTCTGTCCAACCTTTTGAGGCGTCCCCAGGTGGCACTGCACAAAGACCTTCCACCGCTGCTGGCCCTGCGCGCTTTCGAAGCCGTGGCACGACATTTGAGCTTTATCAAGGCAGCGTCTGAATTGTCGGTGACCCAGAGCGCGTTGAGCCATCAAGTGCAGAAACTGGAGCAGCATCTGGGTAAATCACTGTTTGTCCGGCGCACACGTGCGATTGATCTGACCGCCGACGGCCAACAGTATTACGACGACATTCGCCCGGCCCTCGACGCGATCGCCGTCGCCACCCGTGCGCAACGGGCGGCGCCCAGTACGACGGTCTTGCGCATCGGTCTGCTGGCCTCGTTCGCCACCCTGTGGCTGGCCCCCCGCCTGGCCGGATTTCTCAACCGCTACCCGTCTATTCAGGTTGAGTTGCTGCCGGCCATTCAACTGGCCAATGTCCCCGCCGCCGAAGTCGATCTGGCGATCCGCTATGGCAAAGGCGACTGGCCCGACGTACATGCCACACGATTGATGCCGGAGGTGATTTCCCCGGTGTGCAGTCCTGCGTTCAAGGCCGGCCCATTGCACAAGGGGCCGTTGCTGATGGCCACTTCGCACCGGCCGTTCGAGTGGAGCGATTGGTCCGCGCATTACCAGGTCGATCTGGAGCACCACCCCCGCGTGCTGCTGCACGACTACAACATCGTCGTCGAAGCAGCCGTGGCCGGCCAGGGCATTGCCATGGGCCGGCATCGTTTGATCGAAAGGCGTTTGCAGGATGGCAGCCTGGTGCCAGCCTTCGATTGGCCGCCTTATCACAGCGATATCGGTTACTGGCTGATCGCCCCGCCAGGCGGTATCAGCCCAGCGGCCGAATGCTTCGTTGAGTGGCTGAAGGACGCCTGCACTGACGCGTGAGTTATTTCGATACGTCGGGTGAGATCTATCCGTTTGTCGCCGCCGCTCAAGGCCAACATGCTCACGCCTCCCACTCTTAAGAGGTTTGACCATGGACTCCCTCCGCGCCCGCGTAAATGCTCTGGGCCTGACGCTGCCCTCCCCCAGCCAGCCGATTGCCAATTACATCAACCATGTCGCCAGCCACCATCAACTGTTTATCTCCGGGCAAATCCCGCTGGTGGACGGCAAGCCTGCTTATGTGGGCCGATTGGGCGAGACCCTCGGCGATGAAGAAGGCGTTCGGGCCGCGGAGCTGGCGGCCCTGGGATTGCTCGCGCAATTGAGCGATGCCCTGGGCGATGACCTGTCGCGCCTGGTACGAACGCTGCGCCTGGGCGTGTTCATTGCCGCCAGCAGCGATTTTCAACGCCATGGCATGGTGGCCAACGGCGCATCGAACCTATTGGTCAACGTCCTGGGCGAAAAAGGCCGGCATGTCCGCACTGCGATAGGCGTGGCCAGCCTGCCCGCCGGCGTGGCGGTGGAGGTTGATGCGGTGTTCGAGGTGCAGCCGTGAGCCCGCTGGAGGTTCGGCAATTGCGCGCGGCCACGCCGGGCTGCCAGTCGGGGTTGGTGCATTTCAATCATGCCGGCGCCTCCCTGCCGAGCCAGGCGACCGTCGATGCCATCATCGAGCAACTGCAGCGCGAGGCGCGCGACGGGCCAATGGAAGCCGGCGAGCACGGCGCCGTAATGGCGGACAATGCCAGGCGCGCCGCCGCGCGGTTGCTCAACGCCCCGCCCTCCTCGATCGCCTTCGCCGGCAGCGGTTCGAGCGCCTGGAACCTGGCATTCCAGGCCCTTGGTCCCTGGCAGCCGGGGGACCGGATCCTGGTCGGGCGCCATGAATGGGGCGGCAACCTGGCGAGCATGCAAGTGGCCGTAAAAGCGGGCGCCCGTGTGGAAGTGATCCCCTGCGATGCCAGCGGCGCCGTATGCCCGCTGGCGCTGACGGCAATGATCGACGCGCGGGTCAAGCTTATCGACCTGACCTGGCTGCCCGCCAACGGTGGCCTGATCAACCCGGCCCAGGCCATCGGCGAAGTGGCCAGGCGCCATGGCATTGCCTACTTTATCGATGCCGGCCAAGCCGTCGGCCAGATCCCGGTGGATGTGCAGGCGCTGCACTGCGATGTACTCAAGTGCGCCGGGCGCAAGCACCTGCGCGGGCCACGCGCAACGGCACTGCTGTATGTGCGGCCGGCGTTTCTGCCGCGCCTCGACCCGGCCCAGCGCGATGTGTTTTCCGCACCGTGGAGCGCGCAAGGTTTCGACCTGCGCAATGACGCCCGGCGTTTTGAAACCAGCGAAGTGTCCTACGCCCTATTGGCCGGATTGGGCAATGCATTGCACGAGATCAATCAGCTTGGGATCGAGCGAGTCTGGGAAAGGGTTGCGCAGACAAGTGCGAGAATTCGCCAGGCATTGGGTGAGATCGAGGGCATCTCGCTGCATGACCTGGGCGAGCATCGATCGGGCTTGATCGCCTTCAACCTGGAAGGCTGGGACGGGTTCGAACTCAAACGGCAACTGGCCTTGCAACGCATCAATATCGGCGCCAATAACGTGGCCTATACCCCGCTGGACATGCAGGCAAGGAGCCTGCCCGGCATCGCGCGCATCTCCGTCAGCCCGCTTAACGACGAGGGCGATATCGAGATCTTGCTGAACGCCCTGCGCGCACTGCGTGGCTAGACTTCGACGTCTACCCACAATCCCTGGCGCGGCGCATCTTCAATCAGCGGCACGACCGGCACGGTGTTATCGGCGTTGAGCACATCGCCAGGAATGGCCAGGTGCTGCTCCGGGTCTTCATCCGCCTCCCGCCGACGCTTCTGCTGTTCCTGCTGGCGACGCTGTTCCTCGCGCAGCAGAAAGGTGGATTGCTCGGCGTCGCCCTTTTTCAGATCGATCGTACTTTCGTTGGAGCCCTGTTGCACGGGCACCACGGGCGGGATATCCGGCTTCTGGCGCACCGGGTCAAGTTGTGACGTGACCGGCACGACGCTGACGGGCAGCATGGGTGGCAGCATAAGTTTTTCTCTCCTGATCTCAGGCTGTCGGCGCGGCGCAGAGCGACTTGAGCACCAAGGTTGGAACCTGTGACCCAGTCGACACTCGCAAGTGCCCGCCACCCGTCGACTCGACGCACATCGCTGCCCGCGAACGGCGTAGTTTTTGTCAGAGTCCTTGGGCGGTGGACCTTGTTCCGTTAAGATAGTCGGCTTTTTCACGGCGGGAGTCAGGCAGCATGGCGCAGCAGTATCAACCGGGGCAACGCTGGATTAGTGACAGCGAAGCAGAGCTGGGGTTAGGCACCGTTCTGGCACAGGACGGCCGCTTGTTGACCGTGCTCTATCCGGCCACTGGCGACACCCGCCAGTATGCGCTACGGAATGCGCCCCTCACCCGCGTGCGGTTCTCGCCGGGCGACTCCATCACCCATTTCGAAGGCTGGAAAATGACCGTGCAGGAAGTCGACGACGTCGACGGCCTGCTGGTGTACCACGGCCTCAATGGGCAGAACGAGCAGGTCACCCTGCCGGAAACCCAACTCTCCAATTTCATCCAGTTCCGTTTGGCCAGCGACCGTCTGTTCGCCGGGCAGATCGACCCATTGGCCTGGTTCTCGCTGCGTTACCACACCCTGGAACACACCAGCCGCCAACTCCAATCCTCGCTGTGGGGCCTGGGTGGCGTGCGTGCGCAACCCATTGCGCACCAACTGCACATCGCCCGTGAAGTCGCTGACCGTATCGCACCGCGCGTATTGCTGGCCGACGAAGTGGGCCTGGGCAAGACCATCGAAGCCGGCCTGGTGATCCATCGCCAACTGCTGTCGGGCCGCGCCAACCGCGTATTGATCCTGGTCCCGGAAAACCTGCAGCACCAGTGGCTGGTGGAAATGCGCCGCCGCTTCAACCTGCAGGTGGCGCTGTTCGACGAAGAACGCTTTATCGAAAGCGATGCCACCAACCCGTTCGAAGACACTCAACTGGCCCTGGTTGCGCTGGAATGGCTGGTGGACGACGAGAAAGCTCAGGACGCGCTGTTCGCCGCCGGCTGGGACCTGCTGGTGGTCGACGAGGCTCACCACCTGGTCTGGCATGAAGACAAGGCCAGCCCGGAATACGCGCTGGTCGAGCAACTGGCCGAAGTGATTCCGGGCGTATTGCTGCTCACCGCCACCCCGGAGCAATTGGGCCAGGACAGCCATTTCGCGCGTCTGCGCCTGCTTGACCCGAACCGCTTCCACGATCTGCAGGCCTTCCGCGCCGAGAGCGAGAACTATCGCCCCGTCGCCGAAGCCGTGCAGGAACTGCTGGACAAAGGTCGCCTGTCGCCTGCCGCGCACAAGACCATCCAGGGTTTCCTCGGCAACGAAGGTGAAGCGCTGCTCACCGCCGTCAACGATGGCGACACCGAAGCCAGTGCACGCCTGGTGCGCGAGCTGCTCGACCGTCACGGCACCGGCCGCGTGCTGTTTCGCAACACCCGCGCCGCGGTGCAAGGGTTCCCGGAGCGCAAGCTGCACGCTTACCCGCTGCCGAACCCGGACGAATACCTCGAATTGCCGCTGGGCGAGCACGCCGAGTTGTACCCGGAAGTCAGCTTCCAGTCGCAGCCGGACATCGAAGAAGAACATCGCTGGTGGCGTTTCGACCCACGCGTGGAGTGGCTGATCGATCAGCTCAAAATGCTCAAGCGCACCAAGGTCCTGGTGATCTGCGCCCACGCCGAAACCGCCATGGACCTGGAAGATGCACTGCGCGTGCGCTCCGGCATTCCAGCCACGGTGTTCCACGAGGGTATGAATATCCTTGAGCGCGATCGCGCCGCCGCCTACTTCGCCGACGAAGAATTCGGCGCCCAAGTGTTGATCTGCTCGGAAATCGGCAGTGAAGGCCGCAACTTCCAGTTCTCCCACCACCTGGTGTTGTTCGACCTGCCGTCCCACCCGGACCTGCTGGAACAGCGGATCGGCCGCCTGGACCGGATCGGCCAGAAACATGTAATCGAACTGCATGTGCCCTACCTGGAAACCAGCCCGCAGGAGCGCCTGTTCCAGTGGTACCACGAAGCGCTGAACGCTTTTCTCAACACCTGCCCGACCGGTAACGCCTTGCAGCATCAGTTCGGCCCGCGCCTGCTACCGCTGCTGGAAAACGCCGACGATGGCGAGTGGCAAGCGCTGATCGACGAAGCGCGTGCCGAGCGCGAACGCCTGGAAGAGGAACTGCACACAGGTCGCGACCGTCTGCTGGAGCTCAACTCCGGCGGCGCAGGCGAAGGCGATGCGCTGGTGGAGGCCATTCTGGAGCAGGACGATCAGTTCGCGCTGCCGATCTACATGGAAACCCTGTTCGATGCGTTCGGCATCGACAGCGAAGACCATTCGGAAAACGCCCTGATCCTCAAGCCCAGCGAAAAAATGCTCGACGCCAGCTTCCCCCTGGGCGACGACGAAGGCGTGACCATTACCTACGATCGTGACCAGGCGCTGTCGCGTGAAGACATGCAGTTCATCACCTGGGAACACCCGATGGTGCAGGGCGGCATGGACCTGGTGCTGTCCGGCTCCATGGGCAATACCGCCGTGGCGCTGATCAAGAACAAGGCGCTCAAGCCGGGCACCGTGCTGCTTGAACTGCTGTACGTCAGTGAAGTGGTGGCGCCGCGCTCGCTGCAATTGGGCCGCTACCTGCCACCGGCCGCCCTGCGCTGCCTGCTGGACGCCAACGGCAACGACCTGTCCGGCCGCGTGTCGTTCGAAACCCTGAATGATCAGTTGGAAAGCGTGCCACGGGCCAGCGCCAACAAGTTCGTCCAGGCCCAGCGCGATCAACTCACGCCGCGCATCAATGCCGGCGAAGAAAAGATCAGCCCTCGCCATGCCGAACGCGTGGCCGAAGCCAAACGGCGCCTGGCGGCGGACACCGATGAAGAACTGGCTCGCCTGACGGCACTGCAGGCGGTCAACCCGACCGTGCGCGACAGTGAACTGATTGCCCTGCGCCAGCAACGCGAACAGGGCCTGGCCATGCTCGACAAGGCTGCGCTGCGCCTGGAGGCGATTCGGGTGCTGGTGGCGGGTTGATGACCCTCCTGCCCTGCTGACCTTATCGGGGGCAAGCCCCCTCCCACAGTTGACCGAGTTGTCATGTCGGTCACTGATCAATGTGGGAGGGGGCTTGCCCCCGATGGCTTCACCCCAGTCTCAAGCGGTCGCGGCAACAGCCGGCACCTCAACCGCACTCAACCCCTCCTTCATGCGCTTGGCATCCCGCACAAAGCTGCGCGAGGCCTGGAACAGAAACAGCATCGTCAAGAACAGCGCCACCGGGATCAGGTACATGGCGTCGTGCAGGCCCACGGCTTTGTAGGCTTCCGTCATCTGTTGCGCACCGTCGGCGTACATCGCCGAATGGGCAAAGTGGTCGGACAAACCGCCCACCACAATCGGCCCCATGCCGCCGCCCAGCAGGTACAACCCGGCAAAAAACAGCGCCATCGCCGTGGCCCGCAGGCGCGGTTCCACTACGTCCTGAATCGCGGTGTAGACGCAGGTGTAGAAGTTGTACGCAAACAGCCAGCCGACACTGAACAGCGCGACAAACACGCCGATCTCGATGCGCCCGGCATGCAGGGCCCAAGCGGTGGTGACGGTGGAAATAATCAGGCTGCACGCGGCAAATAACAGCCGGCCATTGGCAATCCGCTGATGGATCTTGTCGGCGATCCAGCCGCCCAGTGTCAGGCCGATCAGGCCTGTGACGCCGACGATGAAACCGGTGGCCACCGCCGCGTCCTGCAACGGCAACAGGAAATAGCGCTGCAGCATCGGCACCAGGAACGAGTTGCAGGCATAGGTGGCGAAGTTGAAGCACAACCCGGCCAGCACCAGCCATAGGAACGTCGGCACCGCCAGCACGCGGCGGATCGGGCGGTCGACGCGCGCCTGGGACACCTGCACCGCCTCCGCCGCGCCACGCTTGGGTTCTTTGATATAGAACATGAACACCGCCAGGATCAGCCCCGGCACCGCGGCGATAAAGAACGGCGCGCGCCAGCTGTCGAACGCCTTGACCATCGCCCCGATGGTAAAGAACGCCAATAGCAGGCCCAACGGTAGCCCGAGCATGAAAATCCCCATGGCGCGGGCGCGGCGGTGCGCCGGGAACAAGTCGCCGATCAGCGAGTTGGCCGCCGGCGCGTAGCTCGCTTCACCGATGCCGATCCCCATGCGCACCAGCAGAAAACTCCAGAAACTGCCTACCAGGCCGTTGATCGCCGTGAGCCCGCTCCAGGCAAACAGCCCCCAGCCCATCAACTTGCTGCGCGAGCCGGTGTCGGCCAGACGCCCAAGGGGCAGGCCGGCGATGGCATAGACGATGGTAAAGGCGGTGCCGATGATGCCGAGCTGAAAGTCACTCAGGTGCCATTCCATGCGGATGGGTTCGATGATGATTGCCGGAATGGTTCGATCGAAGAAATTGAACAGGTTGGCGAGGAACAGCAGGAACAGAATGCGCCAGGCATTCGCCGCTTGGGTCGAGTTCTGCATGGGTCCGTCTCTTTTATTGTTATGAGAGCTGCGATGCCCGATGCATCCCGCTCAGGTAACTGCAACATAGTCACGCCGGCGGTGGTTGTCTGTAATGATTCGTAAAGCTGATAGGACGTAATTTCACCCGGCACTGCGGGACTTCGCCTACACAAAATATATGTGTGCCCCCCTCTTCCCAATGGCGTTGGCGTGGATAGAATGGCGAGCCTTCCTGCAGTGCCCCTATCCCACTTTTCTTATCGATGACGCCCATGTCCGAAGCCAGTCCGTGTCTGAGTTGCGGTGCCTGCTGTTCCTATTTTCGCGTGTCGTTCTTCTGGGGCGAGTGCGCCTCGTCGGGTGGTACGGTGCCCGATGATCTGGTGGAACAGATCAATCCCACTCGCGTGGCGATGATCGGCACCGACCGCAAACCTGCGCGCTGCTGCAGCCTTGAAGGCACGGTGGGCGAAGGGACGCGCTGCACGATCTATGAGCAGCGCTCCAGTGTATGCCGCGAGTTCGAATCGTCCTGGAGCCAGGGCGTGCAGAACGTCGATTGCGATGCCGCGCGCGCCGCCTTCGGCCTGCCGCCCCTGCAGGCACCGTTTGAATTCGAGCTGCCCATCAGCGCTTAGCATCAAACGCTATGGGCAGCATGCCGAAAAGGTTCTTAGCAAAGTGCCATTATCCCTGGCAAATTCCGCGAGGCTTCTATACTCGACCTCATAGGTCATCGCCTTAGGCCGTGACGTGACGCTATGACAGGACATGCTATGGAATGGCTGGGTCTGCATTTCTTTACCGACCTCCCCACCAACGGGCATTTATTACTCAATTGCAGTCATAACCCGTTTCTGGTGCTGCTGGCTTATCTGGTGGCCTGCGCGGCAGGGTTCGGCACGCTGGACATGGCCGAGCGGGTCGGCCATGTCGAGGCCCCCACCGCGCGCCGACATTGGCGCTGGCTGGGGGCCGGCTGCCTGGCTGGGGGCATCTGGTCGACACATTTCATCAGCATGCTGGCCTTCCAGGCGCCCATCGCAATTCACTACGAACTGACGATGACCTTCGTGTCATTGCTGATCGCGCTGATTGCGTCGTTGTTTGCCATGAAAACCCTCAGCCATCCCAAGCTGCGGCTGCTTCAATACCTGCTGGCCTCGGTGTGGATGGGACTTGGCATCGCCTTGATGCATTACGTCGGCATGTCAGCGATACGCTCCCAGGCATGGATGTACTTCGACTCATGGCTGCTGCTGGCCTCGATCGGCATTGCCATCGGTGCCAGCCTCGCCGCGTTGTTGCTGTCGAATTATCTGCGCACCGGGGCCGGGATCTTCCACCAACTGCTTAAATATGCCGCCAGCCTGGTCCTGGGCGCGGGCATTATCAGCATGCATTTCACTGGCATGGCCGCCATGCAGATGGTAGTGCCTACCGGTGCTGACCTCTCGGTTGCGCCCAACAATAACCCCATGCAGCTGGGCCTGTCGGTGGCGGTGATCACCTTGCTGGTAATCGGCAGCAGCATCAGCGCGGCGCTGGCGGACAAGAAACTGCAACACAAGGAACGCGACCTGCGTCGGGTCAACGCCCTGCTCAGCGAATTGGACCAGGCCCGCGCGTCCCTGCAGCAGGTGGCCCATTACGATGCGTTGACCAGCCTTCTCAACCGTCGCGGGTTCAACCAGATTTTTGCGGAAAAAGTCGCGGAAAAGACCGCCACCCACGGCATGATGGCGGTGATCTTCCTCGATATAGACCACTTCAAGCGCATCAATGACAGCCTCGGGCACGACGCCGGCGATCAACTGCTGACCGTACTGGCCAGCCATATAAAAGGCTCGGTGCGCAGTCATGCCGACGTAGTCGCGCGCTTTGGCGGCGATGAATTCTGCATCCTGATCAGCATCCATCACCGCGACGAAGCGCGCCATCTGGCCCAGCGCATCATGCAAAAAATGAAAGAACCCGTGGAACTGGCCGGCCGTCGGATGGTGATGACCACCAGCATTGGCATCAGCCTGTTTCCCGATGACGGCATGACCTGTGAAGAACTGTTGAAAACCGCCGACCTGGCGCTGTATCAGTCCAAGGATGCGGGACGCAACAGCCTGAATTTTTTCAGCTCCAACTTAAAGACCCGCGCCACCCTCGAACTGCAGTTGGAAGAAGAGCTGCGCAACGCCCTGCGCACCGGCACCCAACTGGTGCTGTTCTATCAACCGATCTTCGACATGAAACTGGGCAAGGTCAGCCGCCTGGAGGCTCTGGTGCGCTGGCAGCACCCACAGCACGGGCTGCTCGCACCCGACCGGTTTATCGAGATCGCCGAAAGCAACGGCCTGATCGCCGAGCTGGACCATTGGGTACTGCGCCAGGCCTGTCATGACCTCAGCCAGCTCACCGACCGAGGCTACACCCAGCTCACGCTATCGGTGAATTGCTCGGCCCTGAACCTGGCGCGCGACGAGCTGGCGGATGAAATCGAAGATGCCCTGCGCTTCAGCGGCCTGGCCGCCAACCGCCTGGAACTGGAAGTGACCGAGAATGCGCTGATGGGCAATATCAGCAGCACCCTGGCGCTGTTGCGGCAAATACGTTCGCTCGGGGTATCGCTGGCCATCGACGATTTCGGCACTGGCTACTCGTCCCTTGCCTACCTCAAGCGCTTGCCGCTCAACACGCTGAAGATCGATCGCTCCTTTATCCAGGACATTCCCAAATCCACCGCCGACCTGGAAATCGTCCAAGCCATCATCGGCATGGCCCATACCCTGCACCTGCAGGTGGTGACAGAAGGCGTGGAAACCCACACCCAGTTCGAACTGCTTCATAGCCTTGATTGCGACTTCATCCAGGGCTACCTGTTGAGCCCGGCGGTGGGCATCGGCGAGATCATCGGCGTAGTACAAGGCATTGAGCGGCATAATCCGCTGCATACCTTCACGCCTGCGGCGAACAAAGAGCCTGCACCGTCCAAAGCGGTGTCGCCAAACCGCGGCAGCGCCGGCTCAACCGTGAGGCCAATCCGCTGACGTCGAATCCTTGGCAGTTAGCCATCATTTATCTAAAGAACTCCGACGAACGGCCGATCCATGAACGTCCGGCCAGGTTTTGCCGAGCCCATCAAGCCTAAGGCCAATGGTTCAGGACAAGGACGCACTGCAAAGTCGCGAACAACCCAATCCGTGATGGCCCTTTGATATTTTCCAGCCATCCGCCCAGGCACATGGCGCACAATGACTTCTAAAAATAACTCTGCCACCGTGGTATCCGACGTGTTGCTCACAGCTCCTGCGGAAAAACCCTCAGGTTCCAAGTCATTGAGCTCCACCTCCGCGCTGGCCACCCAGCAATACCTGTACTTCACCGAGACCAATACCGACCGCATCCTCGACAATCTCGACGGTCTGCGTGACATGGTGTTCCCGCGTCCGCCTCACGCCGAGGGCGATGGCGAACAGCACAGCGACCAGGAATTCCCCTCGGTGTGCCTGATCGGCCTGGGTCGTTGCGGTTCGAACATCGCCCTGGATGTGGCAGAGCTGGTGTACAACGCGCGCAAGTTTTACCTGAACGAGTTCAGCACTGAAGACAAGTCGATCGATAAGGGTTACAGCCCGGCCCAGTGGATCCGCAACAACCTGCGCCTGGGCAATGGCAAGGCCAGCAAACCGGTATTCCTGGTGGAGCCGCTGGTCATGCTGGGCGATCTGGACAAGGACATCGCCGGGCGCATCCGCTTCTCGCGCAAGAACGAAAAAAGCGGGTTCCTGCGCGACTACAGCAAAATGAAAATCATGGACCTGTCGGAAGTGCACGCCGGTGGCGCCGGCAACGCGCCAATCCTGGGCCAGTACCTGGCCAAGATCATCCTCAATAAAGACACCCAGCGCTTTTCCAGCCCCGACTGGAAGATGATTCACTCGTACCTCATCGATTCATGCGGCATCAAGGCCAACCAGTCGCGCCTGTATTTTTCGATCTTCAGCGCCGGCGGTGGCACCGGCTCGGGCATGGCTTCGGAGTTCGGCCTGGCCCAGCAGCATTCGTACATGAACAAGACATTCGACACCAAGCCCGCCGACGAGCACGACAGCAAGAGCGGCCACGCCTTCGTGTTCGAGCCGATCTTTACCAGCGGCATTTGCGTGCTGCCGAATATTTCCGACCATCGCAGCGAGATGTCCGAGGCCTTGCACATCAACGCCGGGCGTCTGCTATGCAAATACCTGTCGGAAGAATGGGATTTCTCTTACAACTTCGCCAATGAAGACAGCAGCGAAGCCAGTGTGAAAGGGCGTATCCGGCCCTGGAACGCCATGATGCTGATCTCCAACGACATCATGCGTTATGCCGAAGAAAGCGATGACGGCAACATCCAGAACATTGATGTCAATGCCATGGAAAAACACGCCAACCAATACATCTCACAGCAGATCTTCAACATTCTTACGGCCCAGGCCGTGACCACCGACTACGATCAGAACTATTTCCGGCGCGCCGGCATCGACATCGGCGAGACCATTCGCCTGGATGCCAACGACTTGTTTATGAGCCTGGCCGGTCCTGTGGCGATTGCGTACGCTGAATCCGTCGTCCCCGAAACCCCGGCGCCCTCGAATGACAAATTCAAGGTGTTCGAAAAAGAACCTCAGCGCCTGAACATCGACGACCTGTTCTTCCGGTCCATCGACCTGCCGCATTTCAACAAGGTCACCCAGGCCATCGAAGGCATCAGCCTGTTGCCGATCGAGTCCAAGCGCTACAAGGCATCCCTGGAGCAATACAAGAACTCCGGCTATGACGCAGCGGCGCTGCACGACCTGCACTTCTTCAAGAACTGCTCGTCGGTGGTGTCGATCGTCTCATTGCCCAAGGACTACAAGCTGTCCTACATGGATCTGAATCGGCTCAAGACGCACCTCAACAGCCTGTTCCCCAACACCACGCTCAAGCGTTATGCCCTGGTGATCGGCGCGTCGGCCAACCTGTCGCTGACCACCCTGATCGCTAAGAGCCCGTGCCTGTCGGACGACTTCCTGACGCTGATCGTGGCGTTTATCAAACGCTGTTTCGCCCGCAACCCCTACCGATTCGATGACACCCTGGACAACTCGATCCTGGACTTCATCATCCACGAGGATTTCGATGAGGAGCGCATCGACGAACTGCTCAACGAGTTCGAGAACCCGGCGAAAATCCTCGATACCAACTGGTACGCGATCAAACCGATGTACGAGAAGAAGTACCGCGAGCTGATCAACGACAAAGAGAAGTTCGTGTCCATCAATGACATTCGCCTGTCACGGGACTGCGTGAAAAAGGCGATCAAGTACCTGCGCGAGATTTACCGTCACCGCATCGGCAAGACCAAGGTGATTTCACTGAACAACCACACCGGCAAGACCGGCTAGGTTGAGGCGCGGCCATCGCGGCCTGGAAATCCATGGGCAGCCTCCTGACGCTGTGGTGAGCGGGCTTACTGGGTGAGCGGGCTTGCCGTGGTGAGCGGGCTTGCCCCGCGCTGGGCCGCGAAGCGGCCCCATTCCAGACGACACGGGGCAACCCCCTGCCCCACTCACTCACAAAATCACAACCTTTACTGCCACACCCGGAAACAATTCCCCACGCATTCCTTCCCACGCAAAACTGTTCCCGTGACGTTTACGTCACCCTGATCTGTGACCTTTCTTCACGGCAAGGTGCCATCACCGGCGCAGCGGTTACTCCGCTACACACTCGACGCGCAAAAATACATGCACCCTTTTAGTGCGCCGCTCCTCACACCGCCCTTTCCTGGATCAGAATCCACGGCGAAACCACAACCGCCCATAGGCTCGGGTCACGCTCGACCAAGTCCAGCGCCCGCGTCGCAGACACTTCGCCCAGGCTGCCGGAGGCCAGCCAGGCGGCGACTTTGTCGCGGTTATCTTCGGCCATGCCCTCAGCCGCCTCGATCAAATCCAGGCTGGCATCGACCCACAATAGGGCACCCTTGGCAAAGAACGGCTCAAGCTCCTTCCAGGAGATTTCGGCGGTTTCACCGAGCAGCTTGGCATAGAGGGTGCTAGGTTCTTGCGTCATGGGAGTCCACCTTGGAAAAAGTCGGCGCAATCATAGCGTCACGTCTCGTTTAGAAAAACCCAAGGCAGAAAAACCCGGTTGCAATTGAGTCATCGAGAAAAACGTCAGGAAAGCCAAGGATTGCCGAAGCGTCTGTCACCACCCGCGCCGCAATTCTGTCTTTTCCTGTCGTTAAAGCGACACCCACGGAATTTGCCCCTGGCAGCCAGCTTTTCAAGCGATCAACCGGCGCTCTACACTGTACCGGTACAGTTGCCAGGCGGTTGCCGGGGGGATATTCCAGATATCCGATCCGGTTCAGCTGCCGATCAGGCCGCTAGAACTATAAAAAATACAACAGTAAGAGTGGAGCACTATGAATAAGGCTACTAAGCAGATTTCCAAACTGTTTGCCGCTATGGTCCTGGCTGGGGTTGCGGGCCATTCGTTCGCTGCCGACACCATCAAGATCGGCATCGCCGGTCCGAAGACCGGCCCTGTGACCCAGTACGGTGACATGCAGTTCATGGGCGCCAAGCAGGCCATCGCCGACATCAACGCCAAGGGCGGCGTCGACGGCAAGATGCTCGAAGCCAAGGAATACGACGACGCCTGCGATCCCAAGCAAGCCGTGGCCGTGGCCAACAAAGTGGTGAACGACGGCGTCAAGTTCGTGGTCGGTCACCTGTGCTCCAGCTCTACTCAACCCGCCTCGGATATTTATGAAGACGAAGGCGTCATCATGATTACCCCGGCAGCCACCAGCCCGGAAATCACTGCCCGTGGCTACAAGCTGATCTTCCGCACCATCGGCCTGGACAGCGCCCAGGGCCCCGCGGCCGGTAACTACATCGCCGACCACGTGAAGCCCAAAGTCGTTGCGGTACTGCACGACAAACAGCAATACGGTGAAGGCATCGCCACCGCGGTCAAGCAGACCCTTGAGAAGAAAGGCGTAAAAGTTGCCGTCTTCGAAGGCCTGAACGCCGGTGACAAAGATTTCTCCTCGATCATCCAGAAACTCAAGCAAGCCAACGTCGACTTTGTCTACTACGGCGGCTACCACCCTGAACTGGGTCTGATCCTGCGCCAGTCCAAGGAAAAAGGCCTGAACGCCAAGTTCATGGGGCCGGAAGGCGTCGGCAACGACTCCATCTCCCAGATCGCCCAGGACGCTTCCGAAGGCCTGCTGGTAACCCTGCCGAAATCCTTCGACACCGATCCGGCCAACAAAGCCATCGTGGAAGAGTTCACCAAGAACAAGCAGGACCCGACCGGTCCGTTCGTGTTCCCGGCCTACTCGGCCATCGAAGTCATCGCCGGCGGTATCAAAGCCGCCAAGAGCGAAGACACCGCCAAAGTGGCTGAAGCCATCCACGCCGGCACCTTCAAGACCCCTACCGGCGACCTGAGCTTTGACAAAAAGGGCGACCTGAAAGACTTCAAGTTCGTGGTCTACGAATGGCACTTCGGCAAACCTAAAACCGAAGTTTCTCCTCAGTAAGCCAGGCATTACTGGTCAACAAGCCCACTGTGAAAGCAGTGGGCTTTGTTTTACGAGGTTTATGGGCCATGTCACCCGCGATCCGGGCGCTGGCTCACCTGAAAATCTTAAAACCGTCACCAGCGGTTCGCTGGCAAACGCTACGTGCAAATGTGCTCACAGAACACAGCACGGGGCCGGAACATGACTCCACCAGTGAAATGCGTATCGGGTTTTTAGGAGCGCTGTAATGCCTGAGATCTATCATTTTTTCCAACAGCTGGTTAATGGCCTGACCATTGGCAGCACCTATGCCTTGATAGCCATTGGCTACACAATGGTTTACGGCATCATTGGAATGATCAACTTCGCCCATGGCGAGGTGTACATGATTGGTTCCTACGTGGCCTTCATCGCCCTTGCCGGGCTGGCCATGATGGGTATCCACTCCCTGCCGCTGTTGATGACCGCTGCCTTCATTGCATCGATCGTCGTAACCAGTGCCTATGGCTACAGTATCGAACGCGTTGCCTACCGCCCCCTGCGCGGCAGCAACCGTCTGATCCCGTTGATTTCCGCCATCGGCATGTCGATTTTCCTGCAGAACACCGTATTGCTGTCCCAGGACTCCAAGGATAAATCCATCCCCAACCTGATCCCGGGGAGCATCTCTTTCGGCCCAGGCGGCGCGGAAGAAGTCCTGATTTCCTACATGCAGATCCTGGTCTTCGTGGTCACACTGGTGGCGATGCTGGGCCTGACCGTGTTTATCTCTCGCTCCCGTCTGGGCCGCGCCTGCCGGGCCTGCGCCGAAGACATCAAGATGGCCAACCTGTTGGGCATCAATACCAACAACATCATCGCCCTGACCTTCGTGATCGGTGCCGCGCTCGCTGCCGTCGCGGCGGTGCTGCTGAGCATGCAGTACGGCGTGATCAACCCCAACGCCGGTTTCCTGGTAGGCCTCAAGGCCTTTACCGCAGCGGTCTTGGGCGGTATCGGCAGTATCCCGGGCGCCATGCTCGGCGGGCTGGTGCTGGGTGTGGCCGAAGCGTTTGGCGCCGATATTTTCGGCGACCAGTACAAGGACGTCGTGGCGTTCGGCCTGTTGGTCCTGGTGTTGTTGTTCCGTCCGACCGGCATTTTGGGCCGTCCGGAGGTTGAGAAAGTATGAGCAGATATCTTAAATCGGCGTTCTTCAGCGCCTTGCTGGTCTGGGCCGTGGCCTTTCCGGTACTCGGCCTCAAACTGAGCATTGTCGGCATCAACCTGGAAGTGCATGGCACCGGTCCCGTGACCCTGACCATCATCGCCCTGTGCTCGGTGCTGATGTTCCTGCGGGTGCTGTTCAGCCAGCAGGTCGGGGCTTTGTTCAAAAGCAACCGTGGCCCGTTGATGTCGCCCAAGGTCAGCCAATTCCTGACCCTGCCGCGTACCCAGCGCTACATCATCATCGGCCTGATCGTGGCCGCGTTGATCTGGCCGTTCTTCGGCTCGCGCGGCGCAGTCGACATCGCCACCCTGATCCTGATCTACGTGTTGCTGGGCCTGGGCCTGAACATCGTGGTGGGCCTGGCCGGCCTGCTCGACCTCGGTTATGTGGGCTTCTATGCGGTAGGCGCCTACACCTACGCGCTGCTGTCGCACTACCTGGGCTGGAGCTTCTGGATCTGCCTGCCGCTGGCCGGCATGGCGGCGGCCACGTTCGGCTTCCTGCTGGGCTTCCCGGTGCTGCGCCTGCGCGGTGACTACCTGGCCATCGTGACCCTGGGCTTCGGTGAAATCATCCGCTTGTTCCTGCGTAACCTCACCGACATCACCGGCGGCCCCAACGGCATCAGCAGCATCCCCAAGCCGACGTTCTTCGGGCTGTCCTTCGACCGCACCGCTGCCGAAGGCCTGCAGACGTTCCACGAATACTTCGGGATCGACTACAACCCGGTGAGCAAAGTGGTGTTCCTCTACCTGGTCGCCCTGCTGCTGGCGCTGGCTGCGCTGTTCGTGATCAACCGCCTGCTGCGCATGCCGATCGGCCGTGCCTGGGAAGCGCTGCGCGAAGATGAGATCGCCTGCCGCGCCCTGGGCCTGAACCCCACTATCATCAAGCTCTCCGCCTTCACCCTGGGCGCTGCGTTCGCCGGTTTCGCCGGCAGCTTCTTTGCCGCGCGCCAGGGCCTGGTGACACCGGAATCGTTCACCTTTATCGAATCGGCGATCATCCTCGCCATCGTGGTACTGGGTGGCATGGGCTCGCAGTTGGGCGTGATCCTGGCGGCGATCGTGATGATCCTGCTGCCGGAAATGATGCGTGAGTTCAGCGAATACCGCATGTTGATGTTCGGCGCCCTGATGGTGCTGATGATGATCTGGCGTCCTCAAGGCCTGCTGCCCATGCAACGTCCACATATGGAGCTGCGCAAATGAGCCGCGAGATCCTGAAAGTCGAAAATCTGAGCATGCGCTTCGGCGGCCTGCTCGCGGTCAACGGCGTGGCCCTGACTGTGAAAGAGAAACAGGTTGTGGCGCTGATCGGCCCCAACGGCGCCGGCAAGACCACGGTGTTCAACTGCCTCACCGGCTTCTACAAACCGAGCGGCGGCAGCATCCTGCTGGACGGCCAGCCGATCCAGGGCCTGGCCGGTCACGAAATCGCGCGCAAGGGCGTGGTGCGCACGTTCCAGAACGTGCGGCTGTTCAAGGACATGACGGCGGTCGAGAACCTGCTGATTGCCCAGCACCGGCACCTGAATACCAACTTCTTCGCCGGCCTGTTCAAGACCCCGGCGTTCCGCAAGAGCGAGCGCGAGGCCATGGAATACGCCGCGTACTGGCTGGACAAGGTCAACCTCACCGAGTTTGCCAACCGTCCCGCCGGCACCCTGGCCTATGGTCAGCAACGTCGGCTGGAAATCGCCCGCTGCATGATGACCCGCCCACGGATCCTCATGCTCGACGAACCGGCCGCCGGCTTGAACCCCAAGGAAACCGAAGACCTCAAGGCGCTGATCAGCGTACTGCGTGAGGAAAATAACGTGACGGTGCTGCTGATCGAACACGACATGAAACTGGTCATGAGCATCTCCGATCATATCGTGGTGATCAACCAGGGCACACCGCTGGCCGACGGAACCCCGGAGCAGATCCGCGACAATCCCGAAGTGATCAAAGCCTATCTGGGGGAAGCGTAAAATGCTGCAATTCGAAAACGTTTCCACTTTCTACGGCAAGATCCAGGCCCTGCACAGCGTCAATGTGGAAGTGCGCCAGGGTGAGATCGTCACCCTGATCGGTGCCAACGGTGCCGGTAAGTCGACCCTGCTGATGACCTTGTGCGGTTCGCCCCAGGCCTACAGTGGCAGCATCCGCTATATGGGTGAGGAACTGGTGGGCCAGCCGTCGTCGCAGATCATGCGCAAGAGCATTGCTGTGGTGCCGGAAGGCCGTCGGGTGTTTTCGCGTCTGACCGTGGAAGAGAACCTGGCAATGGGCGGGTTCTTCACCGACAAGGGCGACTATCAGGAGCAGATGGACAAGGTGCTGCACTTGTTTCCACGGCTCAAGGAACGCTTCAGCCAGCGCGGCGGCACCATGTCCGGCGGCGAGCAGCAAATGCTCGCCATCGGCCGAGCGCTGATGAGCAAGCCCAAGTTGCTGCTGTTGGACGAACCGTCCCTGGGCCTGGCCCCGATCATCATCCAGCAGATCTTCGACATCATCGAACAACTGCGCAAGGACGGTGTAACCGTGTTCCTGGTGGAGCAGAACGCCAACCAGGCGCTGAAGATCGCCGACCGTGCCTATGTGCTGGAGAACGGCCGGGTGGTGATGCAAGGCTCGGGCGAGCAACTGCTGACCGACCCGAAAGTGCGCGAGGCGTACCTGGGCGGTTAAGAGAAGGTTGCTGAACGAACCGGACCCAAATGTGGGAGGGGGCAGCCCCTCCCATTTTTTTTGCATTGTTTGAGGTTATTTCTCCCGCCCCTGTAACGAACCGCGTCCTCCTACCTCTAGTGGTGCAAGCAGGCATTCAAGCCCGCTTCTCAACCCACTGCTGGAGTTACCCCAATGACGACCAAACTGTCCGCCACCGCCCTCATCCTCGCCCTGGGCTCGACCCTGAGCCTGTCCGCCCTGACCACCAGCGCCCACGCGGCCGATGACATGCAAAAGTGCTTCGGCGTTGCTGAAGCCGGCCAGAACGATTGCGCCGCCGGCCCCGGCACTTCCTGTGCGGGCACCTCGAAAACCAAGGATCAGGCCGATGCCTGGAAACTGGTCCCCGCCGGTACGTGCACCGAGACCCCCAGCACTACCTCGCCGACCGGCTTCGGCCAGGAAGCCGCGTTCGCCGCCAAATCCTGAACCCTCACCCGGCCGCGCCTGAGTATCGACGATGACACCTATATTACCGCCCACATGCTCACCGGCTCAGGCGCCCGGCTTGCCTGATCGGGCCGGGCTGGGGCTCAAGCACGAGCACTTTGTCGAAGTGCTTGAAACCTTGCCCGACCTCGGTTTTTTTGAAGTGCATGCCGAAAACTACATGATGGCCGGCGGCCCGTTTCATCACTATCTGGGGCTGATCCGTGAACGCTACCCGCTGTCGCTGCACGGCGTGGGCCTGTCCATCGGCGGCGAAGGCCCGCTCGACCGTGACCACCTGGCACGCCTGGCTGCGCTGCTTGAGCGCTATCAACCCCAGGCTTTTTCCGAACACCTGGCCTGGTCCAGTCATGGCCCGGTGTTTCTCAACGACCTGCTGCCCCTGGCCTATGACAGCGCCACCCTGCACCGTGTGTGCGATCACATCGACCAGGTCCAGAGCACGCTCAAGCGGCCAATGCTGCTGGAGAACCCGTCGACTTACCTGTTATTGGAACGTTCGACCCTGGACGAGACTGACTTCATCAGGGAGGTCATCCGCCGCACTGGCTGCGGTTTGCTGCTGGACGTGAACAATGTCTATGTGACGTGCACCAACCACCAGCGTGATCCGGATGCCTACCTGAACGCCCTGCCCTTGCATGCCGTGGGGGAGATACATCTGGCCGGCTTTGCCGAAGACACCGACAGCCTGGGCGATCGCCTGCTGATTGACGACCATGGCGCCTCCATTGATAACGCCGTATGGCAGCTGTATCAACGGGTGCTGGGGCGGATCGGCGCGGTACCGACGCTGATCGAGCGGGACAACCAGGTGCCCGCCTTATCGGTGTTGTTGGCCCAAGCGTGGCAGGCCGAATGGCAGCTGTCGCAGGTGCGCCCATGACTACCCACGGCACATTTGCCCGCGCACTGCTGGAACCCGACCGGGCCTGCCCGGCTGGTTTGTTCAGCCGTAACGGTGCCGATCCGGCCAGCCGCTTTGCGGTATACCGCAATAACGTGCACAACGGCTTGATCAATGCGCTGGCATCGGCGTACCCGGTCACTCTGCAACTGGTGGGCGATGCCTTCTTTCGCGCCATGGCCGGCCTCTACGTGCAGGCGCATCCGCCCACCAGTCCATTGATCGGCGAATACGGCAGCACCTTCGCCGGGTTTATCCAAGACTTCGAACCGGCGGCCAGCGTGCGCTACCTGGCGGATATCGCACGCCTGGAGCGCCTGCGGGTACGTGCTTACCACGCCGCCGATGACCAGCCGCTGGCGCCACAGGCCGTGCTCGACGCCTTGCAAGGTCGCGCCGACCTCGGCGCGGTGCGCCTGCAGCTGCATCCCAGCGTCGCCACGCTGATGTCACCGTATGCCGTAGTCACAGTATGGGCGGCGCATCAGACCGAAGGCGGCCTGGCCACCCTCGATCCCGGGTACGCGCAAGGCGCGTTGGTCCTGCGCCAGGGCTTGGAGGTCAAGGTGTTCGCCATCGACGCCGGCTCCGTGACCTTCATCCAGCGCCTCGTCTGGGGCGAAACATTGCAGACCGCCGTAGAAGGGGCCCTGGACGCCAGCAACGACTTCGACCTGCACCAATGCCTGACGCTGTTGATCAGCCACCACGCCATCACTTATTTACACCTGGACTCAAAGGTATCGCCATGAACACCCACGCACAGTGCCTGATCAAACGGGCCATCCAGCTTTTTGAACAAATGCCTTACAGCCTGATCGGGTTTTTCGCGCGCTTCTCCATCGCCGCGGTGTTCTGGAAATCCGGGCAGACCAAGGTCCAGGGCTTCGCGATTGACCTGGTCAACGGCACCTTCGAGCTGGGGGAGCCGCGCTTGGCAGCCTCGACGCTGCCGCTGTTTCGCAGCGAATACAAGGTGCCGTTACTGACCCCGGAAGTGGCCGCGCACCTGGCCGCATTCGCCGAGCATTTTTTCCCGTTACTGATCCTGCTGGGGCTGGCCACACGGTTCTCGGCGCTGGCCCTGATCGGCATGACCCTGGTGATTCAGCTGTTCGTCTACCCGGACGCTTATCCGACCCACGGCACCTGGCTCGCCCTGTTATTGCTGTTAGTCGCCAAAGGGCCGGGGCGTCTGTCCATCGATCACCTGATTGCCCGTCGCTACCGTTAAAGCCGATCGAGGGCCTCGCCGCCGCGCTTGAACCAATCCACCAGGTAATCGGCCAACACCTGGGTGCGACGCGGCAGGCCACCCTGATAGGGATGAACCAGGTACATCGGCTGGCTGGCCGTCTGGTAATCGCGCAGCAGCCAGCGTAAACGTCCGTCAGCCAGCTCCGCCGGCAACACGTAGGACGGCAGCCGCGCGATCCCCGCGCCCACCAGTGCGGCTTTTTTCAACAGGTTGTAGTGATTGGACGCGAACGTGCCGCTGACCCGTACCCGCAACAATTCGTGCTGCTGGTGGTAGAGCCACTCTTCGCGCCCGCTGTAGTGGCTGTTGAGCAGGCAACGGTGCAGGGCCAGATCCGCCGGGGTCCGCGGTTCGCCATGCTGCTCCAGGTAGGCCGGGCTGGCGCAGGTCATTTCGCGCCAGGCCAGCAGCGGTCTGGCCACCAGGCGCTCGTTCTCGACCGCGCCTGATCGCACCCCCAGGTCGAAACCGTCGCGCGCCAGGTCGCGATAGCGGTTGTTGAGCTCCAGCTCGATCTGCACCTGGGGGTACTGCTCGGTAAATTCCAGCAGCAAGCCATCAAAGAAGGTTTCGCCCAGCGACACCGGCACCGTCATTCGCACCGGTCCCGCCAGGTCGTCCTTGAGCCGCGCCAGGGCCTGGCGCGCCCGCTCCACCTGCGCCACCAACGCCTGAGCCTGGGGCAGTAACGCCGCGCCGGCCGCGGTGAGGCTGAGCCGCCGCGTGGTGCGATGCAACAACACCACGCTGAACTGTGCTTCCAACTGGCTGATGCGCTTGGATAACTGGCCCTTGCTGCAGCCCAATTGCTCGGCGGCCACGGTAAAGCTGCCGGCCTCGATCAACACGGCGAAGGCCGCAAGGTCATCCATCTCGCTCATGGATTGTTTCCAAATGAAAACCAAAGGTTGCCTATTAGCGCGTTTATCCCGTTCAAAAGCCACCCTAGACTGGGTCGACATTCACCCTTGAAGGAACAGCACCATGAAAATCCTATTGATTGGCGCCAACGGCACGGTCGGCTCGGCGGTCAAGGCGGAGCTCGCCCAACGTCATGACGTTATCAGCATCGGCCGCACCCGCGGCGACTTCCAGATGGACATCAGCGACAGCGCGTCCATCCGCAGCCTGTTCGAACAGACCGGCAGGTTCGATGCGCTGGTCTGCGCCGCCGGCAGCGTGACGTTCGCCGCCTTGGGTGAGATGCATGAGGGTGACTTCGAACTGGGCCTGCGGGACAAATTGATGGGCCAGGTCAACCTGCTGCTGATCGGCCGAGAGTACGCCAATGACGGCGCCTCCTTCACCTTCACCAGCGGCATCCTCAACCGCGATCCGATTCGTACCGGCGCGTCGGCCGCCTTGGTCAACGGTGCCATCGACGGGTTTGTCAAAGCCGCGGCGATCGAATTGCCACGCGGGCTGCGCATCAACGCGGTAAGCCCCACAGTGCTGGTGGAAGCGATGGACAGCTACGCGCCGTATTTCCGTGGCTACAAACCGGTCAGCGCTGCCGATGTGGCACTGGCCTACGCCAAAAGCGTAGAAGGCCTACAAACCGGCCAGACGTTTATCGTTGGGTGAAAGTCCATTCCGTAAGAATTGCCTGATGCTGGCGGGTGGGCTTGTGATGCGACGCCAGCCTGCGTAACGTGGCGGCACTTGCCTGGAGACCCTTTATGCGTGCCGCCCGTACCCTCGCCCTGTTCGCCTTGCTTCCCCTGTTCGCCGCGTGCCAGCTGTTCGAAAGCGAGCCGGCCAAGCCCTCCCTCGCCGGGTTGACCCGCATGCAGGGCGAGCTGACGGCGGCAGGCGACAAGCTGCTGTTCCAGCCGTGCAACGACAAACGCAACTACGTGGTCAAGGACACCGGCGGCACCAGCATCCTGCAGGAAGCTGCGTCCCTGGCCGGGCAGCAGGGCGCTTTGTTTGCCGACCTGCGCGGCAAGTTCTCCGGCGTCGCCAGCGGTACCCAGGGCGAAGTGGAGTTGCAGCAGCTGTACCGCGTCGAACGGTCCACCTCCGCCTGCGACGATCCCGACTTCAAGCGCATGATCCTGCGCGCCAATGGCCACAAGCCTGCGTGGGCCCTGAATGTCGCGGCCAAGGGCATGGTGCTCGAGCGCGAAGGCTTGCCGCCGTTGGCAGTGCCCTATGTGGAGGAGCAGCTCGGAGACGGCCGCTTCAACCTGATGACCGAAGCCAACAACGAACACATCGAACTGTGGGTGGCCCCGCAACGCTGCGTGGACAGCGTCAGCGGCAGCCTGCAGCACATGAGCGCCGAATTGCGGATCAACGGTAAAGTCCAGCGTGGCTGCGCGGCGTTCGGCGGCTCGCGGGACGATTGATCGGCGCCCGCGCTGTTTTAACATGACGGGACACCCGCGTTGGGGCTTATAATCGCCGGTTTGCAAAACCGCCGGCCTTACCAGGCGCCGCACACCGGATCCCGTCATGTTACGAATCACCGAACTCAAGCTGCCCATCGACCATCCCGAAGAAGACCTGCGGCCCGCCATCGTGCAGCGCCTGGGCATCGCCAGTGATGACCTGCTCGATTTCACGCTGTTCAAACGCAGCTACGACGCGCGCAAGAAATCGTCGGAGCTGTGCTTTATCTACACCATCGACCTGACCGTCAAAGGTGACGAAGCCGCGCTGCTGCGCAAGTTTGCCGATGACCGCAACGTCAACCCGGCCCCGGACGTCAGCTACAAAGTGGTCGGCCACGCGCCGGCCGATCTGGTGCAGCGCCCGGTGGTGGTCGGGTTCGGCCCATGCGGCATCTTTGCCGGGCTATTGCTGGCGCAGATGGGCTTCAAGCCGATCATTCTCGAACGCGGCAAGGAAGTGCGCCAGCGCACCAAGGATACCTGGGGCCTATGGCGTAAAAGCGTGCTCAACCCCGAGTCCAACGTGCAGTTCGGTGAGGGCGGCGCCGGGACCTTTTCCGATGGAAAGCTGTACAGCCAGATCAAAGACCCGCAGTTCCACGGCCGCAAAGTACTGCACGAGTTCGTCAAGGCCGGTGCGCCGGAAGAGATCCTCTACGTCAGCAAGCCCCATATCGGCACCTTCCGCCTGACCGGCGTGGTGGAAAATATGCGCCAGCAGATCATCGCCCTCGGCGGTGAAGTGCGCTTCGAGCAACGGGTAACCGACGTGCTGATCGAAGACGGCCAACTGAACGGCGTGGTGCTCGATGGCGGCGAGCAGATCCTGTCCAGGCATGTGATCCTGGCCCTCGGCCACAGCGCCCGCGATACGTTCCGCATGCTGCACAGCCGGGGCGTGTACATGGAAGCCAAGCCGTTCTCGGTAGGCTTTCGTATCGAACACCCGCAGTCGCTGATCGATGCCGCGCGCCTGGGCAAGTATGCGGGCCACCCGAAACTCGGCGCCGCCGACTACAAATTGGTTCACCACGCCAAGAACGGCCGTTCGGTCTACAGCTTCTGCATGTGCCCGGGTGGCACCGTAGTCGCGGCCACGTCCGAGCCGCACCGCGTGGTGACCAACGGCATGAGCCAGTACTCGCGTAACGAGCGCAATGCCAACTCCGGTATCGTGGTCGGCATCACGCCGGAAGTGGACTACCCCGGTGGCCCGCTGGCCGGTATCGAGCTGCAGGAGCGCCTGGAATCCCACGCTTATGTTCTCGGTGGCAGCAACTACGAGGCACCGGCGCAACTGGTCGGTGACTTTATTGCAGGCAAGCCCTCCACCGCCTTGGGCAGCGTGGAACCGTCCTACAAACCGGGCGTGTCGCTGGGCGATCTGGCCTTGGCGCTGCCGGACTTCGCCATCGAAGCGATTCGTGAAGCGTTGCCAGCGTTCGAAAAGCAGATCAAGGGCTACTCGCTGCACGATGCGGTTTTGACCGGTATCGAGACCCGCACCTCGTCGCCGCTGCGGATTACCCGTAACGAATCGATGCAGAGCCTGAACGTCAAGGGCCTGTTCCCGGCCGGCGAAGGTGCGGGTTATGCCGGCGGGATTCTATCGGCGGGCGTGGACGGGATCCGGATCGCCGAGGCATTGGCGCGGGACATGTTGGCCAGGCGGGGCTGAAGCGGTAAGCGGCAAGTGCGTCTGCTCTGACTTGCCGCTGCCCTCTTAAATATTCGCCCGCAGTACGTTGGCGGGCAGCGGTTCGCCGCGCTCCACGCTGGCGGCAACGGCCGATATCAAAGCACCCAGTTCATACCCCTGCCCCGCGAGCCACGCCTGATCGTAATAAGTGGTGGCGTAGCGCTCGCCACCGTCACATAAAATCGCCACGATCGAGCCCGACTCCCCCGCCGCTTTCATCTGCTGCGCGGCCATCAGCGCGCCGATCAGGTTGGTCCCGCTGGACCCGCCGACGCGTCGTCCCAGGCGCTCGGCCAGGTAATGCATCGCGGCCAGGGACAGCGCATCAGGCACCTTGACCATCGCGTCGATGACCTTCGGCAGAAACGACGCTTCGACCCGTGGTCGGCCGATGCCTTCGATGCGCGAACCGCAGTCCAGGCGCAGGGTGGCGTCGCCGCTCTGGTAGAAGTCGAAGAACACCGAACGCTCGGCATCGGCGCATAACACGCGGGTGCAATGCTGGCGATAGCGAACATAACGTCCCAGGGTGGCGGTCGTGCCGCCGGTGCCCGGACTGGAGATCAGCCAGCTTGGTTCGGGGTGCTGCTCAAAGCGCATCTGCTGGAAGATCGACTCGGCAATGTTGTTGTTCGCTCGCCAATCGGTGGCACGTTCGGCATAAGTGAACTGATCCATGAAATGACCGCCACTTTCCTGGGCCAGACGCTCCGACTCGGCGTAAATCCGCGTCGGATCCTGCACCAGATGGCTCTTGCCGCCATAGAACGCGATCTGCGCGATCTTTTCCTGGGACGTGGTCGCGGGCATCACCGCAATGAACGGCAGGCCGAGCAGACGCGCAAAGTACGCCTCCGAAATCGCCGTGGAGCCACTGGACGCTTCAATGACCGGCGCGCCCGGCTTGAGCCAGCCGTTACACAGCGCATACAGAAACAACGAGCGCGCCAGCCGATGCTTCAGGCTCCCGGTGGGGTGGCTGGACTCATCCTTGAAATACAACTCGATACCCGGCAGGCCCGGTAATGGCAGTGGGATCAGGTGGGTGTCGGCGCTGCGCTGGAAGTCCGCTTCAATGATGCGAATGGCTTCGCGGGCCCAGGGACGGTGGTCGCTCATCGGGGATATCTCTAAGGATGTTGAACGCAATCTTAGGATGTTTCCTACACTCCACACAGATACAGTGAAGACTGAATTGGACACACAATTGCTAGTCTTTGGCGCAACGCCTTTGCCACCCGCCACTTATAACAAATAAGAATATAACTTTTGTTTTAACAACTAACGGTACGGGTTAGGGTACCCACCTATTGAACCTGGATTGGAGAGCATCCCTTGCCTCTGCGTAGCACGTTTACCCGTTTCTTTCAGCTCGAAGCCGCCAGTGGCCTGCTGCTGATCGCCGCCGCAGCGTTGGCGCTGATCATCAACAACTCACCGTTGTCGCACCTCTACGCCGCGTTTCTGGACGTGCCGGTGGTGGCGCAGATCGGCGCATTGCAAATCGCCAAGCCGGCCCTGCTGTGGATCAACGATGGCCTGATGGCCCTGTTCTTCCTGCTGATTGGCCTGGAGGTCAAGCGCGAGCTGCTCGATGGCCATCTGTCCAAACCGTCCCAAGTGGTGTTGCCGGGCGCGGCGGCAATTGGCGGCATGGTGGTGCCGGCGCTGATCTACTGGGCCATCAACAAGGACTTCCCTGCCGCGCTGTCCGGCTGGGCGATCCCGATGGCGACCGACATTGCCTTCGCCCTCGGCGTGCTGGCCCTGCTGGGCAAGCGCGTGCCGGTGTCGCTGAAGCTGTTCCTGATGACCCTGGCCATCATCGATGACCTGGGCGCGATCATTGTGATCGCCGTGTTCTACTCCACCGACCTGTCCGGTGCCGCCCTGGCCGGTGCGGGCGCCTGCCTGGTGGCGTTGATCGCGATGAATCGCCTCGGCGTGATCAAGCTGGCTCCCTACTTGATCGTCGGGCTGATCCTGTGGGTGTGCGTGCTCAAGAGCGGCGTGCATGCCACGCTGGCCGGTGTGACCCTGGCGTTCTGCATCCCGCTGCGCACCAGAAATGCCGAGCCTTCGCCGCTGCTGACCCTGGAACACGCCCTGCACCCGTGGGTGGCCTACGGCATTCTGCCGTTGTTTGCCTTCGCCAACGCCGGTGTGTCTCTCACCGGCGTCAGCCTGGAAAGCTTTACCCACCATGTGCCCATGGGCATCGCCGCCGGCCTGCTGTTCGGCAAGACTATCGGCGTGTTCGGCCTGACCTGGCTGGCCATCAAGACCGGGCTTGCCGCCCTGCCGACCGGTGCCAACTGGGGCCAGGTGTTCGGTGTGGCGATCCTGTGCGGTATCGGCTTCACCATGAGCCTGTTCGTCGGCTCCCTGGCGTTTGCGCCGGGGGCCAGCGAGTTTGCCGGTGAAGATCGCATGGGTATCCTGACCGGGTCGATACTGGCGGCTTGCATCGGTTACGCCGTCACCGCGATGGCGAGCCGCAAAAAAGTCTGACTACGCGCGTAAACAGCGCAACAAAAAACCCCAACCGGTCACCCGGTTGGGGTTTTTCTTTACCCGTCGATTAACCCTCAGCGGGTAACGCGGCTGGTACCGTCAACGGTCATGATGCGCACACGATCGCCGATGCGGAAGATTTCATTCTCCTGCACGGCCTGAACATAGGCGCGCATGCTGCCATCGTCTTCGCGTACGGTGATTTCAACACCCTGTGTACGAGTCAGGCCTTCTTCGGTCGCCGAACCCAGCAGGCCGCCGGCTACCGCACCGATCACCGCCGTGACGATGCTGCCGCGACCGCCGCCGATGGCACTGCCACCCACGCCGCCGACGACTGCACCGGCAGCGCCGCCGATAGGCGTCTTGGTGCCTTCGATTTTCACCGGACGCAGGGATTCGATGGTACCCATGCGAACGGTCTGTACACGACGCGCTTCGTCACGGGAGTACGAGTCGCCGGTCAGACTCGAGGCGCAGCCACCCAACAGCAACGACAAGGTGGTAAAGCAGGCAACCAGTAAAACAGACTTACGCATAGCATCAACTCCAAAGGACAGGTATTCATTAAACGCTGCCGCTTGACGCCTGTCACGGCAAGCCCGGCAGAAAACTGTTTTCATTCAGCCCCAGTACAGACAGCCCGTACCCGACAACTCGACGAACAGTAACACCCCGGTCGTCATCAGGACATCCATGGACTATTTCATCATTGTAGTCACAACCCTCGCCGGCCTGTATTTCCACGGCTGGCTCTACGTGCGCATCCGCCGCTGGGTGGATCGCGACCTCGCGCTGTCACTGGCAGGTGATGACCCGCATAAACGCAGTTTCATGCTGCAACGACTGGAGACGGCGCGCGCCCTGAGGATCAAACGCAGGGACTTGCCAGGCTGGCTGAAAGACGCCGCGCAGCACTACACGCCCGCAGTCTCTTGAACAGAGACCGCGGGGTGAAGGGCATCATTCAGTTGAAGTGACGAAAGGTGAAGCTCAGGGCGCCAGGCGCTCGCGGACCCACTGGGTGTCGTCTTGCAGACGATAGTTGAGGCGGTCATGCAGGCGGCTGGCGCGGCCCTGCCAGAACTCAATGCGCTCGGGCAACAGGCGGTAGCCACCCCAATGCTCGGGGCAGTCGGGCTGACTGTCGCTGAAGCGTTGTTCAGTGGCCTTGAGCAGCTCCTGCAGCGCTTCACGGTCGCGAATCACCCGGCTCTGCGGTGAGGCCCAGGCGCCCAGGCGGCTACCCAGTGGACGAACCTGGAAATAAGCGTCCGACTCCTGAGGCGTGACCTTGACCACCCGCCCTTCGATGCGCACCTGGCGTTCCAGGGTCGGCCAGAAGAAGGTCATGGCCGCGAACGGCCGCGCCGCGAGCTGCTGGCCCTTGGCGCTTTCGTAGTTGGTGAAGAAGGTAAAGCCCTGGGTATCCAGGCCCTTGAGCAACAGGATACGACAGTGAGGTCGACCGTCCTGATCGACCGTGGCCAGGGTCATGGCATTGGCCTCCACCGGCGGCTGCTCGGTTTTCACCGCATCGGCAAACCACTGGTGAAACAACGCAAACGGCTCGCTCGGGGCTTGGGCCTCGCTCAAACCGTCCCGTGTGTAGTCACGACGCATATCGGCCAGTGCCTGGGTCATGCGGCTTTATCCTTTTGGTTCAGCGGGTCAGTTTTTCGCCTGGTCGTTTGCAGCCGGATCTGCCGCCTTGGCCTTGGCCGGAGCAGGTTTCTTCGCGGCAGGCTTGGCAGGCGCCTTTTTGGCAGCCGGCTTGGCGGCGGCTTTCTTGGCGGCAGGTTTGGCGGCAGCGGCTTTTTTTGCCGGCGCCTTGGCGGCCGGCGCAGGGGCCGGCACGTTCTGCACGGCTACCATTTCAGCCACGGGCGGGGTCTTGCCGGAGTTGTACTTGTTCAGCAACGCCAGCATGGTGGTGCGCTGGGTGAACATGATTTCCATGCGACGGTTCAGGGCGCGTCCCTGGTTGCTGTCGTTGGCCGCACGCGGCATCAGGTCACCCATGCCACGCAGCATCAGGCGGTCTTGCTTGAGGCCGCTGAGGCTGAAAATCGAGGCGATGGACTGCGCACGTTCCTTGGTCAACGCCTGGCTGGCCGGGGCACTGCCGGTAGCGTCGACATGACCCAGGACCAGCACGGCGGTCTTGGGATCGGACTCAACCGCCTTGGCCACACGGGTAAACGGCCCCAGCGTCACTGGCAACAACATTGCCGGGCGCTTGGGGTTGTAGGAACCGTCGACCGGGGCAATCACCACCAGCACGTTGTCGCGGCGTTCCAGTTGCAGGTTGCTGTCCTTGATGGCAGCACGCAGGCGCGGCTCGTAGTCGTCCAGCCAGGCCTGAGTGATTTTCGGGTCAGGCATTTGCACGTTGGCGACGTCGACCTTGGCCAATGGCTTTGGCTTGCTTTCGAACGGCCACCACCAATGGGTCTCCGTGTCGGTCTTGGCCACGGCTGGGGCCGGGTCTGCGGCTTTGAGATCGGCTTTCAGATCGGCCTTGGCGTCGGCGGCCTTGTCATCGGCGCTCTTGGATGAAAACGGCCACCAGCTGGAGCCGGTGTCGGCCTTGGCCACCGGAGCAGGCGCTGGGGCAGGCGTCGCCGCAGGAGCAGCAGCGGTGGCCGGTGCGGCAGGCTTGGCGCCAGCGGCGGGTTTAGCCTCCGGCTTGGCATCGGCCTGGCTCACAACGTCCTTGGTAGCCGCCTTGTCCGATCCGAATGACCACCAATGCCCACCTTCGGCATCATTTTGTGGAGTTTGTGCACAGCCGGTAACAGTGAGGCAAAGCGCCAGAGCCAAGGACTTGTTCGATAACATGAGATATCCACAAAATGAGAAAAGAAACGGGGGTCTGAGTGACCCGTTAAACAGACGCTTACAGAACATTTAAGTTACATGATTTCGTTCAGCGCCTTTTATAGTTGCCTTTGTAACAAAAAATTGTGAAACGGCAAGGGTTTTACAGACAACCGGCCAATATTCCGACCAACTTCTGCGCACGCGGGTCCATAAGTACATAAGGGCCGAGTGTATTAGTGACGAACCCAAACGCTACATCATGTTCAGGATCGGCAAAACCTACCGAACCGCCCGCCCCCGGATGCCCGAAAGCGCGGGCGCCAAGGCCGAATGTGGCATTGGGCAAGTGGGGTTGATCCAACATGCAGCCCAGGCCGAAGCGGGTTTGGGTCAATAATGTTTTATCCGGCCCGATACTGTGTTCGCGCGTCAATTGTTCGAGCATGTCAGCTTCCAGCAAACTACCGTCCAACAAACCACTATAAAAACCGGCCAGGCTGCGCGCATTACCGTGACCATTTGCCGCTGGCTGCTGCATACGTCGCCATTCGGGTTTATTAGTGCTGGTCAGAATAGACGGTGGGTTGGTAAAAGCCCGCGTGGTCATGGCCGCCGGTTCACGCATCATTACTTGCAGTAAACGTTGCGCGGCTTCATCGCCCATATTGCCTTTGCTGCGGGCTATATGCGCAACCCGATGAAACTGGTCATCGGCCAGGCCTACATGAAAGTCCAGCCCCAGCGGCTGCGCGACCCGCGCCACAATCGATTCGCCTGGCCCACGGCCATCGGCACGCCGCAGCAGCTCGCCGACCAGCCAGCCATAGGTGATCGCCGCATAGCCATGGCCCTGCCCCGGTGTCCACCACGGGGCTTCGGCAGCCAGGGTGTCTACCATCAGCTTCCAGTCATACAGGGCTTCGGCGGGCAGGGCCTCGCGGATCGCCGGCAAACCGGCCTTGTGGCACAGCAATTGGCGCAGGGTGATGTCTTGCTTGCCGGCCGCCGCGAATTCCGGCCAGTACTGGGCGACCGGTGCGTCCAATTGCAGCTTGCCCTCGGCCACCAGTTGCAGGGCCGTGACGGCGGCGAAGGTTTTGGTACAGGAGAACAGATTGACGATGGTGTCGCTGTGCCAGGCTTGAGCGCCGTCCTTGTCGGCGGTGCCGGCCCACAGGTCGACCACGCTCTCACCGCCGATCTGAATGCACAGCGCCGCTCCACGCTCCTGCGGGTCATCGAACAACGCGGCGAAGGCTTCACGTACCGCTTCGAACTGGAGCTCGTAATGACCCTGAATCTGCACCTAAGCCCCCTCGTGAAGCACCATGAAAAGTGGGCGACATTGTTCCAGCCCTTGTGGGGTTTGTGAACCCGTCAGCGCTGAATCAATGACCATTTCCAGAATGCCCACCCGCGTGCCCGGCGCCCTGCGCAGCGCCTTTGCCGTCATGGGCCGAGCGACCACCTGCCTTTTCCTGCGCTGCCGCGGCCGCATTGGCTTTCTCGGCTTCCTTGCCCAGTTGCTCGACCGCCGCCAGGTTGCTTTTGCGCACGCTCTCGACGAAGCCCTGAAATGGCACATCGGTGATGCCTGCCAGGCCGAAATGGCCGTTTTCACCGTCCAGCAAACGGCCGGTCACGGGTTGGTCCAGATATTGGAACCAATGCACGCCGACAATGGACGGCTCGGCCATGGCTTGCTTGAGGAAGTTGGCATACGCCGCGCCGCGATCCTCTTCCCTGGCCAACTGCGTCACACCGCCCCAGAACGGACCACGGTCGGCCGAGCCAACGTTGAACTCGGTGATCAGCACCGGCTTGTCCAGCGCACGCAGGGCGGCGAAGTCATAACCATCCTGGGGTTTGAGGGTGTACATGTTAAAGCTCAGCACGTCGCAATACTGCGCGCAGGACGCCACGGCCTCCGGCGTACTCACCGCAAAGCGGCCGCCGAGCAGCAACTGGTTGGGGGCGTGCCATTTGAGCGAGTCGGAGATGGTCTTGAAATACGCATCGGCGAAGGTTTTTTGGAAGTATTTGAAGTCGGCCTCGATTTCCGGGTGCGCAGGGTTGGGCATCGGCGGCTCGAAACCGGGATCTTCCATCAGCTCCCAGCCTGTAAGCTCGATCCCCCAGGCTTTCGACAGGCCCTCCTCGTTGCGGTATTTGTCGCGCAATTGCTTAAGAAACGCACGCTTGGCCGGTACATCGGTGGTCATGCGCAAGGTGCCATATGCCAGCGCATAGCGGGCTTTGGGGTCATCGCCAGGACCGGCCCAGGCCAGTTCGTTATCGGCGAAGAAGCCGATCAGCCAAGGGTCGTCGCGATGATCGCGGGCGGCGATGGCCACGGCGCGTTCGGTGGCCATGGCAAAGCGTGGGTCGAACGGGTCAGGCATGCCACCCCACCAATCGGTGCCCGTGCTGATGCTGGCGTAGTCGCCGACGATGGACAGCGGCAAGGTGTACGGCACACGGTCGGCGGTGGCCAGGTCCGGGTCGCTCCAATTGCCTACGGTGTTAAAGCCCCAGGCCTGCAGACGGTCGAGGGTGTGGTTGACCCAGCGTTTCTGGTCGAACCCTGCCGTGCCGTAGGCGCGTTCCAGATTGGCGCGGTAAAAATCGTACCAGCGCCCGGCGCCGAAGCTGCGGCCTTCGCCCGAACCGTTGCCGGTGCGGTGATCAGCACTGCCGTAATATTTATCGAAGGGCTCGCCGGCCTTGGGCAAGGCGGCAAACATCCATTCACGACCGGCCACATAAGTCTGGCTATTGTCCGCAGCCACGGTGTTTACGCCGAGGGAATAGAACGGATGTCCCTGAGGGGTCACCAGGTACCAGCGGCCGTCGCGTTTTTCGGTGCGGAAAAAGCCGCTGGCGGTGAACGCAGGGCCTTTGTTCCAGCCGCCGTAAGGGTCCAGCGAGGATTTGTCCCGCGTGGCCAGCCATGCCTGCAGTTGCTGCTGCTCCCTGGCGGCGCCAGCCTTGAGTTGCTCATCACTGCTGACCTTCTCCGGCCAGCGCGCACGAGTGGATTGACCATAGGCGTCGACCAGTTCGCTGTAGGCTGCCTTGATGACCGGTTCCACGTCCTGTACGCCGAAGCGCTCCAGCAGGATGCTCTGGGCCACATTGGGATTGAGCATCGACACGCTGACCGACACCACTTGGCTGCGGTCGATCTCGCCGGCGCTGCTGGCCAACAGTACACGCTGGCCGTCCACCGTGATCGGCATCGGCGGGCCGGCCTTCATGCCCTGGCTCAGCGCCGAGTTGGCTTGCAGCGGGATCAGCAAGGTCTGGGCCGGGCCGGCCGGCAGGTCGATGCGGCTGGTCAACGTGCGGCCGTCATTGCTCTGCACCTTGACATACAAGGTCAGCGCCCAGTCCATGGCACTTTGAATGCGCAGGCTCACGGCCCCGGACTGCGACCAGTCCCATGCACCGCTTTGCGGGCTGAGCACCAGGCTCGGTTCGGCCGCCGGGTTAAAGGTGATGCGCCGCAGCACCTCGCCCTCGGGAGTTTGCTCGGCATTGTATTGCGGCAGGCTGGCGTCCTGGGTCGCCACCTTGACCACATCGGCAGGTCGGACGAAGTTGAACAGTGTTTGCTGCCCGGCGGGCGCGGCGATCAAGGGCGCTGCGAACAGCAAGGCAAAAAGAGCAGGCAGCGTGCGAATCATACGAGCAAGGTTCTCCCAGACGGCCGATGAATGGCCTGTGATGACGGTGATGAGATAGACCACAAAGTGGGCGAATTCGCCCACGGTGAATTAAGAAATTTCGCGCCGGAACGGCGGCAATGCGTTAAGGATAGCCTTGCCATAGCGCTGGGTGACCAGTCGGCGGTCGAGCAAGGTGATGGTGCCCCGATCCTGTTCGGTACGCAGCAGCCGGCCGCAGGCCTGCACCAGCTTCAGCGAGGCATCCGGCACCGAGATTTCCATGAACGGGTTGCCGCCCCGCGCTTCGATCCATTCGGCCAGCGCCGCTTCGACCGGATCGTCCGGAACCGAGAAAGGGATCTTGGCGATCACCACGTGTTCGCAGTAGGCCCCCGGCAAGTCCACGCCCTCGGCGAAACTCGCCAGGCCGAACAGCACGCTGGAGTCGCCGCCGTCCACCCGCGCCTTGTGCTTGTTGAGGGTCTCCTGCTTGGACAGGTTGCCCTGGATAAACACCTGCTTGCGCCAGTCGCGATCCAGGCCGTCGAACACATCCTGCATCTGCTTGCGCGACGAGAACAGCACCAGGGTGCCGCGCGAGCCTTCGACCAGTTCCGGCAGGTCGCGGATGATTGCCGCGGTATGGGCCGCCGCGTCCCGTGGGTCGGCCTTGAGGTCGGGCACCCTCAGCACGCCGGCGTCGGCGTGGTGGAAGGGGCTCGGCACCACGGCGGTGACGGCTTTTTTCGGCAGCCCGGCGCGCATGCGGAAACGATCGAACGTACCCAGCGCGGTCAACGTGGCCGACGTCACCAAGGCCCCATAGGCCACGTTCCACAGGTTGCGACGCAGCATGTCGGCGGCAAGGATCGGGCTGGCGTTGACCTCGATATCGAATAGCGCACCACTTTCGGCCAGGGTCAGCCAGCGCGCCATGGGCGGGTTGTCTTCCGGGTCTTCGACGGTAAAGGCGGTCCACAGCTCCCAGTTGCCCTGCGCGCGCGACAGCAGGCTGCCGAACAGCGGGTACCACTCCTCGGCCTGGTTGCTGGCGATGCCGATGTTGACCTCGCCATCCATGCCTTCCTTGAGCAGGTCGGTGAGACGGGTGAACAGGTCGGTCAGGCGTGAAAAACCCTTCTTCAGCTCGATGCCCATTTCGCGCATGTGCTCGGGGATCAGGCCGCCGACGAAACGGTGGCGTGGCCGTTCGCGGCCTTCCACGTCTTCGCCGGGCTTGAAGTCGGCCACCTGCTCGCAGGCACTGAACATGAACTGCTGCTGGGTCTTGATCTCCCGCGCCAGCTCCGGCACCTGCTCGATCAGCTTGCCCAGATCGCCGGGCAGCGGGTGCTGGGCCAGCAGTTTGGTCAGATTTTTTGCGGTGGACTCTAGCCAATCGGCGGTAGAGCGCAGGCGCGTGTAATGGGCGAAGTGGCCGATGGCCTTGTCGGGCAGGTGGTGGCCTTCGTCGAAGACATAGAGCGTGTCGCGCGGATCGGGCAACACCGCACCGCCGCCCAGCGCCAGGTCGGCCAGCACCATGTCGTGGTTGGTGACGATCACATCGACCTTGCCCATGCCTTCGCGGGCCTTGTAAAAGGCGCACTGGCCGAAGTTGGGGCAATGCCGGTTGGTGCACTGGCTGTGGTCAGTGGTCAGGCGCGCCCAGTCGGAATCTTCCAGGGCGGTGGGCCAACTGTCGCGGTCACCGTCCCATTTATTGCCGGCCAGTTTCTCGATCATGCTGGTAAACAGCTTCTGGCTGGCCTCATCGACTTCAATCCTGAAGCCTTCTTCTTCGAACAGCTGCGCGGTGGCGGTTTGCGCGTGGCCTTCCTGCAGCAGCACGTCGAGCTTGGACAGGCACATATAGCGGCCACGGCCCTTGGCCAGGGCGAACGTGAAGTTCAGGCCGCTGTTGCGCATCAGGTCGGGCAGGTCCTTATAGACGATCTGCTCCTGCAGCGCGACCGTGGCGGTGGCGATCACCAGGCGCTTGCCGGCGGCCTTGGCGGTCGGGATCGCGGCCAGGCTGTAGGCCACGGTCTTGCCGGTACCGGTGCCGGCCTCGACGGCCACGACCGCAGGCTCGCCTTCGCGGCGGCCTTCGTCGTCGGTGTCGATATCCCCGAGGACTTTTGCCACTTCGGCAATCATCAGGCGTTGGCCGTAGCGCGGTTTCAAGCTCTTGGCTTCGAGAAAACGCGTGTAGGCGCCCTGGATCGTGGTTTTGAGTTCAGTGCTGATCATGAATAGTCGGGCGCAAAAAACGCTGGATAAATTTTCAGTGGTTCGGATCGGCGGCTATCATACCCCGCTAATTAATCCCGCGCAGAACGGAGTACCGCAATGACCGTCTTCAGCCTCGCTTACACCCTGCATGTATTGGCCGCCCTGGTATGGGTCGGCGGTATGTTTTTCGCCTGGATGATCCTGCGCCCCGCCGCTGTGGCGGCCCTTGAAGGCCCTGCCCGGCTCAGGTTGTGGGCGAATGTGTTTCAACGTTTTTTTGTGTGGATCTGGGTGGCGGTGCTGATTTTGCCGATCAGCGGTGTCGGCCTGCTGCACCTGCGCTTCAACGGCTTTGAAACCGCGCCGCGTTATGTGCAGGTGATGATGGGCTTGTATCTGGTGATGACCGCATTGTTTATCCGCATCCAGGCGTTGAAATTCCCGGCGCTGCGCGCGGCGGTGGTGGCCGAGGACTGGCCGGCGGGCGCGGCGGCCCTGGGACAGATTCGCAGGTTGGTGGGGAGCAACCTGATCATCGGGCTGGTGGTGGTGGCTATTGCTTCGGCGCGACCGATGTTCTGAGGGTCAGGCAAGCTGCAAGCCTTGACTTGCAGCTTGACGCTGCGGCGTTTCAGAGCCGCTGAATAGTCACGGCACCCGCCGGCCCGGCAGGCCCTGGCTGCCCTTCCAAACCTGGGCGGCCTTTTTCGCCGCCCTCGGTGCGGTACACCAGGCAGCCCTTGGATTGCCCACCTTTACCCGGCTTGCCCGCCGTTCCGGCAGGGCCGCCCGGACCGCCATCCACCCACACCTTGATCCGTTCGGCCGGGAAGTCTTTCGGCAATTCGACCCGCACCTGCGCGCCCGCCGCGCCTGGCAAACCATCGCCGCCATTATCCCCGTTGGCGCCTCGCCCGGCCGCGCCCCAGGTGCAGCCCGGGTCTTCGCCGTTAGCGCCATCCAGACCGGCGTAGCCCTGGGCACCGGCGCCGCCACGGGCGTCCACCGAGAGTTCTTCGGCCGTCAGGGCATTGATGCGCAAAGTCAGGTCGCGCCCGGCCTTGGCCGGTTTTTCATGGGTGCCGGGAGCCCCACGCGAGGTGATCTGGCTGCCAGGGTCCAGCTGCGCCTGGCGCACCTGCAATTGCAGCGCGGTACTGCCGGGAACAATGGCGATGCGCGCGTCGCGGCCCAGATGCAACTCTTCTACGGTGACCTGGCTGATGGTGGCCGGCACCAGCAAGGTGCCGTAGTCCGCCACGTCCAGGCGCTCCAGTTGCAACACGCTGGTGCTGCTGGGCAGACGCATCAACGAGTTGGTTTCCACACTGACGCTCTGGGCCAGGGCAATGGGGCTGACCAACAGGGCCAACAGAAAAACCTTACGCATCATGGGGCTCCTGAGTATTTTCGAATTTTTCTTTGGACGCACAGTAACGACTTCCACGGACGGTTTGCCAGTGAAGGATCAAAAAACTTGAGAAGGGAACAATGCAGGAGGCTTGGCGGCAACATCCCAGCGGATCCCACTGGGGCAACGGCGGTCAGCGGTTGTTCTGGATTTGCGTAGTACAGTTTCAGCGCGCGACTTCTCGCGCCGGGGCCGCAGCATAAAGCGCGCTCTTTTCATCGGCACCAGCCCCGGATTCATTGGGATTGACCGCTTCACAGGACTTTTCGCCACCACCCGCTCTAGGCCCGCACGCTCAGCCGCGCTAGTCTCTATAGTCCTGATGTGAGGATCTGTGATGACCGCCGGTAACTCTGCCCGTACGCCCCAGCAAGCCCTGGCCGCCCTCCTTGACCAGCACGCGCCCAAACGCTTGCTGGTGTTGAGCGTCGGTCGGTTCCCGGCGCTGGAGGCCTTTGAACAAGCGCACCCGGACAGCCAAGTGTGCTGTGCCGGGCCCGGCCCGTTGCCGGCAGACCTGGCGGCCCAGCGTTTTGACCTGGCGCTGGTGGTCGACTGCCTGGAACACTTGTCAAAACCCCAGGGCCTGACGCTGCTCGGCGGCATCCGCAACCTCAATGCCAGCCGCATTGCCGTGCTGGTCGACCTGGGCGCCTGCGACTGGAAGGACACCGACTTCTACTCCCTGGCGCTGCAGGCCGGCGAGCGTTTCCAGCGCGACGAGCAGGTCCTGACCTTGTTCACCTACGATCTGCTTGACTATAAACAGGTGCCCGACTGGCTCAACGCCCGGTTCTGGGCCAACCCGGAAAACTTCGGAAAGTATTGGTGGTGATCCCGATGAGTACATCCATTTGCCCCTGCGGCAGTGGCAACCTGCTGGATGCCTGCTGCGGCCATTATCACGCCGGCCACCCGGCGCCCTGTGCCACCGCGTTGATGCGCTCGCGCTACAGCGCGTACGTATTGGGCCTGGTGGATTATCTGGTGGCCACCACCCTGCCCGCGCAACAGGCCGGCCTGGACCGCGACGCCATCGCCGCGTGGAGCGCCCAAAGCACTTGGCTGGGCCTTGAGGTGGAAAGTTCGGAGGTGTTCGGCGGCCAGCCGGAACACGCGTTCGTGACCTTCACCGCACGCTGGCATGACAGCACCGGCGAACATAGCCACCGCGAACAGTCCTCTTTCGTACAGAATGACGGGCGCTGGTACTTCATTGACCCTACAGTGCAAGTCAAGGCCAGTCGCAACGATGCCTGCGTATGCGGCAGCGGGCAGAAATTCAAGAAGTGTTGTTCCAGCTACCTCTAACCCCCAGGAATCGCGCCATGCTTCGGATATACAGCTTGATGCTGGCGTTAACCCTCGGCCTGAGCGGCTGCGCGTCGTGGTTTGAAGACGACACGCCACCGCCTCACGTGTCGCTGGTGAAGGTCGAGGTGGTGCGCGCCAAATTGCTGGAGCAGAAATTCAAGCTGTACTTTCGTGTAGACAACCGCGACGACGCCGACCTGACCGTGCGCGGCTTGGTCTACAAGGTAAGCCTGGGCGATTTCGTGCTGACCGAAGGCGAGTCCAATGAATGGCTGACTGTGGCGCCGCACGGCCACGCCGTTTTCAAGGTCACGGTGCGCACCAACCTGTGGCCGCAGATACGTGATGTGGTGCAGATGCTGAAAAAACCCGACAAGCCCGTGCCTTACCGTCTGGAAGGCGAGCTGAAAACCGGATTATTCATCGGTTATGACGTGCAGGTCGCGCACAATGGGCAGATAATCCCCGGCGATTTTATTCCGGAGCGACATCGATGACTCAACAACCCCATGTCCATGGTCCTGACTGCAACCACGATCACGATCACGTTCACCATGATCATGACCACGGCCATGTCCACGGCCCGAACTGCGGTCATGCTCACCAGGAGCCGGTGCGCAATGCGCTGAAGGACGTTGGTCGCAACGATCCTTGCCCATGCGGCAGCGAGAAAAAATTCAAGAAGTGCCACGGCGCCTGATCGCGACCGCTGACATTCACTTGACCCTCGTGGGAGGATTCCAAACGCCTCCCACACTGTTTTGCCCAAGGCTTACGCAATTACACAACTCCTGCTTGCGTCGTTTCACCGCGCTCACTAACGTAGCGCCTTTACTGACGCTACCCCCCGCAGGAGCTTTGCCATGGCCTCGCCAGCCCTTTCACATTTTCTTCCCCGGTTCGGCGTTGCCGCGGCAGTGGCCAGTGCATTGAGCCTGGCCGGTTGCCAACTCCAAAGCACCCAGGACACCCTGCCGCCGGTGGCCGGCGTACAGCCGCTCAAGGGCCTGGCCCAGAATGTGTCGGTACGCCGCAATGCCCAGGGCATGCCGCTGATCGAAAGCAACACCTTCCACGATGCGCTGTTCAGCCTTGGGTACGTGCACGCCAGCGACCGGATCCAGCAGATGGTCACCCTGCGCCTGCTGGCCCAGGGCCGTCTGGCGGAAATGTCGGGCCCTGAGGTGTTGGACGTGGACCGCTTTATGCGAGCGGTCAACCTGAAAAAAAGTGCCGGCGAGCTGTATAACGCCTCGTCGCCGCGCCTCAAGCGGTTCTTCGAAGTGTACGCCCGCGGTGTCAATGCCTATCTGTTCCGCTACCGCGACAAGCTGCCGCCGGATCTGGCCCAGACCGGCTACACGCCCGAGTACTGGAAACCGGAAGATTCCGCACTGCTGTTCTGCCTGCTCAATTTCAGCGAGTCGGCCAACCTGCAGGAGGAATTGGCGTCCCTGGTGCTGGCGCAGAAAGTTGGCGTCGACAAGCTCGCCTGGCTTACACCAAGCGCGCCGGATGAGCCGATCCCACTGGCCGAAGCCGACAAACTCAAAGGCATCAATCTGGGCCAGATCACCGGCCTGGTGGGACTCGACGCGGTCAGTCAGCAGTTGAGCAGCCTCAACGCGCTGGCGGTCACCACGTCAAGCAACTGGGCCATCGGTCCGCAGCGCAGCCGCGCCGGCAAGAGCCTGCTGGCCAGCGATTTCGCAGCCCAGCCACAGGCACCGTCGCCGTGGAGCTACGTGCAGATCCGCGCCCCGAAATACCAGGCCGTGGGTGCCTCGATTGCCGGGCTGCCCACACTGCTGTCCGGGTTCAACGGCAAAGTGGCGTGGAGCATGAGCGCGGTCAAGGGCGACACCCAGGACCTGTTCCTGGAAAAGGTCAAACGCCAGGGCTCCGCCCTGTATTACGAAAACAACGGCAAATGGCTGCCGGCCGGCGTGCGTAACGAAACCTTCTTTATCAAGGGCCAACGCTCGATCCGCGAAGTCGTCTACGAAACCCGCCACGGTGCTCTGCTCAACAGCAGCCAGGCCTTGACCAGCGGTTTGGGCCTGGCCCTGCAAAGCGCCGACTTCAAAGATGATAAGAGCCTGGACGCGTTCTTCGACCTGTCCCGCGCGCAAAATGCCGGTAAAGCCTCGGACGCCACCCGGGAAATCCGCGCGATCGCCCTGAACATGATCTTCGCCGACGCCAGCAATATCGGCTGGCAGGTCACCGGTCGCTTTCCCAACCGCCGTGAAGGTGAAGGCCTGTTGCCGTCGCCGGGCTGGGAGGGTCGCTTTGACTGGGACGGTTACGCCGATGCGATGCTGCACCCCTATGATCAGGACCCGCCCCAGGGCTGGATCGGCACCGCCAACCAGCGCACCGCGCCACGCGGCTATGGCATGCAGCTATCCAACTCCTGGGATGCGCCGGAGCGCAGCGAACGCCTGGCGCAACTGGCCAATGCCGGCAAACACGACAGCCGCAGCGTGATCGCCATGCAATACGACCAGACCACGGCCTTCGCCGCCAAGCTCAAGAGCATGTTCCAGGCGCCGGGCATGACCCAGCCATTGAAGCAGGCGATGGATGGGTTGCCGGCCGCCGAGCAGGCCAAGGCACGGGAAGCGCTGAAGCGCTTGATGGCATTCGATGGTCGCCTGGTATCGACGTCCTCGGACGCAGCGCTCTACGAACTGTTCCTGCAGGAGAGCACCCGACAGATCTTTCTCGACGAACTCGGCCCGGAAAACAGCGCCAGCTGGAAAGCCTTCGTGAGCAACGCCGGCCTCTCCTACGCCGCCCAGGCCGACCACCTGCTGGGCCGTGAAGACAGCCCGTTCTGGGACGACGTGCGCACCGCACAGAAGGAAGACAAGCCGACGATCCTCGCACGCAGCCTGGCGGCCGCCATTACCGCTGGCGACAGCCAACTGGGTACGGACCACAAGGCGTGGCAGTGGGGCAAGTTGCACAGCACCACCTGGAAAAACGCGCAAGGCCAAGTGATCCGTGGGCCGCTGGCCAGTGGCGGCGACCATAACACCTTGAACTCGGCGCCTTACAGTTGGGGCCAGGATTTCAACACTACCCAGGTGTCGGCATTGCGCATGATCGTCGACTTCGGCCTGGCGGAACCGATGATGGGCCAGGGTGGCATCGGCCAATCCGGTAACCCGGCCAGTCCGAACTATGCCAATGGCATCGACCCGTCGCTCAAGGCGCAATACCTGAGCTTCCCGATGCAGCCGCAGAACTTCGACAAGGTGTACGGCAAGACCCGCCTGACCCTGACCCCAGGCAAGTAAACGCTGGAAAATGCAGGAGGGGCTTGTTGTGGTAAACCGGCTCACCACAGAGTCAGGTGTCTGCCTTTAGATTGATGCAGATGCCTATGCCCCTCCCACCTTTTCAGCCAGTGTCGAACGTCTATTGAAGTACGATCAGCCGGTTTCGCCGTTGATCATCGGTAGCCTGCTGGAACAACCAGGATCCACATGCATTCAGATAGAACTTCTGCGCTCGCCCCTGCCTCATAAGTAACAAGCCCCTCTTGCGGTCATCCCATGGACCTTGTCATCGCCCGCCCCGAAGGCCTCTATTGCCCCGCCGGGGATTTCTACATTGACCCCTGGCGCCCGGTGGAACGCTCCGTAATCACCCACGCCCATGGCGACCATGCCCGCACCGGCAACACCCACTACCTCGCAGCCGCGCCCGGCGAAGGTATCCTGCGCTCGCGACTGGGGCAGGACATCAACCTGCAGACCTTGCCCTACGGCGAACGTCTGGTGCACCACGGGGTAACCTTGAGTTTCCATCCGGCGGGGCATGTACTCGGTTCGGCCCAGGTGCGCCTCGAATATCAGGGCGAAGTCTGGGTAGCGTCCGGCGACTATAAAGTCGAGCCCGATGGCACCTGCGCGCCCTTCGAGCCGGTGCAGTGCCACACGTTTATTACCGAATCCACCTTCGGCCTGCCGATCTACCGCTGGCAGCCGCAGGCGCAGATCTTTGCGGGAATCAACGAGTGGTGGCGTGGGAATATCGCCAACGGCAAAGCCAGCGTGTTGTTCTGTTATTCCTTCGGCAAAGCCCAGCGCATCCTGCATGGCATCGACGCCAGCATCGGCCCGATCCTCTGCCACGGCGCGGTCGAGCCGTTGAACCGGGTGTATCGCGATGCCGGCATCTATATCCCCGAAACCCTGTACGCCGGCGATTTCAAGAAAAACGACCCGCTGCTGCGCCAGGCGCTGATCATCGCGCCGCCCTCCACCGGCGGCGGCACATGGATACGCCGCTTCGGCGATTACAGCGATGCCTTCGCCAGCGGTTGGATGCGCCTGCGCGGCACCCGACGGCGGCGCGGAGTGGATCGCGGTTTTGTCCTGTCGGACCACGCAGACTGGCCGGGCCTGTTGTGGGCCATCGAGCAAACCGGCGCCGAGCGGGTGATGGTGACCCACGGCTCCGTCGGCGTCCTGGTTCGCCATCTGCGTGAAAAAGGCTTGGATGCCCAGGGCTTCACCACCGAATACGGGGACGACGAAGAAGAGGTCTCGGCATGAAGGCCTTCGCCGAGCTGTACGCCAACCTCGACGCCACCACCTCCAGCAACGCCAAGCTTGCCGCTTTGCAAACCTACTTCCGCCAGGCCCCGCCGGCCGACGCCGCGTGGGCGGTGTATTTCCTCTCCGGTGGGCGGCCACGGCAACTGGTGCCGACCCGCCTGCTGCGTGACATGGCCACCGAGGCGTCGGGCATCGAGCCGTGGCTGTTCGAAGAAAGCTACCAATCGGTGGGCGACCTGGCCGAGACAGTTTCCCTGCTGCTGCCGGAGTCGCCCTACACCTCAGAGGACGGCCTGGCCGTGTGGCTGGAGGAAAAACTGCTGCCCTTACGTGGCCTGCCGCCGGCGGAGCTGGCCGAACGCTTGCCGGCGCTGTGGGCGCAACTGGATCAACCGAGCCTGATGGTGTGTATCAAGCTGATCACCGGCAGCTTCCGTGTGGGGGTGTCCAAACTGCTGGTCACCCGCGCCCTCGCGGCGATGGCCGGGTTGGACAGCAAGCGCGTGGCACAAAGGCTGGTGGGCTACACCGATCTGTCCAATCGCCCTACGCCGCAAGGGTATCTGAAGCTGATCGCCGCCGAATCTTCGGACGAACACGCTCAACGTGGCGGGCAGCCGTATCCGTTTTTTCTGGCCCATGGCCTGGCGCAACCGGTGGAGCAATTCGACACCTTGCTTGGTTCACCCAGCGACTGGCAGGTGGAGTGGAAGTGGGACGGCATTCGCGCGCAAGTGGTCAAGCGCGAGGGCCGCCTGTGGGTCTGGTCCCGAGGCGAAGAGCTGGTGACGGAGCGTTTTCCTGAACTGCACAGCCTGGTGAGCGGCCTGCCCGACGGCACGGTGATCGACGGCGAGATCGTGGTGTGGAAGGACGCAGTGCAACCTTTTGCCCTGCTGCAACAGCGGATCGGTCGCAAGACCCTGAGCAAAAAAGTCCTGGAAGACGCGCCAGTGGCAGTGCTCGCCTATGACCTGCTGGAACACCAGGGTCACGATTGGCGCAACCATCCCCAGGCCGAGCGCCGGGCACAGTTGGAACAGGTGATCGCCCAGTGCAACCAACCCGTGCTGCTGCCTTCGCCGCTGCTGACGGGCGCGACCTGGCAGGATCTGGCGCAGCAGCGCGAGGATTCGCGAAGGCTGGGGGTGGAAGGCATGATGCTCAAGGCACGCGACGGCCTTTACGGCGTGGGCCGCACCAAGGACATGGGCGTGTGGTGGAAATGGAAGGTCGACCCGTTCAGCGTCGACGCGGTGCTGATCTACGCCCAGCGCGGCCACGGGCGGCGCGCCAGCCTTTACAGCGACTACACCTTTGCGGTGTGGGATGGCCCGCCGGGCAGCGAACGCACGCTGGTGCCGTTCGCCAAGGCCTACTCCGGGCTGACCGACGAGGAAATGCGCAAGGTCGATGCCATCGTGCGCAAGACCACCGTGGAAAAATTCGGCCCGGTCAGCAGCGTCACGCCGAGCATGGTGTTCGAGTTGGGGTTTGAGGGCATCGCCCTGTCCAAGCGCCATAAAAGCGGGATTGCGGTACGGTTCCCGCGAATGTTGCGCTGGCGCCAGGATAAAAGTGTGGAAGACGCCGACAACCTCGCGACCTTGCAGGACCTGTTGGCCTGAGACAAATCCCCTAAATGGTGCATTGAAAAATCGGTGCCCATTTTTGGGCATCTCCTACACTCTCGACGCTACCTTCCTACCTTTTAAAACGCTCATTCGGAACTATGGTGCAGAAATTGCTACTTGGGATCCGTCTGACACCGTTCAGTAACAGTCCTAATCGCGCCACAAGCGCTTATCTTGGTTTCAAGGGATTACATAATGAAAAAAGCATTGCTGACCCTTTCTGCACTGGCTCTGTGCATGGCCGCCGGTACCGCGCTGGCCAAGGAATACAAGGAATTGCGTTTTGGTGTCGACCCGTCCTACGCCCCGTTCGAATCCAAGGCGGCCGACGGCAGCCTGGTGGGCTTCGATATCGACTTGGGCAATGCCATCTGCGCCGAGCTGAAGGTCAAGTGCAAGTGGGTCGAAAGCGATTTCGACGGCATGATTCCGGGTCTCAAGGCCAACAAATTCGACGGCGTGATTTCGTCCATGACCGTCACCGATGCCCGCATGAAGGCCATCGACTTCTCCAACGAGCTGTTCTCCGGCCCGACCTCGCTGGTGTTCAAGAAAGGCGCGGGCTACTCCACGCCGGAGTCGCTCAAGGGCAAAACCGTTGGCTACGAGCAAGGCACCATTCAGGAAGCCTACGCCAAGGCCGTACTGGATAAAGCCGGTGTAACCACCAAGGCCTACGCGAACCAGGACCAGGTTTACGCTGACTTGACCTCCGGCCGCCTCGACGCTTCGGTACAAGACATGCTGCAAGCCGAACTGGGCTTTTTGAAGTCGCCGGCCGGCGCCGGCTATGAAGTCAGCGCGGCCATCGACGACCCTTTGCTGCCGTCCAAAACCGCCGTCGGTATCAAAAAAGGTAACACTGAGTTGAAGGCCCTTTTGGATAAAGGTATCAAAGCGTTACACGATGATGGCACCTACGCCACCATTCAGAAGAAACACTTTGGCGATCTGAACCTGTACAGCGGCAAATAATGCCTGGGCGCCCCTGTTTATTCAGGGGCGCTTTTTTATCGCCATAGGTCCCGATTTATGTTCGAAGAACTGTTGCAAACCCTCGGGCTGAGCGCACTCAGCTTGAAGGGTTTCGGCCCGCTGTTGCTGCAAGGCACCTGGATGACCATCAAATTGTCGGTGCTGTCCCTGGCCGTCAGCGTATTGCTGGGGTTGCTCGGCGCCAGCGCCAAACTGTCCAGCCTGCCCTTTCTGCGTATCCCCGCGCAGCTCTACACCACGCTGATCCGCGGCGTACCCGACCTGGTGCTGATGCTGTTGATTTTCTACAGCCTGCAAACCTGGCTCACTGGTCTGACCGACTTGATGGAATGGGAGTACATCGAGATCGACCCATTCAGCGCCGGGGTAATCACCCTGGGCTTTATCTACGGTGCCTACTTCACCGAGACGTTTCGCGGCGCGATTCTCGCCGTACCCCGTGGCCAACTGGAAGCCGCCACCGCCTACGGGCTCAAGCGCGGCCAGCGGTTTCGCTACGTGACTTTCCCGCAGATGATGCGCTTTGCCCTGCCGGGCATCGGCAATAACTGGATGGTGATGCTCAAGGCCACCGCGCTGGTGTCGATCATCGGCCTGGCGGACTTGGTCAAGGCGGCACAGGATGCCGGCAAAAGCACTTATCAGCTGTTCTACTTCCTGGTACTGGCCGCGTTGATCTACCTGTTGATCACCAGTGCCTCCAACTTTGTCCTGCGCCGTCTTGAACGCCGCTACTCCGCTGGCGCCCGGGAGGCCGTGCGATGATCGAACTCCTGCAGGAATACTGGCGCCCGTTTCTGTATAGCGACGGCCAGCACGTCACCGGCCTGGCCATGACCCTGTGGCTGCTCAGCGCCGCACTGGTCATCGGGTTTCTGGTGTCGATCCCGCTGTCCATTGCCCGCGTCTCGCGCAACCCGCTGGTGCGCTGGCCGGTGCAGTTCTACACCTACCTGTTTCGCGGCACGCCGCTCTATATACAGCTGCTGATCTGCTACACCGGCATCTACAGCATTGCCGCCGTGCGCGCGCAACCGGTGCTGGACGCGTTTTTCCGCGATGCGATGAACTGCACCATCCTGGCCTTTGCCCTCAACACCTGCGCCTACACCACGGAGATCTTCGCCGGCGCGATCCGCAGCATGGCCCACGGCGAGGTCGAAGCCGCCAAGGCCTACGGGCTCAGCGGCTGGAAGCTGTATGCCTACGTGATCATGCCCTCGGCGCTGCGCCGGTCGCTGCCGTACTACAGCAACGAAGTGATCCTGATGCTGCACTCGACCACAGTGGCGTTTACCGCGACGATTCCGGACATCCTCAAGGTGGCTCGGGACGCCAACTCGGCCACCTTTATGACCTTTCAGTCATTCGGTATTGCCGCGCTGATCTACCTGACCGTGACCTTCGCCCTGGTCGGCCTGTTTCGCCTGGCGGAGCGGCGTTGGCTGGCGTTTCTCGGCCCCAGCCACTAAGGAGCGTTCATGCGTCATCGGATTCATCAATTGATCGCGCCGGTGCCCGGCACCGCGCGGCAGATCCACAGTTTTCACTTTGGCCCGGAACACAGCCACGGCAAGGTCTACCTCCAGGCGTCGCTGCATGCCGACGAATTGCCGGGCATGCTGGTGGCCTGGCATTTAAAGGCGCGCCTGGCCGAACTGGCCGCCGCCGGGCGCCTGCGCAGCGAAATCGTGTTGGTGCCGGTCGCCAACCCGGCGGGCCTGGAACAGGTGTTGATGGACACCCCGCTGGGCCGCTATGAACTGGAGAGCGGACAGAACTTCAATCGGCTGTTCGTCGACCTCAGTGACGAGGTAGGCAATCAGGTCCAAGCGTTGCTCGGCGACGATCCGCAGCACAACGTGCGAGTGATCCGTGCCGCCCTGGTCAGCACCCTGGCCGGGCAAAGCGCAACGACCCAGTTGCAGTCCCAGCGCCTGGTGCTGCAACGCCTGGCCTGCGACGCCGATCTGGTGCTGGACCTGCACTGCGATTTCGAAGCGGTGGCGCATCTGTACACCACACCTGAAGCCTGGCCCCAGGTCGAAGCGTTGGCGCGCTACCTTGGCTCGGAGGCCAACCTGCTGGCCACGGACTCGGGCGGCCAGTCCTTCGACGAATGCTTCAGCCTGGTGTGGTGGCAGTTGCAGCAGCGCTTCGGCGCGCGGTTTCCGATCCCCTTGGGCAGTTTGTCGGTGACCGTCGAACTGCGCGGCCAGGGCGACGTCAACCATGGCCTGGCGAGCCTCGACAGCCAGGCGATCATCGATTATCTGATCCGCTTCGGCGCCATCGCCGGCGACGCACCGCCCCTGCCCGAGCTGCCCTACCCGGCCACCCCGCTGGCCGGCGTGGAGCCGGTGGCCACGCCGGTGGGCGGCTTGCTGGTGTTTGCCGCCCTACCCGGCGAGTACCTGGAAGCCGGGCAATTGCTCGCTGAAATCATCGACCCCATTACCGACCGCGTAACGCCCGTGCGCTGCCGCACGGCCGGCCTGCTTTACGCCCGTTCGCTGCGCCGCATGGCCACTGCCGGGATGGTCATCGGCCATGTCGCAGGCACCGAAGCCTACCGCAGCGGCTATCTACTTTCGCCTTGAGGATGCACGCCCCATGTACAAATTGACCGTTGAAGGCCTGCATAAAAGCTATGGCGACAATGAGGTGCTCAAAGGTGTTTCGCTCAAGGCCAGGACCGGTGACGTGATCAGCCTGATCGGCGCGAGCGGCTCGGGCAAGAGCACCTTTTTGCGTTGCATCAATTTTCTGGAAACGCCCAACGATGGCGCCATGACCCTCGACGGCCAGCCGATCCGCATGGTCAGCGACCGCCACGGCATGCGCGTGGCCGACGACGCCGAACTGCAACGCTTGCGCACGCGGCTGGCGATGGTGTTCCAGCACTTCAACCTGTGGAGCCACATGAGCGTGCTGGAGAACATCACCATGGCTCCGCGCCGGGTGCTGGGCTGCAGTAAGAAGGACGCCGAAGACCGCGCCCGCCGTTACCTGGACAAGGTCGGCCTGCCGGCTCGCGTGGCCGATCAGTACCCGGCGTTTCTCTCCGGCGGGCAGCAACAGCGCGTCGCCATCGCCCGCGCATTGGCGATGGAGCCGGAGGTGATGCTGTTCGACGAGCCCACCTCGGCCCTCGATCCGGAACTGGTGGGCGAAGTGCTGAAGGTGATCCAGGGCCTGGCGGAGGAAGGCCGCACCATGATCATGGTCACCCACGAAATGAGCTTTGCGCGCAAAGTGTCCAGCCAGGTGCTGTTTCTGCACAAAGGCCTGGTGGAGGAGCAAGGCGCGCCGGAAGACGTGCTGGGCAACCCCAAGAGCGAACGCCTGCAACAGTTCCTGAGCGGTAATTTGAAGTAAACCTTTGTGATGCCTGGGGGGTCTGTGGAATAAGCCCTCCAGAGCGTCAGCCGCCGCATGGCAAAACCCCACGACTTCGCCAGGCAATGGTTCGCCGCCAAAGGCTGGAAACCGTTCGCCTTCCAAAAAGCCGTGTGGACGGCGGTCAAGGAGGGAAATTCCGGCTTGCTGCATGCCAGCACCGGTGCCGGCAAGACTTACGCACTGTGGTTTGCCGCGCTCAATCGCTTCGCCATCACGCGCCCACCGGCCACCGGCAAACGCAAGCCACCGGCCGAGCCGCTGACGGTGTTGTGGATCACGCCGATGCGAGCCCTCGCCGCCGACACCGCGCGCGCCTTGGAAGCGCCGCTGGCGGCGTTGCAAATCCCGTGGAGTGTCGGCCTGCGCACCGGCGACACCAGCAGTGCCGAACGCGCCCGACAAACCCGTCGCCAGCCGACCACACTGGTCACCACCCCGGAAAGCCTGACCCTGATGCTGGCCCGCGCCGACAGCGAAGCCAGCCTGGCCCATGTGCGCATGGTGGTAGTGGATGAATGGCACGAACTGATCGGCAACAAACGCGGGGTGCAGTTGCAACTGGCCCTGGCGCGCTTGCGACGTTGGCAGCCTGAATTGCTGGTGTGGGGGATTTCCGCGACGCTGGGCAATCAATCCCACGCCTTGGAGGTACTGGTCCCACAAGGCGGAGGAATCAATGTGCAGGGGCAAACGGCCAAGGCGCTGCACGTCGATACGCTGTTGCCACCCGTGGCCGAGCGCTTCCCCTGGGCCGGACATATTGGTTTGAAAATGCTGCCGCAGGTGGTGGCCGAGGTGGACACCAGCAGCAGTTGCCTGGTGTTCACCAACACCCGGGCACAGTCGGAAATCTGGTACCAGGCATTGCTCGATGCGCGGCCGGATTGGGCCGGAGTGATAGCCCTTCACCATGGTTCGTTGTCCCGGGAGACGCGCGACTGGGTCGAACGGGCGCTGAAAGACGGGCAACTCAAGGCGGTGGTGTGCACCTCGAGCCTGGACCTGGGGGTGGATTTCCTGCCGGTCGAGCGCGTGCTGCAGATCGGTTCGGCCAAGGGCGTGGCGCGCCTGATGCAGCGCGCCGGGCGCTCCGGCCACGCACCCGGGCGGCCGTCGCGGGTGACGCTGGTGCCGACTCACAGCCTGGAACTGATCGAAGCCGCGGCGGCGCAGGATGCAATTGCCGAGCGACGCATCGAAGCCAGGGAATCTCCTTACAAACCACTGGATGTGCTCGTACAACACTTGGTGAGTATGGCCTTGGGTGGCGGCTTTATGCCCGCATCGTTGCTGGAGGAAGTACGCGGCGCCTGGGCCTATCGCGACCTCACTGACGCCGACTGGGCCTGGGCCCTGGGCTTTGTGCGCCACGGCGGCTTATCACTGACCGCTTACCCGGATTACCGCCGCGTGGAGCCCGACGAGCACGGCATCTGGCGGGTGCCGGATGCACGGTTGGCCAGGCGCCATCGCATGAGCGTGGGCACTATCGTCAGCGATGCGAGCATCCAGCTTAAATTCTGGAGCAAGGGCGGTGGCGGCAAGAACCTGGGCAGTGTGGAAGAAGGCTTTATTGCGCGACTCAAACCGGGGGACGGTTTCCTGTTTGCCGGTCGCTTGTTGGAGCTGGTGCGGGTGGAAAACATGACCGCCTACGTACGCCGCAGTACCGCCAAAAAGGCCGCAGTGCCGCGTTGGAATGGCGGGCGCATGCCCCTTTCCAACGAACTGGCCCAGGCCGTGGTGGAACGCTTCGATGCCGCTGCCCAGGGTCACTTCGACGGCCCGGAGATGCAGGCGGTACAACCACTCCTGCAGACGCAGCTGCGTTGGTCCGGCCTGCCGACCCGCGCGCACTTGCTGGCCGAAGCCCTGAAATCCCGCGAGGGTTGGCACCTGTTCCTTTACCCGTTCGCCGGGCGCCAGGTGCACCTGGGCCTGGCCAGTTTGCTGGCGTGGCGCGTCAGCCAGGGGCAACCCGTCACATTCTCCATCGCGGTCAACGACTATGGCCTGGAATTGCTCAGCGCCACTCCGGTGGATTGGCCCGCGCTGTTGAACGCCCCGCTGCTGAGCCCGGACCGCTTGCTGGAGGACGTCGCCGCCAGCCTGAACGCCGGTGAACTGGCCCTGCGGCGCTTTCGCGAAATCGCGCGCATCGCCGGGCTGGTGTTTGCCGGCTACCCCGGCGCGCCGAAAAGCACCCGGCAAGTGCAGGCCTCCAGCGGCTTGTTCTTTGAAGTGTTCAAGCAGTATGACCCGCACAACCTGTTACTGGCTCAGGCCGGCGAAGAAGTATTGCGCGACGAATTGGACATTCGTCGACTGGAAGCGGCGCTACGGCACCTGTCCACTCTGACACTGGAGCTGCACCTGATTGAACGGCCCACGCCCCTGGCATTTCCGCTGCTGGTTGAGCGCATGCGCGAAAGTATGAGCTCGGAAAAACTCTCGGAGCGCATCGCGCGGATGGTCAAGGATTTGGAAAAAGTCGCGGATAACGGAAAAGCTTGATGTATTGCTCAGTTCAATTGGAAGGCGAAGAGCTATGGCTGCTGGCCCAGAAGGCCATCTACTGGCCCGCGCGCCGGTGCTTGCTGGTCGCCGACGCGCATTTTGGCAAGGCATCGGCCTATCGCAGCCTGGGACAGCCGGTGCCCCAGGGCACCACCACCGACAACCTGGCGCGCCTGGACCGGGTGCTGGAGGCATTCGATTGTGCGCGAGTGGTGTTTCTGGGTGACTTCCTGCACGGCCCAGGCTCCCATGCCAGCGGCACGTTGGGCGCCCTGCGAGCGTGGCGCGAACAGCATCGTGACCTGCCGCTGACGTTGATTCGCGGCAATCACGATAAGCGTGCGGGTGACCCGCCTGGCGACCTCGGGATCGACGTGGTGCCAGAACCGCTGTTGATGGGCCCGTTTGCCTTGCAGCACGAACCCGACGCTCATCCCAGCCACCATGTGCTGGCAGGTCATGTGCATCCGGTGTACCGCTTGCGCGGCAAGGGGCGCCAGAGCCTGCGCCTGCCCTGCTTTCAGCTCGGGCCACGGGTCAGCCTGCTACCGGCGTTCGGGGCGTTTACAGGAGGCTATGCGGTCGAGCCGGACGCCAACCACCGGATTCTGGTGATTGGCGATCAGGAGGTATGGCCTGTCAGGTGATGCAGGCCAACCCTAAAGGCTTCAAGCAACGGGCGCGGGTGGCGGCTCGTCCGGCAGGGTAGGCTCACTGGGCTCGGTGGGCTGCGGGTAATCCGGCTCAGGTTCGCCGGGGATGCCGCCCGCATAGGCAGGATCGGCCATCAGAGACCATGCCAGAACGCCAATCTGATTGGGTTCAAGGCGAGCGAGTTCTGCGCTGATTCGGGGGTCGATCTTCATAAGGTACTCCTCAAGCGTGGCTCGACACGTTTTACACGTGCCGAGGCAGTACACCCAATAGAGTCACTTTCTTCAGACTAATTCCCTTTGCGTGTCGGAGCTTTCGATCAAGCGCGCGGCAGCGTGACGCCGAGCTGGCCCTGATACTTGCCGCCACGGTCCTTGTAGGACACTTCACAGGCCTCGTCGGACTGCAGGAACAGCATCTGCGCCACCCCTTCGTTGGCGTAGATTTTCGCCGGCAACGTGGTGGTGTTGGAGAACTCCAGCGTCACATGGCCTTCCCATTCCGGCTCAAGGGGGGTCACGTTAACGATGATGCCGCAACGGGCGTAAGTGCTTTTGCCGAGGCAGATGGTCAGCACGTCGCGCGGGATACGAAAGAACTCCACGGTGCGCGCCAGCGCGAACGAGTTCGGCGGGATAATGCACACATCGCTCTTGATATCGACGAAGCTTTTTTCATCGAAGTTTTTCGGATCGACGGTTGCCGAATTGATATTGGTGAACACCTTGAATTCATCGGCGCAACGCACGTCGTAGCCGTAGCTGGACACACCGTACGAAATCAGGCGTTCGGCGCCCTCTCCACGCATCTGGCGCTCGACAAAGGGTTCGATCATGCCGTGCTCTTGCGCCATGCGGCGAATCCACTTGTCCGATTTGATGCTCATGGCGGGTGTCCTGAATAGCGAGGTGGAAAAATTCTGTGAGGCATCTTACCGGGGCCGGCGTTGGGGTTCAAAGGGCGTGGGGGTTTTCTTGATGAATGCGCCCTGGACCTGGAGCCGCAGCCAGCGGGGCCGGGAGCCATCGCGTTGCGTGGGGTGTCGGTAAATACCACCGCCAGTCACGAAAATAGAGAAACCTTCGGAAATACCATTGGCACGTTCCGGAAAAAGGGTTAAGGTGGCGCCACTGTGCTGCTTGTGTCACTGAGAATCTCTACACGATATGTTGAATTTCGATCCAACCATCTCCAAGAATTTTTCCTGCTCTTTGCACTCAGTCTCGGCCAGGGCTTTTCCTGAGTCGCAGTTAACTTTGTCCAAGGAGATACACCATGTCTAATCGCCAAACTGGTACCGTTAAGTGGTTCAACGATGAAAAAGGCTTCGGCTTCATCACTCCACAATCCGGTGACGACCTGTTCGTTCACTTCAAAGCTATCCAATCCGACGGCTTCAAAAGCCTGAAAGAAGGCCAACAGGTTTCTTTCATCGCTACCCGCGGTCAGAAAGGCATGCAAGCTGAAGAAGTTCAAGTTATCTAACTTGTACTGACTTAGTCGAAAAGACCCCGCCCTTAAAAGCGGGGTTTTTTTATGCCTGGGATTTGGTATCCAAACCCACTTGATGCTTGAAAAATAAAAATGTGGAAGGGGGCTAGCCCCCGATGGCGGGTCAGCAGTCACATTTGCATTGACTGTCACACCGCTATCGAGGGCAAGCCCCCTCCCACATTCAGGCATTCAAGCAGACGCTATTGAAACAGCGACTCACTCGACAGGCCATTTTTCTCCAGGATCTCACGCAGGCGCTTGAGCCCTTCAACCTGGATCTGCCGCACCCGCTCGCGGGTCAGACCGATCTCCAGGCCTACATCCTCCAAGGTACTGCTCTCATGGCCGCGCAGGCCGAAGCGGCGAATCACCACTTCACGTTGTTTGTCCGTAAGTTCAGACAACCACTGGTCAATGCTTTGGGACAGATCATCGTCCTGCAACAGCTCACAAGGGTCTGTAGGGCGATCATCCGTGAGGGTGTCCAGCAGGGTTTTATCCGAATCCGGACCCAGCGAGACGTCGACCGAAGACACGCGCTCGTTAAGACCAAGCATGCGCTTGACCTCCGCTACTGGTTTTTCCAGCAGGTTGGCGATTTCTTCGGGTGAGGGTTCATGATCGAGTTTTTGTGTCAGCTCACGCGCCGCCCGCAGATAGACGTTGAGCTCCTTGACCACATGGATCGGCAACCGGATCGTGCGGGTCTGATTCATGATCGCCCGTTCGATGGTCTGACGAATCCACCAGGTGGCGTAGGTCGAAAAACGGAAGCCGCGTTCAGGATCGAACTTTTCCACTGCTCGAATCAGGCCAAGATTGCCCTCCTCGATCAGGTCCAACAGGGACAGCCCACGATTGACGTAGCGCCGGGCAATTTTCACTACCAGCCGCAGGTTGCTTTCAATCATGCGCTTGCGCCCAGCCGGATCGCCTTTTTGCGACAAGCGCGCAAAATGGACTTCCTCTTCAGGGGTAAGCAGAGGGGAAAAGCCGATTTCATTGAGGTACAGCTGGGTCGCATCAAGCGCCCGGGTGTAATCAATGTATTTGTGTTGCTTTAACGCGGAGGAGTTCTTGGATTTGGTTCGAACTGAAGGTGTAGCAGGTCCCTCATTCGACATCGATTCCATAGCGATGCTGGTCTCCATAAGGAGAACCTCATCGTCGATGTCAAACTCCGGCGCTTCTTTACTGAGAGCCATTGTTATAGTCCTTTGGTGAGTTCGACCTCAAGCTCAAGCGACGCCTTTATCCTTGGCAACGCTGGAGCCTGTTCCTTCTACGCTAGGAACAGGCTGGCAACACATCAACGACGGGGTAGGAATTGCAATGGATCTACAGGCTTCCCTTGACGGCGAATCTCAAAGTGCAGTTTCACCCGGTCCGTACCAGTTGACCCCATTTCGGCAATTGTCTGTCCGACTTTGACCTGCTGTCCCTCCCGAACCAACAGCCTGCGGTTGTGACCGTAAGCACTGACGTAGGTGTCACTGTGTTTGATGATGACGAGTTCGCCGTAACCCCGTAGACCACTCCCGGCGTACACCACTGTCCCATCAGACGCAGCTAAAACAGGCTGTCCCAAATCCCCGGCGATATCAATGCCTTTATTCAAACTACCGTTTGAAGAGAATTTTCCAATCAACACTCCGTTTGAGGGCCATCCCCAACCGGTCGGCGCAGGCCCCGCAGGTGGCAACGGCGCGGGCGCCGGCTTGTTTGCGGGGGTCGGCACCGCCGTGCCTGCAGGCCGCGTAGTGATGGTGGTTTTGCTGGACGACGAGGCCGAAGATCCAGAGGTTGTCACAACTGTCGTAGGCGCAGAACCGCTACGCCCATCGAAGCGAATGGTCTGGCCTGGATGAATCGTATACGGCACGGGAATATTGTTTCTAGCTGCGAGCGCCTTGTAGTCCCAGCCATAACGGAAGGCAATGGAGAACAACGTATCGCCCTTGCGTACCACGTATTGTCCAGTGGTGACGGTAGGTTTTTGCGGTACCGAGCTGTTGCGGTCAACGACTCGTGCGCCACTGCTTGGCGAGCTGGAGCAGCCGACCAACACGGAACTGAAGACGAGGCCAAGCACCAGTCGCTGAAAACTTGTTTTACTCATACGCTGCGCAAGACCTGTGAGACTCACCCGCCGCTCCCTTTGTGGTGGCTGAACATGGACGCCTGTATCAGGCTGGAAAGATGACGCAAGTATAACTGGGCATTGAAGTTTTACCGGCACGCGTGCGAAACGAATCTTTGAGAGTGCCGAATGTATCCACCCATCATGCTGACTTCATAGACCCCGCCGTAAGACACATCCGCGCCAGCAGAATTCACTGGCCGCGCAAATAGATCAGGCCAGCGGGCCGTTGAGCAACGGCACAAAGCGCACGGCTCCCAGGATATGCCGGGAAAAGCCTTCATCCTCACGAACGATAAGCATCAGTTGCTGCACTTCGCCGGAGCCGACCGGAATGACCAGGCGCCCACCCGGTGCCAATTGGTCGAGCAGGGCCTGCGGCACGTCGGTGGCCACGGCGGTGACGATGATGCCGTTATACGGCGCCAGCGCCGGCCAGCCTTCCCAGCCGTCCCCCCAACGAAACACGACGTTGCGCAGGTTCAGCTCAACCAGGCGCTCCTTGGCGCGGTCCTGCAACACCTTGATGCGCTCCACCGAAAACACCCGTTCCACCAGCTGCGACAGCACCGCCGTCTGGTAACCGGAACCGGTGCCGATTTCCAGCACCTTGTCCAACGGGCCCGCCGCCAACAGCAGCTCGCTCATGCGCGCCACCATGTACGGCTGGGAAATCGTCTGGTTATGCCCGATGGGCAGCGCGGTGTCTTCATAGGCGCGATGGGCCAGGGCCTCATCGACAAACAGGTGCCGCGGCGTGCGCCGGATCACTTCCAGCACTTGGGCGTTGGACAGTCCCTCTTCGTAGAGACGCTGGATCAGCCGCTCGCGGGTACGCTGGGAGGTCATACCGATGCCGCGACGCAATAGATCGTCTTGTTCACGTGCCATCAGCGCAACCCCTCCAGCCAGCCATCGAGACCACTGAAGGCATCACTGAAGGTGCGATCGAGTTGCAATGGTGTAATCGACACATAACCTTGCATTACCGCGTGAAAATCCGTGCCGGGGCCGCCATCTTCGGCGTCGCCGGCGGCCGCGATCCAATAACCCTCCCTGCCACGCGGGTCCACCACCTTCAACGGCGCCGCCGCGCGGGCGCGGTGGCCCAGGCGCGTGAGCTGGATACCACGAATATGGTCCAACGGCAGGTTGGGAACGTTGACGTTCAGCACCGTGCGCGGCGGCAGGTCCAAGGAAGCGTGGGCCTCCACCATCAGGCGCGCAAAATGGGCGGCGGTCGGCAGGTTGTCGAGCTGGCGTGAGGCGAAGGAGAAGGCGAACGAGGTGCGCCCCAGGAAACGCCCTTCCAGGGCAGCGGCCACGGTGCCGGAATACAGCACGTCATCGCCCAGGTTGGCGCCGAGGTTGATGCCCGACACCACCAGATCCGGCTCCTGCTCCAACAGGCTGTTGATCGCCAGGTGTACGCAGTCGGTAGGGGTGCCGTTCACGCTGATAAAGCCATTGGCCAGAACCTGCGGGTGCAGGGGACGGTCGAGCGTCAGCGAACTGCTGGCGCCGCTCCTGTCCTGGTCGGGGGCGACCACTATGCACTCGGCGTAATCCTGCAGCGCGGCATGGAGCGCGGCAAGGCCGGGTGCGGTGGCACCGTCATCGTTTGATATCAGAATACGCATGGGCTGTCCGTCTGCCCCACCGGCACCAGATCAACAAGCTCGCGCACCAAGACAGTGGCGAAGCATCCGGCCGGCAGGACGAATTCCAATTGCAGAATGTCAGGCCGGGGATAATGCCACGTCAACCCGCTAATGGGCAGTCGAAGAATGCGACGTTCCTGGCTCATGCCCGCCTTGACCAGCCAATCGCGCAGGTCGGCCTCACTGGCGGCGACCGCCTGTTCCAGCTCGAAGGTGGCACCCGCGGCAGGTGAATCGCCCTCGCCCCACTGCGGCCCCGTCGGGTGCAGGTCCAGGATCGCCAGGCGCGGATCGCTGCACTCGGCTTCACCGGCCGGAAAAAAACTGCGGCTGTCGGTAAAGGCGAGCAAATCGCCCACCTGGGCGCGCTGCCAGGAGCCGTCGGCGACTCGCGCCGCCAGGACTTTGTTGAACAGGAAACTGCGCGCGGTGGACAACAGCCGCGAGCGCACATTGCGCTGTTCGGGCAAGGCCTTGCGCGCCGCCCAGTCGCGAGCGTCGACGACGTTGCCACCGTTATGCCCAAAGCGCTGGGTACCGAAATAGTTGGGGATGCCGTGCTTGGCGATCTGCTGCAAGCGGGCGTCGATCGCGGCGGTATCCGCGGCCAATTGAGTCAGACGCAAGGTGAAGCCGTTGGCCGAATGCGCGCCGCGCTGCAGCTTGCGTTTATGGCGCGCGGTTTTGAGGATGGTGAGGCTGTCGTTTTGCGCCGCGCTCATGTCCGGGTCGGCCCTGCCCGGCAATTGCACGCTGAACCACTGTCGGGTCAGCGCCTGGCGATCCTTGAGTCCGGCATAGCTGACAGTGCGCAACGGCACGCCAGCCGCCTTGGCTATCCGCCGCGCCGCCTCTTCGGTGTTCAAGCCGCGCTTTTCCACCCACAGCCACAGGTGCTCGCCCTCGCCGGTCAGCGGGATGTCGAGCACTTCGTCCACTTGGAAATCTTCGGCCGTGGCTTTCAGTACCGCGCTGCCCAGCGCTTCGCCATAGGCCCGCGGGCCCAGCAGTTGCAGGTCAGTCATGCGCGCAGCAACAAGGCGACGGAGTGCACCGCGATGCCCTCTTCACGACCGGTGAACCCGAGTTTTTCGGTGGTGGTGGCTTTCACGTTGACTTGTTCCACTTCAATTTGCAGGTCTGCGGCTATCAGTGCACGCATCGATTCGATATGGGGCGCCATTTTCGGTGCCTGGGCGACAATGGTGTTATCGACATTGCCGACCTTCCAGCCTTTGGCATGGATCAGGCCGACCACATGGCGCAGCAGCACGCGGCTGTCGGCGCCCTTGAAAGTGGGGTCGGTGTCTGGGAAGTGCTTGCCGATATCACCCAATGCCGCCGCGCCGAGCAATGCATCGCTCAAGGCATGCAGGACGACATCGCCGTCGGAATGCGCCAGCAATCCGTGGTGGTGCGCAATGCGCACACCGCCCAGGGTAATGAAATCGCCCTCAGCGAAACGGTGCACATCGTAGCCGTGGCCAATACGCATAAAAAAACGCCCCGATTTAATTCAGGGCGTGATTCTACCTACTTTTTTCTCACATTAACCGAGCAAAGCACGTGCGTGATGCCGCAGATGATCTTCGATGAAGCTGGCAATGAAAAAGTAGCTGTGGTCGTAGCCTGGTTGCAGGCGCAGTTCCAGCGGATGGTTGGCCGCCTTCGCGGCCTGGCGCAGCGCTTCAGGCTTGAGCTGCACGGCGAGGAAATCGTCGCGATCGCCTTGATCTACCAGCAATGGAAGTTTGTGCGAGGTTTCGCTGATCAGCACGCAGGCATCCCACTCACGCCATTTGGAACGTTCTTCGCCCAGGTAGCGGGAAAAGGCTTTCTGGCCCCATGGGCAGTCCATGGGGTTGCTGATCGGCGAAAAAGCCGACACTGAAAGGTAACGCTCCGGGTTGCGCAACGCACACACCAATGCGCCATGTCCGCCCATGGAGTGGCCGCTGATGCCGCGCTTATCGGACGCCGGGAAGTGTGCCTCCACCAACGCCGGCAATTCCTGCACCACGTAGTCATGCATCCGATAGTGCTTGGCCCAGGGTTGCTGGGTGGCGTTCAGGTAGAAGCCGGCGCCGAGGCCGAAGTCCCAGGCGTTGTCAGGATCACCCGGCACGCCGGGGCCTCGGGGGCTGGTGTCCGGCGCCACGATGATCAACCCCAGTTCCGCCGCCATGCGCTGGGCACCGGCTTTCTGCATGAAGTTCTCATCGGTGCAGGTCAGGCCGGACAGCCAGTACAGCACCGGCAGCTTGCCGCCCTGCTCCGCTTGCGGCGGCAGGTAGACGGCGAAGGTCATGTCGCAACCGAGCACGTGGGAATTGTGTTTGTAGCGTTTGTGCCAGCCGCCAAAACTCTTCTGGCAGGAGATATTTTCCAGGGTCATGGGAGTGCTCCCAGCTGCAAGTGGCAAGCTTCAAACGGCAAGTAAGGCGTGCACCCACTTGCTGCTGATAGCTTGCCGCTCGCCGCTGCTTCAAAAGTGAATGACGGTACGAATGCTCTTGCCTTCATGCATCAGGTCAAACGCTTTGTTGATATCTTCCAGGCCCATGGTGTGGGTGATGAAGGTATCCAGCGGGATTTCGCCGGTCTGGGCCATTTCCACGTAGCTTGGCAATTCGCTGCGACCGCGTACGCCGCCAAACGCCGAACCGCGCCAGACGCGACCGGTGACCAGTTGGAACGGACGGGTAGCGATTTCCTGGCCGGCCCCGGCTACGCCGATGATCACCGATTCGCCCCAGCCTTTGTGGCAGCACTCAAGCGCGGCTCGCATCAATTGGACATTGCCGATGCACTCGAAGGAAAAATCCACGCCGCCATCCGTCAGGTCGACGATCACGTCCTGGATCGGGCGGTCGTAGTCTTTCGGGTTAATGCAGTCGGTTGCACCCAGTTGCTTGGCGATTTCGAACTTGGCCGGGTTAATGTCGATGGCGATGATACGTCCGGCCTTGGCCTTGACCGCCCCGATCACCGCAGACAGGCCAATGCCCCCCAGGCCGAAGATGGCCACGGTGTCGCCTGGCTTGACCTTGGCGGTGTTGATCACCGCACCGATACCGGTGGTGACGCCGCAACCGAGCAGGCAGACCTTTTCCAACGGTGCTTCTTTAGGAATCTTGGCCACGGAAATTTCCGGGAGCACGGTGTACTCGGAAAACGTCGAGGTGCCCATGTAGTGGAAAATCGGCTGCCCTTTGTAGGAGAAACGCGTAGTGCCATCGGGCATCAAGCCTTTGCCCTGGGTGGCGCGAATGGCCTGGCACAGGTTGGTCTTGCCCGAGCGACAGAATTTGCACTGGCCGCATTCCGGGGTGTACAGCGGGATCACATGGTCACCCACCGCTACTGAAGTCACGCCCTCGCCGATGGCCTCGACCACCGCACCGCCCTCATGGCCAAGGATGGACGGGAAGATGCCTTCCGGATCGGCGCCCGACAGCGTATAGGCGTCGGTATGGCACACGCCGGACGCGACCACGCGCAACAGTACTTCGCCGGCCTTTGGCATGGCGACATCCACTTCTACGATCTCAAGGGGTTTCTTGGCTTCGAAGGCTACGGCAGCGCGGGACTTGATCATCCGGAAATCTCCATCGGGTTGAAAACTGAAGCGATGAGTGTAAAACATGACCGGCTGATTAATAATCCGACCAAAAGCAAAACTTTATTGCTGTACAGGGATAATCGCCATGCAGGACAACCGCTGGGAAGGCATCGATGAGTTCGTCGCGGTCGCCGAATGCAACCAGTTCACCGCCGCCGCCGAACGCCTGGGGGTTTCGTCGTCCCATATCAGCCGGCAAGTTGCGCGCCTGGAAGACCGGCTGCAGACGCGGCTGCTCTACCGAAGCACCCGCAAGGTCACACTGACAGAGGCCGGTCAGACCTTTCTGCAACACTGCCAGCGCCTGCAGGATGGACGCGAAGAAGCCTTGCGCGCGGTGGGCGACCTGACCAGCGAACCCAAGGGCATGTTGCGCATGACCTGTGCCGTGGCTTACGGCGAGCGTTTTATCGTGCCATTGGTGACGCGATTCATGGGGCTTTATCCGCAACTGCGGGTGGATATCGAGCTGAGCAACCGCCAACTGGATCTGGTGCACGAAGGCCTCGATCTGGCGATTCGCCTGGGGCGCCTGCAAGACTCAAGCATGGTCGCCAGCCGCCTCGCGCCTCGGCGAATGTACCTGTGTGCGTCACCGTCCTACCTGGCCCGGTACGGCCGGCCGCATAGCTTGTCGGAATTGAGTCGGCACAATTGCCTGATCGGCAGCTCGGACATCTGGCAACTGGCCCAGGACGGGCGCGAATTTTCCCAACGGGTACAGGGAAACTGGCGCTGCAACAGTGGGCAAGCCGTGTTGGATGCGGCGCTGCAAGGGGTCGGGTTGTGCCAACTGCCGGACTATTACGTGCTGGAGCACTTGCACAGCGGCGCGTTGGTGTCGCTGCTGGAGGCGCATCAACCACCGAATACCGCGGTGTGGGCGCTGTATCCGCAGCAACGACATTTGTCGCCAAAGGTCAGGAAGTTGGTGGATTTTTTGAATGAGGGGTTGGCCGAGCGGCCGGAGTACAGCGGTTGAGTATTGGGTGTCCGGGCGGGCCTCATTGCGGGCAAGCCTAGCTCCCACAGTTGACCGAGTTGCCTGGGGGAGAACGTGATCGAATGTGGGAGCTGGCTTGCCTGCGATGAACTCGACCCGGTGCAACTGACTACCGGCGATTGGCCCAACGCAGCCGCAGCCACTCCAGGTCTTCCGGCCGGGTCACCTTGATATTGTCCGAGCGCCCTTCGATCAAGCGCGGCGCCTGCCCGGACCATTCCATGGCCGAGGCCTCATCGGTGATCAGCGCGTTGGCCACCAGGCTGTCGGCCAACGCGCGGTGCAAGGCTCCGAGGCGGAACATCTGCGGCGTATAGGCTTGCCAGATCAAGCTGCGGTCGACGGTTTCCACCACCCGCCCCTGCTTGTCGACGCGCTTGAGGGTATCGCGAGCCGGCACCGCCAGCAGGCCACCGACCGGATCGTCCGCCAACTCAGCCAGTAACTTATCGAGATCATCACGGCTCAGGTTAGGCCGCGCCGCATCATGCACCAACACCCAATCGTCATCGCTGGCGCCCAGGGCATTGAGGTGCAGCAGTGCATTGAGCACCGAGCCCGAGCGCTGCGAACCACCGTCCGCACGTTGGATACGCGGGTCAGCGGCACATGCCAGGTTGGGCCAATACGGATCATCAACAGCAAGACTGACCACCAGGCCCTTGAGCAGAGGGTGGTCAAGAAAACAGCCCAGGCTGTGTTCAAGAATAGTCCGCCCCCCCAATTGCAAGTACTGCTTGGGACGGTCCGCGGCCATACGGGCACCGACGCCCGCGGCAGGAATCACGGCCCAGAAGGCCGGCAAACGATAGCTCATTGGGCCAACTGGTAGAGGGTTTCACCCTCCTTGACCATGCCCAACTCATGGCGAGCCCGTTCTTCAACGGTCTCCGTGCCCTTTTTCAACTCAAGCACTTCGGCGTCGAGGACGCGGTTGCGCTCCAGCAGGCGTTCGTTTTCGGCGTGCTGGTCGGCAATTTGTTGGGTCAGGTCTTTTACCTGCGCGAAGCTGCCGTTACCTACCCATAGGCGGTACTGCAGGCCAGCCAGCAGCAGGAGCAAGACGAGAAACAACCAATTGGGACTGCGCATCGAATATCGGGTATCCAGTGGAAAAAGACAGCCATGCATCACTTTTGGAGCAACTGATAGCACGAAGCCTGGAAGAACCAGGCTTGTGCTAGATAGTCACCAGATTAACGCCGAAATTCACATTGCCGTGAGTTTTCCGACGCAATCCGCCGACTTTTTACCATGTGACGCTCAGCCGCGAAACTCGCCGCGACCGTTGTACTTGGCTTTGCCGGCCAGTTGCTCTTCGATACGCAGCAATTGGTTGTACTTGGAAACACGGTCGGAACGGCACAGCGAACCGGTCTTGATCTGACCAGCCGAGGTGCCCACGGCCAGGTCGGCAATGGTCGAATCTTCGGTTTCGCCGGAACGGTGCGAGATTACGGCGGTGTAGCCGGCGGCCTTGGCCATCTGGATGGCTTCCAGGGTTTCGGTCAAGGTGCCGATCTGGTTGAACTTGATCAGGATCGAGTTGGCGATCTTTTTATCGATGCCTTCTTTCAAGATCTTGGTGTTGGTCACGAACAGGTCGTCGCCCACCAGTTGGACTTTTTCGCCGATCTTGTCGGTGAGGATTTTCCAGCCGTCCCAGTCGGACTCGTCCAGGCCGTCTTCGATCGAGATGATCGGGTAGCGCTGGGTCAGGCCCTTCAGGTACTCGGCAAAACCTTCGGAGTTGAACACCTGGCCTTCGCCGGACAGGTTGTACTTGCCGTCTTCGTAGAATTCACTGGCCGCGCAGTCCAGCGCCAGGGTCACGTCGGTGCCCAGGGTGTAGCCGGCGTTGGCCACGGCTTCGGAGATAACCTTGAGGGCATCTTCGTTGGAGGCCAGGTTTGGGGCGAAACCACCCTCGTCACCGACCGCGGTGCTCAGGCCACGGGCCTTCAGCACAGCCTTGAGGTGATGGAAAATCTCGGTGCCCATGCGCAGGCCTTCGGAGAAGGTCTTGGCGCCAACCGGCTGCACCATGAATTCCTGGATGTCGACGTTATTATCGGCGTGCTCGCCACCGTTGATGATGTTCATCATCGGCACCGGCATCGAGTAGACACCTGGAGTGCCGTTCAGGTTGGCAATGTGCGCGTACAGCGGCAGGTCCTGATCCTGGGCAGCGGCCTTGGCGGCGGCCAGGGACACGGCGAGGATGGCGTTAGCGCCCAGGCTGCCTTTGTTGTCGGTGCCGTCGAGCTTGATCATCGCGTGATCCAGCGCTTTCTGGTCCAGCGGGTCTTTACCCAGCAGCAGGTCACGGATCGGGCCATTGATGTTGGCTACTGCCTTGAGGACACCCTTGCCCAGGTAACGGCTCTTGTCGCCATCACGCAGTTCCAGCGCTTCGCGCGAACCGGTGGAAGCACCGGACGGCGCGCAGGCGCTGCCGATGATGCCGTTATCGAGAAGCACGTCGGCTTCGACGGTGGGGTTGCCACGGGAGTCGAGAACTTCACGACCTTTGATGTCGACGATTTTTGCCATTGTTGTAAACACTCCAAAGTTGACGAAAACGCTCTATACCGCTCGATTTAACTTGTCGCGCACATTGCAATATTTGGAACAAACTTGCCAGTCATAGTGCCCTCTCAGGGCTCATTGCGAGCAAGCTCGGCTCCTGCACGGAGAAAGCGCAGTTACGCGGTTTCTACCGTCGGAAAACTCTTTACCAGCTCATCCAACTGCTTGAGCTGTGCCAGGAACGGCTCCAATTTGTCCAGGCGCAGGGCGCAAGGACCGTCGCACTTGGCATTGTCGGGGTCCGGGTGGGCTTCCAGGAACAGGCCGGCCAGGGATTGGCTCATGCCCGCCTTGGCCAGGTCGGTGACCTGGGCACGACGCCCGCCGGCGGAGTCCGAGCGACCACCGGGCATTTGCAGCGCGTGGGTCACGTCGAAGAACACCGGGTATTCGAACTGTTTCATGATGCCGAAACCGAGCATGTCCACCACGAGGTTGTTGTAGCCGAAGCTCGAACCGCGCTCGCAGAGAATCAACTGGTCGTTACCCGCCTCCACGCACTTGCTCAGGATGTGCTTCATTTCCTGAGGCGCGAGGAACTGGGCTTTCTTGATATTGATCACAGCGCCGGTCTTGGCCATCGCAACGACCAGGTCGGTCTGGCGCGACAGGAAGGCCGGCAACTGGATGATGTCGCACACCTCGGCGACCACGGCAGCCTGTTCAGGCTCGTGGACATCGGTGATGATCGGCACGCCGAAGGCTTGCTTGATGTCCTGGAAGATCCGCATGCCTTCTTCAAGGCCCGGGCCGCGATAGGAGGTTACGGACGAACGGTTGGCCTTGTCGAAGCTGGCCTTGAACACATAAGGAATACCCAGTTTCTGGGTAACCCGCACGTATTCTTCACAGACCTGCATCGCCATGTCACGGCTTTCCAGCACGTTCATGCCGCCGAACAGCACCATGGGCTTGTCGTTGGCAATCTCGATGTCGCCTACGCGAATGATCTTCTGGGCCATCAGGTTTACGCCTTTTTCTGATGTTGCGTCAGTGCAGCTTTGACGAAACCGCTGAACAGTGGGTGACCATCACGTGGAGTCGAGGTGAACTCAGGGTGGAACTGGCAGGCCACAAACCACGGATGATCCGGCGCCTCGACCACTTCAACCAGCGCGCCATCACCGGAGCGACCGGAAATTTTCAGGCCGGCTTCTTTGATCTGCGGCAGCAGGTTGTTGTTCACTTCATAGCGATGGCGGTGACGCTCGACGATCACGTCCTTACCGTAGCAATCGTGAACCAGCGAGCCCGGCTCCAGCAGGCAATCCTGCGCGCCCAGGCGCATGGTGCCACCCAGATCGGAGGCTTCGGTACGCACTTCGACCGCACCGGTGGCGTCTTCCCACTCGGTGATCAGGCCCACGACCGGGTGACCGCTCTTGCTGTCGAACTCGGTGGAGTTGGCGTCTTTCCAGCCCAGCACGTTACGGGCGAACTCGATAACGGCCACTTGCATGCCCAGGCAGATACCCAGGTACGGCACTTTGTTTTCACGGGCGTACTGCACGGCGGTGATCTTGCCTTCCACGCCACGCAGGCCGAAACCGCCAGGCACGAGGATCGCATCCACGCCTTCGAGCAGCGCGGTGCCCTGGTTCTCGATGTCTTCGGAATCGATATAGCGCAGGTTGACCTTGGTGCGGTTGCTGATACCGGCGTGGCTCATCGCTTCGATCAGCGACTTGTACGCGTCCAGCAATTCCATGTACTTGCCGACCATGGCGATGGTGACTTCGTGCTCGGGGTTGAGCTTGGCGTCGACCACCGCTTCCCACTCGGACAGGTCCGCGCCGTTGCACTGCAGGCCGAAACGCTCGACCACAAAATCGTCCAGGCCCTGCGAATGCAGGATGCCCGGGATCTTGTAGATGGTGTCGGCGTCTTCCAGGGCAATCACCGCACGTTCTTCAACGTTAGTGAACTGCGCGATCTTGCGACGCGAGGAAATATCGATCGGGTGATCGGAGCGGCATACCAGCACGTCCGGCTGCAGGCCGATGGAACGCAGTTCCTTGACCGAGTGCTGGGTTGGCTTGGTTTTGGTTTCGCCGGCAGTGGCGATGTACGGTACCAAGGTCAGGTGCATCAGCATCGCGCGCTTGGCGCCGACTTCGAAACGCAGCTGGCGGATGGCTTCGAGGAACGGTTGGGACTCGATGTCACCCACGGTACCGCCGATCTCGACCATCGCCACGTCGGCATCGCCCGCACCCTTGATGATGCGGCGCTTGATTTCGTCGGTGATGTGCGGGATCACCTGGATGGTTGCACCCAGGTAGTCACCACGGCGCTCTTTGCGCAGCACGTGCTCGTAGACACGGCCAGTGGTGAAGTTGTTGTTCTGGGTCATGGTCGTGCGGATGAACCGCTCGTAGTGGCCCAGGTCCAGGTCGGTCTCGGCGCCGTCGTGTGTGACGAACACTTCACCGTGCTGGAACGGGCTCATGGTGCCCGGGTCGACGTTGATGTACGGGTCCAGCTTGAGCATGGTGACTTTAAGCCCCCGCGCCTCCAGGATGGCCGCCAATGAAGCGGAGGCAATGCCTTTCCCCAATGAAGAAACAACACCGCCCGTGACGAATATGTAGCGCGTCATGAAAAACCCTAGAAGTCTGCGTTAAAGCGGTCCGAGCCGCCGGGGAAAGCGAAGAGAGGCCGAAGCCCCCGATCACCTGCATTAATCACAGTGCACCTTTCAAAAAAACCGCCGCGTGGTGACAGACCAGCAATGGAACACCGGTACGTTGATCGCTACACATTTTTTGGAATCGCCCAGCAAAGACTGCTTGGTAATCGGCAACTGCTGCGATTCAGGCGAATCCACAGAAGTTGTATCAAGAAGGGAGCGTAGTCTACCGGAAAGGCTCTATCAGCTCAAACCTTGATCGCAGGTCTGTGGCACCCAATGCAATTGCCAGCCTTCACTCGGTGCGACCCGCAGTCCAGCGAGGGTGGGCACGCCGAGCAATCGTTCGCCCTGATACAGCAGCGGCAATCTGCCACGGACGAAGCCCGGCACGCCGCTTTCGTTGAGCAAACGCTTCAGATCTCGTCGACCGCGGCCTGGCACGTCAAGGGTTTCACCGCCCTGGCGATAACGGACCTCGAACGGACCTGCCGGCGCCTTGCCGACAATTCTCAGCAGGCCATTGCCGGGTAACGATAGCGGGTGTTGCGCATCAGGCCAGCTCACCGCGGTGTCGGAAAATTCCGACCATGAGGAAGGCAACCACCAGATGCGCTCGCCGCAACGGTGTAATTGCCCATCAGCCAGACGCCATAACGGCTGCGCGTCGTGCCGGGCATCACGCAAGGACTGCCAGCCGACCCAGTGATCGCTGTCGGGCAGGCGTGTCAGCGGACTCAGCCAATGGCGCAAGGCGTTGCGCTGCCGGGCATCGGAAAGCTCTCGCAGACAAGCAAGCGCCAGGGATGGCAAGGGCAGCCAGGGAAATGGCGAGGGCTGATCGGCTGCCTGCAGATCTATCCGGGCCAACTCATCGAGCAAGCCCTGGGCTTCGTTCAAGTGTTCCGCGCTGCGGGCCAGCCGGCTGACGGCTTGCGGCCAGCGCTCGGTCAGTCTCGGAAATACGCGGTGGCGCAGGTAATTGCGGGAGAACTGAGTGTCCGTATTGGAAGGGTCGGCGATCCACTGGAGCTGATGCGCCATGGCATAGGCTTCCAGCTCGCCCCGAGAGACATGCAACAGAGGGCGCACCAAGTGACCACCCGCCAACGGACGATGCACGGGCATTGCCGTCAACCCACGTACGCCCGCGCCGCGCAACAGGCGAAACAAAAGCGTTTCGGCCTGGTCTTCACGATGCTGGGCAGTGAGCATCACCGCCCCTGCCCCCATCACCTCGGTAAACGCCTGATAACGCGCCTCACGCGCCGCACCTTCTAAACTGGCGCCGGCCTGCACTTGCACGCGCATGATACGCAGGGGCACGCCCAGGTGGTCGCAGATTGACTGACAATGGCTCGGCCATGCGTCGGCGGCGGCTTGCAAGCCATGGTGGACATGCACAGCGCTTAGAGGCGGAATTGACTCGGAGTTGGCCAGGAGATGCAGCAGAACAGTGGAATCAAGGCCGCCAGAGAAGGCGATATGCCAAGCCGGGGCGTTGCGCCACGGGGCCAGGGCGTGCAGGAGCTTGGCGGGCAAAGTCGGTTTCATCAAACGTTACCGCCGCAAATCTGAAATACGTTGACCAAGCATACACACAGCAAATATGGGAGGGGGCTCGCCCCCGATTGCTGAGTGTCAGTCACTGTATTTGCTGACTGATGCACCGCTATCGGGGCAGGCCCCCTCCCACATTAATGCTGTTGCGACCTTAGAGACCGTAGCTCATCAGGCGCTCGTAGCGACGAGCCAGCAGCGCTTCGTTATCCAGCTTCTTGAGCATCGCCAGCTGCGAGCCCAATTCTGCACGGATGGTGGCGGCAGCTGCAGCCGGGTCGCGATGGGCGCCGCCCAAGGGCTCGGCGATCACTTTGTCAACGATACCCAGGCCTTTGAGGCGGTCGGCGGTGATACCCATGGCCTCGGCGGCGTCCGGTGCTTTTTCGGCGGTTTTCCACAGGATCGAAGCGCAACCTTCGGGCGAGATCACCGCGTAGGTCGAATATTGCAGCATGTTCAACTGGTCGCAGACGCCAATCGCCAGCGCACCGCCGGAACCGCCTTCACCAATCACGGTGGCGATGATCGGGGTCTTCAGGCGCGACATGACACGCAGGTTCCAGGCAATCGCTTCGCTCTGGTTGCGCTCTTCGGCGTCAATGCCTGGATACGCGCCCGGCGTATCGATAAAAGTCAGGATCGGCATCTTGAACCGCTCGGCCATTTCCATCAGGCGGCAGGCCTTGCGGTAACCTTCCGGACGCGGCATGCCGAAGTTGCGACGCACCTTCTCGCGCACTTCACGGCCTTTCTGGTGGCCGATAACCATGACCGGCTGGTCGTCCAGACGTGCAATACCACCCACGATAGCCGCGTCGTCGGAGAAGTGACGATCGCCGTGCAGTTCGTCGAACTCGGTAAAGATGTGCTGGATATAGTCCAGGGTGTACGGACGGCGCGGGTGGCGAGCCAGACGCGCGATCTGCCAACTGGTCAGCTTGCCGAAGATGTCCTCGGTGAGCGTGCTGCTCTTTTCCTGCAGGCGGGCGATCTCATCGCCGATGTTCAGCGAATTGTCATTGCCGACCAGGCGCAGCTCTTCGATCTTGGCTTGCAGGTCAGCGATCGGCTGTTCGAAATCAAGAAAATTCGGGTTCATAAGCGTCCGTCTTGGGTCGACGGCCAGGGAGTGCCTGGCCAGCCGGTTGTCTATTCGCGCCCTACCTTAAGGGAGAGGCGCGTTTAGGTCGAGATTAAATGTTTTGTCGATCAAGCTGAATGCCACTACCGGGCCAGCCATCAACGGTATTGGAGGAAGACGTTGTCTCGCCCGAACTGGTCACGCAATGCTTGAATCAAGCCATCGGCGGGATCAATTCGCCAGCTTTCGCCGAACTGAAGCATGGCCTTCGCATCGTTACCGGTGTACTCCATGGTCACCGGGCACGCGCCACGGTGACGCTTGAGCAGATCACCCAACCAGCGTAGCTGATCGCCTTTCAGGGCCTCGGTTTTCACCTTCAGGCGCAGGCTCTCGGCCAGGTTGGTGCGGGCATCCTCCATGCTCATCACCCGCTTGATCCGCAGGCGCAGGCCGCCGGAGAAGTCATCGTTGCTGACCTCCCCTTCCACCACCACCATGGCGTCGGTCTGCAACAGCGACTGAGCAGAATGGAACGCATCGGCAAACAACGAGGCTTCGATCCGCCCCGAACGGTCATCAAGAGTAATGAAGCCCATCTTGTCGCCCTTTTTGTTCTTCATCACCCGCAGCGCAATGATCATGCCGGCCACGGTCTGGGTATCCCGCGCCGGTTTCAGGTCGATGATGCGCTGGCGAGCGAAACGGCGGATTTCGCCTTCGTACTCGTCAATCGGATGGCCGGTAAGGTAGAGCCCCAGGGTATCTTTTTCGCCCTTGAGACGTTCCTTGAGCGTTAACTCCTTGGCCTTGCGGTGGTTGGCGTACACATCCGCGTCTTCTTCGACGAACAAGCCACCGAACAGGTCGGCATGCCCACTGTCGTGGGTACGGGCAGTCTGTTCCGCTGCCTTGATCGCCTCTTCCATCGCGGCCAGCAGCACGGCGCGGTTGCGGTCGATATTGGCCTGGTAAGCCTTGGGCTCATCGTGGAAATACGGGCCGAGACGGTCGAGTGCGCCGCTGCGGATCAGGCCATCGAGGGTGCGCTTGTTGATGCGTTTGAGGTCGACTCGCGCGCAGAAATCGAACAGGTCTTTGAAAGGCCCGTCCTGACGCGCTTCGGTGATGGCTTCCACCGGGCCTTCGCCCACGCCCTTGATCGCGCCCAGGCCATAAATGATGCGACCTTCGTCGTTCACCGTGAACTTGAACTCCGAGGCGTTCACGTCCGGCGCGTCGAGGCGCAGCTTCATGGTGCGCACTTCCTCGATCAAGGTCACGACCTTGTCGGTGTTGTGCATATCCGCCGACAATACCGCGGCCATGAACGGCGCCGGATAGTGGGCTTTCAGCCAGGCGGTTTGATAAGACACCAGACCGTAGGCGGCGGAGTGGGATTTGTTGAAGCCGTAACCGGCGAACTTCTCCACCAGGTCGAAGATGTTACCCGCCAGGTCGGCATCGATATTGTTGGTGGCGCAACCTTCAATGAAACCGCCCCGCTGCTTGGCCATTTCCTCTGGTTTCTTTTTACCCATGGCCCGACGCAGCATATCCGCTCCGCCAAGGGTGTAACCCGCCATCACCTGAGCGATCTGCATCACCTGTTCCTGATACAGGATGATGCCGTAGGTCGGCGCCAATACCGGCTTGAGGCCTTCGTACTGGTAATCGGAGTGCGGGTACGCCAGCTCGGCACGCCCGTGCTTACGGTTGATGAAGTCATCCACCATGCCCGATTGCAGCGGCCCCGGACGGAACAGGGCCACCAGTGCGATCAAGTCTTCCAGGCAGTCGGGCTTGAGCTTTTTGATCAGCTCTTTCATCCCGCGCGACTCGAGCTGGAACACCGCCGTGGTTTCGGCTTTTTGCAGCAGGGTGTACGTCGGCTTGTCATCCAGTGGAATAAAGGCGATATCCAGCGGTTCCTCGCCCACCTTGGCGCGGTCGCGGTTGATGGTCTTGAGCGCCCAATCAATGATGGTCAGGGTGCGCAGGCCGAGGAAGTCGAACTTCACCAGGCCGGCCGCCTCCACGTCATCCTTGTCGAACTGGGTCACCAGGCCGTCGCCTTCTTCGTCGCAATAGATCGGCGAAAAGTCGGTGAGCTTGGTAGGCGCAATGACCACGCCGCCGGCGTGCTTACCGACGTTACGCACCACACCTTCAAGCTTGCGGGCCATCTCCCAGATTTCGGCGGCTTCTTCGTCGACCTTGATGAAATCGCGCAGGATTTCTTCCTGCTCGTAAGCCTTTTCCAACGTCATGCCGACTTCGAACGGGATCATCTTCGACAGGCGATCGGCCAGGCCGTAGGACTTGCCCTGCACCCGCGCCACGTCGCGGATCACCGCTTTGGCCGCCATGGAACCGAAGGTAATGATCTGGCTCACGGCGTTGCGGCCATACTTCTCGGCCACGTATTCGATCACGCGGTCGCGACCGTCCATGCAAAAATCGACGTCGAAGTCGGGCATGGAAACCCGCTCCGGGTTCAGGAAGCGTTCGAACAGCAGGTCGTATTCCAGCGGGTCCAGGTCGGTGATCTTTTGCACATAGGCCACCAGCGAGCCAGCACCTGACCCTCGGCCCGGGCCAACCGGCACGCCGTTGTTCTTGGCCCACTGGATAAAGTCCATCACGATCAGGAAGTAGCCGGGAAAGCCCATCTGGATAATGATATCCAGCTCGAAATTCAGCCGGTCGACGTAGACCTGGCGCTTGGCTTCGTAGTCTTCGGTGGTGTCCTTGGGCAGCAGGACCGCCAGCCGCTCCTCGAGGCCATCGAACGACACCTTGCGGAAATACTCATCGATGGTCATGCCATCGGGAATCGGGAAGTTGGGCAGGAAGTGCTTGCCCAGTTTCACCTCGATATTGCAGCGCTTGGCGATCTCGACGGAGTTTTCCAGGGCCTCGGGCAGGTCGCTGAACAGCTCGGCCATTTCTTCGGCACTTTTAAGGTACTGCTCTTCGCTGTAGTTCTTCGAACGGCGCGGATCGTCCAGGGCCCGGCCTTCGCCGATGCACACGCGGGTTTCGTGGGCCTCGAAATCCTCTCGCTTGATAAAGCGCACATCGTTGGTCGCCACCAGTGGTGCGCCGAGCTTATCGGCCAGCGACACGGCGGCGTGCAGGTGTTCTTCATCGTTGGGACGGTTGGTGCGTTGCACTTCCAGGTAGAAACGGTCGGGAAAGACCTGCATCCACTCGCGAGCCAGCACTTCGGCTTCCTGCGGGTTGCCGCCCAGCAGCGCAATACCGATCTCGCCCTCCTTGGCGGCGGACAGCATGATCAGACCTTCGCTGGCCTCGGCGACCCATTCACGCTCGATGATGATCGAGCCGTTGCGCTGACCCTCGATAAAACCACGGGAAATCAATTCGGTCAGATTGCGATAGCCCACGCCGTTCATCGCCAGCAGGCTGATACGGCTCAAGGGGTTGTCCGGGTCTTTGTTGGACAGCCAAAGATCGGCGCCGCAGATCGGCTTGATGCCGGCGCCCATGGCATTCTTATAGAACTTGACCAGAGAACACATGTTGTTCTGATCAGTCACCGCAACCGCAGGCATGTTCATGCCCACCAGGGTTTTGACCAGAGGTTTGATCCGTACCAGGCCGTCGACCAGGGAATACTCAGTGTGCAGGCGCAGGTGAACGAATGAAGCCGGCATAGTGATCCTGTTCCAATACGTGAAGACAACAAGGCCCGGATTGTACCGGGCCTTGGCAAAAACATCAGCTTCGCGACTAAACCTCGATGAAGCTCTCGCGCAGCTCGTAGGCCTGGCGTACCGGGGCGAACGAGCGCCGATGAATCGGCGTGGGACCCAGGCGTGCCAGAGCTTCCAGATGAACGGGCGTAGGGTAGCCTTTATGCCCACCAATGCCGTAGCCTGGGTAGATCAATTCAAACGCGGCCATTTCACGATCACGACTGACTTTGGCCAGGATCGAGGCCGCCGCAATTGCAGGCACCTTGCTATCCCCCTTCACCACCGCTTCCGACGGCATCCCCAGTTTCGGGCAACGGTTGCCGTCGATCATGGCCATTTTCGGGGTGATGTGCAGGCCTTCGACGGCACGCTGCATGGCCAGCATGGTGGCGTGCAGAATATTCAGCTTGTCGATTTCTTCGACTTCAGCCCGGGCAATATGCCAGCTCAAGGCTTTTTCACAGATTTCGTCGAACAGCTTTTCACGGCGGGCTTCAGTGAGCTTTTTCGAATCGTTCAACCCCAGAATCGGACGGTTCGGATCCAGGATCACCGCCGCCGTGACCACTGCGCCGCACAGCGGGCCGCGGCCGACTTCGTCGACGCCGGCCACCAGCTCATGGACTTGAGCAACCAGGCTGAAATCCAGGCCCATTTGCGTACTCATAAAGCTTCCTGTTGTTTGCCGATCAAGGTCAACACGGCGTCAGCCGCCTGGTTCGAGGCATCACGACGCAGTGTGCGGTGAATCGCATCGAAACCACGGGTCTGCTCTTCGCCGCCGTCGATCAAGGGTAGTAGGGTTTGCGCCAGGGCGTCAGGCGTCGCATCGTCCTGCAACAACTCCGGCACCAACAGGCGCTGGGCCAGCAGGTTGGGCAGGGAGATGTAAGGGCTTTTGACCATGCGCTTGAGGATCCAGAAGGTCAGCGGCGCCAGACGATAGGCCACGACCATGGGGCGCTTGTACAGCAGGGCTTCCAGCGTAGCGGTGCCCGAAGCAATCAGCACCGCATCACAGGCCGCAAGGGCCAGGTGCGATTGACCATCGAGCAGGGTTAGCGGCAGGTTGCGGCCTTGAAGCAAGGTTTCGATCTGAGCACGGCGTTGCGGGCTGGCACACGGCAACACAAACCGCACGCCAGGCTTGAGGTCTTGCAGACGTTCGGCGGCATCAAAGAAGACGCTGGCCAGGCGCCCGACTTCACCGCCTCGACTGCCGGGCATGAGCGCCACGAGCGGGCCATCGGGCAAGCCCAGTTCGGCACGGGCCGCGGCTCGATCAGCCTGCAAAGGTATCTCATCGGCCAGCGTATGCCCGACAAACCGCACCGGCACGCCCTTCTCTTCATAAAACCTGGCTTCGAAGGGCAACAGGGTCAGCATCAGGTCGCAACCCTCGCGGATCTTCAGCACGCGCTTCTGACGCCACGCCCACACGGAGGGGCTGACGTAGTGCACGGTCTTGATGCCCGCCTGGCGCAGCTTGAGTTCGATATTGAGGGTGAAATCGGGTGCATCGATGCCGATGAAGACGTCGGGCTTTTCCTTGATCAGGGTCTGAATCAACAGCTTGCGGCGCGCCAGGAGTTCGCGCAGGCGCCCCAGCACCTCTACCAACCCCATGACCGACAAGCGCTCCATAGGGAAATAGGACACAAGCCCCTCAGCCTGCATCAACGGACCACCGACACCGATGAATTCCACGGCCGGGTGCTGTGCCTTTAGCGCCCGCATAAGACCTGCGCCCAAAATGTCGCCGGAAGCTTCTCCGGCTACCAGCGCTATACGCATATTGGCCATGATCAGCGGGTGATGCCGCGCGTCGACATCTGGATAGAGTCGCGGAACACCGCAACTTCCGGGAACAGCGCAGCCGGCTCGGTGAGTTGGGTCAATGCCTGCTCCACGGTCAGCCCCTGGCGGTAAACCACCTTGTAGGCACGACGCAAGGCGTGAATGGCCTCGTCGCTGAAACCACGACGACGCATGCCTTCGAAGTTCATGCTGCGAGCTTCGGCGGGGTTGCCGAATACCGTGACATACGCCGGAACGTCCTTGCCGATAGCGGTGCCCATGCCGGAAAAGCTGTGGGCGCCGATATGGCAGTACTGGTGCACCAGCGTGAACCCCGACAGGATCGCCCAGTCGTCAACGTGCACATGCCCGGCCAAGGCGGTGTTATTGACCAGTATGCAGTGGTTGCCGATCACGCTGTCGTGGCCGATATGGGCATAAGCCATCACCAGGTTGTGATCACCCAGGGTGGTTTCGGCGCGATCCTGCACGGTGCCGCGATGAATGGTCACGCCTTCTCGAATGATGTTGTGATCACCGATGACCAGGCGTGTTTCTTCACCCTTGTATTTCATGTCCGGTGTGTCTTCGCCTACCGAGGAGAACTGGTAGATGCGATTGTGTTTGCCAATACGGGTCGGCCCTTTGAGGATCACGTGCGGCCCGATGACAGTCCCCTCGCCGATTTCCACACCTGCGCCGACGATCGACCAGGGGCCGACCTCAACGTCGGCGGCCAGTACGGCCGACGGATCGATGATTGCGCGAGGGTCAATCAAACTCATAGTTTGCGTTCCGCACAGATAATCTCGGCGGAGCATACCGGCTTGCCATCCACCGAGGCCTGGCATTCGAACTTCCAGATCTGGCGCTTGCAACTGATGAATTTGGCTTCGAGGATCAACTGATCACCCGGGGTGACCGGGTTGCGGAAACGCAGCTTGTCGGAGCCCACGAAATAGTAGAGCGTGCCGTCGGCAGGCTTGAGGTCAAGCATTTTAAAACCAAGGATACCGGCAGCCTGGGCCATCGCTTCAATGATCAACACGCCCGGCATGATGGGATGCGCGGGGAAGTGACCGTTGAAGAACGGTTCGTTGATGCTGACATTCTTGTAGGCGCGAATGCGCTTTTCCTCGACATTGAGGTCCACTACACGGTCCACCAGCAGGAACGGGTAACGGTGGGGCAGGTATTCGCGAATCTCGTTGATGTCCATCATTTCGGGGGGAAGCCTGTAATAAAGATTGGGGGCGGGCGGACTAAAGGCACGCCCCGCTAGCAAATCAAGGAGGCAGTCTAGCGGCTGTGCACACTTGATATGAAAATGGTATCAGCCTTCTGATGAAGCATTACCGCCAGGGGTCACTTCTCCAACACGCTTTTCCAGCTGCTTGAGCCGTCGGGCCATATCGTCGAGCTGGCGCAAACGCGCCGCACTCTTGCGCCATTCAGCCGCAGGTTGCATGGCGGTACCGGAAGAGTAGGCACCCGGCTCGGTAATCGAGTGGGTCACCATGGTCATTCCGGTGATGAAGACGTTGTCACAGATATCGATATGCCCTACCAGGCCGACACCGCCGGCGAGCATGCAATGCTTGCCGATACGGGTGCTGCCGGAAATCCCCACGCACGCCGCCATGGCGGTGTGATCGCCAATCTGTACGTTGTGGGCGATCTGGATCTGGTTGTCGAGCTTCACACCATTGCCGATCACGGTATCGGCCAGGGCCCCGCGATCAACTGCAGTGTTCACGCCGATTTCCACATCGTCGCCAATCAGCACGCCGCCGACCTGGGCAATCTTGTGCCAGACGCCTTTGGCGTTGGCAAATCCGAAGCCTTCGCCTCCGATCACCGCGCCCGACTGAATGACCACACGCTGGCCGATACGCACATCGTGATACAGCGTCACGCGCGGCGCGAGCCAGCCATCGGCACCGATCTCGCATCGCGCACCGATAAAGCAGTGCGCCCCCACCGTGACGCCTGCGGCAATGCGCGCACCACTCTCGATCACCGCAAAGGCACCAATGCTGGCCGCAGGGTCGACCTGGGCGTCATCGGCGATCATCGCTGACGGGTGAATGCCGCCGGCTGCCTTGGGTTTGGGATCGAACATGTGCGACACCTTGGCGTACGCCAGGTACGGGTCGGCCACCACCAGCGCATCCCCGGCAAAACCTTCGGCATCGGCGGCTTTGAGCAATACGGCTGCGGCGCGGCTGTCGACGAGGTATTTACGGTATTGAGGGTTTGCGAGGAAGCTCAACTGAGCTGGGCCAGCCTCCTGCAAGGTGGCTAGCCCAGTGATTTCTTTCTCCGGGGAGCCATGCAAAGTGGCCCCCAGGAACTCGGCCAACTCGCCGAGCTTGATAGTCGCGGTCATGGCTTACTTCAGCTGGTTCATGCGCTCGATCACCTGACGGGTGATGTCGTATTGAGGCTTGACGTCAATCACGGCGCCGCGCTCGAACACCAGGTCAAAGGCGCCTTTCTTGATCACTTCTTCCACAGCGCTGTCGAGTTTCGGCTTGAGCTGCTTAAGCATTTCGCGATCGGCCACAGCCTTGGCTTCGTTCAGCTCTTTGGACTGGAACTGATAGTCACGGGCCTTTTGCTTGAATTCCAGCTCCAGACGTTCGCGCTCGCCTTGCTGCATCTTGTCACCACCGGCCACCAGACGATCCTGGATGCCCTTCGCGCTGCTTTCCAGGGTCTTGAGCTTGGTCAGTTGCGGACCGAATTTTTTCTCGGCATCCACGGCATATTTTTTGGCCGCATCGGATTCCAGCAGGGCCATCTGATAGTTCAGAACGGCGATTTTCATTTCGGCGAAGGCCGGGGTGGCTACCAGCACGGTTGCCAGCAGAACCAATTGAGTCAACTTACGCACGATGCACTCCTACAGAATCCGTTGTCGTTATCTTAGGTCAGACGCTTAGAACGTCTGGCCGAGGGAGAATTGGAAAATCTGGGTTTCAGCGTTATCCGGTTTCTTGATTGGCATGGCCAGCGCAAAGCTCAACGGGCCCAGCGCAGTCACCCACGTCACACCCACACCCACGGAGCTCGCCATGTTGCTGAGGCTCACGTCGTTGCACTGGGTGTTGGACTTCAAACCGCTTGGGTTTTTGATCTGCTCGCACTTGGAATCGAACACGTTACCCACGTCCCAGAATACGGATGTACGCAGGGAACGCTGATCTTTCACGAACGGCAGTGGGAACAGAATTTCAGCACCACCCTGGATCAACACGTTACCACCGAAAGGCAGCGGGTCGTTGTCAGTGTCAGGTTGAGTGCCGATGTTACCGGTTTTATCAACACCGCGGCTCGGGGTACCGCGCGGGCCGAGAGTGCTGTCCTTGAAGCCACGTACCGAGTTGAAACCACCTGCATAGTAGTTTTCATAGAACGGCAAGCCATTGGTCGAACCGTAACCGTCGCCATAGCCGAGTTCGGTGTGCAGGCGCATGGTGTAGTTGTCGCTCAACGGCTGGAACAACTGGCCGCGGTAGTCGAGTTTGAAGAACGACAGGTCGCTGCCCGGCGTGGTGACTTCGGCCGTCAGGCTCTGGGAATGGCCACGGGTTGCCAGCACGCCTTTGTTCAGGGTCGACTCGGACCAGCCGGCGGACGCCTTGAAGTTCAGGAACTTGTCGCCTTCACGACGGGTGAAGTCGAAGATCTCGTCCACGGTATAAATACCGGTCTTGATCTCATCCTGCTGCGCAGTCAGGCCGAAGGTCAGGCGCGAAGTTTCGCTGATCGGATAGCCGATGTTCACGCCAGCACCCAGGCTGTCGATCGCATAGCTAGCTACGTCTACGTCGAGATCTTTGTAGTCGGTGGTGCGATAGAAGGCGTTGTAGCCCAGGCTCACACCGTCGGCGGTCCAGTAGGGGTCGACATAACCGAAGTTATAGCGGCTCTGGTATTCGCTGCGGGTCAGGCCAATGGAAACTTTGTTACCGGTACCCAGGAAGTTGTTCTGAGTGATCGAGCCACCCAGGATCAGGCCGGCGCTCTGCGCGAAACCGACACTGGCGGTGATCGAGCCCGAGGCCTGCTCTTCAACGGCGTAGTTCACGTCAACCTGGTCGTCCACACCCGGCACAGCCGGCGTTTCGACGTTGACTTCCTTGAAGAAGCCCAGGCGTTCAAGACGGGTCTTGGACTGGTCGATCAGGTAGGTCGAAGCCCAGCCACCTTCCATCTGACGCATCTCACGACGCAGCACTTCGTCGGCGGACTTGGTGTTGCCACGGAAATTGATGCGGTTTACGTAAGCACGCTTACCGGGGTCTACCACGAAGGTGATATCAACGGTGTGGTCTTCGTCGTTGGGGGTCGGCACGCCGTTGACGTTGGCGAAGGTGTAGCCTTCGTTACCCAGGCGGCGGGTGATCAGTTCGGAGGTGGTGGTCATCAGCTTGCGCGAGAACACCTGGTCTTTCTGCACCAGCAACAGGGACTTGACCTGGTCTTCAGGCACTTTCAAGTCACCGCTGAGCTTGACGTCACGAACCTTGTACTTCTCGCCTTCGTTGACGTTGACAGTGATGTAGACGTGCTTCTTGTCCGGCGTAATGGACACCTGGGTGGAGGCGATGTCCATGTTGATATAGCCGCGATCCAGGTAGTAGGAACGCAGGCGCTCCAGGTCACCGGAGAGTTTCTCACGGGCGTACTTGTCATCGTTCTTGAAGAACGACAACCAGTTGGTGGTCTTGAGTTCGAACAGGTCGACCAGGTCTTCATCCGGGAACTTGGTATTGCCTACCACGTTGATGTGCTGGATGGCCGCCACGGTCCCTTCGTTGATGTTGACCTTGAGGCCGACACGGTTACGCGGCTGCGGAACCACTTCCGTTTCCACGGTCGCGGAGTAGCGACCCTGGGCGACGTACTGGCGCTGCAGTTCGTTACGCACGCCTTCAAGGGTGGCGCGCTGGAAGATTTCACCTTCGGCCAGGCCCGATTGCTTCAGGCCTTTCATCAGGTCTTCAGTAGAGATCGCCTTGTTGCCTTCGATCTCGATACTGGCGACGGATGGTCGCTCGACGACGGTGATGACCAGGACGTTGCCTTCTCGACCCAGTTGGATGTCTTGAAAGAACCCGGTTTTGAACAGCGCACGAGTGGATTCCACCAGGCGACGATCATCAGCCTGTTCCCCGACGTTCAACGGCAAGGCACCAAAGACGCTACCGGCGGAAACCCGCTGGAGGCCGTTGACGCGAATATCGGAGATGGTGAAGGACTCGGCGTGAACTTCGGCGATCATCAATACGGTGAGAACCGCAGTTAGCAGCAGACGTTTCATGAAGTCCTTTCTTATTCCAACTGGCAATAAACAAACTGCCGCAAAATGCGGCAGATTCGCAATTCAGCGAAGCGTTACAGTCGACCCAAATCGTTGACCAGGGCTAACAACATCACCCCGACCACCAAACTGATACCGATCTGTATCCCCCAACCCTGCACACGATCCGACAAGGGGCGACCACGCACCCACTCGACCAGATAAAACAACAGATGTCCCCCATCCAATACTGGAATGGGCAACAAATTCAGAACCCCCAGGCTGATACTCAGATAAGCCAGGAAATTCAGGAAATCCGCGACACCCGACTGGGCAGAAGCGCCCGCCACTTTAGCAATGGTTATCGGCCCACTCAAGTTTTTTACCGAGAGCTCGCCGAACAACATTTTCTTGAGGGATTCGAGCGTCAGCACGCTCATGGTCCAGGTGCGTTTCGCACCCTCGCCAATTGCCGCCAATGGACCGAAGCTGACCTCGCGCATCATCGAAGGCGGCCACTCGGGACTTTTGACACCCGCACCCAGGTAACCTGCGGCCGCCTTGGCTTCCCCGCGCACCGCCAGGGTCACCGGGACGTCGATTTGAGCACCATCGCGCTCAACTTTCAGCACAATTCTGGTATCAGGGCGCACACGAACCAGATCAACCACCTGCTGCCATTCGCTCAACGGCTGACCATCGAGCGCCAGCAGGCGGTCGCCGGTTTTCAGGCCTGCGGCCTGGGCCGGGCCTTTGGAGTCGAGTTCGGCGAGCACCGGCGGCAACGCCGGACGCCACGGACGAATGCCCAGCGACTTGATCGGATCGGGCTCGTCAGCACCCTTGAGCCAGTGGTCCAGGGCCAACGCACGTGAGGCTTCGGCGCTGGAGTCCTGCTCACGCACCACGACGTTGACGGTGCCGCTCTCACCCAGGCGGCGCACCAGCTGAAGATTGACCGCCCCCCAACCCGTGGTCGGTTCGCCATCAATGGAAACAATTTCCTGACCCGCGACCAGACCGGCCTTCGCCGCGATACTGTCTGCCTCGACCGCGCCGATCACCGGGCGGATCTGCTGGCTGCCCAGCATGGCCAACACCCAGAAAAACAGCATGGCCAACAGAAAGTTGGCGATCGGGCCGGCGGCCACTATGGCGATACGCTGACGAACGGTCTTGCGATTGAAGGATTGATCCAACTGATCAACCGGCACCTCGCCTTCGCGTTCGTCGAGCATCTTGACGTAGCCACCCAAAGGGATGGCCGCGATCACGAACTCGGTACCGTGGCGGTCATGCCAACGCACCAGCGGCATGCCGAAACCGACGGAAAAGCGCAGTACCTTGACGCCGCAACGACGCGCCACCCAAAAGTGGCCGAATTCGTGGAAGGTAACCAGCACACCCAGAGCAACCAGGGTGCCGACAATCATATAAAGCGCACTCATCTAATTTCTCCGCATTCCAATCCAGTGCCTGAAGGCTCAACGCGCCTGCAGACTATTGCGCGCTGCGGCTCAACCAATCTTCGGCCAGGGCCCGGGCCTTGGAGTCCGCCTCGAACACTGCGCCCAGATCATTGACGGCTACGACAGGCTCACGGCTCAAGACGTCCTCGATCATACTCGCGATCTGTGGAAAACGGATGCGCCGCTCGAGAAACGCCGCCACGGCCACTTCATTGGCCGCATTAAGCATCGCCGGTGCACTGTTACCCGCCTCCGCCGCCTGGCGCGCCAGGCGCAGACAGGGAAAACGCTGCTCGTCGGGCGCTTCGAAATCCAGGCGAGCCACGGCAAACAGATCCAGCGGCGCCACGCCCGAGTCGATGCGCTCAGGCCATGCGAGAGCATTGGCGATCGGCGTACGCATATCGGGATTACCCAACTGCGCCAATACCGAGCCGTCCACGTAATCCACCAGGGAATGAATCACACTTTGCGGGTGAATCACCACCTCGACCTGCTCAGGCCGCGCATCGAACAGCCAGCAGGCCTCGATCAACTCCAGGCCCTTGTTCATCATGCTTGCCGAATCCACGGAGATCTTGCGCCCCATCGACCAGTTCGGATGGGCACATGCCTGGTCGGGAGAGACCTGCTCCAGCTCGGCCAACGGCGTTTGCCGGAACGGACCGCCCGAGGCCGTGAGCAGGATCCGACGTACGCCGACCTGGCTCAAACCCCGTGCGAAGTCACCGGGCATGCATTGGAAAATGGCGTTGTGCTCGCTGTCGAGCGGCAGCAGCACCGCCCCGCTCCTGCGCACAGCCTGCATAAAGAGTGCACCGGACATCACCAGTGCTTCTTTATTAGCCAACAGGATCTTTTTGCCCGCATCGACGGCCGCCAGGGTAGGCCGCAGGCCCGCCGCACCGACAATGGCCGCAACCACGGTGTCGACTTCGGCATCCGCCGAAACCTGGCACAGCCCCTCCTCGCCCACCAGCACCTGGGTGGCGAGCCCGGCTGCGCGCAAACCATCCTGCAAGGCGCGCGCCGCAGCCGCCTCGGGCACCACGGCGAAGCGCGGCGCATGGCGCACGCACAATGCCAGTAGCTCGCTGAGGCGGGTATAGCCGGTCAGCGCGAACACCTGATAGCGGTCCGGGTGACGCACGATCACATCCAGCGTGCTCAGCCCCACCGAACCGGTGGCCCCCAGCACGGTCACCTGCTGCAGGCGACTCACGAAGCGGTCATCCACAGCAATACGGCAAAGATCGGAATGGCGGCGGTAAGGCTGTCGATACGGTCAAGCACCCCGCCATGTCCAGGCAACAGATTACTGCTGTCCTTGATACCGGCCTGGCGCTTGAACATGCTTTCGGTGAGATCACCCACCACCGAAATAAACACCACGACGGCCGTGCCCAGCAGGGCCAGAATAATTTCCTTACCTGTCCAGCCGCGCACGAGACCGACCACCAGCGCGATAACCAGTGTCAGGGCGAGCCCCCCGTAAACACCCTCCCAGCTCTTGCCCGGGCTCACGGCCGGCGCCAGCTTGCGCTTGCCGAATGCCCGGCCCGAGAAGTAGGCGCCGATATCCGCGCCCCAGACCAGCACCATCACCGCCATGATCAGCCAGTTGCCCATCGGCGAATTCTTGATTTCCACCAGCCCTTGCCAGGCCGGCAGCAAAATCAACAGGCCAATCACCAGCTTGCTGGCGACGCTGGACCAATGGCCGCTGGTACGCGGATAGGTCAGCACCAAGAAGGTCGCAAGCGCCCACCACAGCACGGCCGCCCCCAACACCCACGGCACCACGATGCTCGACAGGGTATGCATCAAAAACAGCAACACCGCCACGACCGCTGCGTAGGCCACGCGCGGCAACTGGGCAGTAAAACCGGCAAGGCGCGCCCACTCCCAGGCGCCCAGGGTCACGACCAGGCCAATAAACAAGGCGAAGCCGGAACCGTCGAGCAGGAAAAACCCACACAAGGCGATCGGCAATAGGATCAGGGCGGTGATGATTCGTTGTTTAAGCATTTAGACCCGGGCTCCAGCTTCGATCTGCTCGCTTGTTTTACCAAAGCGACGCTGACGGGAAGCGAAATCGGCCAGCGCAGTGCGCATGGCATCGTGTTTGAAGTCCGGCCAGAACAGGTCGGAGAAGTACAGCTCGGTATAGGCCAACTGCCACAACAGGAAGTTACTGATGCGGTGCTCGCCACCGGTGCGAATGCATAAGTCCGGCAATGGCAGATCGCCGGTCACCAGGCAGGTTTGCAGCAATTCGGGCGTGATGTCGTCCGGTCGCAGATGACCGGCCTGCACTTCGCGGGCCAGCCGCTGCGCGGCCTGGGCGATGTCCCACTGGCCGCCGTAATTGGCTGCGATCTGCAACACAAAACGGTCGGCGCCGGCGGTAATCGCCTCGGCTTCACGCATGGCCGCCTGCAGTTCCGGGTGGAACCGCGAGCGATCACCAATGATGCGCAGGCTGATGTTGTTGTCGTTAAGGCGCTTGGCCTCACGACGCAGGGCCTTGAAGAACAGGTCCATCAGAGCGCTGACTTCTTCGGCGGGCCGCTGCCAGTTCTCACTGGAGAACGCGAACAAGGTGAGTACTTCCACCTTGGCCTCGGCACACACCTCAATCACCGCCCGCACTGCATCGACACCCGCTTTATGCCCGGCAACACCTGGCATGAAGCGTTTCTTTGCCCAGCGATTATTCCCATCCATGATGATCGCGACATGGCGCGGCACCACGGAGGGTACAGTCTGCTTGGTCTTTTCCATGAAGGCGTCCTGACCCCTTATACGGCCATCAGGTCCTTTTCTTTTTCTTCGGTTGCCTGGGTGATCTTCGCCTCGGCTTCCTTGGTCAGCTTATCGATATCGGCAACGGCGCGACGCTCTTCGTCTTCGCTGATTTCCTTGTCCTTGACCAGCTTCTTCAGCTCACCCAGGGCATCGCGACGAATGTTACGCACTGCAACGCGCGCGTCTTCCGCCGCGCTGCGCGCCTGCTTGGTGAAGCCCTTGCGGGTTTCTTCGGTCAGGGCAGGCATGGAGATCAGCAACAACTCGCCCAGGTTGGTCGGGTTGAGGTTCAGACCGGCGCTCTGGATCGCCTTGTCGACCGCAGCGAGCATGTTGCGCTCGAAGGCTACGACTTGCAGGGTCCGCGAGTCCTTGACGGTGACGTTGGCCACGCTGCTCAGCGGGGTGTCGGCGCCATAGTAAGGCACCATGACACTGCCCAGGATGCTCGGGTGCGCCTTGCCGGTACGAATCTGGCCGAATGCATGGCTCAGAGACTCCAGGGATTTCTGCATACGCGCTTGGGCGTCTTTTTTGATTTCGTTGATCATTGTTGGCCTTCCTCGATCAGAGTCCCTTCCGCACCGCCATGGACGATATTCAGCAGGGCGCCGGGCTTGTTCATGTTAAATACGCGCAGCGGCATCTTGTGGTCGCGGCACAGGCAAATAGCCGTCAGGTCCATCACGCCCAGCTTGCGATCCAGCACTTCATCGTAGGTCAGATGATCGAACTTCTCGGCATGCGGGTCTTTGAATGGGTCTGCGGTGTACACACCGTCCACCTTGGTGGCCTTGAGCACCACGTCGGCATCGATCTCGATGGCACGCAGGCAAGCCGCCGAGTCCGTGGTGAAGAACGGGTTGCCCGTGCCTGCGGCGAAGATCACCACTTCTTTGGAGTTCAAGTGACGCATGGCTTTGCGACGATCATAGTGATCGGTCACGCCGACCATGGAAATAGCCGACATTACGATGGCCGAAATGTTGGCGCGCTCCAGGGCGTCGCGCATGGCCAGGGCGTTCATCACAGTGGCCAGCATGCCCATGTGGTCACCGGTGACCCGATCCATGCCGGCAGCACTCAGTGCCGCGCCACGAAACAGGTTGCCACCGCCAATCACCAGGCCCACTTGCACGCCAATGCCGACCAGTTGGCCGACTTCCAGCGCCATGCGGTCGAGCACCTTGGGATCGATCCCGAACTCTTCCGAGCCCATCAGGGCCTCGCCGCTGAGCTTGAGTAGAATGCGTTTATAGCGAGCCTGATAACCACTGCCCTGCTGAGCCATTGCGAATCTCTCCTGCGGCGTATTTTCAAAAATTCTTGGCGAGCCGTTTACGGCTTGCGTTCACTCTAGCTGGACGCTATCACAGCGCCATCGGAACACGGCTTTGTAAGCCAGTTCCGACGGGAAGCCAAATAAAATCGGCCTTCCCATTTGAAAAGAGGCTGCGCGCGTGAGCGGGCAGCCTCTTTCGGGCGACAGTTGAAACTGTCTTATTGCTTGGCGGCAGCCAGCTGGGCAGCAACTTCTTCAGCGAAGTTGTCGACCGGCTTCTCGATGCCTTCGCCTACTTTGAAGTAAGTGAAGGAAACGATTTCAGCGCCGGCTTTCTTGGCCAGCTCGCCAACCTTGATTTCAGGGTTCTTGACGAACGCCTGCTCAACCAGGCTCGCTTCTGCCAGGAACTTGCTGATACGGCCTTTGACCATGTTCTCAACAATGTTTTCCGGCTTGCCTTTGATTTTCTCTTCGTTCAGCTGCAGGAACACCGCTTTTTCGCGCTCGATGGCTTCGGCGGATACTTCCGAAGGCAGCAGGAACTCAGGGTTGCTGGCTGCGACGTGCATCGCGATGTCTTTGGCCAGCTCAACGTTGCCGCCCTTCAGAACTACCGCAACGCCGATCTTGTTGCCGTGCAGGTAACCACCAACCACGTCACCTTCAACACGGACCAGGCGACGGATGTTGACGTTTTCGCCAACCTTGCCGACCAGCACCAGACGGGCAGCTTCCTGAGCTTCGATCAGAGGCTCGACGGTGGTCAGCTTGTCAGCGAACGCTTTTTCGACGCTGGCCGCAACGAATGCCTTGAAGTCGTCCTGCAGAGCCAGGAAGTCGGTCTGGGAGTTCACTTCCAGCAGAACAGCGGACTTGCCGTCTTCTTTCAGAGCGATGGCGCCTTCAGCAGCTACGTTGCCTGCTTTCTTGGCAGCCTTAATGGCGCCGGAAGCACGCATGTCATCAATGGCTTTTTCGATGTCGCCGCCGGCCTTGGTCAAGGCCTTTTTGCAATCCATCATGCCTTCGCCGGTACGCTCACGCAGTTCTTTAACCAACGCTGCAGTAATCTCTGCCATTTCAAAATCCTCTTGGATAGGTTTTCAACCATTCCACCCGAGCAAACGGGCGATCAATTCTTCTCGAACCACCCTTGTAGGCCGCTGCACGTTACAGATGATGTAGCTGCGCTGCCGACAAATGGTTTTCGAGGGGGCAAAAAGGGGGCCAAGCCCCCTTTTTGCTTACTGAGTCAACGCCAGGGCGTCAATTACTCAGCGGCAGCTACCGGAGCTTCTTCAACGAACTGCTCGGTACCACCAGCAACGTGGTTACGACCACGGATTACAGCGTCAGCCATCGAACCCATGTACAGCTGGATAGCGCGGATAGCGTCATCGTTGCCTGGGATGATGTAGTCAACGCCTTCCGGGCTGCTGTTGGTATCGACTACGCCGATAACAGGGATGCCCAGCTTGTTGGCTTCGGTGATCGCGATGCGCTCGTGATCAACGTCGATAACGAACAGTGCGTCAGGCAGACCGCCCATGTCCTTGATACCACCCAGGGAACGATCGAGCTTTTCCAGGTCACGAGTGCGCATCAGCGCTTCTTTCTTGGTCAGCTTGGCGAAGGTACCGTCTTCGGCTTGCACTTCAAGGTCACGCAGACGCTTGATGGAAGCACGGATGGTTTTGAAGTTGGTCAGCATGCCGCCCAACCAGCGGTGATCGACGTACGGCGAACCGCAACGTGCTGCTTCTTCAGCAACGATCTTGCCGGCGGAACGCTTGGTGCCGACGAACAGAATCTTGTTTTTGCCCTGGGCCAGGCGCTCTACGAAAGTCAGAGCTTCGTTGAACATTGGCAGGGTTTTTTCAAGGTTGATGATGTGGATCTTGTTGCGCGCGCCGAAAATGTATTTACCCATTTTCGGGTTCCAGTAACGGGTCTGGTGACCGAAGTGCACACCGGCCTTCAGCATATCGCGCATGTTGACTTGGGACATGATAGTTCCTTAATAAGTCGGGTTTGGCCTCCACGTATCCCAATGACCAACCAGCGGCATCAAGGCCTCCGGCACCCAGGTCATCGTGTCGACACGTGTGTGGATTTAAGCTTTTCGGGGTATCCCCGGAAAGCGGCGCATTTTATACCACACGAAGGGCGAAAACGAAACCCGCAATCACAGTTGCCGTCGGCTGTCTCAACGCAAGCCTTTGAAACCAGCCGAAACAGCCCCACCCTATAGAGAGAAGCGATCACCAGACGTTCATGACTTGAGACCCTGGTCTGTTAGAATCGCGTTTTTTGGGGCTTGTGCGAATTCTGCAACCTTTTGTCGCACACCCGTAAACCGTATTGATTTCAGCGCGTCGCGCTAGAGAGAGCCTGTATGACCGTTAGTTTGAAAACCGCCGAAGACATTGCCGGCATGCGCATTGCCGGCAAACTGGCTGCCGACGTGCTGGAAATGATTGCCGAACACGTCAAGCCCGGCGTCACTACCGAAACCCTGAACCAGATCTGCCACGACTATATCGTCGACGTGCAGAAGGCTATCCCTGCTCCCCTCAACTACAAAGGCTTCCCCAAGTCGATCTGCACGTCGGTCAACCATGTGGTCTGCCACGGTATTCCCGGCGACAAGCCGTTGAAGGACGGCGACACCCTGAACATCGACGTGACCGTGATCAAGAACGGCTACTTTGGCGACACCAGCCGCATGTTCCACGTCGGTAACGTTCCGGTATGGGCCGAGCGCCTGTCCCAGGTCACCCAGGAATGCATGTACAAGGCTATCGAGATCGTCAAACCCGGCTGCCGCCTGGGCGATATCGGCGAAGTGATCCAGAAGCATGCCGAAAAGAACGGCTTTTCGGTAGTGCGCGAATTCTGCGGCCACGGCATCGGCACCGTGTTCCACGAAGAACCGCAGATCCTGCACTACGGCCGCGCCGGCACCGGCATGGAACTGAAGGCGGGCATGACCTTCACCATCGAGCCCATGATCAACCAGGGCAAGGCCGACACCAAGGTGCTGGGCGACGGCTGGACCGCCATCACCAAGGATCGCAAGCTCTCGGCCCAGTGGGAGCACACCTTGCTGGTCACCGAGACGGGCTACGAGATCTTCACCTTGCGCGCAGACGACACCATCCCGCGCGTTTCGGCGTAATCCAAGGCTGCGTTGGTTTTCCCAAACGGTGTTGTGACTGATTCATAGATAGAAAGGAAAGCCGAACGATGCCCCAGGTGGATCCCGAACTCTTCGACCGCGGCCAGTTCCAGGCCGAACTGGCATTGAAGGCGAGCCCGATCGCCGCCTTCAAGAAAGCCATCCGCCAGGCCCGCGAGGTGCTCGACGCGCGCTTTCGCAGTGGGCGCGACATCCGTCGCCTGATCGAGGACCGCGCCTGGTTTGTCGATAACATTCTGCAAAAGGCCTGGGAGCAGTTCACCTGGAGCTCCGACGCCGATATCGCCCTGGTGGCGGTCGGCGGCTACGGTCGTGGCGAATTGCACCCCTACTCCGACATCGACCTGCTGATCCTGCTGGGCAGCGCCGATCATGAGGTCTTTCGCGATTCCATCGAGCGTTTTCTCACACTGTTGTGGGACATCGGCCTGGAAGTCGGCCAGAGCGTACGCTCGGTGGACGAATGCGCCGAAGAGGCCCGTGCCGATCTGACCGTGATCACCAACCTGATGGAAAGCCGCACCATCGCCGGCCCCGAACGCCTGCGCCAGCGCATGCTCGACGTCACCAGCACCGCGCACATGTGGCCGAGCAAGGACTTCTTTCTGGCCAAGCGCGCCGAGCAGAAAGCCCGGCACCACAAGTACAACGACACCGAGTACAACCTGGAACCCAACGTCAAGGGCTCGCCCGGCGGCCTGCGGGACATCCAGACCATTCTGTGGGTTGCCCGTCGCCAGTACGGCACCCTGAACCTGCGCGCCCTGGCCGGCGAAGCGTTCCTGGTGGAAAGCGAAAATGCGCTGCTGGCCTCCTCCCAGGAATTCCTGTGGAAAGTGCGCTACGCCCTGCACATGCTCGCCGGGCGCGCCGAAGACCGCCTGTTGTTCGACCACCAGCGCTCCATCGCCACATTGCTCGGCTTCGAAGGCGAAGACGCCAAGACCAGCATCGAAAGCTTCATGCAGCAGTACTACCGCGTGGTCATGAGCATCGCGCAACTGAGCGACCTGATCATTCAGCACTTCGAAGAGGTCATCCTGGCCCCCGAAGATGAAGCACCGCCGCAGCCAATCAACGCGCGCTTCCAGTTGCACGACGGCTATATCGAAGCACGCAGCGACAATGTCTTTCGCCGCACGCCTTTCGCCATGCTGGAAATCTTCGTGCTGATGGCCCAGCAGCCGGAAATCAAAGGCGTGCGCGCCGACACCATTCGCCTGCTGCGGGAAAATCGCCACCTGATCGACGACGACTTTCGCAACGATATCCGTAACACCAGCCTGTTCATCGAGCTGTTCAAGTGCAAGATCGGCATCCACCGCAACCTGCGCCGCATGAATCGCTACGGCATCCTCGGGCGCTACCTGCCCGAGTTCGGCTTTATCGTGGGGCAGATGCAGCACGACCTGTTCCACATCTATACCGTCGACGCGCACACGCTCAACCTGATCAAACACCTGCGTAAGTTGCAGTACACCCAAGTGTCGGAGAAATTCCCGTTGGCCAGTAAGCTCATGGCCAAACTGCCCAAGCCCGAATTGATTTACCTGGCCGGGCTGTATCACGACATCGGCAAAGGTCGGCATGGCGACCACTCGGAAGTCGGTGCCGTTGACGCCGAGGCCTTCTGTCAGCGTCATCAACTGCCGCTGTGGGACAGCCGCCTGATCGTCTGGCTGGTGCAGAACCACCTGGTGATGTCGACCACCGCCCAACGCAAGGACTTGTCCGACCCGCAGGTGATCCACGATTTCGCCCAGGTGGTCGGCGATGAAACCCGCCTCGACTACCTGTACGTGCTCACGGTGTCCGATATCAACGCCACCAACCCCACTCTGTGGAACTCCTGGCGCGCCAGCCTGCTGCGCCAGCTGTACACCGAGACCAAGCGCGCCCTGCGCCGTGGCCTGGAAAACCCGGTGGACCGCGAGGAGCAGATCCGGCGAACCCAAAGCGCCGCCCTGGATATCCTGGTGCGCGGCGGCAACGACCCCGACGATGTCGAGCAATTGTGGTCGCAATTGGGTGACGATTACTTCCTGCGCCACACCGCCGGCGATGTGGCCTGGCACACTGACGCGATCCTGCAGCAACCCGCCGACGGCGGCCCGCTGGTGTTGATCAAGGAAACCACCCAGCGCGAATTCGAGGGTGGCACGCAGATTTTCATCTATGCGCCGGACCAGCATGATTTCTTCGCCGTGACCGTGGCCGCCATGGACCAGCTCAACCTGAACATTCATGACGCTCGGGTCATCACCTCCAGCAGCCAGTTCACCCTCGACACCTATATAGTGCTCGACACCGATGGCGACTCGATCGGCGATAATCCGGCGCGCGTGAAGAAGATCCGCGAAGGCCTTACCGAGGCCCTGCGCAACCCCGACGACTACCCGACCATCATCCAGCGCCGCGTGCCGCGCCAGCTCAAGCACTTTGCGTTCGCACCCCAGGTGACTATTTCCAACGATGCGCAACGCCCGGTCACCGTGCTGGAGCTCAGTGCGCCGGATCGCCCTGGCCTGCTGGCACGCATCGGCGGGATCTTCCTGGAGTTCGACCTGTCGCTGCAGAACGCCAAGATTGCGACGCTCGGCGAGCGGGTCGAAGACGTGTTCTTCATTACCGATGCCGATAACCAACCGTTGTCGGACCCTGAACTGTGCCGGCGCTTGCAGGAAGCCATCGTCCAACAGTTGAGCGTGACACAGGAGCCCGGAGTCGAGCTGACGCGCCTGACAATTTGATATCAGGAGCGGCCCGCCGCTCCTTTTGCAGTTTTAACGCCTTGCACGAGATCCACCGATGAACAACGCCCTGAACCAGCTGCAGCCCTACCCGTTCGAGAAACTGCGCGCCCTGCTGGGCAGCGTCACGCCAAACCCGGACAAGCGCCCCATTGCCCTGTCCATCGGCGAACCCAAGCACAAGTCGCCGACATTCGTGGCCGAGGCGTTGAGCAGCAATCTCGATCAGATGGCGGTATATCCCACCACACTGGGCATTCCGGCGCTGCGCGAGGCCATAGGTGCCTGGTGCGAACGTCGCTTCAGCGTGCCCAAGGGCTGGCTGGACCCGGCGCGCAATATCCTGCCGGTCAACGGCACCCGCGAAGCCCTGTTCGCGTTCACTCAAACCGTGGTCAATCGCGGTGACGACGCACTGGTGGTGAGCCCGAACCCGTTCTACCAGATCTACGAAGGCGCCGCGTTCCTCGCCGGCGCCCAGCCGCATTATCTGCCGTGCCTGGACAGCAACGGCTTCAACCCGGATTTCGACGCGGTCTCGCCGGGCATCTGGAACCGTTGCCAGATCCTGTTCCTGTGCTCCCCCGGCAACCCGACCGGCGCGTTGATTCCAATCGACACCCTGAAAAAACTTATCGCCCTGGCCGATGAATACGACTTTGTGATCGCCGCCGACGAGTGCTACAGCGAGCTGTATTTCGACGAGCAAACCCCGCCGCCGGGCCTGCTCAGCGCCTGCGTTGAACTGGGTCGCCAGGACTTCAAGCGTTGCGTGGTGTTTCACAGCCTGTCCAAGCGTTCCAACCTGCCGGGCCTACGCTCAGGTTTTGTGGCCGGTGATGCCGAGATTCTGAAGGCCTTCCTGCTGTACCGCACTTACCATGGCTGCGCTATGCCCGTGCAGACGCAACTGGCCAGCATCGCGGCCTGGCAGGACGAGGCTCATGTCCAGGCTAACCGTGAGCTGTACCGCGAGAAATTCGACGCCGTATTGGCGATCCTCAAGCCGGTGCTGGATGTGCAGGCCCCGGACGGCGGGTTCTACTTATGGCCGAAGGTGAATGGCGAAGACGCTGCGTTCTGTCGCGACCTGTTCGTGCAGGAGCATGTGACCGTAGTGCCCGGCTCGTATCTGTCGCGCGAGGTGGACGGTTTCAACCCAGGCGCAGGGCGTGTGCGCATGGCGTTGGTGGCGCCATTGGCGGAGTGCGTGGAAGCGGCCGAACGCGTGCGCGCCTTCGTCCTACGCAATACTTGAGGCCTGCGGCCCGTACGCGCCACAACGCATACGGGCCAAACTTACACGCCCTCATACCTGATGCTGGAACCACCCTGTGGTCAGGACGACTCAAGGGACACCCTTGTCCTTCAACACCACAGGTCAGCCCGCATGATTTCTCCCACGCACTTCACCCCGATTTATCCGTCAATCACTGACTGCAGCGTCGAAAACGCACACCCGTCCGAAAGAGGCGCAAGAACCCGCCGCAATGTGGGAGAGCCTGCCAAATACTGGCCACAGAACAGCACCCTCAAGATCGCACTATCCGATTACGAAATGAATGATCCCTATGTGGTGGCCGTCAAAAACGCCGCCAGCCAGTGGTTGCCGCATATCAATCTACGCTTCGAGTTCGTCTCGGGAGACACGGGTGATGTGCGCATCACGCAGCACGGCAACAAAAGCGGAGGCAGCTCTGAAATAGGCACCGATGCCGTGAACAGATTCGGTGACCCAACCATGCTGTTGCCTCTGGACCATACGGCTGCCAACTTCGAGTACACCGTCATTCACGAATTCGGGCACATGCTCGGCGCCCTCCACGCCCATCAGCACCCCGACGCAACTATCTCGTGGAACCTTCCCGTTCTGAGTCGACAGTTCACGCAGAGCATGCTGCAAGACAACTTCCTGAAGGTGGCCCGCAGCGGTACGTATGACCTTTTGCCCTATGACCCGGACTCGGTCATGCACTATTCCACTCAAAGCGGGTGGACCACCGACACCGTCGTGCACTCAAGGAACGCGATGCTCAGCCAGGGCGATATCGCCTGGGCGAAGAAGGCCTACCCCAGGGCGCCGGCGACCGCCGAGTGACCCCAGTAGCGACTCCCTTCACTTTCGCGGCCCCAGGTTGGCCTCGCTCATGTCCAGGTCCGCCAGCACCTCGCGCAATACATCGTCGCCGATCTGGTGCTGGCGGCTGAGCCGATACAGCTCTAATCGCTGGGCCCTCAATGCCTTGAGCCGCAACCTGCTTTCCAATTGATCCAGTTGCAACGCCAACGCCTGTGCTTCGGCGGAGTCGTTGAACACCTCCAATTGATGGCGGTACTCCGACATGATTCGCGCCTTGAGTTCGGTGGCCAACGCCGCCTGTGCCGCATCCTGTGTCTCGTTGGACTCCTCGATTTCCAACGCATGGATAGCGGCCACCGCCGTCTTTTTCCAAGCCTCGCGCACCTCTTTATGGCGCTTTTCGTCAGGACTCTTTTCGATACCGCGCAACAGTAGCGGCAAGGCGATGCAGGCGGCGATCAACGACAGCAGGATTACCCCGGCCGCGATGAAGATCAGCAAATCACGTTCGGGAAAATCCTGGCCTGGCGCGAGCAGCAGCGGCACTGACATGACACCGGCCAGGGTCACGGCACCGCGCACACCGCCGACGGTCAACAGCCAGCAGGAGCGCGCGGTTGGGACCAATGTCAGTTCGCTTTTGCCACGCAGCCGTCGCAGCAGCCCCGACAGGCGCCAGATGCTTTGTACCCAGACGAAGCGCAACACCACCAAGACCAGGAAAATTGCGACGACTTCCAGACAGCGATACAGCAAGGTCGGCCACAGCGTCGATTCATGACTCACCACTGCCTTGATGATGTCCGGTAACTGAAGGCCCAACAGCAGGAAAATCAGGCCATTGAAGGCAAATTCCAGCAACGACCATACGCTGCGATTAAGCAGGCGTGTGCTGGTCTGGCGTGGCAGCAGGTCGAGCCAGCTTTGCATCATGCCGGCCGCCACCGCCGAGAGAATGCCCGAGGCGCCCAAGCGCTCGGCAAGCACATAGGCGGCGAACGGCAGCAGCAACATGAACACCACATGCGTCGCCGGATCGTCCCAGCCGCGTGCGATCATCCAAGCGCGCAACCGCCCGACCAGCCAACTCAATGCCACGCCCACCGCCAGGCCACCGACGGCAACCAGCACGAAGGTCAGGCTGGCATCGGCCAACGAAAACACCCCGGTCAACGCCGCGGCCAAGGCGAACTTGAAGGTCACCAGACCCGACGCGTCATTCATCAACGCCTCGCCCTGCAACATGTGCATCAGTGGCGTCGGCAAGCGATTCTGGGAAATGGCCGACACCGCCACGGCATCGGTCGGCGATAACACGGCCGCCAGGGCGAAGGCCACCGGCAGCGGGATCGCGGGCAATATCCAGTGGATGAAGTAACCGGCACCCACCACGGTAAACAGCACCAGCCCTACCGCCAACGTCAGGATCGGCCCGCGCAAACGCCATAATTCACGCTTGGGCATGCGCCAGCCATCGGAGAACAGCAGCGGCGGCAAGAACAGAAACAGAAATAACTCAGGGTCCAACGCCACGTGCAGCCCCAAGGTGGGCCAGGCCAGCAAGGCGCCAGCGGCAATCTGCACCAAAGGCAACGGCAACGGGATGACACGCCCGACCAGGCGCGAAACGCTGACCAGCATCAGCAGGATAAGAACGGTGTAGGCGGTTTGCATAACGCGGGTTCCCGGACAATCAACAAGCAACGACACCCCTCTGGCAACAACGCGCCGTTGAAGTGCCATATTAGCCGCCTATGCTGCGCGCTGGCGTTTGCACAAAAGTCGCACGGCGCTGACGAGCGGCACCCAAATGCGCTGGGCGTGGCATAATCCCAGACCTTTGGCTTTCATCAGCCCATTCCATTGGATCAGAGGGGGGCAATTCCTTGACCGCTTCAAGCAAAACGTTGCACCTTTTCGGTATCAAAGCGTGCGACACCATGAAAAAGGCGCGTACCTGGCTCGATGAGCACGCGGTGAATTATGAGTTCCACGACTACAAAACGGCCGGTATCGACCGCGAACACTTGACCCAATGGTGCAACGAGCACGGCTGGCAAGTGGTGTTGAACCGCGCGGGCACCACCTTTCGCAAACTCGAAGACGAACGCAAAGCCGATCTCGATCAGTCGAAAGCCATTGAATTGATGCTCGCGCAACCCTCGATGATCAAGCGCCCGGTGCTGGATCTCGGCGACAGAACCCTGATTGGCTTCAAGCCAGACATTTATTCGGCGGCCCTCAAGTAGGCCAGCCCTTTTATTTTTGTAGAGGTAACAGCATGTCCCATTCCCTGTTCAGCCTGGGCTTCGGCGTCGGCACTCAGAACCGCCAAGGCGCTTGGCTGGAAGTGTTCTACGCACAGCCGTTGCTCAACCCTTCGGTTGAAATCGTCGCGGCCATCGCGCCGATCCTCGGTTACAGCGAAGGCAACCAGGCCATCACGTTTACCGTCACTCTGGCCCTGCAAATGGCGGATGCGCTCAAAGGCGTCGATGCTACCCAGGCCGCGCTGCTCAGCCGTCTGGCCGAAAGCCACACGCCGCTGGTCGCCACCTTGCTGGCCGACGACGCCGCGCTGACCTCCACGCCTGAGGCCTACCTCAAGCTGCACCTGCTGTCCCATCGCCTGGTCAAGCCCCATGGCCTGAACCTGGCCGGTGTATTCCCGCAACTGCCGAACGTGGCGTGGACCAGCCAGGGCGCGATCGACATCGGCGAACTGGCCGAGCGTCAACTGGAAGCGCGCCTGCGTGGCGAGCTGCTGGAAGTGTTCTCGGTGGACAAGTTCCCGAAAATGACCGACTACGTGGTCCCGGCCGGTGTGCGCATCGCTGACGCCGCGCGCCTGCGCCTGGGCGCCTATGTCGGCGAAGGCACCACCGTGATGCACGAAGGTTTTGTCAACTTCAACGCCGGCACCGAAGGCCCGGGCATGATCGAAGGCCGCGTATCGGCCGGTGTATTCGTCGGCAAGGGTTCGGACCTGGGCGGCGGTTGCTCCACCATGGGCACCCTGTCGGGCGGTGGCAACATTGTGATCAAGGTCGGCGAAGGCTGCCTGATCGGGGCCAATGCCGGTATCGGTATCCCGCTGGGCGATCGTAATACCGTGGAGTCGGGCCTGTACGTCACCGCCGGCACCAAGGTTGCGCTGCTCGACGAGCAGAACCAACTGGTGAAGGTGGTCAAGGCGCGCGAGCTGGCCGGCCAGCCCGACCTGCTGTTCCGTCGCAACTCCGAGACCGGTGCCGTGGAGTGCAAAACCCACAAATCGGCCATCGAACTGAACGAAGCGCTGCACGCTCACAACTAAGCAGCCACTCGATGCCACTGGCGGGCCTTACCTTCGCGGTGCGGCCCGCTTATACGAGTCTTGATCATCATGCTTGTGCCCTCCCCCTGGCGCGCGGACTTTCCGGCGATCGCCACCCTGCAACGGCAGGACCAGACCTATCTGGACAACGCCGCCACCACGCAGAAACCCCAGGCGCTGCTGGACGCGATCAGCCATTACTACGCCAACGGCGCAGCCAATGTACACCGCGCCCAACACTTGCCCGGCGCTCATGCGACCCAGGCCTTCGAAGACAGCCGCAGCAAGGTTGCACAGTGGTTGAATGCAGGTGACAGCGGGCAAATCGTATTTACCCATGGCGCAACGTCTGCGCTGAACCTCCTGGCCTATGGCCTTGAGCACTTATTCACAGCGGGCGATGAAATCGTTATCAGCGCCCTGGAACACCACGCCAATCTACTGCCGTGGCAGCAACTGGCTGAACGTCGCGAGTTGCAGCTGGTGGTATTGCCACTCAATGATGACGGCGTGATCGATGTTGAAGCCGCCGCCGGATTGATCGGTCCCCGCACGCGCCTGCTGGCGGTGAGCCAGTTGTCCAATGTATTGGGAGCCTGGCAACCGCTGGAAACCTTGCTGGCCATGGCCCGAGCCCACGGCGCCCTGACCGTGGTGGATGGCGCCCAGGGTATCGTCCATGGTCGCCATGACGTGCAGGCCCTGGGCTGCGACTTCTATGCCTTTTCCAGCCACAAACTGTACGGCCCGGACGGCGTCGGCGTGTTGTTTGGCCGCAATGAGGCCCTGCATGGCCTGCGCCACTGGCAATTTGGCGGCGAGATGGTCCAGCAGGCGGACTATCACAGCGCCAGCTTCCGTCCCGCGCCGCTGGGTTTCGAAGCCGGCACGCCGCCGATCGCCGGCGTGATCGGCCTGGGCGCGACCTTGGATTACCTCAGCTCGCTGGACCCTCAGGCGGTTCTCGCCCATGAAGCCGCGCTGCATGATTACCTGCTGCGCGGCCTGAAAGCCCGCAACGGCGTGCGCGTGCTGGGCTCGCCGCAGGCCGCGTTGGTCAGCTTTGTGGTCGACGGCATCCATAACGCCGACCTCGCGCACCTGCTCACCGAGCAAGGGATTGCCGTACGCGCCGGCCATCACTGTGCAATGCCGCTGCTCAAGGCGATGCACTTGTCGGGGGCGGTCCGTGTATCCCTGGCGCTGTACAACGATTCCGATGACCTGGAACGCTTCTTCGGCGCGCTGGATCAGGCGCTGGAGATGTTGCGATGAACTTGCCCACGCAGGCCGCGAGTGCGCTTGAAGCGTTTCAAGCCGTCGGCAGCTGGGAACAACGCGCCCGAATGCTGATGCAGTGGGGCGAACGCCTGCCCGCCTTGGCGGATGAAGACAAGGTCGATGCCAACCTGGTGCAGGGCTGCGAGAGCCTGGTGTGGTTGGTTGGCCGGTTGGAGAGCGACCACTGGCAGTTCGCCGCCAGCAGCGATGCGCGGATGATTCGTGGGTTGGTGGCATTGCTGCTGGCGCGGGTCAACGGATTATCGAGCGCGCAGTTGCAGGTGGTCGACTTGCCCGACTGGTTCAATCAACTCGGGCTTTCCCGCCAACTGTCGCCGTCGCGCAGCAATGGCTTGAATGCAGTCCTGCAGCGCATGCGAACACTAAGCCAAACACAGAACTGAATGTGGGAGGCGCGGCGAGACTCAGGTGGGCTTGACGCGCTCCGACGGCCGGCGCACCCCGGCCACAATTTTGTCCACCGCCTTGGTCGCCGCCACCATGCCGAAGGTCGCGGTGACCATCATCACCGCGCCAAACCCACCGGCGCAGTCCAGTTTCACCCCATCGCCCACGAAGCTTTTCTGCAAACAGATGCTGCCATCCGGCTTGTGATAGCGCAGTTGTTCGGTGGAAAACACGCACGGCACGCTGTAGTGACGGGTCACGGTGCGGGAGAAACCATAGTCGCGGCGTAACGTGGAGCGCACTTTCGAGGCCAGTGGGTCGTTGAAAGTACGGTTCAGGTCGCAGACCTGGATCAGTGTCGGGTCGATCTGCCCACCCGCGCCGCCGGTGGTGATGATCTGGATCTTGCGGCGCTTGCACCAGGCAATCAGCGCGGCCTTGGCGTTGACGGCGTCGATGCAGTCGATCACGCAATCGATGTTCGGCGTGATGTACTCGGCCATGGTGTCGCGGGTCACGAAATCCGCCACCGCATGCACCGTGCACTCCGGGTTGATGCCGCGCAGGCGTTCGGCCATGACCTCGACCTTGGGCTTGCCCACGGTGCTGTCGAGGGCGTGCAACTGGCGGTTGCTGTTGCTGACGCAGACGTCGTCCAGGTCAAACAGCGAAATCTCGCCGACACCGCAGCGGGCCATGGCCTCAGCCGCCCACGAGCCCACGCCGCCGATGCCGACGATCGCCACATGGGCCGCTTTCAAGCGTTCCAGGCCCTCAATGCCATACAAACGGGCAACGCCTGCAAACCGCGGATCTTCTGTACTCATGACCACCACCTCAAAAACCGGCGCGCATTATAGGGCTACGCAGCGACAAGTTTTAAGCTACAAGCTACAAGTTAAGAACTTAGATGTACTTTCGCTGCCCAATGTCCGGTTTTTCTCGGCTTGCTGTACGGTCAGGGAAAGGCCGGTGTAGGATGCGCGCCGTTCGGCGCAGGCCGGCACCTCATTTCGTTCCACACCCTTTGGAACCCGCATAACCATGGCATCGCGTAAATTTGGACTCAACCTGGTGGTGGTGCTGGCAATTGCCGCGCTGTTCACCGGCTTCTGGGCGCTGATCAACCGCCCGGTCTCCGCACCCAACTGGCCTGAACAAATCTCCGGGTTTTCCTACTCGCCGTTCCAGCAAGGCCAGTACCCGCAAAAAGACCAATACCCCACCGATGAACAGATGCGTCAGGACCTTGCGATCATGAGCAAGCTGACGGACAACATCCGTACTTACTCGGTCGACGGCACCTTGGGGGATATTCCCAAACTGGCCGAAGAGTTCGGCCTGCGAGTAACCCTGGGGATCTGGATCAGCCCGGACCTGGAGCGCAACGAACGCGAAATCCAGCGCGCCATCGAGATCGCCAACAGCTCGCGCAGCGTTGTGCGCGTGGTGGTGGGCAACGAAGCGTTGTTCCGCGAGGAAATCACCCCTGAGGCCCTGATCGTGCTGCTGGACCGCGTGCGCGGTGCCGTCAAAGTTCCGGTGACCACTTCCGAGCAATGGCACATCTGGGAACACAACCCACAACTGGCCAAGCACGTTGACCTGATCGCCGCGCACATCCTGCCGTACTGGGAACATATTCCGGTGGATAAAGCCGGCCAATTCGTACTCGACCGCGCCAGGGACCTGAAGAAAACCTTCCCGAAAAAACCGCTGCTGCTGTCGGAAGTCGGCTGGCCGAGCAACGGCCGCATGCGCGGCGGGGCTGACGCATCGCCCGCTGACCAGGCGATTTACCTGCGTACGCTGGTGAACAAGCTCAATCGCCAGGGCTACAACTACTTTGTGATCGAGGCGTTCGACCAGCCGTGGAAGGCCAGTGATGAAGGCTCGGTCGGCGCTTATTGGGGCGTGTTCAACGCCGCGCGCCAACAGAAATTCAACTTCGAAGGGCCGGTCGTGGCGATTCCGCAATGGCGCGTGCTGGCCATCGGCTCGGTGGTGCTGGCACTGCTGTCCCTGACCCTGCTGATGATCGACGGCTCGGCCCTGCGCCAGCGCGGCCGGACGTTCCTGACCTTTATCGCGTTCCTGTGCGGTTCGGTGCTGGTCTGGATCGGCTACGACTACAGCCAGCAATACAGCACCTGGTTCAGCCTGACCGTCGGCTTTTTGCTGGCGCTCGGTGCACTGGGCGTGTTCATCGTGTTGCTGACCGAAGCCCACGAACTGGCCGAAGCGGTGTGGACCCACAAGCGTCGGCGTGAATTCCTGCCGGTGGTCGGCGATTCGGACTACCGCCCGAAAGTATCGATCCACGTGCCGTGCTACAACGAGCCGCCGGAGATGGTCAAACAGACCCTGGACGCCCTGGCCGCCCTCGATTACCCGGACTACGAAGTCCTGATCATCGACAACAACACCAAGGACCCGGCCGTCTGGGAGCCGGTGCGCGATTACTGCGAGACCCTCGGTCCACGTTTCAAGTTCTTCCATGTCGCGCCACTGGCCGGCTTCAAGGGCGGCGCGCTGAACTACCTGATCCCGCACACCGCCAAGGACGCCGAAGTGATCGCGGTGATTGACTCCGACTACTGCGTGTCGCCCAACTGGCTCAAGCACATGGTGCCGCACTTCGCCGACCCGAAAATCGCCGTGGTGCAATCGCCGCAGGATTATCGCGACCAGAACGAGAGCACCTTCAAGAAGCTCTGCTACGCGGAATACAAAGGCTTCTTCCATATCGGCATGGTCACCCGCAACGACCGCGATGCGATCATCCAGCACGGCACCATGACCATGACCCGCCGCTCGGTGCTCGAAGAGCTGGGCTGGGCCGACTGGTGCATCTGTGAAGACGCCGAACTGGGCCTGCGGGTATTCGAGAAAGGTCTGTCGGCGGCGTATTACCACGACAGCTACGGCAAAGGTTTGATGCCCGATACCTTCATCGACTTCAAGAAACAGCGTTTCCGCTGGGCCTACGGTGCGATCCAGATCATCAAGCGCCACACCGCCAGCCTGCTGCGCGGCAAGGACACCGAGCTGACCCGTGGCCAGCGTTACCACTTCCTGGCGGGCTGGCTGCCGTGGGTGGCGGACGGCATGAACATCTTCTTCACCGTCGGCGCGCTGTTGTGGTCGGCGGCGATGATCATCGTGCCGACGCGGGTCGACCCGCCATTACTGATTTTCGCGATTCCGCCATTGGCGTTGTTCGTGTTCAAGGTGGGCAAGATCATCTTCCTGTACCGCCGTGCGGTGGGCGTGAACCTCAAGGATGCGTTCTGCGCAGCCCTGGCCGGGTTGGCGTTGTCCCACACCATCGCCAAGGCGGTGCTGTATGGCTTCTTCACCACCAGTATTCCGTTCTTTCGTACACCGAAAAACGCGGATAACCACGGTTTCTGGGTGGCGATTTCCGAAGCCCGCGAAGAAATGTTCATCATGCTGCTGTTGTGGGGCGCGGCGCTGGGGATCTACCTGGTGCAGGGCCTGCCGAGCAATGACATGCGCTTCTGGGTGGTGATGCTGCTGGTGCAGTCGCTGCCGTACGTGGCGGCGCTGATCATGGCGTTCCTGTCGTCGCTGCCCAAACCGGCGCCGGCGGTGGAGCCCGCGCCGGCCGCGTAAAAACTTGCGCAATGCACTAAACGGCGGCCTCTGGCCGCCGTTTTGCTATAAGATAACGGCCGTTTTGTCCGCCCGCCCTGCTCTTCCAAACACGCTTTCCGGAGTTTTCCCCATGACGGCCCATGCCGACCTTTCGCCGACCCTTCAACTTGCCATCGACCTGATCCGTCGTCCCTCGGTCACGCCGATCGACGCCGATTGCCAGAAGCTGATGATGCAGCGCCTGGGCGACGCCGGTTTTGCGCTGGAGCCGATGCGCATCGAGGACGTGGACAACTTCTGGGCCACCCATGGCAAGCACGACGGCCCGGTGTTGTGCTTCGCCGGTCACACCGATGTGGTCCCGACCGGCCCCGTGCAGGCCTGGCAGAACGACCCATTCGACGCCTTGATCGACGAGAACGGCATGCTCTGCGGGCGTGGCGCAGCCGACATGAAAGGCAGCCTGGCGGCCATGCTGGTAGCGTCCGAGCGCTTCGTCGCCGACTACCCGGACCACAAGGGCTCGGTGGCCTTCCTGATCACCAGCGATGAAGAAGGCCCGGCGCACCATGGCACCAAGGCCGTGATCGAGCGCCTGGCCGCGCGCAAGGAGCGCCTGGACTGGTGCATCGTCGGCGAACCGTCGAGCACCACCCTGGTCGGCGATGTGGTCAAGAACGGGCGCCGTGGCTCACTCGGCGCCACGTTGACCGTGCGCGGCGTGCAAGGCCACGTGGCCTACCCGCACCTGGCGAAGAACCCCATCCACCTGGCCGCGCCGGCACTGGCCGAGCTGGCCGCCGAGCATTGGGACGACGGCAACGCGTTCTTCCCGCCTACCAGTTTCCAGATTTCCAACCTCAACTCCGGCACCGGCGCCACCAACGTGATTCCCGGCGAGCTGACGGCAGTGTTCAATTTCCGCTTTTCCACCGAGTCCACCGTGGAAGGTCTGCAGCAACGAGTTGCGCAGATTCTCGACAAGCACGGCCTGGACTGGCACGTGGAATGGGCGCTGTCGGGGCTGCCGTTCCTGACCGAACCGGGAGCGTTGCTGGATGCGGTGTCGGCCAGCATCAAGGCGATCACCGGTCGCGAGACCCAGGCGTCCACCAGTGGCGGCACGTCCGATGGCCGCTTCATTGCGACCCTTGGCACACAAGTGGTCGAACTGGGGCCGGTCAACGCGACCATCCACCAGGTCAATGAACGCATTCTGGCCAGCGACCTCGATGTACTGACAGAAATCTATTACCAGACCCTGATCAAGTTGCTCGCCTGATGCTCGCCTGCCCCATTTGCAGCGCTCCGCTCAACGCAGTGGACAATGGCGTGGCGTGCCCGGCCGGGCATCGATTCGATCGTGCGCGCCAGGGTTACCTGAACCTGTTGCCGGTGCAGCACAAGAACAGCCGCGACCCCGGCGACAATCTGGCCATGGTCGAGGCCCGTCGCGACTTCCTCAATGCCGGGCACTACGCCCCGGTGGCCAGGCGCCTGGCTGAACTGGCCGCTGAACGTGCACCGCAGCGCTGGGTGGATATCGGCTGTGGCGAGGGCTATTACACTGCGCAGATCGCCGAGGCGCTGCCCCATGCCGACGGCTACGCGCTGGATATTTCCAAGGAAGCGGTCAAACGCGCGTGCAGGCGCAACCCGGCGCTGACCTGGTTGATCGCCAGCATGGCTCGCGTGCCGTTGGCCGACGCCAGTTGCCAGTTCCTGGCCAGCGTGTTCAGCCCGTTGGACTGGCAGGAAGCCAAGCGCCTGCTCAGCCCCGGCGGCGGCTTGATGAAGGTCGGCCCTACCCGCGGCCACCTGATGGAGCTGCGCGAACGTCTGTATGACGAAGTGCGCGAATACACCGACGACAAGCACCTGGCCCTGGTGCCATCGGGCATGAGCCTGGCACACAGTGAAATCCTCGAATTCACACTGAGCCTGGCCGATCCCCGGGACCGCGCCAACCTGCTGGCCATGACGCCCCACGGCTGGCGGGCCAGCGCCGAACGCCGCGCCGAAGTGATCGAAGCGGTTGAGCCGCTTAAGGTCACGGTGTCGATGCGCTACGATTATTTCGTGCTTCAATAACCGACTTTATTTTCGCGAATGGATTTTCGAATCCCGCAACGAGGAACATCCATGCGCCAACCCGATATCGAGATTTACCTCAAGGACGCCGACGTCGACCACAAGGCCATTGCTGCCTGGCTCGGCACCGCCCTGGGGACGTGCAGCGACTGGGTCCAGAAAGGCCAGACCTACAAGTGCACGGCCGGCAACGTGCCTGTCACCTGGCTGCCAAAGGCCGTCGGCAAATGGAACAGCCTGTACCTGGAAAGCGACCAGACCCCATGGGACGACGACATCGCCTGCGCCCGCGCCGCGTTTGCCGCGCTGAACGTTGAAGTGCGCTGCGCGCCGGGCTCGTGGGTCGAGGAAGAAGGTGAAGAAAGCGCCGACACCTGGATTCGCATCAGTGCAGACGGTGAAGAGCAGATTACTTGGAGGACGGGTTGAAAAAGCAGCTTCAAGCGGCAAGCTGCAAGCTGTAAGCCAAAGCGCTTGTAGCTTGTAGCTTGCAGCTTGCAGCTTGCAGCTTAAAACCTACCACTCAGCCTACAGGCCGACCACATCCTCAGCCTGCAAACCCTTCTCGCCGCTCACCACGGCGTATTCCACCTGCTGGCCCTCGGCCAGGGAGCGGTGGCCTTCACCGCGAATGGCGCGGTAGTGCACAAACACATCCTGGCCGTCCTCACGCTGAATGAAGCCATAGCCCTTTGCATCGTTGAACCACTTCACATTGCCGGTTTCACGCGTTGCCATCTGTTTTACTCCCACTTCGGTTTTTATTATTGAGCCGGTTCGCGTTGAACTGCCGAGTATATGGCAGGTTCAAAGCCTTCAACTCAAGTTTACATCGCTGCTTTTTTGCCGATTTTCGGCGAATACGGCACACTACCCGCCCGAGCGCCTGCTCGGTTTTTCTCACTTGAAGCAGCTCGCCTATGACCCGCTCCCCGTTCCGCCGTCTGGTGTTTGGCACCTTGCGCCGACTGTTGTACCTCTGGGTTCGCTCGGAGACGATCAACCAGTCGTCCCTTACCCTTAACCTGGACCGCAGCCGGCCGGTGTTCTACGTCCTGCAATCGCCCTCCCTCACCGAACTGGCCGTAGTCGACGCCGAGTGCACCAAGGCCGGCCTGCCACGCCCGGTGTTGCCGGTGTCGGTAGGCCCGCTGATGGAGCCGGCGGCGTTCTTCTACCTCACGCCGGAACCGGACTGGCTGGGTCGCCAGGACAAGCGCGGCGCGCCACCGACCCTGACCCGCCTGGTCAACACCCTCAGCGACCATGCCGAAGAGAATGCACAAATCATTCCGGTCAGCGTGTTCTGGGGCCAGTCTCCCGAGAGCGAGTCCAGCCCGTGGAAGCTGCTTTTCGCCGACAGTTGGGCGGTCACCGGGCGTCTGCGTCGGCTGTTGAGCATTCTGATTCTGGGACGCAAGACCCGTGTGCAATTCTCCGCGCCTATCAACCTGCGTGAATTGATCGAGCACAATAAAGGTCACGAACGCACCGTGCGCATGGCCCAGCGCATCCTGCGTGTGCACTTTCGTAACCTGAAGACTGCGGTGATCGGCCCCGACCTGTCGCATCGGCGCAATCTGGTGAAGGGTCTGGTCAATATGCCGCTGGTGCGCCAGGCCATCGCCGACGAAGCCGAACGCGAAAAGATCTCGCCGGAAAAAGCCAAAGCCCAGGCCCTGCGGTATGGCAACGAAATCGCTTCGGACTACACCTACACCGCGATCCGCTTTCTGGAAGTGGTGCTGAGCTGGTTCTGGAACAAGATCTACGACGGCATCAAGGTCAATAACATCGAGGGTGTGCAACAGGTCGCCCAGGGCTACGAGGTGATCTACGTCCCGTGCCATCGCAGTCATATCGACTACCTGCTGCTGTCCTACCTGCTGTTCAAGAACGGCCTGACCCCGCCGCACATTGCCGCCGGCATCAACCTCAACATGCCGGTGATCGGCAGCCTGCTGCGCCGTGGCGGTGCGTTTTTCATGCGCCGCACCTTCAAGGGCAATCCGCTCTACACCGCCGTGTTCAACGAATACCTGCATACGCTGTTCACCAAGGGCTTCCCGGTGGAGTACTTCGTCGAAGGCGGACGCTCGCGCACCGGGCGCATGCTGCAGCCGAAGACCGGCATGCTGGCGATCACATTGCGCAGCTTCCTGCGCTCATCGCGCATGCCGATTGTGTTCGTGCCGGTGTACATCGGTTATGAGCGCGTGCTCGAAGGCCGCACTTACCTCGGAGAATTGCGCGGGGCGAGCAAGAAGAAAGAGTCGATCTTCGATATTTTCAAGGTGGTCGGTGCGCTCAAGCAGCGCTTCGGCCAGGTCGCGGTCAACTTCGGCGAGCCGATCAAGCTGGCGGAATTTCTCGACGCCGAGCAACCGGACTGGCGCGCCCAGGATTTGGGGCCGAACTACAAGCCGGCATGGCTCAACGAAACCACCCATCGCCTGGGCGAACAGGTGGCGCGCCACTTGAACGAAGCCGCCGCCGTGAACCCGGTGAACCTGGTGGCCCTGGCGCTGCTGTCCACTACGCGCCTGGCCCTGGATGAACAGGCCATGGCCCGTCAGCTGGATCTGTACTTGACGCTGTTGCGCCGCGTGCCGTACTCGCCCCATACCACCGTGCCGGAAGGCGATGGCATGGCGCTGATCCGGCACGTCAAAGACATGAAGCTGCTGTCGGAACAAAGTGACGCTCTGGGCAAGATTCTGTACCTGGACGAGCAGAACGCGGTCTTGATGACCTACTACCGCAACAACGTGCTGCACATCTTCGCTCTGCCTGCGCTGCTGGCGAGCTTCTTCCAGAGCAGCTCGCGCATGAGCCGCGAACAGATCCTGCGGTACACCCACGCGCTGTATCCGTACCTGCAATCGGAGCTGTTTATCCGCTGGTCCCTGGACGAGCTGGACGCCGTCATCGATCAATGGCTGGAAGCGTTCGTCGAACAAGGCCTGCTGCGTTTCGAAAACGATGTGTACCTGCGCCCGGCCCCGAGCTCGCGACACTTTGTGCTGTTGACGCTGCTGTCCAAAAGCATCGCCCAGACCCTGCAGCGCTTCTACATGGCGATCTCGCTGCTGCTCAACAGCGGCCAGAACAGCATCAGCGCCGAAGAATTGGAAGACCTGTGCACGATCATGGCCCAGCGCCTGTCGATCCTGCATGGTCTCAACGCGCCGGAGTTCTTCGACAAGAGTCTTTTCCGACATTTCATTCAGACGTTGCTGGAGCAAGATGTGCTGCGCCGCGATGACGCCGGCAAGTTGAGCTATCACGACCTGCTCGGCGAGCTGGCCGAAGGCGCGGCCAAACGCGTACTGCCGGCCGAGATTCGCCTGTCGATCCGCCAGGTGGCCTTGCACCGTGTGGACGGTGCCGGGGATGCGCCGGTGCAAGCGCAAGAAAGCCACTAGATTGAATAACGCGCCGGAGAGCCTCCGGCCCCGTTGAAAAGGAGCTGCACCATGAAAAAGATCATTCTTCTGGGCCTCACCGCCCTGCTCGGAGCCTGCCAATCCATGAGTCCCGCGCCCAAGGCCAGCCTCGACGGCGAAGTGTTCTACCTGCAACGTATCGCCCTGCCGCCAACGGCGACCTTGAGCGTGAGCCTGCAGGACGTGTCCCTGGCGGACGCGCCCGCAGCGGTCCTGGCCGAGCAGAAAGGCCCGGTCAAAGGTCAGGTACCGCTGGCATTTCACTTGAGCTACGACCCGGCGCAGGTCAAGCCTGGCCACAGTTATGCGGTGAGTGCTCGCATCGAGCTGGAGGGCAAGCTACTGTTTACCACGACTGAACGCCACACAGTGCGACTCGACGGCCAGGATCCACAGCCGCTGCGCCTGCGCGTCAATGCCGTGGCCCCCTGAAGCAGCCCCCTGAATTCGAACATAAGGAAGCCCTCATGCTCCGCAACTCCCTTCGCCTCACTGCCCTGTGTGCCGGCCTGCTGCTCGGCGCCAACGCCTTGGCCCTGGATCTGGGCAGCCTGTCCCAGAGCGACGCCGCCGGCGGCCTGAAGGATGCCCTGACCCAAGGCGCTCAGGTCGCCGTCAAGCAGCTGGGCGTGCCCGGTGGTTTCAGCAATAACCCCGAAGTGAAGATCGGCCTGCCGGGCAAGTTGGGCAAAGTCGCCGACAAACTGAAAATGTTCGGCATGGGCGACCAGGTCACCCAGCTGGAAACCAGCATGAACAAAGCCGCCGAAACGGCCGTGACCCAGGCCCAGCCGATTCTGGTGAATGCCGTGAAAAACATGAGCGTCACCGACGCCAAAGGCATCCTCAGCGGCGGCCAGGATTCGGCCACCCAATACCTGGATAAAAGCAGCCGCGAACAAATTCGCGCCAAGTTCCTGCCCATCGTCAAGGCCGCGACCGACAAGGTCGGCGTCGCGCAGCAATACAACGCCCTGGCCGGCAAGGCCGCAGCCTTCGGCGCCCTGGACGCCAAGAGCGCCAACGTCGAAAACTACGTGACTGAACAGGCACTGGATGGTTTGTTCAAGATGATCGCGCAGCAGGAAGAGACGATTCGCCAGAACCCTGCGGCGGCTGCCACCAGTTTGGCGAAGAAAGTGTTCGGCACCCTTTAAACGAAGCACAGAACAGTACCGATGAACCACAAAAAAGCCCTGATCTCCTCAGGGCTTTTTTGTTTTTCACCGCGCACAAAGCCAGGCGGGACGATTCGATAATGTGTCAGGTGAGAATCGAGGTCGCCAGGCGGCCAAGCAGCACCGTCGCGAAACAACCAATGGCGAGCGCGGCGGTCCGGTTGATGACACGCGGCGTCAGCCAGTGCCGCCCGCGTCCGACGACGCCGGCGCCGAATACGATCCAGGCCGCCCCGACCGGTATCACGACCAATGCCAGCGTGCCCATGAAGGCGAGGTAACCGGTCCAGTGGATAAACGTATCGGGTGGCGCGATCAACGAGGCGATCAACAGCCCTTTAGGGTTCATCACCGTCATCCAGAAAAAATACCCACCGGTGAAGCGGTCCTGGTTCACGTCTTCCAGAGCTTTTACGCTGCGCCATAAGCGCCAGGACACCACTAGCAGGTAGGTGCCCGCCGCCAACTGGATCAGCTTGACGGCCCAAGGGGAGTAAGCCGCCAGGTAGAGCAGCGCCACTCCCCACACCGACACTTGCAGCAGGTACGCCAGGCATTCGATAAAGGCCAGCTTCCACGACGCCCGCAGGCCGAACAACACACCGGCGCGGAACAACAGCGTGTTAGTCGGGCCAGGGGCAAGCAACAACAACATCAGGGCTGAAACGGTGGCCAGCATGATTACGCGACGTCCTTCCTCACTCGGAACCACGCAGCATACAGGGCCGGCAGGAACAATAGGGTCAATGCCGTGGCCACGATCAACCCGCCCATGATTGCCACCGCCATCGGCCCGAAGAATACGCTGCGCGACAGCGGGATCATCGCCAGCACCGCCGCGAGTGCCGTCAGCACAATCGGCCGGAAGCGGCGCACGGTGGCTTCGATGATTGCCTGCCAGGGGGCCAGGCCGGCTTTGATGTCCTGCTCGATCTGGTCCACCAGGATCACTGAGTTGCGCATGATCATCCCGGACAGGGCAATGGTGCCGAGCATGGCGACGAAGCCAAAGGGCTGACGGAACGCCAGCAGGAACAAGGTCACGCCGATCAGACCCAACGGCGCCGTCAGAAAAACCATCGCCATGCGTGAGAAACTGCGCAGCTGCAACATCAGCAACGTCAGCACCACCACGATAAACAGCGGTACCCCGGCCTTCACCGAATTCTGGCCGCGCGCGGAATCTTCAACGGTGCCGCCGACTTCCAGCAGGTAACCGTCGGGCAGTTCAGCGCGCACGTCGGCGAGGGTCGGCAGGATCTGCTGCACCAGCGTCGCAGGTTGTTCCTTGCCGTAGATATCCGCGCGGACCGTCACGGTGGGCAAGCGGTTGCGGTGCCAGATCACGCCTTCCTCAAAACCGTATTCGAGGGTGGCGATCTGCGACAGCGCAACGCTTTTGCCATTGTCGGTGGGCACTGCCAGGCTGGGTAACCGCGACAGTTCGGTGCGTTCATGGCGAGTGCCGCGCAGGAGGATTTCGATCAACTCGTTGTCCTCGCGGTACTGGCTGACGCTGGAACCGGTCAACGAGCTCTGCAGGAATTTCGACAGGTTGGCGGTGCTCACGCCCAAGGCCCGAGCGCGGTCCTGGTCGATATTGAGGGAGACGATTTTGCTCGGTTCTTCCCAGTCCAGGTGTACGTTGACCACGTGGGTGTTTTCGCGAACCTTCGCAGCGACCTTGCGTGCCAGGGCGCGGACTTCCTCGATGTGCTCGCCGGTTACGCGAAACTGCACCGGGTAGCCCACGGGAGGACCGTTCTCCAGGCGAGTGACACGCGAGCGCAGGTCGGGAAACTGTTCGTTGAGCGTGCCAATCAGCCAGGTGCGCAGGGTTTCGCGCTCTTCGATGCTGTTAGCCAGTACCACGAACTGGGCGAAACTGGTGGCCGGCAATTGCTGGTCCAGGGGCAGGTAAAAGCGCGGCGAACCGGTGCCGATATAGGCCACATAGTTGTCGATACCGGCATGCTCCTTGAGCAGCGTTTCCAGGCGTTTGACCTGGTCGGCGGTGTTGCTCAGGGACGCGCCTTCGGCCAGTTTCAGGTCGACCATCAGCTCCAGGCGACCGGACGCGGGGAAGAACTGCTGCGGCACGAAGCGAAACAACGCCACCGAGCCGACGAATAACATAAGTGTCAGCACGATCACGGTTTTGCGCCGTTTCACACACCACTCCACCACCCGCCTTACACGTTGATAAAACGGCGTACCGTAGGGATCCGGGCCATCGTGACCGTGCTTGGCGGCATGAATTTTCGCCAGGTCCGGCAGGAGTTTTTCCCCCAGGTAGGGCACGAACACCACGGCGGCGACCCAGGAAGCGAGCAACGCAATGGTCACCACCTGAAAGATCGAACGGGTATATTCGCCGGTACTCGACTGCGCGGTTGCAATCGGCAGGAAGCCCGCCGCAGTGATCAGCGTGCCGGTGAGCATCGGGAAGGCGGTACTGGTCCAGGCGAAGCTGGCGGCCTTGAGCCGGTCGTAGCCTTGCTCCATTTTGATTGCCATCATTTCCACGGCAATGATGGCGTCATCGACCAGCAGGCCGAGGGCCAATACCAAAGCGCCGAGAGAGATCTTGTGCAGACCGATGCCGAGGTAATACATGGTGGCAAAGGTCATTGCCAACACCAGCGGGATTGCCAGCGCCACTACCATGCCGGTGCGCAGGCCGAGGGAGAAAAAACTCACCAGCAGCACAATGGCCAATGCCTCGGCCAGCACTTGGACGAATTCGCCGACACCGGTTTTTACTGCGGCGGGCTGGTCCGACACCTTGCGCAGTTGCATGCCCGCTGGAAGGTTCTTTTGCAGGCGTGCGAATTCGCCTTCAAGCGCCTTGCCCAATACCAGAATATCGCCGCCCTCGCGCATCGCCACGGCCAGCCCGATGGCGTCTTCACCCATGTAGCGCATGCGCGGTGCGGGTGGATCGTTGAAACCGCGATGGATATCGGCCACATCGCCGATCCTGAAGGTGCGGTCACCCACGCGAATGGGGAAATTGCGGATCTCCTCGACCGTCTTGAAGTTGCCCGAGACGCGCAACTGCACACGCTCGCTCGGGGTTTCGAAGAAACCGGCGGTGGATACCGCGTTCTGTTCCTGCAAAGCCTGCTGCACGGCGGCCAGCGGCAAGCCGAGGGTGGCGAGCTTGAGGTTGGACAGTTCAATCCAGATTTTTTCGTCCTGCAGCCCGAGCAAGTCGACCTTGCCCACATCGGCCACCCGCTGCAGTTGAATCTGGATGCGGTCGGCGTAGTCCTTGAGCACTGCATAGTCGAAACCGTCGCCGGTCAGGGCGTAGATATTGCCGAAGGTGGTGCCGAATTCGTCGTTGAAAAACGGCCCCTGGATATCCGGCGGCAGCGTCTGGCGGATATCGCTGATTTTCTTGCGCACCTGGTACCACAGTTCGGGAATCTGCGCCGAGTGCATTGCGTCGCGGGCGATGAAGGTCACCTGTGACTCGCCGGGCCGGGAAAACGAGACGATGCGCTCGTAGTCACCGGTCTCCATGAGTTTCTTCTCGATGCGCTCGGTTACCTGCCGCGAGACTTCCTGGGCCGTGGCGCCCGGCCAATTGGTTTTGATCACCATGGCTTTGAAGGTGAAGGGCGGGTCTTCGCTTTGCCCCAGCTTGGTGTAGGACAACGTGCCCACCACGGCCAGCAGGATCATCAGGAACAGCACGATCTGGCGATTACGCAACGCCCATTCGGAAAGATTGAAACCCATCGGGACTACTCCTTGGCCGCCAGATTCACCACACGGTTGGAGCGGTCCACCGGGCGCACCTGCTGCCCCTCGTGGAGCACATGCACACCCGCCGCCACCACCCAATCACTGGCGCTCAAGCCTTCCAGCACCGGCACGGTTTTTTCGCCGAAGGCGCCGATACGCACAGGCGTGCGCTTGAGGGTGTAGTCCGGCTCCACACGCCAGACGTAGGACGCACCGTTCTCCGCGCTGAGGGCAGACAGCGGAACGGACAGCGGAATATCACCATCAACTTGGATGAACACGCGAGCGCTCTGCCCCAACTCAGCCGGGACTTTGCCCCCGGTAAACGCCACGCGAGCCGCGAAGGTGCGCGACTTCGGGTCGGCAGCGGGCGACAACTCACGGATGCGCCCGGCGAAGCGTTGGTCCGGCTGGCTCCACAACTCCACGGACACCGACTGCCCGATCTTGAAGCGACCGAAACCCTGTTCGGGCAGGCTGATCAGCACTTCGCGCTCGCCATCGGTGGCCAGGGTGAATACGGTTTGTCCCGCTGCCACCACTTGACCGACCTCCACGGCACGTTTGGCCACCACGCCGTCCTGCGGCGCGCGCAGGACCGCGTAGGCGGCCTGGTTACTGGCCACATCGAATTCGGCTTTGATCTGCTTGAGGCGGGCTTCACCTGAGCGGTAGAGGTTTTCGGCATTGTCGTATTGGGAACGACTGACCATCTGACGCTCCAGCAGCGTCTTGTAGCGGTCACGCTCGGCGCGCACCAGGCTCAGATTGGCCTCGGCGGCGGCGACCTGGGCGCGGCTGGCCTCCAGTTGCAAACGCACATCCTGGGGATCGAGTTCAGCCAGGGCCTGGTTGGCCTTGACCCGCTCGCCTTCGTCCACCAGGCGCTTACTGACTTTGCCGCCGATGCGAAAGGCCAGGTCCGGTTCATAGCGGGCGCGCACTTCACCGGGGTAGCTGTCCATCGACTGCGCCGACGGCTGCGGCTGCACCACCATGGCCGGGCGGAGGGTGGTCTGGGCCGTCTCTTCATGGCCGCAGGCGGCCACCAGGAGGGCCAGACACGCAGGCAACGCAAGGGGCAGGAAAATGCTGCGCATGCTGAAGGACCTTTCGCAAATGATGCTATGAATAATTATACTGGCCAGTATGTTATTAATACCAAACTCGCCAGTCCAGTATTAAAGGTAAAAATGTCCGACAATCCTCTCAACACCAATAGCCCCGGGCGTCCCAAGGACATGGCAAAACGCCAGGCAATCCTCGAAGCAGCCAAATTCCTGTTCTTGAGCAATGGTTACGCCAGCACCAGCATGGACGCGGTGGCCTTGGAGGCCGGCGTGTCGAAACTTACGGTCTACAACCACTTCACCGACAAAGAAACCTTGTTCACCGCAGCCGTCGTGGCCAAGTGCGAGGAACAATTGCCGGTGATGTATTTCGAGATGCCCGAAGGCGTGCCGGTGGAAACGGTACTGCTGACCATCGCCCGGGGTTTCCATCGGCTGATCAACAGCGAAGAATCGGTGAACCTGCACCGGTTGATGATGACCACCGGCAGCCAGGACGTGAAACTCTCACAGATCTTTTTCGAGGCCGGCCCGATGCGCATGCTGCAGGGCATGGAGCGTCTGCTCAGCACAATCAACCGGAGTGGCGCCCTGAGCATCGACGAGCCGTTCAAGGCGGCCGAGCATTTCTTCTGCCTGCTCAAAGGCACGGCGAACTTCTGCCTGCTGTATGGCTGCGGCGGCCAATTGAGTGAAGACGCCGCCGAAGCCCATGTGCAGGATGTGGTGGGATTGTTTATGCGGGCCTATAAGCCTTGAAGGATTTCAGGGCTTGAGTGCTTTTTTGGGGTAAATGTCATAGCGACTGGATTTACCCTCCAGCGCATGGCTTGGCTTGGGCCCTTCGATGCACGGCGCCTTGCGCGGGCGCTTGACCACCACGCGGTGGCTGGCCAGGGCCAATGCTGCGGCGAGCAGGGCCTGAGCATCCGGGTCATCGCCCACCAGTGGACGGAACAGGCGCATTTCCTTCTTCACCAGGGCCGTTTTCTCACGATGCGGAAACATCGGATCGAGGTAGATGACCTGAGGCGGCTCGCCTTCCCAGTTGCGCATCACCTCGATGGAGTTGCCCTTCAGCAACTGCATGCGCGCCACGATCGGCGCCACCTCGAAATCATCCGCGCCACGCGCCAGGCCGTCTTCAAGCAAAGCGCCAATCAACGGTTGGCGTTCGATCAGGCTCATATCGCAACCCAGGCTGGCCAGCACGAAGGCATCCTTGCCCAAACCGGCCGTGGCATCCAGCACTCGCGGGCGTACGCCCTGGGCGATGCCCACGGCCTTGGCAATCATCTGCCCGCTGCCTCCGCCATATAACCGTCGGTGCGCCGCGCCACCCTCAACAAAGTCCACACGCACCGGCCCCGGCGCGTCAGGGCTCAGTTGCTGCAATTGCAGGCCGTGTTCGCCGACCTGCAAGGAAAAATCCGCATCCGCCAGCATTAGCGGCAAGCCAAGCTGGGCAGCCCACTGCTCGGCGCGGGCCTGGAAAGCGTCGGCCAAGGCCTCGACCCGGATGCGGCTGGCCGCTGGTTGTTCGCTCATCAATCGCTACGCTCAAAAATATTAAGGATCGGCCAATACCGGCCGATAAAACCAACAGTCAGGTATTTTGCCAGAGCTGAGCGTCGACCGAAGAAAATGTCAGACATTCTCCCCCTAACCATCGGTGTACTGCCGACCCACAACCACTACGGCCTGCGCAATACACAAGCGCTGGCCGGCGTGAGTCATGTGTGGCAGGACTTCTTCGCCCGGGCATTGGCCGAGCAGCTCGGCGACACGCCGGACGCGCTGGCGGCCCAGGCGCCGGCACCGATGGACCCGGCGGTAGAACCCAGCGCCGGCGCCGACCTGCTGTCGCAGATCCTCACTCAGCGCGAGTGCGACGTCAAAGACACCGAAATCGCCCCGCCAGAACCGTTGTTCCTGCCCATCGCTGAATTCGAAACCGAGTTGCTGCCACCGGCCGCCACGCCATTCCCGGAAGAGGAAATCGTCGCCCAGCAGCGCCAGCAGAACTTCGAAAGCGGCTGGGTACGCCCTATCGTACTGAGCGCCGGGCAGCCGTTACCGGAGCCAGGCCCAGCGCCGCAACCGCGCGCCCTGCACTTGCCGATCGCCGAGTTTGAACTGGACCTGTTGCCACCGCCGCCTACGCCTTACCCCGAAGAAGCGTTGGTGGAGCAGCAAAAAGCCCTGGACTTCGACTACTACTGGGCGCGCCCATTGATCACCCATAACCTGCGCCTGGCCGCCTGATCCTCAGCGACACACCCACCAGCGCCCCATATCCAGGTGAAAGTGATTACGGTGCGCGGCGTTGTAGTCCGGGCTTAATACCACATTGAAATCATCACAGGCACTGTCGCGCACCTGGCGAAGGAACCGCGCATTGGCGCCCTCCCCCGGCCAATCTCGGAGCACGCTGATGCTGCGTCCGTCGGCCAAGCGAAAGCCGGCGATATCCAGCGCATTGGCCGATGCATGCTGGCTCATTCGCCCGCCGGCACGGTTATACATCGTGCGGCAGGCAAAACTGCCCAGGTGATCGACCCGCGTCACGGCTTGGCCAAACGCCGCCTGGGCCGCCGGTTGCAGGCTGTGGCGCTCAAACAGCGCGAACGCCACGGCCAGCGGGCAACTGGCGAGAAAGCTGCTGCTCAATCCCACCTCTGCACCCTGCACGCGCAAGGTGTTGCGCAATGGACAGGCGGCATCGGCGGGTGAATCAGCTTGATGGCTCACGCGCAAGCCTGAAGTCTTCAGCACCTGGTCGCACAGCGCCGGGTCGTCCTGCAGACGTCCCAGCTTAAAACGCGTCAACAGGTTCGGGCTGGCGCGCACATCCAGCGGCGCCCATGGATTCCACTCTGATGCCAACGGCACCCAGCCACGCCACACACCAACAACCACCGCGCCGCCCAGCACCAGCAGCACGCCCATCGCCTTGATAAACCGCATGGGTCAGACCTTGAAAAACTGATTGGCCGTGCTGAACGGCATCGAGCGATCGGTAAAGGTAAAGGTGCCCAGTTCGCGGATTTCCTGAGCCGCGCGATAGAACTCGCCGTAAGCGGCCAGCGCCATCGCCGAGCCGACGCTGATGCGCTTGACGCCCATCGCGCTCAATTGCGCGACGCTGAGTTTCAGCGCACCGGACATCAACACATTCACCGGTTTGGGCGCGACCGCCTTGACCACCGCCAACACCTCATCGGCAGTTCGCAGGCCCGGCGCGTAAAGCACATCGGCACCGGCCTCGGCGTAGGCCTGCAGACGGCGGAGGGTGTCGGGCAGATCCAGACGACCATGCAGAAGGTTTTCCGCGCGGGCGGTGAGCGTGAACGCAAACGGCAAACTGCGGGCCGCGACTACCGCCGCTTGTACTCGCTCCACAGACAGGTCGAAGGCATAAATGGGATCGCCAGAGTGTCCGGTGGCGTCTTCGATGGAACCGCCGACAATACCCGTGGCCGCCGCACGCAGGATGGTCTGGGCGCAGCCATCCGGGCTGTCGCTGAAGCCGTTTTCCAGGTCGGCCGCCACCGGCAGTGTCGTGGCCTGGGCGATCTGGTGCGCGTTGAGCAAGGTGTCGTCCAGAGACAACGCGCCCTCCGCATCCGGCCGACCAAGGCTGAAGGCATAACCCGCGCTGGTGGTGGCCAAGGCTTCGAACCCCAGGCTGGCAAGCATCACGGCGGAACCGGCGTCCCACGGGTTGGGCATCACGAACGCGCGGTCGCGTTCATGCAGGAGCTTGAAGGTTTCGGCGCGAAGGGTTTGAGCATCCATGGCAGGCTCCAGGCGGGAAAAGGAACCTTAGAGTAACCCCAGTTGCTCCGCTTCGGGCTCGCGATCCAACATGGGCAACGGCGCAAGGCCGGGCAAGCGTGCCATCAGTTGGGTATGAAAGCGCATGGCCAATTGGGCGGCGAGGCGATTGTCCGAGGTATGCAGAAACACGTAGGGAGTGCGGCCCTCTTCGATCCAACCGGCGACTTTTTCAATCCAAGGCACTAGAAACGGGTCGTTGGCCTCCAGCTCCGGATGGCCAATGAAGCGCACCTGCGGAAACTGAGTCAGCGCAGCCGGCCGCGGCGGCACTTTGGGCTTTTTCGATTGCGCGTGCAGCACCGCCGGCGATGTCGAGGTGCAACTGAACAACGCACGCGGGTCCAGGCAGATACGCTCGACACCCCGGTCACGCAACAGGCGATTAAGCCTGCGCTCGGCATCGCCTTTGGCGAAGAACTCGGGATGACGGACTTCCACCGCCATCGGACGCTCAAGCCCGTCGATAAAACCGGCCAGTTCCGCCAGGCGCTGCGGTGAGAACGAGGTCGACAATTGCAGCCATAGCGGCGTGACGCGCTCACCCAACGGGCTCATCAGGCCCACAAAGCTTTCTGCCGCCGGCAGTTGCTCGCGCAGATCGCCATCGTGGCTGATATCCCTGGGGAATTTGGCGGTGAAACGAAAATCCTCAGGCATGATTTCGGCCCAGCGCTGCACCGTGGCGGCCGAGGGGCGAGCGTAGAAAGTGGTGTTGCCTTCAACGGCGTTGAAAACTTGGGAATAAAGGGCGAGGTAATCGCTGGCGCGGGCGTCGGCTGGGTAAAGATACTCACGCCAGGCGTTTTCACTCCAGGACGGGCAACCGAGGTAGTAAGGCCGACGCATCAGATGTGAACGTCGAGGCCCAGCACTTCCATATCCCATTCGACAAAGCCGGCGGTAGTCAGGTAACTGGCCAGGGCCGTGGCAACGCTTTTGCTCATGGAACGTGGGAACACCATATCCTGCTGACGGGCAGGCAGGCCGCTGATACGCGCACTGCCGGCGCTTTGGGCCGACGACGCTGCTTCGGACTGGACTTCGATGAAGTCCGGCGAATCTTCGACCGAATCGTCTACCGTGACGTTCGCCTTGCGCGGCTTACGTTTGAGGGGGTAGGACTGTGAGGAAAATCCGTCTATACGCATCGATGCGAACTCGCTATCAGTGATGGCATTTTAGTGGCGACTTCCGTTGCGCGCAAATGCTCTGGTGATAACTAGAACACATAATTTGAAAAAGGTTTAAATCCTGGGGCAAATTCTGACGATTGGCGCAGATTGCCATCACTTTGGCGTCAAATCAGCCCGCGTTCGGCTTTGGTTTGCGCGACTTTATCGCGCAGGTACACCGGTGCCGCCTGATCGGCGGGGATCGCCTCACCGCGCTCGAAGGCATAACGCGCCAGGGTCAGCAGGTCTTCGGCATGGGGCAGCATGGCCGCATCCTGGCCAGCCAGCTTGACCGCGATGCGCTCGCCGTAGCCCCAGCCGGTGCCCGCGCCGAACCAGTCGCCGCTGGCGTCCTGCGGCAGCGCCGACGCTTCGGGAGGCTGCACGGCCTCCGTACCGACCAGGCGCATTTCGCCTTCGGCTGCGCGATAACAGCCCCAGTAGACTTCATCCATCCGCGCGTCGATGGCGGCGGCCACCTGCACGGCGCCGTGTTCACGCAAGGCGCGCTGGGCCAGCACGGCAAGGTTGGAGACCGGCAGCACCGGGCGCTCCAGGGCAAAGGCCAAGCCCTGTACTACGCCGATGGCGATGCGCACACCGGTAAATGCGCCGGGGCCGCGACCAAAGGCGATAGCGTCCACCGACGCCAATGTGGTGCCGGCGTCTTCGAGCAGTTGCTTGATCATCGGCAACAGCTTCTGCGCGTGCAGGCGTGGGATCACCTCGTAGTGGCTGGTTACTTTGCCGTCGTGCAGCAAGGCAACGGAGCAAGCTTCGGTTGCGGTGTCCAGGGCCAGCAGGGTGCTCATCGGTGTCGGTGTCCAAGTCGGAAAAAAGTGCGCCAGTATAAACAACAACGGCCCGCAAGCGGGCCGTTGTGTGTAACGCCGAGCGGGTGATCAGCTCAGGGCTTCCATGACCTTGGCGGTGATGGCTTCCACCGAACCAACGCCCGGAATGTGGCTGCACTTGGGCTTGCCGTTGGCAGCGGACAGCTTCTGGTAGAAATCCACCAGCGGCTTGGTCTGGGAATGGTAGACCGACAGGCGATGACGCACGGTTTCTTCGGTGTCGTCCTTGCGCTGTACCAGGTCGTCGCCCGTGATGTCGTCCTTGCCATCAACTTTCGGCGGGTTGTAGACGGTGTGGTACACGCGGCCCGAGGCTTCGTGAACGCGACGACCGGCGATACGCTGGACGATCTCTTCATCATCAACCGCGATTTCCACCACCGCATCCAGTTCGACACCGGCCGTTACCAGCGCCTCGGCCTGGGGAATGGTGCGAGGGAAACCGTCGAACAGGAAGCCGTTGGCACAGTCAGGCTGCGCGATACGGTCCTTGACCAGGGCGATGATCAGGTCATCGGAAACCAGGCCGCCGGCGTCCATGATGCTCTTGGCCTGGATGCCCAGGTCGGTGCCTGCTTTTACCGCGGCGCGCAGCATGTCACCGGTAGAGATTTGTGGAATGCCGAATTTTTCAGTGATGAACTTTGCCTGAGTACCTTTACCGGCCCCGGGAGCTCCCAGCAGAATGACGCGCATCGATGTGCTCCTCAATTTTTTATAGAGATGACGCTCGGATTCGCCGCATGGGGCCAATCTCGTAAAAATGTGATTCGGGCCGACCAAACGGCCAAAGGCTGATCAAGATACACAGCAGGCCCTGCCCACACAAGCCGCCGAAAGTCGGAGGAACCCGCGCCGCGCATGCGTCATAGGTAGGGTATGCCAACGTGCAACCCTGGCCCTTGAACAGCGACCGCCCCATTCGGGGCGGTCGTCGTGGTTTACCCGCAAGCTATTGAGAACACGCGAAAAACCTCAGCCGGTGTTGCGCAGGCCTGCCGCGATACCGGCCACGGACACCAGCAGCGCCTGTTCCAGAGGGCTGTCCTGCGCGGCTTGCTGGCGACGCGAGCGCGCCAGTAGTTCGGCCTGCAGCAGGTGCAAAGGGTCGAGGTAAGTGTTGCGCAGGCGGATGAACTCCAGGGTATCGGGGCTGTGGGCCAGCAGTTGCGACTGGCCGGTCAGCCCGAGCACCACCGAGCACGCCTGCGACAATAGGTCGCGTAAGTGCGCACCCAATGGCAACAGATCGGGCTCCACCAGGCGCTCGTCATACAGCCGCGCAATATCCGCATCCGCCTTGGCCAGAACCATTTCCAGCATGTCGATACGGGTGCGGAAGAACGGCCACTGCTCGCGCATCTGCCCCAGCAAGTCGCCTTCACCCCGTTCCAGGGCCTTGCTCAACGCGGCCTCCCAGCCGAGCCAGGCCGGCAGCATCAGGCGGGTCTGGGTCCAGCCGAAGATCCACGGGATGGCGCGCAGGCTCTCGATACCACCCGCGCGGCGCTTGGCCGGTCGGCTGCCCAAGGGCAGGCGCCCCAGCTCCTGCTCGGGGGTGGACTGGCGAAAATATTCAACGAACTGCGGATTTTCCCGCACCACGGCGCGGTAGGCCCTTACACCGTCCGCCGCCAATTCATCCATCAAATGGCGCCAGGCCGGTGCAGGCGGCGGTGGCGGCAAGAGCGTCGCCTCAAGGACGGCGGCCAGGTAAAGGTTAAGGTTCTGCTCGGCGATGTCCGGCAGGCCGAACTTGAAGCGGATCATTTCGCCCTGCTCGGTGGTGCGAAAGCGCCCCGCTACCGAGCCCGGAGGCTGGGACAGGATCGCCGCGTGCGCCGGGCCGCCGCCACGGCCGACGGTGCCGCCGCGGCCGTGGAACAACAGCAACTCCACTTGCTGTTCACGACAGATGTCCACCAAACGCTCCTGCGCGCGGTACTGCGCCCAGGCGGCGGCGGTGGTACCGGCGTCCTTGGCCGAGTCGGAGTAGCCGATCATCACTTCCTGCGGACCTTGCAACCGGGCCCGATAGCCCGGCAACTGCAGCAATCGTTCAATCACCGGGCCGGCGTTATCCAGGTCGGCCAGGGTTTCGAACAGCGGCACTACGCGCATCGGTCGCTGCACGCCCGACTCTTTGAGCAGCAACTGCACCGCCAGCACATCCGAGGCCGCGCCGGCCATGGAAATAACATAGGAACCCAGCGATGCCGCTGGGGCTGCCGCCACTTCCCTGCACGTGTTGAGCACTTCGGCCGTGTCGTCCGACGGCTGGAAATAACCCGGCAGCAACGGTCGACGGTTGTCCAGTTCCTGCATCAGGAAACGGATACGGGTCTCCTCGTCCCACTCTTCGTAGCGCCCAAGGCCGAGGTAGTCGGTGATTTCGGTCATGGCCGCGCAATGGCGAGTGGAATCCTGACGCACATCCAGGCGCACCAGGAACAGGCCGAACGTCACCGCGCGGCGCAGGCAATCGAGCAGCGGTCCATCGGCGATCACGCCCATGCCGCATGCATGCAGCGACTGGTAGCACAACTGCAGCGGTTCGAGCAGGTCATGGTTGTCCTGCAACACCTCGGCGGGCGCCGGCGTGCTGCTGCTCAATGCGGTGTGGGCCCACTGGCGCGTGGCGCGCAAGCGTTCGCGCAACTGCTTGAGCAAGGCGCGATAGGGTTCGACACTGTCGCCGACCCTGGCCTGCAGCGCCGGACTGGCCTGTTGCATCGACAGCTCGGAGGCCAGGTGATCGATATCGCGCAGGTACAGGTCGGCGGCCATCCAGCGCGCCAGCAGCAGGACTTCTCGGGTGACCGGCGCGGTCACGTTCGGGTTGCCGTCACGGTCGCCGCCCATCCACGATGCAAAGCGAATCGGCGCGGCCTCCAGGGGCAGACGCAGGCCGGTGGCGGCATGCAAGGCCTGGTCGGCCTTGCGCAGATAATTGGGGATGGCGTGCCACAGCGAATGTTCAATCACCGCGAAGCCCCATTTGGCCTCGTCCACCGGGGTGGGCCGGGTGCGACGGATCTCTTCGGTGTGCCAGGCTTCGGCGATCAGACGTTGCAGGCGCTCGCGGATCTGCTCGCGCTCGGCGCTGGTGAGGTCGCGGTGGTCCTGCAGGGCCAACTGCGCGGCAATGGCGTCGTATTTCTGGATCAGCGTACGGCGCGCCACTTCGGTCGGGTGGGCGGTGAGCACCAGTTCGATCTCAAGGCTCGCCAATTGGCGGGCCAGGGACTCATCGCTGTGGCCTTCGCTTTGCAGGCGCGCCAGCAACTCGGGTAACACACGGGCTTCGAAGGGGGCGGGCTGCGATTCATCGCGCCGATGAATCAACTGATACTGCTCGGCGATGTTGGCCAGGTTGAGGAACTGGTTGAAAGCCCTGGCCACCGGCAGCAGTTCATTTTCCTGCAACTGGTTGAGGCTGGCGCTCAGTTCATCGCCAGCGGTTTTCTCCGAGTCGGTGCCACGGCGGTCGGCCTTGGCGCCTTTGCGGATCTGCTCGATCTTGTCGAGAAAATCGTCGCCATACTGCTCTCGAATCGTGTTACCCAATAGCTCACCCAGCAGGTGAACATCCTCTCGCAAGCGTGCATCGATATCACTCATCAGCCACTCTCCAGCCAGAAATCCGGGACGCGCAGACCTGCCAGAGTGCCGCCCGCATTGTTTTATGACAAGACTTTAAACCTTGTGGGTTGCAGCTAGTCTCAACGTTAAGCCGTCGCGATACGCGAGCGGCTGGTCACTCATCACCGCCCGCCCACCGTGGGCTTTATTGAGGTTGCCATGAAAATCCGAGAATTGGCCCAGCACTGGGAAGAGAATGCCAAGGGTCGCCTGACCAAGACCGAATACGCGATTCACCTGGATGTAGAAGCCGCCGCCCGGCTGGCGGCCATCGCCGAGATGTACCCCAAGCGCAACACCGAAGAGTTACTGGGCGAGCTGATCGGCGCCGCGCTTGAAGAACTTGAAGCCAGCTTTCCCTACATCAAGGGTCAGCACGTGATTGCGACCGATGAGGAGGGCGACCCGCTGTACGAAGACGTCGGCCCCACCCCACGCTTTTTGTCGCTGTCGCGTCGCTATCTGCATGATTTATCTACCAGTGCGGACGAATCCCAGCACTGAGGTACTGTCGTTTAATCCACTCCTTCCTATGTATTTCGGGCCTGACGCAGGCCCGAAATACTATCCGGCACTGCAAAAGTTCCAATTTTTTTCCCTGACCAGTCAGTCAATTATTTTTTTAGGCAAATCGCCATCTCTACTGAACTTTTGAAAAAAGCCTCCGGTCACAGCCAGTAAGCCATCACTTGGAACGGCCGTTTGAAAGGGCACCAGGCGCTTTATTACCGGGCTCGCAGCCGTTCACTGACTGAGATGGATTTTGATTTTTTCAGGAGTTATCCAATGGAGTTGAAGACGATGAAGACCAGCACTGCCAAATCCTCGTTTAACCACCTGCGCGGGCTCAAATTGGCCGCGCTGGCAATCGGCACCAGCTTCGTACTGGCTGGCTGCGCCGGCAACCCGCCGACTGAGCAATATGCGGTGACCCAGTCTGCGGTCAACAGCGCTGTCAGCGCCGGCGGCACCGAGTTCGCAGCCGTGGAAATGAAGTCGGCCCAGGACAAGCTCAAAGAAGCTGAAATCGCGATGCACGACAAAAACTACGACAAGGCTCGTATGTTGGCTGAACAAGCCGAGTGGGACGCCCGTGTCGCAGAACGTAAAGCCCAGGCTGCCAAAGCTGAGCAAGCGGTGAAGGATTCCCAGAAGGCCGTTGACGAGTTGCGTAAAGAAGGCATGCGCCCGGCTGCTATCCAGCAGAAGTAATCCGAGCCCCTTGACTGCACCGCACCCGATATCGAATTGAAAGGACGACACGATTATGCGTAAACAACTGATGATCCCTGCCCTGTTGGCAATGAGCGTTGCCCTGGCGGCCTGCTCCACCCCGCCGAACGCGAACCTGGAAAACGCCCGCACCAACTTCTCCTCTCTGCAGACCAACCCACAGGCCACCAAGCTTGCGGCGCTGGAAACCAAAGACGCTCAGGAGTGGCTGGACAAAGCCGATAAAGCCTATCGCGACAAGGAAGACCAGAAGAAGGTCGACCAGTTGGCCTACCTGACCAACCAGCGCGTTGAAGTGGCCAAAGACACCATCGTGCTGCGCGAATCCGAAGCGAAGCTGAAGAACGCCGGCGACGAACGTGCCCGCGCCCTGCTGGATGCTCGCGATGCGCAGATCAAGCAGCTGCAGGACAGCCTGAACGCCAAGCAGACCGATCGCGGCACACTGGTCACGTTCGGTGACGTACTGTTCGCCACCAACAAGTCCGACCTGAAATCCAGCGGCCTGGTTAATATCACCAAGCTGGCTCAGTTCCTGCGCGACAACCCGGACCGTAAAGTGATCGTCGAAGGCTACACCGACAGCACCGGTTCGGACTCGTACAACCAGAGCCTGTCGGAGCGCCGTGCCGCTTCCGTGCAACGTGCACTGGCCCAGCAAGGCGTGGATATCTCGCGCATCGTGACCCAGGGTTACGGCAAGGAATACCCGGTTGCCGACAACGGCAGCGCTTCGGGCCGTGCCATGAACCGTCGCGTTGAAGTGACCATCTCCAACGATAACCAGCCGGTCAAGCCACGTTCGTCCATGGCTAACTGATGGATTGATGCACCCAAAAAAACCACCGGAAACGGTGGTTTTTTTTGCCCTCAGAACGGGATCGGCCCTTTGCTCTCTTCGTAGCCCACCGGCTCAGGCTCCGTCGATTGCTGCAACTTTTCAGGCTGCCGTTGCGACCGCTCCTCATCGCATTCCTGGTACAGATCCAGGCTCGCCTGCGCCCTTGCCATCTCCAGCCATTTAACGATCGCACCAATCTGCATCGCGACTCTCCTGCGCTCGCTGTTTCCAAAGGGTGGGTCAGCCAGGCTGACTGCCCCGTGAGTGGCGACTGAGGCGCAAGGGTTCCAGCTATTTGCAATAGCGTGGGCATCGAGCCAACTATTGCTGCAACTGCGGGGTCTCCTGGCCCATGCAACGCACCGCCTGTTTTTTATTATTCACCAGCACGCCGCTCAGGCCTTTCTGCTCGGTATCGAACATGACCAGCACACCATCCACGCACTGTGCCACTTGGGCGGCCGGGGTCAGGGAGATCTTGTAGTCTTCGCCCGGCACGGTCTTGAGCATGGTGAAATCGCTGAGCAACAGCGCGTCTTCCGGTTTGGCGAAGTGCAGGTAGCCGTAATACCACAGGCAACCGACGGTACCGATGATGGTGCCGATGCCGGTGAGGATCAGCGGGATCATGTTGCGTTCTTCGCTCATTGCGGGCTCTCTGATGGATCAACGTTAGGAGTCGGATAGTTCGGAATTTCGCCCAGGCGCCGCAGGCTATTGAAATGTTGCGGGTCGTCCAGATAGCGCAGCATCACGGTTTGCCAGGTTTTATCGGCAAAGGTCTGCACATGCCCGCCCCGGGTCAATTGCAAGACTCTGGGCGGCGGTGCGGCCTGGTACAGGCGGATGCCATTGGCCACGGGCACGATCGGGTCATCGAGGCTGTGAAACAACAGTTTAGGCACGCCGCTCAACTGGGGCATGGCATTGATCGCACTGTCCGCGTCGGGCACGAGCCAGGATAAGGGCACTTGCAACGGCCATGTTAGCCAAGAGGTGCTCAAGGCGAATTGTCCTACGTCACGATAACTGGCCGGCACGCCGTCCAGCACCAGCGCCTTGAGCTGGGCCTGACGCTGCGGGTGCGCCGCCAGGTAATGCACGGCGAGCGCGCCGCCCAGGCTTTGACCCAGGACTATCAAGGGCTGGCCTTGGGTTTCAGGGGCCTTATCGATCCAGCGGAACGCCGCGTCCACGTCTTGATAAACCGCCGGTAGCGACGGTTTGCCCTGCGATAACCCATAACCACGGTAGTCCAGCAGCAGCACTTGGTAACCCTGCTCCGGCAACCACCAACTGCCGCCCAAGTGCCAGGCCAGGTTGCCACCGTTGCCGTGCAGATGCAGCACCGTGCCCTTGAGCGGCACGCCGGGTTTGGCCGGCAACCACCAAGCGTGCAGCTGGACGCCGTCGGCGGTGGTCAGGGTGATGTCGCGGTAGTCCAGGCGCGCTTTTTCCGGCGTGAACGGCAGGCCGGGTTCGGGATAGAACAAGAGCGAGCTGCAGCCGTTCAATGTGAGTAGCAGGCACAGAATGCCGAGGATTCTCATCCGTTGAAGCCTCGTGAATAACAGCATTTAAAGGATATTGGAGTAGTCCGCCTCGATCCGATCCAGGCTCAGGTGGTTAAGGAAGTTGGAGAAACACATCCATGCCGCCAGGGCGTTCATGTCACGGAATTGATCGGGCAGGTATTTGGGCGGCACCACCAGGCCTTCGTCTACCAGTTGGCGCAGGGTGCGCATGTCTTCCAGGGTGGTCTTGCCGCAGAACAGCAGCGGCACCTGTTCCAGCTTGCCTTTGCGCACGGCCAACTGGATGTAGTTGTAGACCATGATAAAGCCCTTGAGGTAAGACAGGTCCTTGGTAAACGGCAGACCGGTCGGCACCGAGCCACGGAACACGCGGCTGGCGTTGCCGTAGCTTTCAGCCATTTCAAAGCCTTGCTCACGGAAGAATTCGAACACCTGCAGGAAGTCGGCGCCCTCCTCCACCATATGGATGGCGCGCGTGCGGTTGGTCAATTTGCGCAAGCGGCTGGGGTAAGAGGCAAAGGTAATGATCTCCATCAGGATCGCCAACCCTTCCTGGGTCACGGTCGACGACGGCGGCCCCTTGGACAGGAACGTGCAGATCGGCTGGTTCTGGCCGTTGAGCGTGGTGCCCACATGCACCAGGCCTTCATGCACTTCCAATGCGCGCACATCGCGGTCGTTGAACATCGCGTCGGCGCGGATCTTGATGTAGTCGGCTCCCGCCGCCGCGTCGGCGACGATACCGTCGGACTCGAACACGCGGATGGTTTCCTCGGCCTCGCCGAATACCTTGTTCAGGCGGGTCTGCAGCAGGGCCACGGCGTCCTTGGCGGTCAGGGTCTTGGCTTCGTCCTTGAGGTCGCCACGGCCATCGATATTGTTCAAGTAATCGGAGAGCATCAGGCCCAGGTCCGCCAGGGTCGGGTCGCCGGCGTGGAACGCATCGGAGGCAGCGCCGTACAGTTCCTGGGAGATCAGGCCGAAATCCTCGGTGCCCCGGGCCTCCAGCATGCGCACCACCATGCGGTATTCCTTGCACATGCGGCGCATGATCTGCCCGACCGGGCTGAATTGGCCGAGACGGCGGGTGATGTCACGCTCGATATTCTGAAATTCCAGCTTCACCGCGCTGGAGTCGAAGGACAGCGGCCGGTTCAGGTAATAGTCGCGATCCACGGCCGGCATGGCTTTGCCCTTGGCCTTGAGAAACCCCTGACGGATGTTCTCGTCCCACTTCACGGCGTCGAGGACGCGGATCGGGGTTTGCGCCAGCACAATGCGATCGGACAAGGTGCGTATCGTCTGCTGGTAATCGTCCACCCGGTATTTCCTCTTTAAACGTTATTGACCCGCGCGCCGGTAGCGCACGGCTTCAACGAACACATCGGCATTGGCCGGATCATCCAGGTAGGCAAACACCTGGTTCATGGCACTGTCGACCCGTACACCGGCGCCTTCGACGGTGTCCACGGGGCTGCCCTGCAGTCGCTGTTGCCCGATGGCCTGGCGAATCTGCTCGAGGTCCAGGTTATAGACCACCAATTCGTGCTTATCGTCGAACTCGAATCCCGCCAGAAAATAGTGCCCTCCGAACCTGGCCGGCAACGGTGCCGACAGGTACCAGCGGCTGCCATGACGCGTCACGGTAAACAGGTACTCATCGCGCTGCGTCGGCGAGGCTTTAGGGTAGCTCACCGCCTTGTAACGGTGCTCACCGGCGCGGCTGATTTGCAGATTGAGCGGTTCGCCCCAGGCATTCCTGCTGGTCCAATGGCCCAGCAATTCATCCGGCGCCGCCTCATGGGCGGGCAACGGGTCCTTGAACGTTACCAGGCAACCCCCGAGCAACAGGAACCACACGGCGATTACCGCCACACGCCAGGTTTTCATTGGACTCCCCCGGTGTCAGACCGAGGCCAACACCAAATGCATATAACGCTTGAGAATCTCAAGCATCTCGTCAGCGGTCAGAGGCTCCGGGCCGCCCAGCAGGCCCTGATATTCCATCCGACCGATAATCGCCGTCAACACCTTGGCATCCTGTTGCGGCTCGCGGGAACCCAGTACCTGGAAAAACTGCCCGGTGCCCTGCAGCAGGATCTGTTGATGGGAACGCACCAGTTGCGCCAGGCGCGGGTTGAGCAAGGCTTCCTGACGGAACGCCTGTTCGGCCATCAAGTGCTCACGGCGGTTGGTCAATTGGCGCATGACGTAATCGGCGGTCAAGCGCGCGATGTCGTCCGCCAACTGCGAACGCGACTGCGGGCTGCCATCGCCATAGGCAACCATCTCGCGCAGCAAACCTTCGTTACGCACCCACAGCTTGCCCATGAACGCGGCGCTGCGCTCCACGTACTGGGCGAAGGTGTCGGTGAGCAGGTCGTCAATGTCTTTGAAGTAATAGGTGGTCGCCGACAGCGGCACCCCCGCCTCGGCCGCCACCGCGCGATGGCGCACGGCCCGCACGCCATCGCGCACCACGATGCGCATGGCGGCATCCAGAATATCTTGCCGGCGCTGCTCGCTGCCTTGGCGACTGGCCTTGCGGCCCTGGTACTGGACGCTTTCAACCACGGCAGCAGCAATGCCGGCGGCGCCTTCTTGTGGGGTTACGCGGTTCACGACTTACATCCTTGAACAGATCAAAACCTGGCGCTGTTTGCTTGACGCTTATAGACGCCACATAAAAAAGCCGCCTTATAAAAGGCGGCTCTGGATTTCGCTACGGTTACGCTTGTGGCCGCATGTGCGGGAACAGGATCACATCGCGGATCGACGGCGAGTTGGTCAACAACATCACCAGGCGATCGATGCCGATCCCTTCACCGGCGGTCGGCGGCATGCCGTATTCCAGGGCGCGAACGAAGTCGGCGTCGTAGTGCATGGCTTCGTCATCGCCAGCATCCTTGTCGGCCACCTGGGCCATAAAGCGCTCGGCCTGGTCTTCCGCGTCGTTCAACTCGGAGTAGGCGTTGGCGATTTCGCGGCCGCCGATGAACAGCTCGAAACGGTCGGTGACGTTCGGGTTGTCATCGTTGCGACGGGCCAGCGGCGACACTTCGAACGGGTACTGGGTAATGAAGTGCGGCTGCTCCAGCTTGTGCTCCACCAGCTCTTCGAAAATCATCACCTGCAGTTTGCCCAGGCCTTCGAAGCCCAGCACCTTGGCGCCGGCTTTCTTGGCGATGGCGCGAGCCTTGTCGATGTCGTTCAGGTCATCGGCGGTCAGCTCGGGGTTGTACTTGAGGATCGAATCGAACACCGAGAGGCGCACGAACGGCTCGCCGAAGTGGAACACCTTGTCGCCGTACGGCACGTCGGTGCTGCCCAGGACCAGCTGCGCCAGCTCGCGGAACAGTTCTTCGGTCAGGTCCATGTTGTCTTCATAGTCGGCGTACGCCTGGTAGAACTCCAACATGGTGAATTCAGGGTTGTGACGGGTCGAGACGCCTTCGTTGCGGAAGTTGCGGTTGATCTCGAAGACCTTTTCGAAGCCACCGACCACCAGGCGCTTGAGGTACAGCTCAGGCGCGATACGCAGGAACATTTCCATGTCCAGCGCGTTGTGGTGGGTTTCGAACGGTTTGGCTGCGGCACCGCCGGGGATGGTTTGCAGCATCGGCGTTTCCACTTCCAGGAAGTCACGCTGCATCAGGAAACTGCGGATGTGGGCGATGATCTGCGAACGGACGCGAAAGGTGTGGCGTACGTCTTCGTTGACGATCAGGTCGACGTAGCGCTGGCGATAGCGCTGCTCGGTGTCGGTCAGGCCGTGGTGCTTGTCCGGCAGCGGGCGCAAGGACTTGGTCAGCAGGCGCACGTTGGTCATTTCCACGTACAGGTCGCCCTTGCCGGAACGGGCCAGGGTGCCTTCGGCGGCGATGATGTCGCCCATGTCCCAGGTTTTCACCGAGGCCAGGGTTTCTTCGGACAGGGTCTTGCGGTTGACGTAGACCTGGATACGCCCGGTCATGTCCTGGATCACCATGAACGAGCCACGGTTGAGCATGATGCGACCTGCCACCTTGACCGGGATCGCCGCTTCAGCCAGCTCTTCCTTGGTCTTGTCCGCGTACTGTTTCTGCAAGGCATCGCAGTAGTTGTCGCGGCGGAAGTCGTTGGGGAAGGCGTTGCCCTTGGCGCGCTCGGCAGCAAGCTTTTCCTTGCGCAGGGCGATCAGGGAGTTTTCTTCCTGTTGCAGGGCTTGCGGGTCGAGTTGTTGGTCGCTCATGTCTTTAGATTTTCCATCACAGGTTCGTTGCCCCCAGGCCTTCGGCCTGGGGATCGCGGGCAAGCCCGCTCCCACAGAGGGTGTTACAGGCCGGACTTCAGGCTGGCTTCCAGGTACTCGTCGATATCGCCGTCGAGCACCTTGTCGCAGTCGCTGCGTTCGATGTTAGTGCGCAGATCCTTGATCCGCGAGGCATCAAGCACATAGGAGCGGATCTGGTGACCCCAGCCGATGTCCGACTTGGTGTCTTCCAGCGCCTGGGACGCGGCGTTGCGCTTTTGCATTTCCTGCTCGTACAACTTGGCCCGCAGCATTTTCATGGCGGTGTCCTTGTTGGCGTGCTGGGAGCGTTCGTTCTGGCAGCTGACCACGGTGTTGGTCGGTACGTGGGTAATCCGCACGGCCGAGTCGGTGGTGTTAACGTGCTGACCACCGGCACCGGAGGAGCGATAGGTATCGATCCGCAGGTCCGCCGGGTTGATCTCGATTTCCACTTTGTCATCGATCTCGGGCGAGACGAACACTGCGCAGAATGAGGTGTGACGACGGTTGCCGGAGTCGAACGGGCTCTTGCGCACCAGGCGGTGCACGCCGATCTCGGTACGCAGCCAGCCAAAGGCGTACTCGCCCTTGATGTGCACGGTCGCGCCCTTGATGCCGGCCACTTCACCGGCCGACAGCTCCATGATGGTCGCGTCGAAGCCGCGTTTGTCGGCCCAGCGCAGGTACATGCGCAGCAGGATGTTGGCCCAGTCCTGGGCCTCGGTGCCGCCGGAACCGGCCTGGATGTCCAGGTAGGCGTTGTTCGGGTCCATTTCGTGGCTGAACATGCGGCGGAATTCGAGCTTGGCGAGGTTCTCCTCGAGACGGGCCAGCTCGGCGACCACATCGCCCACTGCGCCTTCGTCGTTTTCTTCAACGGCCATGTCCAGCAGGTCACGGCAATCGGCCAGGCCGGTGTTCAGCTCATCGAGGGTGTCGACGATCTGCGCCAGCGCAGCGCGCTCGCGACCCAGCTCCTGGGCGTATTCAGGTTTGTTCCAGACACTCGGATCTTCAAGCTCGCGATTGACCTCGGTCAGACGCTCATGCTTTTGATCGTAGTCAAAGATACCCCCGAATAGTTTCGGAGCGCTCGGACAAGTCCTTGATGGTGTTAAGGATCGGGTTGATTTCCATGGCGGGCAGCACTCGTTGGCGAACTTTTGAAAGCCGGCGAGTATAACGGCAAACAGCTGGAAACGGCAGCCCGCTGAGCCGAAAAGGCGGTTTCAACTCCCATGGAAATCCACTGTAAGAGCGGGCTTGCCCTCTCCCACAGTGAGTTGAGCATAGCCTCAGGTCACTCGATACCGACCTGATTGCGCCCATTGTGCTTGGCCGTGTACAGCCCCTTGTCAGCGGCCATGATCACCTGCCGGCAACTGGAGCCCTGCTGCGGCGTCATGGTCGACAGGCCGATGCTGACGGTCAGGCACGAACCCTCGGTCGGGGCGTTGTGCGGGATGTTCAACGCGGCGACGGCCATGCGCAGTTTCTCCGCCACCAAACGCGCGCCACCCGGCGAAGTGTTGGGCAGCACCAGGGCGAACTCTTCGCCGCCGTAGCGCGCCGGCAGGTCCGACGGGCGGCTGCTGGCTTCGCGGATGGTGTCGGCCACCTTGCGCAGGGCTTCGTCGCCTTCGACGTGGCCGAAGCTGTCGTTGTAGGTCTTGAAGAAATCCACGTCGATCATCAGCAGCGACAACTGGGTCTGGTCGCGCATGGCGCGGCGCCATTCCAGCTCCAGGTATTCGTCGAAGTGGCGGCGGTTGGACAACCCGGTCAAGCCATCGGAGTTCATCAACCGTTGCAGCACCAGGTTGGTGTCCAGCAACTGTTGCTGGCTGACCCGCAACGCACGGTACGCCGCATCACGCTGCAACAGGGTCATGTAGGAACGCGAGTGATAGCGGATGCGCGCCACCAGCTCGATATTGTCCGGCAGTTTGACCAAATAATCGTTGGCGCCGGCTGCAAAGGCCGCGCTCTTGATCAGCGGGTCTTCCTTGGTGGAGAGCACGATGATCGGGATGTTCGCCGTGGCCGGGTGATTGCGGTACTCACGCACCAGGGTCAGGCCGTCGAGGCCGGGCATCACCAGGTCCTGCAGGATTACCGTGGGCTTGATGCGGATGGCCTGGGCAATCGCCTGGTGCGGGTCGGCGCAGAAATGGAAGTCGATGTTTTCTTCCTGGGCCAGGCCACGCCGGACGGCTTCGCCGATCATGGCCTGGTCGTCGACCAGCAACACCATGGCGGCGTTTTCGTCGGTCTTGATATCGTCGATCTGTAAGTCATTCATCTGCAGTCACCTGAATTACCACCTGCAAACCAGCACCGCGCAAGGCCTTGCTCATTGTGCAAAGACCTCCAGCAGACGAGGCGCAATTCTATCCAGTGGGCGAATTTCAACAGCGGCATCGATTGCCGCCGCCGCTTTGGGCATGCCATACACCGCCGAGCTCTGCTGATCCTGGGCGATGGTCAAATAACCTTGTTCACGCAGCAACTTGAGGCCCTGGGCCCCGTCACGGCCCATGCCGGTCAGCAATACGCCGACGGCATCGCCATTCCAGTGGCTGGCGACGCTCTCGAAAAACACGTCGATCGAAGGGCGATAGATCTCGTTCACCGGCTCGGCGGTATAGGCCAGCGTACCGTTCTTCAATAAACGAATGTGATGGTTGGTGCCGGCCAGCAACACCACCCCGCTCTGGGGCGGCTCACCTTCACGGGCCAGGCGCACCGGCAGGCCGCAAGCGCTGCCGAGCCATTCGGCCATGCCGGCGGCGAATACCTGATCGACGTGCTGGACCAGCACAATGGCGGCAGGGAAATCCCGGGGCAAGCCCTTGAGCAGGGTTTCCAGGGCCGCAGGACCACCCGCCGATGAGCCGATGGCCACCAGGCGCTGGCGTTTACCCTCATGGCGCGGGGGCGCGACTTCAGCGCGCACACGGCTGCCGCGCTGGCCGATCAGCCAACCGATATTGAGGATCTTGCGCAGCAACGGCGCGGCCGCATCCCTGGGGTTGCCCACGCCCAGCGCCGGTGTATCCACCACATCAAGGGCGCCATGCCCCATGGCTTCGAACACACGACTCACGTTGGCCTGGCGGTCGACGGTCACGATCAGGATCGCACACGGGGTCTCGGCCATGATCTGGCGCGTGGCCTCCACGCCGTCCATCACCGGCATGATCATGTCCATCAGGATCAGGTCCGGGGTCAGCTCGGCGCAGCGCTGCACCGCGTCCAGGCCATTGTTGGCGACCCACACCACCTCATGCGTCGGCTCGAAACTCAACGCACGGCGCAAGGCCTCGACCGCCAGGGGCATGTCGTTGACGATGGCGATCCTCATGCCCGCGCGCCTCCGATCAGTTCCATCACCGCATCAAGCAAGGCGTCGTCGTGGAAACTGGCCTTGGCCAGATAATAGTCGGCCCCGGCGTCGAGCCCGCGCCGGCGGTCTTCTTCGCGGTCTTTGTAAGACACCACCATCACCGGCAACGATTGCAGGCGACTGTCACGGCGCAAGAGTGTGACCAATTCGATACCGTCCATGCGGGGCATATCAATGTCAGTGATCAGCAGGTCGAAGTCCTCGGAACGCAAGGCGTTCCAGCCGTCCATGCCATCGACGGCCACGGCCACTTCGTAGCCACGATTAAGCAACAATTTGCGTTGCAGTTCACGCACCGTGAGCGAGTCATCGACCACCAGCACGCGTTTGCGCGGTGCTTCGGTGGTCTGCTGGCTGCGGCGGGCAATGCGCTCCAGGCGGCCGGTATTGAGCAACTTGTCCACCGAGCGCAGCATGTCTTCGACATCGACGATCAACACCACCGAGCCGTCGTCGAGCAACGCACCGGCGGAAATGTCCTGAACCTTGCCCAGGCGATCGTCCAGCGGCAACACCACGAGCGTGCGCTCGCCGATGAAACGCTCCACCGCGATACCGTACACCGCGTCACGCTCGCGGATCACCACCACTTTCAGCGTCTCTGAAGGGCTCTGCCCCGCCGGGCGCTGCAGCAGCTGGCTGGCGGCGACCAGGCCGACATGCCGGCCTTCGTGCCAGAAATGCTGGCGCCCTTCCAATTGCACAATGTCCTCGGGCGCCAGGTCGCACATGCGCTCGATATGCGCCAGCGGGAACGCATACGCCTCTTCGCCGACCTCCACCACCAGGCTGCGCACCACCGACAGGGTCAGCGGCACCTCCAGATGGAAGCGGCTGCCCTGCCCCGCCGTCTGCTCCAGCACCACCGCGCCGCGCAACTGGCGCACCATATGCTGCACCGCGTCCAACCCGACGCCGCGCCCGGAGACCTCGGTGACTTTGTCGCGCAGGCTGAACCCCGGAAGGAACAGGAACGTCAGCAACTCCTCCTCGCTCAAGCGCAACGCGGTTTCCAGCGGCGACAGCTTGCGCTCGACGATAGTGCCGCGCAGGCGCTCCAGGTCCACCCCATTGCCGTCGTCGCTCAGTTCCAGCACCAGCAACCCCGCCTGGTGGGAGGCGCGCAGGCGGATCAGCCCTTCGGCCGGTTTGCCCGCCAGTCTGCGCTGCTCGGGCATTTCGATGCCGTGATCGACGGCATTGCGCAATAAATGCGTGAGTGGCGCTTCGAGCTTTTCCAGCACGTCGCGATCGACCTGGGTTTTCTCGCCTTCGATCTCCAGACGCACCTGCTTACCCAGGCTGCGGCCAAGGTCGCGCACCATGCGCACTTGCCCACCAAGTACGTCGGCAAATGGACGCATGCGACAGGCCAGCGCGGTGTCATAAAGCACCTGGGCGCGCTGCCCGGCCTGCCAGCCGAACTCATCGAGCTCGGCGGTTTTTTCCGCGAGCAGCGCCTGGGCTTCTGCCAACAGGCGGCGTGCATCGGTCAGGGCCTCCTGGGCTTCGAGGTTCAAGTGCTGGGTCTTGAGCTGACCGTCCAGGGTGTCGAGGGCGCGCACGCTCTGGCTTTGAATACGCTTGAGGCGCTGCAGGCTGACCAGGTACGGCTTGAGTCGCTGGGTTTCCACCAGGGACTTGCTCGACAGGTCCAGCAGGCTGTTCAAGCGCTCGGCGGTCACGCGCAGCACGCGCTCGCCGCCCTCGGTCATGCGCTTGCCTTGGCGCGGCGGGTCGCTGGCGACGGGCGGTGCCGGCTCGGGTTCCGGCGCCAGTGCTTCGGGCGCCGGCTCGGGTACCGTCGGCGGCGCGATTGCGGCGCTCGGTTGCGCGGGGTCCAGCAAGCGCTCCATCGACGCCACGTATGCCTCGATATCCGCCGGCCCTACGTTATTACCAGGCGTGGCGATGCGCATCAGCAGGTCGGTGCCTTGCAGCAACGCATCGATATGTTCAGGTTGCAGGTACAGACGGCTTTCCTGGGCGCTGACCAGGCAGTCCTCCATGACGTGGGCCACGCTGACCCCGGCATCCACCCCCACGATGCGCGCCGCGCCCTTGAGGGAGTGGGCCGCGCGCATGCAGGCCTCAAGCTGGTCGGCCTGGGTCGGGTTACGCTCCAGCGCCAGCAGCCCCGCGCTCAGCACCTGGGTCTGCGCATCGGCTTCCAGGCTGAACAGCTCCAGCAGCGAGGCATCGCGCATCTGGTCGGGGGTCATGTAAGGCTCCGGGTCACGGCAGACAGCAATTGTGCCTCGTCCAGCCAACGCAGACTGCGGCCTTTCCACTGCAGCACGCCCTGGGTGTAGCGCGCGCTGGCCTGGGTGCCGGACACCGACGCCGCGCTCAGCATGCGCTCGTCGATGGCGTGGATACCGTCCACTTCATCCACCGGCACCACCACCGGGCCATCCTGGGCGGCAATGATCAACATCCGCGGCATGCTGCGCCCGCCAACGGGGCCAGCGCCGGCGGCGTCCAGGCCAAGCAGTTCCACCAGCGAGAGGCACGCCACCAGCGCACCGCGCACATTGGCCACGCCGAGCAGGGCGCGTGAGCGCTGGTGGGGCAAGGAGTGAATCGGTTGCAGCGGTGCCACTTCCACCAGGCAACGGGTAGCGATACCGAGCCACTCCTCGCCAAGGCGGAACATGAGCAGTGAACGGGTGACCACGTCCTCGTCGACTGTCTCGGCGACGTGGGCGCGATGATCGCCCTGCTGCAACGCATAGCGGTCCAGCAGGCGCGTGGCGGCGGCGGAATACACCGAGCAGTTCCGGCAGTGGATATGCTCCACCAGCAGCGGGCAGGATTTGTCGCCATGGATGCCGATGCGATTCCAGCAATCGTCGATGGCTTGGGTGTCGGCCAGGGTCAGGTCCAGGCCGGTGGTGTCGAGCGCGTCACTACTCATGGTTTGGACTCACTGTCAGCTCGCTCGCTGCGCACGGCCCGCGCCTGCAAACGACGCGCCCCCGCACGGTCGCCCTGGGACTCCAGCAACGCGGCCAACTGCATCAGGGCCTGCGGATGCTGGGGTTCCAGGTACAAGGCTTTTCGATAATACCCCTGCGCCTGCAGGGCGCTACCTTCCACATCGCTGAGCAGCCCCAGCCAATAGAACACCTGGGCGGCCGGCGGGTGGTTGCTCAAATATTGTTCGCACGCAGCACGCGCTTCGGCACTTTTGCCTTCGTTGGCCAGGGTCGCGATACGGCTGAGCAAGGTGCCCGCCTCGGACGGCGGCACCTGGATCGGCATCACCTGGGCACTCACCGTGCTGAACGGCCGAGGCTTGGCGGGAATCGGTGCCGCGCTGCGTTGCGGCCTGGGCGTCGGTACAAAGGTCGGCGCCGGCTTGGTCGGCTCGACATGTCGGCTGAAGGCAAAGGACTGCGGCACGCCAATCGAACGCATGCCATGACGTCCAAGCAGACTGCCCTCGGCCGGGCCGATGAACAGCACGCCGTCAACGTGGGTCAAGCGCTTGAGCACGTCGAACACTTGCTGTTGGGTCGGTTGGTCGAAGTAGATCAACAGGTTGCGGCAGAACACGAAGTCATAACTGGCCTCACTGGCCAGCAGCGCCGGGTCGAGCAGGTTGCCCACTTGCAGGCGCACCTGCTCACGCACGCGCTCGGCGATGTGGTAACCGTCGCCATGCTCGGTGAAGTGGCGCTCGCGAAACGCCAGGTCGCCGCCGCGAAACGAATTTTTGCCGTACACGCCGCGCCGGGCGCGCTCCACCGACAGTGGGCTGACGTCGACGCCCTGCACCTTGAACTGATGCGGCGCCAGGCCGGCATCGAGCAAGGCCATGGCGATCGAGTAAGGTTCTTCGCCGGTGGAACACGGCAGGCTCAGGATGCGCAGCGCACGCATCTGGTTGATCTCGGCCAGGCGCGTGCAGGCCAGGCGCGCCAGGGTTGCAAAGGATTCGGGGTAACGGAAAAACCAGGTTTCAGGGACGATCACCGCTTCGATCAGCGCCTGCTGCTCGTCGTGGGAGCGCTGCAGGTGCTGCCAGTAATCATCCGGCGTGCGCGCCTCGACAGCTTTGCTGCGCTGGCGCACCGCGCGCTCGATGATGGCCTCGCCCACCGACGCAACGTCCAGGCCTATGCACTCCTTGAGAAAAGCGAAAAAGCGCGGGTCGTTACTCATAGGCTTTGCTCGTCGGCGAACAACAGGGCACGCACGTCGTCGGTGAGCAGATCGTTGACGCCGATCCACTGCATCAAGCCCTGTGCATCCTCACGCACCAGCCCCAGGTACGGCGCCTCGCGGTTGTCCAGGCCATACGCTTGGAACTCTTCAAGGCCGCAACGCAGGGTGTCGGTGGCCTGCTCCAGAATCAGCCCCAGCCGGCGCGCCGCAACCCAGGGCTGCGGCTGGTAGTGCACCAGTACCAGCCGCGTGCTGGTGCGGGCCTGGGCCGGTGTGCCGAAAGCCAGGGCGCTGAGGTCGATCACCGGCACCAGCGCGCCCCGATGGGCAAAAATCCCCGCCACCCACGCAGGCGCGTGAGCGATGGGCTTGAGCGGCAGGCGCGGCAGCACTTCGGCCACTTCGGTGGCCCGCAGGGCATAGCGTTCGCTGCCGATATGAAATACCAGGAACAACGCTTTTTTCGCTGCCGGGACGGCGCCGCGTTTAGCCGCGAGGTCGCTCATCAGACTTTGAAACGCGACACGCCGCTGCGCAGACCCACCGCAACCTGGCTCAGTTCATCGATGGCGAAGCTGGCCTGACGCAGAGACTCCACGGTCTGGCTGCTGGCGTCGCCCAGTTGCACCAGCGCATGGTTGATCTGCTCGGCACCGGTGGCCTGGGCCTGCATGCCTTCGTTAACCATCAGCACCCGCGGCGCCAGCGCCTGGACCTGATGAATGATCTGCGACAGCTGCTCGCCCACCTGCTGCACTTCGAACATGCCTCGACGCACTTCCTCGGAGAATTTGTCCATGCCCATCACCCCGGCCGACACCGCCGACTGGATCTCACGCACCATCTGCTCGATATCGTAAGTCGCCACGGCGGTCTGGTCGGCCAGGCGCCGCACCTCGGTGGCCACCACGGCAAAGCCGCGCCCGTACTCACCGGCCTTCTCGGCTTCGATGGCGGCATTGAGCGACAGCAGGTTGGTCTGGTCGGCGACCTTGACGATGGTGACCACCACCTGGTTGATGTTGCCGGCCTTCTCGTTGAGGATCGCCAACTTGGCGTTGACCAGGTCGGCGGCGCCCATCACCGAGTGCATGGTTTCTTCCATGCGCGCCAGGCCCTGCTGGCCGGAACCTGCGGCCACCGATGCCTGGTCGGCGGCGGTCGAGACTTCGGTCATGGTGCGCACCAGGTCCTTGGAGGTGGCGGCGATTTCGCGGGACGTGGCGCCGATCTCGGTGGTGGTCGCGGCGGTTTCGGTGGCGGTGGCCTGTTGCTGCTTGGAGGTGGCGGCGATCTCGGTAACCGAAGTGGTCACCTGCACCGACGAGCGCTGGGCCTGGGACACCAGGGCGGTCAGCTCGGTCATCATGTCGTTGAAGCCGGTTTCCACCGCGTTGAATTCGTCCTTGCGCGACAGGTTCAGGCGTTTGCTCAGATCGCCGGTGCGCATGGTTTCGAGGATTTCGACGATACGCTGCATCGGCGACATGATCGCGCGCATCAGCAGCAGGCCGCACAGGCCGGCGGCGAGGATCGCCACGGCCAGGGACACGAACATGCTGACTTTGGCGGCAGCTACGGCTTCATCGATAGCGGAGGTGGCGTTGTCGGACACGCCTTTGTTTTCGGTGATGATATCATTGAGCTTCATACGGCCTTCGGTCCAGACAGGCGTCAGTTGCTCTTCGAGCAGGTCGTGCGCGGCCGGCAAATCATTGGCCTGGATGCGCTCGATCACCTGGGCCAGAACCTTGTTGTAATTGATGTGCGCAGCCTTGAAGTTATCGAACTCCATGCGGTCGGCCTGGTTGCCGATGGTTTTCTCGTAGTTGGCCATCTGCTGTTCGATGCGCTTTTCAAAACTCTGATAATCGCTCTTGTCGGCGCTGGTGAGGGTCTTGTCTTCACGCATGCCGATGATATCGAGGGTCAGCAGATAACTGTCGACCCATGCGCTGCGGATCATGGAACTGAGATACACCCCCGGCACCGCGTCATCGCGCACGGCCTCTTGCCCGGCTTCGATTTTCATTAACCGTGAATAGGAGACCACGACCATTAACAGCATGATGGCGATAACGACCGCAAAACTTGCCAGGATCCGTTGGCGCAAGGTCCAGTTCTTCACAGTAATTCCTCGAAGGCCCATTCAAATGGGGGGAGTATAGCTGAGCAGCAGCGCTCATTTATGAATGGGTTTTGGTGGGGTACCGACATAAACACTAAAACGTCGGTGGGAGGGGCAGCCCCCTCCCATACTTTGTTTGAAACCGGTGGTTATGGGTTAAGGCGTACCTGCTTTTCCAGTTCCAGCTTCAAGCCCGGCTCCAGTTTGAGCTGGCGCGCCAATTCATCCAGATAGGCCTTTTCCATAAAGTTTTCCTCATCCACCAGCATCACACTGGCGATGTACATCTCGGCGGCCATTTCCGGGGTGCCGGCGGCGCGGGCGACATCGGCAGGGTCCAGGGGCTTGTTCAGTTCGGCGTGCAGCCAATGCTGCAATTCGCGGTCGTTGTCCAGCTTGGTGAATTCGCCTTCGATCAGTGCGCGCTCGCGCTCATCCACATGCCCGTCGGCCTTGGCGGCCGCGACCAATGCCTTGAGGATGCCCTGACTGTGCTGCTCGGCCTGGGCCGGTGGCAGACGGTCGATGGTCTGCGGCTCGCCCTGGGGCGCGCTGGCCTGTTGCGCCTGCCAGTTACCGTAGGCTTTGTAGGCGATGACGCCCAAGGCGGCCAGCCCGCCGTAGGTCAGCGCCTTGCCGCCGAATTTGCGGGCTTTCTTGTTGCCCAGCAACAGCCCCATGGCACCGGCCGCCAGGGCCCCGCCACCGGAGCCACCGAGCAGACTGCCCAGGCCGCCACCGCCGAGCAGACCGCCCAAGGCGCCCTTGTCTTCCTGTTTGCGCTGGCCGCCGGCCTTGTTCTGCAACATGTCCTGGCCGGACTTGAGCAACTGATCGAGCAATCCACGGGTGTTCATAACAGCCTCCAGATACTTGAGTTCATAGGACCAATAGGCCGCCAGCGTAAAACTAAGTGCCAAAAAACCTGGATCTAGAGTGCTTCCAGATGTAACGCCGCTGCCCTTCGCTAAAACCGATATACACTCGCGCACATCTATAAAAACAGCCTTCTGGTAATTCCCGCATGATGACCTTGCGTCAAATTCGCCACTTCATTGCGGTGGCCGAGACCGGCTCGATCTCCGCCGCAGCGCAGACTGCGTTCATTTCCCAGTCGACTCTGACCCTGGCGATCCAGCAACTGGAGCAGGAGATTGGCGTCAACCTGTTCAATCGCCACGCCAAGGGCATGACCCTGACCCACCAGGGCCATCAGTTCCTGCGTCAGGCGCACCTGATTCTCGCCACCGTCGACAACGCCAAGCGCAGCCTGCAACAGAGCACCGACCAGGTAGCCGGGCAATTGATCATCGGCGTGACCAGCCTGGTGGCCGGCTATTATCTAGCCGACCTGCTGACCCGCTTCCAACGCGCCTACCCCAATGTGGAAATCCGCGTGATGGAAGACGAGCGGCCGTATATCGAGCACTTACTGGTCAGCGGCGAAATCGACGTGGGTGTGCTGATCCTCTCCAACCTTGAAGATCGTCACGCCCTGCAGACCGAAGTCCTGACCCATTCACCTCATCGCCTGTGGCTGCCGGCGCAGCATCCATTGCTGGAACACGACAGCATCAACCTCGCCGACGTGGCGCGCGAACCGTTGATTCAACTGAACGTCGACGAAATGGACCATAACGCCCAGCGCCTGTGGGCCGGCGCCGGCCTGCAACCGCGCGTGACCCTGCGCACGGCCTCCACCGAAGCGGTGCGCAGCCTGGTGGCGGCGGGCCTGGGGGTGTCGATCCAGCCGGACATGACCTACCGCCCATGGTCGCTGGAAGGCGACATCATCGAAGCGCGGCCGATTGCCGACCTCAGTCAGACCCTCGACGTGGGCCTGGCCTGGCGCCGTGGCACCGCACGGCCAACCCTGGTGGACCCGTTCCTCACCGTGGCGCGCGAACAGCCACACCCACGCAAGCCATCTATTTAATCGAATGCTGCATTCAGTATTTAGTATTTGTTGACCTCGCGCCCGCGCTCTACTCTCGGCTCATCCATAAGAGAAGGCCGGGCGCCTTGTAAGAGAACGCCCATGGCCACACAAGAAAAGAGATCGCGAAAAATGTCCGGCGCGCCCACCCCGCTGCTCACTGCGTTGCTGATCGACGGCGAATTGGTTCAGGGCCAAGGATTTGTCGAGCCGATCCTCAACCCGGCCACCGGTGACGTGCTGACTCACATCGCCGAAGCCAGCACCGAGCAAGTCGAAAGCGCCATCCTCGCCGCCCATCGTGCATTTGCCGGTTGGTCACGCACCACGCCGCAGCAACGCTCCAACCTGCTGCTGGGCATCGCCGATGCCATCGAAAAACAAGCCGACTACCTGGCCCGCCTGGAATCGCTGAACTGCGGCAAGCCGTTGCATCTGGCGCGCCAGGATGATTTGAGCGCGACGGTGGACGTGTTCCGTTTCTTCGCCGGCGCGGTGCGTTGCCAGACCGGCCAACTGAGCGGCGAATACCTGCCGGGCTACACCAGCATGGTGCGGCGCGACCCGATTGGCGTGGTGGCCTCGATTGCGCCGTGGAACTACCCGCTGATGATGGCCGCATGGAAAATCGCCCCCGCCCTGGCCGCCGGCAATACCCTGGTGTTCAAGCCGTCGGAACACACGCCGTTGTCGATCCTGGCCCTGGCGCCCGTGCTTAAAGCGCTGTTGCCACGCGGGGTGATCAACATTCTGTGCGGCGGCGGCGAAGGCGTTGGCGGCCATCTGGTCAGCCACCCCAAGGTGCGCATGGTGTCGCTGACCGGCGATATCGTCACTGGCCAGAAGATTCTGCAAGCCGCGTCCAAGACCCTGAAACGCACGCACCTGGAACTGGGCGGCAAGGCACCGGTGATCGTGTGCAACGACGCCGACCTGCAGGCCGTGGTCGAGGGTGTGCGCGCCTATGGCTATTACAACGCCGGGCAGGACTGCACTGCCGCGTGCCGCATCTACGCCCAGGCCGGGATTCACGACAAATTGGTCGCCGAACTGGGCGCCGCTGTCAGCAGCCTGCGCTTTGCCGGCAAACGCGATGCCGATAACGAACTCGGCCCGCTGATCAGCACACGCCAGCGCGACCGCGTCGCCAGTTTCGTCGAGCGCGCCCTCGGCCAGCCCCATATCGAACGGGTCACCGGCGCCGCGGTGCATTCCGGTGCCGGTTTCTACTACCAACCCACGCTGCTGGCCGGTTGCAAGCAAGGCGATGAAATCGTCCAGCGCGAAGTATTCGGCCCGGTGGTCACCGTGACCCGCTTCGATGAATTGGAGCAAGCGGTGGACTGGGCCAACGACTCCGAATACGGCCTGGCTTCGTCGGTGTGGACCCAGAACCTGGACAAAGCCATGCAAGTGGCCGCGCGCCTGCAATACGGCTGCACCTGGATCAACAGCCATTTCATGCTGGTCAGCGAAATGCCCCATGGCGGCTTGAAGCGTTCGGGGTATGGGAAAGATCTGTCGAGCGACTCACTACAAGACTACAGCGTGGTGCGCCACATCATGGCGCGTCACGGTCAGCACCTTTAAAACAACAACTAAGCTCATGCGTCACGGCTTCACACACTGCCCCGACCATAATTAAAGAAGAGGGAACCCCCATGTCCGCGCACAAGACCGCACTGCTCAGTGCCTTGACCACCGCGCTGCTGGCCAGCGCCAGCCTGCAGGCCGCCGAACCGCTCAAAGCACTCGGCGCCGGCGAAGGCCAATTGGATATCGTCGCCTGGCCCGGCTATATCGAACGTGGCGAAAGCGACAAAGCCTACGATTGGGTCAGCGGTTTCGAGAAGGAAACCGGCTGCAAGGTCAATGTGAAAACCGCCGCCACCTCTGACGAAATGGTCAGCCTGATGGCCAAAGGCGGCTATGACCTGGTGACCGCCTCCGGCGATGCGTCGCTGCGGTTGATCGTCGGCAAGCGTGTGCAGCCGATCAATACGGCGCTGATTCCCAACTGGAAAAACATCGACCCGCGTCTCAAGGATGCGCCGTGGTACGTGGTCGGCCAGCAGACCTACGGCACCCCGTACCAGTGGGGGCCGAATGTGCTGATGTACAACACCACCGTGTTCAAGACCGCACCCACCAGTTGGAGCGTGCTGTTCGCCCCGCAGAACCTGCCGGACGGCAAGCCGAACAAGGGCCGCGTGCAGGCGTATGACGGCCCGATCTACATTGCCGATGCGGCGCTGTACCTCAAGGCCACCCAGCCGGAGCTGGGCATCCAGAGCCCCTACGAACTGACCGAAGCCCAGTACAAGGCCGTGCTTGACCTGCTGCGTGCCCAGCAACCGTTGATTCACCGCTATTGGCACGACACCACCGTGCAGATGAGTGACTTCAAGAACGAGGGCGTGGTGGCCTCCAGCGCCTGGCCATATCAGGTCAACGGGCTGGTCAACGAGAAACAACCGATCGCCTCGACTATTCCCAAGGAAGGCGCCACCGGCTGGGCCGACACCACCATGCTGCACAGCGAGGCCAAACACCCCAACTGCGCCTACAAGTGGATGGACTGGTCGCTGCAGCCGAAGGTCCAGGGCGATGTCGCCGCATGGTTCGGCTCGCTGCCGGCGGTGCCGGCCGCGTGCAAGGAGAGCGAACTGCTCGGCGCCGAGGGTTGCAAGACCAATGGCTTCGACCAATTCGACAAAATCGCCTTCTGGAAAACCCCGCAGGCCGAGGGTGGCAAGTTCGTGCCGTATAGCCGCTGGACCCAGGATTACATCGCGATCATGGGCGGCCGGTAACGACCTTCAGGTTATTTGAAGGTCTCCTGTGGGAGGGGGGGGGCAAGCCCCCTCCCACGTTGACCGCACTCACAGATGTTTTGTTTTTTCAGAAGTCCAGGCCGGGCCGCTGCGACGACCCGCGCCTTTTTGGAGCACCGCACCATGACGCTTGCAGTCCAATTCACCCACGTTTCCCGTCAATTCGGCGAAGTGAAGGCCGTTGACCGGGTGTCCATCGATATCCAGGACGGCGAGTTCTTTTCCATGCTCGGCCCCTCCGGCTCGGGCAAGACCACTTGCCTGCGCCTGATTGCCGGTTTCGAGCAACCGAGCGCCGGCTCGATCCGCATTCATGGCGAGGAAGCCGCCGGCCTGCCGCCGTATCAGCGCGACGTAAACACCGTGTTTCAGGATTACGCACTGTTCCCCCATATGAATGTGCGCGACAACGTGGCCTACGGTCTGAAGGTAAAGGGCGTAGGCAAGGCCGAACGCCTCAACCGCGCCGAGGAAGCCTTGGGCATGGTGGCGCTGGGCGGCTACGGTGAGCGCAAACCCGTGCAGCTCTCCGGCGGCCAACGCCAACGGGTAGCCCTGGCCCGGGCGCTGGTCAATCGTCCGCGCGTGCTGTTGCTCGACGAGCCATTGGGCGCCCTCGACCTCAAGCTGCGCGAACAAATGCAAAGCGAGCTGAAAAAGCTGCAACGCCAGCTCGGCATCACTTTTATCTTCGTGACCCACGACCAGACCGAAGCGCTGTCGATGTCCGACCGCGTGGCGGTGTTCAACAAGGGCCGTATCGAACAGGTCGATACTCCACGCAACCTGTACATGAAACCGGCCACGGCGTTCGTCGCCGAATTCGTCGGTACCTCCAACGTGATCCGCGGCGAACTGGCCCGGCGCCTGGGCGGCAGCGCCCAGCCGTTTTCGATCCGCCCGGAGCACGTGCGGTTTGCCGAAGGCCCGCTGGGCGCCGGTGATGTGGAGATCAGCGGCGTGCTGCATGACATCCAGTACCAGGGCAGCGCCACCCGCTTTGAGCTGAAATTGGACAACGGCCAGACCCTGAACATCAGCCAGGCCAACAACCAGTGGCTGGACACCAGCGGCGCCCATCAGGTCGGCCAGCCCCTCACCGCGCGTTGGGCGCGGGAAGCCATGACGCCGCTGACTGACAGCGCAGGCGAGGTGTGACATGAGCCTGGCCCTTTCCCAACACGCGCCGATGCGCAGGTTTTCCAACCTGCTGTACCGCAAGCCCAACCTGTACCTGGCAATGCTGCTGGTGCCGCCGCTGATCTGGTTCGGCGCGATCTACCTGGGGTCGTTGCTGACCCTGCTGTGGCAGGGCTTCTACACCTTCGATGACTTCACCATGGCGGTCACTCCAGACCTCACCTTGGCCAACTTCGCCGCGCTGTTCCAGCCGTCGAACTTCGACATCATCCTGCGCACCCTGAGCATGGCGATCGTGGTGTCGATTGCCAGCGCCATTGTCGCCTTCCCGATTGCGTACTACATGGCGCGCTACACCACCGGCAAGACCAAGGCGTTTTTCTACATCGCCGTGATGATGCCGATGTGGGCCAGTTACATCGTCAAGGCCTACGCCTGGACCCTGCTGCTGGCCAAGGGCGGCGTGGCGCAGTGGTTTGTGCAGCACCTGGGGCTGGAGCCGCTGCTGCATTTCGTGCTGGGCATCCCCGGCGTGGGCGGCAGCACCTTGAGCACCTCGCACCTGGGACGGTTCATGGTGTTCGTCTATATCTGGCTGCCGTTCATGATTCTGCCGATTCAGGCGTCCCTGGAGCGTTTGCCGCCGTCGTTGCTGCAAGCCTCGGCCGACCTGGGGGCCAAGCCGCGCCAGACCTTTATGCAGGTGATTCTGCCGCTGTCGGTGCCGGGGATCGCCGCCGGGTCGATCTTCACGTTCTCGCTGACCCTGGGCGACTTTATCGTGCCGCAACTGGTGGGCCCGCCGGGCTACTTCGTCGGCGGCATGGTGTACGCGCAGCAAGGTGCCATCGGCAATATGCCCATGGCGGCGGCGTTCACCCTGGTGCCGATCGTGCTGATCGCGATTTACCTGTCCATCGTCAAACGCCTGGGGGCCTTCGATGCACTCTGAAAAAGCCACTCTCGGTTTGCGCATGGCCGCCTGGGGCGGCCTGTTATTCCTGCACTTTCCGATCCTGATCATCTTCCTCTACGCCTTCAACACCGAAGAAGCCGCGTTCAGCTTTCCGCCCCAGGGCTTTACCCTGAAGTGGTTCAGCGTGGCGTTCGCACGGCCCGACGTGCTGGAAGCGATCAAGTTGTCGCTGCAGATCGCTGCCATCGCCACCCTGATCGCCATGGTGCTCGGCACGCTGGCCTCGGCGGCCTTGTATCGACGGGAGTTCTTCGGCAAACAGGGCGTGTCGCTGATGCTGATCCTGCCGATTGCGCTGCCGGGGATCATCACCGGTATCGCTCTGCTGGCGACGTTCAAGACCCTGGGCATCGAGCCGGGGATGTTCACCATCATCGTCGGCCACGCGACCTTTTGCGTGGTGATTGTCTACAACAACGTCATCGCGCGCCTGCGCCGCACCTCCCACAGCCTGATCGAGGCGTCGATGGACCTGGGCGCCGACGGCTGGCAGACGTTCCGCTACATCATCATGCCCAACCTGGGCTCGGCGTTGCTGGCCGGCGGCATGCTCGCGTTTGCGCTGTCGTTCGACGAAATCATCGTCACCACCTTCACCGCCGGGCATGAACGCACCTTGCCGCTGTGGTTGCTCAACCAGTTGAGCCGGCCACGGGATGTGCCGGTGACCAACGTGGTGGCGATGCTGGTGATGCTGGTGACGATGTTCCCGATCCTGGGCGCTTATTACTTGACCCGCGGCGGTGAAAGCGTGGCGGGGAGTGGCGGTAAATAACTTGGCCACTGAAGGAACGCGGTTCAAATGTGGGAGGGGGCTTGCCCCCGATAGCGGTGTGACAGCCAACACAGCTGTCACTGAACCACTGGCATCGGGGGCAAGCCCCCTCCCACATTTAAATCCGGTTTCTTCAGGGAAATAACACGCGTTTTTTGGAGGACTCAATCATGCAAACCAAACTGCTGATCAACGGCCAACTGGTACAAGGCGAAGGCCCGGCACAAGCGGTGTTCAACCCGGCCCTGGGCCGTGTGCTGGTGGAAATCAACGAAGCCAGCGAAGCCCAGGTCGACGCCGCCGTGCGGGCCGCCGATGCCGCGTTTGAGAACTGGTCGCAGACCGCGCCCAAGGACCGCTCGCTGCTGTTGCTCAAATTGGCCGACGCCATCGAAGCCCACGGTGAAGAGCTGGCCAAACTGGAGTCGGACAATTGCGGCAAACCCTACAGCGCCGCGCTCAACGACGAGATCCCGGCGATTGCCGACGTGTTCCGCTTTTTTGCCGGCGCCAGCCGCTGCATGAGCGGTTCGGCCGGCGGCGAATACTTGCCCGGCCATACCTCGATGATCCGCCGCGATCCGGTAGGCGTGATCGCGTCCATCGCGCCGTGGAACTACCCGCTGATGATGGTCGCGTGGAAAATCGCCCCGGCCCTGGCCGCCGGTAATACCGTGGTGCTCAAACCGTCGGAGCAAACCCCACTGACGGCGTTGCGCATGGTGGAACTGGCGTCGGAGATCTTCCCGGCCGGCGTGCTCAATCTGGTGTTCGGCCGTGGCCCGACCGTGGGCAGCCCACTGGTGCAGCACCCGAAAGTACGCATGGTGTCACTGACCGGTTCCATCGCCACCGGCGCGAACATCATCGCCAACACTGCCGACAGCGTGAAACGCATGCACATGGAGCTGGGCGGCAAGGCACCGGTGATTATCTTCAACGATGCGGACATCGACGCCGCCGTTGAAGGCATCCGCACCTTCGGCTTCTACAACGCCGGCCAGGACTGCACGGCGGCGTGCCGCATCTATGCCCAGGCGGACATTTACGACGCGTTTGTCGAGAAGCTCGGCGCGGCGGTCGCCAGCATCAAGTACGGTTTGCAGGATGACCCGAACACCGAGCTGGGGCCATTGATCACCGCGCAACACCGCGACCGCGTGGCCGGGTTTGTCGAACGTGCCGTGGCACAACCGCATATCCGTTTGATCACCGGCGGCAAGGCCGTGGACGGCAATGGGTTCTTCTTTGAACCGACCGTGCTGGCCGACGCCCAGCAGGACGACGAAATCGTGCGCCGCGAGGTGTTCGGGCCAGTGGTGTCAGTGACCAAGTTCAACGACGAAGCCCAGGTGCTGGGTTGGGCCAACGATTCGGACTACGGCCTGGCCTCGTCGGTATGGACAGCCGACGTAGGCCGCGCCCATCGCCTGGCCGCGCGCCTGCAGTACGGCTGCACCTGGGTAAATACCCACTTTATGCTCGTCAGCGAAATGCCTCACGGCGGTCAGAAACTGTCGGGGTATGGCAAGGACATGTCCATGTATGGCCTGGAGGACTACACCACGGTCCGGCATGTGATGTTCAAGCACTGATTCGCCGCCACCCCCTGCACGCAGGCTCTTGCAGGGGGCTCATAACAATAATTTTCAGGAATGCCCATGGACATCACCCGCCGCGACTTCCTCAACGGCGTCGCCATCACCGTCGCTGCCGGCATGACGCCGCTGCAGATCCTTCGGGCCGCGCCCGACGGTCGCTATTACCCACCCGCCCTCACCGGCCTGCGCGGCAGCCATGTCGGCGCCTTCGAAATGGCGCACCAGATGGGTTGGGAAAAGAAAGTCTTCGACACCGATAAATTGCCCATCACCGAGCACTATGACCTGGTGGTGGTCGGCGGTGGCCTGAGCGGCTTGTCGGCGGCGTGGTTCTACCGCGAGAAACATCCGAATGCGAAAATCCTGATCCTGGAGAACCACGACGACTTCGGCGGCCACGCCAAGCGCAATGAGTTCCAGGCCGGCGGCCGCATGATCATCGGCTACGGCGGCAGTGAGGCCTTCCAGTCGCCCAACCACCTGTTCAGCAAACCGGTGAACGGCCTGCTGAAAAAACTCGGGGTGACTATCAAGCGCTTCGAAACGGCCTTCGACCGCCAGTTCTACCCAAACCTGGGGCTGTCGCGGGGGGTGTTCTTCGACAAGGAGAATTTCGGCGAAGACAAACTGGTGACCGGCGACCCGACGCCGATGGTGGCTGACGACATCGCCCCGGACCAGTTGCATGCGCGTGCCCTCGGTGACTTCATCAATGACTTCCCACTGCCGACCGCCGACCGCCAGGCGCTGATCGAGCTGCACACCGCCCCCAGGGACTACCTGCCCGGCAAGAATGCCAAGGAAAAGGCTGACTACCTGGCAGCCACCAGCTACCGGGATTTCCTGCTCAAGAACGTGGGATTGTCGCAAGGCGCGGTGAAGTATTTTCAGAGCCGTACCAACGATTTCATGGCCTTGAGCATCGATGCCGTGGCTGCGTCCGATGCCTACAATGTGGGTTTCCCAGGTTTTGGCGGAATGAATCTGGCACCTATCAGCGAAGAAGCCGCCGCAGAAATGGAAGAGCCCTACATCTACCATTTCCCGGACGGCAATGCGTCGCTCGCACGCCTCCTGGTGCGCAGCCTGATTCCCGGTGTGGCACCAGGGCACAGCATGGACGATATCGTGCTGGCGGCCTTCGACTACGCCAGGCTCGATCAACCCAAGGCACCGGTGCGCCTGCGTTTGAACAGCACGGCGGTGAGCGTGCGCAATGTCGGCGATGGCGTGCATATCGGCTACAGCCGAGGCGGACAACTCGCCCAGGTGCGCGGCAAACGCTGCATCCTGGCCTGCTACAACATGATGATTCCTTACCTGCTCAAAGGCCTGCCCGCGCCTCAGGCCCACGCCTTGAGCCAAAACGTGAAATTCCCGCTGGTGTACACCAAGGTAGTGATCCGAAATTGGCAAGCGTTTCAGAAGCTGGGGGTGCATGAAATCTACGCGGCCACCCAGCCGTACAGCCGCATCAAACTGGACTACCCGGTGAGCATGGGCGGTTACGACCACCCGCGCGACCCCACGCAACCGATCGGCCTGCACATGGTCTACGTGCCCACCAGCCCCAACAGCGGCATGAACGCCCGCGATCAGGCCCGCGCCGGACGTGGCCGCTTGTATGGGCAGACATTCGAGCAACTGGAAGCGCAGTTGCGTGACCAACTGCAACGCATGCTCGGTCCGGGCGGGTTCAATCATGAGACGGATATTCTGGCGATCACAGTGAATCGCTGGTCCCACGGCTATGCGTATTTTTCCAACAGCCTGTTCGATGACGCCGACGAAAGCGAAGCGCTGATGAACCTGGCGCGCAAACCCCTGGGGCATGTGAGCATCGCCAACTCGGACGCGGCGTGGAGTGCGTACGCCCATGCGGCGATCGACGAGGCGTACCGAGCCGTGGGCGAAGTGGCCTGAAACACACCTCTGACCGACAATACAAAACTCTTTGTGGGAGGGGGCTTGCCCCCGATAGCAGTGGGTCAGCACTGAAATAGTTGGCTGATACACCGCTATCGGGGGGCAAGCCTGCTCCCACATTGGATTTTCATAATTCTTGAGTAATGTGTTCGTCCACAGCCCCGGAAATGTCTTGTCGCATTTGCAATGCCATCACCCCGCCACCAATCAATTTTCCTCCTCCACCGAACCGCTTAAGCTATCCGGCGTCTGTTTAATGTCCGTAGCGTTTGGCCGAAGGCATGTCCGAACCGTATTTTCTGATCCAGCACGTGCCAGGAACGGCGCGGGATTTGCTCACGACAGGTTGTCTCTATGCATCGCAGGAATTTGCTCAAAGCGTCCATGGCCATTGCGGCTTATACCGGTCTGTCGGCCAGCGGGCTGCTCGCTGCCCAGGCCTGGGCCGGGAACCGCGCCGCCGATGGCAAAGCCGTGGCGTTCGACTTCGAAACGCTCAAGGCCCAGGCCAAACAACTGGCCGCAACCGCCTACAAAGACACCAAACAAGTACTGCCGCCGACGCTGGCGACCATGACTCCGCAGAACTTCAACGCGATCGGCTACGACGGCAACCATTCGCTGTGGAAAGAACTCAATGGCCAGCTCGACGTGCAATTCTTCCACGTCGGCATGGGTTTCAAGACGCCGGTGCGCATGCACAGCGTCGACCCCAAGACGCGTGAAGCGCGTGAGGTGCATTTCCGCCCTTCACTGTTCAACTATGAAAAAACCACGGTCGACACCCAACAGCTGACCGGCGACCTGGGTTTCTCCGGCTTCAAACTGTTCAAGGCGCCGGAGCTGGACCGTCATGACGTGCTGTCGTTTCTCGGCGCCAGTTACTTCCGCGCGGTCGATTCCACCGGTCAGTACGGGTTATCCGCCCGCGGTCTGGCGATCGACACCTACGCGAAAAAGCGTGAAGAGTTTCCCGATTTCACGCAGTTCTGGTTCGAGACCCCGGACAAGAACGCCACCCGCTTTGTGGTCTACGCCCTGCTCGATTCGCCGAGCGCCACGGGTGCCTATCGCTTCGATATCGACTGCCAGGCCAACCAGGTCGTGATGGCCATCGACGCGCATATCAATGCGCGCACCGCAATCGAGCAACTGGGCATCGCGGCGATGACCAGCATGTTCAGTTGCGGCACCCACGAGCGCCGCATGTGCGACACCATCCACCCGCAGATCCACGATTCGGACCGCCTGGCCATGTGGCGCGGCAACGGCGAGTGGGTCTGCCGTCCGTTGAACAACCCGGCCAAGTTGCAATTCAACGCATTCGCCGACACCGACCCGAAAGGCTTCGGCCTGGTGCAGACCGACCATGAGTTCGCCAGCTACCAGGACACCGTGGACTGGTACAGCAAACGCCCAAGCCTGTGGGTAGAACCCACGACAGCCTGGGGTGAAGGTTCGATCGACTTGCTGGAAATTCCCACCACCGGCGAAACCCTGGACAACATCGTGGCCTTCTGGACCCCGAAAAAACCGGTGGCCGCCGGCGATTCGCTCAACTACGGCTACAAACTGTACTGGAGCGCCCTGCCGCCGGTAAGCACGCCGCTGGCGCAGGTGGATGCCACCCGCTCCGGCATGGGCGGTTTTACCGAGGGCTGGGCACCGGGCGAGCATTATCCAGAGGTATGGGCACGGCGTTTTGCCGTGGACTTCAAAGGCGGCGGCCTGGACCGCCTGCCGGCCGGCACCGGGATCGAACCGGTGGTCACCTGCTCCCACGGCGAGGTAAAGGATTTCAGCGTGCTGGTGCTCGACAACATCAAGGGCTACCGCATTCTGTTTGACTGGTACCCGACCAGCGACAGCGTGGAGCCGGTGGAATTGCGCCTGTTCATTCGCACCCAGGACCGCACCTTGAGCGAAACCTGGCTGTACCAGTACTTTCCGCCGGCACCGGAGCAGCGCAAGTACACGTGATAACAAGGGGGGAGCACCCGCTCCCCCCTGACTGGAGGGCGGATCAGAACCGCGACACGCTTTTCATCGCGCCAATCAAATAGCGCATGGCCACCTGATCGTCCTCCGTCAATGCGCGATACTGCGCCAGCAGTTCCACTTCGTCCGAACTCAACCTTCGCCCCCGCAAAGACACCCTGCGCGTCAGAAATGACGTCACCACACCCGCTACACCAAAGGACTTGGCCATGGACTGCTTCTCCTGATATCGAACAACTACTCCTTGCGCCCATCACCTGCGTCCCGTGAAGCGCAACGCCCCGACGGCAAGCCGACTGACTTCCCGGGCCAGAAATCAGGCTTACCGTAAGCGTAGAAACAATCTCGCAGCGCGTGGGATTTTTTTAGAGTATTCACTTAAAAAAATACTTGGGTAACAAATACCTACAGCCTTTTCCCCATCGCGAGGCGTAAAAAAACCCACCGGGTCAGGGCAATGCCAGTCAGTTTAAGGAGGAACATTGTAACTGTGGTGAGCGGGCTTGCCCCGCGTTGGGCTGCGCAGCAGCCCCAATAGGAGCGTCGCAGTATGCGAGGCAGCTCCGGGACTATGTTTTGGGGCTGCTTCGCAGCCCAACGCGGGGCAAGCCCGCTCGCCACAGGGTACTGGTTGCCCGTTCCGTCTCTTAACTGACCGGCATTGACCGGGTCAGGGTGGGTTTTGAAGCGACGAAGGCTAATTCTTCAAGTCAGACTCATGGATCGGCTGATCCCGATGGGTCGCGCGCTGATATTGCGCCGGCCAGGTCGCCTTGCGCCCGCCCAGGTCGTCGTCGGCATGCAAGGGCCAATACGGATCGCGCAGCAGCTCTCGGGCCAGGAAGATGATATCGGCCTGGCAGGTACGCAGGATGTGCTCGGCCTGCGCCGGCTCGGTGATCATGCCGACGGTGCCGGTGGCGATGCCCGCCTCCTTGCGCACGCGTTCGGCGAAACGCGTCTGATAGCCCGGCCCGGTGGGGATCTCGGCGTTGGCGGCGGTGCCGCCGGACGAGACGTCGATCAGATCCACCCCAAGGTCCTTCAGGCGGCGCGCCAATTCCACGGTTTCATCCGGGTTCCAGCCATCTTCGACCCAGTCGGTGGCCGATACCCGCACGAACAACGGCAGCTCCCGTGGCCACGCCTCGCGCACGGCCTGGGTCACTTGCAGCACCAGGCGAATGCGATTTTCGAACGAACCACCGTATGCGTCCTGGCGCTGATTGCTCAGCGGCGAGAGGAACTGATGCAACAGGTAGCCGTGCGCCGCGTGGATCTCTACTACCTTGAAGCCGGCCGTCAGGGCGCGTTTGGCCGCCGCGACGAAGTCGGCGATCACCTGCTGGATCTGGGCTTCATCCAACGGTTTGGGCTGGGTGTGCTGGGGGTCGAACGCAATGGGCGACGGCGCGACCGGCACCCAGCCACCGTCTTCAGGCTTGACGCTGCCGTGCTTGCCGAGCCACGGGCGGTGAGTGCTGGCCTTGCGCCCGGCATGCGCCAGCTGGATTCCGGCCACCCCACCCTGGGCCGCAATAAAGCGCGTAATGCGTTGCAGCGGTTCGATCTGTTGGTCGTTCCACAGCCCCAGGTCCTGGGCAGTAATGCGACCAACGGCGCTCACCGCAGTGGCTTCGGTGAAGATCAGGCCAGCGCCGCCTACCGCACGGCTGCCGAGATGCACCAAGTGCCAGTCATTGGCCAGGCCATCGGCGCTGGAGTACTGGCACATCGGCGATACGGCGATGCGGTTGGGCAAAGTCAATTGGCGCAGGGTGTAGGATTCGAGCAGTTGACTCATGGCGCACCTCTTCTGGGTTCTGTGGGCACTCTTCAAAGCGTGCTTAGAGCCTAGTCGACAACGCGCGATCGCACAGGGTTCAGCACAACACGGGCGCCGATGGCCGGCGCCCGTGCTGCGTGGGCTTACATCTCGACCTGGGTACCCAGCTCGATCACCCGGTTAACCGGCAGTTTGAAGAAGCGCAGGTTGCCGTTGGCGTTTTTCAACATAAACGCGAACAAGCCTTCGCGCCAGCGCGCCATGCCCTTGATGCGCGAGGCAATCACCGTTTCACGGCTGAGGAAATAGGTGGTACGCATCGGGCTGAAATCCAGTTCGTCCAGATGACACAGCTTCAGCGCCTGGGGTACGTCCGGCTCGTCGGTGAACCCGAAGTGCAGGATGACGCGGAAGAAGCCTTCGCCGTAGGCATCCACCTCGAAACGTCGGGTGGCCGGTACGCGTGGAATATCTTCGTAGACCACGGTCAACAGCACCACCTGCTCATGCAGCACCTGGTTGTGCAGCAGGTTGTGCAACAGCGCATGGGGCACCGCATCCGGGCGCGCCGTGAGGAACACCGCCGTACCCTGCACCCGATGGGGCGGTTGCACGCGGATGCTGCTGATAAAGATCGGCAGCGGCAGGCCGCCTTCGTCGAGGCGCTCCACCAGCAATTGCTTGCCGCGCTTCCAAGTGGTCATCAGCACGAACAGCACGATGCCCGCCAATACCGGGAACGCGCCGCCCTGGATGATCTTCGGCACGTTGGCGGCGAAGTACAGACCGTCGACCAACAGGCAGCAGACCAGCACCGGCACCGCCAGCACCGGCGGCCATTTCCACAGCAGCAGCATCACCGCCGACACCAGGATGGTGGTCATCAGCATGGTGCCGGTTACCGCCACGCCGTAGGCCGAGGCCAAGGCGTTGGACGATTCGAAACCCAGTACCAGCAGGATCACGCCGACCATCAACGACCAGTTCACCGCGCCGATATAGATCTGGCCCTGTTCGGCGCTGGAGGTGTGCTGGATATGCATGCGCGGGATGTAACCGAGTTGGATCGCCTGGCGCGTCAGGGAGAACGCACCGGAAATCACCGCCTGGGAGGCAATCACAGTGGCCAGGGTGGACAACACCACCAACGGGATCAGCGCCCAGCTCGGCGCCAGCAGATAAAACGGGTTGCGCGCGGCTTCGGGATCGCCCAGCAGCATCGCGCCCTGGCCGAAATAGTTGAGTACCAACGCCGGCAACACCAGCATGAACCACGCGCGGGCAATCGGCTTGCGACCGAAGTGGCCCATGTCGGCATACAGCGCTTCGGCGCCGGTCAATGCCAGCACTACCGCGCCGAGGATCGCCACGCCGATGCCTGGATGGGCCTCGAAGAAACGCACGGCCCAGATCGGGTTCAGGGCATGGAGTACCTCAGGGTGCAGGGTAATGCCGTACACACCCAGGCCGCCCAGCACCAGAAACCAGGTCACCATCACCGGCCCGAACAGTTTGCCGATATGGTCGGTGCCGTGCTTCTGGATCAGGAACAGCGCCACCAACACCACCAGGGCAATCGGCACTACCCATTTTTCCAGGCCATCGAACGCCAGTTCCAGGCCTTCCACGGCCGACAATACGGAAATTGCCGGGGTGATCATGCTGTCACCGTAGAACAATGCCGCGCCGCACAGGCCACAGACCACCAGGAAACTGCGCAGCCGTCTGCGCTCCCCCGCCGCCCGCCGCGCCAGCGCGGTGAGGGCCATGATCCCGCCTTCGCCCTGGTTGTCTGCGCGCAGTACAAACAGCATGTACTTGATCGACACCACCCAGATCAGCGACCAGAAGATCAGCGCCAGAATCCCCAGCACGCCATCGTGGTTGACCTGAACCCCATAACCGCCGTTGAACACCTCTTTAAGGGTATAGAGCGGGCTGGTTCCGATATCGCCATAAACCACCCCGACCGCTGCCACCAGCATGCCAATCGGTTTGGCGTTTGAATGCTCGGCACCTACTGCCTGACTACTTGCCTGACCCATCAACCACTCCTGCCCTTTGACCTGAGGTCTTATATGAACAACGCGTCTAAGCCGACGCTAGCATGCGCCGTTTTACTTCTCGTAACAGACGTTTTATTGACCCAAGGGTTTTACCCATGCGCAACGGCGCGAAGCATAGCGCAGCGCTCGTCGTATTTCCCTGCATAAAGCTGGTCAAGTCCGTTGCCCATCGCTAGAATTGCGCACTTTTTGATCAGAGGCGCGCCAAGCGCCCGTCCGCTGCCCTGCCCTTTGCGGCGGCGGCGTCATTCAATACCGAGGTTAGACATGTCCACCACTCCCGCAACGGCCAACCCCAAGGTCGGCTTTGTATCCCTGGGTTGCCCCAAGGCGCTGGTCGATTCCGAGCGCATCCTGACCCAACTGCGCATGGAAGGCTATGACGTGGTGTCCACTTATCAGGACGCGGATGTGGTGGTGGTCAACACCTGTGGCTTTATCGACTCGGCCAAGGCGGAGTCGCTGGAGGTGATCGGTGAAGCCATCAAGGAAAACGGCAAGGTCATCGTGACCGGCTGCATGGGCGTGGAAGAAGGCAATATCCGCAATGTGCACCCCAGCGTGCTCGCGGTGACCGGCCCGCAGCAGTACGAGCAAGTGGTCAACGCTGTGCACGACGTGGTGCCGCCACGCCAGGATCACAACCCGTTGATCGACCTGGTGCCGCCCCAAGGCATCAAGCTGACCCCGCGCCACTACGCGTACCTGAAGATCTCCGAAGGCTGTAACCATAGCTGCAGCTTCTGCATTATTCCGTCGATGCGCGGCAAGCTGGTGAGCCGTCCGGTGGGCGACGTACTCGACGAGGCCCAGCGCCTGGTCAAGTCTGGCGTGAAGGAGCTGCTGGTGATCTCGCAGGACACCAGTGCCTACGGCGTCGATGTGAAATACCGCACCGGCTTCTGGAACGGCGCGCCGGTAAAAACCCGCATGACCGAACTCTGCGAAGCCCTCAGCAGCCTGGGCGTATGGGTGCGCCTGCACTACGTCTACCCGTACCCGCATGTGGACGAGCTGATCCCGCTGATGGCCGCCGGCAAGATCCTGCCGTACCTGGACATCCCGTTCCAGCACGCCAGCCCGAAAGTGCTCAAGGCCATGAAACGCCCGGCCTTTGAGGACAAAACCCTGGCGCGCATCAAGAACTGGCGCGAGATCTGCCCGGACTTGATCATCCGCTCCACCTTTATCGTCGGCTTTCCCGGCGAGACCGAAGAAGACTTCCAGTACCTGCTGGACTGGCTGACCGAGGCCCAACTGGACCGCGTCGGCTGCTTCCAGTACTCGCCGGTGGAAGGCGCCCCGGCCAACCTGCTGGACCTGGCCGTGGTGCCGGACGACGTCAAGCAGGACCGTTGGGAACGCTTCATGGCGCACCAACAGGCCATCAGCTCGGCGCGCCTGCAACTGCGCATCGGCAAGGAAATCGAAGTGCTCATCGACGAAGTCGACGAACAAGGCGCCGTGGGCCGTTGCTTCTTCGATGCGCCGGAGATCGACGGCAATGTGTTTATCGACGATGCCAGCGGTTTGAAGCCGGGCGACAAGGTCTGGTGCACCGTGACCGACGCCGACGAATACGACCTGTGGGCCGAAAAACGCGACTGATCGCTGGAAACTTGAAAAAGCCCTGCTTCTGGACAAGATGCGGGGCTTTTTTCGGTCTATTGTTTTGCCCATCGGCGCACACATCGGCAAGAGGCAACGGGCATGCGGCAGCATTCGGTCATTCATACACCTAACACCCGCGATTACCCGGAACTGGTCCGGGTGTGGGAAGCGTCGGTGCGCGCCACCCATGATTTTCTGCCCGACAGCTACATCGTATTACTCAAAGACCTGGTGCTGACCCGCTACCTGGATGCGGTGATGCTGGTCTGCACCAAGGACGCCCGCCAGCGCATCACTGGGTTTGCCGGGGTAGCGGCGGGAAAAGTCGAGATGCTGTTCATCGATCCGCAACATCGTGGCCAAGGCTTGGGCCGCCAGTTGCTGCGCTACGCGGTGGAGTGCATGAACGCCGACGAGCTGGAAGTCAACGAACAGAACCCCCAGGCCCTGGCCTTTTACCTCAAGCAAGGTTTCGAGGTGATCGGACGCACCGAGCATGACGGCCTTGGCCAGCCTTATCCGTTGCTGCGCATGCGCTTGCGCCAGTTGTCGTCGCAGGCGCGCCAGGGCTAAATGAAATGGGGCCGGGATTAACCGGCGCCAGGCAGGTACAATAGCCGCCCCCTTTTGTTACGGCCCTTGTCATGACTGACCCCATACGCCTCTCCAAACGCCTTATCGAACTGGTCGGTTGCTCCCGTCGGGAGGCTGAGCTGTTTATCGAAGGCGGCTGGGTCTCGGTGGACGGTGAAGTGATCGACGAACCGCAGTTCAAGGTCACCACCCAGAAAGTCGAACTCGACCCCGAGGCCAAGGCCACCGCGCCGGAACCGGTGACCATCCTGCTGCACGCCCCGGCCGGTGTGGATGCTGATACCGCGATGGCGATGATCAGCGCCGAAACTCTGTCGGACGAACATCGTTTCGGCAAGCGTCCGCTCAAAGGCCACTTCCTGCGCCTGAGCGCCAGCGCCGACCTGCAGGCCAAGGCCAGCGGCCTGCTGGTGTTCACCCAGGACTGGAAGATTCTGCGCAAATTGACCGCCGATGCCGCCAAGATCGAGCAGGAATATGTCGTGGAGGTCGAAGGCGAGATGGTTGCCCACGGCCTTAACCGCCTGAACCACGGCCTGACCTACAAAGGCAAAGAGCTGCCAGCCGTAAAAGCCAGCTGGCAGAACGAAAATCGCCTGCGCTTTGCGCTGAAAAATCCGCAACCCGGCGTGATCGCGCTGTTCTGCGAGGCGGTCGGCCTGAAGGTCGTGGCTATTCGCCGCATCCGCATCGGCGGGGTGTCCATTGGCAAGGTTCCAGTGGGCCAATGGCGTTACCTGTCCGGCAAAGAGAAATTTTAAGCTGCTCCCCCTTTCGACAGCGCCCCGCCGGGCGTTGTCCACCGTTGAAAACCAGGATTGCCCACCATGATTCACAACGACGTACTGCGCAGCGTGCGCTACATGCTCGATATCAGCGACAACAAGATGGTCGAGATCACCAAGCTCGGCGGCATGGACATCACCAAGGATGACCTGCTGACTTACCTCAAGAAGGACGAAGAAGAAGGCTTCGTGTTCTGCCCGGACGAGGTCATGGCGCACTTTCTCGATGGCCTGGTGATCTTCAAGCGTGGCAAGGATGAAAGCCGTCCACCGCAGCCGATCGAGACGCCGGTCACCAACAACATCATTCTCAAGAAGCTGCGCGTGGCCTTCGAACTGAAGGAAGATGATATGCACGCCATTCTCAAAGCTGCCGAATTCCCGGTGTCCAAGCCGGAATTGAGCGCGCTGTTTCGCAAATTCGGCCACACCAACTATCGCCCGTGCGGCGACCAGTTGCTGCGTAACTTCCTCAAGGGGCTGACGCTGCGGGTGCGTGCGTAAGCCATGAGTCACCTGGTCTCCCCCGTCGGCTTCGTGCGCTCCTGTTTCAAGGAGAAGTTCGCCATCCCGCGCCAACCGCAACTGGCGCCGGCCGCCCGCGGCGTGCTGGAGCTGGTGGCGCCGTTCGACCAGGGCGAGGCCGTGCAAGGCCTGGAGCAGGTCAGCCATGTGTGGCTGCTGTTTCTGTTCCATCAGGCGTTGGAAGACAAGCCGCGCCTGAAAGTGCGCCCGCCACGCCTGGGTGGCAATACGTCCATGGGGGTGTTCGCCACCCGTGCGACCCATCGGCCCAATGGCATCGGCCAGTCGGTGGTGAAACTGGACAGGGTCGAGCCGGGTCGGTTGTGGATCTCCGGGATCGATCTGCTCGACGGCACGCCGGTGCTGGACATCAAGCCTTACGTGCCTTACGCCGACATCATCGACACGGCCAGCAACCGCATCGCCAGCGGGGCGCCGGCGTTGATTCCCGTACAGTGGCTGAAGACAGCGCTGCAGCAAGCACAAGGCCATGCCCAGCGTCTCGGCGAGCCGTTGGTGGAATTGATTGATCAGTGTTTGGCGCAGGACCCCCGGCCCGCGTACCAGACGCCTGGGCCGGAGCGCGAGTACGGGGTGCGCTTCTGGGATGTGGATGTGCGCTGGCACTATCCCGAGGCTGGGGTGATTTGCGTATTGGAAGTGGTGACAGCGGGATAAACCGCAAACCAACTGTGGGTGGGGACAAGCCCCCTCCCACATTCAGGTCTTCTGTATTGTCCAGTCAGCACATGGTTTGGCTGCTTTATTTCTCGACGAATGCGCGTTCGATCAGGTAATCACCTGGCTCGCGCATGCGTGGCGAAACTTTCAGGCCGAAGCTGTTGAGCACTTCGCTGGTCTCGTCCAGCATGCTTGGGCTGCCGCACAGCATGGCGCGGTCGTCCTCGGGGTTGATCGGCGGCAAGCCGATGTCCCGGAACAGCTTGCCGCTGCGCATCAGGTCGGTCAGGCGGCCCTGGTTTTCAAAGGGCTCGCGGGTCACGGTGGGGTAGTAGATCAACTTCTCACGCACGGCCTCGCCGAAGAATTCGTTCTGCGGCAGGTGCTCGGTGATGAACTCGCGGTAGGCGACTTCGTTGACGTAGCGCACGCCGTGGCACAGGATCACTTTTTCAAAACGCTCGTAGGTTTCCGGATCCTGGATCACACTCATGAACGGCGCCAGGCCAGTGCCGGTGCTGAGCAGGTACAGGTGTTTTCCGGGCTTCAAGTCGTCCAGCACCAGGGTGCCTGTCGGTTTCTTGCTGATGAGGACCTCATCGCCTTCCTTCAGGTGCTGCAATTGGGAAGTCAGCGGGCCATCCGGCACCTTGATGCTGAAGAACTCCAAATGCTCTTCCCAGTTCGGACTGGCAATGGAGTAAGCACGCATGAGCGGGCGGCCGTTGGGTTGCTGCAGGCCGATCATCACGAACTGACCGTTCTCGAAGCGCAGGCCCGGATCGCGGGTGCACTTGAAGCTGAACAGAGTGTCGTTCCAGTGATGAACACTGAGGACACGCTCGTGGTTCATGTTGCTCATGTACGGGGGACTCCTGGAAATGGGTCTGCGCCAAATGTGAAATGCGCAATTGCAGCGCATTCTAATGGCGGCGACAATATCTGTTAACTGGATTATTAAGATAAGGGTTATCGGTTATATCGATATGCGATTTACTCTCCGTCAACTGCAAGTCTTCGTCGCCGTCGCCCAGCAGGAAAGCGTTTCGCGCGCTGCTGGCCTTCTGGCTTTATCCCAATCCGCCGCCAGCACGTCGATTACCGAACTGGAGCGTCAATCCATCTGCCAATTGTTCGACCGCGCCGGTAAACGCTTGAGTCTCAATGCCCTGGGCCATCAGCTGTTGCCCCAGGCGGTCGCGCTGCTGGACCAGGCCAAGGAGATCGAAGACCTGCTCAACGGCAAGTCCGGCTTCGGCTCCCTGGCGGTCGGGGCCACCCTGACGATCGGCAATTACCTGGCGACGCTGCTGATCGGCAGCTTCATGCAGCAGCACCCCGAAAGCCAGGTGAAATTGCACGTGCAGAACACCGCACATATCGTGCATCAAGTGGCGCATTACGAAATTGATCTGGGTCTGATCGAAGGCGACTGCAGCCACCCGGATATCGAAGTACAGACCTGGGTAGAAGACGAGTTAGTGGTGTTTTGCGCCCCACAGCACCACCTGGCCAAACGTGGCGTGGCGAGCATGGACGAGTTGACCCATGAAGCGTGGATCCTGCGCGAACAAGGCTCAGGCACACGCCTGACGTTTGACCAAGCCATGCGCCATCACCGCAGCGCACTGAACATCCGCCTCGAACTGGAACACACCGAGGCGATCAAGCGTGCGGTGGAGTCGGGTCTGGGGATCGGCTGTATCTCAAGGCTGGCGCTGCGTGACGCGTTTCGTCGTGGCAGCCTGGTGCCGGTGGAAACCCCTGATCTGGACTTGGCACGGCAGTTTTACTTCATCTGGCACAAGCAGAAATACCAGACCTCGGCGATGCGCGAGTTCCTGGAACTCTGCCGCGCATTCACCGCCGGCGTGCAGCGCAGCGACGAAATCGTGCTTCCCAACATTGCCTGAGGCTTAGATCAGGATGACGACCCACACCAGGGTAATCATGGTCAGGGCCACGAATTGCGCGGCGCTGCCCATGTCCTTGGCGTTTTTCGACAAAGGATGGCGATCCAGGGAGATGCGATCGATGGCCGCTTCCACCGCCGAGTTGAGCAGCTCGACAATCAACGCCAGCAGGCATACGGCAATCAGCAACGCCCGCTCGACACGGCTGACATTGAGGAAAAAGCTCAGTGGGATGAGGATCACATTGAGCAACACCAACTGCCGGAATGCCGCCTCGCCGGTGAACGCTGCGCGCAGGCCGTCCAGGGAATATCCCCCAGCATTGAAGATACGTTTGATACCGGTTTGACCCTTGAAAGGCGACATAGATGTAGGCAACTGAACCAAAGGAGTGGGGAAACTAGATCACGCAAAGTCAAAAAAGCGTGAATCGGTGAGATCTTAATGCTGCGAAATTGACTCAAGTTGTTGCAGGAGCAACGCTGCCTGGGTGCGGGTGCGCACGTTCAACTTGCGGAAAATGGCAGTGACGTGCGCCTTGATGGTTGCCTCCGAAACTTTCAACTCGTAGGCAATCTGCTTGTTCAACAAGCCCTCGCAGACCATGGTCAATACCCGGAACTGTTGGGGGGTCAAGCTGGCCAAGCCATCACGAGCGGCCTTGGCTTCGTCGGATACATTGACGTGTTCAAATGCTTGGGGCGGCCAGGACATATCGCCGTCCAACACGGCACGCACCGCCTTCTGGATATCTTCCATGGCGCTGGACTTGGGAATGAACCCGCTGGCACCAAATTCCCTGGATCGCACCACCACATCGGCCTCTTCCTGCGCCGAGACCATCACCACCGGAATCTGAGGGTACTGGCCGCGTAGCAACACCAGCCCGGAGAAGCCATAGGCACCGGGCATGTTCAGGTCAAGCAACACCAGGTCCCAGTCGGTTTTATCGGTCAGGCAGCTTTCCAGCTCGGCAATGCTGGCCACTTCGACCAGCCGGACATCCGGCCCAAGGCCCAGCGTCACCGCTTGACGCAACGCACTGCGAAACAGCGGGTGGTCGTCGGCTATCAGGATTTCGTATGTGGCCATTGATTAAATGATCCTGTTTTTTATGGGAGCCCCAATGGGTTCAAGGGTTCACCAATACACAAGGCGGCGACCAGGCAGCCATCGCCAGAGGGCGTGCTCGACGCAAAACGACGTCGAATCTCCATGCTGGCGCCTCAATCGGCGCACAGCATGCCCAGCGTAGCCTGGGGGGTCAAGCACTACGCCCGTGGGCAGTTTAGCGGGGGAGCGGGTAAGGTGCCATCATGCAAACGTCGTCTGGCTAAAGCGCTGGGACATAGGGCGCAAGACGCGTGTGCACGACATCCGTCGGGTCCAGCGGCAGCTGGAACTTGGCGGCCAGGTAGTGGGCGCTGAATACGTCAAGGTAAGCGTCCAGCACCTCGCTGGCGACCGCATCCTCGGCCAACTCCAGGCACAGCGCCGCCACTTCGGCGGTGCAGAAATGATCATCGCGCTTGGAGCGCCGCAGTTTGTAGCGCGACAGCTGCTCAGGCGCCAGGCTCAGCACCGGCAGATGTTCCAGATACGGGCTCTTGCGGAACATCTTGCGCGCTTCACTCCAGGTGCCGTCCAACAGGATGAACAACGGTCGTCTGCCCTCTTCCACCGTCACGGCACTGACGACCCGCTCCGGCGCCACGAACTCGCCGGGGAACACGACATAGGGCTGCCACTGTGGGTCGGCCAGCAGGAGCAGCAGCTCCGGATCCACTTCGGTGCGCGACCAGGCGAACGCCGTGGTGTCCTTGATGACATCAGCGATCAGCCAGCCGGTGTTGCTGGGCTTCATCGGTTCGACATCGTGCATCAGCAGGCACATGGCGGACCTGGCGGCGACCTTGGGACGCCAGGCGCACAGGCAATATTGCGCAATCACGCGGCAGCCGGAACAGCGCTCAGCGCGCGAGCCACGATTAACGAAGGGTTTGATGGCGCGCGCCAGACGCTGAGCACGCAGGCGGGAGACGGCGTGGCTCATCGGATGCGCCGCATGGACGGGTAAATCGACACAGGGTCACTCAAAATGGGTTGAAGTGGCGGCAGTTTACCAGCGATACGCCTGGCTGTAGTGGCGACGCCTCACCTATAATCGCCCGCCACTGAACGCACAGCGCAGTGGCGGGTCTATGCACCTGTAACCGAATCAGGAGAATTTCATGCTGCGTTCCATGCTGCGTCTTGTCGCCCCATCCGTCGCGCTTGCGCTGGTCCTGCCCATCGGCGCCCAGGCGGCCTCGCTGCTGGAGGCTCAAATGAACAGGAAGCTGCAAAGTGTCGCTGCTGAAAGCAACAAAGGCCTGCCGCGGGAAATCGACGAAAAAACCCTCGAAGTGGCCTACACCGTTGAAGGTATGCAGTTAATTGACCACCTGAGCGTGATGCCTGACCGCGCCGAACAGATGCGCGCCAATCCAAAGGCTGTGTACTTTCAGTTGGGCCGCAGCGTTTGCACGAACGCGGGCTACCGCGAATTGATGGCCAAGGGCGCGGTGATGCGTTATGAAATCACCGAGAACAAGAGCAACCGTCCAGTGGCCTCGGTGAAGTTTGCGGAAGCGGACTGCCCGGCGCCATCGAAGAAGAAAAAGTAACCTGGCCTTATCCTCGCGCTGCGGTCCCGCGGCGCGCTCCCCCGCTTTGACATTGTTCCTCGCCCATCTGACCGACCAATAAGCGGTTGCCAGCCAAGGCTTTTTCGGCCCATGATCAGGCCATCCCAGCCCCCCTTGCACAACGGCGCTCACGCCGTCCTGTAACATTTCCCGGGCACAAGAGGGTTGCCCTCCCGCGGACTTGAAGTGCAAAGGTTTTTAAATCAAAAGGACTATACAGAGCGCGCTTTGCCGACAGGCAAACAGGTACAACGCCTATGGCATGCAGCGACACATGCAGTGTCGTGGCCTGCGGACGATCGATTGCCGTCGGTCCAACCTCTGTGAAGAAGGAGACGTTGAATGCCTTACCAACCGAATGACAGTTTGCTACGCCATTTTGAAGAACACGGGCTCCAGCTCGCACAGCAAGTCGACGCGCAGCTCGAGCAGATAGCCCCCAACAGCCCGAATACCCCTCTTTATCGCGACATGATTCTCACCGTGCTGCGCATGGCCCAGGACGACCGCGACCGCTGGAACGCCAAAATCACCCTGCAGGCCATCCGCGAACTGGATCATGCGTTCCGGGTTCTGGAACAGTTCAGGGGCCGACGCAAAGTCACGGTGTTCGGCTCAGCACGTACCCCCGTAGAAAGCCCGCTGTATGCCTTGGCTCGCGAGGTGGGCGCAGCTTTGGCGCGCTCTGACCTGATGGTGATCACCGGCGGTGGCGGCGGCATCATGGCGGCAGCACATGAGGGTGCCGGCCTGGAGCATAGCCTGGGGTTCAACATCACCCTGCCGTTTGAACAACACGCCAACCCCACCATTGATGGCACGGAAAACCTGCTGTCATTCCACTTCTTCTTCACCCGCAAGCTGTTCTTCGTCAAGGAAGCCGATGCGCTGGTCTTGTGCCCTGGCGGCTTTGGCACCCTGGATGAAGCGCTGGAGGTGTTGACGCTGATCCAGACCGGCAAGAGCCCTCTGGTGCCGGTGGTGTTGCTGGACGCACCAGGTGGCGGGTTCTGGCAAGGCGCCTTGGACTTTATCCGCAATCAACTGGAGGCCAATCGCTACATTTTGCCGACCGACCTTAAGCTGGTAAGGCTTGTGTACAGCGCCGAAGAAGCTGTAGAGGAGATCAATCAGTTCTACGCCAACTTCCACTCCACGCGCTGGCTGAAACGCGAGTTCGTGATGCGCATGAACCATCCGCTCAGCGAGCGCGCCCTCACCCACTTGCAGACGGAATTTGCCAGCCTGCGTTTGAGCGGGGAGTTCCAGCAACTGGCATATACCGGGGAGGAACATGATGAGGCGAAGTTCAGCCACCTGACGCGATTGGTGTTCAACTTCAATGGACGGGATCAAGGTCGGTTGCGGGAGCTGGTGGACTACATCAACCTACCGGAGAACTGGGCGCACGCCCAAGGCACGGCGCAGCAGCGGGTGGCACCGGAGCCGGCGTGAATCCATAAACGCAGAACGCAAAAAAGGCCCGCTATTTTCATAGCGGGCCTTTTTGGGTGTATCAGGGGATCGTATTGAGTGGCTATGGGTTACGTCACAGTTTGTCGGAACAAATCTCCGGCTCTCAGTCGTCCATCTCTCGACCGCTGAGCAAGCGGCTGATCATGTCCATCGGAAACCCGCGATAACTCAAAAAGCGTCCTTGTTTTGCACGTTCCCTGGCATCGATTGGCAAATGACCAGAGAACTTGCGGCGCCAGGTATCCTCCAGTTGCGACTGCCAATTGATACCGCACTCGCGCAACGCGAGGTCGATATCGCCACGCTGCAAACCGCGCTGGCTCAACTCCTCGCGAATTCGCGCGGGGCCGTAGCCGGAACGGGCTCTATAGGACACAAAGCTTTCAAGGTAACGGGATTCGGAAAGCAGACCCTCTTCCGTCAACCGGTCGAGGGCGGTTTCGATCATTTCGGGCTCCGCGCCGCGCTGACGCAGCTTACGCGTCAGCTCGACTCGACCATGCTCGCGGCGAGCGAGCAGGTCCATTGCAGTGCGCCGAACGGCGACGAGTGTATCCAGTACAACAGTCATCGCTGGCTTCAGATGTCGGTATCGGCTTCTTCCATCTCGTCAACCGGCTCACGGTTGGCGGCAGCTTTCACATCTGGTGCTGCGGTCAGCAGCTTGTCGCGAATCTGCTTCTCAAGCGTAGCGGCGATGTCCGGGTTATCCGCCAGGAACTTGGCCGAGTTGGCCTTGCCTTGACCAATCTTGCTGCCGTTGTAGGCGTACCAGGCACCGGATTTTTCAACGAAACCGTGCAACACGCCCAGGTCAATCATCTCGCCGTTCAGGTAAATGCCCTTGCCGTAGAGAATCTGGAATTCAGCCTGACGGAATGGTGGAGCCACCTTGTTCTTCACAACCTTGACGCGAGTTTCGCTCCCGACAACCTCGTCACCTTCCTTCACCGCGCCAGTACGACGGATATCCAGGCGGACCGATGCATAGAACTTCAACGCGTTACCACCCGTGGTGGTTTCCGGGCTGCCGAACATTACGCCGATCTTCATACGGATCTGGTTGATGAAGATCACCAGGCAGTTCGCGTTCTTGATGTTACCGGTGATTTTACGCAGTGCCTGGGACATCAGGCGGGCTTGCAGACCCACGTGCATGTCGCCCATTTCGCCTTCGATTTCAGCCTTGGGCACCAGTGCCGCCACGGAGTCGACCACGATCACGTCGATGGCATTGGAGCGCACCAGCATGTCGGTGATTTCCAGGGCCTGCTCACCGGTGTCCGGCTGGGAAACCAGCAGGTCATCGACGTTGACGCCCAGCTTGCCGGCGTACTCAGGGTCCAGGGCGTGCTCGGCGTCGACGAATGCGCAGGTGGCGCCCATCTTCTGCGCCTGGGCGATCACCGACAGGGTCAGGGTGGTTTTACCGGAAGATTCAGGACCGTAGATCTCAACGATACGGCCTTTTGGCAGGCCGCCAATGCCGAGTGCGATATCCAGACCCAGAGAGCCAGTGGAAATAGCCGGGATCGCCTGACGGTCGTGATCGCCCATACGCATTACGGCACCCTTGCCGAATTGACGTTCGATCTGACCCAGGGCCGCAGCCAAGGCTTTCTTCTTGTTGTCGTCCATTAAAGTCCTCACGTAATCAATAAGGCCTGACGGCCAACACCTGTATAAGTAGACAGTATTGTTCCACAAAGATCGGAGATCGCCTACCCCTGATTTTCTATTTCTAGTGCAGCTCGTCGCAACAAGCCCTCCAGCGCAGCTTTTACCGTTTGTCGACGGACTTCGTCGCGGTTGCCGGAGAAGTGTTCGCGCTGTGCCGTGACCGCCTCCCCCACGCCGAACGCCAGCCACACCGTACCCACCGGTTTTTCCGGCGAACCACCATCCGGCCCTGCCACGCCGCTGACCGCCACGGCGAACCGCGCCAGACTTTTCTCCTGCGCGCCACGCACCATCGCCTCCACCACCTCCTGGCTGACAGCGCCCACCTTGTTGAACAAGCCCTCCGGTACATTCAACTGTCGAGTCTTCTGCCGGTTGGAATAGGTGACATAACCTGCTTCGAACCACGCCGAACTGCCGGGAATCCGCGTGATAGCCTCGGCAATACCGCCACCGGTACAGGACTCGGCAGTGGTGACATGAGCATTGAGCACCTGGAGTCGGCGCCCCAGTTCAGCGGCAAGTTGAGTGATTTCGTTCACGGTCGTCTCCGGGAATGAGCGGGCGTTCGCCTACCCTACAGGAGCAAATCGCACACGCAAGCGACAGGCTGCATCAGGATGCTAACGCGCGACGGCGTGCACATACGCCTGGCACGCACGCAAGGCAATCACGGCGTTATCGCCGTCATCGGTGATGGCGATAATTCGTTGAGCATGCGCCGGGTCAAGTCGGGCTCGCGGGGCTGCATGAACCACGCCGCCGGCGGGGGCGGGGGCTGGCACCGAGCTGCCATTGGCGGGTTCGGTGGCGTCGAGAAGGACTGACAACCGCACATCAGCAGTGGCCAGGCGATCACGCAAAACCGCTTGATGACGTTGGGCATCGCTTAACTCCTGAGCATGCTGTCGGTCGCTGGCATTGAGCTGTTGCTCAAGAGCCAGGCGCCTGTCTTGTTCGGCCTGCTGCTGATGCAACGCCTGCCGGGTTTGTTGATCGAGCGCCTGCGCGTGCACGGCCGACAACCGCTCAAGCTGTGCGTCATATCGCCAGGCCTGAACCTGCCAGGTCAATCCCGCCGCCATAACCAGCAGCAGGAAATAACCGAGCAAGCGGTAGGACGCTAGGAAGCGCATAACACCGCCTTCGCCCTCGCCCATAGCTGCATACGATGATCCAGGCCATTGAGGCCGCCATTGATACGTCGAGTAATGGTGGTGAACTGGTCCTTGTCGGCCAACTCGTTCAGGCCGTTGCTCTGCCAGAACCAGGCGGCGGATTCACATGCCCATTGGGGTTGTTCCAGCAGTTGAGGCTGGGCCAATAACCGTTCGTCACCGAACAGCGCCCGACTGCACGCCAGGTAATTGCGACGCCCAGTGATCTGTATCAGCCCCCTGCCTCGGTACTGCTGGCCGTCGCCATCCGCTTCAGGGGTATTGCCCAGTCTGGCGGCAAGGGGTCCGATGTCATATTTGCTCAGGTAGCGATCACTGCCCAGTTCGCGCAGGTACTGCAGTTCGCCGGATTCGTGACCGATCTGGGCGAGGAACGCAGCGATGCGCTGGGGGCTGGTAATCGAGTGCCGGGCCATCGCCGCATTTATGGCAGGCAAAAAAAGACCCGCTGTGAGGCGGGCCGTTGGCATGACGTGGACAAGCTGGGGAAGCGTAATCAGCATGGTTTCTACTCTGCAAAAAGGTCTAGATCGACAACCCACCCGCCACAATCGAACTGCGATACCCCGTCACCGGGTCGCCCACATGGGTAACCTGGATAATCGACCAGCGCCCTTGCATATACGAGGGCCAGCTTTCATCCAGGCGCAGCAACCCTTCGGCGGCGAGCAGCGGGTTGCCAGGGCACTCGATCTGCAGTTTCAAATCTTCCCGGCCCACGCGTCGCAGTTCGGCTTCGGCCACGGCACGGGCTTCGGCTTCGTTCTGGCAGCGTTGGCGCAGGTTTTTGAACGGCGCGATGCCCACCTCCACGACATGCTGCTTAGCCCCCACGGCATCCCACCAGGTCACGCGGCAGCCCATATATTTGGAGCGCGACTGCTCGTCGAGCTTGGCGGTGATGAATGCCCGGTCGCCGGGGCGGTTGTCTTGGGTCACGGATAGCGTCACCTCCGGCAGCAGCTGGCCCGAGAGCGAATGGACCTTGCCGGCTTCCGCCAGCACGTACAGTTCGTTGATCGGTTTGGTGACGGCGCTGTAGCGACTGGCCAGGCGCGTGATAAATGCCATGTCGCTTTCGTTGGATTGATCGATATGGGGGATCGGAATGCTTTCCAGTGCCGGCGCGACGCGGGGTGAATAGCCATGTCGACCGATGACCTGGCGAAACAGCGCGCCCAGGGTGGTGGGGCCGTAACTGGCGGAGCGGCGCTGTCGGTAATGGCTGGGGTCCACCGCGCTGAAAGGTGCGGCGGTGGCGACGATCAGCAGGCGCATCGGAAACAGCACGGGAGTGCGCTGCATGATGACAAACTGGCCTTTTTCCACCAATCCCGACTCCTGATAGCCGACTCGCAGGCCGATCTTGCCGCTCAGGCTCGGCAACCCTTCCAGGCCCTCGATGTTCAGTGTCAGTTCGAGCCTGTCGGCTTTGATACCGGCGGCGTCGGTGTGGCTCCAGTGCATCAAGCGTTGATTGAGCAGCGCCGCATTGGCGCCGTAGAACTCGACGATCGGGGTGAATCCCTGTGCCATGCAGCCTCCTCAATCCCACGCTGAAACAGGTTGCGACACCGTCGGCCGCGCGGGCATCTCCGGCACCACCACCCACACGCCGGCCGGCAACACCGGGCCATGCTCGGCCAACTCGGGGTTCAAGCGCCAGAGGGTTTCTTCAGCTGCGTCGTCGCAGCGCCCCAACTCGCGGTAAAGCAACAGGTTGACCGAATCGCCGGCAATACTTCGCACTCTACGCATTGACGAATTCCTCCAATTCAAGGGTCCAGGCCACGACCATGGCGGTGCCGTCATCGATCACGTTGCTTTGGGTTTCCACCAACGAATTGATACGCCACAAGCCCCAGTTACGGCCAATGCCATCGACCAGGGGCAATGGCGCCCGCGCATCCTGCAACGCGCGCAATTCGTCCAGGCGCTGCATGCCCACGGCGTACATCGCCATGCCGCTGAACGAGAGCTTTTCCAGTTGCTGGCCGTTCTGCCGTGACTGCGGCTTGCTGGCAATGATTTCCAGGTTGCTCCAGCCGCCGTAACTGCTATGGATGAGCGAGGCGTAGGCGAAGCCACGGGACAGGCCAAAAATAAAATCGCCCAGTACCATCTGTTGTCGCATCAATCACCTCCTGTATCGGTCAGTGCCGCGTTGCGTCGAATGCCCAGGGAATCGGTGACCATGGGCATGCATTGAAACTGCAGGGCTTGCATCACCTGGTTGACGACCTGCTGGGCCTCGGCGGGGTTGACGCCAGTGATCTGGATACTCGGTGAGATCGTGACCTGGACGTTATCGGTGCGAGCACTATTGAGTTCCTTGCTCAGCGTATTCGGCGCGGGCAGGCGATCACTCGATCCGAACAGTTTGTCACCGATCCAACTGCCCGCTTCGCTGCCCAGCAAGCCGCCAATGGCGCCGCCGACCGCGGTGCCGACTCCGGGAAAAATCAAGGTGCCGATCGCCGCGCCAGCGGAAGCCCCGGCCCAGGCGCCACCGGCGGTGCTGAGACCGGCGCCGACAGCCTTCGCGTCGCCATTGCGCACGCCCTGCACCACGTCAATGGCGGTGTCGACATACTTCAGCGGCCCGAGACGGCGGGCGCCGGCGGACTCCAGCTTACTCATCACTCCGGTCAGCCCGGAGGCCGGTATTTTGGGCGCGTGAGTCACCCCAGGCACGGCTGAACGCTCGTGACTGGAGTTCTGCGTGTGCGGCTGGGCAGTTGCGCGCGCGTCGGCAGGCAGAGGCACGCCGCCACGTTCCAGGTTTTCAATCAGCCCAGGGGCTCTGGCTGGGAGCGGTTGGCGCAGGTCGGCGTGGCTCGTTCGGCTATTGACCTGCGCGTCGCGCGGCTGCAGGCCCTGCACCGGGGCAACGGCATGGAAACCTGTGGACTGAGCCGGGAAAAACGGTTGCATCAGGCGCTCAGGCAAACCACGCAGCATCGACATCGCGCCGCGACCTTTCAGGGGTGCAAGCCTTGCGGCAGGCGACCGCGCCCCAGATGCCGGTTTCTTCTGAGGGCCCTGTTTCTTCGGCGTGCTCTGCGCTTTGCGGTTTTTCTGGGACTTAGGCTTGGAGGTAGGCTTTTTCCCGGCGGACGGGGCTCTGCGAGCAGGACGGCGGCTACTCACCGGGGCTTGGGTTGCGGTGGCGCAGCAGCATGGTTGGCTCTTTTTGAAGCCATCGCTTTTGAACAGTTTGCCAAGCCCGCCAGGCAGTTTGCCCAGCGTCAGATCGAGCACGTTGCCTGTCACCCGGCTTTTGATCGTGTCTCCCATGCCCGAGAAAAAGCCGGTAACCACCGGTGAAAACATCGGCAGAACCACGGCCTCCGCGGTTTTGACAGTGGTGGCGGCGGCTGGCGACTCGCCGGCCCAGGCGTTGGCTTTGTCGGTCACAGCGGTCTTGGTTCGCAGCCACACGTCTTCCCAGAGTACCGGTGCGGGTTTAAGCGTCGTGGAGAGGCGCTCCTCACTCTTTGCCGACGACTCCCGCAGTTGCGCTATTGTTTTTTCCTTGACGGCCGGCGCAGCGAACGATTGTTGAAAAGCGGCAACGGGATCGAGGGCCTTTACGTCGAGCAGCGTCATGGACTCACGGACCAGATGCTGGTCTTTCGATGTACTCGACTTAACTTCAGTCGTTGCCTTTTGTTCGGTCCCCTTGCCGATTTTAGACGCCTCACTGTCCACCGCCTTAAGCTGCGACAAGGAGGTTTGCAGCGCGTCCACACTGTCACGCAGTAACCCCAGGGCCAGCGAAAGACCGTTGAGTTGCACGCCGGCGTTGGTCAGCGCCAGACTCATCGAAAACAAAGGCGCCGCCTCTGCGTGACTTCCAGACGCCAGAGGGCCTGGGTTAACACTGTCGGCACCCTGCGCGCCGTCTGAGTGGCGAAATACACCCTGGCCATCCTTGACCACGGCATACGCGAGCGAATACTTGTCCTGCATCCCGCTTACTCCTGTTTAACGCCAAGGCGAGTGATCGCAATGTCGTAGCGGCGCAATGCTTTTCCGGCGTCCCAGTCGAGGATCTCCGCCTCGTTGACCGAGTAGATCAGCGGCACCACGTCGAGGATTACCTCGATGTCGCGTTCCGAAAGAAGTCCGCCGGTTGATTTAAAAAATCGTCGATCCGCTCCTGCAGCTCGGTCCAGTCGGGCACGGTCAACCCCGACAGGTCAGGGATCATCAACCCTGTGCAATGGGCGGTAATAAACTCGGCGCGCTCTTTATTGGTGGCGAGCTTTTTCATCACCTTGGTGGCGCGCAGAGCCGGCATCTCCAGAGGCAGTTCGGTCAGGGTTCGGCCGGCTGCTTCCAGGGGCAATAGCAGTTGCACGGGCTGGTCGTAAGGCGGCGCCTCGTGGGCATTCAGGAAAAACGACGCCGGGCGTGTCGACATATCGTGCACGTATTGAGCGATGCTTACGTAGTCCGGGCGTTTCAGCTGATCCAGCTCTTTTTCCGACAGGCCGGTGGCGAGTTTCGCCAGTTCAAAGAACTGGTCGTCCTCGTCGTCACCGGCCCGGGCCAGCGCATCTTTTTGCGCGGCGTAGTACAGCGGTTTGAGTTGCACCTGCTCGATCGTTGCACCGGTGTCGGCGGTGATCGGAGACAGCAGGTGATGCAGCGGTGGCATCCAGGCCATGAGGCAATTCCTTGTTCAAACAAGGGGCGAGCGTGCTCGCCCCAAGGGGTTTAAGGCATCAGCACGGCGCGGCGGGCATCGCCCAGAATATCGACACCGTTGAGCACGAATTTCTGGGTGCGCACGTCGATATCAATCACCGGGATGCCATTCTCCAGTCGGGTGTAGGTGCGGCAGGACAACTCCAGCGTGGTCAGGGCTTTGTCGCCCATTTTCAGCTTCGCTTCATCGAGTGATTTGAGCTTGCCGCCGACGGTGTGGTAAGTGAAATACGTTTTGCCGTCCTGGTCCTGGCCGGCCTCACGCACGTTCAGCAGGATGTCGTCGCTCATGCGCACGCCCAGGGCCAGCATGATTTCCGGGCCGGCGCCTTGCAGCACCAGCGTGGCGCCGAGCACCTTGCCGCTCTTGGCCATTTCCTCGGCAATAAAGCGGCCGCCGGACATGGATTCCATCTCGAACTCGATCTTCGGCGGGGTGAACTCTTCCACGGTCGCGGACAACGGCAGGCCTTGGAGGGTGGCCGCAATGGCCTGTCTGACTCGGTTGGTAAACATTAGAGAACGTCCTCCAGGAACTGCTCGATGATTTCATCGCGGGCGTTGAGTTGATAAATCATGTGTTCGTTTGGCGCGTAGCGGCCGTAGTCGATGACGATGAACCAGGTGCCGTTCTTGTACTTCTCGACGCTGTTCAACTCGGGGTGCAGGTACACGCTGCCGCCGGGAATGGTTTCGTCGACGACCAGGGTTTGCAGCCAATCGTTGATGCGCTTGACCTCCTGGTCCATGAAGGACTTGGTGAGGTTCTTGGCCATGGCTTTCTGGCCGGCCTTGACCAGCTTGCGGCTGATGGCATCTTCCAGGCCGACATAGCTGATGAACTTACCGGTGATGGAACGGTTACCCAGCAACGAAAAACCGCCAAGGATGGTGCGGGCGTAGTAGCTGATGCCATAGCGATTGAGCAGGTCGCCTTCGGTGGAGGTATCGAGGATGTTGTACTCGACGACGCGGGAAACGTCCTCGGCGAACGTCACCTGATTACCCGGGCTCTCCCACTGTTTGACCTTGGCAAGCGCAGCGATGGCCAGGGACGACGGCGACAGGAACACGTTTTTCTTCGCCGCCTTGGAGTACACCGACGGCATGTTGTGCACCAGCAGGCAACGATCGAAACCGAGGTCGGCACCGCCCAGTTCGCCGCTGTAGGTGACCTGGTCGGCAACACTGGCATCTTTGCCATCGAGCACGACACGTGCCTTGATGCGCTTGCCGAACGCGGCGAACTCGCCGGCCACGGCCTTGGTGCCGGTGAAGCCTGGAGCGCCGATGATGGTCAAGTCTTCGGGGACGCTGCTCAGGGCGGCCAGGCCCAGTTTGCGGCCGGTCACCGGCTCGTTGCCGCCGATCACGTTGTTGAGGGTGTCAGCGGGCGTCGCGCCCTCCTCCACAATCACCACGTAGACCGGCACCTTTACGACTTTGAGAATCTGGTAGACGGCGTGGAACAGCGTGCCCGACTCGGCCCCGGTGGGGTCCAGCAGCGCCTGGGTGGTGAAGCTATTGATGCGAAGCGGTGCGTTTTTCGGAATCGACGCATGGGCGTTCGGCGCGGTGCCGACCAGACCGATCACGTTGTCACCCAGGCCACCCATGGCCTCGGGGGATTCGGTGGCATTCACGGTGATGCCGTTGTGCTCGAAGTTAAGAACCTCAGCCATGGTTATTCAGCCTTCTTGGGGGTGGAGTTGAGGACGCTGGTCAGTTCCAGACGGCCGGCGGTGCGCAGGGCGGATGCTTCGACGTCCAACAGTTCGAGCTCCTCGCCGACGGTGGACCAATGGCCCTTGCCGGTGGGGAATGGGATGAGGACGGTGTAGGTTTGGCGGTCAGACATGAGTGGAATTCTCCGGGTGTAGAACGCCAAAGCCCCTGCGGGGAGGGGCTTTGGGGAGGCGAAAAAAAACCGCTTTCGCGGTGAGGTTATTTGAGAAAGGGAGGTTTAGATGGCCACTCGACCGCGTCCGGGTCGCTGCCTTGGTCCGGGATATCTCGCAGGCCCTGACGATAGGTTAAAAACGCAGCCTTGTTTGACTCCTCCATTGGATAATCTGGCATAGCCGCATAATCACTGGCAGCCAGATCCTGGTCGCGAGCACTACGAATTACCTGCCACTTGATTAGCGGATGAAGTTCAGCAGGTACAAAAATCGGTTTCATAATTTCTCCTTAATTCAACGCCAACATAGTTCCCCAGTCACCTGGACTAGTAACAACACCCGTACATGCACCTGCCAGCATCACCTCGACAACCCCGGATGCGGAGTTGCGCATTGGGTGCAGATGATAATAAGCACCGAAGAGCTCGGTGGGTGCTACAACCGCAGAGCACCAGCGCCATTTGCCTTTTTCTACCCCTGTGCTCCAAGCACCAGCAATTGCCCCCTCTACAACTCGGACAAAAGCCCCCAATGTAATGTAAGAGTTAAGCGGCACCGCGCCAGTCCCATTTGCAAGCGCCGTATCTACGGTGTAGGGGAAAGCCAGCCACGGACTCACACCGGCGGTTGCCCATTTCAACTGCCACACGTTGACGATAGTTCGCCAGTACTCACTGGCCCTAATATCAAATTCAGGAAACTGTTCACGCACGTCCGCCTGTACCTGCAACATGAAGTCCACATCCGCCTGCGGGCGTCCCGTGGCTTGAGAGGTAGCAGTTATCGAACGAAGTTTGTTGCAAGTTACTTCACCATGAATACCCCAGTTATCAATCAATTTCCCGTCGGCGCTGGGGTACAAATTGAAATTTTTAGTCACCGCCAGCCTTGGCAAGCGATTTTTAAGATCCAACAATTGCGCTTCATAGGCACGTCGTGCCTCAGCAATCGCTTTATCAATCTCTCCGACCTTTCCGGTGATAACTTGGGTAAGGTTATTCGCTGCACTGACCACGGCGGCCAGTTGTTGTTCTGTACTCAAAATATGATCTCCTTATCTTTTACAATGACCAGACAGTTTCTCAATTTAGAAAGCCGACAAAACTAGATGCCGCCGCCAACACTTTCGAGTTTCATTACTCGAAACATGAGCCCTACCCCTCTGGCCATGTTGTCTACACTGGCTGCGGACAACGCTGCCAACTCATCGATCAACAACACATTCAGATTTTCACTCCCCACCACAATCACCAAGCTATCCCCCGGCAACGGCGAAACATCCAGCGTAAACTTCTGCAGTACCCGAGCCGCCGCCGCTTTATACGTCAGCAACTTCCCGGCGACGGAATACACCGCCAACAACGTCCCACTGGCGAGATAAAAACCAAACTCGCCAATTTCATATTCACCGTCGCCATCAAACAGCGCGGCCATCCTGAGTTGGTGGTTGCCCAGGTCTTCATAATCCACGATGGCGACCCGCTGGCGTTCGTCGCGCAAGGCCACTTCGCTGCCGTCCGGGTTGTAGCGCCCGGTGCCGGCGCCAATGTGGGTTATTTCACCTTTCAAACCCTGGTTCTTTGCCTGCAGCACTTCATCCAATCCCTTGGAGGTGAAGCGCACCAGGCGCGTAATGTCATCTGTCATGGCTGCGCCCTGAGGTCGTAGTCGTTAATGGTGTAGTGCCGGGCGACGCCTGCACTGTTTAGCCCAGCAACCAGCGCCAATTCAGGCAATGCGCCGCTGAGCGAAAACTCCCCGTCGCTTAAGGGGGCCTCGAGGACTTGCGCAAACGCAAGCTGACCTGCGGTTTCATGCACGATGGTGATCGTCGCCTGATCCCGCTCGCTCTTGGCAGCGTTGATACGCCGGATCAACCGGTTATGGTCGCCACTGGACCAGCTGCGCCCAATAATGGCCTGCACGTCGAACGTATAGGGCACACCCAAAGGCCGCTGCTGGTACCAAGCGCTGATGTTGGGAGTAAAACCCAGTGACTCCACCGCATGGCTCAACGCCTTGGGTGTGCCTGCCTGACGCTGAATCTGCCAGGACAGGCCCACGGTCAGGCGCTTCTCTGTTTCGGTAGCGTGTGCATCCCATTCGCTGACACCGCGGTCGGCCGCCAGGTAGGGAAGAAACTCGACGGGCGTCAGCAGCGGGTTCATTAAGGCGGGAAACGGCGGTATAACGCGGTCGAGCAATGTGCCGAAGCCTACGTCCAACGCCTTCTCCAACGGTGAGCTATTGGCCGGCAACAGGCTCGCGGTGATGTCACTCATAGCGTGCGTACCTCCACCTCGACACCGGTGCAGTAAGGGGCCTGGAAGGCCGTGGTGACGATAGGCTCCAGGGGTTCGAGAATCTGCAATTGCGCCGCGCCGGCGCTGTGAATGGCGTAGTCGATCCAGCTGGGGTCGACGCGTCCTTCAAGGCGATGGCAGGATTCCGCATAGGTTTGCAGCAGACGTTGCGCCGCGACCTGGGTCAAGCCGGAGTCCGGACCGGCGTTGATCCTGGCCACTACGCGGATCTTGTAGGGAAGAATCTGCGCACTCTGCACGCTGACCAGGTCGGTTTCCGGCCGCACATCCGGCCGTGCGAAATGTCGTCGTACACCGTCAAGCAAATCGGCGGATGCAGTGCCATCACCCTCTCGGGACAGCACGGTGACCATCACTTCGCCTGGGGCGGTGCGTCGTCCATTGCCGTCCTTGACCTGGGCTGCATAGCCGTCAGGATCAAAGGTGTAGCTGACCGTGACCAGCCCTGGTGTAGCGCTTTGTACCTTCACCGACGGCCGCTCGCCCAGGGTGAAGACCTCGCGGCGGTACTGCATCCGCGAACCCGCCGCCGGCGCATGGGGCGCCAGGTAATAGCGCAGGCGGGCATCGTCGTCACTTTCCAGGGTCGGCGGCACGGGCGGGAATGCCGCCGGGTCGCCGGGGTCGAGCACCTGGCGCTCCAGCCCCATGTCGGCCAGGCGTGCATCCAGGTTGCTGCCGTTGGCCCACCAGGCCAGCATCTGCTTGATGCGGGCGTTGTATTTGCGTTCATGGGTTTGCAGGCGCACGCAGAACGCTTCCAGGGCCAGGGTCAACAGTTCGCTTTCATTGTCCAGGCTGACCTTGAGCTTGGCCGCGCTCTGCGGCGCACGGCTGGCAACGTAGTCGATGACGAACGCTTTGAACTCCGCCAGCAAGGGTTCGAACGCATCCACGGCGATAAGGGCCGGCTCCGCCAGTTGGTTCTGGCCTGGGATCAACATACTCATGTCACGACCTCGAAGGTTTGTTGACGGTTTTTCCAGGTGCCGGCAAAGCGCAGCAACAGGCCGGCGCCTTGCCGCGTGGCGACGATGACGTCGGGTTGAAAGTCGGCGATGCCGTTCTGGGTGTTGTAGAACGCCTGTGCCGCGTGGCTCTGGGCGAGGATCAGCAGGTCGTCGCCCAAGTTCCGGCCGAGCAACTGCGGGATCAGCGAGCCGTACAACGGACGTTTCTGGCGACTGCCCACGGGGGTAGTCAGCGCTCGGGTGGCACGCTGCACAAACTGCAGCCAGTCATCGACGGCTGCCCCGGTATTCCTATCGATTCCGATCATGGCAAATCCTTATGCGCTGCTGATCACGCGGCCCTGGTGATCCACCACCGGGCCGCTTAAATGCACGCCGCCGGCATCCAATCGCAGACCGGCAGCGCCGAGTTGCAGAGTGATGCTGTCGGCCATCATCACCAGATTGGCGGCGCCGACGTTTACGATCACTTGTTCACGAGAGCCTGTGACGGTGGTGGGACCATTACGCCAATTGAATACGTGACTGGCGTCGTCATATTCGCTTTGAGTACCGTCCTGATGCTGGCGACGGGTCAAGGTTGCAAGGCTGGAGACCGGTGGAAACAGACTACTGTTCAGGCCGAACAGGGCTACGGACTGTGCGCCGCCTTCCCCGCTGCCATAGTTGAGCAGCAGGCACTGTTCGCCCACTGAAGGGATGCGGGTTTCCGTCTGCGCACCGGCACTGGGATTGAAAAAACGAATGGCCGGGGTGAGCAGATCGCCGTGGCTGACCTTGCAGGTATGACTGGCGGCGTCGACTTGCTGGCATGTGCCGATGCGGCAGAAGCTGTCGGCGCGGCGGTACAGGTCCTCGAGCTGGGTTTCCATTTCCGCCAGCCGTTCGATGATCGGCCCCAGCTGCATGCGTAGCAGTGCTTCGAACATGGACTACTCCTGCAGTGGGCGGTATTGATCGGGGTCGTCGATATTCGAGACTTCCCAGATGCGGGCAACCAGCGGTATGCCCGTGGGATCGTCGAGCAACGACGGGCCGAGGTAGAGGTTTTGGGTAAAGGAAACCGTCCAGGTGTCGTAGTCCGTTTCGCTACTGACGGATATCGAGGGCGCTGCAACGATGGACATGGGCAGGTCGCAATGCTCGGGCGGCAAGCCCCAGCGGTTGTCCAGGGCCAGGTCCATCAGTTGACTGGCCAGGTCACAGGTATCGAAAGGCGCCGAAGCGTTGGTGATGGTGGCCGTGAGCGAGACCAGCAAGGCATGTGCCTTGCGACCTTCAAGGGTGCGAGTGCCGGAGCCGTTGCGCTCCACGTTGATCAGGATGCCGCTTGTATCCGCAGCGCCCGCGAAGTCCCGGTGATTGCCCACCCTCAAGTGCGGAAACACCGACTTCAATACCGCTGCGATCGCGGCAGGCAACTGGGAAGGTTTTTCGATAAGTGTCATGTCGTTGCTTCCTTGCAGCGATTACTGCTGATCCGGGCGTGAAGTCGGCGTCTCGTTGACCCCAATTCGTTTGGCCGCCCAACGCTCGTAAAGACCAATGGCCACGTCGGCCCCCGCCATAGCGGTGAGGCATCCGATGGCGCCGGCGGTCCAGATCGACATTCCGGCGGCATAACACAGCATCAGGGCTGAAACCCCACAGACCATGCACGCTCCGGACCTCAAGGCCAGACGTCGAATCAACGACCAGCCGCGGGCACCCTCTTTGTCGGCGCGCCACATTTCGCCGGACACTCCGCCGATCAGGGCCAGTGCGATCACCAGCCAGATAGGCATTTCCGCTAACGCTTGCTGCTCGTTTGTCATGTCACGCCTCCTGGCTGAGCAATGCCGGCTGAACGCCGGTTTTCCGGGTAAATCCATTTATAGGTAGGCATTCCAAAAAGCCCGGTCGCCCGGGCTTTTCAGTAATGCTGTCCTCGAACGTTCGGCGCTACTGGCGCGGTACGGTTCTTTCCTCAATGTTTTTCCGACCACGATCCCTGTCTGCCGGATAACTGCTTCTGGTGCTTTACGCTGCACACCCGGGTCAGTTGCCAACCCTCTGAACCGTTAAGGCCGGTTCATCGCTGCCTGTTCTTGTAAAGCGGTGCCACTAAAGAGCGTCGGCATCCTTGCCGGTGTTGCCTGGCCTCCCTGCCATCGCTCGGATGGCGTCCTTGCCAGTGTTGCGTGCCTTCCTTGTCTTCCTTGGCAGCATCCTTGCCGCCTCCACCAGGCCTTGTCGGCTGGCTTGAGACACAGAATATGCATGTATGCATATACAGTCAATGCGTAAATGCATTTATTTTTGCCCAAAATATGCTCAAATGCATTTTTGCGTGGGTGTTCAAAGGGTTGCCAGCTTTTTGCAGGCGAAAAAAAACCCGCAGCTTGGCGGGTTTTGTCCTGTTGAACTGGGTTAACGAGCGTACATGCCCCACCAGAACACATGGCCGAGGATACTGATCTGCTCGTCCTGGATGTCCTGGAAGCTATAGTCCTCGTCCGGATGTTCGTCACGATTGAAACTGCGCAGACGAATGCCGGAAGGCAGGCGGTAGAGCTGCTTCACACGCAACTGACCATTGTGATTGATGGCATACAAGTCACCATCAACGATATCGCCAATGCCGCTCTTACCGGCATTCACCCCGACAGTCGCGCCATCGCGCAGCACCGGCAACATACTGTTGCCCCGCACCGTCACGCACTTGGCCTGGTCGAACTGCACGCCATTGTGCCGCAGGCTGCGCTTTCCAAAGCGCAGACTGGCCTTCTCGCTTTCCTCGATGACGAATCTTCCTGATCCAGCAGCCAATTCAACCTCGCGCAGAAAGGGGATCGACACCTCATCGTCATTGATAGGGGTGTCGTCGTCCCACAGGCTTATGTCCTTGAGTTCCGAATGCATCGGGTCGCGCCCTTCGTCCCGCGCCGCGCCCACCGACATGCGCCCGCGCAGTTGGTCGGTGCTCACGCCGAAGTATTCGGCAATGCGGGAGATATGCTTGTCCGACGGATCGACGATCTTGCCGCTGAGGATCCGGGACAGCGTGGATTGAGGCACACCGGTGCGCCGGTGAAGCTCCGTGGGGGAGATCCGGTCGCGGTCCAGCAGCTCTCTTAGTACGATAGAAACGTTGCGTTTTTGCATAACCGGGATAGTGAACGGAGTTTTTAACGTTGGCAAATGCTATTTTGCATATTTTATGCATAAAGGGCAGATAACCCGTAGCGCCGAGTTTGTGTTTTACCCGGCTTTTTGCGAACTGCGAAGGGCCGACCTCGCGTGTTAACCTTGCGCCCATCGCAAAAAATGCTGGGCCAAGCGCCCCCTTTGCCCCATCACTTTCAACGAATTTGCCTACTACCCAATGAGTAAAAACACGTCCGACCTGTCCTCCCACACCCCGATGATGCAGCAGTACTGGCGCCTGAAAAACCAGCACCCTGATCAACTGATGTTCTACCGCATGGGCGACTTCTACGAGATCTTCTACGAAGACGCGAAGAAGGCCGCCAAGCTGCTGGACATCACCTTGACCGCGCGCGGGCAGTCGGCGGGGCAGTCGATTCCGATGTGTGGGATTCCTTACCATTCGTTGGAAGGCTACCTGGCCAAGCTGGTGAAGCTGGGCGAGTCGGTGGTGATCTGCGAGCAGATCGGCGATCCGGCCACCAGCAAAGGCCCGGTGGAACGCCAGGTGGTGCGCATTATTACGCCGGGCACGGTGAGTGACGAGGCGCTGCTGGATGAGCGTCGCGATAACCTGATCGCGGCGGTGCTGGGTGACGAGCGTCTGTTCGGCCTGGCGGTGCTGGATATCACCAGTGGTAATTTCACGGTGCTGGAGATCAAGGGCTGGGAGAACCTGCTGGCGGAGTTGGAACGCATCAACCCGGTTGAGCTGATGATCCCGGACGACTGGCCCAAGGATTTGCCTGCGGAAAAACGTCGTGGGACAAAGCGTCGCGCGCCGTGGGATTTCGAGCGTGACTCGGCATTGAAAAGTCTGTGCCAGCAGTTCTCGGTGCAAGACCTTAAAGGCTTCGGCTGCGAAACCCTGACACTGGCCATCGGCGCCGCCGGTTGCCTGCTCAGCTACGCCAAGGAAACCCAGCGCACCGCCCTGCCGCACTTGCGCAGCCTGCGCCACGAGCGCCTGGACGATACCGTAGTGCTCGACGGCGCCAGCCGGCGCAACCTGGAGTTGGACACCAACCTGTCCGGCGGACGCGACAATACCCTGCAATCGGTGGTCGACCGCTGCCAGACCGCCATGGGCAGCCGTCTGCTGACCCGCTGGCTGAACCGCCCGCTGCGGGATTTGAAGGTGCTGCAAGCGCGCCAGTCCTCCATTACTTGCCTGCTGGACGGTTACCGTTTTGAAAAGCTGCAACCGCAGCTCAAGGAAATCGGCGATATCGAGCGCATCCTGGCGCGGATCGGCCTGCGTAACGCACGCCCGCGCGATCTGGCACGACTGCGCGACGCCCTTGGCGCCCTGCCGCAACTGCAAGCCGCCATGGCTGAACTGGACGCGCCGCACCTGCAGCAGTTGGCCGTCACCACCAGCACATACCCTGAACTGGCGGCGCTGCTGGAAAAAGCCATCATCGACAATCCTCCGGCGATCATCCGCGACGGTGGCGTGCTGAAGACCGGCTACGACAGCGAACTGGACGAACTGCAGTCGCTGAGTGAAAACGCCGGGCAGTTCCTGATCGACCTGGAGGCCCGCGAAAAAGCCCGCACCGGCCTGGCCAACCTGAAGGTCGGCTACAACCGGGTGCATGGCTACTTTATCGAGTTGCCGAGCAAACAGGCCGAGCAGGCACCGATCGACTATCAGCGGCGCCAGACGCTCAAGGGCGCCGAGCGCTTCATCACCCCGGAACTCAAAGAGTTCGAGGACAAGGCACTGTCGGCCAAGAGCCGAGCCCTGGCGCGGGAAAAAATGCTTTATGAGGCGTTGCTCGAAGACCTGATCGGCCAATTGGCACCGCTGCAGGACACTGCCGCCGCGCTTTCCGAGCTGGATGTACTGAGCAACCTCGCCGAGCGGGCGCTGAACCTTGACCTCAATTGCCCGCGGTTTGTCAGCGAGCCGTGCATGCGCATCGTGCAAGGGCGTCACCCGGTGGTGGAGCAGGTGCTGACCACGCCGTTCGTCGCCAACGACCTGTCGCTGGATGACGATACTCGCATGCTGGTAATCACCGGTCCGAACATGGGCGGTAAATCCACCTACATGCGTCAGACCGCGTTGATCGTGCTGCTGGCGCACATCGGCAGTTTCGTGCCGGCGGCCAGTTGCGAGCTGTCCCTGGTAGACCGGATCTTCACCCGGATCGGCTCCAGCGACGACCTGGCCGGTGGCCGCTCGACCTTTATGGTGGAAATGAGCGAAACCGCCAATATCCTGCACAACGCTACCGACCGCAGCCTGGTGCTGATGGACGAAGTAGGTCGAGGCACCAGTACCTTCGACGGCCTGTCCCTGGCCTGGGCAGCGGCCGAACGCCTGGCGCATCTGCGCGCATACACGCTGTTCGCCACCCACTATTTCGAACTGACGGTATTGCCGGAAAGCGAACCCCTGGTCGCCAACGTGCACCTGAATGCGACCGAGCACAACGAGCGCATCGTGTTCCTGCACCACGTACTGCCTGGGCCGGCGAGCCAGAGTTACGGTCTGGCCGTAGCGCAACTGGCCGGCGTACCAAACGATGTGATCACCCGCGCGCGCGAACACCTCCGTCGCCTGGAAACCACGGCCCTGCCTCATGAAACCGTGGTCGCGCGCCCATCCAAGGCCGCCAGCAAGCCCAGCGCACCGCATCAGAGCGATCTGTTCGCCAGCCTGCCCCATCCAGTGCTGGATGAGTTGGCCAAGCTTGACCTGGATGACTTGACGCCGCGTAAAGCGCTCGAAATGTTATATGCACTGAAGACTCGGATATAACGCATACGCGTGCAAGCTGGTAGACTCTCGCGCGGTTTGGGATGCTGCAGACTCTTAGCCTGGCCTGCAGACTATCGCTCCCGAACCTCGCGAGCCCTGCCATAAAGGGTTTCGCTGCCGCCGCCTGAGGAGAAAATTAGAAATGACCTTCGTCGTCACCGACAACTGCATCAAGTGCAAGTACACCGACTGCGTAGAAGTCTGTCCGGTGGACTGCTTTTACGAAGGCCCGAACTTCCTGGTCATCCACCCGGACGAGTGCATCGATTGCGCCCTGTGTGAGCCAGAATGCCCGGCCAACGCGATCTTCTCTGAAGATGAGGTGCCTGCCGGCATGGAGAACTTCATTGCGTTGAACGCTGAGCTGGCTGATATCTGGCCCAACATCACCGAGAAGAAAGACGCGCTGCCTGACGCCGAAGAGTGGGATGGCAAGCCAGGCAAACTCGCCGACCTCGAACGCTGACAGCGTCACCGTTCGTCAAAAGGCCCCTTGCGGGCCTTTTTGCATTTATTGGCATCTGTTTTTACTTTTCTACAGGCAAAAAAAGGGGCGGTATGACCCGCCCACATTTTTTCCCTAGTCCCTGTATTCCTTTTCATCATCCTGATGAATCGCGTCCTGCGATATTCCTTGAACCATCGTTCCGTGATGGCCGTGCCAATCCGTGGACACAGGGCTGATGTTAGAGAGTTCCAAGGGAAGTTCAACGGGATGCTACATCCGCACCAGCACCCGACACCATTCAAGCGCACCTAAATAATTGTTATTTTTCAATTAGATAGAAAAAGACTGCATGTTTTTTAGCGTCTTGGTTCGGCTAAAAAACCCATTCGCTTACGAAAAAGTAAGCGAATGCTTACACGTGCAATTGGGCAAAAGCGTAACGACTCCCTACACGCTTCAATCTTCGCTGACGGTAATTGTCGGCATGGCCGGCATTGCGGCTTCCTGCAAGACAATCCGCGCGCCCACGTGACGGGCCAGTTCCTGATAAATCATTGCGATCTGGCTGTCGGGCTCTGCCACCACCGTCGGCTTGCCGCCGTCGGCCTGTTCGCGAATCAGCATCGACAGCGGCAGCGACGCCAGCAACTCGACACCGTACTGAGTCGCCAGCTTCTCGCCACCACCCTCGCCAAACAAATGCTCGGCATGGCCGCAGTTGGAGCAAATGTGCACCGCCATGTTTTCCACGACCCCCAACACTGGGATGTTGACCTTGCGGAACATCTCCACGCCTTTTTTCGCGTCGAGCAGCGCCAGGTCCTGGGGCGTGGTAACGATCACAGAGCCGGCCACCGGTACCTTTTGCGCCAGGGTCAGCTGGATATCGCCGGTGCCGGGCGGCATGTCGATAACCAGGTAATCCAGGTCGCCCCAGGCGGTCTGGGTGACCAATTGCAGCAATGCACCGGAAACCATCGGCCCACGCCACACCATGGGTGTGTTGTCATCGGTAAGGAACGCCATGGACATCACTTCCACGCCCAGGGACTCGATGGGCACGAACCACTTCTGATCCTTGACCTGCGGCCGCGTGCCTTCGGCTATGCCGAACATGACGCCCTGGCTCGGACCATAGATATCGGCATCGAGGATGCCCACCCGCGCACCTTCGCGAGCCAGGGCCAGGGCCAGGTTCGCCGCCGTGGTGGACTTGCCCACGCCACCCTTGCCCGACGCTACCGCTACCACGTTCTTGACGTTGGCGAGGCCAGGGATCTGTGCCTGGGCCTTGTGAGCGGCGATCACGCAGTGGATGTCGATGCTGGCCGAACGCACGCCGTCCAGGCCTTCGATGGCCATCTGCAGCATCTGCGCCCAACCGTTCTTGAACAGGCCGGCGGCGTAGCCCAGCTCCAACCGGACCGAGACCTGATCGCCCAGGACCTCGATGGAACGCACACATCCGGCACTGACCGGGTCCTGGTTCAAATAGGGGTCGGTGTACTGGCGAAGAACGGCTTCCACCGCTGCGCGATTCACGGCGCTCATGGGCTACTCCCGAAAAAGACTGACTGAAACAGGCGGCTATCCTAACCGTTCCAGGCGCTTAACGGCATGCTTTCGACAGTTTGCAGGAGGCTGAAACAGCACCACGGGGTGAAATAAATTTGCCGGCGCTTTATAGTGGCCGACCTCCGTTTCATCAAGTAGCCGAGCCCCATGTCCGAGCCACGCAAGATCCTCGTCACCAGCGCCCTGCCCTATGCCAATGGTTCCATCCATCTTGGCCATATGCTTGAGTACATCCAGACCGATATGTGGGTGCGCTTTCAGAAGCATCGCGGCAACCAATGCATCTATGTCTGCGCGGACGACGCCCACGGTTCGGCCATCATGCTGCGCGCCGAAAAGGAAGGCATCACCCCGGAACAACTGATCGCCAACGTGCAGGCTGAACACAGCGCCGACTTTGCCGAGTTCCTGGTGGACTTCGACAACTTCCACTCGACCCACGCCGATGAAAACCGTGAGTTGTCGAGCCAGATCTACCTGCGGTTGAAGGACGCCGGGCACATCGCCACGCGCTCGATCACCCAGTATTTCGACCCGGAAAAGAAAATGTTCCTGGCCGACCGCTTCATCAAGGGCACCTGCCCCAAGTGCGGCACCGAAGACCAGTACGGCGACAACTGCGAGAAATGCGGGGCCACCTACGCCCCCACCGACCTGAAGGACCCGAAGTCGGCAATCTCCGGCGCCACCCCGGTACTCAAGGATTCTCAGCACTTCTTCTTCAAGCTCCCGGACTTCCAGCAGATGCTGCAGACCTGGACCCGCAGCGGCACCTTGCAGGACGCCGTGGCCAACAAGATTGCCGAATGGCTGGATGCCGGCCTGCAGCAGTGGGACATCTCCCGCGACGCGCCGTACTTTGGTTTTGAGATCCCGGGCGAGCCGGGCAAGTATTTCTATGTATGGCTGGACGCGCCGATCGGCTACATGGCGAGCTTCAAGAACCTTTGCGACCGCACGCCGGAGTTGGACTTCGACGCGTTCTGGGGCAAAGACTCCACCGCCGAGCTTTACCATTTCATCGGCAAGGACATCGTCAACTTCCACGCGCTGTTCTGGCCGGCGATGCTTGAAGGCTCGGGCTATCGCAAGCCGACCGGCATCAACGTACACGGCTACCTGACCGTCAACGGGCAAAAAATGTCCAAGTCCCGTGGCACCTTTATCAAGGCGCGCACCTACCTGGACCACCTGTCGCCGGAATACCTTCGCTACTACTACGCCTCCAAACTGGGCCGTGGCGTCGACGACCTGGACTTGAACCTGGAAGACTTCGTACAAAAGGTCAACTCGGACCTCGTAGGCAAAGTCGTAAATATCGCCAGCCGTTGCGCCGGGTTTATCCACAAGGGCAATGCGGGCGTGCTGGTGGCCGAGAATGCCGCGCCGGAACTGACCGACGCCTTCCTGGCCGCCGCGCCAAGCATTGCTGATGCTTATGAAGCCCGTGACTTCGCCCGCGCCATGCGCGAGATCATGGGCCTGGCCGACCGCGCCAACGCCTGGATCGCCGACAAGGCGCCGTGGTCGCTGAACAAGCAGGAAGGTAAAGAAGCTGAGGTGCAGGCGATCTGCGCCACCGGCGTCAACCTGTTCCGCCAACTGGTGATCTTCCTCAAGCCGGTACTGCCCCTGCTGGCCGCCGATGCCGAAGCGTTCCTCAACGTTGCGCCATTAACCTGGAACGACCACGCCACCTTGCTCGGCAACCATCAGTTGAATGCGTTCAAGCCCCTGATGACCCGAATCGACCCCGTGAAGGTGCAGGCGATGACCGACGCGTCGAAAGAAGATCTGGCCGCCAGCCAGACCGATACCGGCGAAGCGACTCCGGCCGGCAATGGCGAACTGACCAAGGACCCACTTGCCCCGCAAATCGATTTCGACGCCTTCGCCGCCATCGACTTGCGCGTTGCCCTGATCGTCAAGGCCGAAGCCGTTGAGGGCGCCGACAAGCTGCTACGCCTGACGCTGGATATCGGTGACGAGCGGCGCAACGTGTTCTCGGGCATCAAGAGTGCTTACCCGGACCCGTCCAAGCTCGATGGACGCCTGACCATGATGATCGCCAACCTCAAGCCGCGGAAAATGAAGTTCGGTATTTCCGAAGGCATGGTGATGGCGGCAGGGCCTGGCGGGGAAGAAATCTACCTGCTGAGCCCCGACAGTGGCGCCAAGCCGGGTCAGCGCATCAAGTAAGTCTGCACAACAGCCCTGTCGTTTCGGCGACGGGGCTATAGAGCAGGTCCCCCTTCTTGCCTGCCGGATAATCAGGCTCTGTTTGGTTCAATCAACCGGCATGCAAACGATCTCAGCATGAACCTCATTCAACGTATCGACGCGCTGCTGCCTCAGACCCAATGCGGCAAATGCGGCCACCCAGGTTGCAAGCCTTACGCAGAAGGCATTGCTAAGGGCGAAGCAATTAACAAGTGTCCGCCTGGTGGTCAGGAAACCATTGCTGGGCTTGCGCAATTGCTGAGCGTGCCGGTGCTGGAACTGGACACCAGCCGAGGCAACGCTCCAGCCCAGATCGCCTACATCCGCGAGGCCGAATGCATCGGCTGCACCAAGTGCATCCAGGCCTGCCCGGTGGATGCCATCGTCGGCGCCGCCAAGCTGATGCACACGGTGATCATCGACGAGTGCACCGGCTGTGACCTTTGCGTGGCGCCCTGTCCGGTTGATTGCATCGAGATGCGTCCGCCGCTCGGCACCGTTGTGCTTGTGGGTGGTGTGGCGAGCAACGATAAAGAACGCTTTGAGCGCGACGCCAAACGCAGTCGCGCCCGTCGCCGCTTCGAGCAGCGCAATGCGCGTCTGCAGCGCGAAGAAACACACAAACTCGCCGAACGCCTGGCCCGCTCCAAGCGTTCGGCGCCGGTAGAAGCAATGCCGACAGACGCGGCAAACGCTGCACGCGATGCGGCGGTGAAAAAGGCCAGGATCAATGTAACCATGAGCCGCGCCCAACTGCACAAATCCTTGAAAGCCTTTGGGCATCCGCCGACGTTTGAGCAACAATCGCAGCTGGTTGTCCTGCAACAGCAGTTCGAGGCAGCGGAACAGGCCCTGACAGCACTGGAGATCAATAGCGCTCCGGCAGCCGAACAACCCAACAGCAAAACCGCTGACCTTAAACGCGCCAAGATTCAGCTGGCGATGCGCCGCGCCGAGTTGAAGAAGGCCCAGGATCAACAGGCCGACGCGCAGCGACTGGCGGATGCACAACACAGACTCGATGAAGCCCAACGCCAGGTGGATAGCCATGGCGACTGAGCTGTAACAGGCACTGAACCTGGCGCTATTGGTCTTTCGACGCGCAGCCTCCGACATCACATTGATGCCCGTCGGGTTTATTCTGCTTGAACTGTCGCCCATAGGCCCCCCACATAGGGTGCCCCACTCGACATCCCGCTGACCGCCTGCAAGGAACACTTCGCCCCATGAATGCCGCAAAACGCCTGGAAATTTTTCGCAGGCTCCACGAAGACAATCCGGAACCCAAGACGGAGCTGGCTTACTCGTCACCGTTCGAGTTGCTGATTGCGGTGATTCTGTCAGCCCAATCCACAGATGTGGGGGTCAATAAGGCCACGGCCAAGTTATTTCCCGTGGCCAATACCCCCGAAGCCATCTATGCCCTGGGGGTTGAAGGGCTGTCGGAATACATCAAGACCATCGGCCTTTACAACAGCAAGGCCAAGAATGTGATTGAAACCTGTCGTTTGCTCGTTGAACAGCATGGCAGCGAAGTACCGCAGACTCGTGAAGCGCTGGAAGCTCTGCCAGGCGTAGGCCGCAAGACCGCCAACGTGGTGCTCAACACCGCCTTTCGACAACTGACCATGGCCGTGGATACACATATATTCCGGGTCAGTAACCGCACCGGTATCGCTCGCGGGAAAAACGTAGTTGAGGTGGAGAAGCAGCTGATGAAGTTCGTGCCCAAGCCTTACCTGCTCGATTCCCACCACTGGCTGATCCTGCACGGGCGTTACGTGTGCCAGGCCAGAAAGCCGCGCTGCGGCAGCTGTAAGATCGAAGATTTGTGTGAATACAAAGACAAGACTTCTGACGATTGAGGAATTATTGATTTTCCATATCCTTCGATTGAAAAAATCTTTTTTACCCATTCGCAGATTATCGCTATAAGGAGCGCCAACGGCAGTCTTAGCCTGGAGTTAACCTTATGAGCGCTGGCAAAGAAGAATTGGAAATCGAAGACGACCTTGTGGAGTCGGAGGAAGATGGAACTGATGCACCTGTTGCGGAAGTGGCCAAGACCAATCTGAGCAAACGCCGCACCATCGACAATCTTCTGGAAGAGCGACGCTTGCAGAAACAATTGGCCGATTACGACTTCGACCTTTGATCAAGCGGTCGACGACCGGAAGCCTCCCTGACGGAGGCTTTTTTCTGCCGGACACCCTGAGCACGCAGGGTGTTACGCCCTCCTCTAGACCAGACCGTTGCGTTGAGCCAGCTCGATCAGATCCACCAGGGAACGGGCATTGAGCTTGAGCAGCAGGCGAGTCTTGTAGGTGCTGACAGTTTTGTTACTGAGGAACATGCCGTCGGCGATCTCTTTGTTGGTCTTGCCGCGGGCCAATTGCTGCAACACCATCATCTCGCGCCCGGACAGGCGTTCGACCATGTCGGCTTCACTGGCGTTGCCTATGGTGGAGCGCACCGAGTTGAGCGCCTGGTTCGGAAAATAGCTGTAGCCCGACAGGACAGCCTTGATCGCACTGAGCAACTCGGTCAGGTCCTGTTGCTTGCATACATACCCGGCGGCCCCCGCCTGCATGCAGCGCATTGAAAAATGGCCAGGGGCCTGAGAGGTGAGTACCAGCACCTTGAACGGTGAAGGTTGCTTGGTGGAAGACAAGCGGCATATAACTTCCAGCCCATCCAGTTTGGGAATTCCAATATCCAGTATGACGATATCCGGCATATGTTCCCGTGCAAGTTGCAACGCATCGACACCGTTATCAGTCTCGGCAACGACTTCATAACCATGACGCTCCATTAGCATACGCACAGCAAGACGAATGACAGGATGATCATCCACGATCAGCACTTTATTCATGAGAAAGTCCAATTTCGCTGTTCGAATTATTCAGAGCAAGCACAATAGCCTAGTCGTTTCCTAGTTGGCATAGCGCTCCCCCCCGAGCAACAGCAAGCAGAGACCCAACCCACAACGATAAAGGAATTGCCCTACAAAAAAACACCAACTCGGATGTATCCAGTTTTATGGAGCCTTTCAGACCTTTCCGGGGTTTTACATATTTCGAGTGAAATCTCCTTTGAGAGAGGGGCTTGAGGTAATCGCGGCGCACAGCACTTTCAGCAAATGCCCCTTGCCCGCAGGCACGGGAAGCTGCGGCACGCAGCAAATATTTGATTGTTTCAGTTCCATTCAACATATTTATTTACATCCATTTTTCCTACAGAACTTTCTATGACTTACAGGTCATGTACGTTTACATGAGTGAATTTCCTGTAAGACCAGTTCCTACATGGACATAAAAAAATAATTAATTCCTACAAAAAGCTTATGGAGCTCATACACGCCCTCTAGTCTGATAGGCGTTATTTGAACCAAGGACTTGTTTTTTAAACAGGAATAAACATCGAACAATGGCTAAAAAAGCTCAAAAAAAATGGCCCCTGAAAAAGGGGCCATTTTCACAACGGGTTCACTCAGAACAACGAGCGGCCCTTATTGGCAGCGATACGCATGCGCAGCGCATTCAACTTGATAAAGCCCGCCGCATCCGCCTGGTTATAAGCGCCGCCATCTTCTTCGAAGGTGGCGATGTTGGCGTCGAACAACGACTCGTCGGACTTACGCCCGGTGACGATCACGTTGCCCTTGTAGAGCTTCAAACGTACCACGCCATTTACGTGAGCCTGGGACGCATCGATCATCTGTTGCAGCATCAGGCGCTCAGGGCTCCACCAGTAGCCGGTGTAGATCAGGCTGGCGTACTTGGGCATCAGCTCGTCTTTGAGGTGAGCCACTTCGCGGTCCAGGGTGATGGATTCGATGGCACGGTGAGCGCGCAGCATGATGGTGCCGCCGGGGGTTTCGTAACAGCCGCGGGACTTCATGCCCACGTAACGGTTTTCCACGATGTCGAGACGACCGATACCGTGTTCGCCGCCGATGCGGTTCAAGGTGGCCAGTACGGTGGCAGGCGTCATTTCCACGCCGTCCAGCGCCACGATGTCGCCGTTACGGTAGGTCAGCTCCAGGTACTGCGGGGTATCCGGCGCCTTTTCAGGGGAGACGGTCCAGCGCCACATGTCTTCCTCGTGCTCGGTCCAGGTGTCTTCCAGCACGCCACCTTCATAGGAGATGTGCAGCAGGTTGGCATCCATCGAATACGGAGATTTTTTCTTGCCGTGACGCTCGATCGGGATCGCGTGCTTTTCGGCGTAGTCCATCAGCTTTTCACGGGACAGCAGGTCCCATTCACGCCACGGCGCGATTACCTTGACGCCAGGCTTGAGCGCATAGGCGCCCAGTTCGAAACGCACCTGGTCGTTGCCCTTGCCGGTAGCACCATGGGAAATGGCGTCGGCGCCGGTTTCGTTGGCGATCTCGATCAGGCGCTTGGCGATCAGCGGACGTGCGATGGAGGTACCCAGCAGGTACTCGCCTTCGTAGACGGTGTTGGCGCGAAACATCGGGAAAACGAAATCGCGGACGAACTCTTCGCGCAGGTCGTCAATGTAGATCTCTTTCACGCCCATGGCTTGCGCCTTGGCACGTGCAGGTTCGACCTCTTCGCCCTGACCCAGGTCAGCGGTGAAGGTCACCACTTCACAGTTATAAGTATCCTGCAGCCACTTGAGGATCACCGAAGTGTCCAGGCCGCCGGAATACGCGAGAACGACCTTGTTTACGTCGGCCATGCCATCACTCCACGGGGTTGTACGGAAAGGCGTCGATTCTACCGATCAAAACCGTGAATTTACAGGGGCGCGACAGCAAATGAAGATAAAGCGACAGATTATGTCGAAGGGGCGACCGATGGTCGCACCTCAGGAAGTATGCGCCGGGTTGCTCGGAGCGGTCGCTTGGGGCGCCGGTTTCTCCGGCGCGGCCACCCTTTCCAGCTGAATATTCACGCGGCGGTTACGGGCACGGTTGGCCGCGTTGGTGTTGGGGGCCAAGGGATAGCTTTCGCCATGGAAGCGTAAGGTAATCTGAGATTCCGCGATGCCATTGGCCTTGAAGTAGTCCATGACCGCCAACGCGCGTCGGCGCGAGACATCGCGGTTGGTCAGGCGATTGCCGCTGTTGTCCGAGTGGCCGTTCAACTCGATATGGTTGACCGTGGGGTCCGCCTTCATGAACGCCAGAATCACCGACAACTTTTGCTTGGCCGCCGCATCCAGCTCGATGCCACCGCCGGGGAAGCCGACCTCGGTCTGCTTGACCTGATCGTAATTCATCGGCAGCAATTTGGCTGTGCACAGCTGGTAGTCGCTGTAGGCCTTGTTGAATTTCACCGGCAGCAAACGGATTTCCGAATAACCGCCTTCGCGCCCGTAATGCCGTACGGTGGGTGAGCGGCCCTCAAGCAAGCCCGTAAAAAGACGCCCCGCCTGGGCCTGGGAGCTGTTAAACAGGACATCGCCGCTGCCGGCGCGCACCGCTCCCAGGTTAATATCGCCGCGCCCCGGCTGCCACGGAGCCGCAGCGGCCAGCAAAGTGGCCGACCCTGCGCCCAGGGAACCGTTATAGGCTTTGAGTCGAAATGTTGCCTGCTCGCCGGCCCGGCGCACGAACTCACCCGATCCGAAATCCGTGATCGGCTGGGTCAGGCGGCACTCGAACTGATCGCCTTCCACCTTCCACTCAATGTTCTCCAGACGGGTCTGGAACGTGAGTGCCATCGCAGGCAGGCTGGCGAACACACTGAGCAGGGCTAGATAATGCTGGCGCACGGGAGGCTCCACTGGTTTCTACAACACTTCAAAGCGTCATACATCGTTAAGGCATACCCAGAGCTATCGGTCGCATCCTGCAAAACTTGATAGCGAGTGCCTGCACGAGTCTTTTCCGGTAGCATTCCCACCAGATTGACCCGCCTGGAATCCCCAATGTCCGACCGCCTGACCCTGCTGCGTCCCGATGACTGGCACATTCATCTTCGCGATGGTGCCGCGTTGCCCCATACCGTGGCCGATGTTGCGCGCACGTTTGGCCGCGCCATCATCATGCCTAACCTGGTTCCTCCGGTGCGTAATGCCGCCGAAGCCGACGCCTATCGCCAGCGTATCCTCGCGGCACGCCCGGCCGGCAGCCGCTTCGAACCGCTGATGGTGCTCTACCTGACCGACCGCACCCAGCCCGAAGAAATTCGCCAGGCCAAGGCCAGCGGTTTCGTACACGCCGCCAAGCTGTACCCGGCCGGGGCCACTACCAACTCCGATTCCGGCGTGACCAGCATCGACAAGATCCTGCCGGCCATCGAAACCATGGCTGAAGTCGGCATGCCGTTGCTGATCCACGGTGAAGTCACCCGTGGCGATGTGGACGTGTTCGATCGCGAGAAGATCTTTATCGACGAGCATATGCGCCGCGTGGTCGAGTTGTTCCCGACGCTCAAGGTGGTGTTCGAGCACATCACCACGGCCGATGCCGTGCAGTTCGTCACCGAGGCCCCGGCCAACGTCGGCGCGACCATCACTGCGCATCACCTGCTGTACAACCGCAACCACATGCTGGTGGGCGGGATTCGGCCGCACTTCTATTGCCTGCCGATCCTCAAGCGCAACACTCATCAGGTCGCCCTGCTGGATGCCGCCACCAGCGGTAATCCGAAGTTCTTCCTCGGCACCGACTCGGCACCTCACGCCCAGCACGCCAAGGAAGCCGCGTGCGGCTGTGCCGGTTGCTACACCGCCTATGCCGCGATCGAGTTGTATGCCGAAGCGTTCGACCAGCGTAATGCGCTGGACAAGCTCGAAGGCTTTGCCAGCCTCAACGGTCCGCGTTTTTACGGCCTGCCGGCCAACACCGACCGCATCACCCTGGTCCGTGAAGACTGGACCGCCCCTGCCAGCCTGCCGTTCGGCGAGCTGACTGTCATCCCGCTGCGCGCCGGTGAAACACTGCGCTGGCGCCTGCTGGAGGAAAGCAAGTGAGTGAAGACCATTACGACGACGAACACGAGCACAATGGCGGCGGTTCCCGTCACCCGATGGCCGAGCGTTTTCGTGGCTATCTGCCGGTTGTCATCGACGTAGAAACCGGTGGCTTCAATTGCGCCACCGATGCCTTGCTGGAAATCGCTGCCACGACAATCGGCATGGACGAGCAGGGTTTCGTGTTCCCGGAACATACCCACTTCTTCCGTGTCGAGCCGTTCGAAGGCGCCAACATTGAAGCCGCCGCGCTGGAATTCACCGGGATCAAGCTTGATCACCCGCTGCGCATGGCTGTGAGTGAGGAAGCGGCGCTGACCGATATCTTCCGCGGTGTGCGCAAAGCGTTGAAGGCCAATGGCTGCAAACGCGCGATCCTGGTTGGCCACAACAGCAGCTTCGACCTGGGTTTCCTGAATGCCGCCGTGGCGCGACTGGACATGAAACGCAACCCGTTTCACCCGTTCTCAAGCTTCGATACCGCCACCCTTGCCGGCCTCGCGTATGGGCAGACGGTACTGGCGAAAGCCTGCCAGGCCGCCGGTATCGACTTTGACGGTCGCGAAGCCCACTCGGCACGCTATGACACCGAGAAGACCGCCGAGCTGTTCTGCGGCATCGTCAATCGCTGGAAGCAGATGGGCGGCTGGGAAGACTTCAGCGACTGAAGCCAGACCCTGCGCATAAAAAAACCGGCCTTCACAGACCGGTTTTTTTGTACCTCAACCCTGGCTTACAGCTTGCCAGCGTTCTCGGTCAGGTAAGCCGCAACACCTTCGGTGGAAGCGGTCATGCCTTTGTCGCCTTTTTTCCAGTTGGCAGGGCACACTTCGCCGTGCTCTTCGTGGAATTGCAGCGCGTCAACCAGGCGGATCAGCTCTTCCATGTTACGGCCCAGCGGCAGGTCGTTGATGATCTGCGAACGCACGACGCCCTTGTCATCGATCAGGAACGCGCCACGGAAAGCCACGCCGCCTTCGGACTCAACGTCGTAGGCCTTGGCGATCTCGTGCTTCATGTCGGCTGCCATGGTGTATTTGACTTTGCCGATGCCGCCATCGTTGATGGCAGTGTTGCGCCAAGCGTTGTGGGTGAAATGGGAGTCAATGGACACCGCAACCACTTCCACGTTGCGCGCCTTGAAATCGTCCATGCGGTGATCCAGGGCGATCAGCTCGGAAGGGCAGACGAAGGTGAAGTCCAACGGATAGAAGAACACCAGGCCGTATTTGCCTTTGATGGCTTCAGACAGCTTGAAGCTGTCAACGATTTCGCCATTACCGAGGACGGCAGGTACGTCGAAATCCGGGGCTTGTTTACCGACGAGTACGCTCATGGGGTATCTCCTGATAGGTGAAGATTGAAGTAATGGGACCGGACAGAGTCTGCCGTGTTCAAGCGACAGGCCTGTGACGCGGTCACGCTTCGTGAAGACCGACCATCATACACGGAAAAAACCGTTCGTCAGCGCGAGGGCCGCCCCGCGAAAAGTGCACGATTCTACTTTGACAATCATTCTCGTTAACATTAAGATCCAACGCACTTAAGCCCTAAACCCGCGACGGTTCTCCCTTATGTATGTGTGCCTGTGTACTGGCGTCACCGACGGAAAAATCCGCGAAGCAATCTACGAAGGTTGCTGCAGCTACAAGGAAGTGCGTGAAGCCACCGGCGTCGCCAGCCAGTGCGGCAAATGCGCCTGCCTGGCCAAGCAAGTGGTAAGGGAAACCCTGACCCAGTTACAGACAGCCCAGACTGCACTCCCCTATTCAGCAGAATTTACACACGCCTGATCAGACGTGTTTTAAAGAACCGGACTTGATGTCCGGTTTTTTTATGTCTGTAATTCAAACAGTTAGCGCCAAGACGCGGAACACAAACATTCTTATTCCGATTAATTTTCATTTATTATTCAATAACTTAGGTTTGACACCAAAGAGTTCGCCGCTCAAACTCCGCCTTATACACAGCTATTACAGGGCAGGACCCCAGTCATGAAAGGCGACATCTCAGTCATCCAGCAACTTAACAAAATCCTTGCCAATGAACTGGTCGCGATCAATCAGTACTTCCTGCATGCGCGCATGTATGACGATTGGGGCCTGGAAAAGCTGGGCAAGCGTGAATACAAAGAGTCCATTAAGGCCATGAAGGACGCCGATGCGCTGATCAAGCGCATCCTGTTCCTGGAAGGCCTGCCTAACGTACAGGACCTGGGCAAGTTGACCATTGGCGAGCACAGCCAGGAGATGCTCAGCAGCGACCTGGGCTTTGAACGCAAGAGCCACAGCGACCTCAAGGCCGCCATCGCTCACTGCGAAGCGAGCGCCGACTTCGGCAGCCGTGAACTGTTGGAAGACATCCTGGAAGACCAGGAAGAGCATATCGACTGGCTGGAAACCCAATTGGGCCTGATCGACAAAGTCAGCCTGGAGAACTATCTGCAATCGCAGATGGGTGAGTAACCCTTCGCTGGCAGATACAAAAAAGCCCCGCTCTCTTTCGAGAAGCGGGGCTTTTTAATGCGGTCGAATCAAGCGTCTGTCTTGGCCGCCGCGTTTGCCGCTGCGTCTTTGATCAGCGTTTGCAACGAACCATCAGCCGCCATCTCGACGATGATGTCACTGCCGCCGACCAACTCACCGGCAACCCACAGTTGCGGGAACGTTGGCCAGTTGGCGTACTTGGGCAAGTTGGCGCGGATTTCAGGGTTTTGCAGGATATCCACGTAAGCGAATTTCTCGCCGCACGCCATGATGGCCTGGGACGCCTTCGCGGAAAAACCGCATTGAGGAGCGTTCGGGGCACCCTTCATGTAAAGCAGAATGGTGTTGTTGGCAATCTGCTCTTTGATCGTTTCGATGATATCCATGGAACACCTCTGCAGGAACTTTGCGACTCACAGTCGGCACTTTGGCGCATTGTAACGCAAAATTCCAGCACGGTGCTCAGGCAAGCTTACGCCGCCGCTACCTGCACGGGCACGCCATTCAAGGCCGCATTGCCGGATAACTCGTCCAGTTGCCGCTCGTCGGTCAGGTCATTGGCGCTGGCCCCTGGCTGCTCGCTGGCAATGCTCATCCGCACACCGGGACGGCCATGGCCCCAGCCGTGAGGCAGGCTGACCACGCTCGGCATCATGTCGAGACTGGCGACCACCTCCACCTCGATCATCCCGATACGCGAGCTGACCTTCACCCGCTGGCCATCATGCAATTGACGACGGGCCAGATCGTCGGGGTGCATGTGCAACTGATGGCGCGGCTTGCCCTTCACCAGGCGATGGTAGTTATGCATCCAGGAGTTATTGCTGCGCACATGCCGACGCCCGATCAGCAGCAACTCATCGGCGGTCGGCACCGGCTGCGCCGCGAAGCGCGCGAGGTCAGCAAGAATTACCGCCGGAGCGGCCTGCACCTTGCCATCCGCCGTTTTCAGCCGCGTGGCCAGATTGGGCCGCAGCGGACCCAGGTCCACGCCGTGGGGATGGTCCGCCAGCATTGCCACCGACAGGTTATGGCTGGAGCCATCGCCGTACGCCCCGGCACGCAGCCCGAAGTCGATCATCTGCGCGGGCGGCAGGGTCGGCTTCAGGGCGGCGCCGGTCTTTGCCGCGAACGCTTGGGCCAGGCCCACGAAGATTTCCCAGTCATGCAACGCGCCCTCGGGTTTGGGCAGGATCGCGCGATTGAACCGGGTGACATTGCGTACCGCGAACATATTGAACGTGGTGTCGTAGTGATCGTTTTCCAACGCCGACGTAGACGGCAGGATCAGGTCGGCATGGCGCGTGGTCTCGTTGATGTACAGGTCGACGCTGACCATGAACTCCAAGCCCTCCAGCGCCTGCTCCAGTTGGCGACCGTTTGGCGTGGACAACACCGGGTTGCCGGCCACCGTCACCAGGGCGCGGATTTGTCCTTCGCCCTCGGTCAGCATTTCTTCCGCCAGAGCCGATACAGGCAGCTCGCCACCGTACTCCGGCCGCCCGGAAACCCGGCTTTGCCAGCGGTTGAAATGACCGCCGCCGGTTGACGCCACCAGATCCACCGCAGGCGAGGTGCATACTGCGCCGCCGACACGGTCCAGGTTGCCCGTCACCAGATTGATCAATTGCACCAGCCAGTGACACACGGTGCCGAACGCCTGGGTCGACACCCCCATGCGCCCGTAGCAGACCGCCTTGTCCGCCGCTGCGAAATCCCGCGCCAATTGACGGATCTGCGCGGCCGGTACAGCGCACTGGCGACTCATCGCTTCGGCGGTAAAGCCGCTGATCGCATCGCGTACCTCACCCAGGCCTTCAACGGGCAAATGGCTGGTGCGCGTCAGATTCTCGCTGAACAAAGTATTGAGCACGCCAAACAGCAATGCCGCATCGCCGCCAGGCCGTACGAACAGGTGTTGGTCGGCAATCGCGGCCGTTTCACTGCGTCGCGGGTCGACCACCACCACTTTGCCACCCCGGGCCTGGATCGCCTTCAGGCGCTTTTCTACATCCGGCACCGTCATGATGCTGCCGTTGGACGCCAGCGGATTGCCACCCAGGATCAACATGAAGTCGGTATGGTCGATATCCGGGATGGGCAGCAAGAACCCATGCCCGTACATCAGGTGGCTGGTGAGGTGATGGGGCAATTGATCCACGGACGTTGCGGAAAACCGGTTGCGCGTCTTGAGCAGGCCTAGAAAGTAATTGCTGTGGGTCATCAGTCCGTAGTTATGCACACTGGGATTGCCCTGGTAAACCGCGACCGCATTCTGCCCATGCTGCGCCTGGATACCCGCCAATCGCTCTGCGACCAGGGCAAACGCATCATCCCAAGGGATCGGCTGCCATTCGCTGCCCACCCGCAGCATCGGCTGGCGCAGGCGATCGGGGTCATTCTGGATATCCTGCAGCGCCACGGCTTTGGGGCAGATATGACCACGACTGAACGTGTCATGTGGATCGCCCTTGATCGACGTGATCGCCAGGCTGCCGTCGTCGGCTCGAGTGGTTTCCACGGTCAGGCCGCAGATGGCCTCACACAGATGGCAGGCACGGTGATGGAGAGTCTTGGTCATGGCCAGTCTCTTTATAGGGGCTTTGGCCTGACTATGGGCCGTGGCCGCGGCGGGCGCCAGCATCGTTCGTGCCGTGAATCGACAGGCATCAGGCCGGGCCATGCGGGAGTAAGCATGAGCAAATGTTACAGAACCTGGCACAGGCCCACTGAAACCGACGCGGCCTGCCCCAGCCCCGCCCCCGCACATTGCAAAAGGTTGCAGCGCCAGTGTACAAATGGCCCGCTGCTGTCAGGAAATTGTCTTCAAACGCGCCTCGGCGTCCTGCTTGAACACCCCTAAAAACGTAGCCCCTATTGGTAAGACGCGACATTTAATGTCAATATCGCGCCTTCCCCTATTTCGTCGCCCCCGTGCGGCTTCCGCCGCAGGTCTCGCCCGTTGTCACAATAAACAAGGCTTTGAGAATCTGCGGTCTGTTGCAAAAGGTAGTTAATGATGAGCGCAAGGCACTTTCTCTCGCTGATGGACTGCACGCCCGAAGAGCTGGTCAGTGTGATCCGTCGAGGCATTGAGCTTAAAGACCTGCGTAACCGCGGCGTACTGTTCGAGCCTTTGAAAAACCGCGTGCTCGGGATGATTTTCGAGAAGTCGTCCACCCGCACCCGCTTGTCCTTCGAAGCCGGCATGATTCAGCTGGGCGGCCAGGCGATCTTCCTGTCGCCGCGTGACACCCAACTGGGCCGTGGCGAGCCGATCAGCGATTGCGCCATCGTCATGTCGCGCATGCTCGACGCGGTGATGATCCGTACTTTTGCCCACAGCACCTTGACCGAATTCGCCGCCAACTCGCGCGTGCCGGTAATCAACGGCCTGTCCGATGACCTGCACCCCTGCCAGTTGCTGGCCGACATGCAAACGTTCCTTGAACACCGTGGCTCAATCCAGGGCAAGACCGTGGCCTGGATCGGCGATGGCAACAACATGTGCAACAGCTATATAGAAGCGGCGATCCAGTTCGACTTCCATCTGCGCATCGCGTGCCCGGAAGGTTTCGAACCCAATGCCCAATTCCTGGCCAAGGCCGATGGGCGCGTACAGTTGCTGCGCGATCCGAAAGACGCCGTGGTCGGCGCCCATCTGGTGACCACCGACGTCTGGACCTCCATGGGCCAGGAAGACGAAACCGCCAAGCGCATGGCCCTGTTCGCGCCCTATCAGGTCAACCGCGACCTGCTCGATATGGCCGCGACGGACGTGCTGTTCATGCACTGTCTGCCCGCGCACCGTGGCGAAGAAATCAGCCTCGACCTGCTCGACGACCCGCGTTCGGTCGCCTGGGATCAGGCTGAAAACCGCCTGCATGCGCAAAAGGCCCTGCTCGAATTCCTGGTCGAGCCGGCGTACCACCACGCATGAACCATTCATTACTGCTGAACCTGCGCAACCTGGCATGCGGCTATCAAGACCAACGGGTGGTGCAGAACCTCAACCTGCACCTCAATGCCGGTGACATCGGCTGCCTGCTAGGCTCCTCTGGCTGCGGCAAAACCACCACGCTTCGTGCAATCGCCGGGTTCGAGCCGGTGCACGAGGGCGAAATAAGCCTGGCGGGCGAGGTCATCTCCAGTGCCGGCTTCACACTCGCTCCGGAGAAACGTCGCATCGGCATGGTGTTCCAGGACTACGCGCTGTTTCCTCATCTGAGCGTGGCCGACAACATTGCCTTTGGCATTCGCAAGCATCCGCACAAAGAACGCGTGGTCGCCGAGCTGTTGGAACTGGTCAATCTGAAAAACCTGGGCAAGCGCTTCCCCCACGAGCTTTCCGGCGGTCAGCAACAACGCGTGGCCCTGGCCCGCGCCCTGGCGCCGGAGCCGCAATTGCTGCTGCTGGACGAACCGTTCTCCAACCTTGATGGCGAATTGCGCCGCAAACTCAGCCATGAGGTGCGCGATATCCTCAAGGCGCGCGGCACCAGTGCAATCCTGGTCACCCATGACCAGGAAGAAGCCTTCGCCGTGAGCGATCAGGTGGGTGTGTTCAAAGAAGGCCGCCTCGAGCAGTGGGACACGCCCTATAACCTCTATCACGAACCGCAGACGCCTTATGTGGCCAGCTTTATCGGCCAGGGCTACTTCATTCGCGGGCAGTTGAGTTCGCCGGAATCCGTGAGTACCGAACTGGGCGACCTGCGTGGCAACCGTGCCTACACGTGGCCCACCGGAGGCGCGGTGGATGTGTTGCTGCGCCCGGATGACATCGTCTACGCGCCGGACAGCGCGTTGAAGGCAAGGATTGTCGGCAAGACTTTCCTCGGTGCATCGACGTTGTACCGCCTGCAACTGCCGACCGGCGCACAACTGGAGTCGATTTTTCCCAGCCATGCCGATCATCAGGTGGGCGCGGAGGTGGGCATTCGTGTTGCGGCTGAACACCTGGTGCTGTTCCAGGCGTCAGGCAGCGTTGCGGCGCAGATTCCGCAAGTCGAATCCGGCGTACGGCGCTACAGCCCTGTCAGTTGATAAATAGGGGGGAGGGCGGAAAGTCCCTCCCACATTGGATTCCCGGCTACTTGAATTACGTCCGGCCAATCTCGGCGAACTTGGCTTGGGTATGTTCCGCCAGCACCGCGGCGGGCAACTCCACTTCCAGCCCTCTCCTGCCCGCACTGACAAAAATCGTCGCGAACGGCTGCGCCGTCACATCGATAAACGTACGCAAGCGTTTCTTCTGCCCCAGCGGGCTGATGCCGCCCAGCAAATAACCGGTCGAACGCTGCGCCGCCGCAGGATCGGCCATTTCGACTTTCTTGACCCCCGCCGCATGAGCCAGTGCCTTTAAGTCCAGACTTCCGACGACCGGTACTACGGCCACCAGTAACTCGCCTTTCTCGCTGCTGGCCAGCAGCGTCTTGAACACCTGCGCCGGGTCAAGGCCCAATTTCTCCGCGGCCTCCAGCCCATAGGAGGCGGCCTTGGGGTCGTGTTCGTAACTGTGAATGCGATGTTCGGCGCGAACTTTTTTCAACAGATCCAATGCAGGGGTCATGGACGCTCCAGGCGTGGCGAACGGATGGCCAATTCTAAGCCAACCCCGCACAAAACGCTCTAGTGCGCCGCCTGCCTTGGCACGCGCCACGCTACGGCGACGTGATCATTCATCAGACCAATAGTTTGAAAGTGACTGACAGTTCACTTTCGACCTTTGACAGCGGTCATTCTTGTCTATATTTTTTCGTTTCCGAATACCGTGGAAATAATCCTACGCATTCGAGCAGTAAGCCGTGACGGAGATGGGGATCCCCGCCACGGTGAAAATCGCGCCAGGTCCAACGAGGCCAAACGCCAGACAAGAAAAACAATTGAGGTTTTCCATGACAACTGCTCTTCGACAGCCTTCACTTTCAAGCCAATGCATGGCCGAGTTTCTGGGCACTGCGCTTCTGATCTTCTTCGGTACCGGTTGCGTCGCTGCGCTCAAGGTTGCGGGCGCCAGCTTTGGCTTGTGGGAAATCAGCATCATCTGGGGGGTCGGCGTGAGCATGGCGATCTACCTGAGCGCCGGGATTTCCGGCGCCCACCTCAACCCGGCGGTCAGTATCGCCCTGTGCCTGTTCGCTGATTTCGACAAGCGCAAACTGCCGTTCTATATCCTCGCCCAGATCGCCGGCGCTTTCTGCTCCGCCGCCCTGGTGTACACCCTCTACAGCAATCTGTTTTTCGATTACGAACAAACCCATCACCTGGTGCGCGGCACTCAAGCCAGCCTCGAACTGGCGTCGGTGTTCTCTACCTACCCCCACGCCCTGCTGAGTACCGCCCAGGCATTCCTGGTGGAAATGGTCATCACCGCCATCCTGATGGGCGTGATCATGGCCCTGACCGATGACAACAATGGCCTGCCACGCGGCCCGCTGGCGCCGCTGCTGATCGGTTTGTTGATCGCGGTGATCGGCAGCTCCATGGGACCACTGACCGGTTTCGCAATGAACCCGGCGCGGGATCTGGGGCCGAAGCTGATGACCTTTTTCGCCGGCTGGGGTGAAATGGCCCTTACTGGCGGACGCGATATTCCTTACTTCCTGGTGCCGATCTTCGCGCCGATTGTGGGTGCATGCCTCGGTGCCGCTGCCTATCGCGGGCTGATTGCCCGCCATCTGCCAAGCGCCGCGCCTGCGGTAATTGAAACACCTGACACGGCTGTCAACGGTAATACCCGTATTTCCTGAAAGCGCCGGCCTGGCGCCCCTGCCCTTCGCGGCCCAGGCTGGTTTCTGACTTCCTATTTCGTTCAAGGCAATCGACATGACCGACCTTCAGAATAAGAACTACATCATTGCCCTCGACCAGGGCACCACCAGTTCGCGGGCAATCATCTTTGATCGTGACGCCAACGTGGTTTGCACCGCCCAGCGCGAGTTTGCCCAGCATTATCCGCAGGCGGGCTGGGTCGAACACGACCCGATGGAAATCTTCGCCACTCAGAGCGCGGTGATGGTCGAAGCGCTGGCCCAGGCCGGCCTGCACCATGACCAGGTTGCCGCCATCGGCATTACCAACCAGCGGGAAACCACGGTGGTCTGGGACAAAGTCACCGGCCGCCCGATCTACAACGCTATCGTCTGGCAGTGCCGTCGCAGCACCGAGATCTGCCAACAGCTCAAGCGCGACGGTCACGAACAGTACATCAGCGACACTACCGGCCTGGTCACCGACCCGTACTTCTCCGGCACCAAGCTCAAGTGGATCCTCGACAACGTCGAAGGCAGCCGCGAGCGTGCACGCAACGGCGAACTGCTGTTCGGCACCGTCGACAGCTGGCTGATCTGGAAATTTACCGGCGGCAAAACCCACGTCACCGACTACACCAACGCCTCGCGCACCATGCTCTTCAACATCCACTCGCTGGAGTGGGACGCGAAGATGCTGGAGATCCTCGACATCCCGCGCGAAATGCTGCCGGAAGTGAAGTCCTCGTCGGAAATCTACGGCCGCACCAAAAGCGGCATCGCCATCGGCGGCATCGCCGGTGACCAGCAGGCCGCGCTGTTCGGCCAGATGTGCGTGGAAGCCGGCCAGGCCAAGAATACTTATGGCACCGGCTGCTTCCTGCTGATGAACACCGGTGACAAGGCCGTGAAATCCAAGCACGGCATGCTCACCACCATCGCCTGCGGCCCGCGTGGCGAAGTGGCCTACGCCCTGGAAGGCGCCGTGTTCAACGGCGGTTCCACCGTGCAGTGGCTGCGCGATGAGCTGAAGATCATCAACGATGCCCATGACACCGAATACTTTGCCGGCAAGGTCAAGGACAGCAACGGCGTGTACCTGGTGCCGGCATTCACCGGCCTGGGCGCACCGTATTGGGACCCCTATGCCCGTGGCGCGCTGTTCGGCCTGACCCGTGGCGTACGTGTGGATCACATTATTCGTGCCGCCCTGGAGTCGATTGCCTACCAGACCCGCGACGTACTGGACGCCATGCAGCAGGATTCCGGCGAACGCCTCAAAGCCCTGCGCGTGGATGGCGGCGCGGTGGCCAACAACTTCCTGATGCAGTTCCAGGCCGACATCCTCGGCACCCAGGTGGAGCGCCCGCAAATGCGCGAAACCACAGCACTCGGCGCCGCATACCTGGCCGGCCTGGCCTGCGGCTTCTGGGGCAGCCTGGACGAGTTGCGTGGCAAGGCGGTGATCGAGCGCGAATTCGAACCTCAGCTGGACGAAAAGGAAAAGGAAAAGCTCTACGCCGGCTGGCAGAAAGCGGTCAGCCGCACCCGTGACTGGGAGCCCCACGAAGGCGCTGAATAAGCCAACGTCGGGTTGTAACTGGCAGGGAGCAGATTCCTGCGTCATCATGGGCCACTTTTGTATGGCAGCCCAAAGGACGCCCCATGAATCTGCCTCCCCGCCAGCAACAAATCCTCGAACTGGTCCGCGAGCGCGGCTACGTCAGTATCGAGGAAATGGCGCAGTTGTTCGTTGTCACCCCGCAAACCATCCGCCGCGATATCAACCAACTGGCGGACGCCAATCTGCTGCGCCGCTACCACGGCGGCGCGGCCTATGACTCCAGCGTCGAAAACACTGCGTACGCCATGCGTGCCGATCAGATGCGCGATGAAAAACAACGCATCGGCGAAGCCGTCGCCGCCCAGATCCCCGATCACGCCTCGCTGTTCATCAATATCGGCACCACCACCGAATCCATTGCCCGTGCGCTGCTGAACCACAACCATCTGAAAATCATCACCAACAACCTCAACGTTGCCACCATGCTCAGCGCCAAGGACGACTTCGACGTGCTGCTCACCGGCGGCAATGTGCGACGCGACGGCGGCGTGGTGGGCCAGGCAAGCGTGGATTTCATCAATCAGTTCAAGGTCGACTTCGCGCTGGTGGGTATCAGCGGCATCGACGAGGACGGCAGCCTGCTGGACTTCGATTACCAGGAAGTGCGCGTGTCCCAGGCGATCATCGCCAATGCGCGGCAAGTGATACTGGCGGCGGATTCCAGCAAATTCGGGCGCAATGCCATGATTCGCCTGGGGCCAATCAGCCTGGTGGATTGCCTGGTAACTGATCAGGAGCCGGTGCCGGCGCTGGTGCAGTTGCTGAATCAGCATAAGGTTCGGCTGGAAGTCGTGTAGGACCCTCTCCCACCTCGAATGGGTTCACCCACCAAAATGTGGGAGGGGGCTTGCCCCCGAAAGCGATCGATCCGCCCCACATAGGTTGAGCCTGATACAGGCTCATGTTCACAAATTTTCCTTTCCCCGCCCTTCGATGAGTTTTTTCAATCGAAGTCGGGTGGCTGTGCCCGCGTTTATCAGCTACCATTTTCGCAAATGAACATTAATGTTCGAATTCCAATACGAAAAGATCGCGAGGCCAGCCGATGAACCCTTCTACCTTGCCTGCTCCACCGCTTGCCGAAGTCTATGACGTTGCCGTGATCGGTGGCGGGATCAATGGCGTCGGCATTGCAGCAGACGCAGCCGGTCGCGGGCTGTCGGTATTCCTTTGCGAAAAGGATGACTTGGCCAGCCACACCTCTTCCGCCAGCAGTAAGTTGATCCACGGCGGCCTGCGCTACCTCGAGCATTACGAATTCCGCCTGGTGCGTGAAGCCCTGGCCGAACGCGAAGTGCTGCTGGCCAAGGCGCCGCACATCGTCAAGCAAATGCGTTTTGTCCTGCCGCACCGCCCGCACCTGCGCCCGGCGTGGATGATTCGTGCCGGGCTGTTCCTCTATGACCACCTGGGCAAGCGCGAAAAACTCGCGGGCTCCAAGAGCCTGAAGTTCGGCCCGGACAGCCCGCTGAAAAGCGAAATCACCAAGGGTTTCGAGTATTCCGACTGCTGGGTCGACGATGCCCGACTGGTAGTGCTCAACGCCATGGCCGCCCGTGAAAAAGGCGCCCATATCCACACTCAGACCCGTTGCATCAGCGCCCATCGCAGCAAGGGCCTGTGGGAAATGAACATGGAACGTGCCGACGGCAGCCTGTTCTCGATCCGCGCGCGCGCGTTGGTGAATGCTGCCGGCCCATGGGTGGCCAAGTTCATCAAGGACGACCTGAAACTGGATTCGCCCTACGGCATTCGTCTGATTCAGGGCAGCCACCTGATCGTGCCAAAACTGTACGAAGGCGCTCACGCGCACATCCTGCAGAACGAAGACCAGCGTATCGTTTTCACCATTCCTTACCTGAACCACTTGACCATCATCGGCACCACCGACCGCGAATACACCGGCGACCCGGCGAAAGTGGCGATCACGGAGGGCGAAACCGACTACATGCTTCAAGTGGTCAACGCTCACTTCAAGAAGCAACTGAGCCGCGATGACATCGTGCACACCTACTCCGGCGTGCGCCCGCTGTGCAACGACGAGTCGGACAATCCGTCGGCAATTACCCGCGACTACACCCTGGCACTGTCCGGGGGCACCGGCGAGGCGCCTATCCTGTCCGTGTTCGGTGGCAAGCTGACCACTTACCGCAAGCTCGCCGAATCGGCCATGGCCCAACTGGCGCCGTACTTCACGCAGATGCGCCCGAGCTGGACCGCCACGGCCAGCCTGCCGGGCGGCGAAGACATGAGCACGCCCGAAGCGCTGGCCGAGGCGATTCGCGCCAGGTTCGACTGGGTGCCGAGCGAGATTGCGCGTCGCTGGTCCACCACCTACGGCAGCCGCACCTGGCGCCTGCTGGAGGGCGTGCAATCCCTGGCCGACCTGGGCGAGCACTTGGGCGGTGGCCTGTACACCCGCGAAGTCGACTACCTGTGCGCTGAAGAATGGGCCACCCAGGCCCATGACATCCTGTGGCGCCGGACTAAGCTCGGCCTGTTCACCACCGAACAGGAACAGGAAGGCGTACGGCGTTACCTCTCCAAGGTTGAGCAGAACCGCAGCAAGATCGAAGCGGCCTGATGACCGCGCTGTACTGAGCGAGCTTGCTCGCTCCCCCCGGAACGCCGCGTTTATTCGGAATAAACGCGGCGTTTTTGCAGTGCTCACGTAGGAATTCGTACCCGGGCCACTGCAGGACCATTCGGATTTCCGAACGCCACACCCCGAGCTATTCGGTTTGCCGGATCGCAGCGCTGGAAAAAACCTGTCATACAAACTTAATCTTTATGTAAATCATATATTTAAGCTTTTGTTTCGAGCCTGGCACGACTCATGCTCTACACTCTTGGACGATTGCCGAGACGCCTCAGGAGCCGTCACGGACATTCGCTGTACAAGAGAGCCGTTTAGCTGGCTTCATAAAAAAAACAAATGTCGAGGAAGTATTGATGCGCATCGTTCCCCATATCCTGGGCGCAGCTATCGCTGCTGCTCTGATCAGCACTCCAGTTTTTGCCGCCGAACTCACCGGCACTCTGAAGAAAATCAACGACTCCGGCACCATCACCCTCGGGCACCGCGACAGCTCCATCCCGTTTTCCTATATCGCGGATGGTTCGGGCAAACCTGTGGGCTACTCCCACGACATTCAGCTAGCCATCGTTGAAGCCCTGAAAAAAGACCTGAACAAACCCGATCTGCAGGCCAAGTACAACCTGGTAACTTCGCAGACCCGTATTCCACTGGTTCAGAACGGCACCGTCGACATCGAGTGCGGTTCCACCACCAACAACGCCGAACGCGCCCAACAAGTCGCCTTCACCACCAACATCTTCGAAATCGGCACGCGCCTGCTGGTCAAAAAGGACAAGGACGGCAAGCCAAGCTACGCCGACTTCGCCGACCTTAAAGGCAAGAACGTGGTGACCACCGCCGGTACCACGTCCGAGCGCATCATCAAGTCGATGAACGCCGACAAGCAGATGGGCATGAACGTCATCTCCGCCAAAGACCATGGCGAATCCTTCCAGATGCTCGAAGGTGGTCGCGCGGTAGCGTTCATGATGGACGACGCCCTGCTGGCCGGCGAAGAAGCCAAGGCCAAGAAGCCGGATGACTGGGTCATCACCGGTACCCCACAGTCTTTCGAAGCCTACGCCTGCATGGTCCGCAAAGACGATCCAGCGTTCAAGAAAGCCGTGGATGACGCCATCATCGGCCTGTACAAATCCGGTGAGATCAACAAGATCTACGCCAAATGGTTCGAAAGCCCGGTTCCACCAAAAGGCCTGAACCTCAACTTCCCGATGAGCGACAAGGTCAAGGAACTGATTAAGAACCCGACCGACAAGCCGGCTCCGGAAGTAAAGATCTAAAAGCTGACTAACCTTATCTCCTGAGGGAGCCAACCCTCCCTCAGGCGTCTGCTACTACCTGCTGGTTTTAACTTGGAACACTCGACCTGGCGGTTTTCGAGCCGATCGCGTGTGCCTGGCGTTCAACGTCAGGCGGGAATGGATTTTCCCCAAGCGGGTGCTTGTACATCGATCGATTTCGAGGGGAGACCCTAATGAATTACAACTGGGACTGGGGCGTGTTCTTCAAGTCCACCGGCGTGGGCAGCGAGACCTATCTCGACTGGTACATCGCCGGTTTGGGCTGGACCATCGCCATCGCTGTCGTGGCATGGATCATCGCTTTGCTGCTGGGCTCCATTCTGGGGGTCATGCGCACCGTGCCGAACCGTTTGGTATCGGGCATCGCGACCTGCTACGTGGAGCTGTTCCGCAACGTACCGCTGCTGGTGCAGCTGTTCATCTGGTACTTCCTGGTGCCCGACCTGCTGCCGCAGAACCTGCAGGACTGGTACAAGCAGGACCTGAACCCGACCACCTCGGCCTACCTGAGCGTCGTCGTGTGCCTGGGCCTGTTCACCGCCGCCCGTGTGTGCGAGCAAGTGCGCACCGGTATCCAGGCGCTGCCGCGTGGCCAGGAATCCGCCGCGCGCGCCATGGGCTTCAAGCTGCCCCAGATCTACTGGAACGTGCTGCTGCCCCAGGCCTACCGCATCATCATTCCGCCGCTCACCTCGGAATTCCTCAACGTGTTCAAGAACTCCTCCGTGGCGTCCTTGATCGGCCTGATGGAACTGCTGGCGCAAACCAAACAGACCGCCGAGTTCTCGGCCAACCTGTTCGAAGCCTTCACCCTGGCCACGCTGATCTACTTCACCCTGAACATGAGCCTGATGCTGCTGATGCGCCTGGTCGAGAAGAAAGTCGCAGTGCCCGGCCTGATCTCCGTGGGGGGTAAATAATGGAACTCGATTTCAGCGGCATCATCCCCGCCATACCGGGCCTGTGGAACGGCATGGTCATGACCTTGAAGCTGATGGTCATGGGCGTGGTCGGCGGCATTATCCTGGGCACGCTCCTCGCGCTGATGCGCCTGTCGTCCAGCAAACTGCTGTCGCGGCTGGCCGGCGCCTATGTGAACTATTTCCGCTCGATCCCCCTGTTGCTGGTGATTACCTGGTTCTACCTCGCGGTGCCGTTCGTGCTGCGCTGGATCACCGGAGAAGACACCCCGATCGGTGCGTTCACCTCCTGCGTCGTGGCCTTCATGATGTTCGAAGCCGCGTACTTCTGTGAAATCGTGCGGGCCGGCGTGCAGTCGATCCCCAAGGGCCAGATGGCGGCGGCGCAGGCGATGGGCATGACCTATGGCCAGACCATGCGCCTGATCATCCTGCCCCAGGCGTTCCGCAAGATGACCCCGTTGCTGCTGCAACAGTCGATCATCCTGTTCCAGGACACCTCGCTGGTCTACACCGTGGGCCTGGTGGACTTCCTCAACTCCGCCCGCTCCAACGGCGACATCATCGGCCGCTCCAATGAGTTCCTGATCTTCGCCGGTGTCGTCTACTTCATCATCAGCTTTTCCGCCTCGCTGCTGGTCAAGCGTCTGCAAAAAAGGTTTGCCGTATGATCTCTATCAAGAACATCAACAAGTGGTATGGCGACTTCCAGGTGCTGACCGATTGCAGCACCGAGGTTAAAAAAGGCGAAGTGATCGTGGTGTGCGGGCCGTCCGGCTCGGGCAAATCCACCCTGATCAAGTGCGTGAATGCGCTGGAACCGTTCCAGAAAGGCGACATCGTCGTCGATGGCACCTCCATCGCCGACCCGAAGACCAACCTGCCGAAACTGCGCTCGCGCGTCGGTATGGTGTTCCAGCACTTCGAGCTGTTCCCGCACCTGACCATCACCGAAAACCTGACCATCGCGCAGATCAAGGTGCTCGGCCGCAGCAAGGAAGAGGCCACCAAGAAAGGCCTGCAACTGCTTGAGCGCGTCGGCCTGTCGGCACACGCCCACAAGCACCCTGGCCAGCTCTCCGGTGGCCAGCAGCAACGTGTGGCGATTGCCCGCGCCCTGGCCATGGACCCGATCGTCATGCTGTTCGACGAACCGACCTCGGCGTTGGACCCGGAAATGGTCAACGAAGTGTTGGACGTGATGGTGCAGTTGGCCCAGGAAGGCATGACCATGATGTGCGTGACCCACGAAATGGGCTTCGCGCGTAAAGTGGCCGACCGCGTGATCTTCATGGACGCCGGCAAGATCATCGAAGACTGCCCGAAGGAAGAGTTCTTCGGCGACATCAGCGCCCGCTCGGAGCGCGCGCAGCACTTCCTCGAGAAAATCCTGCAGCACTAAGCAATTAAGCCCGAGCCAGTGTGGGAGGGGGCAAGTCCCCTCCTACATGGCAGCTCTGGTTGACCCAAGGCATCTGTGATGAAATGCGACCCCAACCAATTTCGCGCCGCACCGCCATCACTTGCCGTGAAACCTCGTCTGATTCGCCAGTTGTTCCTGCCGCCGTTGATCATCGCCCTGATGGTCGGCCTGGGTTACATCGGCTTCTGGATCAGCGAGTACTATGGCATCCGCACCCTCAGTGACAATGGCGAGCGCCAACTGGAACTGCATGCCCGCACCGTCGAAAGCGAGATCAGCAAGTACACCTACCTGCCCAGCCTGCTGGAGCTGGAAACCAGCGTCTCCACACTGCTGGCCGATCCGAATCAGGAAACCCGCAAAGCCGTCAACGAATACCTCGAAGGCCTGAACCGTCGCAGCCGCAGCCGCGCCATCTACGTGATGGACACCACTGGCCGCGTGCTCGCCACCAGTAATTGGCGCGATGCCGACAGTTACCAGGGTGAAGACCTGTCTTTCCGCGCCTATTTCCAGAACGCCGTGCGCGGCCAGCCCGGCCGTTTCTACGGCATCGGCAGCACCAACGGCGAGCCCGGCTATTACCTCGCCCATGGCCTGGAAGAGCACGGCAAGATCATCGGCGTCGCCGTGGTCAAAGTGCGCCTCGAAGCCCTCGAAGAACGCTGGCAGCGCGCGCGCCTCGAAGCATTCGTGAGCGACGAGAACGGCATCATCATCCTCTCCAGCGACCCGGCCCGCCGTCTCAAGGCCGTGCGCCCACTGAGCGATGAGGTCAAGGAACGCCTGGCCCACAGCCTGCAATACTACTGGGCCACCTTGAACGAGCTGGAGCCCCTGGCCCGCGAGCGTTTGAAGGAAGGCACCGAAAAACTGACCTTCCCGGCCAACAGCGAAGTGGTCAATGACGAGCACGCCGTCAGCTACCTGGCGCAAACTCGTCCGCTCAACGACACACCGTGGAGCTTTACCCTGCTCACCCCGCTCAACGACCTGCGTCGCGCGGCCATCAACCAGGGCATCCTGGTGGCAGTGGCCTTCGGCCTGGTCGCCTTCCTGCTGATCGCCTGGAACGAGCGACGCAAGGTCATCGCCACCCGCCTCGCCGCGCGGGAAGCCTTGCAGGAAGCCAACAGCCAGCTGGAGCGTAGGATTGCCGAACGCACCACCGACCTGCGCGCCAGCAACGAACGGCTCAAGGGTCAGATCCGCGAACGGCGCCAGGCCGAAGAAACCCTGCGCCGTGCCCAGGATGAACTGGTACAGGCCGGCAAACTCGCGGCCATCGGCCAGATGTCCACCAGCATCGCCCATGAACTCAACCAGCCATTGGCCGCGCTGCGCACGTTGTCCGGCAACACTGTGCGTTTTCTTGAGCGCGGCGCGCTGGACACCGCCAGCGCCAACCTCAAGACCATCAACGAACTGATCGACCGCATGGGCCGCATCACCGCCAGCCTGCGCTCCTTTGCCCGGCGCGGTGATGACCAGGGCGAGGCCAGCCTGGCCAAAGCGGTGGACGCCGCGTTCCAGGTGCTGGGCGCGCGTCTGGACAACTTGCCGCTGACCCTGCACCGAGACTTCGCCGACGCTGCCTTGCAGATCGATCAGACCCGCCTGGAGCAGATCCTGGTCAACCTGATCGGCAACGCCCTTGACGCCATGCAGGCGCAACCGGCCCCCGAACTGTGGCTGGAAGGCAGCGGCAGCGAGGGCAAGTACCGCCTGCAGGTGCGCGACAATGGCCACGGCATCGACCCCGAGGCGCGCAAGCATTTGTTCGAACCGTTCTTTACCACCAAACCCGGCGAACAGGGCCTGGGCCTGGGCCTGACCCTGTCGGCCAGCCTGGCGGCCGCCACGGGTGGCAACCTCGCCGTGGAGCATCCGGCCAGCGGTGGTACGGCCTTTGTCCTGAGCCTGCCGTTGGCGGGCGCTCAACCCACTGAGTCGACATGAATACAGACCGCAACGACCTCACCGTCCTGATCGTCGAAGACGACCCCCATGTGCTGCTCGGTTGCCAGCAGGCCCTGGCGCTGGAGGACATCACCAGCGTGGGCGTGGGCAGCGCCGAGGAAGCCTTGAAGCGCGTCGGCGAGAACTTCGCCGGCATTGTCATCAGCGATATTCGCCTGCCGGGCATCGACGGCCTGGAGCTGCTCACCCGCCTCAAGGCGCTGGATAAAAGCCTGCCGGTGGTGCTGATCACCGGGCATGGCGATATTTCCATGGCCGTCGGCGCAATGCGCAACGGCGCCTATGACTTCATGGAAAAACCCTTCTCCCCCGAACGCCTGGTGGACGTCGCCCGACGCGCCCTGGAGCAGCGCGGGCTGGCGCGGGAAGTCTGGGCGCTGCGTCGTCAACTGGCCGAGCGCGACTCCCTGGAAGGCCGCATCATCGGGCGCTCGCCGGCCATGCAGAGCCTGCGCGAGCTGATCGCCAACGTCGCCGACACGTCGGCCAACGTGCTGATCGAAGGCGAAACCGGTACCGGCAAGGAACTGGTCGCCCGTTGCCTGCACGATTTCAGCCGGCGTCACGCCCACCAATTTGTCGCCCTGAACTGCGGTGGCCTGCCGGAAAACCTCTTCGAAAGCGAGATTTTCGGCCACGAGGCCAATGCCTTCACCGGCGCGGGCAAGCGACGCATCGGCAAGATCGAACACGCCCACGAAGGCACGCTGTTTCTCGATGAAGTGGAAAGCATGCCGATCAATCTGCAGATCAAATTACTGCGGGTCCTGCAGGAACGCACCCTGGAACGGCTGGGGTCCAACCAGAGCGTGGCGGTGGATTGCCGGGTCATTGCGGCCACTAAATCCGATCTGGACGAACTGAGCCGCGCCGGTCAGTTTCGCAGCGACCTGTATTACCGTCTCAACGTGGTGACCCTGGAGCTGCCGCCCCTGCGCGAGCGCCGCGAAGACATCCTGCAACTGTTCGAACATTTCCTGCAGCAGTCGTCCCTGCGCTTCGACCGCACGGCGCCGGAGCTGGACAACCAGACCCTGTCCAGCCTGATGAGCCACGACTGGCCCGGCAATGTCCGCGAACTGCGCAACGTCGCCGAACGCTTCGCCCTGGGCCTGCCCGCGTTCAAGAAAAGCGGCACCGGCAGCGGCGGCCAGGGGTTGGCCTTTACCGAGGCGGTGGAAGCCTTTGAACGCAACCTGCTGATGGACGCCCTGCAACGCAGCGGCGGCAACCTCACACAGGCCAGCCTGGAATTGGGGATGGCCAAGACCACACTGTTCGACAAGGTCAAAAAATACGGGTTGAGCCACTGATGGATCTGTTTCTGAAGGCCGCCCTGGGCGCGGCGGTGGTGCTGATACTGGCCGCGCTGGCCAAGACCAAAAACTATTACATCGCCGGGCTGGTGCCGCTGTTCCCGACCTTTGCGCTGATCGCCCACTACATCGTCGGCAAAGGCCGCTCGGTGGAAGACTTGAAGACCACCATCCTGTTCGGCATGTGGTCGATCATTCCGTACTTTGTGTACCTGGCTGCGTTGTATGTGATGGTGGACCGAATGCGCCTGGAAGCTTCTTTAGCCGTGGCGGCGCTGGCTTGGCTGATGGCCGCCACAATCCTGGTGAGCATCTGGGTACGCCTCCATACATGACCGGACTCGGTCAAAAACTGTGGGAGGGGGCTTGCCCCCGATAGCTGTGTGACAGTCAGCTCATCTGTAACTGGGCCACTGCAATCGGGGGCAAGCCCCCTCCCACAGTTTTATCCTGGTTGAGTCAACGGACGATCTTGTCGACCTGGATGCCCAGCTTCTTCAGCCGATACCAGAAGCTTCTCTCGGAAATCCCGATCTTGGCCGCCGCCGCGGCCTGCACGCCGTTGCTCTCCTGCAACGCCGCAAGGATGTAGGCTTTCTCGACCTCGGCCAGCGCCGCATCCAGGTCCTGGGGAATGCCCGGTCCGTCGCTGAGAATCGTCGTCACGCCGCCCTCGCTCGGCTTGGACGCAAACAGATAACCCGGCAAATCAATGTCTTCGATCACCGGCGTGGCGGCCACAATGGTCGCGCGCTCCACGCAGTTCTGCAGTTCACGGATATTGCCCGGCCAGTGATAAGCCGCCATGGCCTGCAACGCCTCAGGGCTGAAGCCGGTGATCCGCTTGCCCGCCGTGGCGCTCAGGGTCTGGGCGAAATGCCGGGCCAGGGGTGCGATGTCTTCCACCCGCTCGCGCAGGGCCGGCAGCGGGATCGGGAACACATTGAGGCGGTAATACAGGTCTTCGCGAAACTCCTTGCTGGCCACCGCCTCCAGCAGGTTTTTATTGGTGGCGGCGATTACGCGCACGTCCACCTTGCGCTCGCGCGGGTCACCCACCGGCTCGATCACCCGCTCCTGCAAGGCGCGCAGGATCTTAGCCTGCAACGCCAGGGGCATATCGCCCACTTCATCCAGAAACAGCGTGCCCTTGTCCGCCTGCTGGAAGCGCCCGACCCGGTCCGACACCGCGCCGGTGAACGCGCCCTTGCGATGCCCGAACATCTCGCTCTCCAGCAGGCCTTCGGGAATCGCCGCGCAGTTGACCGCCACGAAGGGTTGGTCGGCACGGCTACCGTGCTTGTGGATGGCGCGGGCCACCATTTCCTTGCCGGTGCCGCTCTCGCCCGTCAGCAGGATGGTGGCGCTGCTGTCACGCACGGAATCCACCGCCTGCAGCACCTTGCGAAACGCCGGGCTATCGCCCACCAGGCTATCGAACTGCGCGTGTTCGTCCAGCTCGGCGCGCAGGCGTGCGTTGTCGCGCAGGATGTCGCGAAATTGCAGAGCCTTGGCCACGGTGATGTCCAGCTCGTCGATATCGAACGGCTTGGCGATGTAGTCATAAGCGCCGTTGCGCATCGACTGCACGGCGTTTTTTACCGTGCTGTAGGCGGTCATCACGATCACCGGCACCTGGGGATAGCGCGTCTTGATTTCCGCCAGCAGTGCCGGCCCGTCCATGCCCGGCATGCGCCAGTCGCTGATCACCAGGTCGATGTCTTCCTGCTCCAGCACCTTGAGCGCGTGCAGGCCGTTGCCGGCGGTAAACACCTGGATGCCATTCTGGCCCAGGGCCGACGAGAGCAAATCACAGAGTTTGGGCTCGTCGTCGACCACCAATACGTTATGCGTCATGACTGTCCTCCTCGTCTTCGCCCCGCGCCGGAATGTACAGGCTGAACGTGGCGCCGGCCTCTTTCTCACTTGTGCATTCAATGCTGGCGTCGTGACTTTCCATGATCGAATAGACCTTGGCCAGGCCCAGCCCGGTGCCGGAGGCCTTGGTGGTGACGAACGGCGTAAAGATACGCTCGATCATCTCGGCAGGAATGCCTTGGCCGCTGTCGGCAATGCTGATGACCGTATTCTCGCCGACGCTGCGGATGCCCAGGGTCAAACGCCCGCCGTCGGGCATGGCGTCGATGGCGTTGATAATCAGGTTGAGGCAGGCCTGCTTGAGTTGCCGGGCGTCGGCATACAGCGTCGCGCCCGGCGCCTGGTCGTCGATCTGCGCATCGATGTTATGGGTGGCCAGCTCCGGCGCGCAGAAGCCGAGGATCTCCTCCACCAGCGCCCGCGCCGGCTGCACCACGCGCAGCGGCGGGTTGGGCTTGGCGAAGTCGAGGAATTCGGTGATCAGGTCATTGATGCGGCTGACTTCGCTGATCACGTATTCAAGGTGGCGCTTGTCGGCGGCCGGCAGGTCGGCGCGACGGTGCAGCAACTGGGTGGCGGTCTTGATGATGCCCAATGGGTTGCGGATCTCGTGAGCCAGGCCCATGGCGACTTCGCCCAGCGCGTGCAGGCGGTCGCGGCGACGCAACTGGGCTTCGAGCTGGTGCAATTCGCCCAGGCGCTCGGTCATGTGATTGAAGGTGCTGCTCAACTGCGCCAGTTCATCGCCGCCGCTGACCTCGACGCGGTGTGCGTAATCGCCGGAGATCACCGCGCTCACGCCCTGGGACAGATCCCGCAGCGGCCGGGTCAGGCGCCGCGACACCAGCACCCCGGCGGCCAGTGACAGCGCCGAGCTGAGCAGGAAGATCAGCACGAACAGGTTGCTCTGGTTGACCAGCCCCACCAGGCTGGTGTGGCGCAGCAACCCGCTGAAAATCACGCCTTGCAACTCGCCGGCATCGTTGAAGATCGGCCAGTACAGCCCGCTGTAGTTATGGGTGAACTGCTCGCTGGGTTGGCGCGTGCTGCGCATCGCCGCCTCGACATCCTTGGGGATCCGCGAGGGGTGATCCTCGAAACGCTGGGTCGAGAAAATCTCCGAGAACCCTTCCGGGTTGGCCAGGTACAGCCGCAGGTCGAGGGAATGCACATCGGCCACGCTGGTGAGGAAGCTGCTGTCCAGGTAGGTGCCGACCAGCAGCACGTAATCCACGCCGTCCTGGGTGGTCTCGAAGGTCGAGACCACGATGCCGGTGGACACGCCGCCCACCTGCACGGTCTGCAAGACGGTGTTCCTGGCCAGGCTGATCTGTTTGACGATGTCGTCGGCGGCAGTGCTGAACACCGGTTTGTTGTCACTGACGCGAATCAGCGCGACCACATCGATGTCGGTGGCATCGGCAATGTCCGCCGTCAGCCGGTCGTGCTTGGCCGCCTGTCTGCTCGCGGGCGGGCTGGTGTAGCGCAGGAACAGCTTGGCCATGCGCGCGTTGTCGTGAAGGATATCGCCGATCTCGTCCTTGACGATCTTGGTCGACTCCTGCAGCCAGATGCGCACGTTGCTGTCGAAAATCTCCGACAGCGTGGTGGCGGCCAGCTCCGCCGCGATCATGGTGGGGATCACACTGACCAACCAGAACGCCAGCACCAGCTTGCGCTGGACACTCCAGCGCGAAATGGCAAACGGACGGGCTTTCTGGCGGGTCTTGGTGATCATCGGGATTCGCTTATTGCAGCAGCCATGGCAGGGTCGGAACGATCCGGTCGGATAAACAGTTTTACCAGCGCGAGCAGACCGTTGACCAGGCGGTTACGGTGCCGGAAGAACACCTGGTTGCCCTGGAACTTGCAGCCCAGGCGCAGCTTACTGGCATAGCCGGCCTGCCCGCACTCGTACGCTGCAATTTTGTGTTGAATACAGTAGTCGACATTGGTCAGCCAACTGCGAAAGTACAGGTTGTGGTCGCGGGTGAAGGCGACGTCATGCCCGAAGAACTTGTCCACCAGCCGATGTTCGTCCCTGAGCATGAGGTTGAACGCTACCAGTTGCTCATCCACCCAGTACAGAACACACACCGCGCGGCCTTCGAGGCGTTCGAGCACGCCGGTGAAGTAGCTGGCGGGCAGGCGCTCGAACTGCAACTCGGCGCGGGTAAGCGTGGCTTCGTACAGCCTCATGACCTCGGGCAGCACATCATCGATATTGTCCCGCCACTCGACACGCGGCCCCGGCGCGCGCAGCTTGCGGCGCAGGTCCTTGCGCGTGGACTTGCCCAGCGAACCGAGGTAGGCGTCCACCGAGCCATAGGGCAGCGGCAGCACGCCAGTAGGCAGGCTCGGCATACTCTGGAAACCGGCGGCGCGGCAGCTTTCGCGCCAGTGCGGGTCGTGGCTGGGGGCATCCTTGACCGCCAGCAGGCCGATGCCGAGGTCATCGGCGTCCTGTCGGGCGGCCTGCAGCAGATGCGTGAGCACCAGCGGGCGGCGCACCTGCGGTACCTCGCTGGCAAACCCGACGTCGCAGCGCTCGGCCAGCGGCGAGCCCAAGGCATACAACCCCAGCTGCAACGCCCCCGGCCACAGGCGTTGCAGGCGAGTGGTCAAGCGCTTGCCGACGCCGGACACGGTGGTGTCGAGACGGTAATGGGTAATAAAGGCCGGCGCCACGGCCACCAGCGTTCCATTGTCGTACACGGCCAGGTAGCGCCATTGAAAATCCTCGACGGCGGCGTTTTCCACGGCGACGTAATAGTCCCAATCTTCAAGCGCACCGGGAAAACAATCGTTCCAGGCAATGCGCTGCAGAGCCCGGATGGTTGCAAAGGCTTGGGTGGTGATCACGTGTTCCCCTTTTTTGGCTGAGGATCTGGTTGGGTCAGTTCGAGTGGTGAGCAGGCTTGCCACAGAGCCCGCTCAGCACATCCGTCGCGTTAACCACAACACGCCAACACATCGTCGGTCGCCCGTTCGCGGATAAAAGCGGCGCTCAGTTCGATCACACGCCGGTATTGCAGGTCGACGGTGATCATGTGGTAGCAGTCGTCCAGCAGGATCTTGGTCACCGGTCCGCCCAGGTAGCGCTCGACGTAGTCGGCGTTCCAGCGGCTGGTGATGTCGTCTTCGATCGAATGCAGCACGAGCGCCGGGACGTTGATCGACGGCATGCGTTTCTTCACCACGGCGTTCATCCAGTGCAACTCGCGCACCGTCACCCCTTCCATGGTCAATAACCCCGCCTCGCTGCTTTCACCCTCCTTCATCTGCCGCTCGACGATTGCCCGTAACCGTTGGTTCTTGATGCCGTAGGGCGGCTTTTCAGTAAACCGGAACAGGCGCACGCCGAACGGGATGCGGATCAGCAACGGCGTGATGAACGCCATTTTGCTGATGCTCCAGCCATCGTACTTAAGGGTGGTGGAATACATCAGCAGCCCGGCGACCTGGCCCGGATGCTCCGAAGCCAGGTACATCGACATCACCGCGCCCATGGACAAGCCACCGACGAACACTTGCCCATGCCGCTGGCGCACCTGCACGAAGGTCTTGCGCACGCCTTCGTACCAGTCGCGCCAGCCGGTGGCCTGCAAGTCGCTGTTGCCGCCGCAGTGTCCGGCCAGGGTCGGCACGTACACCGTGCACGTACCGTCCCTGGCCAGGCCCTTGGCGACCTGGCGCAATTCATTCGGGGTGCCGGTCAGGCCGTGGATCAACAGGACCCCGACCGGACCGTTGCCGAGCACGAAACCGGCATCACCTTCACCGAGGTCGAACCCGTGACCGTTCACCGCTTGGTCGCCCGTACCAGCAGTTGTTCCAGCAGCTTGAGGCCCAGTTCGATTTCCGGGTAGCTGATTTCCAAGGACGGCGCCAGGGTGATCACGTTTTTGTAGTAACCGCCCACGTCGAGGATCAGGCCGAGTTTCTGCCCGTCGACCACCATATCGCCCTTCATGCCTTCCTCGACCATGTAGTCCAGGGTCGCCTTGTCCGGGGTGAAGCCATCCGGACCGCAGATTTCGCAGCGCAGGGCCAGGCCCAGGCCGTCCACGTCGCCGATGATCGGGAAACGCTTCTGCAAATCCTGCAAACCTTCAAGGAAGAACTTGCCCTTGGCCATGACCATCGCGCCGTAGTCGACTTCGTTGGTCATCTTGAACATTTCCAGACCCACCGCCGTGCCCAGCGGGTTGGAGGCGAAGGTGGAGTGGGTCGAGCCTGGCGGGAAGATCTTCGGGTTGATCAACTCTTCGCGAGCCCAGATGCCGCCCAGGGGGTTGAGCCCGTTGGTCAGCGCCTTGCCGAACACAATCACATCGGGCTGCACGTCGAAGTGTTCGATCGACCACAGCTTGCCGGTGCGGTAGAAGCCCATCTGGATTTCATCGGACACCAGCAGAATGCCGTGCTGATCCAGTACCTGCTTGAGTTCGCGGTAAAAGTTCATCGGCGGGATCACATAACCGCCGGTGCCCTGGATCGGCTCGACGTAGAACGCGGCGTATTCGCTCTGGCCGACTTTCGGGTCCCACACGCCGTTGTATTCGGTCTCGAACAGCCGCGCGAATTGCTGCACGCAGTGGCTGCCATACTCTTCCTTGGTCATGCCCTTGGGGCCGCGGAAGTGGTAAGGGAACGGGATGAACTGCGCACGCTCGCCGAAGTGGCCATAGCGGCGACGGTAGCGATAGCTGGAAGTGATCGACGAGGCGCCGAGGGTGCGCCCGTGATAGCCGCCTTCGAAGGCGAACATCAAACTCTTGCCGTTGGTGGCGTTACGCACCACCTTCAGGGAGTCTTCAATCGATTGCGAACCGCCGACGTTGAAGTGCACGCGGCCGTCGAGGCCGAATTTGTTCTTGGCGTCGACGGCGATCATTTCCGACAACTCGATCTTGCCCTTGTGCAGGTACTGGCTGGCGATCTGCGGCAGGGTATCGATCTGCTGTTTCAGCGCATTGTTCAGGCGCGGGTTGGCGTAGCCGAAGTTGACCGCCGAGTACCACATTTGCAGGTCGAGGTAGGCCTGGTCTTCGGTGTCCCACACGTAGGAACCTTCACAGCGGCTGAAAATGCGCGGCGGCTCGATGTAATGGACGGTATCGCCGTAGGAGCAGTACTTGGCCTCTTTGTCCAGAAGCACCTGGTCTTCGGCGGTTGCGATGCGGATATCAGACATGATGGAAGAGTTCCTGGGAGTCAGTAGCAAAGGAGGATGTGTTGGCGGCAATGCTCTGCGGGAGCCGCGCCAGCAATGCCGTCACTTCGGCAAAGGTGTCGAAGCGCGCATGGGGGATGGCGTTGGCGACGCAGTACTCGGCAAGGCTGCCCTTGGCGAACACGAAGTCAGCGGTGGAGGCCACGCACATGTCGGACTTGCCGTCGCCGATCACCAGCACCCGCTTGTTGCGCGGGGTGGATTTGCACTTGCAGTTGCCGGACGCGGCGCGGCAGGCATCGCTTGAATAGGGAAAATCGATGCGCCAGCTGTTCTGGTCGACCTGGCGCAGGCGGTTGGCGAGGATCGGCAGCAAGGTCACATAGTTGCGCGACAGAATCCGCGCGATGCCTTGCTCGATGCCGTCGCTGACCACTTCCAGACTCGCCCCCAGGCCGAGTACGTGATCGACGAAATCCGGAAAATCCGGGTCGATCTCGACGCTGTCGAAGTACGCCAGCAATTCGCTGGGCGTGGCCTTGATCAGCGCCAGTTGGCGGCTCAGGCATTCGCGTGAACCGATATGCCCGTCCAGCCATTGCTGCTCGATGGTTTCCCACTCGGGGCCGGCGAAGCGTTGGAGGACGTTGTCGATGACATCGGTGGGCGTGATGGTCCCGTCGAAGTCACACACGATATGCCAGTCAATCATCTGCGTTTACCTTGAAGAGGGCGCGCTGCATGCGCTTGCCCAAGGGGTAGAGCAGAGACTGTGCCAAGTGGCCATCACCCCGTGCAGCCGGGGCTTTGCTCGGGGTGCGGGGCTCATATGTGTCGTGACAGCTACAATTTTTGTAGCTTGCTACAAACAACATGAGTGCTTGCACGGCCACCGTGCTTTGCGCGTTCATGCGCGGGTATTCAATCAAGGAACAGTGACCATGTTGAGGATCACCTGCGCGGCACTCGCCGGTTTGCTTGGCCTGTGGGGCGTTTCCAATACCGCGTTGGCCGACGGCATCAGGGGTGAAGTCGGCGCCGGCCTGAGTTATCAGCCCCACGACCCGACCGGCAGCCGCTACGAAACGCGGCCCGTGCCCTATGTGGATCTGGACTGGGGCAATGTCAGCCTGAGCACCGACGACGGCCTGACCTGGAGCGCGGTGGACACCCACGGTTTCAGCGCCGGGCCGTATATCAATTACCTGCAGGGGCGTACGTCCAACGGCTCGCTGCAGGGGTTGCGCAACGTGTCGGACATGGCCGAGGTCGGGGGCTTCGTGCAATACGCACCGGCTGACTTCTGGCGGGTTTACGCGCAGTTGGGCCAGGCCGTCGGCGGCGGCCACTCCCAGAGCGGCACATTGGGCAAGCTGGGTGGCGAACTGGGCTACCCGCTGGGCGGCGGGATCATCGGCAGCAGCGGCCTGGTGGCGCATTTTGCCGACGCGCGCCAAGCCAATACGTTTTTCGGCGTGGACGACCACGAGGCCGCCGCCACCGGTTTTCGCCCGTATAACGCCAGCGGCGGTTTCCAGAATGTAACGCTGACCCAGAGCTTTGAATTTCCCCTGGCGCCTCACTGGTCGCTGTTGACCAGCGCCAGCTGGGTGCACCTGGTGGGTTCGGCGGCGAACAGCAGCATCGTCAAGCAGACTGGCGATGTGAACCAGGGTCAGGTGCAAACGGCGATCAGCTACAAGTTCGATTGATCCACTGTGGGAGGGGCTTGCCCCTCCCACCCATGAACATCGGGGGGCCAAGCCCCTCGACCATCAGTTCTCTTCGCCTTCGGCCAGCAGGGCGATGCCACCGATGATCACTGCAACCCCCACCCAGTGCAGCGGGCTGATATGTTCCCCCAGCCCCAGCCACGACCCCAGCAGCACCACCACGAACACCAGTGAACTCAGGGGAAAGGCCAGTGACAAACTGCTGCGCCGCAGGATCAGCATCCACACGAAAAACGCGCCGATGTAGCAGGCAATCGCCGCCAGGATGCCGGGGTTATGCGCGACTTCCACCAGCCACTGCCAATTGAAATCCATCTGTCCCAACTGATCGCCGGCGATCTTGGTGAACAGCTGGCCGGCACTCTCGGTGCAGATCAATAAGGCCCACAACACCACCGTGCCCAGGCGTTCGTGCAGCCAACCGGCACTGACGTTTTGCGTACTCATGCCTGCCCTCCTCCAATCGCCACCAACATCACCCCTAATGTGATCACCAACGTGCCCAGCCAGCGCCGGCGGCTGACGGTTTCCCCCAGCACCAGCTTGCCCGCCAGTACCACGCCGCAGTACGCCAGCGCCGCCGCCGGAAACAGCAGGCTCAGCGGCGCGCGGGACAAGGCTTCGAGCCAGACGAAAAACTCGATCACATAGGCGCCGATTCCCGCCCACAACAGCGGCGCATTGAACACCTGGCCCCAGAACGCATTCAGGCGAAAATCGCCCTCCAGTTCGGGCAAACGGTCCAGGCCCATCTTGAAACACAGCTGGCCGATCACATCGAGCACGATGGAAAACGCCACCAGCACCACCACGGTCAGGCTCACGGGAACAATTCCTCGAACAGGTCGATCAGGGCCGCATTGGTGGCGGCATTGCGCTGCAGATCCTCAGGGCTCCAGCGCTCGGCGGGAGGCTGGTCGGACTTGGCCTCCCAACGCTTGAATGCGTTGCTGAACGTCGGCGTGGCGAACTCGCCGCAGACGTCGATGCCGATGATGCGTTTGTGTGCGGCCAAGGCGCGCAGGGCCTGCAGCAAGTGGGTCAGGCGCATGCCGCCCTGGTCCCAGTTGGTGGCTGCGTCTTCGCTGGCCAGCACGTCTTTATCCACTGTGATCCAGACCGCGTCGGTGGGCAGGCTGCTGATCATCTGTTCGAGAAATGCAGTCCAATCCAGCTCGGCCAGGTTGCGCCAATACAAGTGATCTTCGCGCTGCTGATGCCCGGTGCCATCGCCGATCCGCCCCCATACTTTCGACGGCGCATGCTGCCAGGGAAACAGCTGCAACTGCCCGCGCTTGAGCGCAGCGAGGTTGCCGCCGCGCAGTTGCGGGTTATGCAGGTCATCGCTGCACGGGCCGAGGGTGACAATGCGTTTGATCGCCGGCATCTTCAACGCGCGGTTGACCCATGACCCGCAGTGGCGCTTGGGCGCCAGGCGCACCCAGTCGGGGTGATTGTCAAAGTGGATCAGGCTGACCGGCTCTTTCAAGTCAGCCAGGAACGCCGGCGTGAGGTGGTGGTAATCGCCGGAGCCGACAAACAGGATCTCCGGCCGCGCGTCCGTGGGCCGCGGCCGCCGGGCCAGGCGTTCGACGAAGCGTTTCCAGGTCTTTTCGGTAGACCAGAGGCGCAGCTTCGGGCCCAGGTCCAGCAGATCGATACGCGTCGCCTGCCCGCTGGCCAACCGCCGGGCAATCGGCGCCTGCGCGGTGAGGCTGTGGTCTAGATCGAGAATATTCACGGCAGTGTTCCCCTAAGGCTTTAGGGGGTCAATGCAAGGCGCGGGCCAGCACCTACCCCAAGCACACTGCCAAACCCTGGGGGAGAGGGCTTGCCCTCGCTAGGTGGTTGGGGCGCTACAGGCGCTGACTGACACTCAGCCATCGAATCGTCGCAGCGCCCCTCCCACCTTTGGTATGGGGTTCTAGTTTTTGGCCTCGTTGATGATCTGGCGAATCGCCCCCACAAAGGCTTCGGCCGGCTGGCCACCGCTCACGGCGTACTGGTCGTTGAACACGATGGTCGGCACCGAACTCACGCCACGGGAAATCCACAGCTGCTCCTGCTCGCGCACGTCGGCGGCGTATTCGTCGCTGGCGAGAATCGCGGCCGCGCGCTGGATATCCAGGCCGACGCTTTCGGCGATGATCGCCAGGGTGGCGTGGTCGGAGGGGTTCTGCTGGTCGGTGAAGTAAGCCTTGAACAACGCTTCCTTGAGGTTGTACTGCAAGCCTTCAAGGCCGGCCCAATGCAGCAGGCGATGCGCATCGAAGGTGTTGTAGATGCGGCTCCGGCCATCGGTGCGAAAGGCAAAGCCCAACGCCGCGCCCAAATCGCGGATGCGCGCGCGGTTGGCCTGGGACTCTTCGGCGCTGGAGCCGTATTTCTCGGTGATGTGTTCGACGATGTTCTGCCCTTCGGCCGGCATGTTCGGGTTGAGTTCGAACGGCTGGAAGTGGATCTCGGCCTGTACCTCGGCGCCCAGTTGGTCCAGGGCGTCGGTCAGGCCGCGCAGGCCGATGATGCACCAGGGGCAGGACACATCGCTGACGAAATCGATTTTCAGGGGGGTACTCATGTTAGGCAACCTCGCAGGCCATATGCGCCACAAAGGTTGCACCATACACCAATGTCACAGCACCTTCGAAGGTGCCACCGGCTCGATGCGTGCCCAGTGCGCGGCATCCTCGCGATGGGCTTGCAGGTACGGCAGCACCGCCATCAGCAGCGGCGCCTTGAACGCTTCCTGGAACCGGTGGGCCATGCCCGGAATCAGCTTTAACTGGCTGCCCTGGATATGCGCCGCCAGATGCACGCCGTGCATCACCGGCAGCAACGGGTCGGCGGTGCCGTGGACCACCAGCGTCGGCACGCGCAGCTGGTTGAGCAACGGCACGCGGCTGGGTTCGGCGAGAATCGCCATGATCTGGCGCTTCACGCCTTCGGGGTTGAACGCACGATCGTAGGACAGCGCCGCCTGGTGCAGCAGGGCCTGGCGGTCGTCCTTGATGTTCGGGCTGCCCAGCGCCGCGAGCAGGTCGGCCTGCTGCTCCAGGGCCACTTCGCGGTTGGGCGCACTGCGCCGCGACAACAACTGCACCAACGCCGCGTTCGGCGCCGGCAGCCCTTCGGCGCCGGAGCTGGTCATGACCAGGGTCAGGCTCTCGACCCGCTGCGGCGCCATGGCAGCCAGGTGCTGGGCGATCATGCCGCCCATGCTTGCGCCCAACACATGAAATTGCTGGATCTGCAAAGCATCCATCAGGCCCAGGGCGTCATCGGCCATATCGGTCAGGGTGTAGGGCGCCGCCACCGGCAGGCCGAGCTTGTAGCGCAATACTTCAAAGGTCAGATTGGCGCTGGCCGGGGTCTGGCGCCAGGTGGACAGCCCGACGTCGCGGTTGTCGTAGCGGATCACCCGAAAGCCCTGCTGACACAGGGCGACCACCACTTCATCCGGCCAGTGGATCAACTGCCCGCCCAGGCCCATCACCAGCAGCAAGGCCGGGTCGGACGCGCGACCGATGCTCTGGTAGGCGAGGCTCACCTGATCCAGGTCGACCGTTTGGGTCGGGACATTGATATCGCAACGAGAGGCCGCAAAAGACGGCAGGCCGAACAGGAAGGCGGCCAGTAACAGCAACACACGCATGAAAAACACCAAAACGCAGAACCCCAGTAGAGCGCGAGTCTGATGAAGTTTGTTCAAGCGCGCTGCCACAGTTCGATGACAGTTTGATGAAGAGTGCCCGATGGTCACGGTCGACAGGTTCTGCAACATGAGCCAAACTCACGCCATTGTACGCCGTCACAAATTATCTTCATGGAGAGCCCGTGCTCGAGATCCGTCACCTCAAGACCCTGCACGCCTTGCGCGAAGCCGACAGCCTGGTGGAAGCCGCCGAGCGCCTGCACCTGACGCAATCGGCGCTGTCCCATCAGTTCAAGGAGCTGGAGGAACGCCTGGGCATGCCGCTGTTCGTGCGCAAGACCAAGCCGCTGCGCTTCACCAGCGCCGGCCTGCGCCTGTTGCAATTGGCCGATGCCACCCTGCCCTTGCTGCGCGGCGCCGAGCGCGATATCGCGCGCCTGGCCGGCGGCACCGCCGGGCGGTTGCACATGGCGATCGAATGCCACAGTTGCTTCCAGTGGCTGATGCCGACCATCGACCAGTTCCGCGACGCCTGGCCGGAAGTCGAGCTGGACCTGGCCTCGGGCTTTGCCTTCGCACCGCTGCCGGCCCTGGCCCGTGGCGACCTGGACCTGGTGGTGACTTCCGACCCGCTGGAGCTGCCGGGCATCACCTATGTGCCGTTGTTCACCTACGAGGCGATGCTGGCCGTGGCCAACCAGCATGCGCTGGCGAACAAGTCCTACATCGTGCCGCAAGACCTGCTCAGCGAAACCCTGATCACCTACCCGGTGGAACGCGACCGCCTGGATATTTTCACGCGCTTCCTGGAGCCGGCCGATGTGGAACCGGCCCAGGTCCGCACCTCGGAGCTGACGGTGATGATGATGCAGCTGGTGGCCAGCGGCCGTGGCGTATGCGGCATGCCCCATTGGGCGCTGCACGAATACAGCTCGCGCGGCTACGTGAAGGCCAAGCGCCTGGGTGAGAAGGGTTTGTTCGCCACGCTGTACGCCGGCATCCGCGCCGACATGCTGGATGCGCCGTATATGCGCGACTTCCTGCTGACGGCCAAGGACACGTCGTTTTCTACGTTGGACGGGGTGAGTGCGGTGCGCTGAGGGGCGAGTCAGCCGACACAGGCCGTCAGGGACGAGCGATAGAACGGCAGGATCAGGTCACGCGTCAGCGGCGCCAGGACCAGGCCGCCGTCGCCGGCCGGGTCGATCCAGCGCACTTCTTCGATTTCGGCGGCGGGCGTCACCGCCACATCGATGTTGACCTGGAACAGCTCGGCTTGCACGGTAAAACCCGGCTCGTTGGCCGCCGGCGCCGAGAAATGGCCCAGGTAGACGGCGGCGTCGGGGTTGATGCGCAGGTTCAATTCCTCGAACAGTTCACGGGCCAGGGCCTCGGCAGGTTGCTCGCCGGCGTCGATCTTGCCGCCGGGTTGCATGAAGGCCTGGGTGCCGCGCTTGCGCACCAGCAGGGTCTGGCCGTCGCCGCCGATCAGGAGCGCGGCAGCGATGCGGATAGTGGTGGACATACGATAAAAAGCCTTGAATTCAAATCAGTAAAAATCACCGCACAAGGCTTACGCCTCGTCCGGTTCCTTGATAAAGACGCTGTACTTGGCACCCTCCATCGCCTCGAACGCAATCAGCTTGTCCACCAGCGGCAGGTTCAGCACCTTGCCGGCGTTGAGCAGCAACATGCCGTTGTCGGCGTTGAGGTTGCGCGCCAGGATCATACCGTCCTGCAGTTCGCGGGTGGTCAGCACCTTGACGGTCGGGTCGCCCAGGGTCACGTCACTCAGGAAGGTGGCGCAGGCCTGCACAAAGCCCTCGACCAGTTCAGGATCATACAGGCGCCCGGCGTATTTGCGGATGAACAACAGCGCTTCATCACTGTTCATCTGCCGCTCCAGGATCAGGCCCTTTTGCAGCTCGATAAAATCCACCGCCAGTTTCAGCAGACGCGAACCGAAGGGGATCGCATCGCCCTTGAGATGGTCGGGAAAGCCGCTGCCATCCCAGCGCTCCTGGTGATGACGAATGATCCGCGCGGCATCTTTCATCGGCTCCAGGGTCATCAGCAGCGATTCGCTTTGGGTCGGATAGCTGCGATAGCGCTCGCGGTCGGTGCTGTGCAGCTTGTCCGAAGGTTCTATCAGCATGCTGTCGCTCCAACTCAGCTTGCCGATGTTGTACAGCGCAGCGGCCATCGCCAGGTCGCGCGAGCTGGCTTCATCGATAAATTGGGCGGCGCAGTACACCCGCACCAGTTCAATCAGCGCGCGGTTGGTTTGCTTATTCTTGGGCAAGCGCAGGTTGGCCAGCAGCGAGAACACTTCCGTACCGGTCACGTAACTGCGCTTGAGTTCGTCGTAGGCCAGGTCGAGCATGTCGGCGGTCTGCTGCAGCTCGCTGGTGCGCGCCGCCACGCGTTTTTCCAGGTTGGCGTTGAGTTGCTTGAGCTGATCGTTCTGCACCTGGGTCAGGCGCTCCAGGCGCTGGTGCTCCAGGGTCTGGCGCAAGACCAGCTGCAATTCTTCGTCGTTCCAGGGCTTGCTGATGTAGCGGTGGATCTGCCCTTCGTTGATCGCCTTGACGATCGTCGGCAGGTCGGCGTAACCGGTGAGCAGGATGCGGCTGGTGCCCGGGTACAGGCGATGCACTTCGGCCAGCAGCTGCGCGCCGTCCATGCCCGGCATACGGGCGTCGCTCATTACCAGGTCGATGGGTTGGGCGGCCATGATTTCCAGGGCCTGAGCACCGCTGCCGGCCAGCACCACATCGAACGGTTGACCGCGCAACAGCCGGCGCAGGCTGTTGAGGATCGACTCTTCATCGTCGACCAGCAAAATCGTGGGTTTCGTCGCCAGTTGTTCATCCATGCGTGCTGCGCCTTCAAATTAAACCGAATTGAGCTACATTGAACCGTCGTGCCGAGCCATGATCCCTCGCCGAGGCGCGGGCTTGATTTGACGCCAACTGGCCATCAATTTCAAGGGAGCTCGACTATGCTGTCACAGTAGTCGGCCCCGTTCAGAAGTGAAACCAGGGAAGGAACCGTTATGTCATCGAGCCCTTTGGAAGTACCGGATGCAGGCTCGGCGCGCGCCAACCGCCGCATCCTGATCGTCGATGACGCCGCTTCCATCCATGAGGACTTTCGCAAGATCCTGTGTGCCGACGCAGAAAGCGAACAATCCCTGGACAGCCTCGAAGAGGCCCTGTTCGGCACCACCGCCGCTGTGCGCCAGGCCTTCGTACTGGATTCCGCCTACCAGGGCCAGGAAGCGCTGGCACTGGTGAACCAGGCCCTGGCCGCCAATGCGCCCTACGCTCTGGCATTTATCGACATGCGCATGCCGCCCGGCTGGGACGGCCTGCAAACCATCGAACAGCTGTGGAACGTCGACCCCAACCTGCAGATCGCCCTGTGCACGGCGTATTCGGACTACTCCTTCGAGGCCATCGAGGCACGGCTGAAATACAACGACCAATTGCTGATCCTGAAAAAACCCTTCGACCACCTGGAGATCCGCCAGATGGCCAGTGCCCTGACATGGAAGTGGCAACTGGCCCAGGACGTGGCCCTCAAGGTGATCAGCCTGGAACGCACCATCGAAGAACGGGTGCAGGAACTGCTGAAAGTCTCGCACCTGCTGCAATACGACGCGCTCACCGAGCTGCCCAACAGCACCCTGCTGGGCGACCGCCTGACCCAGGCCATTGCCCTTGGCCGGCGGCACGACACACAGCTGGCGGTGATGTTTATCGGACTCGACCGGTTTAAACGTATCAACAACGCCCTGGGCTACCCGGTGGGCGACGAGGTGCTCCAACAGGTCAGCCACAGCCTGGTCGCAGCGGTGCGCGCGTCGGACTCAGTATTCCGCTACGGCTCCGATGAGTTTGTGATCCTGCTCCACGACGTGCAGCACCCGCAGCAGACCCAGCACATCGCGCACAAGGTGCTCAAGGCCATCAGTGTAACGCGCCACGTGGCCGGGCATGACCTGAGCGTCACCGCCAGCCTGGGCATCAGCCTCTACCCGAACGACAGCTGCAACGCAGTGGAATTGATCAAGCACGCCGAAACCGCCATGCACACCAGCAAGGAACGCGGCGCGAACGATTTCAGTTTTTACACCGAAGACATGAACCTGCGCGCCCAGCGTCAGCAAAACCTGGAGAGCGCGATTCGCCAGGCCCTGGACCGCGATGAATTTGTGCTGCACTACCAACCCAAGCTGGACCTCAAGTCCGGGCGCATCGTCGGTGCAGAGGCGCTGATACGCTGGTTTCAGCCGCGTTCGGGCTGGGTCAGCCCGGTCGATTTCATCCCGGTGGCCGAGGACAGCGGTTTGATCGTGCCGTTGACCCAATGGGTGCTGCGCCAGGCCTGCGAACAGGCACAAGCGTGGCGCGGCATGGGCCTGCCGCCGTTGTGCGTGTCGGTGAATGTCTCGGCCATCGACTTCCGCCAGCGTGATTTCGTCGACAACCTGGCCGCGATCCTCAAGCAAACCGGCCTGCCGCCGGCACGACTGGAGCTGGAGATCACCGAAAGCGTACTAATGCAGAACGTCGATGACACCGTGGACCTCCTGCACAAGATCAAGGCCCTGGGCGTGCGCCTGGCGCTGGACGATTTCGGCACCGGTTACTCCAGCCTCAGCTACCTGCGCCGCTTTCCCATCGACGTGTTGAAAATCGACCAGTCGTTCGTGCGCGGGCTGAACGTAAATAGCCAGGACGCGCAGCTGATCAGCGCTATCATCGGCATGGGCAAGAGCCTGGAGCTGAACATCATCGCCGAAGGGGTGGAAACCCTCGAACAGCTCGCGTTCCTGAAAAGCCAGGCGTGCGAAGAGGGCCAGGGCTTTCTGTTCAGCAAGGCCGTACCGCCGAAGGATTTCGCCCAGTTGCTGCAAGTGGGCAGTCCCACACTGATGCCCAACCCATAGGCCGTGCCTGCAAGGAGTGCTCGCTTGAGCGAAGTCTCACGTTACCGTTTCGGCGTCATGCTGGTGTTGTGCTCGGGCTTGACTCAGTCGCTGGCGGCCGCGCCGCTGGACGAGGCGCTCAAACCGCTGCCGCCGGTGCCCGCGCTGGACCCGGCCAAGGTCGAACTGGGCCGCCGGCTGTTCAATGAACCGCGCCTGTCGGTCAATAACACCCTGTCCTGCGCCAGTTGCCATCAGCTTGAAACCGGAGGCGCCGATAACAAGCCGTTTTCCCTGGGGTTCGACGGCAAGCCGGTGCAGGTCAATACCCCGTCCGTGTTCAATGCCAGCCTGAACTTCAAGCAGTTCTGGAACGGCCGGGTGGACACCCTGCAAGCGCAGATCGAACAGGTGGTCATCAGCCCCATGGAAATGGGCAGCGACTGGAACACCGTGGTGCAGAACCTCACTGCCCTGCCGCTCTACCAACGCGCCTTCAGCCAGGCCTACCCCGACGGTGTCACCGCCGCCAATGTGCAAAACGCCCTGGCCACCTATGAGCGCACGCTGCTCACGCCCAATTCACGCTTTGACCAATACCTGCTGGGCAACACCGAGATCCTGACCCTCCAGGAAAAGTACGGCTACCAGCGCTTCAAGGATTACGGCTGCATCGCGTGCCACCAAGGCATCAATATCGGCGGCAACATGTTCCAGAAGTTCGGCGTGATGGGAGACTACTTCAAGGCCCGCGGCAACCCGGTCGAGGCCGACCTGGGCCGCTACCTGATGACCCAGGACGAAGATGACCGCCATGTGTTCAAGGTGCCCAGCCTGCGCAACGTGGCGGTGACCGCGCCGTATTTTCACGATGCCTCGGCCAAGACTCTGGAAGAAGCCGTCGACGTGATGTTCAAGTACCAGTTGGGGCGTAATCCGAACCAGGAAGACAAAGACTTGATCGTGCAGTTTCTCAAGACATTGACCGGTGAATGGGCGGACAAGCCACTATGACGACTCAGTCGCGCCGTCGCTTCACCCAATTCGTGCTTGGTCTGGTGACCGTGCTGCTGGCCTCGACCCTGGTGTTTCTGTACCTGAAGGCCGCCCGCGACCAGACCGCCAGCTACACCCAGTCGCGGGACCTGATCCGCCAGCTGCAACAACTCAATGCGCAGTGGGACAGCGAAGTGCTCAAGGCCAGGATCGCGATCACCCACAATTATGATCCTCTGGTCACACCGCTCACGGAAATGACCCGGATCTGGGCCGAACTGAACCGCCGCGACACCTACCACAACCCAAGCGACCTGAGCGGTTGGCAAGCCACGCAAGCCGCCTACCAGATCGCAGTCCAGGAAAAAGCCCGGCTGGTGGACCAGTTCAAATCCCACAACGCCGTGCTGCGCAACTCCCTGGCATTCCTGCCGACCGCCGAAGACGACATCCAGGCCCAGTTCAATCGCCTGGACGACGAAGGCCGGTTGCAATTGCAAGGCGTGGCCACCGACACCTACGACCTGCTGCTCAGCAGCCTGGAATTCGCTCAGGTCACCAGTGACGATCGGGCCGCCGATATCCTGGTGGGCCTGGGCAAACTGGCCACCAACAAGGAACAACTGCCGAGCGAGTTCCAGGGCCCGGTGGATCTGCTGAGCAATCACATTGCGCTGATCCTGCGCGAACAGCCGGTGGTCAACAACCTGCTTGAGCGAATCGCCGAAGTGCCCGTGGCCGAACGTCTTGACGACCTGACCACCCACCTCGACCAGGATCAGCAGGCGGCTGACCGCATCGACCACCAATACCACCGCTACCTGCTGATCTTCTCGACCCTGCTGGTGGCGATGCTGCTTTACCTGGCGGTGCGCCTGTTGCGCAGCTTCGCCGAGATCAACCGGGTCAACCGCGAATTGCAGGCCGCCAACGAAACCCTGGAACAGCGCGTGGAGCGACGCACCCAGCAGCTCAAGGATGCGCAGAGTGAATTGCTCGACAGCGCACGCCAGGCCGGCATGGCCGAAATCGCGACCAACGTGCTGCACAACGTGGGCAACGTGCTCAACAGCGTGAACATCTCCGCCGATCTGGTCACGCGCAAACTGCGCAGCAGCAAAGCGCTGGGGCTGGGCAAGGCGATGCAGTTGATCAATGAGCATAAAGCGGACCTGGGCACGTTCCTCACCGACGATGAGAAAGGCAAGCTGCTGCCCGGCTACCTCAACCAACTGGTGGACGCCATCGCCTCGGAACAGCAGGCCATGACCGATGAACTGGCGCAATTGAGCAAAAGCGTGGACCACATCAAGGACATCGTCTCTACCCAGCAATCCTATGCCGGCGCCTCCACACTGCTGGAGCCGGTGCATATCAGCGCCTTGATGGAAGATGCGCTGCGCATGAACGCCGGTGCGCTGAGCCGCCATCACGTCACGGTGGTGAAGGAATACGCGCAAATACCGGAAATCCTCGCCGACAAACACCGCCTGCTGCTGATCATGGTCAACCTGATCAGCAACGCCAAGTACGCCATGTCCAAACTCAGCGACCGGCCACGCCAGATAACCCTGAAAGTCCAGGCGCGGGAAGACAACATCTTGCAGATCAGCGTGAAGGACGACGGCGAAGGCATCCCCGCCGAGAACATGACGCGGATCTTCACCCACGGTTTTACCACCCGCAAGGAAGGCCACGGCTTCGGCCTGCACAGCTGTGCGCTGGCCGCCGTTGAAATGAATGGCCAGCTCAGCGCCCACAGCGACGGGCCTGGCCTGGGTGCGGTGTTTACCTTGACGATCCCTATGACCCCTGCCGGAAGCCCCGCATGAACCAGCCTCCCAATCGGCGCATCCTGTTGATCGATGACACGCCGTCGATTCACGACGATTTCCGCAAGATCCTCATGCCAACCGTCGAGAACAACCAGGTTCTCGACGACCTGGAGTCGGCGCTGTTCGGCGACACCAGCAAAACCGAGGTCCAGGCCTTCGAATTGCATTCGGCGTACGGCGGCGAAGAAGGCCTGCAACTGCTCACCGTCGCCATGGCGGAAAAACGCCCCTACGCCCTGGCGTTCGTCGACATGCGCATGCCCCAGGGCTGGGATGGTGCCAGGACCATCGAAGAGTTATGGCAAGTCGACCCCGGCCTGCAAGTGGTGGTGTGCACGGCGTATTCGGATTATTCCTGGGATGACCTGCTGTACCGCCTGAAGGGCCATGATCGCTTGCTGATCCTGAAAAAACCCTTCGACAACATCGAAGTGCAGCAAATGGCCAATACCCTGTCCAGCAAGTGGGACATGGCCCGGCGCGCCTCCTTGAAAACCAGCCACCTGGAACAACTGGTGGCGCAGCGCACCGTGGCGCTGACCCAGGCCAGCGAGGCGTTGCAACTGGAAATCGACGAGCGCAAGCAGTTGGAGAGCCAACTGGTGCAGTCGGAAAAACTCGCGTCCCTGGGGCAACTGGCGGCCGGCGTCGCCCATGAAATCAACAACCCGGTGGGGTTCATCTCCTCCAACCTGAGCACCCTCGACAGTTACTTCAACCAGCTGCAACAGATGCTCGATGCCTACCGGCAGGTCGAAGACAGCCTCACGTCGGCCGAGCAGCGCGACCCGCTCAAAGCCCTGCGCGACGAGCTGGAGCTGGATTTTCTCAAGGAAGACATTCCCATCCTGATCAGAGAGTCCAAGGAAGGCATCGGGCGAGTGGTGCAGATCGTCAAGGACCTGAAAAACTTCTCGCGGGTGGACAATGACCAGACCTGGCAGTGGGCCAACCTGCAACAGGGCATCGACTCCACGCTGAACATCGTCGCCAGCGAACTCAAGTACAAGGCCGACGTGATCAAGCAGTACGGCGCGCTGCCGGAAATCGAATGCCTGGCTTCGCAGCTTAACCAGGTGGTGATGAACCTGGTTATCAACGCCGCCCAGGCCATGGGCCCGGAGCGCGGCACCATCACCATCAGCAACGGCGTGGAGGGCGATAACGTGTGGCTGGAAGTCGCCGACAACGGCTGCGGCATTGCGCCCGAAACCGTGCAGAAAATCTTCGATCCGTTCTTTACCACCAAACCGGTGGGGGAAGGCACGGGGCTGGGGCTGTCGCTGTCCTACGGCATTATCAAGAAGCATCACGGTGATATTTCCGTGAGCAGCGAACCGGGCAAAGGTACGACCTTTCGCGTGGTGTTGCCGATTCGGCAGACGGCGGCGTAGGGCTGCACACCGCCCGGGCATGCAAACCGGCATCAGCCGCGCCGCAAAACCGGGCACTGCCGATTATCGGAAATACCTGCCGACCTGTTATTTCTGACAGTAGACGCTACCGTTCCTTCCGCTCAAAACTCCAGGCAAGCCACAGGGTTGCCTGACCGCGTAGTACCGATCGTGGTGCCTGGTTACTTTCTTCGAGCAAAGGCCACCATGTCTACGCGCCGCGAGTTTCTGACGTACGCTTCAATGATCGCCCTCCTCACGCCCCTGAGCCGAGGAGCCCTGGCTGCCGACGATGCCGAGCAAGCCAGCGCCTTTTCTTTCGAACACCTGATCGAACAGGCGCAGGCCGATGCCTTGAAACCCTATGTTTACCCCAATCATGCCTCCGCCGCGCTGCTGGCCAAGCTGGACTACAGCGCCCACGGCCAGATCCACTTCAAACCTGAGCAGGCATTGTTCGCCAAAGGGCCGGGGCCGTTTCCGGTAACGTTTTTCCATCTGGGCTCATTCTTTCGCACCCCCGTCAGAATGTATGTCCTGGACAACACCGTGGCACGCGAGATTGTGTACGACCCGGCGCACTTTGACATGCCGGCCGACAGCCCGGCCCACGATCTGCCGCGTAACAGTGGGTTCGCCGGTTTTCGTATCCAGGAGAGCCGCCTGGGCAACCAGGCCAATCTGGCATGGGAAAGGAACGATTGGGTGGCGTTTCTCGGTGCATCGTACTTTCGCGCCATCGGCGAATTGTACCAATACGGTCTGTCGGCACGTGCCATAGCCCTGGATGTGGCCCAGGCCGGTAAAGCGGAAGAATTCCCGGACTTCACCCACATCTGGTTCGAGCCACCCAAGAACGAACACGCCCAATCGATGACCCTTTATGCACGGCTCGACGGACCCAGCCTATGTGGCGCATACCGTTTCGTGATCAGCCGTACCCACGGCGTGATCATGGACGTGGACTGTACGGTTTTCCTGCGTCACAACGTCAGACGATTGGGCATCGCCCCGGTGACGTCGATGTTCTGGTTTGGCGAAGCTGCCAAGCGCACGGCCGCCGACTGGCGACCCGAAGTGCACGACAGTGACGGCCTGGCGCTGTGGACCGGTAACGGCGAACGCATCTGGCGCCCTTTGAACAACCCGCCGCGCACGATTGTATCGGCATTCAGCGATCGTCAGCCGAAGGGCTTTGGCCTGTCGCAGCGCGATCGCAACTTCGACCACTACCTCGATGGCGTGAATTACCAGCGGCGCCCCAGCCTGTGGGTCGAGCCGTTGGGGGATTGGGGCGAAGGCAGCGTGCAACTGATGGAAAACGGCACCGACGACGAGATCCACGACAACATCGTAGCCATGTGGGTGCCCTCGGCGCCTGCGGAAGCGGGCAATCGGTATGACCTGCGTTATCGCCTGCACTGGCTGGCCGATGAGCCCTACCCATCGTCCCTGGCGCGTTGCCTGGCCACGCGCCTGGGCAAGGGTGGTCAACCCGGCCGGACGCGGCCGGCGGGCACACGAAAATTCGTGGTGGAATTTCAGGGCGCGCCCCTGGAAAAGCTCGCGCCCAGCGTCAAACCCGAGGCCGTGATCAGCTGTTCCAGAGGCGAACTCAGCCTGGTCTTTACCGAAGCAGTGCCGAACGGTGTGGCCGGCCATTGGCGCGCTCAGTTCGATCTGACCGTCGACGGTAACGACCCCGTGGAAATGCGACTGTTTCTGCGCCTGGATGGCCAGCCTTTGTCTGAAACCTGGCTGTATCAGTACCACCCCTTCCGCTCGGAATCGACGGCCATCGGTACCCCTTGGCCGGTCGACAACGGCCCACCGACATGAAGTTTTACCGTCAACTGGCACTGATCTACCTGACATTGAGCATGACCGGCGGTGCCGTGCAGGCCATCGAGCAGGACACGGTGGAAGACCTGCTGCGGCAGATGACGCTGCAAGAGAAGATCGACCAGCTCAGCCAGCTCGGCATTCAGACCACGCCGACCGGTCCGGTCATTGACTACGGTGAACTGTCCCCGGCGCCCATCAACACCGTCGGTTCGGTGCTTGGCGCCTATGGCGTCGAGCAGACCCGGCGGTTGCAGGAACAGGCGGTCAACCAATCGCGCCTGCATATTCCGCTGCTGTTTGCCTTTGACGTAATCCACGGTTATCGCACGATATTTCCGGTGCCGCTGGCCGAAGCCGCGGCCTGGGACGCGGACCTGGCCTACCGCACCGCCCGCGCGGCCGCCGTCGAAGCCACGGCCAGCGGCGTGCATTGGACGTATGCGCCGATGGTCGACATTGCCCGTGACCCACGCTGGGGTCGGGTAGTGGAAGGCGCCGGCGAAGACCCGTTCCTCGGTGCCGCGCTGGCGGCGGCCAAGGTCCGTGGGTTTCATGGCGCAGGGCCGCCGGACCGCTCTTTTATGCTGGCGACCGCGAAACACTTCGTGGCCTACGGCGCGGCAGAAGGCGGACGCGATTACAACGTGGCCGACGTTTCAGAGCGCACCTTGCGCGAGGTCTACTTCCCCCCGTTCCAGGCAGCCGTGGCGGCGGGTGTCGACGCGATCATGCCATCGTTCAACGAACTGGCCGGCGTTCCGCTGCACAGCAATACGGCGCTGTTGAGCGATGTGCTTCGCAATCAGTGGCGGTTTACCGGGCTGACTATCAGTGACGCCAATGCCGTCTGGGAACTGAGCCAGCATGGGATTGCCGATGTGCCCGGCGACGCGGCCCGTCTGGCGTTCAACGCTGGGATAGATATCGAAATGGTCAGCCACGCCTACCGAGGATTTTTACCCTCACTGGTGCGCAATGGCCTGGTGCCCGTGGCTGCCGTGGATGACGCGGTGCGCCGCGTCCTCAAGGCCAAGCAGCGTCTGGGCCTGTTTGCCGACCCCTACCGCTACAGCGATGAGGCACGGCAGCGGGCCAGCGTCCTCACGCCGCAGCACCGTGCCCTGGCCCGAGAAGCGGCGCAGCAATCCATCGTGCTGTTGAAAAACACCGACGCGCTCCTGCCGTTGCCCAAGCACCTGCGCAACCTGCTGGTGGTCGGCAGCCTCGCCACGGATGCCCAGGCCACGATCGGCCCATGGTCCGCACAAGGGCGTGCCGACGATTCGATCACCATCCTGCAGGGGATACGCAACGCCGTTGCACCGAACACCGAGGTCGTTTACCTGCCCGACGCCTCCCCGCTCAGTCAAAAGGTTCAAAACCTTCCGGCCATCCGACAGGCTGCGCAGAAAGCCCAGGTCGTGATCGCCGTGCTGGGGGAGAGCGCTGACCAGAGCGGGGAAGCGCACAGCCGCGCCGACCTTGGCTTGCCGGGCAATCAGGACGTTGTATTGCGCGCGCTTCTGGACGCCGGTCAGCCGGTGATCATTGTTCTGATGAATGGCCGCCCGCTGGTGCTCTCTGAGAACGTTCAACGGGCGCCCGCTTTACTTGAGACCTGGTTTCTGGGCACGGAAATGGGCAGTGCCGTGGCCGACATCCTGTTCGGCGATGTCAGCCCCAGCGGTAAATTGCCGATTACCTTTGCCCGTAGCGTCGGGCAAATCCCTCTTTATTACGCACACAAAAATACCGGCCGCCCCCCTCGCGAAGGGGAGAGTTGGGTCAGTGCCTACATTGACACGCCGTGGTCACCGCTGTATCCCTTCGGCTTCGGCCTGAGCTACACCACGTTCAGCTACTCCACGCCTCGGCTCAGCGCTGACCGGATTGCCTCCACCGACACCCTGACGGTGCAAGTCAGCGTCACCAATACCGGCCAGCGCGCGGGCGATGAAATCGTGCAGCTATACCTGCGCGATGACGTCGCCAGCGTGACCCGCCCGGTCCGCCAGTTGCGCGGCTTTCGCAAGGTCCACCTGGAGGCCGGTGAAACGCGGAGCGTGAGTTTTACCCTGGACGCGCAGGACTTTGCCTTGCTGGACGAACACTGGCTGCCGGTGGTAGAAGCCGGTCGCTTCACGGTGTTCGTCGGGGCCGATTCGACGACCGCCAACCAGGCGTGGTTCGACGTCACCGACAGCCGCGCGCTGTCTGAAACGGGGCTGTCCAGGCCGCCCTGAGTGCAGCCTGCGGTTGTCCGGGCCTTCCTTTGCGGCGCAGAATGCCGCACCGACCTGTAAGAGTCCGACCCCAAGGAAACCGTATGAGCCTGTCCTTGCTAAGCCGTTACGCCTTCTTTGCCGTGTGTGTCCTGTTCACCCTCGCCAGCCTGCCGTTTATCCACCATGACTGGCTGTGGCCGATCACCGGGGTTACCGGCCTGCTCAGCCTGATCGGCCTGTTCGACCTGCTGCAAAGCCCCCACGCGGTACGCCGCAACTACCCGATCCTGGGCAATATTCGTTACCTGGTGGAAGCCATCCGCCCGGAAATCCGCCAGTACCTGCTCGAATCCGACAGCGACGCCCTGCCCTTCTCCAGGGCCCAGCGCTCGCTGGTGTACTCGCGCGCCAAGAATGAAACCGCCGACAAACCCTTCGGCACCTTGATCGACGTGTACCAGTCGGGCTTCGAATTTATCGGTCACTCCATGCGCCCCGCGCCGCTGAGCGACCCCAGCGCATTTCGCGTGATGGTCGGCGGCCCGCAGTGCACGCAGCCGTATTCGGCGTCGGTGTTCAATATATCGGCGATGAGTTTTGGCTCATTGAGCGCCAACGCGATCCGCGCGCTGAACCAAGGCGCCAAGCTGGGTAACTTTGCCCACGACACAGGTGAAGGCAGCATCAGCCCCTACCACCGCGAACATGGCGGCGACTTGACCTGGGAGCTCGGCAGCGGCTACTTCGGCTGCCGTACCAGCGACGGCCGTTTCGACCCGGAACGCTTCGCCGCGCAGGCGCAAAACCCGCAGGTGCGCATGATCGAAATCAAGATGAGCCAGGGCGCCAAACCCGGCCATGGCGGAATTCTACCCAAGCACAAAGTGACGAAAGAGATCGCCGAAACCCGCGGCATCCTGATGGGGGAAGACTGCGTCTCACCGTCGCGCCACAGTGCGTTTTCCACGCCGATCGAGCTGATGCAGTTCATCGCCCAACTGCGTGAACTGTCCGGCGGCAAACCGGTGGGCTTCAAGTTCTGCCTGGGCCACCCATGGGAATTCATGGGCATCGCCAAGGCCATGCTCGAAACCGGCATCCTGCCCGACTTTATCGTGGTCGACGGCAAGGAAGGCGGCACCGGTGCGGCACCCGTGGAGTTCACCGACCATATCGGCGTGCCGCTGCGCGAAGGTTTGCTGTTCGTGCACAACACCCTGGTGGGTCTGAACCTGCGCGACAAGATCAAACTCGGCGCCAGCGGCAAGATCGTCAGCGCGTTCGATATCGCCAGTGTGCTGGCCATCGGCGCCGATTGGGCCAACTCGGCGCGGGGCTTTATGTTCGCCATCGGCTGCATCCAGTCACAGAGCTGCCACACCAACAAATGCCCCACCGGCGTCGCCACCCAGGACCCGCTGCGCCAGCGCGCCCTGGTGGTACCGGACAAGGCCCAGCGCGTGTTCAACTTCCACCGCAACACCCTCAAGGCCCTGGCCGAAATGCTCGCGGCGGCGGGGCTGGATCACCCATCACAACTGTCGGCCAAGCACTTGGTGCGGCGCATGTCGGCGACGGAGATCAAGTTGTTCTCGCAGTTGCATGTGTTCCTCAAGCCAGGGGAGTTGCTGAGCGGGGAAGTGAACGGCGAGTTTTATTCGCGCATGTGGCAGATGGCGCGGGCCGATAGCTTTGAACCCCTTGAAGTTGCTGCTGCCTGATCTACGCCCTCAGCCCGCCCAACTTGGGCGGGCTGTCGAGACATTCAGTAATACCCAGCCTTTGCAATTGCTTACAAATACCGCCAACCTGCGCCCGCCCGACACGCGGCGTACGACATCGCCGCCACTTACCCGCCACGACTAAACCTACTGTTCAAGAGCCCGCTGCCATGCTGAACGGACGCGACCCGCGCATCGATTTTTTTCGGGGCCTGGCGTTGATCTTCATTTTCTGGGATCACGTGCCCCACAACCCCCTCGGCCAGATCACCCTGCGCAACATCGGTTTCAGCGATGCCGCCGAGGTCTTTGTGTTCCTTGCCGGTTATGCCTCGGTGCTGGCCTACAGCAAGGTGCTGCAACGCGAGGGCTACTGGATGGCCTGCCTTAAAATACTGCGCAGGGCCTGGGTGTTGTACGTGGTGCATATCTTCCTGCTGGCGATGCTGATGGGCATCGTGTTCTTCGCCAACAGCAAGGTAGAGACCCGCGACCTGGTGCAGGAGATGGGCCTCACGCACTTCATCACCCACCCGCAGCAGGCGTTGACCGATGAGCTGCTGTTGCGTTTCAAGCCCAACCTGATGGACCCGCTGCCGCTGTATATCGTGCTGTTGCTCGGCCTGCCGCTGGTGCTGCCGATACTGGTGCGAGCGCCGCTGGCGGTGGTGGCGGTGTCGCTGACGGTGTACCTGTTGGCGCCGAAACTGGGCTGGAACCTGGCGGCAATCGCCGACGGTGTGTGGTACTTCAACCCGGTGACCTGGCAATTGTTGTTCGTGCTCGGTGGCGCCGCGTCGATTCACTACCGCGCACCGCGCGCGTCTGACACCCGGCCATTGATGCGCCAGCCATTGTTTGTGGCAGCGGCGGTGTATGCGCTGGCGGCCGGTGTGATCACCCTGTCGTGGCGCTGGCCACACGTTCACGACGCGCTGATGCCGGCGCTGCTCGGCGAATGGTTGTACCCGATCAGTAAGACCGATCTGTCGCCGGTGCGCCTGCTGCACTTTCTGGCCCTGGCCTATGTCACCGCCAAGCTGCTGCCCACCCACGGCTGGACGCAGAACTGGCCGGCGCGGCAGTGCTGTCGCATGGGGCGTTATTCGCTGGAAGTGTTTTGCCTTGGGGTGTTGCTCGCCCCATTGGCGGACATGCTCAACGCCCAGGTCGAGGATGCCTGGCCGATGCAGGTATTCAGTGCGTTGCTGGGTTTACTGTTGATGGCGGTGCTGGCGGCCTGGCTGGAATTGAATCAGCGTTTGAGCGCGCCACGGCCGGCCCCGCCGGGCACCGACCGGTAACGCCGACCTGCGACCGCCTTGCGCGGTCGCAGGGTTCACCGGCTCAAGCCGACTGCGCCGCCGCTTGGGTCGGTTGCAGCTTGAACACGTAAAACAGCACGGTCAGCAGCACCAGGAACGCGGGGCCGATATACAACGCCACGCGGGTGTCCGGGAAGTACGCCATCAGGCCCACGACCAGCACCAGGAATGCCAGCGCCAGGTACGAGCTGACCGGGTACAGCCACATGCGGTATTTCAAGGCTTTCTGTTCGGCAGGGCTCAGGCTTTTACGGAACTTGAGCTGTGCCAGCAGGATCATCACCCAGGTCCAGATTGCGCCGAAGGTGGCGATCGACGTTACCCACACAAAGACTTTTTCCGGCACCAGGTAGTTGAGCAGCACACCCAGCAGCAGCGCGGCGATCGACAGCAGCAGCGCCCGGCGCGGTACGCCATTGCTGGAAGTCTTGGCGAAGGTGGCCGGTGCCTGGCCGTTCTGGGCCAGGCTATAGAGCATGCGCCCGGTGCTGAAGATGCCGCCATTGCATGACGACAGCGCGGCGGTGATCACCACGAAGTTGATGATGCCGGCGGCGGTCTTGATGCCCAGGCGCTCGAAGGTCATCACGAACGGGCTGCCCTGGGTGCCGATTTCGTTCCACGGGTAGATCGACAGGATCACGAACAACGCACCGACGTAGAACAGCAGGATGCGCCAGAACACCGAGCCGATGGCATTGGGAATGGTCTTCTGCGGGTTGCGCGCTTCGCCGGCGGTGAGGCCGATCATCTCCACGCCCAGGTAGGCGAACATCACCATTTGCAGGGACATCAGCACGCCGGTCATGCCGTTGGGCATGAAGCCGCCATGGGCCCACAGGTTGGAAATCCCCAGGGCCACGCCGTCGTTGCCGAAACCAAAGGCAATGATGCCGACGCCGCCGACGACCATGGCAATGATCGTGACGATTTTGATCAGGGCAAACCAGAACTCGAATTCACCGAACGCCTTGACCGCGATCAGGTTGATGGTGCCCATGCTCACCAGGGCCGCCAGCGCCCAGATCCAGCGCGGCACGTCGGGGAACCAGACACCCATGTACACCGCCACGGCGGTGATCTCGGCGACGCAGGTCACCAGCCATAGGAACCAGTAGTTCCAGCCGGTCAGAAAGCCCGCCAGAGGGCCAAGGTAATCCTGCGCATAACGGCTGAACGAGCCGGCCACCGGGTTGTGCACGGCCATCTCGCCGAGGGCGCGCATGATCACCAGGATCGCCAGGCCGCCGATGATGTAGGACAGCATGATTGCCGGGCCGGCCATTTCAATGGCCTTGGCCGAGCCGAGGAACAGGCCGACGCCGATACAGGCGCCCAGGGCCATCAGGCGGATATGCCGTTCACCGAGTTCGCGTTTGAGCGGGCCGCCTTGAGCGGTCTCGCCATGGGGCAGGTGGTTGCCGGAGGGCATAGGGATACAACCTCGTCTTGTTATTGGATTGATCCACCGAGTCGTGGGCGTTAGCGCGGGTGAGCGCGTGTGCCTGGGGAACCGCGCCGGCCTCGTGGGCGGACGCGTCTGACAGAACAATCGGTCAGATCAGCGGGCGTGCAGTATAAAAAGCCCGCGACAGGGCTTTTCACTCAATAAATGGCAAAATTTGGCCAGAACTCGCGGCAAAACCCGCTCACACGGAGGGGCATTAACTGCCTGGCGGAGCATTGACCCAGCGAAACGGCGGCGAGTATTGCACAGCCTGGGGGCGGCATCCTATCCCTAGGCGCAGCTTCAGGGCTAACGGCGAAGGCTCTGGATCAAGCCTTTGACCAACACCTGGGCCTGCATCCGACACAATCGCCGATGCCTGGCGACCCCGCGATGCGAGCCCGTCCCGCATTGGCGACGACGATAAAAAAGGACGTGTACGCACGCCTTGCGCACGCCAATCAGCGTCTAAGCTTCATTCAAGTCCGATCAATCTGCGTGAATGGATCAATCGACTATGGGCGCTTTATGGCAAACCGCTTCAACCCAGTGCGCAGCCTCCACCAGCAGCCTGGATGAGCAGCCATTGCCAAAACGCCCGCGTAGAAAACGCTACGGGTGGCGCATGGCAGGGCTGCTGCTGACAATGCTGCTGATTGCCGCCGGCGTGGCCACCCATCGGGAAATGCGCACCGCCCAATGGCAGTCCCAACAGCTGAGCCGCCTGGCCGCCACCCTGACCTACCAGGTACAGGCAGGGCCCAGCGATGCGATCGTCTATCCCGGCGCCGGGCCCTTCGACAAGCGCCTGGGCTACAGCGACCTCGACACGTTCCTGCCGCGCCTGCTCAAACGTAATTACCTGATTGAACGCCAGGCACGTTTTTCCGCGCCGTTGATGGCCTATACCGAGCGTGGCCTGTTCGTGCCTTACGCCGAAAAAATCCAGGCCGGCCTGTCGATCACCGACTGTCGCGCCGCGCCGCTGTACCAGTTCACCTACCCACAGCAGTCGTACCAAAGCTTTGCCGCCATACCGCCGGTGGTGGTCGACAGCCTGCTGTTCATCGAAAACCGCGACTTGCTCGACCCGAATCCGCTCGAAGCCAACCCGGCGGTGGATTGGCCGCGCTTCGCCAAGGCCGCCTGGTCGCAGGTGGCCAGGCTGTTGCATCTGCCGGGGCAGACCGCCGGCGGCAGCACCCTGGCCACGCAGTTGGAAAAATATCGCCATTCGCCCGACGGCCTGACCCTTTCGGGCGGCGAGAAAATCCGCCAGATGATTTCCGCCAGCGTGCGCGCCTATCAGGACGGCCCGCAGACCTTGCAGGCCCGGCGGACTATCGTGCGCGACTACCTCAACAGCGTGCCGTTGTCCGCCGTGCCGGGGCATGGCGAAGTGCATGGCATGGCTGAAGGCTTGCGGGTCTGGTACGGCGCCGACTTCGACAAAAGCAATGCGTTGCTCGCGAGCAGCGACCCCGGCGACCTCGCGCCAAAAGGCCTGGCCCTGCGCGAAGTGCTGTCGCTGATGATCGCCCAACGGCGGCCTTCGCATTACCTGTCCAAGGGCCGTGAAGAGCTGGCGCAGTTGACCGACAGCCACTTGAGGCTGTTGGCGGCAAACGGTGTGATCGAACCGGCACTGCTCACGGCGGCGCTGGCGAGCAAGGTCGATTACCGCGACTGGCAGCAGCAACCGACGATCCAGATGATCGATACCAATAAAGGCGTCAGCGTCGCGCGCAGCCGGTTGGGCGCCCTGCTCGACCGCCCGCTGTATGACCTCGACCGCCTTGATCTCTCCGCCACCAGCACCTTGCAGGGCCAGTTGCAGGAACAGGTCACGGCGTACCTCAAGCACCTGGCCGACCCCACGTTCGCCGGCCAGGTCGGGCTGTTGGGCGAGCGCCTGCTTACTCCGGCCAGCACGCCGCAGGTGCGCTACAGCTTTACCCTGTTCGAACGTACCGACGACAGCGCGCGAGTGCGGGTACAGACCGACAATACCGACCAACCTTTCGATATCAACGAAGGCAGCAAGCTGGAACTGGGGTCCACCGCCAAGCTGCGGGTGCTCACGACCTACCTGCAAATCGTCGCCGAACTGCACGACCGCTACGGCGCCCTGGCGCCGGCGGCGTTGAAGAAGGTCGAGGTAGACGAGCAGGACCGCATCAGCCGCTGGGCCGTGGACTATCTACTGCAAAACCCCGGTAAAACACTGGCGAACATGCTCGACGCCGCGCTCGATCGCACCTATTCGGCCAGCCCCGCGGAAAGTTTCTTCACCGGTGGCGGCCTGCATCGCTTCCACAATTTTCGCAACGAAGACAACGGCCGCAACCCGACCCTGCGCGACGCCCTGCGCGAATCCATCAACTTGCCGTTTATTCGCCTGATGCGTGACCTGGTGCGCTACACCACCTACGCCGGCGCCAACAACACCGCGCAATTGCTCAAGGACGACAGCGAGCCTCGCCGCCAGGAATACCTGGCGCAGTTCGCCGACCGCGAAGGCACTGCGTTCCTGCTTAAGTTCTGGAAGAAGTACCAGAAGAAAGAGACCCAGGCTCGCCTGGAAACTTTCCTCGACGGGCTGCACCCCACGGCCATTCGCCTGGCCGCCGTGCACCGCTACCTGCTGCCGGAAGCCAGCCGGGAGAGTTTCAACGCGTTCGTGCGCGCCCACCTGGTCAGCGCCAAGGGTCAGCAGGCGCTGACCGACAAACGCCTGGACACGCTGTACGACAGCTATGGTCCCGGCGCCTACGACCTCCCCGATCAGGGCTATATCGCCAAAGTGCATCCCCTGGACTTGTGGCTGCTGGGCTACCTGCTCAACCACCCGCAGGCGACGTTCAGCGAGGTGGTCAAGGCCAGCCAATTCGAGCGCCAGGAAGTCTACAGCTGGCTGTTCAAGAGCCGGCACCAGCGCGCACGCGACAGCCGCATTCGCACCATGCTGGAAATCGAAGCGTTCCTGGAGATTCACCAACGCTGGAAAGCCGTCGGCTACCCGTTCGACCACCTGGTGCCGTCGCTGGCCACCGCCATCGGCAGCTCCGGCGACCGCCCCGCCGCCCTGGCCGAGTTGATGGGCATCATTCTTAACGACGGAGTGCGCATTCCGGTGCTGCGCATCGACAGCCTGCACTTCGCCGCCGGCACGCCCTATGAAACCCGACTGGTCAACAATCCCAACCAGGGCCGAAGGGTCATGCCCTCCGAAGTCGCCACCGCCCTGCGCGGCGCGCTCTCCCAAGTGGTGGACACCGGCACCGCCAAGCGCGTGGCCGGCAGCTTCAAACAGGAAGACGGCACCCCGATGGCCATGGGTGGCAAGACCGGCACCGGCGACAACCGCATCGAAGCCATCGGCGCCGGTGGGCGCATCCTCAGCTCCAAGGCGATCAACCGCACCGCGACGTTCGTGTTCTACATCGGCGATCACCACTTCGGCACCCTCACCGCATTCGTGCCGGGCAGCAAGGCGCAGAACTTCACGTTCACTTCGGCGTTGCCGGTGCAGGTGCTCAAGGGCATGGCGCCGTTGCTGATGTCGTATTTGCAGGGGGTTGGGGCAATGGGCTGTCAGCGGCCTTGATCCGAACAGCGACCACCCTCGCAAACTGCCCGTAAACGATGGAACACGTTTAGCCACGTGACAATAGTCAATACAGGGGGACGCCTTTCTACGCGACACGGACAATTGAATGCTGAAATGTCGATAACAGTATGATGATAATCGCAAAAAACTATAAAAAACTGTCATATCTCACAGTAGCCTCGGATGTCTTTCCCGCATAGAGTCTGTCTGAACAGATCAACTTGTGAGGTGTATTATGTCCAAGGTCGCACTTATAAAATTTTTGCCTGAGAGTCACTCTAGATACGGGTATGTATCACCAGATTTTTCCGATTCTTCCCGCGCCCTCCTTACCCCAGCGATCTTCGGCGAAGTATTGAGCATCTACAATGGGGATCCAGAATACGAATCAAGCGACGGGGCTGAATTCTTTTTCGATCTAAAAAAAAGTTTAAATATTTATAAATCTTTAAATACTTTCGGCACAAGTGTATCTCCGGAGGAAGTATCACTTCCTGACAAAAGTAACACTTATGCTTTGTTCGTAAAATGCCCAGACGAAGCGAAGAAAGGATGGATGTTTATAGATCACATCTATACAGATCCTGAAGAGTACGTTCATTGGATCGACACTCTTTTGAAAAAAGGTCTACCTCCTAGAACTCCTGAAGAAATCGAGCATGACAGACTAAAAGCCATCGAAGACGAGCGCATCGCAAACCTTCGTCCTGTCGAAATGGGCGACATTGCGCTCATTAGAATTATGGATATGTCTAACTTTAGCAGCGTTATCCTTCACCTGGATATAAATAATACAAAAGTAAAAGATATGCGAACCCTGGCGGTTAAGGTATTCGGTGGCAAGGCTGCTGACATTCCAATGGCTTCAACCAATGCATTCACTCCTGACACAATAACAGAGCTTACAAAAAAATCGAAAGAGCACAGTCCTACCCGCCATGATTCGATTAATCGTTTTAAAAGTGTTTTAGACGGAAAAAAACATGGCTATGGGCCTGCGGTCGGAGTGCCTCCTGAGACCCGATCGACTTTAGCGGATAATGTACGCCTTGCTGATATGAAGGGCCAAGTAATTGTATATTGGTATAACGGCATAACAAAAACCTCGTTCGCAGAGCAATTAAAAGAGCTTGGCATCGACGCGGCCATCGACATTTTATTTGATAGTTAGTTGATTGCAACACCTACAAAAATGATTGAAGGGGTGATATAACTTCATCATCACCCCCGCCCGTTAACCTGCTGCAAATCCCCGTAACAAAGCCCCCACTACGCGCTGATCAGCAACAAGCGCCCTGACTGCATAGGTATCTACACAAACTTTAAAGACTGATACATAACTCTGTGGGCGGGTTTCGCGCTGGGTGGCGAAGCCGCCACATCAATGACACTGCGGCTCTCCAGTTAGCATTGAGGTGCCTGGGTTGGGGGCCGCTTCGCAGTCCGGCGCTGGGCAAGACCGCTCACCACAGCAAGCTCGTTTACCACAAGATCCTCTTTTTCTCAGGTTAGTTTTTCACCGAAGATATGTAGTTACCTACGCAACAGGGATACCTGACGACTGGCAAGAAGGGCTGAAAAACACTAAAAAAGCGCACTTAGGGTTACCACGGCTGGCTGGCCGAAGCAAGGCGTTATGCAAATAAGCAGAAAACAAACCAATATATATTCAGAAAACATCTTAAATACTGTCAAGTTTAACAGTAGCCATATAAAACCATCCTGCCACCCTAACAACTCCCACTGTTAAATTAATAAGGAGTGTTGAAATGATTAGCTACAAACCCACAGCGCATACACTGGGCGTGATACTTCCAGGCCCTATAACTGGTGCTCACTTTTGGAATTCTCAAGATTACGCCGAGGGTTCAGGAGCGGGGGGGACTTCAGTACGAGAAAAAAGGGACGGCCTCCCCACTCAATGGCACCCAAAACGTTGCTTATGCGAAAAATGCGGCGGTAAACACCTCTTCGGCTATTGGAATTTAGGCACGCCGGTATTCCCCCCAGCTGACGCTCAGTATTATCAAGAAGTAGGAGTAGTTTGGACGTACCAAGCGGATGATCTACGAAAAATGATCAAAGACGTTACCGTTTTATATAGTGACGAATACATTCATGGAACATTTCACGCTAGTTATATGGTGACCCCAGAAAACTACCAAGCTGTAACATTTGATTGGGATTTTATTATTGTCCCTGGCGGCGCTACTTCTGGAGAGCCGCTATCACCAGAAGAATTTTTCAGAAGAATGAAATTACACTACTACCCATCTGTTACAAAGCAAAATGTATCCTTCGTGGAGTCTGGCACGACAAGGCTTGCGACGATCAATATGTATTGTAAAGATCAGAATTTCTACGACGCAATTTATACTGACGTAGAAAATCGCCGTTACGACATAATTTATAATGAAATTGAAAAGCGCCGTATAGCACGGGAAAGCTAGCCCCCCTCGACGAGGCATAAGAATATCCAAACACAAAAAACCGGCTTATTAGACAAGCTTGAATCAAAATCAGCCTATTGCCCTGCAGCTTGCTGCAGGGTTTCTTAGTAAAAGCTGAACATTCTTTAACAAACGCCATCGTACAAACTTTGTTTTATTTATCAACCGTCCCCCTCACACTACCGCGAAGAACTACCCGCCGATGCATAAAGCCACATTTCAAGACATCCAAAACGTAGTTATTTATTCTTCACTAACCATACGTTTTTAAATAGTTGATTTATTTAAGGCAGATTCCAATTTCACCGGAATAGGCTCACGGCTTAACCCACCGACGAGCTGACCCCATGGCTGACTCAAGCACGCTTCACCCTCTCGCCGCCCCCCTTCCAGCGGCGGCCGCCGATGACAAAGGCCCGCACTATCAGTTGATCAAAACCAAGACCCCAGACTGGCTCGCCAATGCCGATCTGGAGAGGGTCTACCCGCTCAACGACCTGGCCCTGCATCGACCCAACTGGCATGTGAACGCCAGCCTGCAACAGCAAGCCACCCTCAATGCGCTCAACGGCCAGGCCTGGGCCGCGCAAAACAAGGTGGACCAGAAACTGCGTCACGTGCAGGACGTTTATGCTTTCGCCGAGCCGTTACTCACACGGGCGATCAAGGACCAGTACGGCCTGGACCTTGATGTCAAAAACACCTATCTGCATATTTACACGCCCAAGCAGCTGCCCTGGTATGCCTTGGCGCTATCCAATGGCGTCACGTCCAGGGACGTGTCCTTACTCGACGCTGCGCTGCATAACTTTGCCCGTCACGAAAGGTTCGAACGGTACTCCTGCTACATCACCCGGCCCGACTATCGCGGCCACTTCAACATCCTGCGCCTGGAGCGCACGATGAGCCTTGAGCAGTTCAAGCAGTTGTGTCGCGGCTTGGACCTTGGAGCGCGCTATCAACGCCATCTCAACGAAAGCCTGCTACCGTCTGAACCGGTAGCCCAGGCGTATCTGCAACTGCACGTTATCGCCAGTCAGAAAGCCGCGCTCAAGGCTGCCGCCCAAGTGGCCCTGATGAAAAATGACCTGGACGCGTCCGGCCATGCGGTCGTAATGGGTGTGCTCGATGGCACGGAAAAACGCGCCACCTTCTACCAACTGAATATTCTCGACACGCCGCTCACCGGAATCCTGTTGATCACCAGTGATCTTGAGAAAGCCAGCCACATCGCCAAGGTCATCGCCTACATACCCCATGACCCGGTCAGCCCGCTCAAGCAATACGCTTCAACCGCCGAGTTCGCGCTGGAACTGTCGCGGCGCCTGCAACTCAACGCGGCACTGGCGTCCAGCAAACACGTGCCGCAACACACCTATCAGCAGTTTTTCAGCCAGTTCGTGCCCCACTCACGGCGCGGCCTGTTTTTCGCCACGCTGGCCGAGCGTTTGTACCACGTGCAATGGCATGAACGCGGCCCGCTGGACCCGGCCCCCGCCTGGTGCGAAGACCCGGTGAGCAAACCTTTGCTGCAATTCGACGTAACCCCGATAACCGGTGACCTGTGGCGGCAGCTGTACCAGGCCAGCTTCAACAAGATCCTCAACGACGCGCGCAGCCTTGCCGTCTCCACGGCCCAGGCGGATGACAATGAGCGTCGCAGGTGGTGGGACAACACCCTGAAGATCGCGTCAAGCCTGTTGAACATGGCGCTATTGGTGGTGACCCCGTTCGTGCCGTTGCTGGGCGAACTGATGCTGGCGTACACCTTGTACCAACTGACCGACGACGTGATGGAGAGTATCGTCGAGCTAAGCGAGGGCCAGGCTGACGAAGCGGCCCAGCACGTTATCAGCGTGATCACCGACGTGATGCAACTGGCCATTCTGGGCACCGGCGGGGTGCTGGCCAAGGAGGTGCTGTTCAAACCGTCCACGTTTGTCGACAGCCTCAAGGCGGTCACAGTGAACGACCAACCGCGCCTGTGGAACCCGGACCTGACACCTTATGCGCGCAAAGACTTGAGTGTGCCGGAAGGCAGTCAACCCGATGCATCAGGCCTGTATGAGCACCAAGGGGAAAAGGTGCTGCGTCTTGACGACCAGCACTTGATCGTCGAGCACGACGCGCAGAGCAACCTCCACCGGGTCAAACACCCGAGCCGGCCCGGTGCTTATGCCCCCTTGATCGAACGCCATGCCAGTGGCGCCTGGGTGCATGAAGGCGAAGCCCCGGACAACTGGGGCAGCGAGACACTCCAAAGCCGCCTGGGACCGTTGGTCGAGGGGCTCACCCCCGCTCAACGCGAACTCGCCTGCGAGATCAGCGGCACCCACGACGGCGCGTTGCGCATGATGTACGCCAATCGCGACAGCGTGCCGCCCCTGTTGGCCGATAGCCTCAAGCGTTTGAAGCTGCGTGATGAAGTCCAGCTTGGGCCGGAAAAAATCCGCGCCGGGGCCGCCATCGAACTGCCCACCAACTGGTCGGTGCAGGTCACCAGTGAGCTGCCGGGCTGGCCGGCGGGCAAGGCCATCAAGGTGTTCACGAACAGTGATTTGAGCGGCTATTCCATGACCTACGGCGCCATCGACGCGACCGAGGCCAACACCCTGAGGATCAGTCACCAGGCCGTCGAAGCGAACCAGCTACCCGAGCAGCTAAGCGGCTTTTTAAGCGAAGCGCAATTTCGCGCCTTGCTTCCGGGCGCCTTGGCTGAATCCTCGGCAGAACGAACCCAGGCCTTGCGCAACTATCTGGCCGATAAGTTGGAGCAGGAGAACATCGTCATCTTCAACCACCTCTACAGCACCGGTGAGGTACTCGACACCGTTCAGGGCCAACTGCTCCAGCAACAGTTCCCGCAACTGCCCAAAGACCTGGCGGCCAGCCTGCTGCTGCGAGTCTCGCCCCGAGAGCTGGCGGTGATGAGCAGCGAGCAACGCATCCCCCTGCGCCTGAAAAACCTTGGCCGGGCACTGGCCAACGAAGTTCGGGCCAGCCACGCCAGTGAAGGGTTCTACAACGACGCCTGGCTGACACCGGATACCGAGCGCATGGCCCTCAATATCCTGCGCCTGCATACCGATGCGCTGGGCGACCTGACCATTGCCATCCACGAGCAGACCGCCAACGGCGCCTTGCGTTGCCAGTTGGGGCCGGCCGAGGCCGGCAGTCAGAGCATTCTGTTGTACAAGGGACAGGGCCGATATCAGATTCATGAGCCACGGCAACCGGCGCCCCAGGCGCAGTACAGCTTTTATGAGGCGGTGCTGCGTGCCGTCCCGCCGGACGCGCTCGACTACCGACCTGGCCAGGGCGCGATCTTCAAGGCGTGGTTGAAGGAGAAACTGGAGCCACCGGTTGAACGGCGCACCGTGCTGCAAGCGGCGACGCGACGCCGGGTCGACGAGCGTACAGTGCAAACCTTGTTGCAAAGACCCCTGTTCAAAACCTTCCGCCGCTGGCTTCGGGATGACCCGCCCAGGCAACGCCCGACGGTTAAACAGACCTTGACCCGATTGTGCCCTCGCCTGAGCGAGGAACAGATACAACAGGTGACGGCATCGCTGAACACATCGCAAGGCGAAGAACTGCTCAACGCGCTGGAAGCTGACCACACGAAGCTGCTTAAAGAACTGGAAAAGTTCCGCAACAGCCACCCCACACTCGTGCGAGCAGAAGGCCTCCTTACGCTTGATGAACGGCTCATGCGAGCCAAAATCATCATTGAATTGCGAAGCAACTGGGAAGACGGCGCCTATCTGCGCATGCTCCCTGCGCAACCGAGAGCTCGCGGCACCCTGCTGGACCTGAGCGAACTGGTACTGGGCCGTTACATACGGCGCCTGGAGCCGCTGGCGGCTGATTTCAGCCATGTCACCCGCTTGAATCTCAGCGGCACGAGGCTGGGGGACGGGGACAGTACCTTCCTGGAAAACTTCCCCAACCTGCGGGCCGTGGACCTATCACACAATAACCTCAGCGCCCTACCGCCCCAACTGCCGAAGATGAATAACCTGCGCGCGCTGAACCTGAGCGAGAACCCCATCGCCTGGCGCCCCTCCGACTACGCGATCCTTGCACAATGTCCACACCTTCGGTCATTGAACCTGGAAGGCAATACCCAACTGGAAATTGCGCCGGACATCAGCCACATGAGGGACCTGCGCCAGCTGGTGCTGCGCCGAACCCGCATCAGGCAATGGCCGAACGGGCTGGAAAGCCCCAGGCTCGATATCCCGGAACTGGACCTGAGCAACACCGCGATCACGACTGTTCCCGAGTTCGCACTGGATTCGGTGGGCGCCCGGATCGTGGCCAGCAGTTGGTTGGACCGCACAAAGCTTGAACGCCTTGATGAAGACCGGTTCGTCAGCTATCGCCGAGGCTTCGGTATCGACCCTTACCGCACCGTTCCGCGCGGCGGCAGGGCTGCCAGCCAGTATTGGGTCGCGGGCCTGGAGGGCGAATCGCTCGCCGTCGCCAGAAAAGTATGGGATGACCTCGAACGGGAACACGGCTCCCAAGGCTTCTTCGACGTGCTCAGGCTGTTGCAACCGCCCGAACAGTTCCAGACCGAACTCGATGCACAGCTCTATGAGGCGGGCCGCTCGGACCTTTCCATCCGAGTCTGGCAGATGCTCTTCGCGATGGATGAGAACCCACAATTCCGTGAACGGATGTTCAGCCTGGCCGGCGTGCCGGACAATTGCGCCGACGCCGGCGCGTATACGTTCAATCGCATGGGCGTCGAGACCCTGCTGGAAGAGATACACCGAGACAACAGCGCGCCAGGGTTGGCCACCCGGGAAAGCCGCCTGGCACACCTGGCCATGCAGTCCTGGCGACTGGATGAGGTCAACCGTCTGGCCGGCAAGGAAATCGAGTACCGTGTCAAACCCGTCAGCAAGGGCGGACTGGGGTTGGCCTTTGGCAGCGGTGCCAACGAGGTCGACGATGTGCAGGTGCACCTGGCCTACCAGACCGGGCTCAAGACGCGCCTCGACCTGCCGTGGTTATCCGAACATATGGTGTACCGCAACACCGCCAGGGTCACGCAGACACACCTCGACGACGCGGCCATCAAGATTGCCGCGGCCGAAGAAGGCGACGGCCTGGTCGACGGCATGCTGAAACAGCCGTTCTGGAGCGATTATTTACAGGACACGTATCTGGAAGCGTTCAACACTCGACGCGAGGCTCGCAACCAGGCAGGCAGCCAACTGGAAGACTTGCTGGACCTGCAAAAGCAATGGGCCGACGCGTCCGTATCGACTGAGCGCAAAGCCCGCCTGCGCGAGCAACTTGTCGCACTGGCGGACGCTTTGGAGATCGCACAGGACGAGGCGCTGAGCGACCAACCACTGGCGGACGACACCGTGCTGCGGCTCTACACCCATATCCAGCGTGATTACATCGAACTGGGCCGGCAACTGACGCGCCAAGCCCTGGCCGACATGATTTGACCGGCATAGGTATCTTCACAAAGGCTTGCCCGCGGTGGCCGTCAATATCTACATAAACCGCACAGGCTGCCACACCACGCTGTGGTGAGCAGGCTTGCCCTGCGCTGGGCTGCGAAGCGGCCCCAAACCCAGGCACCTCGGTGTGTCAGCTAAACCACTTCGCCTCAAATGGGGCTGCTTCGCAGCCCAACGCGGGACAAGCCCGCTCACCACAGAGTTATTTCAACCTTTGAAACGTGTGTAGATATCTATGGCTATCGGGGCCAAATGCACCGAGTCGCCGGATGGCGCGGTGTTGCTGAGTTAGGTGTTTGGATGTAGCGAGTGGTGATCCCTCTCTGACCCAGAGGAATCTAACTGTGGGAGGGGGCTTGCCCCCGATGGCGGCCTGACAGCCGACCAGGATGTTGGGTCAGACCGAGTACATATCCGTTGCTGCGGTCATGGCGGCTATGGGTTCCGCCCTTACGGCGGGTCACTTTTGGAAGAGCGCCAAAAGTAACCAAAAACGCTTCGCCCCACCACTCGGCACCTCGCTCAGGCTCGGTGTGCCCGGAATCCGACATTGATTTGGGGGGCCGCCGCCACGCGCCATCCATGGCGCGGGGCGGCTAAACCGGCATCCCTGCCGGTTTACCCCCCAAATCAATGCCGAATTCCGGCCAGCGTGGTTAACGGGGCGCCTGAGGTCAAAAGCGAGAGCAAGAGCGGCTCGCTTCGCATCGTGGTTAGGGTTGGTGGCTGCATGTCTTCGGTGAAAACATAGCCTGAGAAAATGAGGTTCTTGTAGTGAACGGGCTTGCTGTGGTGAGCGGGCTTGTCCCGCGTTGGGCTGCGAAGCAGCCCCATTTGAGGCGAAGTGGTTTAGCTGACCCAGCGCAGGGCAAGCCCGCTCACCACAAAAGAATCGCTTATTTTCACCGCAGAAATGTAGATACCCGTGCTGTGCGCCGTTTAGCCGTTCACCTCCACAAGCCTTTGGCTGTCGCCTTCGACCAAATAAAAACGGTACGTGCGCCCGGCCTGTTTTTCGAAGCTGAAAGTACGCCCCGGAAAGATATGGTTCTTGGTGGTCGGCGCGCACGACGTGCGCTTGGCCACCGAGCAATCCTTGAACTCATCCACCATCACCACGGTGTTCCCGGCGTTGCGCAACGTATAGCGCTGCCCGCCGTTTTCGATGCGCGTATCGAAGCGGCTGTTATCGGGCCGCACAAAGAATACCGTGCCATACCCAGCCATTACCTGGACACCGCCCACTACGGTTTCTACATAAGCTTTGCGTTCCTCCTCACTCACACCAAACTCGTCGCCTTTCTCCGGCGCAACCGGCAGGTAGCGCACGCGGAAGTAGCGTTCGCGCTGACGGTCGCCGATGAACACAAACCGCGTACTTTGCATGCCATCAGCCGGCACGATCAGGCGCGCGGGGCTGGCGATCAGGCCATTGCGCGTACGGCCGTCCGGGCCGACCTCCAGTGGCACTTCATCGTAGGTGCCGTTGGGCTTGTAGAGCATTTCGCTGATGTTGACCTTGACGAAGGCAGTGGAAGTGCCGCCGTTGTATATCCGCTTCAGATAAGTGCCTTTGTCGCCCGGCAAATAGTCGTAGAAATCGCCGACGCTGATGTTCGGCCCCGCCTGAGCGCCCAGGGAACACAGCAATAAAGCCAGGCCCGCACATACACGTTTCATAATGACTCCTTGGAAAACCATCACGGCCGCACCGCATCGAACAGCAGCTCGACGCTGCCGTAGTACTCACCCGGGGTAAAACCGTCCGCCGGCTGCACCGCCGAGATGTCCAGCAGGACACGCTTGCCCAGCCGCGCCTCGTCATGGGACACCACCAACCTGTCGTCCAGGCCCAGCACCTGGCCGTTGAAGGTCACGCTGAGGTCGATGTAGGTACGCCCTCCATTGAACAGCGTGGGCAACGCGCCCAGGCGTGCATTGATGCCGCCCGCCGAGCTTTTCACGTCGAAGTGTTCGCGCAGCGGCCGCAGGCGCCCCGGCACCAGCTCCCAGACCATCTGCTGCTCACGCTCCAGGAACCCTGGGTCCACCGGCAACACGTAGAAGTCCTGGGTAGGAATGGTCACCGAAACGTCGAACACCTCGACTTCGCGAATCGCCTGCGCCGGGGTGCTGAGCAATACGCCCACCAGCAACACCAGGCCCATCAGGATTTTGTACAGCGCGTCATACGCTGGCCGGGGCCACTCGGGTTGGATTTTTTCACTGACCATCAGCCTTTGACCTCATAGGTTTTTTTCTCGCTGCCTTCGATCAGGCTGAAGCGGTACACCCGCCCCGCCTGCTTATCAAAGCCGAACGCACGGCCCGGCAAAATGTGGTTCTTGGTAGTGGGCTGGCAGTCCGTTGGGTCGGCGGCGGAACAGTCCTTGAACTCATCGACCACCACCACGCTGTTGCCGGCGTTGTTCAACTGATAACGGCCGGCGCTGTCGTCCACGCCGGTTTCGAACCAAGCGGCCTTGGGCCGCACGAAAAACACCGTGCCGTACCCCGCCAGCACCGTAACCCCGGCCGACAAGGCGCCTTTGTAGGCTTCGCGTTCTTCCTCCGGGAGGGCGAACTCGTCGTCCTTCTCGGGCATTACCGGTACGAAGCGCACGCGGAAATAACGCTCTTTTTCCCGCTCGCCGAGGTACAGCAAGCGGGTGCTCTGGACGCCATCGGCCGGCACAATCAGGCGTGACGGGCTGGCCATCAGCCCCTCCCGTACGCTGGGGTCTGCGCCGGGCTTGAGCTCCACCTCTTCGGATGAGCCGTCGGCGTTGTAGAGAATTTCCAACACTTGAATACGCACGAAGGCGGTACTGTCGCCGGCGTTATAGACCCGTTTGAGGTAGGTACTTTTATCGCCGTCCAGGTAGTCGTAGAACACCCCGACGTTGAGGCTGGGGCCAGCGTTCGCGCACAGCGGAAAACCGCACAATGCGCCCAGCACCAATAGATATCTGATCCACATGACTCTCTCCAATAAGACGCGGTACGCCATTACAAATCCGAATCCCAAATCACCGTGGCCTGCCCGGAATAGGTGCTGCCGCCCTGGGTGAGCATGGCCTCGACGTGTTCCCTGGCGACTTCGAAATGCAGGGTTCCAGGACGACGGTTCACGTAGTACCGAGGGTCGAACTGCTCGGTGCCGGCGCCGCTGAGCAGCAAGGGCTGGCGACTGACGGCGGAGCCATCGGGACGGTTGAGGCCGTTGGGCAGGCTGACGCTGAGGTTGAGCGGCACCTGGTGGCCGGCGGCGTTGCGCAGCGCGCAGGTGTCGCCCATCACGCGCTCGCATTCCAACTGCATCTTGAAACGCGATGAGGCCGAGATCGTGAAGGTCTGGTCGCGGAACAACCGCGCCGGTTTGCGGCCCTGGTTCAGCCAGGCTTGCCAGCCGCCCTGGGGCACCAGTTCAATGCGATTACCGCCGGGGGGGACTTCGACTTTGAGGTCATGTTCAACCCTCAGCGTGAAGTTCAGCGTGAGCAGCGAGTCGTTGGGCAGCATTACATCGCCCATATCGAAATCCTGATGCGGCCCTAGGGTGTACTGATAAGTCCCCTCGTATTCCCCAGACGACATGCCCAGCGGATTAGGCGTGATCAACTCGTAGGTAAAGTCCAGGTAGTTGTAACGCAGCCAGGGAATATCGAAACGGGCCGGCTTGGCACAGACCCCTTCTACAGGCGTTCTCCAGAAAAAAGTGTAATAGGTATCTGTATACGCCGCGAGCCCCGACCCCGTGCAGGGAGGCGCGCTTCTGAGCCAGCCCCCGCCAGTCCATAAGAGCCCGTGTGCCCCGGCAGCGGGGACACCGCCACCTACCAGATCAATCACGTTTTCCGTCACATATGACGAGCCGAAGCCTGCCATGCGTATCTTTACCGTTTCCTGCTCCTGCGTCTGGCGATGCACGACAGTGAGCTCCCTCCATTCAGTCGGGGCGTCGAACATGGCACCTTGCCGGGGATCGGTATGGAGCGCCGCGATGGGTTGGCTGGAATCAAACCGAATGGGCGCCCGCAAGCTGAATATCCCAAGACTCTGGCATTGCGTCGGATACGATGCGCAGTAACCACTGTTGGGTGTCTTGTTTTCAAACTTGTTCAAGTGAGGGTTGGCAGGGTCCGGCTTGAACTCTGCCTCAATGGGCATATCCACGCCCGATGCCGGCATTGCCAGCAATGCCAACAGCAGGCAGGCGCCTGCTCCCAGACATTGCTCTATCGATTGCGATACGTTCACGTGATTGCTCCACATACGTGTCAAAGCTCTGAATCCCAGATCACCGTGGCCTGCCCCGAATAGGTGCTGCCGCCCTGAGCCAGCATGGTCTCGGTGTGTTCCCTGGCGACTTCGAAATGCAGGGTTCCAGGACGACGGTTCACGTAGTACCGAGGGTCGAACTGCTCGGTGCCGGCGCCGCTGAGCAGCAAGGGCTGGCGACTGACGGCGGAGCCATCGGGACGGTTGAGGCCGTTGGGCAGGCTGACGCTGAGGTTGAGCGGCACCTGGTGGCCGGCGGCGTTGCGCAGCGCGCAGGTGTCGCCCATCACGCGCTCGCATTCCAACTGCATCTTGAAACGCGATGAGGCCGAAATCGTGAAGGTCTGGTCACGAAACAGCCGCGCCGGTTTGCGGCCCTGGTTCAACCAGGCTTGCCAGCCGCCCTGGGGCACCAGTTCAATGCGGTTGCCGCCGGGGGGGACTTCGACTTTGAGGTCATGTTCTACCGAAAGAGTAAAGTTCAGTGACAACATCGAGTCGCTGGGAATCATCACGTCGCCCATATCAAAGTCCTGGCCGGGACCGACGGTGTAATGATAAGTACCGGTGTACTCGCCGGAAGACATTCCCAACGGGTTAGGCGTGATCAGCTCGTAGGAAAAATCCAGGTATTCGTAACGTAGCCAAGGAATATCGAAGCGCGCCTGCTTGGCGCACACACCGTCCCCGGTCGTGGGGGTTCTCCAGAAAAATTGATACCAGGTCACGGTCAACAAACCGTAACCGGTACCTCTGCAGGGCGTTGGTGCGTTGACCCAACTCGACCCGGTCCATAAAAGTTGATGCGCACGAGTCCCGGTTACACCTCCCCCCACCAGTTCGATCGGATTGTGTGTCACATATCGCGAACCTAACCCTGCCACTCGCACTTTTACCGTTTCCTGCTCCTGGGTCTGGCGATGCACGACAGTGAGCTCCCGCCATTCAGAGGGAACACCGAACATCGCACCTTGCCTTGGATCAGTGTGGAATGCCGTAATGGGTTGGCTGGAATAAAATTGTATAGGGGCCTGCAGACTGAATTGCCCATAGGGCTCGCATTGACTTGGATAACTCCCACAGTAACCACTGTTGGGCGTCTTGTTTTCAAACTTGTTCAAATGAGGCTGTGCGGGGTCCGGCCGGAACTCTGCGCGTATATCCAACTCGGCCGCCATGGCGGGCAGTGCACCGGCCCCGCCTAACAGCACGGCTTTCAGCGCAAACCTCAACAACGTCGATGCGTTCAATAGCTTCACCCTCATCACCCCGCCGTTCCAGTGTTAAAGCTTGAGTCAGCCAAGGTATCCGGCGTGCAACGCAGGTCGCCGATCATCAGGACGTTGCTCTCAATGCGCGCCTTGGACGGATCGAGTCGGAACTGGCACAGCAATTGGTTATCGCGGCGAACTTCGAGGGTGGGCGAGCTGGCGTTCATTTCCAGCGAGAAGAAGCCGTCGACCTCACTCACCCCGCGCGTGGCGTGATTGATGATGTGCAGGCCCTTGAGCGGCTTGCCTTGGGAGTCGACCATGCGCCCCAGCACCGTCACGGTCTGCATTACGCTGATCTTGCGATACTCCACGCCGCCCTTGTTCAAGTGATAGCGGGTGCGGGGTGGCTGGATAGCGGCCGACGGCGCGTGATTGCCTTCGAAGTCGAACGCTACCGAGCTGCCCTTGTAGGCGGTGATCGGAATGAAGTTGCGCCCAGGGCGCAGGGCCACGCTGCCGCCGCTCATGTCGTCGGCCCGCAGGGCGATGTCGTCGAGGTCGGTCTCTACGTCGACGATCAGCCCGGAGCCACCGCCGTGGTACTGGCTGGTAAGCACCATCTGGCGTTGCCCCACGGCAAAGGTGCTGTCCAGGTTCAGGCCGCCGCTGAGCTCATCGTTGAATGAAGAGCGCTGGACGAAGCCGTCGCCCCGAACGAAGTCATTCTCGAAGCTGGCCATGCCGGACAGACCGACGCCGTAGGTATCGGTCGTCGCAGTGGCGGAGACGCTCTGCAGCACGTGGTCCTGCAAGTCTTTGCGGTAGGTCAGCGAGGCATTATTGTCGCGCGAGCCATCGCGGGCGGTGCGCGTGCCGATGCTGGCGGACCACTGCTCGCCCGGCGCGCCGAGGGCCAGGCTGACGCTCAGGTCGACCCCGCGATTGCGCTGGTCGCCGGTACTGGCGGTGGCTGGTCGGTCGAACACCGACAAGCGCCAATGGGCATCGTTGTCGAACAGACGCGTACGCTCGGTCCAGCCCAAGTCCAGGCCGACGCCCTCGACATTGCCTTCGCTGTACGAGAGACGGCCATTGATCGAGCGCAGGTTACTCAGGCGGTGGTTGACGGACAGCGACGAGTTGCTGGTCTGGCCGACGAAGACATCACGCTGGCGGATGCGCGTGCCATCGGGCAGGGTCTCGTAGGTGTTGCGGGTGTCGAGCCAACTACGGGTGTGGTTGAACACCACGCTGCCGGCACCGTAGTTGTACAGGCCGTTAAGGTCCAGGCCGGTGCCATACTTTTCGGTCCGGTAAATGTTGGCATACAGGTTGGCCTGGTCGGCGACCGTCCAGTCCACCGAAGTACCTAACTGCATGTTGTCCTTGACCTGGCGTCCGGACACGCCCAGCACCACGCGCGGGTGGGCCAGGTAGTTGACGGACACACCGGCGGTGGCGCTGCCGCTGGTCTGCTCGTCGAAGTTACTCAGCAGCTTGCTTTCCTGGCCGGCGAACAAATTGTAGCGCCAGCGCTCTTCGTGGTTGCTCCAGTTGTTGGGCTTGTACACCAATTCCTGGGTGGTGCTGGTGATCTGGCCGTCCTCTACCAATCGCACCTCCACTTCATAGATGCCGCCAGGCAATGACCGGGTATCCAGGCTTTGCAGGCCGCTGCCAACGGCCTGGGTATTGAGCAACAGGCCATTGCGGTAAATCTCCACCGAAGCCTGGCGGCTGGCGGTGACGTAGATCGGGAACACGGCGGGCTTGGCATTATTGATCATCAAGCTGTCGGAGCTGCCGTACATCACGCCGATGGCTGTATCCGGGCTGGCGCCGAAGGTACGCAACTGGCGCGTCAGCCCTTCGGCATTGGGGGTGAAGTAGCCCAAGCGAAAGAAACGGCCTTCCAGCTCGCGCTGGGTATAAAGCGAATAAACGGCATGGTTGAGGTCTTTGTCATCCGGCCCGCTCAGTCGTGAAAACTGCATGTTCAGGGTCTGGCTCCACAAGCCCAGGCTGCTGCTGGCGTCGATGCCGAAGCGGCCGCCGACGTCCTGGTCCTGGCCACCGGTGAGATTCAACTGGTTGCGTACGATCAGACCGGTGCTGCCACCGGCAGGCAGGAAGTAATAACGCTGCGCCTTGTCGTCGCGCTCGACGTTTTCGGTGAGCAGGGAAACCGTGGAGTTTTCCAGGTTGTAATGCACGGCCATGAGCCTTTCGGGGCAGGCGCTTTCACATGTGCCCAGGGCCACGCCCTGTTTTAGGTATTCGGCCCAACGGTCGCGCTCTTCATCCTGGATCACGCTGCCGTCGTGGTCGGTAAAGTCGAGCAATGTCAGGCGGTCATCACGGGACAAGACAATCATTGCCTCGGAGACAAACTCTCTATCCAGTTCAACCCTGACCGCCAGTGGCACATCGAAAAAGTGCTCTTCAAAGTCCGCCGGCAAACCCTTTGCCTGGGATAACAAACTACGAGGTGTCGTGCCGTCGGTGGTGCCGGCCGCGAGCGCGCCGGCACAAAACAACAAGGCAAGCGCTGCCGCGATGGGAGTCATCGGGAACATGAACTGAATTCTCTGAATTTCGGACTTCATGGGAAAACCGGTCGACCGACAGAAGCTGCCTGTCGACCGGTATCGCTACCCGGCAATAAAACGGTGCTTATTGCTCAGTTGGCTATGCCTCAAGGGGTTACACGTGGCTCGTGGTCAAACACCACGGTGTAGCTGGTGGTGAACAGACCGGCAATGCCAGCCGCTGGCTTGGCGGCAGTCACCACCATGTCGGCTTGGGTACCTGGGGTGGAGCTGGGGTCATCGACCACTTCCAGCGGCGAACCGGTGAGGGTTACGTTGTTGAAGGTGGTGGTCAGCGCGATGGAGTCGGTGCCGTTGGTCAACGACGCTGGGCCGCCTTCGATGTACGCCTTGATGGAGCCGTCGGTGTTTTTCACGTTGTAGGTGGCGCGCAGCGAACTCAGGTCACCGGTGACGGTGTTGTAGTTCATGGTTTCATCGCGACCCCAGTTCGGATCAACCGGCTGTGCATGGAACTGCTGGGTCGGAATCGTCGCCTTGATGTTGATGATGCTGGAGGCTTCACCGGCAGCGAATACGCTGGAGGAGCCGAAAGCCAGCGCCATCAATGGCAGTACGAAAGCGGTCTTCTTAAGCATTTTAAGTACCTGTTTTATCACGTCAGAAAGTTAGTTGAACAACGCATTTCCGTGCGTCGCACAGCCCAATTCGAACCGGGTCTTGCGAAGCACGTAAATAGTCCCTCGAAAACCAACTTAATGAAGCCAGCCGTTTCGCATTAAAGCGTAGTAATGCACAACATGAGCAGAAGGAAAAAAATCATTAAATTCAATATGATGAATAATTACTGTAGTCCGATTACCACAACTAATTAAGCCCAGATACTACTTATCTAATGCACTTAACTGTAAGAAATGTACTACACGCCACAGCCTGCCTGACCATTACTTGTTTTAGAGTAATAACTCCAACTAACAACTGTAAGCGTTATTCACGAAAATGCTATTTATTTAATCGACAACTCTCGATATAGGCGCGGCTTCTCCCTGCCGTTTTCCGTTCTTCGACGCGGGGTGCGGCAGTCGATACCGCTGGTCAGACAACGTTGCCCTTTTCGTAAGATATATCTTAAGTTGTATCTAAATCAGACAGAGGCTACGACCATGAGAGACCCTCATCATCACCGAGACCACGGTGACAGCCGCGACGGCTTCGAAAAACGCCCCGGCCGCGAACGCGGCGGACGTGGCCCACGTGTATTTGCGCCGGGTGATCTGAAATTGCTGCTACCGGCACTGATCGCCGAGCAGCCTTGCCACGGCTATGACCTGATCCGCAAGATCGAAGCCCTGTTCGACGGTGCCTACAGCCCCAGCCCGGGCGTGATCTACCCCACGCTGACCTTCCTGGAGGAAAGCGAATTGATCAGCGGCGACGCCGAAGGCGGAAAAAAACGCTACACCATCACCGACGCCGGCCGTCTCTTCTTGAGCGAACAAGCGGTTGCCCTCGATGGCATTCGCCTGCGCATGGACGTAAGCAAGCGCTCGCTGCGCGGGCATGATCGTCCGCCGGAAATCCACGAGGCGGTGCATAACCTGCGCCACGCCTTGCATTCGCACCACGGGCGCTGGAGCCCGGAAGAAATCGTGCGGGTCGCCGCGTTGCTCAACGGCACCGCCCAAGCCATCGCTGACGGGAAAGCTCAATGAATAGGCCAGTCATCCACCGCGTCACCCACGAAATCAAACGCCGCCGCCTCGACGTGCTGCGCGTTGTCGATATCACCCCACGCATGCGCCGCATCACCCTGGGCGGGCCGCAGCTGGCGGGCTTTATCAGCCTGGGCAGCGACGACCACGTCAAGCTGTTGTTCCCGCGCGACGCCGCCGAACAGGCCGCACTGGAGAGCCCGACGTTCAACATCAAGGGCGATGGCCCGCAACCGGCCATGCGCGACTACACGCCACGCCGCCATGACGCGCAACGCGGCGAACTGGACATCGACTTCGTGCTGCATGGCGACGGCCCCGCCTCCACCTGGGCCGAACAGGCCACACCCGGCCAGCACCTCTACATCGGCGGGCCAAGGGGCTCGTTGATCGTGCCCGACATATTCGACAGCTACCTGCTGATCGGCGACGAAACCGCGCTGCCGGCCATCGGTCGACGCCTGGAAGAACTGCCGGCCGGGCGCACGGTATTGGCGGTGATTGAAATCGCCGATGCGGCGGAGCAACAGCTACTGCACAGTGCAGCCAATGTGAAGGTCATTTGGGTGGTGCGTGGCCAGGATGACCTGGTTCAGACGGTGCAGAACCTGAGGATGCCTGAGGGTTCGCTGTACTGCTTCGTGGCGACCGAAACCAAGGTGTCGCGCCAACTGCGACGGGTGCTGCTCGACACGCACCGTGTGAACGAGGAGTACCTCAAGGCTGTCGGTTACTGGCGCGCCGACGGTAGCGAAGAGGAATAACTCGTCCCTCCAGAACAGAGGATGATCCAATCCCGATAGCAGCATGTCAGCCAACGATGAACCGGCTGACATGCCCAGATCAGAGCGATGGCGACCGCAAAGACTTGTCCACCCCCACCACCACTGCCGCAATCAGCACAAACCCCGCCAGAATCCCCCCGGCATTCACGAATACCTGGGGATAACCCAGCGTACTCACGTCGATGAACGGGTACTGATATTGCCCGAGCAGATCGCCACGCAGCAGCGCGTAGCCGAAATACACCAGCGGGTAGATCACCCACAGGCCGATGTGCGTAAAGCGCAACTGCCCCTTGGGCACGTACCGCCACCAATACACCGCGAACAGCACGGGCATGACGTCGTGCAGCAGTTCGTCGGCAATGAATTGGAAACCTTCGGGCTGCCACAAATGCCGCAGCAACAGGTTGTAGGCCAGGCCCACCACCACGATGCTCACCGCGATGCCACTGCTCACCGCTGGCGCGAGAAAAAATCGCCGCGCCGCCGAGGGGCGATTGACCAGGGCATAGCTGAGCACCACCACCGCCAGGGTATTGGTCAACACGGTGAAGAAACTGAAAAAGTTGATCAGCCCACCCATCAGGCTGGCGCCGGACGTCCAGCGCGAATAGAAAATCAGGTACTGCTGAATCGCCAGGCCCACCCAGCCGGCCAGTGCCGCTGCCGCCGCATACCGCTTCATGGGTTCAATCCAACGGTGGTTTGGTGCGCATCAGCTTCACGTATAGCCCTTCGACTTTTTCCCGCGCCCATGGGGTTTTGCGCAGGAAGGTCAGGCTCGACTTGATGCTCGGGTCGCTCTTGAAACAGCGAATATCAATGCGCTCGGCCAGGCCTTGCCATTCGTAATGCTCCACCAATGTGGTGAGGATGTGTTGCAGGGTGACGCCATGGAGAGGGTCGTTGCTTGTCGCGGTCATGCCAGGCCTATGAAGAATCGGGTCGGAAGGGTGCACACCTTATCACCCCGTCAGACCAGGTAAAAAAGTTCCCGTTCCCTGGCAAAAAGAGATGTTATATTGTAACTATAACTTTCAAATCTTTTCGTCGCTTTTCCAAGGAATGTCCGATGTCCCTCCCCTCCTTCTGGCGCTTGACCCCACTCGCCGCCGCGCTGCTGATCTGCACCGAAACCCACGCCCTTGAGCTGCCAACCCAGGTGGTCACCGGCAACCCGCTGGGCAGCGAACAACTGGCCTCGCCCACTACCGTGCTGGAGGGCGATGAACTGACCCTGCAGCAAAAAGGCAGCCTGGGTGAAACCCTGAATAAACAGCCGGGGGTGTCCTCGTCGTACTTTGGTCCAGGTGCGAGCCGGCCGATCATTCGCGGCCAGGATGGCGACCGCATTCGCCTGCTGCGCAATGGCGTGGGCGCGCTGGATGCGTCGTCGCTGTCCTACGATCATGCGGTGCCGCTGGACCCGGTCAATGTGGAGCGCATTGAAATCGTGCGCGGCCCGGCGGCGCTGTTGTATGGCGGCAGCGCCATCGGTGGCGTGGTCAATACTTTCGACAACCGCATCCCCACCGAAGCCATTGAAGGTATCCAGGGCGCCGGTGAGCTGCGCTACGGCGGCGCGGACACCACCCGCAGCAGCGCCGGCAGATTGGAGGCCGGCAACGGTGCGTTCGCTCTGCACCTGGACGCCAGCGCGCGGGCGTTCAACGACCTGAAAATCCCCGGCGACGCACGCAGCCGGCACGCACCGGACAGCGACGACGGCCCCAGCAGGAACGGTCGCCTGGGCAACAGCGACGGGCGTCAGGACGGCGGCGCGGTGGGCGGTTCCTACACCTGGGACGACGGCTACGCCGGGCTGTCCTACAGCAACTACGACAGCAACTACGGCTCGCCCGCCGAACAGGACGTGCGTATCCGCATGCAGCAGGATCACTACGCTTTCGCGTCGCAGATCCGCAACCTGCAGGGGCCGTTCACCTCGGTAAAACTCGACGCGGGCTACACCGATTACGAACACCGCGAAATCGAAGGCGGCGAGACCGGCACCGTGTTCAAGAACAAAGGCTACGAAGCCCGAGTGGAAGCGCGGCACCAGCCGATCGGGCCGCTCAATGGTGTGGTCGGCGCGCAGGTGACGCGCAACGAGTTCTCGGCCCTGGGCGAAGAAGCCTTCGTGCCGCAAACCGACACCACCGCTGGCGCGCTGTTTATCCTCGAAGAACTGCAGGCCACCGAACGCCTCAAGCTCAGCCTTGGCGGGCGCCTGGAGCACACCCAGGTCGACCCCGACGCCAAAGGCAACGCACGTTTCGCCGGCGCCGACCAAAGCAATACCTTCACCGCCGGCAGCCTGTCGTCAGGCGCGGTGTATACGCTGACGCCGATCTGGTCCCTGGCCGCGACCCTGGGCTATACCGAACGGGCGCCGACATTCTATGAGCTGTACGCCAACGGTGCGCACGTCGCCACCGGTACCTTTGAATTGGGCGACGCCAACCTGAAAAAAGAAAAAGCCGTGTCCAGCGACCTGGCGCTGCGTTTCGACAATGGCACTCACAAGGGCAGCTTCGGCGTGTTCTACAGCCACTTTTCCAATTACATCGGTTTGTTGGGCACCGGTCGTACGCTGAACGACGAAGGTGAAGAAGATCCGACGGGCATCCCCGAGTACGAATACTCCGGTGTGCGTGCGCGATTCGCCGGCTTCGAAGCCCAGGATCACTGGAAACTCGGCGAAAGCGCCTACGGCAAGTTTGCGCTGGAATTGTCAGGCGATTACACCCGCGCCACCAATCTGGACACCGGCGAAGCCTTGCCGCGCATTGCGCCATTGCGCCTGAACAGCGGCCTGCTGTGGGAACTGGACCGCTGGCAGGCGCGCATCGACGTGGAACACGCCGCCGGCCAGGGCCGCGTACCGGATAACGAAAGCGGCACCGACGGCTACACCACCCTGGGCGCCAGCGCCGGTTACCGCTTCAATGTCGGCACCAGCCAGTGGCTGGCATTCGTGAACGGCGAAAACCTCACCAATCAGACCGTGCGCTATGCCAGCTCGATCCTGCGCGACATCGCCCCGGCACCGGGCCGTAGCGTGCAGGTGGGCGTTCGCACGACCTTTTAAAAATCCGAGGCTCTTGTGGTGAAGGGGCCGGCCTCGCGCGAGGCAAGCTCGCTCACCACAAAAAAATCGCTTCTTTTCAGCAAAGAAAATGTAGACACCCGTGCTGTGCGCTGTGGGAGGGGGCTTGCCCCCGATGGCCATCGAGTCTCACAGGCTGACCCACAACGGTGTGGTGAGCGGGCTTGCCACGCGCGGGGGAAGTTCGTTCGCCATTCAACTCAAGGCTGAAACCACCGTGTATGCAGCGACGTTCTGTCACTGTTACCAAATCGGAAATGATGCATCTTGCGATTTGCGCTTTCTCTCGGCGCGTCATCTCTTTATCCTTGCCGCAACAAACTGAAACGTTTCACGCCTGCGGTCGATCCCATCTTGCCGAATATCTCCCATACCCAAGACAGCGCTGTCTTATCTCGACCTGCGCCTGGGGTTCAATCGCCCGCCGGTGGATAACCCGCGCCATCCCCCACAAAAACCGAAATAACGCTGAACCAAGCCCGCGCCGAATCGTCATCTACAGTGAGTGAAGCACGGGGTTACACAACTATTCCAACGTCACGGAGAAACACACTATGAGCACTGATGGTGCTTCGAGCCCAAGCCGCCTGCTGCCTAGGCTGCTCGGCGTCTTGCTGCTGATCATGGGCCTGGCCCTGCTGGCCGGCGGTATCAAGCTGACTACGCTCGGCGGGTCGCTGTACTACCTGTTGGCCGGTATCGGTATTACCCTCACCGGCGTTCTGCTGCTGGCCACCCGCCGCGCGGCGCTGGGCCTGTACGCACTGGTGCTGTTTGCCAGCACCGTGTGGGCATTGTGGGAAGTCGGCCTGGATTGGTGGCAACTGGTACCGCGCCTGGCGCTGCTGTTCGCCCTGGGCATCGTCATGCTGCTGCCGTGGGTTCGCCGTCCGTTGCTGCGCGGCCAGCCTGCGCCACTGGGCACCGGCGCGCTGAGCGTGGCCGTGGTGCTGGCCGGTGCGACCGCCCTGGCCAGCCAATTCACCAACCCCGGTGAAATGGTCAAGACCGGCGAACTGGACCGTGACGCCGTGCCGGGCATGGCCAGCGCTGCGCCGGCCCAGGCCGATGGTGACTGGAATTCCTACGGCCGTTCGGCCTTTGGTGATCGCTACTCGCCGCTGGCGCAGATCACTCCGGAGAACGCGCACAAACTGGTGCCGGCGTGGACCTACCGCACCGGCGACATCCCAGGCCCTAACGATCCAGGCGAGACCACCGCGGAAAACACCCCGCTGAAAGTCAACGGCATGCTCTACGTGTGCACACCGCACAGCCAAGTGATCGCGCTAGATCCGGACACCGGCAAGGAAATCTGGCGCTTCGATCCGAAGATCAGCAGCCAGGGTGCCGAGAACTTCAAAGGCTGGGCGCACATGACCTGCCGTGGCGTGTCGTATCACGATGACGCCGCCTATGCCTCCGAACAGAGCCCGACCGGCAGCGCCAGCCCGGCCGCCGCGCCGAATGCCTGCCCGAAACGCATCTTCGTACCGACCGCCGATACCCGCCTGATCGCCCTGAACGCCGACACCGGCAAAATGTGCGAAGACTTCGGCGACAAAGGCCAGGTCGACCTGCGTGCCAATATCGGTAGCTTCGCCCCAGGCGGTTACTACTCCACTTCGCCACCGGCCGTGACCAAAAACCTGGTGGTCATCGGTGGTCATGTGACCGACAACGTTTCCGTCGACGAGCCAAGCGGTGTGATCCGCGCGTTCGACGTGCACACCGGCAAGCTGGTGTGGAACTGGGACAGCGGCAACCCGGACGACACCACCCCGTTGGCCGAGGGCAAGACCTACACCCGTAACTCGCCGAACATGTGGTCCATGTTCGCCGTGGACGAAAAACTCGGCATGCTCTACCTGCCGATGGGCAACCAGATGCCCGACCAGTATGGCGGCGACCGTACCGATGATTCCGAGAAGTACGCTGCGGGCCTGACCGCGCTGGACATCGACACCGGTCACGTGAAGTGGACCTTCCAGTTCACCCACCATGACCTGTGGGACATGGACGTCGGCGGCCAGCCTTCGCTGATCGACATCAAGACCGAAGCCGGCGTGAAGCAGGCGGTGATGGCGTCGACCAAGCAGGGCAGCATCTATGTGCTGGACCGTGCAACCGGCCAGCCGGTGGTGCCGATCCACGAAGTGGCTGTGCCGCAAGGCGCAGTGGCGGGCGACCGTACCTCCCCGACCCAGCCGAAGTCCGAGCTGAACTTTATGCCACCGCCGCTCAAAGAGCGTGACATGTGGGGCGTGACGCCATTCGACCAGATGCTGTGCCGTATCGATTTCAAATCCATGCGCTATGACGGTCCGTTCACCCCGCCGTCGCTGCAGGGTTCGATCGTGTACCCAGGTAACTTCGGCGTGTTCGACTGGGGTGGCATTTCCGTCGACCCGGTACGTCAGATCGCGTTCGTAAACCCGAGCTACATGGCGTTCAAATCCAAACTGATCCCGGCCGCCGAGATCGCCAAGCAAGGCCCGCGCGTCAGCGAAACCGAAGGCGTGCAACCGAACAAAGGCGCGCCGTACGGTGTGATCCTCGAAGCTTTGCTGTCGCCGATGGGCTTGCCTTGCCAGGCGCCGGCGTGGGGTTATGTGGCGGCGGTCGACCTGACCACCCACAAAACCATCTGGATGCACAAAAACGGCACCGTGCGTGACAGCTCGCCGGTTCCAGTGCCGCTGACCATGGGCGTACCGAGCCTGGGCGGCACCTTCACCACCGCCGGTGGTGTGGCGTTCCTCAGCGGCACCCTGGACCAGTACCTGCGTGCCTATGACGTGAAAAACGGCAAGCAACTGTGGGAAGGCCGCCTGCCAGCCGGCGCCCAGACCACCCCGATGACCTACACCGGCAAGGACGGCAAGCAATACGTGCTGGTCATGGCCGGCGGTCACGGCTCCCTGGGCACCAAGCAGGGTGATTATGTGATGGCGTTCAAACTGCCGGAATAAGCGTTACCGGCGGTAAGACAAAGGCGGCTTCCCTTACGGGTAGCCGCCTTTTTCATGGGTTCAATACGGCTGCTGTCAGCCAATAAAAAGTTCTCACTGCCCCGCCGCCATAGGGGCACAGCTATCTACAAGCCTTCGAAAACATGCGGTTCTTGTGGTGAGCAGACCTGATGTGGTGAGCAGGCTTGCCCCGCGCTGGGCTGCGAAGCAGCCCCAAACCAAGACACCACGGTGTGCCAGACAAGACCACATCGCCTGGAAAGGGGCTGCTTCGCAGCCCGGCGCAGGGCAAGCCTGCTCACCACAACAAACCTGCTCACCACAAGGTTGTGGGTCAGCCTGTGAGGTTTATATAGATGCCGCCGGCCATCCGGGGGCAAGCCCCCTCCCACATTGGAATGGGGTTGGAGCGGGGATCAGTGCTCGATCACTTCGCCGCGCATGGGCGCCAGGCGAGCGAGCAGGCGGTTTTGTGTGGGCACTGGGATCCCTTCGCTGTCCATCGCTTTGATCAGATCCTCCACCAATGCGTTGAAGTCACTGCGGCTGACGTTCTGGCCTTTGTGGCTCTCGGCCATGCTGTCGCCGGTGTAGGTGCATGGGCCGCCGGCTTCGACGCAGAACTGTTCGATCAGTTTGTTGCGCAGGCGCTGGATGTCGATACGCCGGAAGCGCTCGACGATGCGGTCGTCGCGGGCGATGTTGAGCAGCATGCCTTCGACGATGCGAGTGATGCCGGGCATGGCACCGAGGTCGCGGTAGAGGCTGTCGTCCTTGGGCGGTTGCTGGGCGCAGGCGCTGAGCAGCGCCAGCAGCAGCACGGGTAATACACGCATCAGAAACTCCCCTGGACGGACAGGTAGGTGCCGTTCTGGTTATCCAACGTGGCGATCTCGCCAAGGCGGGCATAGGCCAGGACAAACGACACCTGCTTGCTGGGGAAGTAAGCCAGAAACACATCCGCCCAGTCGCTTTCACCGGCGAACGACAGGTTGTCGGGTTTCTCGCGGTACTCCACGCCCAATGCCCAGCGTGGGTTGAACAACAGCGCCACCGAGCCCTCCTTGAGCAGGCTGCGACGGTCGCGGCGGTCGCCACCGAAGCCGAGCAGGCCGGTTTCATTGGCGCGGCTGTAGCGCAGGCCGCCGTTGACCAGCACGTTGTAGCCAAAGGCTGCGCCCATGAACAGACGGCTGGCGGCCAGGTAGCCTTCCACGTCGCTGTCACGCTTGGCGCCGACCAGGCGCGGAATATCGAACGTATTCTGATGCTTGTATTGCAGGCCCAGTGAAACCTGGGGCAAGCGGTCGTAGATCACATCGCCGAACAGCCGCACTTTTATCCCCAGCACATCCTGGCCGAGGTGGTCGTCGGGCAGGTTCAGCTTATGCACCAAGGTGCCCAGGTCAAAACGTTGCCGAGCGAAGGAGACTTCCACGCGGTTGTCGTAGGCCAGCGCCAACCCGGCGACATCGAGCCGATAATCAGGCAGATTGACCGTGGTGGCGAACGCCGTCGCGCCCCACTCGTGTTGTTCGCCATAACCGCTGAGCACCGCCCACGGCGTGATGCCGCCGCCCGCAGCGCCCTCCAGGCTGCTGGCGCCGCCGGTGGCGATCAGGCGACCGTTATCGGCCAGGGCGGCGGGCAGGCTCAGGCTGGCCATGCAACCGATCAGTAGAGAAAGACGCACGTCATAGCCCTCAATGCACCTGCGAAGTTTGCGCACTGAGAGGCAAGGCCACCCAGGCTTCGAAAGCGTCGGCGCTCAAGGGCCGACTGATCAGGTAGCCCTGCGCCGTATCGCACTGCCAGCGCTCCAGCAGGCGCAGGCTGTGGGCGTATTCGACGCCTTCGGCGACCACCTTGAGGCCCAGGTTGTGGCTCATCTCGATGGTCGAGCGCACGATCACCGCGTCTTCACTGGTTTCATCCAGGTTGCGCACGAACGACTGGTCGATCTTCAGTTCCTGCACCGGCAGGCGCTTGAGGTGGGCCAGTGACGAATAGCCGGTGCCAAAGTCATCCACCGACAGGCTGATGCCACAATCACGCAGCAGGTGCAGCACCTTCAGGGCCTTTTCCGGCTCGCGCATCACCGCACTCTCGGTGATTTCGAACACCAGTTGTTCGGCCGGCAGGCCATAGCGCCGCAGCAGCGTCGAGACGCGGTGGGCCAGCTCATCGCCGAGCAAGTCCTCGGCCGAGATGTTCAGCGACAGTTGCAGGTACAAGCCGCGTCGGTTCCATTCGCACAACTGGCGGATACCCTCCTCGATAACCCACTGGGTCAGCAACTGAACGCTGCCCGAGCGCTCGGCCAAGGGAATGAATTCCGCCGGCGAGACCATACCGAACTGCGGATGCTGCCAGCGCAACAGGGCTTCAGCCTGGCGCACGTGGCCCTGGCGAATATCCAGTTTGGGCTGGTAATGCAGCAGCAGTTGCCCCTGGCCGGGCGCATGGCGCAGGTCGCGGATCAGGGTGATCTGACGACGATGGGCGAGGTCGCGCCCCGGTTCGTACACCTGCAGGCGACCGGGCATCTGCGCGGCATCCTTCATGGCGATCGCCGCGCGCTCAAGCAGGCTGTGGGCGGTGTCGCCATCGGCCGGATACGCCGCAATGCCCAGGCGGCAGTCGAGTGCCAGGTCGTGGTCGCCGATACGTTGCGGACGCAACAGCAGTTGCTGGAGCTTGTCGGCCAGGCCTACCGCTTCGTCGCGGCCCGCGCCATCGAGCAGCAGTAAAAACTCGTCGGCCATCAGGTGCGCCAGCGTATCGCGCGGACGCAACGCGGCCTGCAGGCGCCGGCTGACGTTGAGCAGCAGCGCGTCGACGGCCTCCGGCCCGGCGGTTTCGCTGGCGGCGCGCAGGTTGTCGATGCCCAGGCAAATCAACGCCATTGGCCGCTGCATGGCAATCGCACTGCCCAGGCGCTCCACGGCCAGCGCGCGGTTGGGCAACCCGGTGAGCCGGTCATGCAGCGCATTGTGGGCCAGTTGCCGCTCGCGCTCGGCGATGCCGCTTTGCATCGCATTGAGCGCCAGGGCCAGGCGACCCAGTTCATCGCTGCGGGTCAGGGTCACCGGGGTCTGGTAGTTGCCCTGCCCGATGCGCTCGGCCGCCTGGGCCAGTGTCTGCACCGGCCGCGATACACCACGCGCCAGCAGCAAGGCGCCGATCAACGACGCCGCCAGCGCGACCAGGGCGATGGCGAGGATCTTTTCGTCCAGCGGCACAAAGGCTTGCATCGCCGAATCCAGTGGGCTTTGCAGCAACGCCAGCACCTGACTGTCGGCATTGGTGGCCAATACCAGCGATTGGCTGAGAAAACGGTGTTCGAGGTGCTCGGTGGTGGACACACCCTCATGCCTGGATGGCCCGAGCATCAGGCTGACGATACTGTCGCGCAGCACCTGGGGTTGGGTGCTGACCAGCGTTCCGGGCTGCTGGCGGTCGATGGCCAGGAACGACACCTCCAGGTTGCTCAACGAGCGCAATTCATCGGCGAATGCCGTGTCCATGCTGAAGCCCATCACCACCCGTGCGATCGGCAACGGCGCCAGCACCGGCGCTTCCACCAGCAGGTGCGGGGTGCCCTGCAATGGCACGATCAACAGCGCGGCCTGGCGCTGGCGGCGCATTTCGCGCAACGCCTGGTCATAGCGAAAACTGGAACCCTCGGCGACTTCGTCGACGGTGCTGGCCAGGACTGTGCCGTCCATGCCCAGCAGGATCATGTCGCTGGCATTGATGCGTTTGCCGTGGTTGAGCAGCACCGAGCGCATCGTCGCCGAATCGCCACTGGCCACGGCATCGCGAAAGCCGAAGTCGGCGGCCAGCAATTGCACACCGTCGGCCAGGCGCCGGCCGCGTACATCCAGCAAACGCTCGAACACCCGCGTCCCCACCTCCAACTGTGCCGATGCCTGGCCCTGGACAGCCTGGCGGGTGGCGACCTTGACGCTGAAATACAACGCACCGATCACCACCAGCAGCAGCAGGATCAGGACCGTGGCGACCCGCGCCTGGTAACTACTGCGCAGTTTCACGGGCAGCTCGATTGAAAGCGTCGCCGAAGGCCGTCGGGGCCGGGGGCAGGTCCGCCGACGCGGGCTCAAGTGTGAGCAGCATACGGTGGCTCAGGCCTGCGGCGGGAATATGCAGGGTGCCACCGTCCATCGGCTGCAGATCGGCCAGTTGCGGGTGCCACACCGTGGCGCGGTAATCGCCCGGAGTCAGTTGCTCCAGGCGCACGCGGCCCTGGGCATCACTGACGCCGAAGTGCGGATCGTCGGTCACGTAGATGTAGCCGAGCATCCAGTCATGGATATTGCAGCCCAGCACTACCACACCCGGCTTGTCGAACAGCAGCGGCGCCGTCGGCGTGCCTTCGTACAGGCGCAGCTCGAAGCGCTTGGCGGTCGAAAAGGAATACACCTGGTGGCGAATATTGTCGCTGTTGGGGAACCGCACCTGCGTGCCGGTATGCACCGCCAGCACATGCGGCGCGAAGCGCTGGCTGCGTTGGTCCATCTCGGCGCTGGATACGACGGCCGCCGCGCCGGCCGGGCCTTGCAGCGTCACCACCGCGTCGGCGACCGGGCGCCCGTCGGCCTGCTGCATCAGCACTTCAAGGGTCGCTGCCGAAGCAGGACCGGCCGCCGCCAGCAACAGTAATAGGTGGGATAACAGGTGAACACATCGGGCCATGGGAGATCCGGTAGAAAACGGCCAGCCTTGGCGAAAAAGAACGATCACAGCCATGATGCCGCAATCAAGGCAAAATGCCACCATCGAACCACGGGAGACGCCAAACCGTTGGTCGGTAAAAAACGCTGCAATCGGTCAGGCTGCATCACTGTTATCGACCCTCTGCGAAAAAGCTGAAGCCGGTCAAGGCGATTGCTAGACCGCCGTGCGTTCGCGCCGCATCCACATTTCAAAGGCCATCGCGTTGAGTGGCCGGCTGATCAGGTAACCCTGGGCGGTATCGCAGTTCCATTGCTTGAGCAGCCTCAGGCTGGGTTCGAACTCCACGCCTTCGGCGACCACCTTGAGTCCCAGGTTATGGCTCATCTCGATGGTCGAGCGCACGATCACCCCATCGCCGCCATCGCTGTCGAGGTTGCGCACGAACGACTGGTCGATCTTCAACTCCTGCACCGGCAGGCGCTGCAACTGGGCCAGAGAAGAATAGCCGGTGCCGAAATCATCCACCGACAGGCTGATGCCGCAGCCACGCAATTGCTCGAGTACGCTCAGGGCCTGCCGCGGGTCGTGCATGATCGCGCTCTCGGTGATTTCGAACAGCATCTGGCGGGCCTCCACACCATGCTGCGCGAGCAACGTGGTCACACGGATCGCCAGGTCGTCGTCGGCCAGGTCGTCCACCGAGATGTTCACCGACAGTTGAATCAGCAGGCCTCGCCGTGCCCAGTCGGCGATCTGGCGGATGGCTTCCTCGATCACCCACAAGGTGAGGCTGGACATACTGCCGGTGCGCTCGGCCAGGGGGATGAACTCGGCGGGCGAGACCAACCCCAGCCTGGGATGCTGCCAACGCAGCAGCGCCTCGGCCTGACGGACCTGGCCATGCTTGAGGTCGAGCTTGGGCTGGTAGCACAGGTGCAGCGCGCCTTCGGCGGCGGCGCGGCGCAAGTCGCGGATCAGGGTGATCTGACGTTGGTGGGCCAGGTCGCGGTCCTGCTGATAGATCTGCAGGTGGCCCGGCAGGGTCGCCGCGTCTTGACGGGCGATGGCGGCGCGGCTGATCAGCTCTTCCACCTGCTGACCATCGGTGGGGTACGCCGCGATGCCGATGCTCACTTGATGGCGCAGTTCGTCGCGGCCGATGCGCTGGGGTTCGGTGAGCAGCGCATAGAGACGGTCGGCGCGGGCCACGGCACGGTCGACCTGGGTATTTTCCAGCAACAGTAGAAATTCGCTGCCGGACACACGTGCCGCCGTGTCGCTGGCCAACAGGCTCATGGACAGGCAGCGGCTGGCTTCGCGCAACATCTCTTCGACGCCCTGGGGGCCGAAGCCTTCGTTGATTGCGCGGTAGTTTTCGATGCCCAGGTACAGCAGCACCACCGGCCGCCGCGCACTGATCGCACTGCCCAGGCGTTCCATGGCCAGGGCACGATTGGGCAGGCCGGTGAGGGGGTCGTGCAGAGCGTTATGGGCCAGCTGCCGTTCACGCATGGCAATCGCGCTTTGCATGGCGTTGAACGCCCGCGCCAGCAGGCCGAACTCATCGTGGCCCCGCACCCGCACCGGCGTGCGGTAGTCACCGGCACCGATCCGCCCGGCAGCTTCCACCAGGGCAGTGAGCGGCCGCGACACGCGCCGCGCCAGGAACAATGCGCCGGCCAGTGACACCACCAGCACCGCCAGGGCAATCCCGAGGAATTGCCGATCCAGCGGCGCGAAGGCTTCCACGGCATGGTCCAGCGGGCTTTGCAGCAGCACCCGCACGTCATCGCCCTCGCCCGTGTTGCCCAGCGACCGCACCTGGCTGAGCACACGCTCGCCGTAGAAGCGATGGATATGCGCCTCGGTGTCCGGGTTAGCGCCACGCAACAGGTTGAGCACTGCGGCCTGATAGGCGTCGGGCTGGGTGCTGAACAATTGACCGGCCTCCCCGTCCCGCACGCTGAGGAACGACACCTCCAGGTTGCTCATGGAGCGCAGCTCATTGGCGAACAACGTGTCCATGGGAACGCCCATGACCGCACGAGCGATGGGCACGTCGTCGACCACCTCGTCCTGCACCAGCAGGTAGGGGCGCCGATCCATGGTCACAATCAATATTTGCAGGCCGCTGCGCCGTGCGCGACGCAGTGCGTCGGCATAGGGGAAGGCCTGGCCGCGGGTGAACCCAGGCAAGGTGCTGACCCTTACCGTGCCGTCCAGGCCCAGCACCAGCACTTCGCTGGAACGAATGCCGCTGCCGTGGCGCTGCAGCGCCGCCAGGATCGACGCGCTGTCGCCGTCGGCCACTGCACGGACGAAGGGGCCATCGGCGGTGAGCCAGTCAAGGTCGTATTGCAGGCGCCGGCCTCGCAGATCCAGCAGGCGTTCGAACACCTGGCTGCCGGTTTTCAGTTGGGCTCGCGCCTGGTTTTCCACGGCGCGAGTAGTGGCGGCCTGGACCGCCAAGTAGGTAGCCACGACCACCACCAGCAGCAGCAACGCCCACACGCCGGCGATGCGGGTCTGGAACGTATGGCGCCACGTCATCGGCGTGCCCTCTGGCAACGTTCGTATGTATGTGCCACTGCGTCCCTGTGTCATGTGCATTCCCTGCGACAGCTGACCTGGCGTCAAAAAATACCCGTCCCATTCGGGTATTCGTGTTGAGCAGATTAGCTCGCGGCAGGCGCTTGTCCACCCAATAAAACCGGGGGCCTGGCCGTCAGCTTATTGGCGACAGAGGGTTGGCTTTGCGCGTCAGGCCGGCCCTCGCGCGCGCATGAAATCACCCCAGCGGCGCACCAGGTAATTGTGCTCGTCCATTACCGAGTTCCACACCGCGATATGGCCCATGCGCTGTTCGTAGGAACCGCCGTCGCGCATCTCGCCCCGGTCGATCAGCGGCAGGCCGTCGCTGCCCGGCAGTTCTTCGCGTGCGGGTTTGCCGGCGTACCAGTAATCCCACTCGGCGGCGCTCAGGTGGTCGCGACTACGGGCCGGGTTGCCGATGTAATAGCCCTGGCGCGCCATCACCGCACCGGGCCAGCCCGACAGCCACCAGTTGAGGTAGGCATAGGCGGCGTCCAGCACCGGCCCCTGGGCATGGCGTGACAGCGACAAACCACCGAACCAGGCGCGATAGCCTTCACGCGGCACCGCCAGGCGGTATTTAACGCCGGCACGATGCAGGCGCATCAGGGTCGGCGACCACAGGCTCTGGATATCAATATTCGGGCTGAGCATCAGTTGCGCGGCTTCTTTGTCGTCCGACCAGAACGCTGCGAAGTGCCCTTCCTTCTGCTTGCGCACCAGGATATCGGCGAGCACGTCGATGTCTTCGATGCTCATGTTGCCAATGTCCTTGAAGCTGGCGAGCCCGGCGCCCTGCACCGCCAACGCGGCATCCAGCGCGCCGATGGCGGCGTCGCTTTGCAGCGCGGTACGCGCGCGCCATGCCGGGTCCAGCAGCCAGCCCCAGCTTTCATTGCCGTGGCAAAAGCCGTCGGGCAGACGCTCCGGGCGGTAGGCAAAACTGTCGGCATTGTGGGTCAGGGGCAGCATGCTGATGCGTTCGGTCACGGTGCTGCCGAGGCTGCCGTCGTGCTGCACGAACAGGCGCTCGCTGGGCACGCTGCCGCTGCCCAGGCGATCACCGGGGCTGAGGCGCCCGCGCTTGGGCAGGTCGTTGATCTCGTGCCACAGCGCGATGCGTCGCGTGTCGATGGGCTGGATCGCCCGCGCCGGCCAGACGAAATCGACGTTATGGAACCATTGGTCATAAAGGTCGTAGCTGTCGGGTTGCATCACCGCAATGCGCTGGGCCTGCTCGACATCGTGCACCTGGTAGACCAGGCGGATGCCAAGTTCCTGCTCGGCCCGCACGCGCAAGGTTTCGAGCAAGGTCACGGAGGTGCCGAGGACGCGCAGCGTAATCATCGGGCGAACCGCCGCGAAAACACCTCGAACGATCGGCGCAACCGCGCGGCATCCAGGCCGCGCAGGATAAATACCAAGCGTGATTGGCGGTCGCTGCCCGGCCATGCAGGCAAGTGCACCGGCGCATGCAGGCAATGCTGCACGCCATGAATGACGATGGGGGCGGTACTGGCGTTCACGTTGAGCAGTCCTTTGACCCGGAGGATTCGGTCGCCGTGGCATCTTAGCAGCATCGACAACCACACCCCGAAGCCCACCCAGTCCAGCGGCTGTTCGAAGGTCAGGCAGCACACCTGCGCGGCGCCGTGGGTCGCGGTGGTGGATCGGTGCAATTGCCAGCGCTGCACCTCCAGCGCGGGCTCGGCGCTGCGCACACCTTCGCCCAGCAGCAATTGGTCGCCGCTGAGGATGGCGTGGGTATCGAGGATCGGTGTACCGGCGTTCAACGCCCGCAAATGCGCGCGCAACCACGTGCAGTCGCCGGCCAGGTCGGTCTTGCTCAGCAGCAGGCGGTCGGCCGCCGCTACCTGAGCCAGCCACTCAGGGTGCAGACGCTCCTGCAAGGCGGCGTGGCTGGCGTCCACTAACGTGATGACCAGGCCTATATGGAAACGCCCGCGCAGTTGCGCGTCATTGTTCAGTGTGGCCAGGATCGGCGCCGGGTCGGCCAGGCCGGTGGTTTCCAGGATCACGCGCTTGAACGCCGGGATCTCACCGCGCTCGCGGCGCTGCAACAGGGCCAGCAGCGCGTCTTTCAACTCGCCGCGAATCGAACAGCAGATACAGCCGCCGGGCAGCAGCACGGTGTCCGGCGCGACCTCTTCGACCAACAGATGGTCAATGCCCACATCGCCGAATTCGTTGATCAACAACGCCGTTTCGCCCAGGCTTTCACCTTGCAACAGGCGCGTGAGCAAGGTGGTCTTGCCGCTGCCGAGGAAGCCGGTGATGACATTCAAGGCAATGCTCATGAGGTTGACTCCAAGTGATCCAACAGCCTTGGGTCGAGCGGGTCCAACGGGCGGCCGAGCATGCTTTCGGCCGCCTGCCAGAGCTGATCCAGGCCGCTGGCCAGGGCCTGTTTGCCGGTCGCGCCCATCAGCAAATAGGAGGCGCCCTGGAAGTCTTCGACTTTGAGGCGGAACACTGCGAGCACCTGGTTGATCGCGGCGATGCGGCGCAGGCGCTCACGGCGCCTGGGCACGGCATCGCCCAAGGGGTCGCTCCAATGCAGGTCTTCGCCGAGCAGTCCGCAGAGTCCGCACATGGCTATACCCCGCTCATGGCATGACATCGCCGGCATTCGGGCCCAGCGTCTGGCCGACGAACAGATTGCCGCCCGGCTCGCTGGCCAGCAGCACGGCGGTGGGCGCCACTTCATCGGCCAGGCCGAAGCGGCCCAGAGGTAACTCGGCAGCCTTGGCGCGTTTCCAGGCCGCGCTGATCCCGCCTACCAACGGCGTTTCGATCGGGCCGGGGGCGATGGCGTTGACCAGCACGTTGTCCTTGGCGACTTCCAGAGCCAGGGACTTGGTAAAGCCAATCACCCCGGCCTTGGCGGCGGCGTAGTGGCTCAGCTCGGCGCCGCCCTTGATGCCCAATTGCGAGGCCACGTTGATAATCCGCCCCCAGCGCTGCGCCAGCATGTGCGGTAAGGCGCGCTGACTGGCGACGAATACGCTGGTGAGGTCGACGCGCAGCATGTCGTTCCACCTTTCGATGGACAGATCGACGCAACGCGCCTGGGTCAGCATGCCGGCGTTGTTGACTAGAATATCGATGCCGCCGAAGTGCTCGACACACCGGTCGACCCCGGCCTGAGCGCCTTCGACCGTACCGACATCGGCCACGCACTCGACCACCTCGGCCCCCAGGTTGCGGCAGGTGATGGCGGTTTCGGCGAGGCTGGCGGCATTGCGCTCGGCCAACAACAGGCGCGCACCTTCAACCGCATAAGCGCGGGCGATGGCGGCACCAATGCCGCTGCCGGCACCGGTGATCACAGCGCGACGATCAGTGAGTTGAGGCATATCGATTCTCCAGAAACAAACACAATTCCAATGTGAGAGGGGTCTGCCCCCCGATTGCAGCGGTTCAGCCAGGACAGCTGTGTCTGGCACACCCCCATCGGGGGCAAGCCCCCTCCCACAGTTGAAGCCAGTACATCCGCCGGGCCAGTGTCCTTCCAATGTGAGAGGGAGCTTGCCCCCTCACACCGTTAAAGCGAGTACATCCGTCGGCCAGCGGCATTCCAATGTGGGAGGGGGCTTGCCCCCGATTGCGGCGGTTCAGCCAGGACAGCTGTGTCTGACCCACCACCATCGAGGGCAAGCTCCCTACCACCCATCAGTCAGGCCAGCGTACGGTCAGGCCGCCGTCGATGACGATGCTCTGGCCGGTCAGGTAGCTGGACGCATCACTGGTCAAGAACTGCACCAGCGACGCCACTTCATCGGCGCGCCCTACCCGGCCCAGCGGAATAGCGCGGGCGGCTTTGGCCAGGCCTTCAGGGCCGAGGGAGTTTTTTGCGTCCAGGGACTGCGGCGTCTCGATCAACCCCGGGATCACTGCGTTGCACCGAATGCCCAGTGGCGCCAGTTCCACCGCCAGGGAGCGGCACAACCCCGGCACACCAGCCTTGGCGGCGGCGTAGTGACTGTGGTCCTGCCAGCCGTACACGCCGCCGGCAATCGACGAGATTGCCACCAAGGCGCCGCCCTCGCGCATATGCCGGCTGGCGGCGCGGAACGTGCGCATGACGCCGGTCAGGTCGACATTGAGCATCTCGTCCCACAGCGCATCGGTCATCTCCAGCAACGGTGCACGACGCAGCAGGCCGGCGTTGGCCACCGCATAGTCGAGCCGACCGAAATGCTGCATGGCCTGTGCGGCCAAGGCGTCCACCGAGGCGGTGTCGCCCACGTCCAGCGGCAGCATCAGGCACACGCCGCCGGCCTGTTGCACCAGGCTCACGGTGGTGTGCGGGTCATGGGGATCGGCCGGGAAATACCCGCCCACCACCGTCACGCCGCTGCGCGCATAGGCCACGGCGAGGGCTTGGCCGATGCCGCTGGCGGCACCGGTGATCAAGGCAACTTTACGATTCATCTCACACTCCTTACTGCACGGTTTCCGGGCGGACATGGCGCGCGGCGAACATCAGCGCACCGGACAGGAAGCACGGCACCGCGCCGAACCACAACGCGGCGGTCTGCCAGTCGCTGCCGGCGGACAACACCTGGGTGGCACCAAAGCCTGCCACCACCGCACCGATAGGCCCCATGGCATGGATGATCGCGCCGCCGGTGGCGCGGATGCTGGTGGGGAAGCTTTCGCTGATAAAGAACAGCGCCGCCGAGTACGGCCCGATCAGGAAGAACAGGCCCAGGCTATACAAACCGACCACCATGGCCATGTTGCTGGGGCCGAACAGCATGCCGGCGAACGACAGGCCGCCAAGCATCCAGCCCAGGCCGATCACATTGCGGCGGCCGATCTTGTCGCCCATCCAGCCATGGCTGAGGTAGCCGCAGTAACCCACCAGGTTCGACAGCACCAGGATGATCAGCGAGTTCTCGAACGAGATGTGGTGCACGCTGACGATCACCGACGTGCCCAGCACACTGAACACCTGGATCGCCGCCCAGTTGAGCAACAGCGCGGCGCCGATCACCAGGGTGGCGCGGCGTGCCGGACCACGGAACGCAGCTTTGAGCCCGGCCTTGCTGTGTTCGTCGTAGTCCACGCCATAGGTCGCGGCGACGTTTTGCGCTTCGTTCACCGCGCCGCTTTTACGCAGCTCGCTGATGCGCTGATGGATCTGGAACTGCGGGCTCTCCTTGAGCTTGCGCGCCATGATTGCGATGACGATGGCCGGGATCGCCGCGAAGATAAAGCAGCCCTGCCAGCCGATAACCGGCAGCAATAACGCGGTCAACCCCGCCGCAATCAACGCCCCTACCGGCCAGCCGCCCTGCACCAGGCTGTAGATGAAGCCGCGACGTTTGGTCAGTCGCGGGTCTTGCGAGGCGCCGTACAGTTCGGTCAGGTAGGTGGCGTTGACGGTTTCTTCGGCATAGCCCAGACCGCCCAGGGAACGGATCAGAATCAGCGGCGACTTGCCCCATGCCCCGCCGATCGCGGTCAGCGCTGAACACAGCGCCGACCCGGCCACGGTGAAAATAATCCCTTTGCGTCGCCCCAACTTGTCGACGATGGGGCCGATGGCCAGGGCGACTACGGCGGTGCCCACCGCCACCCAGGTCGCGATCTCGGCTTGCTCCACTTCGCCCCAGCCGAAATGCCGGCCGATCTCCGGCAGCAAGGTGCCGAACAGGATGAAGTCATACACCGCAAACACCCAGGCGAAAAACGCGATCCAGGTGGCGAAGCGCACTTCCTGGGACGACAGTTGCCGGGGCTTCCAACCGGTCAGGTCAAGCTTGTTGTAGATGGACATCGGTGGCGCCTCAAGGGATGGGGTCAGGTACGCGGTTGGCGACGGATAAAGTCGTCGGCGATTTCATCGAACGTGACAAAACGCACCCCGGCATGGCCCTGGATGTGCTCGATCAGGCGCTCGAGCATCAGCAGCACTTGCGGGCGGCCGGATACGTCGGGGTGGATGGTCATGGTGAACACCGCGTGTTCGTGTTCGCGGTAGACCCAGTCGAACTGGTCGCGCCACATTTCTTCGAGGTGACGCGGGTTGACGAAGCCGTGGCTGTTGGGGGCTTTCTTGATGAACATCATCGGCGGCAGGTCATCCAGGTACCAGTTGGCCGGGATCTCCACCAGGTCGGTTTCTTCGCCGCGCACCAGGGGTTTCATCCAGGTGTCGGGGTGCTGGCTGTAGTCGATCTTGGTCCAGCTGTCGCCCTTGCGCACGTAGTAGGGGTGGAAGTCGTTGTGCATCAGGCTGTGGTCGTACTTGATGCCTTTTTTCAGCAGCAGCTCGTTGGTGACCTTGCTGAATTCCCACCACGGCGCAACGTAGCCGGTGGGGCGTTTGCCGGTGACCTGGGTGATCAGTTCGATGGACTTGTCGAGGACGATTTCTTCCTGCTCGGCGGTCATCGCAATCGGATTTTCGTGGCTGTAGCCATGCACACCGATTTCGTGGCCGGCCTCGGCCACCGCCTTCATCTGCTCGGGGAAGGTTTCCATCGAGTGACCGGGAATAAACCAGGTGGTGCGCAGGCCGTAGCGCTCGAACAACTTGAGCAGGCGCGGCGCGCCGACTTCGCCAGCGAACAGGCCGCGGGAGATGTCGTCCGGCGAGTCTTCGCCGCCGTAGGAACCGAGCCAGCCGGCGACGGCGTCAACGTCGACGCCAAATGCACAGAGGATGTCTTTAGCCATGGTGTGTCTCCTTAAACGTTAAGTACGGATTCGACGGACAACGCGGCGCGCAGCAGGCGCGCGTCCTCCCCCGTCGGGGCGCTGAGCAGCATCCCGGTGGGCAGGCCCAGGGCGTCGCGGCCGCTGGGCAGGGTCACGCCGGGCATGTCCAGCAGGCTGCCGGGCATGGTCAGGCGCAGGGTGGCGAGGTTGGTGGTGGCGAAGAGTTGATCGTCGGCTTCCAGTGGGGCCAGGGGCGGGGCGACGTGGGCGACGGTGGGTGTGATCAGGATCGCGCCGTCGAGGTCGTCGACCACGTGTTGTTGCAGGCGTTGGCGCGCTTCGATCAGGCCGATCAACTGGCTGGCCGGCAGGCCGCGCGCGGTTTCAAGGCGGCGCCGCACGCGTGGATCAAGTTGCGCGGCGTGGCAGCTGTCGAGCAGGGCCTCGTGCAGGGCGAAGGCTTCGAAGGCACCGAGCCAGCCTTGTTGCTGGATCAGTTCCAGCGTGGCCTTGAAAGCCGGGCTTTCCCGATTTTCGATCAAGGCACCGGCGACCTTCAGTTGCTCCACGGCGCGCAGCAGGTTATTGCCCACGGCCGGCTCAACGTTGCTCAGCACACTGTGCTCCAGCACAAACCGCTGCCCCTTGAGGCTGCGCGGCGTGTGACGTTGAGCTCGGCCGTGGAGCAGATCGTCCAGGGTCAGTGCATCGCGCACGCTGCGCGTCAACGGGCCAAGGCTGTCGAGGGAACGGGCCAGAGGGAAGACGCCGTCGCGGCTGTAGCGCCGGCTGCTGCTGCGATACCCCACCAGGCCGTTGAGCGCCGAGGGGATGCGGATCGACCCGGCGGTGTCGGTGCCCATGGCGATCGGCACGATACCGGCGGCGACGGCTACCGCCGAACCGGACGACGAGCCGCCGGGAATCCGCGGCTGATCGCTGCCATAGGGGTTGTGCGGCGTACCGTAATGCGGGTTGAGGCCCAGACCGGAATAGGCCAGTTCACTGAGGTTGGTTTTGCCGACGCTGACCATCCCGGCGCGGCACAACAGGCCGACAATGGGCGCATCGAGCACGGCGGCGGGCGCATTACGACGGTAGGCGGTGCCGGCGGTGGTGACGCTGCCGGCGACGTCGAACAAGTCTTTCCACACCAGGGGCACACCATCGAACCCGCTCAGTGGCTGACCGGCACGCCAGCGGGCGGCGGCGGCCTCGGCTTCACGGCGGGCGCGCTCGGCGGTGAGGCTGATAAACACGCTGCTCGACCGTTGGGCCTGGTCGAGCGCATGTTCAAGCGCTTGCACCGGATCGCTGCGACCGCTGGCGAAATCCTCGGCCATTGACGTGGCATCTGGCATCATCACACCCCCACCCTAAAACGTACATATTAATAAAATGTACATTTTACAAAGGCAGTATCCGTGCCAGCCTGTGTTCGTGGGTTGACGATCAATCCGTGGCTGTCGCTAAGAATCGCGGGATAGAGGCTTTTCCAACGTTGGAAAAATCTGACGGGTAAAGGAAATCTCCGCCAGGCCCAAATAATGTATGTTTTATTAATAAATACATTTTGGTGCAGAAAAGTAACAACGCCTCGGCCAAGGCCCCAAAAAAGTGCCTCCGGCGTGGCGCAGAGTGACAGGCGCTTCTATGAGAGAATCCCCGGCCATCGTCCTACATGCCTTTGAGAAATCGATGAAAGCAGCATCCGCCTCGGCCTCCCGTTACGCGATGATTCACCAGGTGTTGCGTGACGCGATTGTCAGCGGCACCGCGCGGCACGGGCTGGTATTGCTGGAAGCGCCCCTGGCCGAACTGTTCGGCACCAGTCGCGTGCCGGTGCGCAAGGCGTTGGATCTGCTGCATGACGAAGGCCTGATCTGCCGCTTCAACGGCCGTGGTTATCTGATCAACCCCGAAGGCCTGGCGATGGAGCCGCTGCGCCTGCCCTTGAGCCATGCGCACCTGGGCCTCAATGGCGAGGCCGAACTGATGGACACTCGGCCGCTGGGCGAGCGCATCGTCGAGGAGATCGGCGCGGCGCTGTCCACCTGTATCGCCTTCGGCCATTACCGCCTGGATGAGCAAGCCGCCGCCGACCATTACGGGGTAAGCCGCGCGGTGGTGCGTGAGGCGCTGATGCGCCTGCGCGACCGCGGCCTGGTGGAAAAGGAGCCCTATTCACAATGGCTGGCGGGGCCTCTGACCGCGCGGGAAGTCACCGAAGATTACGAATTGCGCGCCTGCCTGGAACCCGAAGCCTTGCGCCAGAGTGCACCGAACCTCGACCGCGACATGCTGGAAGCCATGCTGCAGCGCGTACTGGATGCCCAGGCCAGCCCCCAGTGCAGCCTGGAAGCCATCGAGCAGATCGAAGAGGACTTGCACCAGCGCTGCCTGGCCGGCCTGCAAAATCGCAAGATTGCCGCGTTGATTCGCCAGGGCCAGAGCCCGATGATCATCAGCCGGATCTTTTACCGATTGCTGGGGATCGGCGCCGACCGGGCGATGCTCGCCGAACATCGCTTGATTTTGGAGCTGCTGCTGCATGGCGCATTCGATGCGGCGGCGTTGAACCTGCGCGAGCACTTGCAACGGGCCCGGCAGCGGATGCTGCAGCGCTTGAAAGTGCTATCGGTGCTGCCGGAACAGCCACTCCCCGCCTACCTTCATAAAATCAGCTGACCCAATGTGGGAGCAGCCCCCTCCCCCATGAGCGGGTCGCCGCAGTAATTTCATGCAATATGTTGCTATCTCACCCCCACCATTGAAACCACCGCTACCTCGCCCCATCTAAGCACCATACTTCCTGATGCAGGTGCCCCATGAGCGACCAGCAAGAATTTCCTGATTACGACCTTAACGACTACGCCGATCCCGAAAACGCTGAAACCCCTTCGACCAATACCGGCCTGGCCCTGCCCGGTCAGAACCTGCCGGACAAGGTCTATATCATCCCGATCCACAATCGGCCGTTTTTCCCCGCGCAAGTGTTGCCGGTGATCGTCAATGAAGAGCCCTGGGCCGAAACCCTGGAACTGGTGAGCAAGTCCGAGCATCACTCCCTGGCCCTGTTTTTTATGGACACGCCGCCGGAAGACCCGCGCCACTTCGACACTTCCAGCCTGCCTTTGTATGGCACCCTGGTGAAGGTGCACCACGCCAGCCGCGAAAACGGCAAACTGCAATTCGTCGCCCAGGGCCTGACCCGCGTGAGGATTCGCACCTGGCTCAAGCACCACCGCCCGCCGTATCTGGTGGAAGTCGAATACCCACACCAGCCGTCCGAGCCGACCGACGAGGTCAAGGCTTACGGCATGGCGCTGATCAACGCCATCAAGGAACTGCTGCCCCTCAACCCGCTGTACAGCGAAGAGTTGAAGAATTACCTCAACCGCTTCAGCCCCAACGACCCGTCGCCGCTGACCGACTTTGCCGCCGCCCTCACCTCCGCCACCGGCAACGAGCTGCAGGAAGTGCTGGACTGCGTGCCCATGCTCAAGCGCATGGAAAAAGTGCTGCCGATGCTGCGCAAGGAAGTCGAAGTCGCGCGCCTGCAAAAAGAGCTGTCCGCGGAGGTGAACCGCAAGATCGGCGAGCACCAGCGCGAGTTCTTCCTCAAGGAACAGCTCAAAGTCATCCAGCAGGAGCTGGGCTTGACCAAGGACGACCGCAGCGCGGACGTCGAGCAGTTCGAGCAGCGCCTGGAAGGCAAAGTGTTGCCGGCCCAGGCGAAAAAACGCATCGACGAAGAACTGAACAAACTGTCGATCCTGGAAACCGGCTCGCCGGAATACGCGGTCACGCGCAACTACCTGGATTGGGCCACCTCGGTGCCATGGGGCGTGTACGGCAAGGACAAGCTTGACCTCAAGCACGCCCGCAAGGTGCTGGATAAACACCACGCGGGCCTCGACGACATCAAGAGCCGCATCCTCGAATTCCTTGCCGTGGGCGCCTACAAAGGCGAAGTCGCCGGCTCCATCGTGCTGCTGGTGGGTCCGCCGGGCGTGGGCAAGACCAGCGTGGGCAAATCCATCGCCGAATCCCTGGGCCGCCCGTTCTACCGTTTCAGTGTCGGTGGCATGCGCGACGAGGCCGAGATCAAGGGCCATCGCCGCACCTACATCGGCGCCCTGCCGGGCAAACTGGTGCAGGCGTTGAAAGATGTGGAAGTGATGAACCCGGTGATCATGCTCGACGAGATCGACAAGATGGGCCAGAGCTTCCAGGGCGACCCGGCGTCGGCGCTGCTGGAAACCCTGGACCCGGAGCAGAACGTCGAATTCCTCGACCACTACTTGGACCTGCGCCTGGATCTGTCCAAGGTGCTGTTCGTGTGCACCGCCAACACCCTGGATTCCATCCCCGGCCCATTGCTCGACCGTATGGAAGTGATTCGCCTGTCGGGCTATATCACCGAAGAAAAAGTCGCCATCGCCAAGCGCCACCTGTGGCCCAAGCAACTGGAAAAAGCCGGTGTGGCGAAGAACAGCCTGACCATCAGCGACGGGGCATTGCGCGCGCTGATCGACGGTTACGCCCGTGAAGCCGGGGTGCGCCAGTTGGAGAAGCAGCTGGGTAAACTGGTGCGCAAGGCCGTGGTCAAGTTGCTGGATGCGCCGGACACGGTGATCAAGATCGGCAACAAGGATCTGGAAAGCTCCCTGGGCATGCCGGTGTTTCGCAACGAACAAGTACTGTCCGGCACCGGGGTCATCACCGGCCTGGCGTGGACCAGCATGGGCGGCGCGACCTTGCCGATCGAAGCGACGCGCATCCACACCCTCAACCGTGGCTTCAAGCTCACGGGCCAGTTGGGTGAAGTGATGAAGGAGTCCGCCGAAATTGCCTACAGCTACATCAGTTCGAATCTGAAATCGTTCGGCGGCGATCCGAAATTCTTTGACGAAGCCTTCGTGCACCTGCACGTACCGGAAGGCGCCACACCGAAGGACGGCCCGAGCGCCGGCGTGACCATGGCCAGCGCGCTGTTGTCGCTGGCACGCAACCAACCGCCGAAAAAAGGCGTGGCCATGACCGGCGAGCTGACGCTGACCGGGCATGTGCTGCCGATTGGCGGCGTGCGCGAAAAAGTCATCGCGGCGCGGCGTCAGAAGATCCATGAACTGATCCTGCCGGAGCCCAATCGCGGCAGCTTCGAAGAACTGCCGGAGTACCTGAAAGAAGGCATGACGGTGCATTTCGCCAAGCGTTTTGCAGATGTGGCGAAGGTGCTGTTCTGATGGACCGTTAGCGCTTGCACTGGCCTCATCGGGGGCAAGCCCCCTCCCACACTTGAATGGGTTCACAACTCAACCTGTGGGAGGGGGCTTGCCCCCGATGGCGTAAGTGGCCGCAACCTGTATCCAGCGTGTAACACCCGGTCTTATCTTCGGTTATGCTCGGTCTTCGTCGCCAAACAACGGAGCCCTCATGACCGCTGCCCGCCTGCTTCTCCCCTTGAGCCTTGCCCTGCTGACCGCGTGTGCCAGCGCGCCGAAGCAAAACGTCAGCGTGGACAATCAGAGCGCCTGCCCGCTTCAGCTGAAAAGCGGACAAAACCTGATCCTCACCCTGCCCAGCAACCCCACCACCGGTTACCGCTGGGCCATCCAGGATTCAGCCGGCGGGGTGTTGCGCGCGCTGAGCCCCGAGGTCTATAGCAGCAGCGAATCCGGGGTGATCGGCGGGGGCGGCCAATCGACGTGGCGCTTCCAGGCCTTCGCACCGGGCCAGGGCCGTTTGCGCCTGACTTCCCAGCAACCCTGGGAGCCCGAAGCCGAGCCCGTCGAGAGCTTCGACTGCGCCATTACGGTCAACTGACATGCCTTGGCTGATTCTCGCGCTGATGGGCGCCGGCACCTTTATCTACGGCCTGACAACTCACGCCACACTGTTGTGTCTGCTGGTCAAGCCGTTGCCGGTGCTGGCGCTGTTGGGCTGGCTGCATGATGCGCCACCCACCGACTATCGACGCTGGATCAGCCTGGGACTGATTTTTTCGCTGCTGGGCGATGTACTGCTGGCCTGGCCGGGGGACCTGTTTATCTTTGGCCTGGGCGCGTTTTTGCTGGCGCATCTGGCGTACCTCAAGGCTTATTTCAGCGATTGCCGGCGTCTGGCGCTGCTGCCGTTGATCCTCGCGCTGGGCGTGGGCGCCGTGTTGCTGAGCATCCTGATTGGCCACGGCCTGGGCGACCTGCTGGTGCCGGTGGTGGTCTACGCCCTGGTGATCAGCGCCATGCTCTGGCGCGCGCTGGCCCGCTTGGGCAGCGATGTGCCCAAGCGTTCGGCGCTGCTCGCCGCGGCGGGGGCAGCATCCTTTGTGTTTTCCGACACGCTGATCGGCATCAATCGTTTCGTGGTGGCGTTTGAGGCAGCTCCCTATTTGTTGATCGCAACCTATTGGCTGGGCCAGTGGGGCATCACGGCCTCGGCTTTCCATCAGACAACCCGCGCATCCGCTGACCAACTTGGCTAAAATGCCGGCCTTTCCCCCACCGTCGCCGGAACAACCGTGAGCCAAGAACCCGATCGCCTATTCGCCCAGCCCCTTCCCCAGGTGCCGGACTTCGCCTTTAACGAGGACGTGGTGCGGGTGTTCCCCGACATGATCAAGCGTTCGGTGCCCGGTTACCCGACCATCGTCGAAAACCTCGGCGTGCTGGCCGCGCAGTTCGCCCAGCCCCACAGTGTGCTCTACGACCTCGGTTCGTCCCTTGGCGCAGTGACCCAGGCGTTGCGGCGCCATGTACGCACTGAGGGTTGCACGGTGATCGCGGTGGATAACTCGGCGGCAATGGTCGAGCGCTGCCGCCAGTACCTCAATGGCCAGGACTCGATGTTTCAGGAGTTGCTGCCGGTGGAGGTGGTCGAGGGCGATATTCTCGCGCTGCAATTCCAGCCGGCCTCGGTGGTGGCGCTGAACTTCACCTTGCAGTTCATCGCGCCCGAGGAGCGCCTGGCATTGCTCGGGCGTATCCGTCTGGCGCTGCTGCCCGGCGGAGCGCTGATCCTCTCGGAAAAACTGCGCTTCAATGACCTTGAAGAACACGCGCTGCTCACCGACCTGCACATCGCGTTCAAACGCGCCAACGGCTACAGCGAACTGGAAATTGCCCAGAAGCGCAGCGCCATCGAAAACGTCATGAAGCCCGACAGCCTCGAAGAACACCGCGAACGCCTGTTGGCGGCCGGATTCTCGAAAGTGGTGCCGTGGTTCCAGTGTCTTAACTTTGCCTCGTTGATTGCCTTGCCATGATTGATTTGTCCCCCCTCGCCCGCCATCTGGTCGGTACTCCCCTGGCCGTCTGGGCCCAGGGCCTGCAGGCGCAGCTCGACAGCAAGATGGAGAAGGGGCATGGCGACCTTGCGCGCTGGCAAAGTGCGTTGGATGCGCTGCCAGAGCTTCAGCCCAGCCAAGTCGACTTGCTCAATGGCCTGACCCTGGACGCCGATTGCGACGACGCCACCCGCGCACAAATGCACACCGCGCTGATGGGCCTGAGCCCGTGGCGCAAAGGCCCGTTCCATTTGTTCGGCGTGCATGTGGACACCGAATGGCGCTCGGACTGGAAGTGGTCGCGCGTGGCCCCGCACCTGGACCTCAAGGGCAAACGCATCCTCGATGTCGGTTGCGGCAACGGTTACTACATGTGGCGCATGCTCGGTGCCGGCGCCGACAGCGTGATCGGCGTGGACCCCAACTGGCTGTTCTTCTGCCAGTTCCAGGCTGTGCAGCGCTATCTGTCCGAGCCCAGGGCCTGGCACCTGCCGTTCCCCTTCGAAGACCTGCCGGCGAACCTGGAAGGCTTCGACACGGTGTTTTCCATGGGCGTGTTCTACCACCGTCGCTCACCCATCGAGCATTTGCTGGCGCTGAAGGACACCCTGGTCAAGGGCGGCGAGCTGGTGCTCGAAACATTGGTGGTGGAAGGCGATCAGCAGCAAGTTCTGGTGCCGGAAGACCGTTATGCGCAGATGCGTAACGTGTGGTTCCTGCCGTCGGTACCGGCATTGATGCTGTGGCTGCGGCGTGCGGGGTTCAGTGAGGTGCGTTGTGTGGATGTGAGCGTGACCACGGTGCAAGAACAGCGCGGCACGGAGTGGATGAAGTATCAGTCGCTGAGTGACTTCCTGGATCCGGATGATCACAGCAAGACCATTGAAGGGCTGCCGGCGCCTATGCGGGCCGTCATCATCGCCAAAAAGTAAGCCCCCGTCCCGCTGGAAAAATGAAGCTCAAAATATGGGTGGAGGCTTGCCCCCGATTTCAGAGTGTCGGTCAGCATAGCCTTAGCTGACCCGCCGTCATCGGGGGCAAGCCCCCTCCCACATTTGATCTGCTGTGTTCTTTAGAGGGCGGGTTTGGCCCGGCGGGCTTTGAAGAATTCGCTCAGCACCGTGCCGCACTCCTCGGCCAGCACACCGCCTTCAAACAACACCCGATGATTCAAAAAACCCTGGGTAAAAAACTGCCCCTGGCTTTGCACAATCCCGGCCTTGGGCTCCAACGCGCCATACACCACCCGCGCGATGCGTGAATGCACGATCAGCCCGGCGCACATGCTGCACGGTTCCAGGGTCACGTACAGCGTACTGCCCGGCAGGCGGTAGTTGCTGACAGCTTGCGCGGCGGCGCGGATGGCGACCATCTCGGCATGCGCGCTGGGGTCGTGGGTGCTGATAGGGCAGTTGAAACCACGCCCGATGATTTCGCCGTCCTGCACCAGCACCGCGCCGACCGGCACTTCACCCAGCGCCGCGCCTTGGGCGGCGAGGGCCAGGGCTTGGCGCATGAAGTCCTGGTCACGGCTGCGGTCGATGATTGCGATGGGGCGAAACTGGCGCATCACGCCACCTCGATGGCGGCCATCAGGCCGGTTTCCATATGGTCGATCACGTGGCAGTGGAACATCCACACCCCTGGGTTATCCGCCACCAGCGCTACGCGCGCGCGTTCGTTTTTGCCCAGCAGGTAGGTGTCGGTAAAGTACGGGATCACCTTGTGGCGGTTCGAGGCGATCACCTTGAAGCTCATGCCGTGCAGGTGGATGGGGTGCTGGTACTGGGTCATGTTCTTCAATTCGAAAATGTAGCTCTTGCCCTTTTCCAGCCTCGCGATCGGGCGGTCGGCGCAGGTCTTGTCGGTGATGTCCCAGGCCTGCCCGTTGATCTGCCACAGGCTCGGCGGCTTGCCGTTGTCGACATTGACCGAGACAGAACCGACCCACTCGAAATTGAAGTTGAGCTTCTCGGCATTGGCCAGGTCCGGCTCGCTGATCGGGTTGGCGGGCAACGCCGCGGGCCACTCGGCGGGCGCGTCGGAGCCAGGCACCGAACGAAAGGTGCCCAGGCGCACCGGGCCGTTGCGGATCGACAGTTCTTCACCCGCCGGCGGCGCCTTGATTGCCAGGCAGATGCGCATGCCCGGGCCCAACCAGTATTCCTTGCCCAGCGGGCGCGGTTCGACGGGGTTGCCGTCCAGCGCGTAGATCCGTGCTTCGACGTCGGGAATATTGATGCGATAGGTCAGGGTGTTATCGAGGTTGAGCAGGCGCACGCGGGTAATCTGCCCGGCCGGCAGATCGATCACCGCCTGGGACACGCCATTGATCGTCGACAAGCGCCCGGCCGTACCGCCACGCGCGGCCTCACGGGGAATGCTGAAAGCGACGAAGGCGCCCTCGTCATCCACGTGCCAGCTTTTCAGGCTCAGGGTGCGTTCGTGCTTGAAACCGGTGGGTTCGCGTTCTTCGATGATCAACGGCCCGACCAGGCCCCGGCCAAGTTCTTCGCTGCTGTTGACGTGGGGGTGGTACCAGTAGCTGCCAGCGTCGGGCACGCGGAATATGTAGTCGAAATATTCGCCGGGCAGCACCGGCAACTGCGAGACGTAGGGTACCCCGTCCATTTCCAGCGGCAGGCGGATACCGTGCCAGTGGATGGTGGTGGCGACCGGCAGATGGTTGATAAAGCGCACCCGCAACCACTCACCCTGGCGCACACGCAACTCGGTGCCCGGCGCCGATGGGCCGAACGCCCAGGCTTGAGTCTTGTGTCCCGGCACCAGCTCAACATCCAACGGTGCCGCGATCAGTTCGTAATCGTGCCCCGCTTCGGCCTCGGCGACTTTCCCCAGCCAGTAGCGGTAGGCGCCACCGGCACCGACGCCCACTACGGCCAGGCCTGCCAGGCCACCCAGGATTTGTCGACGGGAAAAGGATCGGGACACAACAACCTCACGTATCGGCCGCAGGCGCGTGGCCTGCAAAGGGCAGATACGATACACCTGCGCGGGCTAAACAGTAAGGGTTCTCATGTGGGAGGTGACGCCCTCCCACATTGCAGCTTGGCTGTTTTTAGTGCTTGGCGGCGGCCAGGATCAGGGCCTTCATTTCGGCAACCGCGCCTTTGAAGCCGACGAACAGCGCGTGGGCCACCAGGGCATGGCCGATGTTCAGTTCGTTGATGCCCTTGATCGCGGCGACGGCCTCGACGTTGTGGTAGTGCAAGCCGTGACCGGCATTGACGATCAAGCCTTCATTGAGACCGCAGTTCACGCCTTCGATAATGCGTTGCAGCTCGTCTGCGACCTCTGTCGGCGTGGTGGCATCGGCGTAGCGGCCAGTATGCAGTTCGATGGCGGGCGCGCCGACGCGGCGCGAGGCCTCGATCTGGCGCGGGTCGGCGTCGATAAACAACGACACTTCGCTGCCGATCTTCGACAAACGCTGCACCGCCGCCTTGATCCGCGCTTCCTGGCCCGCCACATCCAGGCCGCCCTCGGTGGTCAGTTCCTGTCGGGTTTCCGGCACCAGGCAGATATGCGCCGGACGAATGCGCTCGGCGAAGGCCATCATTTCTTCGGTAACGCCCATCTCGAAGTTCATACGGGTTTGCAGCACATCCTTGAGCAGCAGCACATCGCGCTCCTGAATGTGGCGGCGGTCTTCGCGCAGGTGCACGGTGATGCCGTCGGCGCCCGCTTCTTCGGCGTCCAGCGCGGCCTTGACCGGATCCGGGTAGCGCGTGCCCCGGGCCTGGCGCAGGGTAGCGACGTGGTCGATGTTGACGCCAAGAAGAATGCGATTGCTGGTGGTCACGGAAGCGCTCCTGAAAAGGGGAAAGAAACGCTGCACAGCATACACGGGGAGGTCAGGGCTTTCGAAACAACTCGCGACTGACCAGCGGCCGCCCGCCCAGGTGCACGGCCAGGGCCTGGCGCATCAGGCGCTTGGCGGCGGACAAGGCCCCGGGCGCGCTCCAGTCGGCTTCGCTCATGGCCAGCAGCTCGGTGCCCTGGAACAGCCCCGGTTGCAGCAGGTACACACGCTCCAGGCCCGCATCCACCTGCAGACGGTACATGCCATCGGCGGCGATGGGGTCGCCGTGCAGGTCGTTGTGCAGTTCGAAGCCGTAGCCCAGGTCGTCGAGCAGGCGCCATTCGAAGGCGCGCAGCAGCGGCTCCAACGCGCGTCCTTCGGCCAGGGCCAGCAAGGTGGCGGCGTAGTGATCGAAGACCGCCGGGTGCGGGTCTTCGGCGGGCAGCAGGCGAATCAGCAGCTCATTGAGGTAGAGACCACTGAACAAGGCATCGCCATTGAGCCAGGCCGATGTGCCGACACTTTCCAGGCGGCCGACGTTCTTCAGCTCGCCCTTGCCGCGAAACTCCACGTCCAACGCCACAAAGGGCCGCGCCAATGTCCCGGCCTTGCCCCGCGCGCTACGCAACACCGCGCGCAGGCGGCCTTGGGGCGTGAGGAAATCCACCAGCGCGCTGGTCTCGCGGTAGGCACGGCTGTGCAGGACATAGGCGAGTTGGCTGGGGGGTTGGGATTGGGACATGGGTTCTCTATCGTGAAAACAACACAAACCTAATGTGGAAGGGGCTTGCCCCCGATGGCGGTGGCTCAGTCACGTATTTATTAACTGATCCACCGCTATCGGAGGCAAGCCCCTCCCACATTTTTGGCCCTGCGGCGTCCTTACAGGTCGCCGTAGCCAAGGGAACGCAACGCGCGCTCGTCATCCGACCAGCCGCCTTTCACCTTCACCCATAGGTTGAGCATGATTTTGGAGTCGAACAGCAATTCCATGTCCTTGCGCGCTTCGGTGCCGATGCGCTTGATGCGCTCACCCTTGTCGCCAATGATGATCTTCTTCTGGCCATCGCGCTCCACGAGGATCAGCGCATGGATATGCAGGGTCTTGCCCTGCTGCTTGAACTCTTCAATTTCGACGGTGATCTGGTAAGGCAGCTCGGCGCCCATCTGGCGCATGATTTTCTCACGCACCAGTTCGGCGGCGAGGAAACGGCTGCTGCGGTCGGTGATCTGGTCTTCCGGGAAGAAGTGCTCGTTCTCCGGCAGGTGCTCGGCGATTACGCGCTCCAGAGCATCGAGGTTGTGGCCGTGCTGGGCGGAGATCGGGATGATCTGCGCGTTCGGCAGTTGTTCCTGCAGCCAGCTCAGGTGCGGCATCAGCTCGGCTTTGTCTTCGATGCGGTCGGTCTTGTTCAGCGCGACGATCAACGGGCCGGTGACGTATTGCACACGCTCTAGAACCATTTGGTCTTCGTCGGTCCACTTGGTGCGGTCGACCACGAAGATCACCACGTCGACGTCTTTCAACGCCGCCGAAGCGGTCTTGTTCATATAGCGGTTGAGGGCTTTCTCGCCACCTTTATGCATGCCCGGCGTGTCGACGTAGACCGCTTGCACGTTGCCTTCGGTCTTGATGCCCAGCATGTTGTGGCGGGTGGTCTGTGGCTTGCGCGAGGTGATCGCGAGTTTCTGCCCGAGGATGTGGTTGAGCAGCGTGGACTTGCCCACGTTGGGGCGGCCGACGATGGCAACATAGCCACAGCGTGTTGCGGTTGAATCAGTCATGGCCATTCTCCACGCCCAGGGCAATCAGTGCTGCGGCGGCCGCTACCTGTTCGGCAATACGACGGCTCACACCCTGACCTCGGCTTTTTTCGTTCAATAAGGTGATTTCACATTCCACGAAGAACACGCGGCAATGGGGCTCGCCCTGGATATCCACCACTTCGTAGCGTGGCAGTTCGCACCCGCGCGATTGCAGGAATTCCTGCAGACGGGTCTTGGGGTCTTTGTTGGTGTCGACCAGGGTAAGGCTTTCGATTTCCGACGTCAGCCACGCGGTAACCCGCTCCTTGGCCGCTTCCATGCCTGCATCCAGGTAGATCGCACCGATCAGCGCCTCGAGGGCATCGGCCAGGATCGATTCACGACGAAACCCGCCGCTTTTCAATTCGCCGGAACCCAGGCGCAGATATTCGCCCAAGCCAAAGCCACGAGCCAGTACGGCCAGGGTCTCGCCTTTCACCAGGCGTGCGCGCAAACGCGACAGCTGGCCTTCACGGGCTTGAGGGAAACGCTCAAACAGCGCTTCACCGGCAACGAAATTGAGAATGGCATCACCGAGGAATTCCAGGCGCTCGTTATTGCGCCCGGCGAAACTGCGGTGTGTGAGGGCAAGGACCATCAGTTCCTGGTCCTTGAAGGTGTAACCGAGCTGGCGCTCGAGACGACTGAGAGAAACGGTCACGGTTTATCCATATTGAGTTGGTGGCACCGGCGGCCATCGACGATTGACGCAGTGTTCAAATTCAAATCCTGGTGGGTGCTGCCTGAGGTCGGAATTGTCCACGCCCCAGAAAAGCATTCGGCGCTGTGTTCACAGCGCCGTCTGTATTACTTGATCAACCCGACCCGCGAGAAATTCGGCAGGTGGCTGAGCTTGGGTTCCGGCCAGCTCATCCAGACGGCGAAAGCCTTGCCGACGATATTCTCGTCGGGGACCATGCCCTGGAGCTCCTTGGGAATCGTTGCATCATCCCAGTAGCGGCTGTCATTGGAGTTGTCGCGGTTATCGCCCATCATGAAGTAATGGCCGGCCGGTACTTTCCACTGACCTCCCTGCATGGTGCGGCTCATGGCCTTGTGCACCAAGTGCTCGGAGTCTGCGCCCAGTTGTTCCTTGTACACGGCGACATCACCCAGTTGCGGGTCGTACGTGGTGCCGATCATCTGATCGGTGATCAATTGATCGTTCACGTACAGATGCTTGTCGTGCGTATAGCGAACGGTATCGCCGGGCAAGCCGATCACGCGCTTGATGTAGTTGACGCTAGGGTCCGCGGGGTAGCGGAACACCATCACATCGCCGCGTTGCGGGTCGCCGACTTCAATGACTTTCTTGTCGATCACCGGCAGGCGAATCCCGTAGGAAAACTTGTTCACCAGAATGAAGTCGCCCACGTCCAGGGTAGGTTTCATGGACCCCGAAGGGATCTGAAACGGCTCCACCAGGAACGAACGCAGCACCAGCACGATGAACAAAACCGGGAAGAACGACTTGCCATATTCAACCAGCAGGGGCTCTTTGTTCAGCTTCTCGATCACCACGCCATCGGGCTGGCTGACGCTGCCCTGATAGGACGCGATAGCCGCCCGACGACGCGGGGCGAAGAACACCAGATCGAGCAACGCCAGGAGGCCGCACACGGCAACGGCGATGACCAGCAACAGCGGGAAATTTAGCGACATAGGACCTAACTATCCAACCTGAGCACCGCAAGGAAGGCTTCTTGTGGAACTTCCACGTTGCCCACTTGCTTCATGCGTTTTTTACCGGCCTTTTGCTTCTCAAGCAGCTTGCGCTTACGGCTTACGTCACCGCCGTAGCATTTGGCCAGTACGTTCTTTCTGAGTGCCTTGACGGAAGTTCGCGCGATGATCTGCCCGCCGATGGCGGCCTGGATCGCAACGTCGAACATCTGGCGCGGAATCAGTTCTTTCATTTTCTCGGTCAACTGGCGACCTTTGTAGTGCGCGTTGTCCTTGTGCACGATCAGTGCCAGGGCATCAACCTTATCGCCGTTGATCAACACATCCAGTTTCACCAGATTAGCCGATTGGTAACGGTCGAAATGGTAATCCAGCGAAGCATAGCCGCGACTGGTGGACTTGAGACGGTCGAAGAAGTCCAGGACCACTTCGTTCATCGGCATGTCGTAGGTCACTTGGACCTGGGTACCGAGGAACAGCATATCGCGCTGCACGCCGCGCTTTTCGATACACAGGGTAATGACGTTGCCCAAGTGTTCCTGCGGAACCAGGATATTGGCCCGCACGATAGGCTCGCGCATGTCTTCGATCGCCGACAGATCCGGAAGCTTGGAGGGGTTGTCGACGTAAATCGTTTCACCGGTTTTGAGCAACAGCTCGAAAATAACGGTGGGAGCGGTGGTGATCAGGTCCAGGTCGTATTCGCGCTCGAGGCGCTCCTGGATGATTTCCATGTGCAGCATGCCCAGGAACCCGCAGCGGAAGCCGAAGCCCAGGGCGTCGGAGCTTTCCGGGGTGTACTGCAACGACGAGTCGTTGAGGGTCAGCTTTTGCAGGGCTTCGCGGAAATCTTCGAAATCGTCGGAGCTGACCGGAAACAGGCCTGCATATACCTGCGGCTGAATGCGCTTGAAGCCCGGCAGCACGTCGACGTCCGGCGTGGAGCTGAGCGTCAGGGTGTCACCCACCGGCGCGCCGTGGATGTCCTTGATGCCGGCGATGATGAAGCCTACTTCACCGGCTTTCAGATCAACGGTCGCGGTGTGCTTGGGGTTGAACACCCCGACGCTGTCCACCAGGTGGATCTTGCCGGTGGATTTGACCAGGATCTTGTCGCCCTTCCTCACGCGGCCGTGACGCACGCGCACCAGGGAGACGACGCCCAGGTAGTTGTCGAACCAGGAGTCGATGATCAACGCTTGCAGCGGATCTTCGATATTGCCGGTGGGGGCCGGAATGGTGTGGACCAGGCGCTCGAGCACTTCGTCGACGCCCAGGCCGGTCTTGGCGCTGCAGGTGACGGCGTCGGTGGCGTCAATGCCGATGATCTTCTCGATCTCTTCCTTGACGCGCTCGGGCTCGGCCTGCGGCAGGTCGATCTTGTTCAGCACGGGCATGACTTCCAGGCCCTGCTCGATCGCGGTGTAGCAGTTGGCAACCGACTGGGCTTCAACGCCCTGGCCGGCGTCGACCACCAGCAGGGCACCTTCACAGGCCGCCAGGGACCGGCTGACTTCGTAGGTGAAGTCAACGTGGCCCGGGGTATCAATGAAGTTCAGCTGGTAGGTGATGCCGTCTTTGGCCTTGTAGTACAGCGTGACGCTGTGGGCCTTGATGGTGATCCCGCGCTCGCGTTCGAGGTCCATGGAGTCCAGGACCTGGGCTTCCATTTCACGCTCGGCAAGGCCGCCGCACATCTGGATGAATCGATCGGCCAGCGTCGACTTGCCATGGTCAATGTGGGCGATGATGGAGAAATTGCGGATATGACTCAAATCACTCACGGATCAACACTCAAAAAGGCTGCAGGCAGATTGCCCGCTGAAAAATAGCCGGGAATTGTACCTGATGGTCAGGCCAGGCGTCATCTTTGCTGACCAGAACAAAAATGCCCCGATCTTCCAACCGGGGCATTTTTTATTCATAAGCGCGCTATCAACCGGCTCGACGCAGCAGCCAGAACCCGGCCAGGGCGCAGATGGCGGTGGGCACCAGCACTGCGAACAGTGGCGAGAAGCCAAACACCAGGCTCGAGGGACCGAGCAGGTCCTGGGCAATCCGGAAGGTAAAGCCCACCAGCACGCCGGTGAACACCCGCTGGCCAAGGGTCACGGAACGCAGCGGCCCGAAGATGAACGAGATCGCCATCAGCACCAACGCGGCGGTCACCACCGGCTGCAATACCTTGACCCAGAAAGCCAGCCAGTAACGACCGTTATTCAAGCCTTGATCCTTGAGGTAGTGGATGTAGCTCCACAGGCCGGAGATCGGCAGGCTTTCCGGGATCATCACCACCGTATTGAGCAGTTCCGGCTTGAGGGCGATGTCCCAGGCCTCGGTCGGCACGTTGATCACTTCGGTGCTGGCCTTGGTGCCTTGGCCGGCGTTGCGGAAATAAGTGGTGGTGACATCGCTCAGTTGCCATTTTTCCGCGTCGTACTGCGCACGTTTGGCGAAACTGGACGACAACATGTGGCGTTCTTTGTCGAAGGTATAGCGCGTCACACCGATCAACAAACCGCCAGGTTGCACGGCGTTGATGTGGATGAATTCTTCACCCTGACGATGCCAAAGGCCGTGCTTGGCGCTTTGCGCGTCGCCCGAACCCTGGGCCAGGGCGCGGTTGGCCTGGGCCGTGGACTCGGCTGGCGGCGCCACGTATTCACCGATCAGCACGCTGCACAGCATCAACAGCAGCATGGGTTTCATCACCGCCCACACGATACGACCGATGGACACACCGGCGGCACGCATGATGGTCAGTTCGCTGTTGCTGGCCAGGCTGCCGAGGCCGATCAGGCAACCGATCAGCGCGGCCATCGGCATCATGTCGTACAGGCGACGCGGCGCGGTGAGCGCTACGTAGCTGAGCACGTCGGTGACCGTATAGGTATCGCTGACGTTACCCACTTCATCGATGAAAGCGAACAACGAGGCCAGGCCCAGGATGATGCCCAGTACCGCCAGGATGGCGATGAGCACACTGCTACCGATGTAGCGATCAAGCTTAGCCACGGGCCAACTCCTTCTGGCCACGACGGCTCTTCATCTTCAAACGAACAGGTTCCCAATAAAGCAGCCCCAGGCCGATCACCAGGAAGATTGCGTGCACCCCCCACAGGCCTACGACCGGCGAAAGCTTGCCTTTCTCCAGGGAACCACGAGCGGAAATCAGCAGGGTGAGGTAAGCCATATACAGCAGAATTGCCGGCAACAGCTTGAGGAATCGGCCCTGGCGTGGGTTGACGCGCGACAGCGGCACGGCCATCAAGGTCACGATAAACACCAGCAGCGGCAGGGAAAGACGCCATTGCAGCTCGGCGATGGAGCGCAGCTCCGGGTTGCCGAACAGCTGCGCCGTAGGAATTGCGTCGCGGTCGGTGACTTCGTTGCTGACGTCCGGACGAGCCAGCATCACACCGTACGTGTCATACTTGATCGCGCGGTAATCGGCCTGGCCCGGGCTGCCGTCATAGCGGTAGCCGTTTTCCAGGATCAGGTAGCGGCTGCCGTCGGGACGCACTTCCTGGCGGCCCGAGTCGGCCACCAGCACGGAAATGCCACGGTCCTTCTTATCCTGGCCCAGGCGTTTTTCGGAGATGAATACCCCGCCCAGGTTGGCGCGGTCTTCGGTCATGGTTTCGGTGTAGGTCACCCGAGTGCCATCGCTGAGCGCCTGGAAACGGCCCGGCTCAAGGGTGTCGAACTCGGTCATCGCATCCTGTTTGTTCAGCACCAGCTGGAACTGCATGGCGCCTTGGGGGGCCAGGCTCAGGCTCAGCCAGGCTACGATCAGAGCAATGCCGGCTGCCGGGATCATGGTCATGGCCAGCAGGCGCTGCTGGCTCATGCCGGTGGCCGAGAGCACGGTCATTTCGCTTTCGAGGTAGAGGCGACCGTACGCGAGCAGGATCCCGAGGAACAGGCCCAGCGGCAGGATCAGTTGCAGGAACCCCGGCAGGCGAAAGCCCATGATCAGGAACAGTGAACCTGGGTCCAGGGCGCCGGAAGCCGCCTGGGCGAGGTATTTGACGAAACGACCACTCATGATGATGACCAGCAGCACCGCACTCACGGCACTCAGGGTCAACAGGACTTCGCGGGACAGATAACGGAAGACGATCAAACCAGACACTCCAGGGTTGTCAGGCTAAGGCGGCCAAACAAGCAAGCATACCGAGTCAGCCCCCTTTACGAGGGGCCGGCTAAAAAGATGGCGCATTATCCTGTGATTGACCGCGCCTGTCACTGCGCAACCTCACGTGCATGCACAAAGGCTGCGCCAAGGGTTGTCAGGCTCCGCCGGCGAGGTTCAAACTGCGGCCTTTGTCGCTGGCGGTTTACACGACTGCCAAGCTTTAAAGCCTGGGTACAGACGCCAGGCTCACAGACCTTTATAAGGGACCCGAACATGGAATTGGTTGTAAAAAGCGTTAGCCCCGAAACGTTGAAGACCGCCACCCTCGTGGTCGCCATCGGCGAAGACCGCAAGCTCGGTGTCGCCGCCAAGCAACTGGATGAGCTCAGCGGCGGCGCGATCAGCGCGGTGCTCAAGCGCGGTGACCTGGCCGGCAAAGTGGGCCAGAGCCTGCTGCTGCAAAGCCTGCCCAACCTCAAGGCCGACCGCGTGTTGCTGGTGGGCGTGGGCAAGGACGCCGAACTGGGCGACCGCCCGTTCCGCAAGATCATCAGCGGTGTGCTCGGCACCCTCAAGGGCCTGGGCGGCGCCGATGCGACGCTGGCACTGGATGAAATCGTGGTCAAAGGCCGCGACAGCTACGGCAAGACCCGCCTGCTGGCCGAAACCCTGGTGGACGGCGGCTACGTATTCGACCAGTTCAAGAGCCAGAAAGCCGAACCCCGTGCCCTGAAGAAAATCACCCTGCTGACCATCAAGGCCGCCCAGGCTGAAGTGACCCGCGCCGTGACCCATGCACAGGCCATCGCCAACGGTATGTCGTTCACCCGCGACCTGGGCAACCTGCCGCCGAACATCTGCCACCCGACGTTCCTGGGCGAGCAGGCCAAGGCGCTGGGCAAGGAATTCAAGGGTCTCAAGGTTGAAGTGCTGGACGAGAAGAAGATCAAGGACCTGGGCATGGGCTCGTTCTATGCCGTGGGCCAGGGCAGCGACCAGCCGCCACGCCTGATCGTGATGCAATACAACGGCGCCAAGAAATCCGAGAAGCCATACGCCCTGGTAGGTAAAGGCATCACGTTCGACACCGGCGGTATCAGCCTCAAGCCTGGCGCCGGCATGGATGAGATGAAGTACGACATGGGCGGCGCCGCCAGCGTGTTCGGCACCCTGCGCGCCGTACTGGAGCTCAAGCTGCCGATCAATCTGGTGTGCATCCTGGCGTGTGCCGAGAACATGCCGAGCGGCGGTGCTTCGCGACCAGGCGATATCGTGACCACCATGAGCGGCCAGACCGTGGAAATCCTCAACACCGACGCCGAAGGCCGCCTGGTGCTGTGCGATGCCCTGACCTACGCCGAGCGTTTCAAGCCGCAGGCCGTGATCGACATCGCCACCCTGACCGGTGCCTGCGTGGTCGCTTTGGGCGCTCACACCTCCGGCCTGTTGGGTAATAACGACGAACTGATCGAGCAACTGCTCAGCGCCGGCAAGGCCGCCGACGACCGCGCCTGGCAACTGCCGCTGTTCGATGAATACCAGGAACAGCTGGACAGCCCGTTCGCCGACATCGCCAACATCGGTGGGCCGAAGGCCGGCACCATCACCGCAGCGTGCTTCCTGTCGCGCTTTGCCAAAAACTTCAACTGGGCTCACCTGGATATCGCCGGTACCGCCTGGACCAGCGGCGGCAAAGACAAGGGCGCCACCGGCCGTCCAGTGCCGTTGCTGACTCAGTACCTGCTCGATCGCGCCAAAGCTTAACCAACGCCCCCTCCCCCCTTTGCCTCTATAAAAGGGGGGCGGGCCGTTGCAGGAACCCACATGCCCCAAGTCGACTTCTACATATTGCCCAGCGCCGATCCCTCCGCGCGCCTGGACTTTGCCTGCAAACTCACGGAAAAAGCCTGGCGCATGGGCCATCGCATCTACCTGCATTGCAGCGATGACGCCCAACGCGAGGAACTCGATGCCCGCCTGTGGCGCTTCAAAGGTGAGAGCTTCGTGCCCCACGGCCCTGCGGAAGCCGAACCCGAAGGCCGGGTGGTGCTGGGGCTGGGCGATAACTGCGGCGACCACCAGGACCTGCTGGTCAATCTGGACTTGAAAGTCCCGCCCTTTGCCGGAGCATTCGCCCGCGTAGCGGAGGTGGTGGTGGAAGATCCGGCTATTCGTCAGGCTGCGCGGGAGAGTTTCCGTTTCTACCGCGAACAGGGCTATCCTTTGCAAGATCACCGGTTACAACGACTTTGAGCACACGATGGACACTTCCAACCCGTTAAAAAAAGATGACCACCTGCTGGACGACCTGGAGTCGATCCGTCAGTTGCTGGGTGATGAGGGTTTGCAACCGCCACTGCTGACCGAAGCGGTCAACGGTGAGGTACAGATCCCGCTGTTGTTCGACATGGTCGGCGGCAAGCCGGTTGCGCCGCAGCCGAGTGTCGAAGCCCCAGCCGTCGTGGAAGCCGCGCCTGCCGAAAAGGCACCCGACGCCTTGCTGCTGCACCTGGACAACGAACTGCGCGCCGCCGCACAACTGATCATGCAAGACGTGATCGACGACTTTGCCCCGCATATCGAAACCGAGATCAAACGCCGGATGGATGCGCGGATGGAGCGGCTGATCGCCGCTGCTACAAACAACTAGCCACAAGCCGCAAGTTAAAGCACTGCACGCCACTTGCAGCTTGTGGCTTATAGCTTGCAACTGCTTCACACCGCTATACTTGCCGGCTTTCCTGAATAAATGCCAACTAGGGTCCCGCCGCGCATGGATAAGACCTACCAGCCCCACGCAATTGAAACTTCCTGGTACCAGACCTGGGAGTCCGAGAACTATTTCGCCCCACAAGGTGCGGGCGAGTCCTACACCATCATGATTCCGCCACCGAACGTCACTGGCAGCCTGCACATGGGCCATGGCTTCAACAATGCGATCATGGATGCACTGATCCGTTTCCGCCGCATGCAGGGCCGTAACACCCTGTGGCAACCGGGCACCGACCACGCCGGTATCGCCACGCAGATGCTGGTGGAGCGTCAACTCGAAGCCACTGGCCAGAACCGCCATGACCTGGGCCGCGAGAAATTCCTGGAAAAGATCTGGGAATGGAAGGATCAGTCCGGCGGCAATATCAGCCGTCAGATCCGTCGCCTGGGTTCGTCCGTCGATTGGAGCCGCGAGCGCTTCACCATGGACGACGGCCTGTCCGAGGCCGTAAAAGAAGCCTTTGTGCGCCTGCACGAAGACGGCCTGATCTACCGCGGCAAGCGTCTGGTCAACTGGGACACCAAACTGCACACGGCGATTTCCGATCTCGAAGTGGAAAACCACGACGAGAAAGGCTTCCTGTGGAACCTCAAGTACCCGCTGGCAGACGGCGCCAGAACCGCCGAAGGCAATGACTACCTGATCGTGGCCACCACCCGTCCGGAAACCATGCTCGGCGACGCCGCCGTCGCGGTTAACCCGAACGACGCGCGCTACCAGGCGCTGATCGGCAAGTTCGTCGAGCTGCCATTGGTCGGCCGCCGCATCCCGATCATCGCGGACGACTACTGCGACCCTGAATTCGGCACCGGCTGCGTGAAAATCACCCCGGCCCACGACTTCAACGACTATGAAGTCGGCAAGCGCCACAACCTGCCGCTGCTGAACATCTTCGACAAGAACGCCACTGTGTTGCCGGCCTGCCAGGTCTTCAACCTGGACGGCAGCCTCAACGACAGTGTCGACGGCAAGATCCCGGGTGAATTCGCCGGTCTCGACCGCTTCGAAGCACGCAAGCAGATCGTTGCCGCCTTCGACGCCGCCGGCCTGCTGGTCAGCGTTGACGACCATGGCCTTAAGGTGCCGAAAGGCGACCGTTCCGGCACCGTGATCGAGCCGTGGCTGACCGACCAGTGGTACGTCTCCACCAAGCCGCTGGCCGAGCCTGCGATTGCTGCCGTGGAAGATGGCCGCATCCAGTTCGTGCCTAAACAGTACGAGAACATGTATTTCTCGTGGATGCGCGACATCCAGGATTGGTGCATCAGCCGTCAGCTGTGGTGGGGCCACCGTATTCCGGCCTGGTACGACGAGTCGGGCAAGGTCTACGTAGGCCGCGACGAAGCCGAAGTGCGCGCCAAGCACAACCTCGGTGCCGACGTTGCGCTGCAACAGGACAACGACGTACTGGACACCTGGTTCAGCTCGGGCCTGTGGACCTTCTCCACCCTGGGCTGGCCGCAGCAGACCGAATTCCTGAAGAAATTCCACTCCACCGACGTGCTGGTCACCGGCTTCGACATCATTTTCTTCTGGGTTGCCCGGATGATCATGCTGACCATGCACCTGGTGAAGAACGAGGACGGCACCCCGCAGGTACCGTTCAAGACCGTGTACGTGCACGGCCTGGTCCGCGACGGCCAGGGCCAGAAGATGTCCAAGTCCAAGGGCAACGTGCTGGATCCGCTGGACATCATCGACGGCATCGACCTGGAAACCCTGGTGCAGAAACGCACCTCGGGCCTGATGCAGCCGAAACTGGCGAAGAAGATCGAGAAACAGACCCGCGACGAATTCGCCGACGGCATCGCCAGCTACGGCACCGACGCCCTGCGCTTCACGTTCTGCTCGCTGGCGTCTACCGGCCGCGACATCAAGTTCGACATGGGCCGCGTCGAAGGCTATCGCAACTTCTGCAACAAGATCTGGAACGCCGCACGCTACGTGCTGGACAAGGGCGAAGACTGCGGCCAGAACGGCGAAGCCTACGAGCTGAGCCTGGCCGACCGCTGGATCATCTCGCAGTTGCAGCGCACCGAAGCCGAAGTGACTCGCCAGCTCGATCAGTTCCGTTTCGACCTGGCGGCCCAGGCGTTGTACGAGTTCATCTGGAACCAGTATTGCGACTGGTACCTGGAACTGTCCAAGCCGGTGCTGTGGGACGAAAACGCGCCGGTGGAACGCCAGCGCGGCACCCGCCGTACCCTGGTGCGCGTGCTGGAAGTGGCGCTGCGCCTGGCGCACCCGTTCATGCCGTTCATCACCGAAGAAATCTGGCAGCGCCTGGCGCCGCTGGCCGGTATCGAAGGCAAAACCATCATGCTGCAACCTTGGCCGGTGGCCAATGAAGCCCGCATCGACGAGGCGGCAGAGAGCGATATCGAATGGCTCAAGACCCTCATGCTCGGCACGCGCAACATCCGCGCCGAGATGAACATAGGTCCAGGCAAGCCACTGGCCGTGTTCGTCAAGAACGCCAGCGCTGAGGACCAGCGTCGCCTCAGTGAGAACGATGCGCTGCTCAAGAAGCTGGCCAAGCTGGAGTCGATCACCGTATTGGCTGCCGATGCCGAAGCACCGCTGTCCGCCACCGCACTGGTCGGCGACATGGAAGTGCTGGTGCCGATGGCCGGGTTGATCGACAAGGGCGCGGAACTGGCCCGTCTCGACAAGGAAATCGCGCGCCTGCAAGGCGAAGTGCAGCGGGTGGGCGGCAAACTGTCCAACGCGGCGTTCGTCGACAAAGCGCCGGCCGAGGTGATCGAGAAAGAACGCGCCAAGCTGGCTGAAGCTGAACAGGCTTTGGGCAAACTGGCCGAGCAGCATGCGCGGATTTCCAGCCTCTAAGGCTTGATTCGCGTGAAGAAAGAGACCTTCGGGTCTCTTTTTTTTGCCTGCATTTTCCCAAGCCCTTGCCTGCAACACTGCCATAGGGGCAAGCCCTCCCCCACATTTGCCCGAGTTGAGCTCAGGATGTGTGACAATGGCCGCCACATTGAGCCAAACCCAGAATCAACATGACCGCCCCCAGCACACCGAAACCTCCGCGCAAGAAGCCTAAATCCGCCGCCGCAGCCAAGCCTGTGGTGCCGCGCAAAGAGGCAACCCTGCACCCGCGCAACCGCCACACGGGCCGTTACGACTTCCCGGCCCTGATCAAGACCACGCCGGAACTGGCGCAATTCGTGATCATCAACCCCTACGGCAAAGAGAGCATCGACTTTGCCAGCCCGGATGCGGTGCGGGTGTTCAATCGCGCGTTGCTCAAGGCGTTCTATGGTGTCCAGCACTGGGACATTCCCGCCGATTACCTCTGCCCGCCGGTGCCGGGGCGTGCCGATTATGTGCACTTCCTCGCCGACCTGCTGGCCAGCGTCAACGACGGCAAGATCCCGCGCGGCTCGATCGTCAAGGTGCTGGACATCGGCATGGGCGCCAACTGCGTCTACCCGCTGATTGGCTACATGGAGTACCGCTGGAACTTCCTCGGTTCGGAGGTCGACCCTATCGCCGTGGCGGCGGCCAAGGCCATCGTGCAGTCCAACGACCTGAGCAAGGTCATCCAATTGCGCCAGCAGACCAACCCCAAGCAGATCCTGCTGGGCCTGCTCGAACCGGGCGAACGCTTTGACCTGACCATGTGCAACCCACCGTTCCACGCGTCCATGGAAGAAGCCACCAAGGGCAGCGAGCGTAAGTGGCGCGCCCTGGGCAAGGCCGACCCCAAGCGTAAGTTGCCGGTATTGAACTTCGGTGGCCAGTCGGCCGAGCTGTGGTGCGAAGGCGGCGAAGCGCGGTTCGTAACGCAGCTGATCGCCGAAAGCGCGCATTTTGCTCACAAGGTGTTGTGGTTCAGCACCCTGGTGTCGAAAGCGTCGAACCTGCCAGCCATCGAAACCGCACTGAAAAAGGCCGGGGTGCTGGAAAGCCAAGTGGTGGAAATGTCCCAGGGGCAGAAGCAGAGCCGCTTCGTGGCCTGGACCTTCCAGACCAAGAACGAGCAGCAGATCTGGCGCCAGCGCTGGGTGCGCTAGCGCCCGAATCGCAGGCAACAAAAAACCGTGCCCGGATCGCTCCGAAGCACGGTTTTTTTTGCTGCGTCTTACTTGTTAACAGCGTCGGTCAGGCCTTTGGCCACAACCAGCTTGATAACTTTCTTGGCAGCGATTTCGATGGCAGCGCCAGTCGAAGGGTTACGGCCAGTACGGGCAGGACGCTCGGTCACTTTCAGTTTGCCAACGCCTGGCAGAGTGATTTCGCCGCCGTTTTCCAGCTGATCGGCAACAACCTGGCTCAGTTGGTCCAGCAGAGCGCGCACGGTGGTTTTCGGTGCGTCTACTGCTTCAGCCAGATCAGCGATCAGTTGGTCTTTAGTAATAGCCATTGTGGTGTTCCTTCCCTATCAAATTCATATGGATTGCAGAGTGCAGTGTCAGCCGTCGAGCCCGACCGTCTAGGCCTGGCACCCCTGGCTATAACCGCGGAGATCGGGGTTATAGATGCTTGAAACGGGGATTGGTTCGACCTGACAAATGCTGAATGCACGCTTATCGCCGAGACTTGGCGTAAGACGAGGCAAAACTAGCACAGAGACGGGGAAATATCCGCTTCTACCTACCCATTTGGTCAGCTTTATCGCTCTAAACCGTGAAAAAAAGGCATATGCCCCGTCGGACGGCATGCAAAACCCCCTTCCGGGCGCGTCTTGACCAATGGGTGCGGTACACTGGGCAACTTTTCGGGGAGGCCGACCGCTCCCCTTCAACCAGCCGAGAAGCCTATGCCGATCCGTCATTGCATCGTCCACCTGATCGACAAAAAACCCGACGGCACACCTGCGGTTCTCCATGCCCGCGACTCCGAGCTTGCCGAGTCCGCCGCCATCGAGAACATGCTCGCCGACCTCAACGAGAGCTATAACGCCAAACAAGGCAAGGCCTGGGGTTTCTTCCATGCCGAGTCCGGCGCGCACCCGTTCAGCGGCTGGTTGAAAGAGTATTTCGACGGCGGCCAGGATTTCACCGCGTTCAGCCGCACCGCGGTCGAGCACCTGCAAAAGCTGATGGAAGAGTCCAACCTCTCCACCGGCGGCCATGTGCTGTTTGCCCACTACCAGCAAGGCATGACCGACTACCTGGCCATCGCCCTGCTGCACCACAGCGAAGGCGTGGCGGTGACCGACGAGCTGGACGTGACGCCCTCGCGTCACCTGGACCTGGGCCAGCTGCACCTGGCGGCGCGTATCAATGTCTCCGAGTGGCAGAACAACAAACAGTCCAAGCAGTACATTTCGTTTATCAAAGGCAAGAACGGCAAGAAGGTCTCGGAGTACTTCCGCGACTTTATCGGTTGCCAGGAAGGCGTCGACGGCCCGGGCGAAACCCGCACCCTGCTCAAGGCCTTCAGCGACTTCGTCGAAAGCGAAGACCTGCCGGACGAGTCCGCCCGCGAGAAAACCAAGACCCTGGTGGATTACGCCAGCAGCCAGGCCAAGCTCGGCGAGCCCATGGGCCTGGAAGAATTGTCCGGGCTGATCGATGAGGACCGGCCCAAGGCGTTCTACGACCATATCCGCAACAAAGACTACGGCCTGTCGCCGGAAATCCCCGCCGATAAGCGCACCCTCAACCAGTTCCGCCGCTTCACCGGGCGCGCCGAGGGCCTGTCGATCAGCTTTGAAGCGCACCTGCTGGGCGACAAGATCGAGTACGACGAGGCCGCCGGCACCTTGATCATCAAGGGCTTGCCGACCCAACTGACCGACCAGCTCAAGCGCCGCAACTGATGCTTGGCGGGGTTTTCAAGAAAGTCCTGCTGGTGTTGCTGGTGGTAGTGGTCATTCAGAACTGGGGCAAGATCGAGCGGGTGTTCAACCCATCCCAGGCGGTGTCCGAGCAGGTACGCGCCCAGGCGCGCGTGGTGCTCTACACCACCGAGTGGTGTGGCTACTGCAAGCAGATCCGCCGCTTCCTGGACCAGAAAGGCATTCCCTACCAGCAATTCGATATCGAAAAAGACGCTCAGGCGCGCAAGGCGTACGAGGCGCTGGGCGGTGGCGGGATTCCGTTTGTGGACGTCAATGGCACGCTGATTCGCGACTACCAGCCTGAACAGATCATGGCGGCGCTGAAATAGTCAGCGCACCACGATCACCCGGTCCAATAAGCTGTGCTGTTCGAACCCCAGCACCGCCTGCAGCGCATTCAGCACTGCTTGCGGGTCCTTGCTCGGGAAACTGCCGCTGACGCGCTTGGCGCCCATCTCCTTATTAAGCAACAGGATGCGGCCCGGGTAATAACGTCCAAGATCCTCGACCACATCGGCCAACGCAGCCTTGTAGTAATTGAGCCAACCGTCGCGCCAGGCCAGGCGCGATTCGCTGTCGACCGCTTGCAAGGGTTCGGCGATGCCATCGGCATAAGCTACCTGCTGGCCGGCGATCAGCACCTGCTGCTGGCCGTTTTTAGAGGGTGTGACCCCGACACGCCCGGTCAACACCGTCACCTGCGCGCCCGCCGGTTGCAGGCGCACTTCGAATTGCGTCCCCAGCACACGCGCTTCACCACTGCCGGCCTCCACCACAAATGGCTCACCGGTGTGGGTCACGCTGAAAAAGCCGGCGCCGCGACGCAACTGGATATGCCGCTCGCCGTGGCTGTAATCCACCGCGATGGCACTGTCGGCATCCAGGGTCACTTGAGTGTTATCCGCCAGGGTCACGGTCTTCACCTCCCCCGGCGCGCTCACATAATCGGCACCGAAGTCATCGATCCAGCGCGACGGCTGCCACCCGGCGCCCATCGAAATCATCAGCAGCAGGCACGCGGCCATGGCCAGTGCGCCGGACCAACGCAGCGCCCGCGAGCGCTTCGCGCGGTTCATGGCGTCGAGGTAGCCCTGCAGCGCCTGGGCATCTTCATGCACGAGCTGGCGCGCGGGCACTTCGCTCAACTCCCACAGCACCTGAGCCTGGGCGTAGGCTTCGACGTGGGCCGGGTCGGCGCGCAACCAGCGGCTGAACGTGGCCTGATCGCCACTGCTGGGCTGGTCGTGCAGCAGACTCAGCCAGGCCAGGGCGGCTTTTTCCTGCTCGGGCGTGGGGGTGAGGTTCACAGTGCTTTCCCTGGCGTGCGTGGGGTCGATGGCTCGCGAAGGCTGGCCTTGCAGGCTTCGAGGGCACGCATCATATGTTTTTCCACGGCGCTTTGGGACAGGCCCATGGCCTTGGCGATGTCGGCGTATTTACGCCCATGGATGCGGTTGAGCAGGAATATGTGCCGGGTGCGCTCCGGCAGGCTGCGCAGGGCGGCTTCGACATGCCGCAGATCATTGCCTGCCTCCAACGCGGCCTGGGGTTCGCAGCCATGATTGTCGCGCTGCTCCGGCAACCAGCCTTCGTTGCTGCGCACCCGCGCGCCTTCGCTGCGCAGGTGGTCGATGGCGATATTACCTGCGCAACGCAACAGGTAGGTGCTGAGCTCTTCGACCTGCACCAGGGGCCGGCGCCAGAAGCGCAGGAACAAATCCTGCACCAGGTCGGCCGCCGTGGCGCGACAGCCGACGCGGCGATTCACCAGAGCTTCCATCTGCGCACGCTGGGACAGGAACACCTGCAGAAAATGCGCGCGCCCACCCGGCGTGTCGGGCTGGGGCGAGTCCTGGGAATCGGGTGGGTTGCCGATCATGATGCAAACACACTCAGAGGATGGCGAAGGCCGCAACGGGACTGGCCAGCAGGCCGACGCCCGCCAGAATCAAGGCCAGCCTTGGCCGATACGGCAACAACAGCACCAATAGCAAAGCGCTGAGCATTAACACCGCGCACCACTCCACCAGGCCCTGGGCCCAACCGGACAGCCAGACCGCCGGCCCTATGGCCAGCGTCAGCAACAGCCCGCCCGCCACACGCAAGCCCAGGCGCCGAGCCGGCGACGGTTTGCTGCGCAGCAGTTCGCCATGATGACGGTCGGTGGCCAGGCACAATGCGGTGAAACCCGCGTAGCACATCAACATCGCGATCAGCATTCAGTGGGCCTCACGTTTGAGGGTCAACGGGCGTGCGCGCTCAGCCTTGGGCGCTGGCACGCCGCGACGCTGCATCTTGCGGGCTGCCCAGGCGAAAAATACACCGCAGGCCAGGCAGGTCAGGTCGAAACCGGCCATAGCCCAGTCGCCGCTGGCCAGTGCCACGCCCAGGTGATGGGACGTGGTCAACGCATTGATCACCGGGATCGCCATAAACAGCAGCGCGGCGACGCTCAGTTGCTCGACCCCCCCCCGGCGGCCACGGCGCACACTCGCGTGCAGCAGGCTCAAGCCCCAGGCAATGAAGAAGGTCTGAACTTCCCAGCCGGAACGTTCGGCGAAGCTCACCGGCAGCAGACGATTGGCCCAGAAGAATGCGGCGATGGCGATCAGCAGGCCGGACATGCTGGCGATGTTCAACACCTCCACCAGACGCAATTCAAACGGCATTACGTGGGCTTTGGCATGCTTGAGTTGACGCTTGCCGAGCCAGATCACCAGCCCGGTGCCGATCATCGCCGTGCCCGCCAGGCCGCAGATAAAGTACAGCCATCGCAGCACCGGCCCGGCGAAACGGCCCATGTGCAGGCCATAGAAACTGCCGCCGACCACCGCCGGCAACGACGGCTCGCCGCTGACCCGCAGCAGCTCGCCGGTGGTGCCGCTGAACGACACGGTGCTGCCAAAGTCGTGCACCACGCTGTCGGAACCGGCGCGGAACACATTGACCGACGCATTTACGTCGCTGGGGTTATTTACCGCCACCCGCTCAACATGGCCACCCGCCCATTGCGCCCGCGCCTGTTGGTACATCGATGCCAGCGGCAGCAAGCGACCGGGCTGGCCGAGCGCGGGAGCATTATCGGTGGCCGGGAATACGTCGCTGAAAAACGCCTGGGTGTCATTGCCATAGGCGGCCAGGATCGGCGCCGGCATCACCATGCTCATGAAAATCACCAGGCTGCTGTAGGTAATCATCAAGTGGAACGGCAGCACCAGCACTCCCACGGCATTGTGTCCATCGAGCCAGGAACGCTGGCCTTTGCGCGGGCGGAAGGTGAAGAAGTCCTTGAAGATTTTCTTGTGGGTGATGATGCCGGTGATCAGCGCGACGAACATCACCATCGCGGCCAGGGTGGAGAGCCAACGCCCCCACGGATAGGGCATTTGCAACTGGAAGTGGAAGCGATAGAAGAACTCGCCGCCCATGCTTTCGCGCGCCTGCACGGCAAGGCCGCTGACCGGGTCGAGGGTTTTGCGCATGAAATTGCCGCGCTGGCCGGGGTCGACCTTGTCCTGCCACATCACCGACAGGCCGGGCTCGCGGGCGTCCGGCAGGTTGATAAACCAGCGCGCGGCGGTCGGGGCGTTTGCCTGCAGGTACTGCTGCGCCACAGTCAGGCTGCGCACGTCATCGACCGGGTGGGTCTGTACTTCGGGTTGCATCCAGTGGCTGATTTCTTCCTTGAAATAGGCCAGGGTGCCCGTCAGGAAAATCGCGAACAGCAGCCAGCCGAAGATCAATCCGGCCCAGGTGTGCAACCAGGCCATCGCCTGGCGAAAGCCCTCTCTCATGTGCGCGTCATCCAAAAACCAACGCCCGCCAGGGTCGCAAACAGGGCACTGGGCAGCATCACGCCAAGCCATGCACGCGCGGCGCTGCGGCAGGCGAAGCACCAGAGCACCGCCAGCAGATAGAACACAAACGAGCTCATCATCCCGGTGATCACCGCGTCGGCACGCGCGGTGGGCAACCACAGTGCCAGGCAGATACTGGCCAGGGAGGCCATAAGGTAACCGCCAATCACCGCCGCCAACAAGCGCGAGGTGACAGCAAAGCGGTAAGCCAGGGGCAATGAGGTTTTGCTTTTCATGGGGAACGGCGCCAGGTTCGTCAGCGCGCAATATTAATGATAAATATTCTCATAAGCAAAACAGAACGGATGAATCACCTCCCCGTGCCGATTGCCGAACCTCGGTGCCGGCCCTACAATGCGAACAATTCTTGTTCTCTAACGCCTGCCGATGCCTGCGGAGTGTTCGCGTTGTCGCCGTCCAACACCGTCGAAGTTTTGTACAACGACCATCATCACTGGCTCACGGGCTGGTTGCGACGCAAGCTCGGCTGCCCGGAAAGTGCCGCCGACCTGGCGCAGGACACCTTTATCCGCGTGCTCACCGCCCGCGAAACGCCCACACTGATCGAACCGCGCGCCTTCCTTACCACCGTCGCCAAGCGCGTGCTGTACAACTTCTATCGCCGCCAGGATCTGGAGCGCGCCTACCTCGACGCCCTCGCGCAGATGCCCGAGCAATTAGCACCCTCGGAAGAGGAACGCGCGATCATCCTGCAAACCCTGATGGAGCTGGATCAACTGCTCGACGGCCTGCCCGTCCAGGTTAAACGCGCCTTTCTGCTGGCCCAGCTCGACGGCCTCACTTACGCGCAGATCGGTGCCGAACTGGGCATCTCCATCGCCACCGTCAAACGCCACCTGCATAAAGCGGCACTGCGCTGCTACTTCGCCCTATGAACATTTCCAGCCATGTCGCCGACCAAGCCGTGCATTGGCTGCTGGAAATGCAGCAAGGCACGCTCACCCCACGTCAACAGGCGGCCTGGCAGCAGTGGTTGAACGCCCACAGCGAACACCAGCGCGCGTGGGAGCATATCCAACGCGTCAATCAGCGCCTGCGCGGCATGCCCTCGCCCCTCGCCCATGCAACGCTTACTGCTCCTACCAGCAGTCGGCGTCAGGCGCTGAAGCTGTTGTTGCTCCTGGGTGCCGGCTCGGCCGCGGACTGGGGCTTGCGCCGGCAGCACATCCTGCCGCCGCTGACTGCCGATTACCGCAGCCCCGTCGGCCAGCGCCGCCAGGTGCAGTTGGCGGACGGCAGCCAGCTGCAGCTCAACACCGGCAGCGCGGTGGATGTGCATTTCGATGGTGAACAACGCTTGGTGCGCCTGCTCGAAGGCGAGATCCTGCTCAGCGCCAACGCCGGCAGTTTCCCGCTGCAGGTACTGACCGGCCAGGGCCTGCTCAGCAGCCAGGCCGCGCGCGTCAATGTGCGTCAGTTCAACGACCACACTCAGGTGGCCGTGCTCAAAGGCCGCGTCGAGGTGATGCCCAACACCTACAGCGGCCTGCCGCTGGTGGTCGAAGCCGCGCGCCAGGTCAATTTCACCCGTAAGGGCTGGGATACCCCGCGCGCCACCGACGCCAACAGCGGCGCCTGGGCCGAAGGCATGCTGATGGCTGCGCATATGCGTCTGGAGGACTTCCTCGGCGAACTGGGCCGCTATCGCCGAGGCCAGCTCAACTGCGATCCGCAGGTAGCCAATCTGCTGATTTCCGGCAGCTACCCGCTGGATGACAGCGAACGCATTCTCGACCTGCTGGAAATCAGCCTGCCGGTGAAAGTCCGCCGCTTCACCCGCTACTGGGTCACGGTGCAGGCCCGCGCATAAATTATTTTTCAACACCGTGAGCCGTTTTCCGTACCTCGCGTGACAGAGAAGGAAAGCCCCCTTGATCCTTCCTTCTCAGGACCGCCCTTCATGCCCCAGCAACCGACCCTTCTTGCCCGCACCCTGCGCCAACTGCTGCTCGGCGCCAGCCTCAGCCTGACGGTGCTGCCGTCGGTCATGGCGGCCCAGACCCAGCCTTATCACATTGCCCCCGCCTCCCTTGAAGCAGCGTTGAATCAGTTTGGCCGCGAAGCCGGTGTGTTGATTTCGTTCGGCTCCGAGGTAACCGCCGGCCTGCAGAGTCGCGGCCTGTCCGGCAACTACAGCGCCGCCGACGGCCTGCAAACGTTGTTGGAAGGCACCGGCCTGCAAGCACGCGCCGAAGGCGCCAACGCCTACAGCGTGCAACCGGCCAGCGCGCCCGCGACCATTGAGCTGGGCACCTCCAGCGTGGTCGGCGACTGGCTCGGCGATGCGGCGCAGACCCATGTGTTCGAACACCCCGGCGCCCGTGACGTAATCCGCCGCGAAGACTTCGAACGCCAGGGCGCCACCCAGGCCCGCGACGTGCTCAACCGCATCCCCGGCGTCAACGCGCCGGACAACAACGGCACCGGTAGCCACGACATGGCGCTCAACTTCGGCATCCGTGGCCTCAACCCGCGCCTGGCTTCGCGCTCCACCGTGCTGATGGACGGCATTCCGGTGCCGTTCGCGCCGTATGGCCAGCCGCAGCTGTCCTTCGCGCCGATCAGCATGGGCAACATGGACGCGGTGGACGTAGTACGCGGTGGCGGTGCCGTACGCTACGGTCCGCAGAACGTCGGCGGCGTGGTCAACTTCGTGACCCGTGCGATTCCGGATGCGCCCACCGTCAAAGGCGGCCTGCAGACTGAAACCAGCCCATCCTCCAGCCACGATGGCTTCAAGACCACCGGCAACCTGCTGGCCGGCGGCACTGCCGACAATGGCCTGGGTGGCGCGCTGCTGTACTCCGGCACCCGTGGCGGCGATTGGCGCGAACACAGCGACACGCGCATCGACGACCTGATTCTCAAGGGCAAGTACCAGCTCGACGACGCCAACAGCTTCAACGCCATGGCGCAGTATTACGAAGGCCAGGCCGATATGCCGGGCGGCTTGAACGTCGCGGATTACAAGGCCGACCCGTATCAGTCCACCCGCCCCTACGACAAATTCTGGGGCCGCCGCACGATGTTAAACGTCGGCTACCGCTACGAGCAGGACCGTCGCGAGTTCACCGTCAACAGCTTCTTCACCAAGACCCTGCGCAGCGGCTACCTGGACCAGGGCTCGTTCCTGTCGTTGTCGCCGCGCGAATACTGGGTACGCGGTCTGGAAACCCGCTTCGCCCAGGGCTTCGACCTCGGCCCGACCAACCATGAAGTCGGCGTCGGCTACCGCTACATCAACGAAGCCGGCCACGAACTGCGCTACCGCACGCCGATCAACGCCAATAACCAGCAGATCCCGAGCACCGACAGCCGCAATGACCGGGACACCCGGGGCGGCACCGAAGCCAATGCGTTTTTCATCGATGACCGGATTGATATCGGCAAATGGACCTTAACCCCAGGCATTCGCTACGAGATGATCGAGTCCCAACAGACCAACAACCTCAGCAACGTCAAGTACAAGGGGGATTACAACACCGCGCTGCCGGCGCTCAATGTGCTGTATCACGTGACCGACGACTGGAACCTCTACGCCAACACCGAAGGCTCGTTCGGCAGCGTGCAGTACAGCCAGATGCCCAACCGCGTGACCAGCGGCGAAGTCAAACCGGAAAAAGCCCGCACCTGGGAGCTGGGCACCCGTTATGACGACGGTACCCTGCGCGCGGAAATCGGCGCGTTCCTGATCAACTTCGACAACCAGTACGAAAGCAACCAGACCAACGACTCGGTGATCGCCCGAGGCGAAACCCGGCACCAGGGCATCGAGACCAGCGTCAACTACGCGCTGGACGGTTTGAACCCGGCGCTGGCCGGCTTCGATGTCTATGCGTCCTACGCCTACGTCGACGCCACCATTCGCGAAGACGGCCCGAACAAAGGCAACCGCGTGCCCTTTTCCTCCAAGCACAAAGGCACGCTGGGCGTGGGTTACACCGAAGGTCGCTGGAAACTCAACCTGGACAGCAGCTACCAGAGCAGCCAGTTTGCCGACAATGCCAACACCCGCGCCGAAACCGCCGACGGCGCCAACGGACGCATCCCCGGCTACATGCTGTTCAGCAGTCGCGCGGCGTACGACTTCGGCCCGCAGCTGTCGGACCTGAACGTGGCCGTCGGGGTGAAAAATATCTTCAACAAGCAGTACTTCACCCGTTCGTTCGATGACAACAACAAGGGCAAATACGTCGGCGAACCGCGCACGGTGTATGTACAGACGTCCATCGCGTTCTGATCAGCTGCCCGCCAGGCACGACGGCGTGCCGGCCACCAGCGCATCGATGGCACAGCGCGTCTTGGCCGGCATGTGCGTGGCCGTCGGCCAGATCACATGGATCGGCGCAGGCTGCTCACGGCAATCCGGCAGCACCGCCTCCAATTGCCCACGCAGCACGTAATGCGCAATCAACCAACTCGGCAACCAAGCCAGGCCGACACCCGCAATCGCGGCATCGGCCACGGCCTGGAGGTCGTCCATGATCAACGGCGAGGCGATACCGGCACGCTGCGAGGGTTGGCTGCGGTACGCGATGCCACGGTGATTGGCGAGGTCTTCGACCCGCAGGATCGGCCCCAGGCGCTTGAGGTAAGCCGGGGACGCGGCCAGCCCCACCACCTGTTCGCCCAGGCGCCTGGCGCTGAGTCGATCGGTGTCGGGCAGCGCACCGATGCGTACGGCAATGTCGAATCCTTCCTGCGCCAGGTCCGTCAGTCGATCGGCGAAACAAATCTCCACCTCCAGCCCCGGATAACGGTCCATCAAGCCCCACAGCGCCGGCGCCGCATAGTGATGACCGAACGCCAACGGTACGCTCGCCCGCAGGCGCCCGCGCGGTTGCTGCCGACCGCTGTGCAGCACCGATTCGGCGGCCTCCAGTTCGGCTTGCGCGCGCAGACAATGCTCGTAGTACGCCTGGCCATCCTCAGTCAGACGCTGGCGACGGGTGGAGCGCTGCAACAGACAGGTGCCAAGCCGCGCCTCCAGCCGTGCCAGGCCCTTGCCGACGGCGGACCGGGTGAGGTTCAGGCGTTCGGCGGCCTCGGTCAGGTTGCCGCTTTCCACGATGTGTAGAAACAGTTCAACGCCATCGAAACGTGGAGTATTCATAGCTCGATTGTCGCCATTAATTCCCTTATCGAGGGAAAACTTATCACAAATAAAGAACCAGATTCCCTTGAAGATAGGCAGGTCATCCATCGCCAGGAAAACCCCATGTCAACCGCCCCGTCTTTAACCGCCCGCTCAACGCACCCCGCAAGACACGCCCTTGCCCTCACCGGGGTATGCCTGGTGGCATTGATGTTCGGGTTGGAAATCTCCAGCGTGCCGGTGATTCTGCCCACACTTGAGCGAGCCCTCGGCACAGGTTTCCAGGATGCACAGTGGGTTATGAACGCCTACACCCTGGCCTGCACCAGTGTGCTGATGGCGGCGGGCACCCTGGCTGATCGCTTTGGCCGCCGGCGCGTGCTGGTGCTGTGCCTGTGGGTATTCGGGCTGGCCTCGCTGGCCTGCGGGCTGGCCGACAGTGCCGCCACGCTGATCGCGGCGCGCTTCGTCCAGGGCATCGGCGCCGGCGCAATGATGATCTGTCAATTCGCGATTCTCTCGCACCTGTTCCGCGAACCGGCGGCGCGGGCACGGGCGTTCGCCATCTGGGGCGTGATCGCCGGTATCGGCCTGGGCTTCGGGCCGATGGTCGGCGCGCTGATCCTCGCGGTCGCGGATTGGCGTTGGGTGTTCCTGGTGCATGTGCCGCTGACGCTGTTCACCCTGGTACTGCTGCGCGTCAGCGTGCAGGAATCCCGCGATCCGGCCGCCCATCGCCTGGATATCGGCGGCATGCTGACCCTGACGTTGGCGGTGTTTGCCCTGGTGTATTTCATCACCCAGGGCAGCGAAAACGGTTTCGCTACGCCGATGATGCTGGGCTGGGCAGGCGTGTCGGTGCTCGCCTTGCTGTTGTTTGTGCTGATCGAACGGCGCAGTGCGCACCCGATGTTCGATTTTTCGGTATTCCGCATCCGCCGCTTCAACGGCGCGTTGATGGGGTCGATCGGCATGAACGTCAGTTTCTGGCCGTTCATGATCTACCTGCCGCTGTATTTCCAGTCCGGCCTGGGCTACGACACCCTGACCACCGGCCTGGCCCTGCTCGCCTACACCCTGCCGACCTTACTGGTGCCGCCCTTGGCCGAGAGGCTGGCATTGCGCCATGGCGCCGAGCGCATCATTCCATTGGGCCTGGGTTTGATGGGGGTGGGTTTTCTGGCGATGGCGGCCGTCAACCGAGTCGAGCACGCTGCTGTCGGGTGGGTGCTGGCCAGCTGTGTGATCGCCGGGGTGGGTCTGGCACTGATCAACTCGCCGACCACCAATACCACCACCGGTTCGGTGTCGGCTGATCGCGCGGGAATGGCCTCGGGCATCGATCTGAGCGCGCGCCTGATTACGTTGGCGCTCGCCATTGCGCTGATGGGCCTGGTGGTGTTGTTCGGCATTGGTCATTACCTGGCCGGCGTATTACCCACCAGTTCGGCGCAGGAATGGCGGGCCATCAGCCAGCACCTGGCGTCGGGCAAGCTTACCGCGGTGGGGCTGAGCTCGGCGGATGCGCAGGCGGCGCTGCGCCACGGAGCAGGCTGGGCGATGGTATTTGCCGGGCTGGGCGCGGCTGGACTTGGGCTATTGAGCAGGTATTTTTTCCGACGAACCCAGTAACGAAAAACGGGCCTGCATGTGCAGGCCCGTTTCCAGAGGGGATGACAGAACGGTCAGTGATCAGCCGTTGAAAACGGCGCGTTCTTTTTCCAGGAACTCCTGTTCAAGCTCATCTTCGTTGACTTTGGTGGTCGGCTGGCCTTTGCCGGCAGCGCGGGGCTTGCCTTGCAATTTGCCGAAGAGGTGTTCCAGCGCGTGGTCCAGCTTGGTCGCCGCACCGTCGATGGCCTGTTCCAGGGTATCGGCCTTGTGCAGGACCGACAGCGGTTGATGGCCTTTTGGCCGCGCTTCGAGGCGGCAACTCAGATCATGGGGGCCAGGCTTGTCGCCGTTCTCATCCCGCAGGTAGACCTCGACACGGGTCAGGTCTTCTTCATAACGTTCGAGCGTGCTCTCAATGGTAGTACGTACCCACTCCTCCAGTCGGATGCTGCTTTCAATATGGTTATCGCTATTGACTTGGATTTGCATAGTTCTTCCCTTATTTCAGCTAGCTCGCGAGAGGTCACAAACTGCAACACCGTTGTGGTGAAACCATGACCTCTTGATTACACAATTGAGCACCTGCGGAAACAATTCAACCCCTTTGCAAAGATAAATCCTACATTACAAATTAACCCTGACGACGAGCAAAAACACTGTTAGGGTGGGGAGTTAGTTACATCTTCTTACGTCCTCTCGATCGTCATAATTGCCCCTCTCCCAACGGGTGCACACTGCGAAAAACCGCCGCTTCCTCCACCAGCCAGTCATGCACCGCACGCACGCCTGGGTGGCTCAACGCGCCTGGGGCATACAGCAATACGTAGCGTTTGTGGTTCGGCACGGCAAGGCCGAACGGTACGATCAAGGTGCCGCGCTCCAGCTCATCATTGAGCAGGGTACGTCGTGCAATGGCCACGCCCATGCCGGCGATGGCCGCCTCGATGGTCAGATGGTTACGGTTGAAGGTGTGGCCGCGTCGCACATCGGCGTCGTGATAGCCGATGGCATTCAAGTAGAACTCCCACTCGGCGTACTCATAACTCCCACGCCAGGCGGTGATGTCGTGCAACAGCGGGAAATGCGCCAGGTCGGCGGGGCCGTGCAGCGGTGGCCGTCCGCGCAGCAGGCTCGGCGCGCACACAGGGAAGATCTGTTCGTCGAGCAAGGCTGTGGATAAAAGTCCAGGGTAGCTGCCGTCGTTGAGGTCGATGGCCAGGTCGAAGTCGCCTTCGTGCAGGGCGACGCTGCTATCTTCGGCGACCAAGCGCAGTTGGATATCCGGAAAGCGTTGCTGCAGACGCGGCAAGCGCGGGGTCAACCACTTGCCGAGAAACGACGGGATCGATCGCAGCCGCAAGGTGCCGCTGATCATGCCCGCGTCCAGCCGCTGCAACTCGGCGTCAATGCTGCCGTAGGCCTCCCCTACCGTCGCCGCTAATCGCTGCCCTTCGGCACTGAGTTCCACACCTCGGGCGCGCCGATGGAACAGGCGAAAGCCTAGGCGCTCCTCCAATTGACGAATCTGCTGACTCACCGCCCCCGGCGTGATGTGCAGTTCTTCGGCGCAGCGGGTGAACGACAAATGCCGCGCCGCACAGGAGAAAACATGCAGCCAGACGTAAGTCTGACCATGGAGTGGCCGAGCCATATGGTTTAGTCCTGCTAAAGAGTGTCTTAGGAGAATTCGTTGGTCAGTGGTGTTACAGGCGCTCAGTATCGCGCCAATTGCGCTCGTCCTACAAAAAATGGCAGCGATTCCTACTCCATTGCTTGTAAGGCTTTAGCATGGCTATCAGTGTTTTCGATCTATTCAAAATCGGCATCGGCCCGTCCAGCTCCCACACCGTCGGGCCCATGCGCGCGGCGGCGACCTTTGCCCAGGCGCTCACCGAGCAACAATTGCTCAGCCAAACGCGCCGGGTCGAAGTACGCCTGTACGGCTCGCTGTCCGCCACCGGCGTCGGCCACGCCACTGACCGCGCCTGCGTGATGGGGTTGATGGGCGAGTGGCCCGATCAGGTCGACCCTACCTCGATCAATCCGCGTATTCAGCAACTGCGCGACAGTGGCCGCTTACTGCTGGCAGGCACCGAGGACATTGCCTTCAACTGGCACACCGACCTGCTGCTGCTCGAAGAGAGCCTGCCCTACCACCCCAACGCCATGTCCCTGCACGCCTATGGCGACCATGGTCTGTTGTGTGAAGAAACGTATTACTCGGTGGGCGGAGGTTTCATCATCGAGGCTGCCGAGGCGGCGTCGGGCATCGCGCCGGTCAGCGATGTGGCATTGCCTTATGACTTTTCCAGCGCCGCCGAACTACTGGCCCTGTGCAAACAGCACGGCCTGCGGGTGTCGGAGCTGATGATGGCCAACGAACGGGCGTGGCGCAGTGACGAAGAGATCCACAGCGGCTTGCTGCATATCTGGTCCGTGATGCGCGAGTGCGTGGAACAAGGCCTGCGCGATGAAGGCATCCTGCCTGGCGGCCTCGACGTTCCGCGCCGCGCAGCGAAATTGCACCGTAGTCTGTTGGAAATCGGCAAACCAAATGTGATCACGTCCACCTTGTCGGCAATGGAATGGGTCAACCTGTTCGCCCTGGCCGTTAACGAAGAAAACGCCGCCGGGGGGCGTATGGTGACCGCGCCGACCAATGGCGCGGCCGGGATCATCCCGGCGGTGCTGCATTACTACATGAAGTTCAACGCCGACGCGTCCGACGATGACGTAGTCAATTTCTTCCTGGCGGCGGCGGCCGTCGGCATTTTGTGCAAGAAAAACGCTTCCATCTCCGGCGCCGAGGTCGGTTGCCAGGGCGAGGTCGGCTCAGCCTGCGCCATGGCCGCCGCCGGTCTGGCGGACATCCTCGGCGCCACACCCGAGCAATTGGAAAACGCCGCCGAAATCGGCCTGGAACATAACCTGGGCCTGACCTGCGACCCCGTCGGCGGCCTGGTGCAAGTGCCATGCATCGAGCGCAACGCCATCGCCGCGGTCAAGGCGATCAATGCCACTCAAATGGCCTTGCGCGGAGACGGCAAGCACTTCATTTCCCTCGACCGGGTGATCCGCACCATGCGCGACACCGGCGCCGACATGCATGACAAATACAAAGAGACCTCACGGGGCGGCCTGGCGGTGAGCTGGGTGGAATGCTGACTGCGCTGTGTGGGATCGTTTTGCTGACAGTGCCCTGAAATAGATCACGGGCCAGAAACAATTGTGGAAAGGGGCTTGCCCCCGTTATCGGCGTGTCAGCCAATAAATACTCAGCTGAAAGAGCGTTATCGGGGGCAAGCCCCTCCCACTTCAGGACGGTCGTTATACGGCACGGCCCTTGCTGTAAAGCTCTTGAGGCAAACGGAATTTGTGCCCCTCAGCGACGAAGTGGCCGGTGGTCAGGCGATGCGAACTAATCCTGACACCGGTCGTCAATGACTGCATGTTCTTATCAGGCGGTAACGCACCATGGACAATCCTTTTCAGATCATCACCGATACCTTCAGCCCAAAGTACCGCGTCAACTTGAGCATCCAACGGCTCGACGGCAGCATCATGCTCACCCTCTCGGATGAGACGGGCGTGGTGGCCAAGCGCATGATCAGCGCCGAGCAACGCAACGACCCCGAACGGCTCAAACGCCTGGTGCAGAGCATCCAGTTCGGAATCGCCATCGAGCAGGGCCACAGCGCCATGGAAATCCTGGCGGTGATGACCGACGGCGACAGCCACAAACTGATGCAGCCACCGCCGGCCCGCGACCTCCCGCTCAGCGTCGGGCTCTAGAGCTCGCCCTTCTCGGTCTCCAGGCTCGCCTCGCCCTTGCGGCGCGGGCCTTCGACCTTCACCGAGGGGAACGCCGACGACGCATAGCGCACCACCAGAATCGCGAACGCCAACAGCAGAATCCCGCCGCACAGGTAAATGATGCCCAGATCCGGCGGATTGTGGTGGGACACGTTCGAGATCAAAAGACGCGTGAGCGCGGTGATCGCCACATAGATCAGGAAGCGCACGGGCATGTGGTTGGTCTTGAAGTAAATCCCGACCATCGCGCCCAATTCCAGATAGATGAACAACAGCAGGATGTCATCGATCTTGATATGCCCGTTTTCCAGCATCCCCAGAAACTCCATCACCGCTGCCCAGGCGGTTACCGCGCCAATGGCGAACAGCGCCAGATAGTGGAACGACTCGACAAACAGATTACCCAGCGACTCGGCCAGGCCATGGACCTGGTGGCGCAGCTTTTCGGCCCAGTTGATTTTCACGATGATGCTTCCTTAGGTCGACTCGACCGGATAATGCGGGTTGGACGTGACGGTTGTTCTGCATGCAGAAAAAAGGCCAGAGGCGGGTATAAGATGATGGCGGGGTGACATGAGACACGTGGGAGGATGAGCAGAGTGGATACTTTGCCCATCCGAGAAGCGGATTTTTCAAGGATATCGCTGGCGGTCGTGTAAAACCGAGATGACCCGAATGTTGTCTGTCACTTTATAAACGACCAGATAATTCGGGTGTACCACCATCTCTCGCGTACCGATGACACGCCCAGGGCGGTAAAGATGGGGCCTACGAGAAAGAGCCAGCACGGAGGCTTCTATTGCTTGGTTTACCTCAAGCGCAGCAACTGGACTGCAGTCGCTGATGTAATCAGTAATTTGCCGGAGTTGCACCCGCGCTGCGGGAGCCCACTCAGCATCGCCTTACTTGCGTTTGGATTCGATGAAGAAGGAGTCTAGTCGCTGGAGTTTTACTGTCGTGCTCCGAGCGATGAAGTGAGCAACAGGAAAACTCGAAGCCATTTCTTGACCGCTCCCATAAACGCAGGAACGGTCAGAGGGCTTGGCATCAAACTGGTGCGACTTTCTCTAGCGCTTGGTCGACTAACAGACCGCCAATCTCAACCAACTGGTGAATGGCCAATACCAGACTTCGCTGCGGACCTTCAAGGTCGAATGCCAGCATATTAGCCATTTCACGGGCGCTGTTCAGGGTTTCGCTGGCGTTAGCCAGTAAGGTTTCTGTGTCAGCTTCAGGCGTAACGCTAAATAGCGTCGAATCGGTGGGCGAGGGGTTGGGAGTGATTTTTTTCATAGATTAGTTCCTTAGTTAAGAAACCATCACCGCCTGCCGCCAAGCAGGTTGGGTGACGGATTGCACAAGGTTGGCGGACCGGCAAGGAACAACCCGGCACCCCGAAGGGTCCATGCGCAACCCGCCATGACACAAGAATGCAAATGCAAAAAACGCCTGCAATCTTATAGGGGGGTTGTTGCGCTTCCTTGTTGGGCCGCCAAGCCCGCTAGCTGCATTTGCAGCGCCCGGTGAAAGTAAGCCACCGGACAAATCCAGCGCAACCCCGGCAAGTTGTCAGAAATTTCCGGTGTAGCAAACCCCCGTTTCCCAACTACATTAAAAAACTGCTACCCAAACCCCACGGTTTGGCTTACTCTTTTAGCTGTATATAAATACAGTAGTCGCAAAAGACAACTATCGTGAAGGCATGTGAGGTGGTGAATGGCCGTCGAAGTGGTATACCGCAGCAGCCGAGATCTGGAGCGTTTGTTCATGGATAAAGCCGAAGCTGACCGTCATGACAAAATGCTTGAACTCGCTGAGTTGCTGGCAGAAGTGTTGCAAAAAGCCGTGCCGTCTCTGAGCGAGCAGCAGGTGGAGGAAGCCGGGATCTACATGGCGAAGAATCGCGATGTATTTGCCAAGGCCTTCAAGAGCCAGCCGGACGCGCTGTCCGAGTTGCTGAACGCGCCGGCGGAATAAAGCCCGAATTGAACAGGCCCTGAATCGTTGATTCAGGGCCTTTTTAATAAGCGGTCATGGGTAGAGCAGACGCTCGGCCAGTTCATCGGCCACCCGCGCGGGTGAGCGTTTTTCGGCTTGGGCGTGGGCGTAGATTTCGGTCAGGCGTGTGGCAATGTTCGACAGGTGTGCCGTGATGGTGGGTAGCTCGGCGCCGCTGTGCTTGAGCGCGACGTAGATCAGGCCGCCGGAGTTGATCACATAGTCGGGCGCGTAAAGAATGCCGCGCCCCTCCAACTGATCGGCCACTTGCAGATTGGTCAGTTGCGCGCTGGCGGAACCGGCCACGGCGGCGCAGCGCAGTTGGGCAACGCTCTGGCGATTGAACACGGCCCCCAGGCCACAGGGCGCCAGGATGTCGCAGGGCGTACTGAGCAACGCGTCGTTGGCAATGGGGTGCGCGCCGAATTGTTCCATGGCCAGTTGCACCTTGCCGTGATCGATGTCGCTCACCAGCAACTCGGCGCCGGCCGCGTGCAGTTGTTCGGCGAGGGCATAGCCGACGTTGCCCAGGCCCTGGATCGCCACGCGCAGGCTTTCGAGGTTATCGCTGCCCAGGCGCGCCATGGCCGTGGCGCGGATGCCGGTAAACACGCCCATGGCGGCGTGGGGCGCAGGGTCGCCGGCGGCGCTGGTGCTGGTGACGAAGCGGGTCTGTTGAGCGATGCAATCCATGTCGGCCACCGAGGTGCCGCTGTCGATGGCGGTGATATAGCGACCGTCGAGTTGTTCCACGCAGCGCCCGAACGCTTCGAACAGCGCCGCACGGTTTTCCACATGAGCAGGCCGCAGGATCACTGCCGTGCCACCGCCCACCGGCAGGCCGGCCAGTGCTGCCTTGTAGCTCATGCCCTGGGCCAGGCGCGCGGCATCGGCCACGGCACTTTCGTCGTCGGGGTAGGCAAGGTAACGACAGCCGCCCAGGGCAGGCCCCAGGCGGCTGTTGTGAATGGCTATGACCGCCTTCAAGCCTGTCACCGGGTCGATGCTCAGGTGCAGCGATTCAAGGCGGGTGCTGTGCATGAGAGCAAACATCGTCGAGCTCCCGAATCACTTCTTGTGTCGCCAAGTATAGGCTCGCGGTAGAAAACTGCCGAAGCGCGCGGGAATAAGTCGTCCGATTTTGTAGGTTCTGCGACATAAGCCCGCAGGATCTTTCTTAAGTTACTGGACGAAAATTCCCAGCAAGGCTAAAACGGGGCATCCGCCGGAGAACGCAATGAAGCCCCGCCAAGCCTTTTTCGCCTGCCTGGAACGCTCGCCCCCTGCACTGTTCGAGGCCGCGCTATGGATTGCCGCTGAACATGACGCAACCGTGCAACCGTTACAGATTCTGCAGGAACTGGGGTTGCTGCAACAGCAAGTGAGCGCAGGCATGCCCGTGCTGCCGGCGGATGAGCTGGGCCAACCACTGCTGCGGCGCATGAACGACCTGGGGTTTGCCCAGGATGACCTCACCCCCCTGCGCCCCGCGGCCGCACTGTTGGATAAAGTCCTGCTGCGCAAACGCGGGCAGCCTCTGGCCGTAGGCTTGATCGCCATGGAGCTGGCGCGTCGCCTGCATCTTCCCATGGTCGGCGTGAATTTCCCTGGACACTTCCTGCTGCGGGTGCCCGGCGCCGACCATCTGCTGGACCCTTGCGGCGGTCGACGCCTGTACCCCAACGACTGTCGCGAACTGCTGCAACGCCAATATGGTCCCCATCTCAAACTACAGGCCCACCACCTGCTCACCGCAGAGCCACGGTTGATCCTGCAACGCTTGTCGCGCAACCTGCGCCAGTTGCACCTGGCCAATGACGATCCGCTGGCCGCGCTGATCGACGCCGAGCGCGTGCTGGAACTGGGCAACGCCAGCGCTGCGGACTACCTGGCGCGGGCCAGCCTGTATCAACGCCTGGACTGCCCCAACGCCGAACGCTTCGACCTGGAACATGCGCTGCTGCTCAGTGAAGACCCGATCCAACGCCTGCGCCTGACCGAGCGGTTGGGGCATTTGCCGCCCAACACGGTGGTGCATTGACGGACGCTTTGGCTCTGGTTAAGACGCCAGTTTTGCGTGGTGAGCGCGCCCGTCAGTGATTGACCGGCGTCTTGAGGATATCGCCATGCAACGGGTTCCTCGGCGTCCCGGCAGCCGGCGAGCGCACCTGGATAATCAATAACGCTGCCATCACCGCTGGAATAGCGCAGAAAAAGAAAATCTGCTGCACGGGCATGTGCAGCGCGAGCAACAGACTCCCTAATAATGGCCCAAGGATCGAACCGAAGCGCCCCACCCCCAACGCCCAGCCCGTGCCGGTGGCGCGCACATGGGCCGGGTAGAAGTTGCTGGCGAAGGCATTGAGGGTCAGTTGCCCGCCGATGATGCAGAAGCCGGCGGCAAACACGCATGCCACCAGGTAACGCGGATTGTCGTGGTTCAGGCCCAACAGTACGGTGCACAGCGCCGCAGCCAGCAGCACGCCAAAAAGCAGGCGCACTTTGTTCTTAAGGCGGTCGGCAAACCAGGCCATGCCGATCGCACCGATGGTGCCGGCAAACAGGAACATCGACGTCACCAGGTTGGCTTGCTTAAGCGCCAGGCCACTTTCCAGCAGCAGCGACGGCAGCCAGCTGATCATGAAATACAGCAGGATCAGGCTGACAAAAAAGGTCGCCCAGATCAGCAAGGTCGGCCGCGCGTAACCGTGCCGAAACAACTCCACCACCGTCAGTTGACTGCCGCGTGTTTGCGCGTCGTCAGCCGCACTTGCCAGCGGCGGTTGCCAGTCGGGCAACAGGCGTGCCGTAACCCGTTGCAAACGCCGATAGGGCGGCGCATCCCGCAGCAGACGCGGGAGGGATTCGGGCAGCAGCCAAACGAGGAATGGAAACAGCAGCAGCGGCGTGACGCCTCCGGCCAGGAACACCGCTTCCCAGCCGTAGTGCTCGATAAACCCCGCAGCCACGAACCCGCCCGCCGCGCCGCCGAACGAAAAGCCACAAGCGGCCAAGGTCACCATCAAGGTGCGCAGGCGCGGCGGCGAATAGTCTGACATCAACGCCATGGCACTGGGCATCGCGCCGCCCATGCCGATCCCGCAAATGAACCGCGCGGCCATCAGCGTGGTCAGCGAGTCGGCGAACACCATCAACACCGTGAGGCTGGCGTAGATCAGCACGCAGGCCAGCAGAACCCGCCGTACACCGAAGCGGTCCGCCAGCGGCGTTACCAACAGTGAACCGAGGGTCAGCCCCAGCAGGTTGGCACTGAACACCGGGCCGAACGCGGGCTTTTCCAGCCCCCAGTCCGCGGCCAGCGCCGGCACCACGTAGCCCAGCACCTGGGCATCGTAGCCGTCGGTCACCAGCAGTAACGCCAGCAACAGGAGGATCAGCCACTGGTAGCGCGACACCGGACGGGCGTCGAGTGCCGCGCGAAAGCTGGCAATCTGAGAGTGCATCGCAAGGTACCTGTTTATTTTTATGGGTGTCACACAACGGATTTACGAAGCGTCAGGGGTATCCGGTTGGTTGGCGGGATGGGCCTGGATAAACGCCGGATGCTCCTTCGCCAACGCCGCAACCCTGCCGATACGCGGATAATCGGCCAGCGACACCTTGAACCGCTCGGCCGCGTACAACTGCGGGATCAGAAACACATCGGCCATGCCCGGCTGCTCGCCAAAACAGAACCCTTCAGCACCGATCAACTGCTCCACCGCGCCCAGCCCCTGGCTGATCCAGTGCTCGATCCACGTCAGTACCTGCCCTTCGTCATGCCCCCTTTGACGCAGGAGGTTCTGGGTACTGGAGTTGTGCAGCGGGTGGATATCACAGCCGATGATCGACGCCACGGCGCGCTCGTGGGCACGGGTCGCCAGGTCTTTGCTCAGCAGCGGCACGTGTGGATAACGTTCCTCGAGGTATTCGATGATCGCCGGCGACTGGATCAACAGATCGCCGTCGTCAGTGCGCAGGGCCGGCACGCGACCCTGTGGGTTAATCGCCAGGTACTCCGGCTGACGGTTGGCGCCCCCTGCCGGCACCAGCAGGTTGACCGGCACCGCTGTGAACGCCAGGCCTTTGAGGGCCAGGGCGATACGCACCCGGTACGACGAAGTGGAGCGGTAGTACGTATAGAGTTCCATCCCCTGCCCCCTCAGCGCGCCGCAACCACGGTGCCACGGCATTCGCCGAAACCGATGGAGGCGTAGCCATCTCGCGTGCAGCGCGCGCGCAGGATGATTTCATCGCCATCTTCCAGGAATTTACGCACTTCGCCGGACGCCAATTCGATCACTTTCTTACCGCCTTCGGTGATCTCCAGCAGGCTGCCGAGCTGGCCCGCTTCGGGCCCGGACAAGGTGCCGGAACCGAACAGATCGCCGGGCTGCATCTGGCAACCGTTGACGCTGTGGTGGGCCACCAACTGCGCGACGGTCCAGTACATATGCAGGCTGTTGCTCAGGGCCAGGCGATGGGCCGGCAGGTTTTGCTCGCGCATGGCGGCAGTGCTGAGCAGCACTTCCAGTTCGATATCCAGAGCACCGCCGGCCTGGTCGCGTTGATCCAGCAAGTACGGCAGCGGTTGCGGATCGCCTGCGGGACGTAGCGGTTGAGCCTTGCGGAACGGCGCCAGCGCTTCGGCCGTGACCACCCACGGCGAGACGGTGGTGATAAAACTTTTCGACAGGAACGGCCCCAGCGGCTGGTATTCCCACGCCTGGATATCCCGCGCCGACCAGTCGTTGAGCAAACAGAAACCGGCGATATGCTCGGCCGCGTCACCGATGGCGATCGCTTCGCCCATGGTGTTGCCCTGGCCGATCCAGATGCCCAGTTCCAACTCGTAGTCCAACCGCGCACAGGGGCCGAAGGTGGGCTCGGTCTGGCCGGCAGGCAGGGTCTGGCCTTTGGGGCGACGCACCTCGACGCCCGAGGGGCGAACGGTGGAGGCGCGGCCGTGATAGCCGATCGGTACGTACTTGTAATTGGGCAGCAACGGGTTGTCGGGACGGAACAGTTTGCCGACGTTCTGCGCGTGCTCGATGCCAACGTAGAAGTCGGTGTAGTCACCGATTTTCGCCGGCAAGTGCAGCTGGCAATCAGCAGCGCGGTGCAGCACCTGCGCCTCACGGGCTTGCAGTGGGCTGCCCTCGGCCAGCAGTTCCAGCAGGCGCTCGCGCAATGCTACGCGGGGGCCACGCCCCAGGGCGAACAACCCGTTCAACTGGCCGCCGGCAGTCGCTTGCACCGCACGGCGGGCCTCGCCGTCGAACGCGTCCAACGCCGCGTGCAGATCGAGGATGCAATCCCCAATCGCCACGCCGCTGCGCGGGGCCGCGTGGTTGAGGCTGAAGATGCCCAGCGGCAGGTTCTGCAGCGGGAAGTCCGCGTGACCGTTGGCGGACGCTACCCAACTGCGGGCAAGGGTGGGCTGAGTCATGGGTTATCTCCGATTCGGGTTGAAGGTGACGGGCAGCGAGGCCCAGCACGCGTCGTAGGCAGGTTGCAGTTGCGGGCAGTCCAGGGCGAACCGGGTGGGACGCAGCACTTGGCTGGTCTCGAACATGAAGGCCATGGTGTTATCGATCTTGTGCGGCGCCAGTTCCACGTTGATGGCCTTGGTGCAGGTCTCGCCATCCGGGCCGTGGGCGCTCATGCAGCTGTGCAATGACGCACCGCCGGGCAGAAAGCCCTCGGCCTTGGCGTCGTAGGCGCCCTGGATCAAGCCCATGTATTCGTTCATCAGGTTGCGATGAAACCACGGCGGACGGAAGGTGTTCTCGGCCACCATCCAGCGCGGCGGGAAGATCACGAAGTCGAGGTTGGCCAGGCCGTGCACGCTGGTGGGCGAGGTCAACACGGTGAAGATCGACGGGTCCGGGTGATCGAAACTGACGGTGCCGATGGTATTGAAGCGGCGCAGGTCGTATTTGTAGGGCACGTTGTTGCCGTGCCAGGCCACAACGTTCAGCGGTGAATGATCGAGTTCGCAGGCCCACAGTTCGCCGAGGAACTTCTGCACCAGGGTGGTCGGTTGCCGCAGGTCTTCGTAATGGGCGACGGGGCTGAGGAAGTCCCGCGGGTTGGCCAGGCCGTTGCTGCCGATGGGCCCCAGGTCCGGCAGGCGCAGCGGCGCGCCGTGGTTTTCGGCGATATAGCCGCGCGCCTGGGCATCCAGCAGTTCGACCCGGAATTTAAGGCCGCGCGGCAGCACGACGATTTCCAGCGGCTCGACCTCAAGCACGCCCAGTTCAGTGACGAGGCGCAGGCGGCCGTGCTCGGGGACGATCAACCATTCGCCGTCGGCGTTGAAGAACACCCGCTCCATGGAGCGGTTGGCGCGGTAGTGATGAATGCTGATGCCTGAAGGTTTTTCCGACGCCGAGTTGGCGACCATGGCGACGAGCCCGTCGATAAAATCGGTCGGCTCGCTGGGCATATCCAGCGGGTTCCAGCGCAGCCGATTGGGTGTCACCGCGCCCAGCGGACCGCCGGCCAACTGCCGCTCCAGTTTGGCGAACGCCGGGTGATTGGCCGACGGCTGGATGCGGTACAACCAGGTTCGCCGGGCTTCGCTGCGGGCCATGGTGAACGCGGTGCCGGAGAACAGCTCGGTGTACAGGCCGTAGGGTGCTTTTTGCGGGGAGTTCTGGCCGACCGGCAAGGCGCCGGGCAGGGCTTCGCTGGCAAATTCATTGCCGAAGCCCGACAGGTATTCGAGGGTCATGGATCGTCCTCTGTGCGGAAGTTGTTTTTATCGTAATCCAGTTACGCATAACGTAATTTGATCGCTATCGAGCGTCAAGCTATAAAGACGCCCATTCATCTTTCGGAACCCCGCCTCTCCATGGAAAAGCCCCGCGACACCGGTAAACAGAAAGTCCGCTCGGCCGAAGTGGGCACCGATATTCTCAAGGCCCTGGCTGAGCTGTCGCCGGCCACGTCGCTGTCGCGCCTGGCCGAACATGTGCAGATGCCGGCGAGCAAGGTGCATCGCTACCTGCAAGCGTTGATCGCCTCGGGGTTCGCCGAACAAAACGCCGCCACCAACCATTACGGCCTGGGCCGCGAAGCCTTGCGCGTGGGGCTGGCCGCACTGGGCAGCATGGACGTACTGAAAGTCGGTGCCCTGCCCCTGGCGGAACTACGCGACCAACTGAATGAAACCTGCTTTCTGGCGGTATGGGGCAACCAGGGCGCGACCGTGGTGCAGATCGAGCCGGCGGTGCGCGCGGTGACGGTGGTGACGCAACTGGGCTCGGTGCTGCCGCTGCTCAGTTCATCCACCGGCCTGGTGTTCAGCGCGTTTCTGCCCACGCGGGAAACCGTGGAGCTGCGCCAGCAGGAGATCGAGGCAGGCATCGCCCACGCCCTGGCGGACGACCAGGCCTACGCCATCACCTGCCAACAGATCCGCCAGCGTGGCCTGCATTTTGTGCATGGCTTGCTGATGCCGGGGGTGGACGCTTTGTCGGCGCCGGTGTTCAACGCCGTCGGCCAGGTGGCGGCGGTAATGACCGTGGTCGGCCCCACCTCGCTGTTCCACGCCGACGAAGACGGCCCGGCGGCCCGGCAATTGCTGGCGGCGACCCGGGCGGTGAGCTGGCGCATGGGCTATCAGCCCTGATTCAGTCCTGCCACTGAGCCAGGGCCCGGGCCACGCGGTTCTCCACGGCGCGCACCGGCGCGGCGTCGCTGAGGTAGTTGTTGCTGACCATCGAAAACACCAGGCGCCGGCCGTTGGCGTCGGTGATATAGCCACTTAACGACGACACACCGGCCATGGAACCGGTCTTGGCATGCAGGTTGTTCTGCGCCGCCGTCCCGCGCAGGCGATAGCGCAGGCTGCCACCGACCATGCGGTCCGGGTCGCCGGCAATCGGCAGGGCGGTGTACCAGGCGTCGAACCAGGGTTGCCGGGCGCTGGCCAGCAGCAAGTCGGTGAAGGTCTGAGATGACACCAGATTGCGCCGCGACAGGCCCGAACCGTCCACCTGGCTCAGGGCGGACGGGTCCAGGCCCTGACGTGTCATAAAGCCCGCCACCGCCGCCACGCCCGCCGCCGCAGTGCCGGCATCCGCGGTCTTGCGGCCCATGGCCTTGAGCAGGGCTTCGGACATGTTGTTGTTCGAGAGTTTAAGCAACGGCGTGATCAAGTCCTGCAACGGCGCCGACTGATGTTCGGCCAGCGTCGTCGCCGTCGCGGGCGTAGCGCCACCGATCACGCGCCGGCCCTGCACCTTGATGCCCTGCTGAGCCAGCGCCTGTTCAAACAGGTTCGCCACCAACTGGGTCGGTTCCCACACACTCACCCATTGCCGGCTCTGCTTGCCAGGCGCCAGCGCACCGCGAAGTTGCAGCAGGTTGGTGCCGTGCTGACGGGTGATGCCGTAATCGTTGCCGGGGCCGCTGACGGCGCGATTGCTCAGTTGCACGTAATCGGTGGCCGGGCTCACGGAGACGTTCACCGGCTGGCCGACTGCCACAGGTGCCTTGGCCGTGACGATCAGAGTGCCCGCATCGAAATCCGAGTCGGGCGACACTGTCAGCGCGGAAATCTGCGCGCCGTAGTAAGTGCTTTCGTCATCCTGGGCCCAGTCGACGCCCAGGCGCTCGGCGTCGAACCAGGTATCGTCGAACACCAGATCGCCCTGCACCTCGCGCACGCCCTGACTGGCCAGTTGCGCCGCGAGTGCCTGGTAATCGGCGAACTGCACGGTGGGGTCGCCCAGGCCGCGCAGATACATATTGCCCGCCAGCCGCTCGCCCTGGCGGCCGCCCGTGCTCAGCACCTGCGTGGAAAACCGGTAGTGCGGCCCCAGTACATCCATCGCCGCCGCCGTGGTCAGCAACTTGAGGTTGGAGGCCGGCACCAGACGCGTGCGCGCGTTGTGCTGGTAGAGGGTGGTGCCGCTGCGGGCGTCGCGCACCATCAACGAGACCGTGGCGCCGTTGAAGGCCGGATCGGCCAGCAGGTGGTCGAGGATGGCCGGGGTGGAGGTTGGCGAGACACTCGCACAACCGCCTATGAAAACGCTCAGGCACAGCAGGGGTAGCCATCGTCCAACATGCATCAGTGTGAAATTCCGCACGATCTTCAGTGGCGGCAACGCTAACAGCTCCGCACGCCGGTGGCGAGCGGGCCTACCACCAGCCTTAGAACTCCAGTGTGCTGGACACCGACACCTGCCGCGCATCGCCCATGGACACGAAGAACCGGCTGGCCGCCGAGGTGTAGTACGTGCGGTCGAACAGGTTTTTCACGTTGAGCTGGAATTTGACCTTCTGCCCGTCGAGTTTCGTGTCGTAGGTGGCAAAGGCATCGGCCACGGTGTAGCCCGGCAAGGTGAAGTCATTGGCGGCATCGCCCGCGCGCTCGCCCACGTAGCGCGCACCCGCGCCCATGCGCAGTCGATCGCCGCCAAACAGGCTGCCAAAGTCATAGGCCAGCGCCAGCGAGCCGGTGTGTTTGGCGACGTTCTGCAGGCGGTTGCCTTCCAGGGTCGGGTCGTTGTCCTTGATGTCTTCGGCGTCGGTGTAGGCGTAGCTGCCGATCACGCTCCATTGGTCGCTCAACTGGCCGGTGGCGTCCAGTTCAAGGCCACGGGAACGCACCTGGCCGGCGATGCTGTAGATCGTGTTCGCGCCGGAACCCACCGAGACCAGCACATTGCGCTTGTCGATGGTGAACAACGCCGCGTTGGCGGTGATGCGCCCGGGAATGTCGAGCTTGGCTCCCAGCTCCCAGGACTTGGCCTGCTCAGGCGTCAGATCGCCGGTCAAGGTGCTGCCATCGGCCAGGGCGGCGATGGTGGAGTTGGGTTTGAACGACTCGGTGTAACTGCCATAGAACGACAATTCATCGGTATAGCGGTACACCAGCCCGGCACGCGGCACCCAGGCCTGGCCCTTGCCGTCGGTATTGGCTTTGAACGGCACGCCCTTGCCGGCGTACTGGTCATACATCTGGTAGCGCGCGCCGGCTACGAAAATCCACTGGTCGGTCAGGTGAATCGCATCCTGGAAAAACAGCGAATCGCTGCGCAGCAGGTCGGTCTGGGCACTGTCGGCGGCACTGACGCTGGTGCCTGCCACTTCGTTGCCGTACACCGGATTGTTGTAGTTGAACGGGCCGCGCGAGGCCTGGCGAATCAGGTCGGCGCGGTAGATTTTGCGGTATTCGTCATCCAGGCCGAACACCAAGTCATGTTGCATGCCCAGTACGCTGACCTTGCCTTCCAGGCTGGCAGTGCTGAAACGGTCGGTGGTGAGTGCGCCCTGGGTGCCGTCCATTCTGCGCGTCAGGCTGCCATTGGCGTTCACGGCACTGACGCGTACCTGGCTGGCGTCGTAGGTTTCGCGGTTCCAGCTGTAGCCGAAGTGGGCTTTCCAATCGTCGTTCAGATCGTGGTCGGCTTCGAAGCGGTACAGGTCGGAGCGGCCTTCCATGTTGTTGAACGGCTCATCCAGGCGGCGGGTCGCCGGAATATCCAACGGATGGTTGGTCTTGGGATCGATGGCCGTGCCCCGGTCGAACGGCGAGAGAAATTCACGGTGCTCATAAGCGAACAGCAGTTGAGTGGAGTCGCCGTACCAGGCCAGGGACGGCGCCACCAGCGATTCGCGATGGGTGCCGAAGTTGCGCCAGTAGTCTTCGTCTTCATGGTCGACGATCAGCCGATACGCCAGGCCCGAATCCCCCAGGGGCCCGGTGGTGTCGAGGTTGCCGCCACTGCCGTTCTTGCCGTCGCCGAAGGTGGAGCCGCGCACCGTCAGCGCGGTGAACGGCGTCAATTCCGGCTTTTTGCTCACGATATTCACCACGCCGCCCGGATCCTGGATGCCGTACAGCAGCGACGACGGGCCTTTGAGCACTTCAACCCGCTCGGCCGTGGCGTTCAGCGCACGGCCCTGCACCACCGGCATGCCGTCGCGCATGATCGAACCGTTACGGTTGTCGCCGAAGCCGCGCAGCATCACCGCGTCCTGGGTGCTGGCCAGGGTGTTGGCCTGGGTGATGCCGCTGACATTGGCCAGGGCGTCGTCCAGGTTGCGCGGGGTCTGGTCACGCAGCACCTGGGCCGGCACCACGTTGACGGTTTGCGGGGTTTCCAGCAGCAGGCCGTGGGAACGCATCACCGAGCTGGTGGGTGGCGGCTGGTAGCTGCTGCTGTCTTCGACCTGGCCGATGCCGCTGATGGTGGTGGCGCCCAGGTTGAGCGCGCCGTCGGTGGGCACCGGTTCGAGGGCCAGAGTGCGGGCGTCGATCTGGCGGAAGGTCATGCCGGTGTTGCTCAACAGCCGTTGCAGGGCCTGGGTCGCGCTCATCTGCCCGCGCACCGCCGGCGCACTGAGCCCGTAGGGCGCTTCATCGGTGTAGATCACGCTGATCCCGGTGACCCGGCTGAAATCGCTGAGGGCCTGGGGCAGCGGTTTGGCCGCCAGAGCAAAGTTAAAGGCCGTGCTTTGCTGCTCCTGCGCCCGCGCCACGCTCAACGGCAGCAAGGCCACGCCTGACACCGCCAGTACCGAAGCCCCCAGCCACTGTTTTACCCAACCGCCCGCCATCGACTTCATGCTGTGAGAACCCGTGTAGAAAACGCTGTTAATGCGAATTGATCGCAGTTTCAAGCACTACACGGATGGGCCGGCGGTTTACCTCATCGGTTCTGGATAAATAATTTCAGTCAGTGCGCCTGGATACGGAAACCAAAGCGTGGGAAATGCACATGCACGGTGCCGGCGCGGTCGTCGGTGCGGCGCAGGATCAGCTCCTCGCGCCCGGCGAACAACAGCTCGCCGGCCACCGGGTCGACGCCGTAGTCAGTGGCGCTGATGCTCACCGCCTGGCCGGCGTGAAAGCCGTTCAGGTCCTCAAACGCCTCGTCCGGCAGCGGTGCCGATGCAGCGTTGCGCGCAATCTCCAAGGCCTGGTCGGCGGTCATCTGGCTGGGCGTGCCGTGGCCGAACCCGAGCACACGTCCCAGCCACGCGCACACCGCCGGGTAGGCATCCACCAGCGGCGCCGTCACCGGCGTGGCCTTTAAAAACCACAGCGAATGAGCCAGGGCGAAATCGGCAATCGACGGTTGGCCAAATAGAAAGTCCCCCGTCTCGCGCTGCAACTGCTGCTCCAGGCGCGTCATGATCGCCGGCCATTGATGCTTGGCCACCTCGGCACTGAGCTTGCTCGCCGAACCGCCGCTGAACAGCGCGGCGCGGTCGGCCATAAAAGCTTTGATCGCTTCCGGCGGCAACTTGCCAAAGCGCACCGCCACCGATTCCGGCTGGAACACCAGGCTCACGGCGTGGGCAAAGACCACGCTGTCGGCCCAGGTGGCGAAGGTCTGGGTGATCATTTCCTGGCCGAGAGGGAACAGCGCCGGCGCGGACTTTTCCTGCTCCAGGCGCCGGGCGATCAACGCGGTGTCGCAATAGATATCGGCGCCGATCTGCAGCACCGGGGTCTTGCGGTAGCCGCCGGTGAGCGCGGTGAGGTCCGGCTTGGGCATCACCGGCGAAATCAGTACGGACTGCCAGGACAGCCCCTTGAAGCCCAGCAACAACCGGGCTTTTTCCGCAAAGGGGGACGTGGGGTAGTGATGAAGAATGAGCTCAGACATGCCGCGGTCCATTTAACCAGTTGAACCGCCAGCTTAGCGCGCAATGTGCAGCGATGCCGTGATGAGCATTCATCAGTCAGATCAATGAACCACTCGCCGCCAGGCATTCCTTGGCGCTCTTCTTCAGTCGCTTGATCAAGCGCTCCTGGCGCAGCGCTTCGCCCTTGCTCGCACACTGCTCGGTGTACACCAGCGCCACGGCCGGGCTGGACAGGAAAAACCGCGCGCCCTTGCCGCTCTGGTGCATCGCGAAGCGGCGCTGCGGGTCATTGCTGATGCCGCAATACAGCGCGCCATTGGCGGCGCGCACCAGGTAGACGAACCAGGGTTTGGTTTGAACGGGATCAGTCACGGGCAACGTCAATCAACCGGGGAAGCGCCAAGCTTATCAACGACCGGCCTGGAATGCCTTCAAGCCTTTGCGCGCCTGGGCGCGCACGGCGTTCTTGACCAGCGGCGTCCAGCCCAGCAACAAGCCCTTGGTACCCAGCGCCTGGCGCGACCAGCGCCACAGGTCGAAGCTGTCGTGGTGCGCGCAGATCCTGCCGTCGCGAAACACGAACCGCGCCTGGATATCGTTGACCACTGTGTTGCCGGTGGCGCTGAACAGATACGTCGCGACCCAATGCGCGCTACCGCGGGCGTCGTCGCTGCGCACGCTGTCGAACGTCAACGAGAAATCCTGGGCGCGCGAAGTGAGCATGCGCCACATGTCGCCGGCGTCACGCCCGCGCAATTCGCCGAAAACCGGGTCGCTGAAGACCACGTCGTCGGTGTAACAGGCGCTCATGGCGTCGGCGTCCAGGCGCTGGAACGCGCGGTAGAACTCGGTGATCAGGGCGTTATGGGCGTCACTCATGGGCAGGCTTCCGTTGGCGGCGAAAAAGATAGCCGCACGATAAGCCGCCTGCGCCGCCAAGGCTACTGGCATTCACCCGCCCGATAGCGTGTCTTACGGCACCATGCCGCAACTGCGGGCATAAGCGAACAGGTCCACGTCCGTGGAAATGCACAACCGGTTCATGGCCGTGCACTTCTGCTTGCTGATGGTGGACACACTGCGGTTGACCCGCGCCGCGATCTGGCTGACGGTCATGCCGCTGGCCAGCATGCGCACCACTTCGCGCTCCTTGCCGGACAGCTGTGGTTGCTGTGATTGGTCGCCCGGCCCCGCCTCCACCAGTTGGTTGCGCAAACACTCACTGACAAAGGTCTGGCCGGCCCCCACCGCCCTGATCGCCAGCGGCAGCTCCTTGGCCGAGGCACTTTTGGCGACAATGGCCTGGGCGCCATGGGCAAACGAAGCGCGCAGGGTGGCGACATTGGCGAACATGGTCACCAGAATCACCGGCAACGTCGGGTACTGGCGGTGCAGCAGGCCAAGCAGGCCGTAGCCATCGGCCTGCTGGTCGCCCGGCATGGCGAAATCGGTAACAAGCATATCGCAAGGCATGGTGCTTAACAGTTTGAGCAATTCATCGGGGCCATTGGCCTCACCCACCACTTCGCACCTGCCTGCCGCCTCGATCACCACCCGCTGTCCGATGCGAACAATGGGGTGATCGTCAGCAATAATTACTCGAAGCATAAGTACCCACGGATGATGGCGACCTGAATCCGCGCAAAATAACCCTGCGGGCGATCCTCAACAACCGGCAACTTCGAGTCTGTCCAAGCATCGCCCAATGTTTGGTAGCTCATAACATTTAACCTACAAAACACCAGGAAAGCTCTTACATACTCGAAACACATTAAAGTCATTCAAATCATCACAACACACTCAAGTAAGTGAGATACGCCGTTAAATCCCGCATAAAAACATCCAAATGTACGCAACTGAGCAACATCCCTTGGGTGCGTATCTCGTGGATCAGCGCGATTCCCCTGGCCTCCAGTTCAGTCCCGCCAAGAAAAGCCAGGCTGCCCACCAGGCGATGCAGGCACTGCTCGGTCAGCGCGGCATCCAGGATCATTCGGGCATGCGCCAGGGCCGAGCAGTCCGCACGCGCTTCAACGAGCAGGCCGGCGAGCATCTGGTCGACCACCTGCCCGCTGCCGAACATCTGGATCAGATCGGCGCGGGTCGGCCATGTCGACGCCCGGGTTGCCGGCGCGCCGGGCCGCTGCACATGAATCGGACCAGGCAGCCAGCGCGACAGCAACTCGTGCAACTGGGCGAGGGTCAGTGGCTTGAGCAGCCAGGCGTCCATGCCGGCGTCGCGGCACCGTTGCGGATCGTCGTGCAACATGTTGCCGGTCAAGGCGATGATCGGGACTCGCCCATGCCCCAAGGCCTGCTCATGTCGGCGAATGGCGCGGGCCATGGCGTAGCCGTCCATCACCGGCATCTGGCAGTCACTGATCACCAGGTCGAAGCGCTTGCGCGCAACGGCAACCAAGGCGCTGCGCCCATCCGCGACCAATGTGTGGGTAAGCCCGAGCTTGTGTAGAAACCAGCCCATCATGGCTCTGTAGGTTGAATGGTCCTCTGCCACCAGCACGCGCAAGTGCCGCCAATGCGCAGGTGGGGAAGCAAGGCGTTGCAGTTCCCGCGAAGCGACATCGCTCGAAAGCACGCTCGCATACCTCATGGTTGCTTTCGTTTTTCCAGTGCCCTGTGGATCGGGACGAACGATTGTGATCCCGCGGGCACTGACGCGACAGTCAAAGAGGCGCACTGTGCAGCGGTTACATGACACATACATGACCATCGTCGCCTGAACAGAAATAGCCTCGATCAACCGCAGCCGACATACGAAAACTACGAAAAGGCAGTTTTTCCTACACGTGCGATTACTTCTTCTGACACTGATTCGGCTGTAACGTCACCTCCAATTCTTTGTCGTAAAAGTTGTATATCCCCGACCACCCTGCACCGCTAAATTCCGCACCACCCCGTTAGAGGGTGACGATCCGCCACTTCGACAGGCGGTTATAAAACCAGACCGGACACACCGCCCGACAGTGCCAGCACTTGATGCTGAGTCATCGGCGCGTGTGCGCCTGTCAGCCACACACCGGAACAGCATCGACATGAACAAGCATTTGGTTGCGCTCGGCAGCGCGCTACTCTTCACCGCCTCCCTGCCAGTGCTGGCGGCAAGCACCACGGAGCTGACCGTCACCGGGGTGATCACGCCCAGCGCCTGCACGCCGACGCTCCCAGGCGCGGTCGACTACGGAAAAATCTCCGTGCAGGACCTCCAGGCGGACCGCTATACCAATCTTGAGCGGCGCACCCTTCAACTGAGCGTGAACTGCGACGCCGCCACGCTGTTCGCGATCAGCCCTATCGACAATCGTGCAGGCTCAGCAATCCACGGTTCTGCGTTTGGCCTGGGCCTGATTAACGAGAACCAAAAGCTGGGCCGTTATCACTTGACCTTCGGCAATCCCGCCGCGGACACCCCTTCCACGCTGCTGACCAGAGACGAGGTGAACAACCGCTGGTACCTCCTCTTTGACGATGATGCCGTCAGGCCAAACGATCTGGTCGCGCTGGGCAGCCTGACCGACAGCGGCTGGATACCCCACCCTTTGCAGAACGCAACGATGGACATCACCCTTCACACCGCCATCGCGGCAACCAACACCTTGACACTGACCAGTGAAGTCGCGCTGGACGGTTCCGCGACTATGGAAGTGAAGTACCTGTAGCGCCGAGCTCCGCCCCAAGATGACACCTGACAAAGGGCTATTTGCACATGCACACTTTTGCCTCCCGCCTCATATTTACGTTGCTGTTGGCCCCGCCTGCATTCGCGGCCAGTTCCATGGACCTGGCCGTACGGGGCTCTATCACCCCCAACGCCTGCGAACCGCTGATCGGCGGTGAAGGTACGATCGACTACGGAAAAATGTCGTTCGCCACCCTCAACCCCGACCACCACACCGCGTTGCCTGCGCAAACGATGCCAATCAGCGTGCGGTGCGAAGGCCCGACGTTCTTCACCCTCACCACCATCGACAATCGTGCCGGCACCTCCGCCAATCACGAGCATTGGCACGGGCTTGGCCTCACGCCTGATGGAGAAAAAATCGGAGGCGCCGCGTTTCATCTTCATAACGCCGTGGCCGACGGTGCGCCGGCCCACCTGATCGTTTCCTGGGATGGCGGCATGAGCTGGGCGCCGGACAACGTCCTCAGTAGCGCCACCCTGACGGCGATTTCAGCCAGCAACACAGACCTTGTGCCCGCTGCCGTCAAGGATTTGGATGCCGACATCGGGGTGCTTACCCACCTCGTCCCTACCGATCGCATAACGCTGACCGATGAAGTCCCGCTCGACGGTTACGCCACCGTGCAATTGAGCTACCTCTAAGCGCCACCCAAGATAGAAGTGAAAGGAACTCAGCCCCATGAAAAAGCCCCTCATCGCCCTTGCCACCAGCTTGCTGATCAGCAGTCCCGCAGCCTTCGCCGCCTCAACCGTGGACCTTACGGTCAGAGGCTTGATCATTCCGAGCGCCTGTACCCCGAGCCTGTCGAGCAACGGGGTGATCGACCACGGCAAGATCTCCGCCAAGGACCTGAACACCGATAATCCGACCCACATCGGCACGCACAACCTCACCCTCGCGGTGTCCTGCGATGCAGCCATTCCTTTTGCATTGCATTCGATCGACAACCGGGCCGGCTCATCGATCATGTCTTCCGACTATGGGCTGGGCCTGATCAACGGCGACCAAAAGCTCGGCTGGTTCTCGCTGACGCTGAGCAATCCGGTCGCCGACGGTACAGCGGTACAACCCATTGCGTCGTTCAACGGCCAGGATAATTGGTACAGCGAAAGAGTCTGGAATGCCGGCCTGTACATGTCGGTTGCCAGCATGGATGACCCCACTCAACCGGTGCCGGTCCAGGAACTGGTGGCGCAACTGCAGGTGCAAACTATCATCGCCCGCACCGACGGGTTGGACCTGAGCAACGAGGTGACCCTCGATGGCTCCGCCACCCTTGAAGTGAAGTATCTGTAACGCCGTGGACGTACATGCCTTGCAGCCACTGACGGGCAGGACGTTTTCCCGTATCGGCCATACTCACCTCTGCCAGCGGCCCAACCGATGAACACGCTTTTTCGTATCCTGACGGTGCCGCTGGTGCTGGCGATGGCCACCACGACCCTCGCCGCTTCATCGGTAGACCTCACAGTGACCGGCCGATTGACGCCAGACGCCTGTCAAGTGGAACTGTCCGAGGAGGGCAGCGTCGATCACGGGAAAATCCCGGCCCACACGCTTAACGCCAATGAGTTCACCGTGCTGCCCAGCCGTTGGCTGGCGTTGAGCGTGCACTGCAGCCGACCGATGCTGTTTGCGCTGGTGGGTGTCGACAACCGCGCAGAGTCCTCGCTGGCGCCCGACTATTTCTATGGCCTGGGAAGAAATATTCATGCCCCCGCAGAATTGCTGGGCTCCGTGGCGTTGTCCTACCGCAACCCGGTGGGTGATGCACAACCCTTGCAAGTACTGGCCTCAAGCGACAGCGGTGAAACCTGGACACAGGAATCCAATGCCTACCCACGTACCTACATGGGTTTCGCCTTGCCAGGGGACCGTCAACCCGATTTCTTCAGCCAGTTGGCTACCCAGTTGCGGATCGACACGTCGATCAACCTGTCCCGGTACCTGAGCCTGGATCAGGAGATACCGCTTGACGGTTCCATCGTGCTGGATCTGCGCTATCTCTAACCCCCATGTTGCCCCAATGGAAACCTGCGTCATGACGACAACCTTGTTGAAAATCGCGGCACTGGCCTTGCTGATCAGTACACAGGCACTGGCCGACGGTATGGTCCCGGAGACATCCGTAGTGATCGTTAATGAAGCGGATGGGGAGGCCGCCGTTTCGGTCACCAACACCGACAGCCAACTGGCACTGCTGCACGTCACCCTGGAAGATATTCCCGAGGACACCGAGCCGTTGCTGGTGCTGACCCCGCCGCTGTCGCGGGTGGAAGCCTCTGCATCGCAGTTGGTGCGCTTCATTCTGCAAAACCGGCAACCGTTGCAGACCCAACGTCTGAAAAGGGTGATTTTCGAAGGCATGCCGCAAGGCCGCCCCGCCACCGAAGCCGGCCATGCGCGAGTCGGGGTGACGGTACGGCAAAACCTGCCCGTCATCATTCACCCCAAGGGGCTTGCTCCCAATCGCACTCCGTGGACCGGGCTGACCTGGTCGCTCAAAGGAGGCTCCTTGCAGGTGCGCAATGACACCCCGTACGTGGTGCGACTGGCTCAGGAGCTGCGCCTGCTGCCCGGCGATGGCAAGGCCATGTTGCCACGCACCTATGTGCTGCCGGGGGAAACCCTTAGCGTGCCGGCAACAGGGGGCGCGGCCAGCAAGGTACGCCTGCAGCCGGCGACGGTGTATGGCTTTGCCGTTTCCGCCTACGAAGCGCCTATCACCTTCTGAAAAAACCAGGCGCCACCGCGCCTGCACAACGAAGTGACGGCTCAAGGACCGTCACCGGGACACCCAGGTATCCCTTACTCGAGTGCATTTCGTGAAAACAGTATTGAGTTACCGTGACGGCGAAGCCGTGCCCAATGCGCCCACCCGACTGACCTTAGCGGCGACGCTGTTGGCGTGCGCCTTGTGGCCCGCCAGGGTGTGGGCCGATGAACGCCCTGAGTTCGATGCCAAGACCTTGCTCCAGCGCGGCATTGACCCGCAACTGGCCAGCCTGCTGCTGGACTCACCGCGTTTCGCCGCCGGCCGCCACGCCGTTACCCTGCGCGTCAATGGCCAGCGCCGTGCCCGAGTGGAAGTCAGTTTCGACCAACAGGGCACCCTGTGTTTTGACCACGCGTTGCTGGAGGCCGCCAACCTGGTGAACCCAGGCGACGGCGAGCGCTGTAACGACTTTCTCGCCCGGTACCCGCAAAGCCTGGTGGAGCCGGACCCGGCCACGCTCACGGTTTCGCTGGTGGTGCCGACCGAGGCTCTGCGTCCGCTGCGGCAGGACGTCTCCGGGTATCAAACCGGTGGCTTCGCGGGTTTGCTCAATTACGATCTCACCGGTTTTTACAATCGTCTGGGCGATGATGCCAGCCGCTTCGGCTCGGCCAATACCGAGGTGGGCTTCAATGCCGGTGACTGGATCGTGCGCAGCCGCCAGGTGAAAACCTGGCAGGACGGGCTAACGCGCAGCACCCACCTGGAGGCCTATGCCCAACGCACCTTCGCCAGCCATCAGGCGGTGGTGCAGGCCGGGCAGATCAACCTTTACAACCCGGTACTGGCGGGTGCGCAGATCACCGGGGTACAGGTGCTCACGGAGCAGGCGCTTCAGGAGCAGGGCCAGGGCGCGACCATCAACGGCATCGCCGACAGTCCGGCGCAGGTCGAGGTTCGCCAGAACGGCGCATTGATTCATTCCACGGTAGTCCCCGCCGGGCCGTTTTCGCTGACCGACGTGCGACGCTTGAACACGCGCTCGGACGTCGAAGTCACGGTCAAGGAAAGCAGCGGCGGCGAGCGGCGTTTTACCGTGCCGGCGGCCATGCTCGGCCTCGGTCTGCCCGCCCCCGGCTATTCGGTGGCGGCCGGACGCGTGCGCACTATCGGGGATGCCCGAAGTGACAACCCGTGGGTTGTCAGTGCTGGCTGGACGGGCACCGTGCACCCGCAATTGACCCTCGGCAGCGGCGTGCTCACGACCAGCGACTACAGTGCCGTCGGACTGAGCCTGGGCTGGCTGCCGTGGCTGGACGGCCAGATCCAGCTCTCCAGCCAGGTCGCCGACGCCCGCGCCGGGAACAGCGCACGCGGCGTGCAAACCGACCTCGCCTGGTCGCAGCGGCTCAATGAACAATGGTCGTTCAGCGCCGCCAACTCCTGGCGTACGGCCGGCTATCGCGAGCTGGAAGAAACCACATACGGGGCTGAAACCAGTCAACAACGGCGCTCGCGCTATCGCGATCAACAAAGCCTTACCTTGGGCTGGGCCCATGCGTGGCTGGGGGCTTTCAGTGTCGGCGCTTCGCGTTCCAGCAGCTTTGATGGCAACAGCAGCAGCCGGGGGCTGGCATCGTGGGGCACCAGCGTCGGCGGGGTATCGCTGTCGGCCAGTGCCGAGTGGCAGATGGGTGGGCGCCAGCAGCAGGACAACGCGGTCTACCTGAACGTCAGCGTACCGCTAGGCGCAAGCCGCCGGGTTCGCGGCTGGGTGCGCAACTCAGACGGCGAACAGCGCACAGGGTTGGGCCTGAACGAACAGGTCAACGATCAATTTGGCTATCGGCTCAGCGCCGAGCACGACACCCGTGACCAGCAGGTGGAAACCACACTGGGCGTCTCAGCCCTGCCGCGCTACAGCCAACTGGACTTCAGCTACAGCCGCTCTGACGCCGAGCGATCGAGCTACCAGGGCGGCGCGCGCGGCGGCGCAGTGCTGCATGGCGGCGGGGTCACGTTGTCGCCGTATCCAGTGCGCGACACCTTCGCCGTGGTCTCGGTGGGCGACATGAGCGGCATCAAGCTCAACACCCCCAGCGGCCCGGTCTGGACCGACTGGCAAGGCCAGGCGGTGGTGCCCCAGGTCAGCGCTTACGGCCGCAGCCCGGTCGAAGTCCACACCCGCTCGCTGCCGCGTAATGCCGATATCAATAACGGCCTGGCGATGATCTCCGCCGGACGCGGCGCCGTGGACCGGGTTGAATTTGGGGTGTCGCTGACCCGCCGGGTACTGCTGACCGTCAGTGACGATCGGGGCGCCCCGCTGCCGCGAGGCGCCACCGTCAGCACGGCCACCGGCGAGTTCGTCACGCTGGTCCAGGACGCCAGCCAGGTATTCCTGCCCAACGTACTGGATCAAACCACGCTGTGGGTCACCACCAGCGCCAACAAGCGCTGCGAATTACGCTTCAACCTGCCGGAAAAAGGTGATCCATCGGTGTATTTCGAAACCGCATCCGCGCGCTGCCACACGCCTTGAGGAAAACCGACATGCCGCTTGAAAACCGCTTGCGACACCTGAGCGCCTGGTTGCTGATCGGTGCCTTGGGCACCGCCCAGGCCCAGGACGACTGCCAACTGACCATCAGCGAACCGTTACTGGACTTCGGCCTGATGAACCGCACGGCGCAAAAAGATAGTGCACCCCAGCGGTGGCTTGGCGAACGCCGGTTGAGCGTGCACTTCAATTGCCCGCAACCGACCGATATGAGCCTGTTCTATCGCGCGCTGGCGGCAGGCTCGCAACGCCTGCGATTTACCGAACATGGCAGTTATGAAATACAGGCTGGGGATGGCGTGCTGGATGGCCAGGCCGTCGAGTTGGGATTGCTGCCCGCCAACGGTCAACCCCCCGTGCTCAATGGCGCAGTATTGAACTGGCGGGCTGACCACGGCATCGCTCCGGTACAAAACGGCTCGGTATTAACGGGCAGACGCTTTTCACTGCAGTTGACTGTCGGCGCCTGGGCCGATGTCGGCGCCACCCATGTTCGAGACGCCACCACTTGGGAGGCCTATGGGACATTTCACAATGGCCGCAGCGGCTACTCCCAGGAACTCACATTGCGTGCCCACTTCACCCCCGTCGCCTGCCGTCCGCTGCTGTCCAACGATGGCTTGGTGGATTACGGCACCTTGCTGGTCAAGGATCTGAACGCGACCAGCGAAACGCCACTGCCTACTCGCACCTTGCAGCTGTCCATCAGCTGTGACGCGCCGGCACGTTTCGCCCTGCGTATGCACGACAACCGCCAGGGCTCCGCCACCGGTGGCACCGACGAGACCGCCTACGGCCTGGACCTGGATAACAGCCAGAACAAGATCGGCCGTTTTTACCTGACTATCGATCCGGCGGAATTCACCGCCGACGCGTTCGCCAGGCTCTATCGCACCGACTCCACCAGCGGTGGCGCGGCCTGGAGCAGTTCCAGTTCACGACAAATCCCCATGGCCGCCAACAGCATCATGGGTTTTACCGACAGCACCGGGAGCACACTCGGCCCGGTGGCGATCCAGAATCTGTCCGGCACCGTTCGCATCAAGACCTATCTTGCGCCGACCCAATCCCTGGACCTGCGCAACGTGGTGTACATCAACGGCTCCGGCACCCTCGAAATCATCTACCTGTAATCCCCTGGAGTGCACATTATGAAGATGCGTCGCATCGCAGTTTCCTTCCTGCTGCTGACCAGCGCCCAGTACAGTCTGGCCGCGTCCACGGTGGACCTTAGCGTCAATGGTGCGATAACGCCCACCGCATGCACACCCCGGCTTTCAAGCGCAGGCGTGATCGACTACGGCAGGATTTCCCAGCAGGATTTGAATATCGACAGGGGCACGCGCCTGGCGGCCAGGCATCTGCAGGTCAGCTTGTATTGTAACGGCGCGAGCCGCTTCGCCCTGCGCATGCGTGACAACCGTGACGGCACGGCCATGGTCAACAGTGAGATTTACTACGGGTTGGGGCTCGACAACAGCGGCAATCGCATTGGCCTGTATTCCATGACATTCGATCCGCGCCAAAGCCTGGTCGACAGTGCAACGCAGGTCTACGGCACCGAATCCACCACCGGCGGCGTGGCGTGGCGTACCGCCAACTTGAATCCCATCGATATCGGGGCCAACAGCTATCTGGGGTTCACCGACATCGAAGGCAGCACCAGCGGGCCATCGGCAATTCAGGAGCTGATCAGCACGGTCAAGGTCGACGCCGTGATCAATGCCAGACAGAACCTGGACCTGAGCCAGGACGTGCGACTCGACGGCTCGGCAACCCTGGAGGTGGTGTACCTCTAGCGCGCTTCGGTGCTCACTTGCACATAGCGGGCACGGCCGGCGCCCAGCCCGGCGATGGTCGCCCCCAGGCCAAGCACGGCGAAGATCCAGCCCACGGCCGTCCAGCCGCCGGTCCAGTCGTGCACCAGGCCGACCGCCAATGGGCCGAGGGACGCCAGGGTGTAGCCGATGCCCTGGGCCATGCCTGACAGGTTCGCCGCCACATGGGCGTCGCGCGAACGCAGCACGATCAGGGTCAGCGCCAGACTGAAGGTGCCGCCCTGCCCCAGGCCCAGCAGGATCGCCCAGCCCCATAGCCCGTCGAGCGGCGCATACAGGCAACCGAACAGGCCGCCCAGGGTCAGCAGCATCACCACCACAATGGCCAGGCGCTGGTCCTTGCCACGCGTGGCCAGCCACGGCGCGGCCAGGGAGCTGGCCAGTTGCACGAGCACCGAGCCGGACAGCACCAACCCCGCCTCGGTCGCGCTGAGGCCACGGCCGATCAGGATCGACGGCAACCAGCCGAACACGATATAGGCCAGCGACGATTGCAGGCCCATGTAGAGGGTGACTTGCCAGGCCAACGGGTCCGCCAGCAGCCCCCGCACCCGATAAGCGGCCTGATGAGCACCGTGTTTCTGGCCGGTCTGAGGCAGCCAGAACAGCGCCGCCACCACGGCCGGTACCATCCAGAAGCCCAGGCCGATGCTCCAACGGTCGCCAAAGTAATGACTCAACGGCACCGTGGCACCCGCCGCCAGCGCCGCGCCCAGGCACAGCGCCATGGTGTAGACGCCGGTCATGGCGCCGGCCTGCCTGGCAAAGTCGCGCTTGACGATCCCCGGCAGCAACACGCCGATGATGCCGATACTCGCCCCGGCGATCAGGCTCCCGATAAAGAGCCCGGTTTCACCGAACGAGCTGCGCAGAACGATCCCCGTCGCGAGCATCAACAGAATCCCCAGCACCACCCGCTCGGCACCGAAACGCCGCGCCAGGATCGGCGCCAATGGCGCAAACAGGCCCAGGCACAGCACCGGCAAGGTCGTCAGCAGACCGGCCTTGGCCGCCGACAACCCCAGGCTGGCGGACACATCGCTGAGCAACGGTGCCATGCTCGACAAGGCCGGGCGCAGGTTCAGCGCCACCAGGATCAGCCCCAGCAGTAGCAGCCACGGGCGCTGGACCACGGGGTGACTGTGCTGTACCTGGTCGTCATCGGCCTCGGCGTCGATCAACAGTTCTTCGAGTTCGTTTGTGCGTCGGGTTTCAAGGTTCATTGATCAACTGCCGGCAGAGGGATTGGGCGCGTTCCGGGTCCTGGTGTTCCACGGCGTCGAGCAGGGCGGTGTGCAGATCGAATACCGCCTGACGACGCGGTGAGGTGTTCAAGGTCTGGCGCAACTGGGCGGCGACGACGCTGGAAAAGTACTGGTACAGCTCGCTCAACGCAGGGTTGTGGGCGGCGTCCACCAGGCGTTTATGGAACACCAGGTCGGCGCTGATATAGGCCTCCAGGTCACCCTGGTACAGCTCGCCGCTGGCCTTGAGCGCCGCACGCACCTGTTCGAGGTCCTGCTCGGTACGGCGCAGCGCCGCCAGGCCGATGGCTTCCACTTCCAGAATCCGCCGCGTTTCCTGTGCCTGCTCCAACGTGCAATGGGACAGCGCGCGCATCGTGCCCAACGGGTCGGTCATTGAACGCAGGTAACTGCCGTCACCCTGGCGGACCTCGATCAACCCCGAAAACGCCAGAACGCGCATGGCCTCGCGCACGGTATTGCGGCTGATGCCGAGTTCAGCGCATAGCTCGGGTTCAGTGGGCAGGCGTTCGCCGATGGCCCATTTGCCTTCGCTGATGCGCCAGCGCAATTGCTCAAGGGCCTGGTCCACCAGGGAGCGTTTGATCAACGGGGCGATGTCTGTCATGGGTTGCGTGATTTCGTCCAATCATAGGATGAATTTTCCCACAGCCTATTCAGAGTTGCCTACGAACGCAACGCACTAGGGTTCTTAGGCAGGAAAATGAGCAGTATTTTCCATTGGTAAAATTACCCTTAGAGGGTAATTATTGGGCTCAGGTGTCTTATGGAAAAGTACACACCTCATCACGACTTGGCGGTGATAAAGGCGGATGTCAGGCGACTTGGGGAAAAGGCATTTACCTCAACGGCGAAGATCACGGGGAGGAAACTCGGCTTTGAGATCCATGAAATGCAAGAGGTCGTTTTTCAATTGCAAACCAGGATGTTGTACAAATCGATGACTACCTATGCAGACCATAAGGTCTGGCAGGACGTGTACCACATCAGTTCACACGGCATGGAGATTTACATAAAGGTCACTTACGGCTCAGGTGGTAACCCACCGGTAATCTCCTTCAAGGAGTGCAGCTCATGAAAACTCAACAGTGCTTTATATGCGGTACGCCCGAAGGCATGACTCGGTTCGAGGGCCGTAGCGAGACCATTAGCGTCAAAGGGATGGAGCGTCGTGTCGATGACCTTTCTGGCTGGGAATGCCATGCCTGCGGCGACGGCATGTATGATCCGGACAGTGCGGAGCGTCACGCAAAAGCTGGTGATGAACTCGTCCAGGCTGCGCGGACAATGATCGGTAACGAGATGAAACGTATCCGTCGCAAGCTGCACCTTACCCAAAAAGAAACCGTGCAGCTGTTATCCGGAGGCGGTCACAACGCTTTTTCACGGTATGAGCGCGGTGAGCTTCTGCCACCGAAGCCACTGGTTCTGTTGATGCGATTGCTCGATCGTCACCCTCATTTGCTCGCCGACGCCAAGGTATTGGCCGAAGGCGCTGACCTGCGGGGCTTCACTCATACCGTGAACACAGGGCAGAAGGCACTGAAGGCCTGCTGAACAGAAACAATAAACCCGGCCAGGCCGGGTTTATTGTTTCAAGCATCGATCAATGCAGAATCTGGCTCAAGAACAACTTGGTCCGATCATTCTGCGGGTTGTCGAAGAAGTCATTCGGTGCCGCTTGCTCAACGATCTCGCCCTTGTCCATGAAGATCACGCGGTTGGCCACGGTGCGGGCAAAGCCCATCTCGTGGGTCACGCACAACATGGTCATGCCGTCTTCGGCCAGGCCGATCATGGTGTCCAGCACCTCTTTCACCATTTCCGGGTCGAGTGCCGAAGTCGGCTCATCGAACAGCATGATTTTCGGCTTCATACACAAGGCACGGGCAATCGCCACACGCTGTTGCTGGCCGCCGGACAACTGCCCCGGAAACTTGTGGGCCTGCTCCGGGATGCGCACGCGCTCCAGGTAGTGCATGGCAATTTCTTCGGCCTTGCGCTTGGGCATCTTGCGCACCCACATCGGCGCCAGCGTGCAGTTCTGCAGGATGGTCAGGTGCGGGAACAGGTTGAAGTGCTGGAACACCATGCCGACTTCACGGCGGATCGCTTCGATCTGCTTGAGGTCGTTGGTCAGCTCAACGCCATCGACCACGATGCGGCCCTGCTGATGCTCTTCCAAGCGGTTGAGGCAGCGGATGGTGGTGGACTTGCCCGAACCCGACGGTCCGCACAGCACGATACGCTCGCCCTGCTTGACGTTCAGGTTGATGTCTTTCAACACGTGGAACTGGCCGTACCACTTGTTGACGCCCTGCATCTGGATAATGCCTTCAGGGCCCACAGGCTGTTTGATTGCTTCGCTCATCAAAAGAACTCCTAACGCTTGTGGCCTGTGTCGAGCTTGCGTTCCAGATGCATGGAATAGCGCGACATACCAAAACAGAAAATCCAGAACACCAGGGCGGCGAACACGTAGCCTTCGGTGGCCATGCCCAGCCATTTGGGGTCGGCGGCGGCTTGCTTGACGCTGTTGAGCAGGTCGAACAGGCCGATGATGATCACCAGGCTGGTGTCCTTGAACAGCGCGATGAAGGTGTTGACGATCCCTGGGATCACCAGCTTCAGCGCTTGCGGCAGGATCACCAGGCCCATGCTGCGCCAGTAACCCAGGCCCATCGCCGCGGCAGCTTCGTACTGCCCTTTAGGGATGGCCTGCAAGCCGCCGCGCACCACTTCGGCGACGTAGGCCGACTGGAACAGGATCACACCGATCAGCGCCCGCAGCAGCTTGTCAAAGTTCATGCCTTCGGGCAGGAACAACGGCAGCATTACCGAGGACATAAACAGTACGGTGATCAGCGGCACGCCGCGCCAGAACTCGATGAACGTCACGCAGACCACACGAATCGCCGGCATGTTCGAACGTCGCCCCAAGGCCAGCACGATGCCCAGCGGCAAGGCGCCGGCGATACCGACGGTGGCGATCACCAGGGTCAACATCAGGCCGCCCCATTGGCTGGTGGCCACGGTGGCCAGGCCAAACACACCGCCATGCAGCAGGAAGAAGGCGATGATCGGGTACAACACCAGGAAGCCCAGCCCGTAGATCGCCTTGCGCGGGAAGCGCGAGATGAACAACGGTGCCACGCCGACGATGGCCAGCCACACGGTCAGGTCCACGCGCCAGCGCAGGTCGCCGGGGTAGTAGCCGTACATGAACTGCCCGAAGCGCTGTTGGATGAACACCCAGCAGGCGCCCTCCTTGGTGCAGTCGGCGCGGGTAGTGCCGACCCAGTTGGCATCCAGGATGGCCCAATGCAGGATCGGCGGCACCACCAGGTACACCAAGTAGATCGACAGCAAGGTCAGCAGGGTGTTGAGCCAACTGGAAAACAGGTTGGCGCGCATCCATGCCATCGGCCCGAAGACTTTGCTCGGCGGCGGCGTATCAGGTTTGAAAGTATGCGAACTCATGTGCGTTTCCTCACCGCTCGATCAGCGCAATGCGCTTGTTGTACCAGTTCATCAGCAGAGAAATGCTGATGCTGATCGCCAGGTACACGCTCATGGTGATGGCAATGACTTCGATCGCCTGGCCGGTCTGGTTAAGCACCGTGCCGGCGAACAGCGAAACCATTTCCGGGTAACCGATACCGGCGGCCAACGACGAGTTCTTCGCCAGGTTGAGGTATTGGCTGGTCAGCGGCGGAATAATCACCCGCAGCGCCTGCGGGATGATGACCTTGCGCAGCGTGGGACCGTTGCGCAGGCCCAGGGAGCGAGCGGCTTCGGTCTGGCCGTGGCTGACGGACTTGATGCCCGAGCGCACGATCTCGGCGATAAACGCCGCCGTGTACACCGTCAACGCCAGGGTCAATGCCAGCAGTTCGGGGATCAATACCCAGCCGCCGACGAAGTTGAAGCCCTGCAGCTTGGGCATTTCCCAATGCAGCGGTGCGCCGAAGATCAACGCGCACAGCGCCGGGATCAGCACGAACAGCGCCAGGCCCGCCCAGAATTTATGGAACGGAACGCCCGTGGCTTCAAATCGCTTGTTGGCCCAGCGCGCCATCAGCACGATTGCCACGATGGCCAGCACCATGCTCGCCACGAACGGCCAGAAACCATCAGCGGCGAGCGCTGCCGGCATATTCAGACCACGGCTGCTGACAAAGAAGGTGTCGCCGAAATTATGGCTGTTACGCGGCCCTGGCATGGTCAGGAACACCGCGAAGTACCAGAACAGGATCTGCAACAGCGGCGGAATGTTGCGGAAGATTTCCACGTACACCGTCGCCAGCTTGTTGATCATCCAGTTCGACGACAAGCGCGCCACGCCGACGATAAAGCCGAGCAGGGTCGCCAGGATCACGCCGATGAACGTCACCAGCAAGGTGTTGAGCAAGCCGATCACAAACACCCGGGCATAGCTGTCCGATTCGGTGTAGTCGATCAAATGCTGCGCGATGCCGAAGCCGGCACTGCGTTCAAGAAAGTCGAAACCCGAGGTGATGCCCCGGTGCTGAAGGTTAGTCTGGGTATTGTTGAAGAGGTACCAGCCCAGCGAGACCACCGCCACAATCGTGATGATCTGGAAGAGCCACGCACGCACTTTGGGGTCGCTGAAGCTGAGCTTCTGCTTGGGTGCGCCGATTTGATTTTGCATGAAGTGCCCCGGAAAGAATGGAACAGAACATCACCCGGCGGTTGGCCCACCGGGTGACAGAACCATCAGCGATCAGCGCACAGGCGGTGCGTATTGAATGCCGCCGTTGTTCCACAGTGCGTTCAGGCCACGGTCGATTTCCAGCGGGGTGCTCTTGCCCAGGTTGCGCTCGAACACTTCACCGTAGTTACCGACTTGCTTGACGATTTGTACGACCCAGTCCTTCTTCACTTTCAGGTCTTTGCCGTATTCGCCGTCCGCGCCGAGCAGGCGGGCCACGTCCGGGTTCTTGGTGGACTTGGCTTCAGCTTCGACGTTTTTCGAGGTGATACCGGCTTCTTCAGCGTTGAGCATGGCGTAGCCTACCCAGCGCACGATAGCCAGCCACTCGTCGTCGCCGTTACGCACGACCGGGCCCAGCGGCTCCTTGGAGATGGTTTCCGGCAATACGACATAGTCCTTCGGCGAGGCCAGCTTGCTGCGCTGGGCGAACAGTTGGGACTTGTCGGAGGTCAGCACGTCGCAACGCCCGGATTCCAGCGACTTGGCGCTTTCGTCGGAGGTGTCGAAGGTGATCGGGGTGTATTTCAGACCGTTGCCACGGAAGTAGTCGGAAACGTTCAGTTCGGTGGTGGTACCGGCCTGGATGCAGATGGTTGCACCGTCCAGTTCCTTGGCGCTTTTTACGCCCAGCTTGTTGTTAACCAGAAAGCCGATGCCGTCGTAGTAGGTAATGAAACCTGGAAATTTCAGGCCCATGCCGGCGTCGCGGGAGCTGGTCATGGTGGTGTTACGGGACAGAATGTCGACTTCGCCCGATTGCAGCGCGGTGAAACGCTCCTTGGCATTCAACTGGCTGAATTTGACCTTGGTCGCGTCGCCGAATACGGCAGCCGCCACAGCGCGGCACACGTCAGCGTCGATCCCCAGGATCTTGCCGCTGGCATCCGGTACCGAGAAACCCGGCAAGCCGTCACTCACGCCACATTGCACAAAGCCTTTCTTCTGCACGGCGTCCAGGGTAGCGCCGGCTTGGGCGAAACCGCTGACACCCAATACAGCGGCCGCGCAAACGATGGCCAGGGTGGATTTCAAAACCTTCATTCAAACCTCCAGTTGCTCTTGTTGTGTCGGAGCTCGAACCCCACCGCACCCTTTTGAGGCGACCTTGACCCGTGTTGGCTTTTTTTGGGGTCAAACAGTAAGAGGCTGTCGCTGTAAGTCCAGTTGCTATCCCGAAAGCGGCAGTCACTGATAGTGTTACCGTCACGGAAGAGACCTGACATCGACATGTGCATAGCAAGCGCCGTACCAGAGTGAGGACGGAGTTGCTTCAACCTATGGTCAAGCACTAAAGAGTCAAACTTGCGACATTTTCGTAACAGATAAACCTACTACGCACCGTTGCGACGCACCCTATCGGAGCGCGCGCACATTTTTGGAGCAGACATGACCGAACCCTTGATTCTTGAGCCCGCCAAGGCAGCTGACGCCTGCGTAATCTGGTTGCATGGCCTGGGGGCCGATCAATATGACTTCTTGCCTGTAGCCGAACTCCTACAGAAAAATCTAACGTCGACCCGTTTCGTTTTACCCCAGGCCCCAACCCGCCCGGTGACGATCAATGGCGGCTATGAGATGCCCAGCTGGTACGACATAAAGGCCATGAGCCCGGCCAGGTCCATCAGCCTGGAAGAGCTGGAAAGCTCGGCAAAAACCGTTATGGATTTGATCGAAGCGCAAAAAAGAACCGGGATAGACGCTTCGCGGATTTTCCTCGCGGGGTTTTCCCAGGGTGGCGCCGTGGTCTACCACACGGCTTTCCTTAAATGGCAGGGGCCCCTGGGTGGCGTGATTGCCCTCTCCACTTACGCGCCGACTTTCGATGACGCACTGGAGCTGTCGGCCAGCCAGCAGCGCATTCCCACCCTGTGCCTGCACGGCCAGCACGACAACGTGGTGCAAAACGTCATGGGCCGCACAGCAATGGAGTACTTGAAGCACCATGGTGTCACCGTGACATGGCGGGAATACCCAATGGGCCACGAAGTGTTACCCCAGGAGATCAGCGAGATTGGCACGTGGCTGAGCGAACGCCTGCGCTGAAAGCCTGGCGTTATGTAGCCGTATGACAGACGCACTACGCCGCGCCCGTTTCTTGCATTACACTGGCCGGCGTATATTCCTTAACCAATTAATGAGATCACCGTGCTCGAAGCACTCAAGAAGATGTTCGGCAAAAGCGAGGCTGAGCCGCTCGCGCCTGTTCCCAGCGCCCCTGTCCCGACACACGGCAGCCGCAGTGACGGTCAACAGCCCGGCCGGACCGCACCTGCCGTCCAGCCCGATAAGCCGACGGTGATGGCGCCCCAACAGGCAACGCCTGCTCAAGCCGCCCCAGCCCCTCAGCCCAAGGCCCCACGGCGTGAACGCGCGCCCAAACCGCCGGTCATCCCGTGGAAACTCGAAGACTTCGTCGTCGAACCTCAGGAAGGCAAGACCCGCTTCCATGATTTCAAGCTGGCCCCGGAACTGATGCATGCCATCCAGGACCTGGGTTTCCCGTACTGCACACCGATCCAGGCGCAGGTGCTGGGCTTTACCCTGGCCGGCAAAGACGCCATCGGCCGCGCCCAGACCGGCACGGGCAAGACCGCTGCGTTCCTGATCTCGATCATCACCCAGTTACTGCAAACGCCGCCGCCCAAAGAGCGCTACATGGGTGAACCGCGCGCGCTGATCATCGCCCCGACCCGCGAACTGGTGGTGCAGATCGCCAAGGACGCCGCCGACCTGACCAAGTACACCGGCCTCAACGTCATGACGTTCGTCGGCGGTATGGACTTCGACAAGCAGCTCAAGCACCTCGAAGCGCGCCACTGCGACATTCTGGTGGCCACCCCGGGCCGCCTGCTGGACTTCAACCAGCGCGGCGACGTGCACCTGGACATGGTCGAAGTGATGGTGCTGGACGAAGCCGACCGCATGCTCGACATGGGCTTTATCCCGCAGGTGCGCCAGATCATTCGCCAGACCCCGCCAAAGGCCGAGCGCCAGACCCTGCTGTTCTCCGCGACCTTCACCGAAGACGTGATGAACCTCGCCAAGCAGTGGACCACTGATCCTTCGATCGTTGAGATCGAAGCCGAGAACGTGGCCAGCGAAAATGTCGAGCAGCATATCTACGCCGTGGCCGGCGCCGACAAATACAAACTGCTCTATAACCTGGTCAATGACAACGGTTGGGAGCGGGTGATGGTGTTCGCCAACCGCAAGGATGAAGTGCGCCGCATCGAAGAACGCCTGGTGCGCGATGGCGTCAACGCTGCGCAACTGTCCGGTGATGTACCGCAGCACAAGCGCATCAAGACCCTGGAAGGTTTCCGCGAAGGCAAGATTCGCGTGCTGGTGGCTACCGACGTGGCAGGCCGCGGGATTCACATCGACGGCATCAGCCACGTGATCAACTTCACCCTGCCGGAAGTGCCTGACGACTATGTGCACCGGATTGGCCGTACCGGCCGCGCGGGCGCGGCGGGTGTGTCGATCAGTTTTGCCGGTGAGGATGACTCCTACCAGTTGCCGTCGATCGAGGCGCTGCTGGGCCGCAAGATCAGCTGCGAGACACCGCCGACGCATCTATTGCGAGCCGTGGAACGCAAACGCCCCTGAGCTGAATGCGATAAGCTGATTTTGAGATAGGTCTTCGGCTGGCTACTTCCAGCGATCCGCCGCGGCGTGGTCGCTGTCCCGCCCTTCCACCCAGCGCGCACCTTCCGGTGTGTTTTCTTTCTTCCAGAATGGCGCGCGGGTCTTCAGGTAGTCCATCACAAATGCACAGGCGTCGAACGCGGCCTGGCGATGGGCGCTCGCCGCCGCAACAAACACGATCGGCTCGCCCGGTTCCAGGGCGCCTACGCGGTGCAGCACCTGCAGCTTGAGCAACGGCCAGCGCTGCTCGGCTTCCACGGCGATCCTGGCCAGGGCTTTTTCGGTCATGCCCGGATAGTGTTCCAGGAACATGCCGGACACATCGCGGCCATCGTTGAAGTCGCGCACGTAACCTACAAAGCTCACCACCGCCCCCACGCCAACATTCGCGGCATGCATGGCGTTGACTTCCGCGCCGGGGTCAAAGGCCTCGGCCTGCACACGAATGGTCATGCTCAGCCTCCAGTCACGGGCGGGAAAAATGCCACTTCGTCGCCGGCCTGCACCGGCTCATCGAGGTCACACAACTCCTCGTTGCGCGCACACATCAGGCTCGTCTCGTTAAGTACGGCAAACTCCGGATCACAGGCCAACGCCAGGCGCACGGCGTCGACAGTGGCGAACTCACCTTCCATCTCCAGCGAATCGAAGCCTACCGCTTCGGCGTATCGCGCAAAAAACAATACGTTGATGCTCATGCCTGGTCCGCCTTGAAATGCCCGCTCTTGCCGCCGAGTTTTTCCAGCAGGCGAATGTTTTCGATGGTCATGCCGCGATCCACCGCCTTGCACATGTCGTAGATCGTCAAGGCCGCGACGCTGGCGGCGGTCAACGCTTCCATCTCCACGCCCGTCTGGCCGGAGAGTTTGCAGCGCGCCACGATATGCACCGCATTCTCGCCTTCGGCACTAAGCTCGACCCTGACACCGGTCAGCATCAGAGGATGGCAAAGGGGGATCAGATCACTGGTCTTTTTCGCGGCCTGGATCCCGGCGATGCGCGCCACCGCGAACACGTCGCCCTTGGGATGAGCGCCGTCGACGATCATTTTCAGGGTTTCGGGCAGCATGCGCACACGCGCTTCGGCCACGGCCTCACGGAACGTCACGGATTTATCGGTGACGTCGACCATATGGGCGCGACCTTGGGAATCGAGATGAGTCAGCACAGCGATACTCCTGATCGGGAGCGCCGATTGTAAACCCGCCGGTCAACATCGCGCACGCCTGATTCCGCTGCGCGGCCAAGTAGCAGCCAATGGCCGATCAGCGTGACGAATACGGCTCATCAGAACAAAGAATTGGCGCCGTCAAACCGATCACCGTAAAACTTTAAAAAAACGGAAAGCAAACTCCATGACCTTACTGATGTTTGTCCTGCTCAGTTTATTCGCCGGTTTCGCAGTGCCCTTGCAAGCAGGGACTAACGCCAAACTGGGCAATCTCCTGGGCCACCCTTTGTGGGCAACCGCCGTTTCCTTATTGGTCAGCCTGGTCGTGCTCATCGTTGTCATCATTGTTGTAAAAGCCCCCCGCCCAAACTTATCGACGGTACAAGAAGGTCCATGGTGGATTTGGATGGGCGGTGTCGCGGGTGTGTTTTACATCACCGTTGCTTTATTGATGGCACCGCGGCTCGGCGCACTAAATTTCATCATGGCGGTGTTGGTCGGCCAACTTATCGTTTCAATTGCGATTGACTACTTTGGCCTGATCGGATTTCCCAAGCAGTCTATTAATATCAATAAATTGGTCGGCGTGATTGTCGTCATAGGAGGTTTTCTTATTACAACGCGCACATGAAAATGAAAGACGGGTCACCGAAACAGAAGACTTCTTCATGTTCCCGAGTCAGGGATTGACGACAGCTATTATTATTAAAAAGGTGAGGCAATGACTAAGCAATCTGCAACCGCTACATATGACGCTATTGGCGAACGCTTCGAGGCTTTCACGGATACGGCCTCCCAGCGTTCAGTAGAAACCGCGACGTTTTTCCATATGGTCGGCGATGTCAAAGGCAAGTCAGTACTGGACTTGGCCTGTGGCTTCGGTTTCTTTGGCCGCGAGTTATATCGCCAGGGCGCGAGTAAAGTGGTTGGGGTGGATATTTCCGCCTCGATGATAGACCTGGCTCGCAAGGAATCGGCGCGTAACCAGGAAGCGATCGAGTACCACGTCAGCGATATCTGTGATCTGGGCATACTCGGCAAATTCGATCTGATTACTGCCGCATGGTTATTCAACTATGCCGACTCGCCGGCAAAGCTGGACAAGATGTTCCAAGTGGCCGCCAACAACCTCGCCCCCGGCGGCCGCGTCGTGGCCTACACCGTGGAGCCGACGTTCCAACTGCAACGCGGCAACTTCACCAAGTACGGCGTGCATGTGCTGACCGAGGAAGCCCACGAGGGCGGCTTTCGTCACCACGCTGAATTCGTCACCCAGCCACCCAGCGCCTTTACCTTTCATCGCTGGAGCCGTGAGCGTTATGAGCTGGCAATCATGAAGGCCGGTTTCCCGCGCCTGCAATGGCAAAAACCCATCATCTCTGATGCCGAACGGGCCAAGCATCCTGAGGGCTACTGGGATGACTTCGAGCGCAACTGCCTGCAGACCGGACTGATCTGCACCCTATGAAAGCCGGGCGCGCCGCATCTGGATGCGCGTGCCTTTTCCTTATCGCAGCAGGAAACCAGCGTTATGACTTCCAAGGGTTTCAACCATTGGCCGGTGTTCGACGGCCCCCTGACCCCCGAGATGACCGACCGATTTTTGATGGGCCTGCCTGAACACTTCCAGGGCGCGCTTAACCTGAAGCTACCCCTGACCGCCTGGCGCCAGCTCGCGGAAGAGTCCATCGAACAGTTGGCTGACCGCGTGGAAAACCCGGTCTCGCCACTCGCCTGGCGCTATGCCGCCGCCCAACTGCTGGCCCTGACCGTGGACCCGCGGCTCGACGTGCTCAATCCGGCAATGATCCACATCAGTGGCGGCCAGGTGGAAATCGGCTTGGCCGAGACGGCGGTGGATCAGGTCATGCACGACCTGCAGGGCCTTGGCCTGGATCGCGACTGGATCGCCAAGGAAGTACCGCGCCACCCGGTGTACCTGCAACCCTACGCAATTGGCAAATACCCGGTCACCAACCTCGAATACCGCGCCTTTCTCGAAGCCTCAGGCCAGGCGCGGATTCCCGAAAGCTGGGCGTTCGGCCAATACCCCAACGAACGCGCCAACCACCCGGTGTACGGCATCACCGCTGAAGACGCCGATGCCTACGCCGCCTGGCTCAGCGCGGCGAGTGGCCAGGCCTACCGGCTGCCCACCGAAGCCGAATGGGAATACGCCGCGGCCGGCCCGGAAAACCTCGAATACCCCTGGGGCCCGACTTTTCTGCCGCAGCACGCCAACACCGCTGAAATGGGCCTGTTCGACACCACGCCGGTCGGCCTGTTGATTGATGGCGCATCGCCCTTTGGCTGCCTGGACATGGCCGGCAATGTCGAAGAATACGTGATCGATCACTATGCCCCCTACCCCGGTGGCACGGCCATCACCGACGATCTGGTCAATGTGGTGGGCACTCATCGCATAGCCCGCGGCGGCAGTTTCACCCGCTTCCGCGACCTGACACGCAACTGCCGGCGCCACGGCAAATATCCGCGACAGATTTATGTAATGGGTTTTCGCCTCGCCAAAACCCTGTAGCCCCTCCTTGTCTTAAAACGAAAGAATTCAGAATAAAAACGCGTTAATCATTCAGCATGGAAGGAACCGCCATGAACCGCCTAAGCGTACGCAATCACGTAGATATTCCCTTGGATGACACTTCGAATCCGGGGACTTTTTATACTTTCAGCGGACTCGAAACCGACCACGAACATATTGTCATCAAACTGGGACCGGCCAATCCAGTCAGTCCATTAGTCCGGATTCATTCCGAATGCCTGACGGGTGATGTTTTCAGCTCACAACGCTGTGATTGTGGTCCGCAATTAAATGAGTCCATCGAGCGTATGCGGGAAGTCGGTGGTTATTTGATTTACCTGCGCCAAGAAGGTCGGGGAATCGGACTATATGCCAAGTTGGATGCTTATCGCCTGCAAGATTCCGGCATGGATACGTTCGAGGCAAACGCCCATCTTAACTTCCCCGAAGATGGACGCGACTTCTCCATGGCCGCGGGCATGTTGAAAGCATTGAATATCAAACACTGCCAATTGATCACCAACAACCCGGATAAAGTCCAGGCCTTGGTGGATAACGGTATCGTGGTCGATAACGTTATTCCTACGGGTGTATTCGTGACGCGCCACAACACCCATTACCTGCAAGCAAAAGTCGATAAGAAAAATCACGTGATCAAACTGGTGAAATAACTCGCTCGCGCGGCTGAATCATTCAGGTCGCCCGCAATAAGCCAACCTCAACATTAAGGATAATGACGCATGAGACATTTTGGCCCTATCAGCGGTATTGCAACGTTCAACGACACCTATGTCGCCACCGCCGGGTATGACAACCAAGTCATTCTCTGGGACGCGCGCACCAAGACGCCGATCCAGCGCGTACTCCACGATCACCTGGCCAACCAATGCGCGTTCAACGCCAGCGGCACTCTGCTGGTCAGTGCCAGCAGCGACTACACCGCTCGGGTCTGGGAAATCCCTTCGTTGCGCCTGAAAAGCGTGCTCGTTGGCCACGATGACGACATAGAAATGGCCGCCTTCTCGCCAGACGGCCAGACCATCGCCACCTGCTCGCGCGACCACACCATCCGCCTGTTCGACCTCAGCGGGCAAACCCGGAAAATCCTGACCGGCCATGAGGCCGATGTAATCTCGGTGTGCTGGGCCGCCGACGGCCAGACCCTGGTGTCGAGCAGCGATGATGGTTCGATCCGCCGCTGGGATGCCGCCAACGGCGAGCAACTGGACATTATCGACCTCGGCGGCGTCGAGACCGACACCGTGGCCTTGTCCCGCGAAGGCATCATATTTGCCGGCGACGACGAGGGCAAAATTTCGGTGATCAGCAGCAGCGGTACCTACCTGCAACCGGCCCACGCCGCCGGGATCAAGCGCATTGTGTGGAACGACGCGCAACGTATGCTGGTCAGCTTGAGCTATGACCGTTGCGTGATGCTGTGGAAGCTGACCGCCGCCAATCAACTTGAGAAAACCGCACAGACCTCACTGCCAAGCATCATCTGGCCACGTAGCTGCGCATTGCTCGGCGACCAGCGCATCGCCTTCGTAACCTTTGGCTCCACCTACGCCACTTGGGATTTCACTACTCAGCAATGGGACATCGGCGGCATCGAGCCGGCCATCAGCCTGAACGCGGTGACGGTGGTCGGCGACGACATTTACAGCATCGGCGACGCCGGCATCCTGCAGATCAATGGCCAGCCCAGCACCATGGCCGGCAGCCTGTGCAACTTCCTGCTGCCATTCGGCGCCAGCGTGCTGACGGGCGGACAGATGGGCACGGTGTTCGACGCCAAGACCGGGGACGTGGTCTACCAGCACCGCTCGCCGCTCAACTGCGGCACCACCTTTGAAAAGGACGGCGAGCTGCATGCCGCGATCGGTACCTACACCGGCGAAGCCTTGATCTTCAAGCTGGTGGATCAACAGCCGCAATTTCTGCGCGAAGTGCGCATGCACGAAAACGCGATCAAGGGCATCGCGGCGGATGAGCAGTATCTGTTCAGCGTGTGCGCGACGGCGGCGGCGGCGTTTTTCCGGATTGCCGACTTCGAACTGGAGACCTATCTCGACAAAGCCCACGACCGCATCTCCAACGGTTGCACGCAGATCCAGGGCGGCTTCGCCAGCATCGGCCGCGACCTCAAGCTGCGCCTGTGGCAGGCCGGTAACAGTGAAGTCTACGACACCCCGCATAGTCACTCGATCAAGTGCATCGCCATCTCCAAGGACCGTAAGATGATCGCTACCGGCAGCTACGGCGGCACCGTGGCCGTGTTCGACCTGGCCAGGCGCAGTTGGGCAAAGGTGGAGAAGATCACCGCCAGCGGTATCTCCTGCCTGACCCACGACGCCGAGGGCAGCGGCTTCCTGGCCAGCGCCTACGATGGCCGCATCTATCCGATCGCCGTCCAGGCCTCGGCACGGCATTCACGCCAATGACCCACTTCAGCGAAATCGACTTTCAACATATGCACCATGCATTGTCGTTGGCCGAGCGCGGCATTCACTCCACCTGGCCCAATCCTCGGGTCGGGTGTGTCATCGCTCACGGTACGCATATCGTGGGTGAAGGCTGGCATCGGCGTGCGGGTGGTCCGCACGCCGAGGTGTTTGCCCTGCGCCAGGCCGGCGCCCTGGCCAAGGGTGGCACCGCTTATGTGACGCTCGAACCGTGCAGCCATGTCGGCCGCACGGGCGCCTGTCACCAGGCGCTGATCGAGGCCGGCGTGGCCTGCGTGATCGTGGCCCATGAAGACCCGTTCAAGCAGGTCGACGGTCGCGGCATCGCCGAACTGCGCGTGGCCGGGATCGAGGTCAAGGTCGGCTTGCTCAACGTCGCGGCGCGGGAACTCAACCGGGGATTTTTATCCACGGTCAAGCGCCAGCGCCCCTGGGTGCAACTGAAGATGGGCATGAGTCTGGACGGCCGCACCGCGCTCAACAACGGCAGCTCGCAGTGGATCACCAGCGCCCGGGCGCGCGCCGACGTGCAGTATTGGCGAGCGCGTAGTGCAGCGATTCTGACCGGCAGCGGCACCGTACTGGCGGACAACCCCTCGCTCACCGTGCGTGAAATGGCGTCCGCCGAGGCTATCGCGCCATTGCGGGTCATCCTCGACAGCCAGGCACGCGTGCCGCAGACCGCACGCGTGTTCGACGACCAGGCGCCGAGCCTGCATGTGATGCACGAACGCCATGTGCCGCAAGGGGCGAACGGCGAACGCCTGCTCGGCCTGCCGGGCAGTCAGCAGGGCCTGGATCTGCACGCCCTGATGACTCACCTGAGCCAGCGGGGCCTGCATGACGTCATGGTTGAAGCCGGTCCGACGCTGGCCGGCAACTTGCTGCGCGCGGGCCTCGTCGATGAGTTGCTGCTCTATGTGGCACCGCGGCTGCTGGGCGACCTGGCACGTCCGCTGGTGCATCTGCCGGAGCTGGAACACCTGACGCATTCGCTGGACTTCACCCTGTACGACGTTACTCAATTGGGGCAGGACCTGCGCCTGCGCCTGCGCCCCGATCAGTCGACCGGCATGGTATGAGCCACCACTTGCTTGACCTGATCGCGCAACCACGCATGTGCCGGATCGTCACAGAAACGCTGGTGCCAGATTTGCACAAAGGGAAAGCGCGGAATGCTGAACGGTGGCGGCAATCGCACCAGATCCGGGTTAAGCAAGGTGTCTTCCAGGGTGCGCGTCGCCACGGTGAGGATCAGGTCCGTGTTGTGCAGCAGGCTCGGCGCGGTGCGCCAGTGCGGCACGCTGACGGCGATACGACGGCGCAAGCCTTCGGCGCGCAGCAAGCTGTCCACTTCGCCATTCGTGCCGCCGTCCATGGACACCTGGATATGCGGGCGCTCCAGGTAGCTCTCAAGATCCAGCACGCCTTTCTTGGGCAAGGTCCGCCGGTCAAGCAGGCAGGAAAAGCTTTCCTCGAACAACACTTCCATCGACACATCGGGCGTCAGGCTGGGGAATACCCCCAAGGCCAAGTCGATCTTGCCCTGTGCCACTTGCTCGAACATCCCATGCCGGCTGCCCTGAGTCACTACCAGGGTAGTGTTCGGCGCCTCGTGACGCAGTCGCACCAGCAACTTTGGCAAGATAATCGCCGCGCCGTAATCCGACATCGCCAACTGGAAGGTGCGCTGGGAGCTGGCCGCGTCGAAGTCGATGGACTTGCCGAACAAGGTTTCGATCTGGCTGAGAATCTCCCGCAGCGGCCCCTGGAGGTTTTGCGCCAAGGCGCTGAGCATCACCTCGTTGCCGTCGCGGATCAGGATCGGATCGTCCAGCAGCGCCCGCAGCTTACTCAGGGAATGACTGATGGCCGGCTGGCTCAAATGCAGACGCGCCCCTGTGCGGGTGACGTGTTTTTCGGTCAGCAGTGCGTCGAGCACCACTAACAGATTCAAATCGATATTGCGCAGTAAGACCGTGATCATGCGGTGAATTCCATTTCAGGGAGCAACCCTTCAACAAGGAGCAAACCATGCCTCAAATCAAACGAATTATTGAGACCGCGCTGTATGTGGATGACCTCGAGCGCGCCAAAGCATTTTACAGCCAGCACCTGCAACTGGAGGCGATGGTCGAGAGCAGCGTGCTCGTCGCGTTCAACGTCGGTCAGCAGAATACTCTCTTGTTGTTCAAACGGGGCGCCTCCCTGCACACCAAATACTTGAGCGGCGGCGAGATCCCGCCCCATGACGCCAACGGGCGTATCCACATCTGTTTCGCCATCGACGCCGAAGACCTGCCAACCTGGGAACAGCGTCTGGACGCGGCCAATATCGCTATCGAAGGGCGTACGCACTGGCCCAAGGGTGGGTCGAGTGTGTACTTTCGCGACCCGGATGCGAATCTCGTCGAACTGTTGACACCGGGCTGCTGGCCCATCTATTGATGACTCTTCAAGGAATGAAGCTTATGCCTTACGTCAGCACACCGGGACGTGCCGTTTCCCGAACCACCGTAACGTTGCTGATCGCCGTGCTCCTGCTGCTCGCCGTGGCCTGGGGCCTGTGGCGCTGGAGCCATCCGGCCGTTGCCGCCTATGCCCCGGCGCCGATAAAAGTTGCGATTGAGCCGGTCAGCGGTGCGCCGTTCTCCCGCTACCTGGAGGCAATTGGCGAGCTGGAAGCGGTGCAACAGGTGAGCGTGCCCGCCGAGGTCGGCGGGCGCGTCGTGCAGTTGCCGGTGGAATCCGGTCAGCGCGTCGAGCGCGACCAGGTATTGGTCAAGCTCAACGATGCGCCACAGCGCGGCAGCCTGATGCGCCTGCAAAGCGAGCTGGAAAACGCCAAGGTCAAGTTGGAACGCTCGCGCAGCCTGGTCAAGGTCAACGCCATTTCCCACGAAGCCTATGACAATGCCCAGACCGAGTACACCACCGCTCAAGGGGCCCTGCAGGAACTCAAGGCGCAGATCGACCAGTTGACCATTCGCGCGCCGTTCGCCGGCACACTGGGAATTCGCAAGGTGCACCTGGGGCAGTACGTCAACCCAGGCGACAGTCTGATCAACCTGGTCGGCGACCAGGGTTTGTACGTCAATTTCAGCGTACCGGAACAAGCTTTGGCGCAACTCAAAGTCGGTAACAGCCTGAACGTGCAACTTGATGCCCTGCCGGGGCAGCGCTACACCGCGCGCATCAGCAGCATCGACCCGTTCCTCGATCGCTCGCGCACCCTGAGTGTCCAGGCCCTGCTGCAAGCGCCGACACACGGCGCCTTGCCGCGCATGTTCGCCAAAGTGCGCCTGCCCCTGCCGCCGTCGAGCACTACGCTGACCGTGCCGGAAACGGCGATCACCTATAACGCCTACGGCGAAGATGTATTTGTGGTGCAGCCCGCGCCAGACGCCGACACCCCGCCGACTGTACGCCGGGTGCTGGTCAAGACCGGCGAACGCCGCGATGGCCGGGTGGTGATCGACTCAGGTTTGAATCCGGGTGAACAGGTGGTCATTTCCGGGCAGATCAAGCTCAGTGACGGCGCTGCCATCGAGCCCATGGAACGCACCGTATTGAACGATGCGAACGTGCCCGCGCGATTGAGCATGACCGGAGACCAGCCGTGAAATTCACCGACCTCTTCGTGCGCCGCCCGGTGCTGGCCCTGGTGGTCAGCCTGCTGATCGTGCTGACCGGCCTCAAGGCTTACCTCGATCTGCCCGTGCGCCAGTACCCGCTGCTGGAAAGCTCGGTGATCAGCGTCACCACTGACTATCCCGGCGCTCCCGCCGAACTGATGCAGGGCTTCGTGACCCAGCCGATCAACCAGTCGCTGGCCTCGGTGGAAGGCGTGGACTACGTCAGCTCGTCCTCGGTGCAGGGCCGCAGCCAGATCACCTTGCGCATGGCGCTCAACCAGGATTCGGCCAAGGCCCTGAGCGATGTGATCGCCAAGGTCAACCAGGTCAAATATCGCCTGCCGGAACAGGCTTACGACCCGGTGATCGAACGCTCCGCCGGCGATGCAACGGCGGTGGCCTATGTGGGTTTTTCCAGTGACTCACTGTCTGCTTCGGCCCTGAGCGACTACCTCAGCCGCGTGGTGCAGCCGCTGTTTTCCACCATCGAGGGCGTAGCCAAGGTCGAGACTTTCGGTGGCCAGCGCCTGGCCATGCGCCTGTGGCTCGACCCTCAACGCATGGCCGGCCACGGCATCAGTGCCGCCCAGGTCGAACAGGCGATCCGTGCCAACAACTTCCAGGCCGCGCCGGGCCAGATCAAGGGTCAATACGTGGTCTCCTCGATCCAGGTCAATACCGACTTGAGCAGCCTGGATGAGTTTCGCGACATGGTCCTCAGCAACAACGGTGATCGCCTGCTGCGCCTGCGCGATATCGCCACGGTGGAACTTGGTTCGGCCGTCTATGAAACCAGCGCCTTGATGGATGCCAAGCCGGCGGTGCACCTGGGCCTGTACGCGACGCCCACGGGCAACCCGCTGCTGATCGTCGCCGATATAAAGCGCCTGCTGCCGGCCATCGAGAAAACCCTGCCGCCGGGGGTCAACGTGGCCTTGGCGTTCGAGACCGCACACTTTATCGAGGCATCGATCATCGAAGTGATCGAAACCCTGATCGAAGCGATCCTGATCGTGGTGGTAATCATCTACCTGTGCCTGGGCTCGGTGCGCAGCGTGATCATCCCCATTGTCGGCATCCCGCTGTCGATGCTCGGCGCCCTGGGCCTGATGGCACTGTTCGGCTTCAGCATCAACCTGCTGACGCTGCTGGCCATGGTACTGGCCATCGGCCTGGTGGTGGATGATGCCATCGTGGTGATGGAAAACATTCACCGTCACCTCAAGGAAGGCCGCACGGCGTTGCAAGCCGCGCTGTTCGGCGCGCGGGAAATCGCCTCGCCGGTAATCGCCATGACCATCACCCTGGCCGCTGTCTATATGCCCATCGGCCTGATGAACGGCCTGACCGGCGCGCTGTTCAAGGAGTTCGCCCTGACCCTGGCCGGCGCGGTACTGGTCTCCGGGATCATCGCCCTGACCCTCACTCCAGTGATGTGCGCCAAGCTGCTGCCCAGCCACGAACATGAAGGGCGCATGAGCCGCCTGGCCGAACGCTTCTTCCAACGCCTGGCACGCCTGTATCAACGCGCGCTGCTCAGCTCGCTGCGCCAGCGTGGGCTGATCCTGCTGCTGGGCGCACTGGTGCTGATCAGCCTGCCCTGGCTGTACGGGCAGGCCAGCAAGGAACTGGCGCCGAATGAGGATCAGGGCAACCTGCTGCTGGCAATCAAGTCACCGCAGCACGCCAACCTGGATTACGTGGAGCGCTACGCCTATCAGTTGAGCGAGATCCTCGGCCAGCTGCCGGAGGCCGTCAGTACGTGGATCATCAATGGCAACGACGGGGTGGCGGCCAGCTTTGCCGGGGTCAACCTCAGCGAGTGGTCGCAGCGCCAACGCAGCGCCGCGAGCATCCAGGCCCAATTGCAACAAAGCGTGGACGCGGTGGAGGGCAATTCGATTTTCGTGTTCCAGCTGCCGCCACTGCCCGCCTCGACCGGGGGCTTGCCGGTGCAGATGGTCATCCGCAGCACCGAGGACTACCGCTCGCTGTACCAGGCCATGGAAGAGCTAAAAACCCAGGCACGGGCCAGCGGACTGTTTGCGGTAGTCGACAGCGACCTGGCGTTCAACAACCCGGTGACCCAGGTGCGCATCGACCGCAGCAAGGCCAACAGCCTGGGAATTCGCATGCAGGACATCGGCAGTACCCTGGCGGTGTTGATCGGCGAAAACTACACCAACCGTTTCGCCCTGCAAGGCCGGTCCTATGATGTGATTCCCCAGAGCGAGCCGTCGCAACGCCTTACGCCCCAGGACCTGAATGCCTTCTACCTGGATACCGACGCAGGCCAGCAGGTGCCGCTGTCGACCGTGGTCAGCCTGCATGGCGTGATTGAGCCGAACAAGCTCAAGCAGTTCAACCAGCAGAACAGCGCGACCTTTCAGGGCATTCCAGCGCCGGGGGTCAGCCTGGGCCAGGCGGTGGCGTTCCTGCAGAAGTACAGCCAACAGCTGCCCGCCAGCTTCAGCCATGACTGGCAGGCCGATTCCCGACAGTTCATCCACGAAGGCAATGCGTTGATGTTGACGTTCCTGTTTGCGCTGATCGTGATCTACATGGTGCTGGCCGCGCAGTATGAAAGCCTGACCGACCCGTTGATCATCCTGATCACGGTACCTCTGTCGATCTGCGGCGCATTGATCCCGCTGGCCCTGGGCTTGGCCACGATCAATATCTACACGCAGATCGGCCTGGTGACGCTGATCGGGCTGATCAGCAAACACGGGATCCTGATGGTCGAGTTCGCCAACGAATTGCAGGTGCTGTACCGCTGCACCCCGGCGCAGGCGATCATCCGCGCGGCGCGGATTCGCCTGCGGCCGATCCTGATGACCACGGCGGCGATGGTGGTCGGCCTGGTACCGATGCTGTTCGCGTCCGGGGCCGGCGCCAGCAGTCGCTTTGGCCTGGGCCTGGTGATTGTGATCGGGATGCTGGTGGGCACGTTGTTCACGCTGTTCGTGCTGCCGTCGGTGTACACGCTGTTGTCGCGTGCGCATAAGCCGGCGATCGATTGGGCACTGGTCGAAAAAACCGCCTGATAAAAAACGGGCGCCCCAAGGGACGCCCGTTCCAGTCAGTGCATCGTTTAGAGATGGGATTCGGCGTATTCGGCAAGAATCGAGCGAGGCACCCCTTGCAGCGCAATGTGCACGCCGTTCGGGAAATCCTTGAAGCGCTCGGTCAGGTAAGTCAGCCCGGAACTGGTCGCGGACAGGTAAGGGGTGTCGATCTGTGCCAGGTTGCCCAGGCACACCACTTTGGAACCGGCGCCGGCACGGGTGATGATGGTTTTCATCTGGTGCGGCGTAAGGTTCTGGCATTCGTCGATCAAAATCAGGCTCTGCTGGAAGCTGCGACCTCGGATGTAGTTGAGGGATTTGAACTGCAACGGCACTTTGCTGAGGATGTAGTCGACGCTGCCATGGGTGTTTTCGTCATCCATGTGCAAGGCTTCGAGGTTGTCGGTGATCGCCCCCAGCCACGGTTCCATTTTCTCCGCCTCGGTACCGGGCAGGAAACCGATTTCCTGGTCCAGGCCCTGCACGCTGCGGGTGGCGATGATACGGCGATAGCGCTTGGTCACCATGGTCTGCTCGATGGCGGCAGCCAGGGCGAGGATGGTTTTACCGGAACCGGCAGCGCCCGTCAGGTTGACCAGGTGAATGTCCGGGTCGAGCAGCGCATACAGCGCCAGGCTTTGATAGATGTCACGCGGTTTCAGGCCCCAGGCTTCCTGGTGCAACAGAGGCTCCTGATGCAGGTCGAGGATCAGCAGCTTGTCGACCTGGATCTCTTTGATCCAGCCCACAAAACCCTGCTCATCGACAATGAATTCATTGATATGCACAGCCGGCAGGTTATCGGTGAGCTGAACCTGATGCCAGGTGCGGCCATGGTCCTGGCGGGTTTCGACCTTGCTGACGCGGTCCCAGAAGGAGCCGGTCATCATGTGATAACCACGGGAGAGCATCGACACGTCGTCGACCAGTTGGTCGGTGCTGTAGTCCTCGGCCGCGATCCCGCACGCGCGGGCCTTGAGGCGCATATTGATGTCTTTGGTCACCAGCACCACGCGCAGGTCCTTGTCACGCGCGTGCAGATCGATCAGCTGATTGATGATCTTGTTGTCGTTGAGGTTTTCCGGCAGCAGGCTGTTGGGTTCGTTGCGCTTGCTCATCAGAATCGACAGCAAGCCCTTGGGCCCGCTTTTGCCGCGCTGGATCGGCACACCGACCTCAACGTCGTCGGGCGAAGCTTCGCCCAATGTCTTGTCGATCAGGCGGATGGCCTGGCGGCATTCGGCGGCAACGCTGTGGTGGCCGCTTTTGAGTTTATCGAGCTCCTCAAGCACGATCATCGGGATAGCGACGTGGTGTTCTTCGAAATTGAGCAGTGCGTTTGGATCGTGGATCAATACGTTGGTATCAAGCACGTAAAGGATTGGCTGGTCGGAAGAAGGGTTACGTCCATGATCATCCATACTCGGTCACCTTTGTGGGAGCCAGTCGACGCAATACCTGGGCGGTGCTGCGCCTCGATTCGACCACCGAATGCACCTGAGTGACGTCAAGTGCATTGCCCACATGAGGAGTCTTGGAAGACGCCACCTATGCTGCAGGTTTCGGCGATCTGACTTCGTAATACCGCAAAACGTGTGACAGGAAATAGCACTTTGACGCTTTTTTGAAGTTTATTTTTCAGGATGACGAATAGCACTAGCCGAGTGCCAGCCACGCCGTTAAAGTCGGAAGTCCGCCTGCATCGAAATGTCGCACCAAATCACCCCGAAAACCGCGCATCCCCAGCAGGGCCGGGCACTTTCTCAAAACGCTTCGCGACAGTCCTGCCAGCCGAGCCCGCTCTGCGCCGTTGCCTGCAACAACCAGGGCAACGCCACCCGCGCCTTGTCCTGCGTGTCATGAAACACAATCACCCCTTTGCGCCACAACAACATCAGCGTGAGCACGCGCTGCGCCGATTCTTGTGCCTTGAGCCTGCCCGGTTCATCCTGGGAATCGATGTCCCACAACGCCACCTGCAAGCCCTGTGACTGGAAGAACCCCTGGCTGTCCGCGCGACGCTGACCATAAGGTGGGCGAAACAGTGGCACATAGTTTTCCGGCATCAGGTTCTGCGCCAGTGCAGCGCTGCGGGTAATCGAACTTTGCCAGTCCACCCAGTGGCTGTGGGAGCGGTACTGCCAGCCCTGGGTGCCCACGCACTGGCCTTGGTACAACGCCTGCACATCGGCGGCGGAGCTGCGCTCCAGGCGGGTCTGCAGGCTGCTGCCGAGGACAAAGAAAATCCCGTTCATCTTCTGTTTGCGCAGATAGTCGGCGAGCCAATCAGTGTTGCCGGTGACAGGCGCGGGGCCGCCGTCGAAGGTCAGCAGGAACAAACGGTCATTGAATTCATCGCCATTGCGCTCATGTTCGCCGAAGCGCGCGACTTCGCTGCCGATCTGCGGAAACAGCGCGGCCTTGCGCAGCAACTCGTCCAGGTAGCGCTCATGGAAGGCATGACTGGGGGCAGCCCAATCTATATAGAAGGAGTTTGCGCTGACCTCGAACTTGCCGGCCTCTTCGCGCAGGTCGTCCATGTTTTCCACCAGATAGCAGAAGGAGGCATCCACCTCGCAGCTCTGCTGGGCCACGCTGTAATTCTCCAGCAGGCGCCGCCACAGTTCACGACGCAGATCGTTGATGGCCGCTAGGTTGATGATCTTCAGCCCCAGCCGCTGCTTGAGCGCGGCGTCATCCTGAGTTTCGCTGGCCAGCAGGCTGTGAGCAAACATCAGGATTTCGGCACGCGAGCCCACATCGAACAATGCCGGGCTGGTGAGCTTTTCGGGCCAGGTGCCACGGTCCAGGCTGGCGACGTCCACCGACGCCGCCTGAGCGCTCATGCACAACAGACCAGCGGACAATAAAAGCGCTATTCGCACACAGGGTCTCCCTCTCCAGAACTACCGGCCATCATAGCGGATCGTGCCTATCGCCATCATAGGTGGAGTCAAATCGCCCAAGCCCCTAGAATCGCGCCCACGATTACAGGAGCCAACTTCATGCTGATGGTGATTTCCCCCGCCAAAACCCTCGATTTCGAGTCAAAGCCGGTCACTGCGCGCTTCACCCAGCCGCAGTACCTGGACCACTCACAGGAACTGATCGAGCAACTGCGCCAGTTCAGCCCGGCGCAGATCAGCGAATTGATGCACGTCTCCGACAAGATCGGCGGCCTCAACGCCGCGCGTTTCGGCAGCTGGACACCGGCCTTTACGCCCGAAAATGCCAAGCAGGCCCTGCTGGCGTTCAAAGGCGACGTGTACACCGGCCTCAACGCCGACACCTTCAGCGACGCCGACTTCAGCTACGCCCAGGACCACCTGCGCATGCTCTCGGGCCTGTACGGCCTGCTGCGCCCGCTGGACCTGATGATGCCGTATCGCCTGGAGATGGGCACCAAGCTGGCCAACGCTCGTGGCAAGGACCTGTACGCCTTCTGGGGTACGCGGATCAGCGAATGGCTCAATGAAGCCCTCGCCGCGCAAGGTGATGATGTGCTGCTCAACCTGGCGTCCAACGAGTACTTCTCGGCGGTCAAACGCACGGCCCTGAACGCCCGGATCATCAATACCGAGTTCAAGGACCTGAAAAACGGCCAGTACAAGATCATCAGTTTCTACGCGAAAAAAGCGCGGGGCATGATGAGCCGCTTCGTGATCGAAGAACGCATCAACGACCCGGCCAAGCTTAAGGAGTTTGATGTACAGGGCTACCGCTTCAATGCGCAGCAGTCCAAACCGGACAACCTGGTGTTCCTGCGCGATCATGCACCGCAATAAGGCCGTACCAGCCTTTCTCAGACAATGAAATCCAAATGTGGGAGGGGGCAAGCCCCTCCCACATTTTTGATTGCACTTCAGACAAAATCGCCATTTATTTGACGTCAAAAAATATCACAACACAACCCTATCAATAGTTTCACTCGACATTCATCGAATTTTTTCGTAGTGGCACTGGTTTTTTTTAACACTAGTGGCACAAAACTATCCCTGCGTGCCAACTCCCCATAACTACTGGCCCAAATAGCAAGTGCTATCAATATAGTACTAGTGCCATCTCTGCTCGTATTTCAAGAAATTTCAGGAAACAGGATGAGCGGCCAGGAACTTCGTCCTAAAGCGCCGCTCATACCACCGGTAACGAAATTCTCTGATGCTGTAAGAGATGACTTACATGGCGACCAAAGGAAGTAGCAAAGTTGTCACATTAACTTTGACTCATGGGTCATATTACCGACTGACTAGTTAAAGGCGGCAATAAGGAAGTATTGCCACGAACTATAAGGCCAAGGCTGCGCTTACCCCAATGGGTCAGTGATACATCCCAAGGTTTTGATTTTTATAGGCTTATTGCCTCTATCAAAGCTCTGTGGCACTGGCGCCAGGCCCTTCTCCCAGGAAGGCCGGCTGCATTTGAGGGCAAGCCCCAATAACAAGGCCATGTTGCGCCCTACTTGAGTGCAATTATTAGTCACTCACTATTTAACATGCCTGTACGCGGCAAGTCGGCGTCTATTCGCCCAACTTCCGCGGGCATCAGTGACGCTTGCAAACATGAACTCCGGCCATTTATTGGCATGATTAACACCGTCTTCAATGACAACGAGGTAAATGCGATGCGCATCAGCATATTTGGTTTGGGTTACGTTGGCGCTGTCTGTGCCGGTTGCCTGTCTGCCCGTGGCCACGAAGTAGTCGGCGTGGACATTTCCAAGGAAAAGATCGACCTGATCAACGCCGGCAAATCGCCAATCGTTGAACCGGGTCTGGGCGAATTGTTGAGCCAGGGTATCCAAACGGGTCGACTGCGCGGCACCACCAACTTCGCCGAAGCCATCCGCGATACCGACCTGTCGATGATTTGCGTCGGCACGCCAAGCAAGAAAAACGGCGACCTGGAACTCAACTACATCGAGTCGGTATGCCGCGAGATCGGTTTTGTTCTGCGTGACAAGACCACCCGCCACACCATCGTGGTGCGCAGCACCGTGCTGCCGGGCACCGTGGCCAACGTTGTGATCCCGATCCTGGAAGACTGCTCCGGCAAGAAAGCCGGCGTCGACTTCGGCGTCGCGGTCAACCCGGAATTCCTGCGTGAATCCACCGCCATCGCCGACTACGACCTGCCACCGATGACCGTCATCGGCGAGTTCGACAAAGCCTCCGGCGATGTCCTGCAGTCGCTGTACGAAGAACTCGATGCACCGATCATCCGCAAGGACATCGCCGTTGCCGAGATGATCAAGTACACCTGCAACGTGTGGCACGCCACCAAGGTCACCTTCGCCAACGAGATCGGCAACATTGCCAAGGCCGTCGGCGTCGACGGTCGCGAAGTGATGGAAGTGGTCTGCCAGGACAAGACCCTCAACCTGTCCCAGTACTACATGCGTCCAGGCTTCGCGTTCGGCGGCTCGTGCCTGCCCAAGGACGTGCGTGCCCTGACCTACCGCGCCGGCTCCCTGGACGTGGAAGCACCGCTGCTCAACTCGCTGATGCGCAGTAACGAGTCCCAGGTGCAGAACGCCTTCGACATCGTCGCCGGCCACGACAAGCGCAAAGTCGCCCTGCTGGGCCTGAGCTTCAAGGCCGGTACCGACGACCTGCGCGAAAGCCCGCTGGTAGAGCTGGCCGAAATGCTGATCGGCAAGGGCTACGACCTGAGCATCTACGACAGCAACGTCGAGTACGCCCGTGTCCACGGCGCGAACAAGGACTACATCGAAGGCAAGATCCCGCACGTGTCGTCCCTGCTCAACTCGGACTTCGACGATGTGATCAACAACTCCGACGTGATCATCCTGGGCAACCGCGACGAGAAGTTCCGCGCCCTGGCCCATAACGCGCCGGACGGCAAGCAAGTGGTCGACCTGGTGGGCTTCATGTCCAAGGCCACCAGCGTGAGCGGCCGCACTGAAGGCATTTGTTGGTAAGGGGCAGCGGCTAGTTTCAAGCGGCAAGCGGCAAGTTAGAAGCGATCGTTTTTCAGCTTATAGCTTGCCGCTTGTGGCCCTACTCCCCCGTGACGGACACAAATATGCAACGGTTAAACCAAGCCACTGGCTGGCTAGTATTTCTGGCGCTTTTAGCGCTTCTAGCTCTGGCTTTGCCAGCCAGCACATTCGACTCCGAGTCGAAGAATTTTATTTTCCTGATTGGCGCCGTCGGTATCTGGCGCTACTCGATGGGTGCTACGCATTTCTTTCGCGGCATGCTGTTCCTGTATGTGGTCTACCCGCACCTGCGCCGCAAAGTCCGCAAGCTGGGCAAGGCCGCCGACCCGTCCCATGTGTTCCTGATGGTCACCAGTTTCCGCATCGATGCGCTGACCACCGCGCAGGTGTACAGCTCGGTGATTCGCGAAGCGATCGACTGTGGCTTCCCGACCACGGTGGTCTGCTCGCTGGTGGAGATGTCCGATGAGCTGCTGGTCAAGAGCCTTTGGGAAAAGATGAACCCACCGGAACACGTCAAGCTCGACTTCGTGCGTATCGCCGGCACCGGTAAGCGCGACGGCCTGGCCTTTGGTTTCCGTGCCATTTCGCGTCACTTGCCGGATGACCGCGCGGTCGTGGCGGTGATCGACGGCGACACCGTGCTCGCCGAAGGCGTTGTGCGCAAGACCGTGCCGTGGTTCCAGCTGTTCGGCAACGTCGGCGGCCTCACCACCAACGAGTTCTGCGAAGTGCGCGGCGGTTACATCATGAGCGAATGGCACAAGCTGCGGTTCGCCCAACGCCACATCAACATGTGCTCCATGGCCCTGTCCAAGCGCGTACTGACCATGACCGGTCGCATGTCGGTGTTCCGTGCGAGTGTGGTCACCGACCCGGGCTTTATCGCCGACGTGGAAAGCGACTCGCTGCAGCACTGGCGCCTGGGCCGCTTCAAGTTCCTCACCGGTGATGACAAGTCCAGCTGGTTCAGCCTGATGCGCCTGGGCTACGACACGTTCTACGTGCCGGATGCCGCGATCAACACCGTGGAACACCCGCCGGAAAAGAGCTTTATCAAGGCCAGCCGCAAGCTGATGTTCCGCTGGTACGGCAACAACCTGCGCCAGAACTCCCGTGCCCTGGGCCTGGGTGTGCGTCGCCTGGGTCTGTTCACCAGCATCGTGTTGTTCGACCAGCGCGTGTCGATGTGGACTTCGCTGCTCGGCCTGACCGTGGCAATCATCGCCACCTTCAAGTACGGCGGCGCATTCATCCTGGCGTACCTGCTGTGGATCGGCATCACCCGCCTGATCCTGACCCTGCTGCTGTCGTGCTCCGGCCACAAGATCGGCCCGGCCTACCCGCTGATTCTCTATTACAACCAGATCATGGGCGCGCTGGTGAAGATCTACGTGTTCTTCCGCCTTGATCAACAGTCCTGGACTCGCCAGGACACCAAACTGACCCGCGATTTGGCCAGCTTTCAGCGTTGGTTCAACACCTGGTCGTCTCGGACCATGACCTTCTCCGCCGGCAGCATTTTCGTCGCCGTGTTGCTGATGATGGTCTGACCCAGCCAAGCCTGAATTAACTAGGAACTAGAACACTATGAACAGCCAAGTAAACGCCAACGTTGTCCACGAATCCGAAGCTCAGCGCCAGCACGCCCGCGTGAAAATCCCGGCCAAACTGCGCTTTTTCAACACCGACCGCAGCCAGACTGAAGCACGGGTGATCGACCTGTCCGCCGGCGGCCTGGCGTTCACCGCCACGCAGCCGCTGAACGTCGGTGAAGTGCACAAGGGTCGCCTGCAATTTGTCATCGATAACCTCGGCCTGGCCATGGATGTCGAGCTGCAGATCCGCTCCTACGACCGCCAGACCGGCCGCACCGGTTGCCAGTTCCAGAACCTCGACGCCCAGGATATCTCCACCCTGCGCCACCTGATCACCTCGCACTTGTCCGGTGACATCGTGACCATGGGCGACGTACTGGCGACCCTGCAGCGCGACAACTTCACCAAGGCGCGCAAGGTCAAGGACGGCGGCAGCAACATGAGCGCCTTCGGTCGCCTGCGTGCCGTGACCTTCAGCCTGGCGATCTTCCTGGTGGGCCTGGCGGCGTTCGGGTTTGTCTTCAAGTCGATCTACGGCATGTACTTTGTCAGCCACGCCCAGGCCGGCCTGGTCAGCGTACCGGGCATGAACGTGACCATGCCGCGCGACGGCACCGTGCAAAGCCTGCTCAAAGGTGATGCGGTGGCCGCCAAGGGCGCGCCGCTGGCCACCTTCAGCACCAGCATGCTCGACGTGCTCAAGGGCCACCTCGACGAAGACCAACTGCAACCGGCCAAGGTCGAAGAACTGTTCGGCAAGCAAATGACCGGCACCCTGACGTCGCCGTGCGATTGCGTGGTAGCGCAGCAACTGGTCGCCGACGGCCAATACGCCAGCAAGGGCGACGTGATCTTCCAACTGGTGCCACGTGGCAGCCAGGCCAACGTCGAAGCGCGCTTCACGTACCGCCAGTTCGCCGACGTGCGCCCAGGTACGCCGGTGAGCTTCCAGGTCGCCGACGAAGAACAACTGCGCACCGGCACCATCGTCAGCAGCACCAGCCTGAACAGCGCCGACCTGTCCTCCGACATCCGCGTGCAGATCAAGCCTGACGCGCCGCTGGACAGCACCTACGCCGGTCGCCCGGTGGAAGTGACCAGCGACCGTGGCCCGTCGCTGAACTGGCTGATCGACAAAGCCATGGCTCACGGTCTGTAAGCGAGGACATGCCTGTGACTCTTCCGAATACACCGTTGACCAATGTGGGAGCCGGGCTTGCCCGCGATGGGATCGACTCGGTACATCTGCAACACCGAGGTGCCCGTATCGCAGGCAAGCCAGCTCCTTCCAGATCGCACTTCGCCTCGGCTTACTGCGCACTGGCCCTGGCTATCTCGCTGGCCGGTTGCGCCGGCCTGCCCGACCAACGTCTGGCCAACGAAGCGCTCAAGCGTGGCGACACCGTCACCGCGCAGCAGAATTACCAGCAACTGGCCGACCTGGGCTACAGCGAGGCCCAGGTGGGCCTGGCCGATATCCAGGTAGGCACCCGCGACCCGGCGCAGATCAAACAGGCCGAGGCCACGTACCGCGCCGCAGCGGATACCTCGCCTCGCGCCCAGGCGCGCCTGGGTCGCCTGCTGGTGGCCAAGCCCGGCGCTACCGAGGCCGAGCACCACGAAGCCGAAACCCTGCTGAAAAAAGCCTTTGCCAATGGCGAAGGCAACACCCTGATTCCCCTGGCGATGCTGTACCTGCAATACCCTCACAGCTTTCCCAACGTGAATGCCCAGCAGCAGATCAGCCAGTGGCAGGCGGCGGGTTACCCGGAAGCGGGCCTGGCCCAGGTGCTGCTGTATCGCACCCAGAACACCTACGATCAGCATCTGGATGATGTGGAGCGCATCTGCAAAGCCGCGCTGAGCACCACCGACATTTGCTACGTCGAACTGGCCACGGTCTACCAGAAGAAAGCCGAGCCGGAAAAACAGGCCGAACTGCTCAAGCAGATGGAAGCCGGCTACAGCCGTGGCACTGTCACCGCTCAACGGGTCGACAGCGTTGCCCGCGTATTGGGTGATGCCTCCCTGGGCAAGACCGACGAGAAAACCGCCCAGGCCCTGCTGGAAAAAATCGCCCCCGGCTACCCGGCTTCCTGGGTCAGCCTGGCGCAACTGCTCTACGACTTCCCCGAACTGGGCGACGTCGAGCAAATGATGAAATACCTGGACAACGGCCGCGCCGCCGACCAGCCGCGCGCTGAACTGTTGCTGGGCAAGCTCTATTACGAAGGCAAGTGGGTGCCGGCCGATGCCAAGGCTGCCGAGGCGCATTTCGAAAAGGCCGTAGGCAAGGAAGTGGCCGCCGATTACTACCTCGGCCAGATCTATCGCCGTGGCTACCTGGGCAAGGTCTACCCGCAAAAGGCCCTGGACCACTTGCTGACCGCTGCGCGCAACGGCCAGAACAGCGCCGATTTCGCCATCGCCCAATTGTTTTCCCAAGGCAAGGGCACCAAGCCCGACCCTGTCAATGCGTATGTCTTCGGCCAGTTGGCCAAGGCCCAGGACACGCCGCAGGCCAATGACCTGGCCGCTCAACTCGAAGCCCCGCTGACTCCTGAACAACGCGCCCAAGGCCAACGCCTGGTGCAACAGGAGCTGGCCGCACGCGGCACCCTGGCCCAAAGCACGCTGCAACTGCACGCCCTGCAAGAAGAAGACGGCGAGGAATCCCTATGAAGCTCAACCCATTCGTCAAGGCCGGTATCGGCCTGACCTTCGCCCTGCTGTGGTCGTGCCCGACCCTGGCCGCGCTGACCGAAGCCAAGAACTTCGGCCTGGAAGTCAAAGCCACCGCACAGTCCGAAGACGACCGCGACCTCGGCACCCAGAAAGGCGGCGACGTCAACGGTGTCGGCCTGGACCTGCGCCCGTGGATCTACGGCGAGAGCGGTAACTGGAGCGGCTATGCGATGGGCCAGGCGGTGGTGTCGAGCGACATCATCGAGACCGACACCCTGCAACAGTCGGCCGACGATGCAAACCAGCAAACCACCAACAACGACCGCAAGGCCAAGAAAAACTACCTGGCGATGCGCGAGTTCTGGGTCGGCTACAGCGGCTTCACGCCCTACCCCGGCGAGATTCTCAAGTTCGGTCGTCAACGCCTGCGCAACGACGACGGCCAGTGGCGCGACACCAATATCGAGGCGCTGAACTGGACCTTCGACACCACCTTGCTCAAGGCCAATGTGGGCGCCGCCGAACGTTTCAGCGAATACCGCACCGACCTCAAGGAACTGTCGCCCAAGGACAAGGACCGCCAGCACTTCTACGCCGATGCGTCCTACCAGTGGATGCCGGGCCAGTGGATCGGCCTGCGCGGCCATCACACCCATGACGACGGCAAGCTGGATTACCCGGAACCGGGCGTGCCCACCGACTCGTTGGACAAACGCGAGAACGGCGACCTGACCTGGCTCGGCATCGAAGCCAACAGCGACGCCTACAACTGGCGCAACACCAACACCGTCAACTACTGGGCCAGCATCACCGGCATGCAGGGCGACCGCGACACGGTCAACGCCCTCAAAGCAGACGGCAGCCGCCCGGACCAGGCCAAGCGCAGCGATGACGTGAACGGCTGGGCCACCGACCTGGGTATTCGCCTGCGTCTCGACCCGCAGTGGCAAGTGGGTGCGGCGTATGCCCGCGCCAGCGCCGAATACGAACAGAACGGCCTGCAGAGCAACCGCTCGAATTGGACCGGCACCCAGTCCCGCGTGCACCGCTTCGGCGAAGCGTTTCGCGGCGAGATGAACAACATGCAGTCCATGAGCCTGTTCGGTTCCTGGCAGCTGCGCGAGGACTACGACGCCAGCCTGGTGTACCACAAGTTCTGGCGCGTGGACGGCAACAAGCCGGTGGGCAGCAATGGCATCGATGCGGTGCAGAACAACACCGATGACGTGACCGGCGCGATCCTGTCCAGCACCTCGCTGCCGCTGGAAGATGGCAAGAAAGACCTGGGCCAGGAGATGGACTTGGTGGTCACCAAGTACTTCAAGACCGGCCTGCTGCCGGCCGCGCTCAGCCAGTCGATCGACGAGCCGTCGGCGTTGGTGCGGTTCCGTGCCGGTGTGTTCAAACCGGGTGACGCCTACGGCAGCCAGGTCGACTCGTACATGCATCGCGCGTTTGTCGACGTGATCTGGAAATTCTGATGGGAGCCTGTGCAATGAATGCTCAAAGCCTACTCGTCGCGGCAATGCTGGTGGCCAGTGCCCCGGCATTTGCCAACACGGCGGCCAAGGCGCCTACCATCGCCAAGGAACTGCAACAGGCCAAGACCTACACCATTTCCAGCCCGCCGACCGCGCCGCTGGAGATGGCCAAGCCTGCCCTGCCGGACCTGTCGGGCTACACCGCCGCGGCCATGGAAAAAAAGATCGTCAGGACCAAGCCGGGCAAGATCAGCATCCGTCGCATGATGCAGGAAGACGCGCTCAAGGACTTTATCGGCGGCGATAACAAGATGGCCGAATGGGTGGTGCGCCAGCACGGCATTCCCCAGGCGATCTTTGTCGACGACGGCTACATGAACCTCAAGGACCTGCTGGGCAAAGTGCCCAAGCAGTACCTGAGCGAAACTTCGCCGGGCGTGTTCCTGGCCAAGTTGCCGATCGTGGTCGGGCGCAAGGGCATCCTCGAAATCGACAAGCGCACCCAAGAGCTGCGCCTGTCCCAGGAAGCCGGTTCGTTCCTGATCAACGACGGCCAGCTGTTTGTGCGTGACACTAAAATCACTGGCTGGAGCGAGAAGGCCAACGGCCCGGCGCTGTTCAAGTCGCCCAAGGAATTTCGTCCGTTTCTGCTGGCCTGGGGCGGCACCGAGACCTACGTCGCCAACAGCAAGATGGCCAGCTTCGGCTACGCCAACAGTAAGTCGTACGGGGTGAGTATTTCCCAGTACACGCCGAACATGGCCAAGGTGCTCAAGCGCCCTGAGCCGACCGGCTGGATCATCGATTCCGAGTTCTCGGACATGTGGTACGGCTTCTACTGCTACGAAACCACGGGCTTCGTGCTCAAGGGCAACACCTACAAAGACAACATCGTCTACGGCATTGACCCTCACGACCGTTCACACGGGCTGATCATCGCGGACAACACCGTCTACGGCACCAAGAAGAAGCACGGCATCATCATTTCCCGTGAGGTGAACGACAGCTTCATCTTCAACAACCGCAGCTACGACAACAAACTCTCGGGCCTGGTGATCGACCGGAACAGCGTCAACAACCTGATCGCCGACAACGAGATCTACCGCAACCACACCGACGGCATCACCCTCTATGAGAGCGGCGACAACCTGCTGTGGGGCAACAAGGTGATCAGCAACCGTCGCCACGGCATCCGCGTGCGTAACAGCGTGAATATCAAGCTGTACGAGAACACCGCGATGGCCAACGGTTTGACCGGCGTCTACGGCCACATCAAGGACTTGACCAACACCGACCGCGACATCGCCCTCGACCCGTTCGACGCCAAGGTTTCGCTGATCGTGGTCGGCGGGGAACTGGCGGGGAACGGCAGCGGGCCGCTGTCCATCGACTCGCCGTTGAGTATCGAGCTGTATCGCGTGTCGATGCTGGCGCCGACCAAATCCAGCGGTATCAGCTTCTCCGGCGTCCTCGGCGATCGCCAGGAAGAGATTCTCGACCTGCTGGTGCGCCAGCAGAAAGCCGTGCTGATCGACCCTGTCGAACGCCAGACCGAAATGCAGGACTGAGGATGACCCTTATGCACCCACACATGATCAAACTGCTGAGCCTCTCGGGTCTGACCCTCGGCCTGCTCGCGGCCAGCCAGGGCGTACGCGCCGACGACGTCAAGGCGCCGACCTTCACCGCAGAACCGTGCTGCAGCCTGTGCCCGGCCGCCCACGACGCGAAAAATTACACCACGCGCTACCAGCAGAACTTCACCACCCTGGTCCAAGCCCAGGGCGACTGGCTGTTCCGTACCCAGGAAGACCTGCGCACCGAATTCGACACCACGCCGGCCGGCTACAAGCGCATGCAGCAGTTGCACGATGCGTTCAAGGCCAAGGGCGTGGAACTGGTGGTGGTCTACCAGCCGACCCGTGGCCTGGTGAACCGCAACAAGCTCAACCCTGCGGAAAAAGCCTCGTACGATTTCGACAAGGCGCTGACCAACTACAAGACCATGCTCGGCCGTTTCGCCAAGATGGGCTATGTGGTGCCGGACCTGTCGCCGCTGACCAATGAGCAACTGCCGGACGAACTGCCGGCCCACGACTTCTACTTCCGTGGCGACCAGCACTGGACCCCGTACGGCGCTCAGCGCACCGCGAAAATCGTCGCGGCCAAGGTCAAGCAGCTGCCGCAGTTCGCCGATATTCCCAAGCGCGAATTCGAAACCAAGCGCACCGGACGCATGGGCAAGACCGGCACCCTGCACAACATGGCCGGGCAACTGTGCGGCACCAGCTACGCGATCCAGTACATCGACCAGTTCACCACCGAGCCCAAGGGCGAAGCGGGCGACGGCGACCTGTTCAGCGATTCGGGCAACCCGCAGATCACGCTGGTGGGCACCAGCCACAGCGGCAAGAACTACAACTTCGCCGGCTTCCTGCAAGAAGAAATCGGCGCCGACATTCTCAACGTCGCCTTCCCGGGCGGCGGCCTGGAAGGCTCGATGATCCAATACCTGGGCAGCGACGAATTCCAGAAGACACCGCCCAAGATCCTGATCTGGGAGTTCTCGCCGCTGTATCGCCTCGACCAGGAAACCATCTATCGCCAGATGATGGCGCTGCTGGACAACGGCTGCGAAGGCAAGACCGCGCAGATGAGCGCCAGCGCCACCTTGAAGCCCGGCAAGAACGAATTGCTGGTCAACAGTTCGAACAAAGACCTGCGCAACGCCAACCACCAAGTTGATATCCGCTTTGCCGATCCGTCGGTGAAAACCCTGCAAGCCACCCTCTGGTACATGAACGGGCGCCACGAGGACATCAAGATCGAGAAACCCGAAACATCCGATACAGACGGGCGTTTCGCCTTTGAACTGCGCACCGATGAAGACTGGGCCTCGCAGAACTTGCTGGCCGTGGAAGTGCAGGGCCCTGAAAAGGGTGCCGCCGCGCAGAAGGTCGAAGCGAAAATTTGCACACGCAACGTATTCCCAAGCGGTGGTCAACAGACCGCCCAACTCGGGAAGTGAGGTTACTTATGCAAAAGTTGATGCTACCTACCCTGCTGGGCCTGGCGATGTTCGCCGGTTCAGTCAACGCCGCCGCCCCGCTGCGTCCGCCTCAAGGCTATTTCGCCCCGATTGAAGCGTTCAAGACCGGCGAGGCCAAGGAAAACTGCGACACCATGCCGACGCCGTACACCGGGCCGCTGCAGTTTCGCAGTAAGTACGAAGGTTCCGACAAGGCGCGCTCAACCCTGAACGTGCAGTCGGAAAAAGCCTTTCGCGACAGCACCGCCGACATCACCAAGCTGGAAAAAGACACCAGCAAGCGCGTGATGCAGTTCATGCGCGACGGGCGCCCGGAGCAGCTCGAATGCACGCTCAACTGGTTGGTGTCCTGGGCCAAGGCCGATGCATTGATGTCCAAGGACTTCAACCACACCGGCAAGTCCATGCGCAAATGGGCGCTGGGCAGCATGGCCTCGGCCTATGTGCGCCTGAAGTTTTCCGACTCGCACCCGCTGGCCAACCACCAGCAGGAATCGCAGCTGATCGAAGCCTGGTTCAACAAACTGGCCGATCAAGTGGTCAGCGACTGGGACAACCTGCCGCTGGAAAAAACCAACAACCATTCCTACTGGGCCGCCTGGTCGGTGATGGCAACCTCCGTCGCCACCAACCGCCGCGACCTGTTCGATTGGGCGGTGAAGGAATACAAGGTCGGCGTGAATCAGGTCGACGACCAAGGCTTCCTGCCTAACGAACTGAAGCGCCAGCAGCGCGCGCTGTCGTACCACAACTACGCCCTGCCGCCGCTGTCGATGATCGCCAGTTTTGCCCTGGTCAATGGCGTGGACCTGCGCCAGGAAAACAACAGCGCGCTCAAGCGCCTGGGCGACAAAGTGCTGGCCGGGGTCAAGGACCCGCAGATCTTCGAGCAGAAGAACGGCAAGGAGCAGGACATGAAGGACCTCAAGGAGGACATGAAATATGCCTGGCTTGAGCCGTTCTGCACCCTCTACACCTGCGCGCCGGATGTGATCGAACGCAAGCATGGCATGCAGCCGTTCAAGACCTTCCGCCTGGGCGGCGACCTGACCAAGGTCTACGACCCGGCGCATGAAAAAGGCAATAAAGGCAGCTAGTCGCTGATCGTTCCCACGCTCTGCGTGGGAATGCAGCACGGGACGCTCTGCGTCCCAAAGCGTGACGCAGAGCGTCACAAAAGGCATTCCCACGCAGAGCGTGGGAACGATCAAAGCTTCCCCCGACACCGTGGGGGGGTTTGGGGGGGCCGTTGGCCCTTGACTGTTGGTTAAACATGGAGAGATCGGGATGGTTTTCTCGTCCAATGTGTTCCTGTTTCTGTTCTTGCCGATCTTTCTCGGCTTGTACTACTTGAGCGGGCAACGCTATCGCAATCTGCTGCTGCTGATTGCCAGCTACGTGTTCTACGCCTGGTGGCGGGTGGACTTCCTGGCGCTGTTTGCCGCCGTGACACTGTGGAATTACTGGATCGGCCTCAAGGTCGGTGCCGCCGGTGTGCGCACCAAACCGGCCCAACGCTGGCTGCTGCTCGGCGTGGCCGTCGACCTGTGCATCCTCGGCTACTTCAAGTACGCCAACTTCGGTGTCGACAGCATCAATGTGATGATGAAGTCGATGGGCCTGGAGCCGTTCATCCTGACCCACGTGCTGTTGCCGATCGGTATCTCGTTCTACATTTTCGAGTCCATCAGCTACATCATCGATGTGTACCGTGGCGACACCCCGGCGACGCGTAACCTCATCGATTTCGCGGCGTTCGTGGCGATTTTCCCGCACCTGATCGCCGGCCCCGTGCTGCGCTTCCGCGACCTGGCCGACCAGTTCAACAACCGCACTCACACCTTGGATAAGTTCTCCGAAGGCTGCACGCGGTTCATGCAGGGTTTCATCAAGAAGGTCTTTATCGCCGACACGCTGGCGGTGGTGGCCGACCATTGCTTCGCCCTGCAAAACCCCACCACCGGAGATGCCTGGCTGGGTGCACTGGCCTACACCGCGCAGCTGTACTTCGACTTCTCCGGCTACAGCGACATGGCCATCGGCCTGGGCTTGATGATGGGTTTCCGCTTTATGGAAAACTTCAAACAGCCGTATATCAGCCAGTCGATCACCGAGTTCTGGCGCCGCTGGCACATCAGCCTGTCGACCTGGCTGCGTGACTACCTGTACATCACCCTGGGCGGCAACCGTAAAGGCACGCTGATCACCTATCGCAACCTGTTCCTGACCATGCTGCTCGGTGGCCTGTGGCACGGTGCGAACATCACCTACATCGTGTGGGGCGCCTGGCACGGCATGTGGCTGGCGATTGAAAAAGCCATCGGCCTGAACACCGCGCCGCGCAGTTTCAATGTGCTGCGCTGGGCCTTCACCTTCCTGCTGGTGGTGATGGGCTGGGTGATCTTCCGCGCCGAAAACCTGCACGTCGCCGGCCGTATGTACGGTGCGATGTTCAGCTTTGGCGAGTGGTCGCTGTCGGAACTCAACCGCGCCAGCCTTACCGGCCTGCAAGTGGCAACCCTGGTGGTGGCGTACGCAACCCTGGCGTTCTTCGGTCTGCGCGACTTCTACACCAATCGCCCCGCCGATAAAACCAAGCCGGCCGACCCGAGCCTGATCAAGGCCGTGCCGGGCGACAACCCCGGCAGCATCCATCAGCCCGGCTTCACCGTGGGCCAGGACGCCGCCGTGCAACCGGCCTACTGGACCGCTGACTGGCCACGCTACGCCATGCGCGCTGCGGTGCTGGCGCTGTTCGTGGCGTCGATTCTCAAACTGTCGGCGCAGAGTTTCTCGCCGTTCCTTTACTTCCAATTCTGAGGGAGCCGACCATGACCCGTTCATTACGCATCCTCTATATCGGCCTGTTCCTGGTGCTGTTGCTGGCACTGGGCGCCTGGTCGCTGCGCAGTTTCTTCGGCTTCAGCACCAATGCCGACGCCACCGTGCTCAACGGTCGCTGGACCAAGGCCGTCGAGACTCACTATGACGATGAGTTCCCGATCAAGCGTCTGGGCACCAACCTGTGGGCCGCGCTGGACTACAAGCTGTTCAATGAAGGCCGTCCTGGCGTGGTGTTGGGCCGCGATCACTGGCTGTACAGCGACGAGGAGTTCAACCCCGCCGTCAACGAAGACCAGAACCTGGAAGGCAACTACGCGCTGGTCGAAGGCGTGCGCCAGAAGCTCAAGGCCCAGGGCATTCAACTGGTGATGGCGATCGTGCCGGCCAAGGTGCGCCTGTACCCGGAACACCTGGGTGAAGTGAAGCCGGCGAGCATCCACGCCAACCTGTACCAGGACTTCCACGCCCGTGTCGCCGCCGACAAGATTCCTGCTCCCGACCTGCTTGGCCCGCTGCAACAGGCCAAGTTGAGCGGCAAGCAAGTGTTCCTGCGCACCGACACCCACTGGACCCCGGACGGCGCGGAAGTCGCCGCCAGGCAACTGGCCAAGGCGATTGCCGAGCAGACCCCGCTCAGTGGCGAGCCGCAGCGCTTTGTGACCGAGGCCGAGAAGATCGAGCCGCACAAAGGCGACCTGCGTCTGTTCCTGCCCCTGGACCCGCTGTTCGAAAACCTGATGCCGCCCAAGGAGCCGCTGGAAAAACGCGTTACGCACCTGGCTGAAACCAAAGGCGACGACGCGCTGTTCAGCGACAGCGAAACGCCAGTTGCACTGGTGGGCACCAGCTACAGCGCCAACCCGAACTGGAACTTCGTCGGCGCCCTCAAGCAAGCCCTGGGCAGCGATGTAATCAGCTACGCCGAAGACGGCCACGGCCCGATCCTGCCCATGCTCAGCTACCTGAAAAGCGACGACTTCAAGAACAACCCGCCACAAGTGCTGATCTGGGAGTTCCCAGAACGTTATCTGCCGGTCAACAACGAAATCGGTGATGCCGACCCATCGTGGGTTGCGCAACTTAAACAAGCCGGTTCACGCCAACAAAACATGGCACAGAACACCCTTAAAAAATCCGAGACGCCCGACCGGGCGCAAAACTGAAAGAGAGGTAACTCACATGACTTTCACTACTACTCCTCGTCGTCTCGCCAAGACCCTGGCCATCGCTGCCGGCTTGAGCTTCGTATCGATGTCTGCCTTCGCCGGCGGCGACGCCGCCCTGTACGGCCCGACCGCGCCAAAAGGCTCAAGCTTCGTGCGCATCTACAACGCCAGCAACCAGGAAGTCAGCGCTACAGTCGGCAACACCAACCTCAGCGAAGTGGCCCCGCTGGCCAGCAGCGACTTCAGCTTCATGCCAGGCGGTGACTACAGCGCCAAGGTGGGCAGCCAGACCGTGCCGGTCAAACTCGCCGCCGATCACTACTACACCCTGGTCAACAACAGCAGCGGCCAGCCGCAACTGATCGAAGAGCCGCCATTCAAGAACAAGCAGAAATCCCTGGTGCGCGTGCAGAACCTCAGCGACAAGGCCCTGACCCTGAAAACCGCCGACGGCAAGACCGACGTGGTCAAGTCGGTGGCCGCCAAGGGCCGCGGCGAGCGCGAGATCAACCCGGTGAAGGTGAGCCTGGCGTTGTATGACGGTGACAAGAAAGTCGGCGATGTGAAGCCGGTTGCGTTGGAACGTGGTGAAGCGGCGGTGCTGTATGTAACGGGCTCGGGTTCGAGCCTGTCGCCAGTCTGGGTGAAACGCCCTGTGTCGACCCGCTGATTAGCTTTTGAAATTGACGCTCCCCCTGTGGGCGCAGGCTTGCTCGCGAATGCGGTGGTTCAGTAACAGATGTACCGACTGAAACACCGCCTCGGGGGCAAGCCCCCTCCCACAGGCTCTGACCCAAATCGATTCAAGGAGAAACACCCATGATCCCAGTAATCCTTTCCGGTGGTAGCGGCTCACGTCTTTGGCCGCTTTCCCGTAAACAGTTCCCCAAGCAATTCCTGGCCCTGACCGGTGAGCACACGCTGTTCCAGCAAACCCTGGAGCGCCTGGTGTTCGAAGGCATGGACGCCCCGATCGTGGTCTGCAACAAGGACCACCGTTTTATCGTCAACGAGCAACTGGCCGCGCGTAAGCTTGAATGCCAACGCATCCTGATGGAACCGTTTGGCCGCAACACAGCGCCGGCCGTGGCCCTGACCGCGATGATGCTGGTCAATGAAGGCCGCGACGAGCTGATGCTGGTGCTGCCCGCCGACCACGTGATCGACGATCAGAAGGCCCTGCAACGTGCCCTGGCCCTGGCCACCGTGGCCGCCGAGCGCGGCGAGATGGTGCTGTTCGGCGTCCCGGCTACGCGTCCGGAAACCGGTTACGGCTACATCAAGTCCACCAACGATTCGCTGCTGCCAGAAGGCGTGAGCCGCGTGCAGCAGTTCGTGGAAAAACCCGATGAAAAACGCGCCGTCGAGTTCGTCAAGAGCGGCGGCTACTTCTGGAACAGCGGCATGTTCCTGTTCCGCGCCAGCCGCTTCCTGGAAGAGCTGAAAAAACACGACCCGGACATCTACGACACCTGTGTACTGACCCTGGAGCGCAGCGAGCAGACCGCCGACACTGTGACCTTCGACGACGCCACCTTCGCCTGCTGCCCGGACAACTCCATCGACTACGCCGTGATGGAAAAAACCCAGCGCGCCTGCGTGGTACCGCTGAGCGCCGGTTGGAGCGACGTGGGTTGCTGGGCGTCGCTGTGGGCGGTCAACGACAAAGACGCCAACGGCAACGTGAGCAAAGGCGACGTAGTGATCCAGGACAGCCGCAACTGCATGGTGCACGGCAACGGCAAACTGGTGTCGGTGATCGGCCTGGACAACATCGTGGTGGTGGAAACCAAGGACGCGATGATGATTGCCCACAAGGACAAGGTCCAGGGCGTCAAGCAGATGGTCAACACCCTCAACGAACAGGGCCGCAGCGAAACCCAGAACCACTGCGAAGTGTATCGTCCGTGGGGCTCCTACGATTCGGTGGACATGGGCGGCCGTTTCCAGGTCAAGCACATCTCGGTCAAGCCGGGCGCGTGCCTGTCGCTGCAGATGCACCACCACCGCGCCGAACACTGGATCGTGGTCAGCGGCACCGCTGAAGTGACCTGTGACGAGAACGTGTTCCTGCTCACCGAAAACCAGTCCACCTACATCCCGATCGCCTCGGTGCATCGCCTGCGCAACCCGGGCAAGATCCCGTTGGAGATCATCGAAGTGCAATCGGGCAGCTACCTGGGCGAAGACGACATCGAACGCTTCGAAGACATCTACGGCCGCTCGACGCCGGTAGAACGTGGCGTGTCGGTGAAAACTATCGCGCAGTAAAACAGTCGTACAAGAAGCCCTCGCCCAACCCATTGCGTCCCCTATCCGCAGTGGGTTGGGTGGGGGCTTTTTTTTGATTTTCGCTGGCTGTGAGGGCCTTATCGGGGCAAGCCCCCCTCCCACCTTTGATCTGTGAATACATTCCAATGTGGGAGGGGGCTTGCCCCCGATAAGGCCCGCAAGGCCACCACAGCACTCAAGCTACCCAATCCCACCTACGCTTAAGTTAGGATGCTGGTTCCAAATTCGAGGTGGTCTCCATGTTCTTCGGCGTTCTCCTGATCATCACCTGGCTGATCCTGCTGCTGCGCTACCCGGCCAAAGCACTGCCGGTATCCCTCGCCGCCTTGGCCGGCCTGGGTTGCGTGGCCGTCTGGGTGGTGTGGCTGGACAACCGCGAAGCCTCACAATTGGCGCGCCTGGAACTGCGCATCACCTACGCGCCGCAGGACTGCCCGGCCGATCGGCCGCTGAAGCTGACCTTGAACAACGGCAACGACGTGCCCCTCACCGAACTGCGCTGGCGCGTGGCCGCCTACGCACCGGGCGACACCGTGAACCTGGCCGACAACGTCTACGCCGCCCCGCGCTATCGCGGCCCCGGCGAATTGCAGGCCGGCGCCACCTGGGACGATTGCCTGCCCACCCCACCGCTACGCCCCGGCTACCGCCCGCAAACCCTGGAATTTCGCGCCGAGCACCTGCAAGGCAGTTTCTCGGACTGACAAAGGACTGCTCCATGCCCAACGTACTCATCACCGGTTGCTCCAGCGGCATCGGCCGCGCCCTGGCCGATGCCTTCAAGGCTGCCGGCTTCAACGTATGGGCCAGCGCCCGCCGCCCTGAAGACGTAACCGTCCTCGCCGCCGCAGGTTTCACTGCAGTCGAACTTGATGTCAACGACAGTGATGCCTTGCAGCGCCTGGCCGAGCAACTGGGCGAGCTGGATGTGCTGATCAACAATGCCGGCTACGGCGCCATGGGCCCGCTGCTCGACGGCGGCACCGAGGCCCTGCAGCGCCAGTTCGAAACCAATGTGTTCTCCATCGTCGGCGTGACCCAGGCGCTGTTCCCGGCCCTGCGCAAACGCAAGGGCCTGGTGGTGAATATCGGCAGCGTTTCCGGTGTGCTGGTCACGCCCTTCGCCGGCGCCTACTGTGCGTCCAAGGCCGCCGTGCATGCGTTGAGCGATGCATTGCGCATGGAACTGGCACCGTTTGGCGTGCGCGTGATGGAGGTCCAGCCCGGCGCCATCGACACCCACTTCGCCAAAAATGCCGGCGCCCAGGCCGAACTGCTGATCAACCAACAATCGCCCTGGTGGCCGTTGCGCGAGGGCATTCGTGCGCGCAGCCAGGCGTCCCAGGACAAACCGACACCCGCTGCAGTGTTTGCGGCCGATGTGCTCAAGGCGGTGCGACAACCGCAACCGCCGCGCCTGTTGCGCTCGGGCAATGGCAGCCGGGCGTTGCCGTTGTTGGCGGCGTTGTTGCCCAAAGGATTATTGGAAACCGTGTTGAAAAAACGCTTTGGTTTGAATGGGAGTTTGTAAATGATCGACTACAGCGATTTCTTTGAAGAAGTGACCCAGACCCACATCGAGATCGAGCAATGGTTTGCCGGCGTCGCGCCTGAAGGCACCCTGCAGAACCTGCTCGCGCGTTTCTCGCCCGACTTCAGCATGATCGCCCCCGCCACCGGCGCACGGGTGAATGCGGCCGGGGTCAACGCACTGTTCACCCGCCTGGGCGGCATGCGCCCTGGCTTGAAAATCACCTTGAGCGAAATGACCGGGATTGACCGCCACGCGCGCGGCGCCACGGTGACCTATCGCGAACATCAAGTGGACGACAGCGGCACGCAGACCGACCGCCGAGCCACCGTGGTGTTCGAGAAACAGGCCAGTGGTGCGCTGTTGTGGCGGCATTTGCATGAGACCTTCATCAAGGCATAACACAGTCAAATGTGGGAGGGGGATTGCCCCCCCACATTTCAATTCTGCGCTTGGTCAACGATCACCGTGCAGGTAATCCCCGCCGCCAACACCACGCCCTCCGGCACTTCATCAATGTGAATCCGCACCGGCACCCGCTGGGCCAATCGCACCCAGTTGAACGTCGGGTTCACATCGGCGATCAGTTCGCGGCTCTCGGGGTTGTCGCGGTCGTAGATGCCGCGGGAGATGCTTTCCACATGGCCCTTCAAGGTCTCGCCGCTCATCAGTTGCATATCGGCGTTGTCGCCGACTTTGACATGGGGCAATTTGGTCTCTTCGAAGAAGCCATAGACCCAGAACGAGTTCATATCCACCACGGCCATCTTGGCCTCGCCGATGCGTGCGTAGTCGCCACGGTGGACGTTGAGGTTGGTGACGTAGCCGTCCACCGCCGCTAAGACCTGAGTCCGTTTCAAATTCAGTTCCGCCGCTTCCAGCTGGGCCAGCGCATGTTGGTAATCCGCCAGTGCCGAGTCGGCGATGTTGCTCGCGTCGTCGCGGTTTTCCCGGGAGATCACCAGCGCGTCGAGGTCGGCGCGGCGGTGGGCGTTGACCTTGCGCATTTCCCAGGTGGCTTTGCGCGAAGCGACAAGGGCCTGGGCCTGTTTGACCGCGATGCGGTAGTGCTCCGGATCGATCTGCATCAGCAGGTCGCCCTTTTTTACCAACTGGTTGTCACGCACCGGCACGTCGACCACTTCACCGGTGACGTCGGCGGCGACATTGATGATGTCGGCGCGCACGCGGCCATCGCGGGTCCACGGCGTCTCCATGTAGTGCACCCACAGCGTGCGGCCAATCCAGATCGCCAGGGCCAGTACCAGCAAGGTGGCGAGCAGGCTGAAAAATTTTTTCATCGGGGCATTCTCAACGGTAGACGCTCAGCGCCAGGGCGCCGAACAGGCAAACGAACAGGCTCAGGCGCAGCAACGCCGGGTGCCAGAAAAACCGGTACAGGTCGAACCCGGCCAGGAAGCGGTCCAGCGCCCAGGCCAGCACGGCGGCGATCAGGAACATCAGGGTCATGGTCGGCATGTAGAGGCCGTGGAATGCGATCTCACGGGGCATGGGAGGATCCTTTGAGGGCCGCCAGCGGCGATTGCGGGTCCAGCAGCGAGGTGCGGATAAAGTGCAGGTAGCTTTTCACCCGGCGCAGGGCCGAAGTGTCGAAGTGCGGAGCGAACGGTTCGTCAGTGGCCTGCACGCGGCTGATCGCATGGTCGACGGCGACGAGCCCGCGCTCCAGATTGCTCGCGCTGGGCTGCAGGAACAGCCGCACCAGCGAACGACCCATCACGCGGATGGCCTGGCGCCACGGCTGGGATTCGGCGTACGCCGGGTGCACCGGCAGGATCGCCTGTTCCTTGCGCAACTCGATGATCGCGTGGCCGACCTCCAGCACCACAAACATCCAGCGCAGCAAGTCGCGCTGCACCTGCGGCTGGCCCACGGCGAGGCCGTAGGCCTGGTGCAACAGGTCGCGGGTGCGGCTCTCGAAACTGGAGGCCAGGCCTTTGAGCCTGCCGCTGATGGCATACACCACTTGTTCGCGCAGGTCCTGCTCCAGGCGGCGCCACAACCAGCGGCTGTTGGGGGGCAGGATGATCGCCCCGGCCGCCGCGCATACCAGCATGCCGATGACCATGGCGATGTAGTCGTTGATAAAGGTGTAGGGGTTGTAGACCGTGAGGTTGTCCGGCACCGAACCGGTGCTGAAGAAAATCAGCAGGCCCACACCGACACCGGCGTATTGCGGGCGTGAGGCGAGAAAGGCGCCGGCAACGATGACCGGTGCGAGCATCACGCACAACAGTGGGAAACCGTCGATCCAGGGGAACACGAAGAACATGTCGACAAACCCCACCAGGGCACCGATGAAGGTGCCGCAGGCCATCTGAAACGCCATGCGCTTGGGGTTGGGCGTGGCGGCGGACAGGCCGACGGTGGCCGCTGCGATCAGGGTCATGGTGGCGCCGCTGGGCCAGGCGGTGGCGACCCAGTAACTGCCCAGCACAATCAGAATGAACGAGGCGCGAATGCCGGATGCGGCGCAAGCCAGCCAGTTGGTTTTCGGTGTGTAGGGCTCGTCCCAGTCTTCCCGCGCGTGACTGTGATCGGCCAGGGAGGCATGGGTCTGCGCGTAGTTGTGCAGGTCGTCGACAAAGCGGTACAGCAACTCGTAGGCGGTATGAAAATCCAGTTGCTCGGCTTCGGTGGGCTGCGTTTGCTGGAAGATTGCGCGCAGGCTGCGCACGGTGGCGGGCAAGCCGTCCTTGTAGGCACTCAATTGCGTCACCAGGCGGGCGGCATCGGGACTCGTAAGTGCACGTGCGGAGAAACCATCGAGCCGTTCGGCAAGATCCTGCAAGCCAGGTTTGATCGCCGCGACCACGTGGTCGGCGGCATCGGCGCGCAGGCGTTCGAGCAATTGGTGCAGGGCGTTGAAGCGTGTGGTGACGCTCATGAATTCGCTATTGAGACGACTGAGGCGACCGTTGCGCCGGCGCATGTGCGGGTCTTCGAACACGGTGACGCTGCGCAGTCCTTCCAGGCCCACGGCTTCGGCGATGAAGCGCACGTTGCCGGCCTCGAAGGCGTCGCGCTGGCTGCGCCCGCGCAGGCCATCGGTGACGAACAACGCAAATACCCCAAAGCGCTGATAAAGTGCATTGCGCATGGCAGCGCTGGAGGTCTGCGGCAGGATCGCAGCACTGACCAACGTCGAGCAGATGATCCCCAAAGAGATTTCCAGCACGCGCCACACCGCCGCCATGAATGCGCCATCCGGATGCGCCAGGGCCGGCAGGCCGACCATCGCGGCGGTGTACCCGGCCAGCACAAACCCATAGGCGCGAAAGTTGCGGTTGCGCGTGGCGCCGGCGGTGCAGATGCCGACCCAGATCGCCAGCGCGCCAAGAAACAGCTCGGTGTTCTGCGCAAACAGGGCGATCAGCAAGACCATCACCGCCGACCCCGCCAGGGTGCCGAGGAAGCGGTAAAAACTCTTGGCGAACACCTGGCCGCTCTGCGGCTGCATCACGATAAACACGGTGATCATCGCGGTGCGCGGTTGCGGCAATTCCAGGCGCATGGCCAGCCACAACGTGAGAAATGCCGCGATCAACACTTTGAAGATATACACCCAGGTCACGCCGTCGCTGCGTGCCCAATCGAAAAAACCACGGCGCCACTCAAGGGCGTGCAACCAGCGCAGCGGTGCAGGCAAGGAAGTCATCGCAAGCTACTCAGTGATCGAACACGGCCAGCGCCGCCGGGGTTTTGCTCGGAAGGGTCTTGGCGGGCGCCGGCACGTCGTCGCCGGCACCGAGGCCGCCGCCCAGGGCGGTCACCAGTTCGGCGTGGGCGCTCAGGCGCGCGGCCTGCACCTGCTGCTGGATCTGTTGCTGGCGAAATAGCAGGGTCTGGGCGTTCAGCACGTTCAGGTAATCGGTGAGGCCGCGTTGGTAGGCGATCATCGCGATGTCATAGGTTTTCTGCGCCGAGGCCACCGATTTCGCGGCGAAGGCCTGCTGCTTGCCCATGGACTCGCGACGGATCAACTGATCGCTGATGCCCTTGAGTGCGTTGACCAGGGTCTGGTTGTAATGCGCCACCGCGATGTCATAACCGGCGCTGGCTTCACCCAGTTGGGCGCGCAGGCGGCCGCCGTCGAAAATCGGCAGGGTGATGGCCGGGCCGACGCTGTAATTGAATTTTTTACCGGCCAGAAATTCCAGCATGCCGCCGCCGGTGGCCATGTAACCGAGGCTGCCGACCAGATCGACGTTAGGGTAGAAACCGGCATGGGCCACATCGATGCCCCGTGCCTGCGCCGCCACTTGCCAGCGACTGGCGACCACATCCGGACGTTGGCCGAGCAGTTGCGCGGGCACGCTCGACGGCAGTGCGAGCGGCGCAGCCAATGACAGGCTCGGGCGCCGCAATTGCGCGCCCTGCCCCGGCCCCATGCCCGCCAGCGCCGCCAGTTGGTTGCGGCTCAGGGCGATGGCTTCGTCCAGCGCATCCAGTTGGCGATGGGTTTCCGGCAACGGCGTTTCGGCCTGGCTTACGTCGAAGTGCGTGCCGATCCCGGCATTGAGGCGTTTGTTGGCCAGGTCGAGAATCTGCTGTTGCTGGGCCAAGGTCGCGGCGACGATGTCGCGGTTGGCGTACTGCAACGACAGCTGAATATAGGCGCGCACCACATTGTTCTGCAGTTCGAGCTGGGCCTGGCGCGCTTCGGCGGCGCTCATGTGCGCCAGATCGACCGCCCGCTCGGTGGCATTGCTTTCGCGCCCCCACAGGTCCAGGGCATAGCTCAGGCCCAGGGACGAATTGTTGTCCCAGGTGTTGGCACCGCTCAATTCGCCCGGCCCGTAGAACTGATCCTTGGGCCAATTGTGGCGTTTGAGGGTGGTGTCGCTGTTGATCTGCAGCGCCTCGGCCGACTCGGCCAACCCGGCCATGGACCGCGCCTCACGCACCCGCGCGGCGGCCATGGCCAGGCTTGGGCTGTGCCGGGTAGCGAGATCGACCCAGTGGTCCAGTTGCGGGTCGCCGTAGGCTCGCCACCACTGCGCGGTGGGCCAGTGGGCATCTTGCACCGCCTGCTGGATCGCCTCGTCGGTCGCCAGTTGATTGGCGTCGAGGGCCTGGCCTTGCGGGGCGATTCCTCCGGTTCCGATGCAGCCGCTGATTGCTAACGATAAAGCCCAAACACTGAGAGTCTTCAGCTCTCTGCTGATGCGACGCGGCACGGCAAGCGAATTCCTGAGATGGGTGAAGCGGGAGAGGTGGCGCAATTCTAGGGGGCGCGGGGGATGCCGATAAGCGGGCATTCCTGTGAATCTTTGTTACCGTTCAGGCGATAATCCGGGCGTTTGCCCTACACAGTCCGGTGCGGGCAGCTTCACATAATGGGCAACATTCATTTCTTGCGGAGCCGCCCATGCTTCCTCCCTTGAGCGTCCTTGCCCCTGCCGCCGCGCCTCTGTCACCCGCCGAAGCCTGCGCCGACGGCTTGCGCAGGCAACTGCACATTCATCCGGAACCGCTGAGCCCAGGTAGGTTGCCCTTACAGCGCGATGCGCGCTGGGTCCTCGACACGGTGCTGGAAAAGCTGATGAACCTGGCCGGCTATCCGCGCGATAAAGAGGCGCTCGAAGCGCTTCATCACACCCTGTCCAACAGTCCGGCCAGGCTGGAGATGGCGGCTGAGGAACTGCCCGATTTCTATCATTTTTTCAAAAAGGCCGAGCACTTGCTCAAGCGCCACCGCAGTGTCGATGATCCAAACATCGAAGCTGACTATCGCTTGTGCCGCGCCCTTAAGTGGCAGTTCCGGGCCGCTACCAGCGATACCAGGCACACGCGTCTGACCCAAGGCGTGTTGTCAGCGCTGGGTTATATCGATGCCGGTGGTAAACGTATCAACCATCGCCACCTCGGCTACGAATTCGCGCTGGAACCCACGCGACAGTTAAGTGCAGGCCCTTACCTGGCGGCCGATTCCCAGGTGGAAGTTACCGACGACCAGCGCATCAGGAGCACCCGCGTGGTTGGCCTGCTGGGCAAACTGAACTCGACGCTGGCGAACGTGACGGCGGGCACGTCGGGTCATCAACTGGGAATCGGCTATTTATCCTCACGGGAGTACCCAAGCCATGCGCACTATGCCGATGCCCGCAGCCACTCGGTGCGCACGTCCCTGAGTGAAAATATCGCCCGGACCGTGCGGAATTTTCCGGCCATTTTGAGTGACCGTTTCCATTTGCAAAGGCATCGGGACTACAGCGCACAGAGCCAGCCCTACACCCGCGAGGCACTGGCCGCCAATGGCCTGGGCGACGTTGAATTGCCCTGCCTGCAACACACCGAGCAGCCGGTGATGACCGAATGCGGTTTTAAAATGACTGCAGGCAGCAGACTGGCGCTGGATGTCTTCAGCTTTCTGAAGGTAAACACTGCGATGGCGCTGACATTGCAACGCACTGTGCAGTCCAAGATGCTTGATATCCTTGGCCTGTACGACACAGCGCCGGCGCTGGCCCGGCAGCAACTGGCCACCCGACAATCGTCGGCGGACACGCCGCTCAAGCTGCTGGCGGATCTGAATGCACAGGTGGCGTCCAGCAGCCGACACTTTGTTCAACAGCTCAACTCACCGCGCGCAAACGCCGTCGTTGACCTGCGCACTCAACAGGCCCAATCACTGCTGGAGCGCTACGTGCTGCTTCAGGACCTGGGGCCTGTCGATCCAGTGGTGAACGCAGACATACGCGACCTGATCCAGCAGCACCGCGCCCTTCTGCGGCCGCAGGCATTGTGCGTCTATCAACTGAAGGCCCCGACCCAGATACTGAGCGGGTCGGTGAGCGCCTCGGTCTCGTCCCGGGCCGAGGGCGGTAAAGGCGTGACCCTCGAGGTCAGCCACCGAACATCCGACGATCCACATTTGAGTGGCGACTACCTGGCGATCGATATCGCCCCGCTCAAATGCAAAAAAGGGGTGGTCACGGCACTGCGCGAAGCATTGGCGGCCCTGGGTAAGCAGACCTTCGACTGGGAAGACCTGATCCACTCCATCAGCGCATCGCTGCTCGACCCCGCCCGACAGCCGTCCACCCACGTGCTGGTCAAGATCAAGCATGGGCAACCGGTAGTGCTTCTGACCCGCCATACCCGCGACAAGCATCGCGACCTGGCCTTGCCGGAACCGATCAGCCACTACACCGGCGTCCAATTGCAGTCGTTGCGCACCCGGCAATCGCTGCACAAGGAGCAATGGGGCACCGATTCGCTGGACCACCTGCTACCGGTCGCCCGCCGCTACCTGGCCAACCCCGAAGACAGGCCCGGCTGGGACCGTTATATAGAGGCACACAGCGATGACCTGTCCAAGCTGTTCGACGCCATGGGCCGACAATCACCGGGCAGTGTCCTGAGCGCTGAGCTGGACGTACTCAGGCGTATCGGCCCGGCACTCGATCAGGCGGTTGAAACGCTGGCACAGCAGGCCGCCGACACGCTTGCGGCGCCGACACCGGAAAATCGTGCGCGGGCGCGACAGGCATTGGACCGGATGTTGCTGGCTTACCTGCCGCACTATGTGGCGAAAGTCAGCGAGGCCTGGCGGTTGGACTGAGCCCTGGCGGGGATTTTCATCGACTTAGGTCGTGCCCAGCGGATACACACCTGCTGGCAACTTCATGTCACAATTTGCCATCGACCTTGAGAACCCCCCATGGACACTTTGCAAAACATGCGCGCCTTCAGTTGCGTGGCCGAAGCCGGCAGCTTCACCGCCGCCGCCGCCCAGCTGGACACCACCACGGCCAACGTCTCGCGCGCGGTCTCCAACCTTGAGGCCCATCTGCAAACCCGCTTGCTCAACCGCACCACCCGCCGCATTGCCCTCACCGAGGCGGGTAAACGCTACCTGCTGCGCTGTGAACAGATCCTTGCGTATGTCGAGGAGGCCGAGGCCGAGGCCAGCGACGCCCATGCCCGCCCCGCCGGGCAACTGAAAGTGCACACCATGACCGGTATCGGCCAGCACTTCGTAATCGATGCCATCGCCCGCTACCGCCGCACCCACCCGGACGTGACCTTCGACCTGACCCTGGCCAACCGCGTGCCGGACCTGCTCGACGAGGGCTATGACGTGTCCATCGTGCTGGCCAGCGAACTGCCGGACTCGGGCTTCGTATCCCAGCGCCTGGGCATCACCTACAGCATCGCCTGCGCGTCGCCGGACTACGTCAAGGCCAAGGGGTGCGCACAGCGCCCCCAGGACTTGCTCAACCACGCCTGCCTGCGCCTGGTCAGCCCGGTGATCCAGCTGGACAAATGGACGTTCAATGGCCCCGAAGGCCAGGAAAGCGTGGCGATCAACACCTCGCCGTTCCTGGTGAACTCGGCCGACGCAATGAAAACCGCCATCACCAGCGGCATGGGCGTCGGCCTGCTGCCGGTGTACGCCGCCATCGAAGGCCTGCGCAACGGCACCCTGGTGCGGGTGATGCCCAACTACCGCTCCCAGGAGCTGAACCTGTACGCCATCTACCCGTCGCGCCAGTACCTGGATGCGAAGATCAAAACCTGGGTGGAATACCTGCGCGGCTCACTGCCGGAGATTCTGGCGGCGCATCAGGCCGAACTGGTGGCGTATGAATTGAGCGGCAGCCTGGGTGGGGTGCGGTTGGCTAATTGATAGCCAGCAAACAACACAGTGTGTCCGGTGCCCAGATTGGATCGGCGGTGTCCTGACAACCGCCGGCAGGAATGTTAGCGTGCCTGGCATTCTTCCGTAGTCGATGAGCCCCGCCTGCCATGAAAAAGACTGTCCTCGCCTTCAGCCGCATCACCCCGTCGATGATTGAACGCCTGCAACAGGACTTCGAGGTGATCGCGCCGAATCCCAAGCTGGGGGATATCAACGCGCAGTTCGCCGAGGCCCTGCCCCACGCCCACGGCTTGATCGGTGTGGGCCGCAAACTGGGCCGCGCGCAGCTCGAAGGCGCGGGCAAGCTGGAGGTGGTGTCGAGCGTGTCGGTGGGCTACGACAACTACGATGTGCCGTACCTCACCGAGCGTGGAATCATGCTCACCAACACCCCCGACGTGCTGACCGAAAGCACCGCCGACCTGGCGTTCGCCCTGTTGATGAGCAGCGCCCGCCGCGTGGCCGAGCTGGACGCCTGGACCAAGGCCGGGCAGTGGAAGGCCAGCGTCGGCGCACCGTTGTTCGGCTGCGATGTGCACGGCAAGACCCTGGGCATCGTCGGCATGGGCAATATCGGCGCGGCGGTCGCGCGGCGCGGGCGACTGGGGTTCAACATGCCGATCCTGTACAGCGGCAACAGCCGCAAGCCGGCGCTGGAACAGGAACTGGGCGCGCAGTTGCGCAGTCTCGAGCAATTGCTGGCCGAAGCGGACTTCGTCTGCCTGGTGGTGCCGTTGAACGACAAGACCCGCCACCTGATCAGCACCCGCGAGCTGGGGCTGATGAAGCCCAGCGCCATCCTGGTGAATATTTCCCGCGGCCCGGTGGTGGACGAACCGGCGCTGATCCAGGCCTTGCAGAACCGGACCATTCGCGGCGCCGGGCTGGACGTGTACGAGCAGGAACCGCTGGCCGAGTCGCCGCTGTTCCAGCTGAGCAATGCCGTGACCCTGCCGCACATCGGCTCGGCCACCACCGAAACCCGCGAAGCCATGGCCAACCGTGCCCTGGACAACCTGCGCAGCGCCCTGCTCGGGCAGAAGCCGCAGGATCTGGTGAACCCGCAAGTGTGGAAGGGCTAAAGCCTGGGCCGCGCAGGTCGATAACCTTCCATAGATCGTCCTCCCTGATTCACAGAAGGTTTTTATGCCTACCTCCAAAGCCCGCGCAGATTCACTCTCGCTTCTGCTCTTTACCTTGCGCAGCGGCAAGCTGATGGCCATCAACCTGCTGAAGGTCAGCGAAATCATCCCCTGCCCGCCGCTGACCAAACTGCCGGAGTCGCACCCGCACGTCAAAGGCATCGCTACCCTGCGCGGCGCCTCGCTGTCGGTGATCGACCTGAGCCGCGCCCTTGGCGAGATGCCGCTGGAAGATCCGAATGGTGGCTGCCTGATCGTCACCGATGTGAGCCGCTCCAAGCAGGGCCTGCACGTGCAGGCGGTGAGCAAGATCGTGCACTGCCTGACCACCGATATCCGCCCCCCGCCCTACGGCTCCGGCGGTAATCGCGCGTTCATCACCGGCGTGACGCAGGTGGAAGGCGGCCTGGTACAGGTGCTCGATATCGAAAAAGTCATCCACGGCATCGCCCCGGCCCCGATCGAAGCGGCGCCGACCGACCTGACCATGGAAGAAGCCGAAGTGCTCGGCCATGCGCGGATCCTGGTGGTGGATGACAGCCAGGTGGCGTTGCAGCAGTCGGTGCATACCCTGCGCAACCTCGGCCTGACCTGCCACACCGCGCGCAGTGCCAAGGAAGCCATCGATGTGCTGCTGGAGCTGCAAGGCACCGGCGAAGAAATCAACGTGGTGGTGTCGGACATCGAAATGTCCGAAATGGACGGTTACGCCCTGACCCGCACCCTGCGCGAAACCCCGGACTTCCAGCACCTCTACGTGCTGCTGCACACCTCTCTGGACAGTGCGATGAACAGTGAAAAAGCACGGCTGGCTGGCGCCAACGCGGTGCTGACCAAGTTCTCGTCCCCCGAGCTGACCAAGTGCCTGGTGGTGGCCGCCCAGACCGTGGCGCAACAAGGTCGTTGAGCCATGGCTGCATATTTTCAGCTGCTGCGCCGCCCCCTCACCGGGAGCCTGCCCGCGCCGCACTGGCCGGCCGGTACGCAGTTGGATCATTACCGCGATGAGCTGGCCCCGGCGATTCATGCGGTATTGCGCCTGACTCAGGAACAGGGCGGTGGCCGCGTACCCGATCTGCACACCTGGCAGGACCGGTTTGTCACCGATGCCGAGTTCGACCCCACCCTGTGCCTGGTCGCCAGCAACGAGACGGGCATTCTGGGCGTGGCCCAGTGCTGGACCAGCGCGTTTATCAAGAACCTGTCCGTGCACCCCTGCGCCCAGGGTCAGGGGCTGGGTCGCGCCTTGTTGCTGCACGCGTTCCAGGTGTTCAAGCAACGCGGCGAGCCCTATGTGGACCTCAAGGTGCTGGAAACCAACCTGCGTGCCCGGCGACTGTATGAAAGTGCGGGCATGCTGTTTGTCATGCGCGATGTGGTCAGCGAAGAATGACTGGCGCATAACTTGCTTCCAGAGCGGTATTGCGGTGAACAGAGGTAAAAACCCGTCACCGCCGTTGCATCCCCTCTGACCTAGCCTGGTGACAGCCTGCCATGAACACTCATTTTTCCTGCGTCGGTTGCGGCAAATGCTGCAGTGACCACCACGTGCCCCTGACCCTCGACGAAGCCCGTATGTGGGCGGCGGACGGCGGTAACGTCATCGTTCTGGTGGAGGGCTTTCTCGGCAACGGCCTGGGGTTGCCCGTGCAACAGCGCGAGCACGCCGAACGGCGTTCGGTGGTAGTCCCCAGCGGCACAGCCGAGGCGTTCGTGGCGATTACCTTCGCCGCCTACAACGCCGGACGCTGCCGGAATCTTGACGAAGACAACCTGTGCCGCATCTATGAACGGCGCCCGCTGGTCTGTCGCATCTACCCGATGGAGATCAACCCACACATCCCGTTGAACCCCGCGGCCAAGGACTGCCCGCCGGAGTCCTGGGAACAGGGCCCGGCACTGATCGTCGGGGGCGAATTGGTCGATCGGGAACTCGCGCAGTTGATCCAGCAATCACGCCAGGCCGACCGCGACGACGTGCAAACCAAGGAGGCGGTCTGCGCCCTGCTGGGCATTCGCACCACGGCGCTCAAGGGCGATGGCTTCACCGCCTACCTGCCGGACATGGGCGCATTCGCCCAGGCCATCGAGCTGGCGATGGCCCACCCCTCTGCGGCCAGTGAGTGGGTGTTCCAGGTGTCCGGCCCGGACATCGCCGAACAACTGCTGGACGCCGGCGCGCAGATCGCCACCGAGGTGCCGGCCAATTACACATTTATTCCGCTGCGGGCGGCGTGATGCGACGCGCCGCCCATCCGCGCGGTGTTGATTGGCGCCCTCAATAGCTGGCGACGCACTCTATTTCGATGCGCGCATCCAGTAGCAGCCGACCGGCAGCGAACGCGGTTCGGGCGGGCAGATGATTCGCCGGGAAGTAGCGGCTATAGACTTTGTTCATGGCGGCGAAATCGTTGATATCGGCGAGGATCACGGTGCACTTGACAACGCGTTCCATCGACAATCCCTTGTCCTTGAGAATCGTGCGCATGCTCTCCAAGGCCCTGGCGGTTTCCGCTTCTATTCCACCGGGTACGCGCTTGCCAGCGCTGTCCAAACCCAGCAAGCCCGACAGAAACAGCAAGGACCCGGCCCGCACCGTTTGCGAAAACGGTAGGCCTGCGTCGGCGGGAGAGAAGCCCAGAGGTTGGAGTACAGGGCGCTGGGGCGCTGGCGCGGCGGCGAGATAACGTCCCGTAATAGCGGCGTGCTGGCCGTTGTCCTTGAGTCGTTGCAAGGCCTGGTTCAACGCGTCACGCAGTTCAGGGTCGGTTTTGCTCAGGCCGATGGCAACCCCGGTGCCGAGCATTTCATCCTTGATGGCGGGCCCGGCAAACGCGAAATCCACACCTTGCGCAGTTTTCAACAAGGCTTGCGAGATTTCGATGCTGTCCTGCAACGTTGCATCAATCTCGCCCTTGCGCAGGCTCTCGATCAACTGCGCGTTGAGCTTGAACGTCTTCACCTCGACCCCATGGGGGGCCCAGCGCGCCAATGCGTAGGCCTCCCGACTGGTACCGGCCAGCACGCCGATGCGGCGGCCCTGCAGTACCTTCAGATCAGGCTGCAGGGCCAGGTCGCGTCGCGCCACCAGCCTGGTTTCGAGCGGGTACAGGTTATCGGTGAAATCGATCTGCTTGCGCCGCGCGGGGGTGGAGGACATGGGCATGATCGCGTCAAAGCGGCCGGCTTCAAGCGCCGCCAGATTGGTGGCGTAGCTCTGGTCGACCCACTCGCAACGCCTTTTGAGTTGGGCGCACAGTGCGTTGCCCAGTTCTATATTCAACCCCACCAGCTCGCCTTTGGCGTTGCGACTTTCAAAAGGCGGTACCAGAGGCTCGACGCCAAACCGTATGACTTGTGATCGTTTTTCCTTCGCGTAAGCCGTGGAGCACAACACACCGGTCATCGTGCATAAAGCCAGCGCCAACATCAGTCGTGTCAGGATCATGATTCAGTCCTTGCAAAAAATAAGAGGGCTTTCGGGCGCCTATCAATGGCCGCACCGACTACCCCAGTAGATTTAGCAGGACTCCTCGCATAATCGCCCGGCACTCATCCTGTAATGCTGTAGGAAAAACCCTAAAATCTCGGAATTTCCAGGCGATAGGGCGCGACGATCCGCTGGTACTCACCGTTCTGCTTCAACTGTTCAAGCGCTAGGTTGAGCGCATGACGCAACGCGGTATCAGGCTTGCGCACCGCGATTGCCACACCATCGCCCAACAGCTCGGCGGAAACGGCCGGGCCCAGGAAGTCGAAGGCCTGGCCTTCGTCGGTGTCGAGCAGGGCCTCGCGAATTTCCACGGTGCCCTGCAACGTCGCGTCGAGTTCGCCCGCCAGCAGGCCGTGGACCAAGTCGGTGTTGAGCCAGAAACTTTTGATAATGACGCCCTTCGGCGCCCATTTGGAACGGGCGAACGCCTCACGATTGCTGCCCAGCAATACCCCTACCCGCTTGCCCTTGAGCGACTTGGCGGTGGGCAGCAGGCCGGAAGCCTTGCGCGCGACCAGGCGGGTGGTGAAGGGGTAGAGCAGATCGGTGAAGTTCGCCCATCGCCGGCGTTCCGAGGTGGGCGCGATCCCCATGATGGCGTCGAAGCGCCGGGCATCCAGGGCGCGGAAGTTTTCCACCTGTACCTGGTCGACCCAGGTACACCGCACATGCATTTGCACGCAGAGGGCATTACCCAGTTCGATATTCAGACCGACCAGTTGCCCTTGTGGGTCGCGGCTCTGGAACGGGGGGAACAGCGCGGCGACGGCAAATCGGACTTCTTGACGCGGTGGGTCGGCGGCCGCGACGGCATCCACCGACAGCAACAGGGCGAGCGCTACACAGAGGTGTATCAAAGCCACGGGAAACGTCCTTTTCCAGAGAAACCAGTCTCATCGCCCCTCGCCCGGTATGCACGGGCGCAGCAAAGGCAGGCAAGCTTTCTAGAAACGGACTTGATCCTACAAGCAGAAATATCAGCAGAGCTTGTAGGCAAATGCCATCACGATTAAACGGTAATTACACTCAGCGTTTACCCATGGAGCGACGCGTGCCGGGCGGGGCCATTCCGGGAGTCTTGGTGTGGCCGTTCTTGGCGCCGTTCTTGTACCAGGGCTGCGCGGCGTTCTTGGCTCCGGCAAGTTCACCCGGTTTGAAGGGAAACTTGAACGCCGGGATCTCGGCCTTTTCAACGCCTTCGGCGCTGGCCGGATCGGCGAGGTCGGCCGCTTCAACGGGGGATTGTGTCGGGGAATTCATGGAAGCTCCGGAGCGTGCAGAAAAATGAAGCGAGACCGCTTGCCGGCCACGCTGGCGCGCAGTATACCTGCCCGCCCCGGTTCTTTAACCACCGCCTGTACGAATGGTCGGCGTTTGCTGACAGCCCTGTCAGTTAGCCGTCACCGTGCTGACCGGGTTGGCGGGCTATAAAGGCCGCCACCTATTCCACTCCTCTGTCCCGGCCCCCTGCCCATGCACATTCAGCGAAAAACCGCCCTGATCGCGGCAGTCCTCGTGGTTTCCGCGGTTGTTCTCTGGGCCGTGACCCGCCCGGCCAAGCCTCGGCTGGCGGCACCCAGCGCGATTCCGGTACGCGTGGTAAGCGTGGCCCGGCAGGATGTGCCGCGCTTTGTCAGCGGCATCGGCACGGTGCTGTCGCTGCACAGTGTGGTGGTACGCCCGCAGGTGGATGGCATTCTCACCCGGTTGCTGGTCAAGGAAGGCCAGTGGGTCAAGGCCGGCGACCTGCTGGCCACCCTCGATGATCGTTCGATCCGCGCCGGCCTCGACCAGGCCAGGGCCCAACTGGGCGAGAGCCAGGCCCAGTTGCAGGTGGCGCAGGTCAACCTCAAGCGCTACAAGGCATTGAGCGTCGACGACGGTGTGTCCAAGCAGACCTATGACCAGCAGCAAGCCCTGGTCAACCAGCTCAAGGCCAGCGCCCAGGGCAACCAGGCGGCGATTGATTCGGCTCAAGTGCAGTTGTCCTACACGCAGATTCGCTCGCCGGTCAGTGGTCGCGTCGGTATTCGCACGGTGGATGAAGGCAACTTCCTGCGCAGCAGCGATGCCCAGGGGCTGTTTTCCGTGACGCAGATCGACCCGATCGCCGTGGAATTTTCCCTGCCGCAGCAGATGCTGCCGACCCTGCAAGGCCTGATCGCCGCTCCGGAAAAAGCCAGTGTTGACGCCTATCTGGGTGCCGACACCGACGGCCAGACTGGCGATTTACTGGGCCGGGGCCACCTGAGCCTGATCGACAACCAGATCAGCTCCACCACCGGCACCCTGCGCGCCAAGGCCGAGTTCAGCAACGCCGCCCAGCGTCTCTGGCCCGGCCAACTGGTGACCGTCAAGATCCAGACCGCCCTCGATAGAAACGCCCTGGTGGTGCCGCCGGCCGTCGTGCAGCGTGGCCTGGATTCGCACTTTGTGTACCGGGTCAACGGTGACAAGGCCGAAGTGGTGCCGGTACAGGTGACGTATCAGAACAGCGACCTCAGCCTGATCACCGGCGTGCAGGCCGGGGATGTGCTGGTCAGCGACGGTCAGTCGCGGCTCAAGGCCGGTGCGCGGGTCGAGGTGCTCAAGGAGCCGCCCCAGGCGATCCAGACCGTCGACGCCACGGTGCAGCCATGAGCGGCAGCCGCTCGCCGTCGGCCTGGTGCGTCGACCACCCGGTCGCCACGTTGCTGCTGACTTTCGCCCTGGTGCTGCTCGGGCTGATTGCCTTCCCGCGCCTGGCCATTGCGCCACTGCCGGAAGCGGAATTTCCGACGATCCAAGTCACCGCGCAGTTGCCCGGCGCCAGCCCCGACACCATGGCCTCGTCCGTGGCCACACCGTTGGAAGTGCAATTCAGCGCCATCCCCGGCGTGACTCAGATGACCTCCAGCAGTGCCTTGGGCTCCACCCTGCTGACCCTGCAATTCACCCTCGACAAAAGCATCGACACTGCCGCCCAGGAAGTGCAGGCGGCGATCAACACCGCGTCCGGCAAGCTGCCCAGCGATATGCCAAGCCTGCCGACCTGGAAGAAGGTCAACCCGGCGGACAGCCCGGTGCTGATCCTCAGTGTCAGCTCCGACAGCATGCCCAGCACCGAACTGAGCGACTACGTGGAAACCCTGCTGGCCCGGCAGATCAGCCAGATCGATGGCGTCGGTCAGATCAACATCACCGGCCAGCAACGTCCGGCGATTCGCGTGCAGGCTTCGCCCGACAAACTCGCGGCCATCGGTCTGACGCTTGCCGATATCCGCCTGGCCATTCAGCAGTCGAGCCTGAACCTGGCCAAGGGGGCGATCTACGGTGATAACAGCGTGTCGACCCTGTCGACCAATGATCAGTTATTCCAGCCACAGGACTACGCTCAATTGATCGTGTCCTACAAAAACGGCGCGCCGGTGCAGTTGCGCGATATCGCCAAGGTCATCAACGGCTCGGAAAACGCCTACGTGCAGGCCTGGTCCGGGGACACTCCCGGGGTCAACCTGGTGATCTCGCGCCAGCCTGGCGCGAATATCGTCGAGACCGTCGACCGCATCCAGGCGCAGCTACCGCGCCTGCAAGCCATGTTGCCGGCATCGGTGCAGGTCAGTGTGCTGAGCGACCGCACCAAAACCATCCGCGCCTCGCTGCATGAGGTGGAAGTGACCTTGCTGATCGCGATCCTGCTGGTGGTGGCGGTGATGGCGCTGTTCCTGCGTCAACTGTCGGCCACGCTGATTGTGTCCAGCGTGCTCGGCGTGTCGCTGATCGCCAGTTTTGCGCTGATGTACCTGATGGGCTTCAGCCTGAATAACCTGACCCTGGTGGCCATCGTGATCGCCGTGGGCTTTGTGGTGGACGATGCCATCGTGGTGGTGGAGAACATCCACCGGCACCTGGAGGCCGGGCTCGATCAGCGCGCGGCGGCGATCAAGGGCGCCGGCGAGATCGGCTTTACGGTGGTGTCCATCAGCTTTTCCCTGGTGGCGGCGTTTATTCCGCTGCTGTTCATGGGGGGTGTGGTCGGGCGGCTGTTCAAGGAGTTCGCGCTCACCGCTACCTCGACCATTCTGATTTCGGTGGTGGTGTCCCTGACCCTGGCACCGACCCTGGCCGCGTTGTTCATGCGCGCGCCCAGCCATCACACCCAGGCCAGGCCCGGTTTCAGCGAGCGCCTGCTGGCCGGCTACGCGCGCAACCTGCGGCGAGCCCTGGCCCATCAACGCAGCATGCTGGCGATCTTCGGCGTGACGCTTGCGTTGGCCGTGGTCGGCTACGTGTTTATTCCCAAAGGGTTCTTCCCCGTGCAGGACACCGGCTTCGTACTCGGCACCAGCGAGGCGGCGGCCGATGTGTCCTTCCCGGACATGGTCGCCAAACACAAGGCCCTGGCCGAGATCATCAAGGACGACCCGGCGGTACAGGCGTTTTCCCATTCCGTGGGGGTGACCGGCAGCAACCAGACCATCGCCAACGGCCGCTTCTGGATCGCCTTGAAAGAGCGTGGGGAGCGCGATGTGTCGGCCAGCCAGTTTATCGACCGCGTCCGCGCAAAACTCGCCAAGGTGCCGGGCATTGTGCTGTACCTGCGCGCCGGCCAGGATATCAACCTCAGCTCCGGCCCCAGCCGCGCCCAGTACCAATATGTGCTCAAGAGCAACGACGGCCCGACGCTCAACACCTGGACCCAGCGCCTCACCGAGAAACTGCGCGCCAACCCGGCCTTTCGCGACCTGTCCAACGACTTGCAACTGGGCGGCAGCATCACCCACATCAGCATCGACCGGCAGGCCGCCGCACGGTTCGGCCTGAGCGCCACCGATGTCGACCAGGCGCTGTACGACGCCTTCGGCCAACGCCAGATCAACGAATTCCAGACCGAGATCAACCAATACCAGGTGGTGCTGGAACTGGATCGCCAACAACGCGGCAAGGCCGAGAGCCTGAACTATTTCTACCTGCGCTCCCCCTTGACCAACGAAATGGTGCCGCTGTCGGCGCTGGCCAAGGTCGACCCACCGACCGTCGGGCCATTATCCATCAGCCATGACGGCATGTTCCCGGCCGCCAACCTGTCCTTCAACCTGGCACCCGGCGTAGCCCTGGGCGATGCGGTGATCATGCTCGACCAGGCCAAGGCCGAGATCGGCATGCCCAGCACCCTTATCGGCAGCTTCCAGGGCGCCGCCCAGGCATTCCAGAGTTCACTGGCCAGCCAGCCGTGGCTGATCCTTGCGGCGCTGGTGGCGGTGTACATCATCCTGGGGGTGCTGTACGAAAGCTTCGTGCATCCGCTGACGATCATCTCGACCCTGCCGTCGGCCGGCCTCGGCGCGCTGATCATGCTCACCCTGATGGGCCAGGACTTTTCGATCATGGCGTTGATCGGCCTGGTGCTGCTGATCGGCATCGTGAAAAAGAACGGCATCCTGATGATCGACTTTGCCCTCGACGCCCAGCGCGTGCGTGGCCTGGCGCCTCAGGAGGCGATTTACCAGGCCTGCGTCACGCGGTTCCGACCGATCATCATGACCACCCTCGCCGCCCTGCTTGGCGCGGTGCCGCTGATGCTGGGTGCCGGTCCCGGCGCGGAACTGCGCCAGCCGCTGGGCATCGCGGTGGTCGGCGGGCTGCTGGTGAGCCAGGCACTGACCCTGTTCACCACGCCGGTCATATACTTGTACCTCGAAAAGTTGTTCCATCGGCCCACACCAGCGCCCGCGCTGGCGACCACAGAGTGAGGCGGGGTCATGCGCGTCCTGATTATCGAAGATGAAGAAAAAACCGCGGACTATCTGCACCGTGGCCTGACGGAACAGGGCTACACCGTCGACGTGGCCCGTGACGGTGTCGAAGGTTTGCACCTGGCGTTGGAGAACGACTATGCCGTGATCGTGCTCGACGTGATGCTGCCGGGCCTCGACGGCTTTGGCGTGCTGCGGGCGTTACGCGCGCGCAAGCAGACCCCGGTGATCATGCTCACCGCCCGCGAGCGCGTGGAAGACCGCATTCGCGGCCTGCGCGAAGGCGCCGACGACTACCTGGGCAAACCCTTTTCGTTTCTCGAACTGGTGGCGCGCCTGCAGGCGTTGACACGCCGCAGTGGCGGGCATGAGCCGGTGCAGGTGACCGTCGCCGACTTGTGGATAGACCTGATCAGCCGCAAGGCCAGTCGCAACGGCCTGCGCCTGGATCTCACCGCCAAGGAATTCTCGCTGCTCAGCGTATTGGCGCGCCGCCAGGGCGAGATCCTGTCCAAGACAGCGATTGCGGAGATGGTGTGGGACATCAATTTCGACAGCGATGCCAACGTGGTCGAAGTGGCGATCAAGCGCCTGCGGGCCAAGCTCGACGGCCCGTTCGAACACAAACTGCTACACACCATCCGTGGCATGGGCTATGTGCTGGAGAACCGCAGTGCCGGCTGATTCCATTGCGCTGCGCCTGAGCGGCATGTTCACCCTGGTGGCGGCGCTGATCTTCCTGCTGATCGGCGGCGCGCTGTACCAGCAAGTGGACCGCGGCCTGGGCCTGCTGCCGGAGGCCGAACTGGACGCACGCTACAGCGTGCTCGAATCCTCGGTGAACCGCTTCGGCACCCCGGACCACTGGGCCAAGATCACTAACAAGCTCAAGCTGCTGAGCGAAGAAGACAAGCGCATTCATTTCTGGGTAGTCAGCAGCGACCCGGCCTATGAATACGGCAACCCCGACGCACGCATTCGCGCCTTCGCCGCTGAACGCACCGGTAAGCGTGACTTGCACCTGCCCGGCCAGCGTTATCCGCTCAAAGTGCTGGTCAGCCAGTTCGCCGCCAAGGACCAGCGCCCGCCGCTGCGCTTTATGATCGCCATCGACACCGAAAACTTCCGCGCCACCCAGCATCACTTGCTGGTGGCGCTGGTCAGCCTGGCGCTGGTGGGCGTGCTGCTGGCGGCGCTGCTGGGGTTCTGGGTCTCGCGCATCGGCCTCAAGCCGCTGGGCAAGCTCTCGGACGAGGCCAGCCAACTGGCGCCGCCGAAACTCTCCGGCCGCCTGCTGTTGTCACCGTTGCCGCCGGAGCTCAAGCAGTTCGTCAACACATTCAATGCCACGCTGGACCGCGTGGAACAGGCTTATTCGCGCCTGGAGTCGTTCAATGCCGACGTGGCCCACGAGCTGCGCTCACCCTTGACCAACCTGATCGGCCAGACCCAGGTGGCGCTGACGCGCGGGCGCTCGGCCGAGCATTATCTGGAGGTGCTGCAGTCGAACCTGGAAGAGTTGGAGCGCCTGCGTTCGATCGTCAACGACATGTTGTTCCTCGCCAGCGCGGACCAGGGCACCAAGGCCACCAAGTTGAGCGAAAGCTCCCTGGCCGACGAGGTCGCAACGACCCTCGATTACCTGGACTTTATCCTCGAAGACGCCCAGGTGCAGGTGCAGGTCCATGGCGACGCACAGGTGCAGATCGAGAGAGCCCACCTGCGTCGCGCGCTGATCAACCTGTTGAGCAACGCCGTGCAACACACCGCGCCCGGTCAGGTCATCGACGTGCACATCGAGGTGCAGGCGCATCACGTCGCCATCGGCGTGACCAACCCCGGCGAAACCATCGCCAGTGAACACCTGCCTCGGCTGTTCGAGCGGTTCTATCGGGTCGACGCCTCGCGGCGTAACAGCGGCGCGAACCATGGGTTGGGCCTGGCCATCGTCAAGGCGATTGCGCTGATGCACGGCGGGGATGTGTTTGTACGCAGCGACAGACGCGGCAATACCTTTGGTATCACGCTGCCGGTATGAGCGCGTGACTGTTGCGGTTTGGGCAACAGTCATTATCTTGTTACACTCTGTTTCGCAGTGCTCGCCTGCGTTAATTTGACGCATCGATGAGCGCGACGGCAAAGACAGCTGCCCCGTTTACCCGAATTTCCCTCGACTTATTTCCAGGGCTCTACGCTGGGAATCTGTCTTAAAGCCGCTGACCTTCAGCGGCTTTTTTTTGCCGTCAAAAAAGGCCGGGCATTTCCCACGACACCGGCCGTTTACGTCTGATCCAAAGGAGCTCCACCGGTGCAGAACTCGCTGACGTTCACCCCGTTATTCCTCGCGATTACCGCAACGATTGCGCCCATCGCTCACGCGGCGGACAGCGTCCCCGTCGACGGTTTCGTCGAAGGTTCACACCTGACAGTCGACACCCGCAACTACTACATGAACCGCGACCGTCGTGATATCCACACCGATGACAGCAAGGAATGGGGCCAGGGTTTTATCGGCACCTTCGAGTCCGGCTATACCCCGGGAACGCTCGGTTTCGGCCTGGACGCCCATGCCATGCTCGGTCTCAAGCTTGACGGCGGTGGCGGCACTGACGGTTCCAGCATCCTTCCCTATGGCAGCGACACCGGCAGCGGCAAGGCGCCGGGGTCGTTCTCCACCGCCGGCGGCACCTTGAAAATGCGCGCCTTCGACACCGAACTCAAAGCCGGCGACCTGTTCCTCAACAACCCGGTGATCGCCGGTGGCATGACGCGCATGCTGCCGCAGACCTTCCGTGGCGTCAGCCTGACCAACCGCAGCCTGGACGGCTGGATGTTCGAAGGCGGCCAGGCCAGCTTCACCAAGCTCTATAACCAGAGCGGCCACCGGCGCATCGGCACCAGCTACGGCGCCTTGCCCGATAACCACGACAGCCAGCACCTGGACTGGGCCGGTGTATCGTTCAGCGCTGCGCCGGGTGTGACCAGCAACCTCTATGCGTCGCAACTCAAGGACGTCTGGCAGCAGTACTACTACGATCTGGATTACACCTACGCGTTGAACGACCGCGTCAGCCTTAACCCAGGCCTGCACTACTACCATACGCAGGACACCGGCCAATCCCTGCTGGGCGACATCGACAACAACACCTGGAGCCTACATTTCACCGTGGGCGTGGGCAGCCACAGCGTCACCGCCGCCTATCAGCGGGTCAACGGCAACACACCGTTCGACTACATCACCCAGGGCGACAGCGTGTACCTGGACAATTCCCAGCAATACTCGGACTTCAACGGTCCGAATGAGCGCTCGTGGAAGCTCAAGTACGCTTATGATTTTGCCGGCCTTGGCATGCCAGGCCTGACCTCGGCGGTGTCTTACATCAGCGGCAAGACCGATCTGACCCAGGTCGATCCGCAAAGCCGTGGCTACAGCGCCTGGCACAGCGCCGACGGCAAAGACGCTGAACACTGGGAACGGGATATCGATCTGAAATACGTAGTGCAGGACGGTCACGCCAAGGACCTCGCCGTGCGCCTGCAATGGGCCACGCACCGAGGCGGCCGCGGTTATTCGGCGGTGGATCGTGATGTGGATGAATATCGGGTGATCGTCGACTATCCGATTGACGTGTTTTGAGGGCTCGAATCTTTCTTTTTAGCTGAGTATTCAATTTTCATCGGGTAGAACTAAACTGCCAGCATCTATCTCGCTGAAGTCTGCCCGATGAGTCAACGCCGTGTTCGTCCCCCGCCAGCACACCCGGAATTGCTGCTGCTCCTGGGCAGCGGCCTGACCGTCGTCCTGATCGTCATCATCGTCGCGGCCTTACTGGTTCGCGAACATGCCAGTACGCTGCAGGCGGCTACGCGCTCGACCACGAACATTGCCCAACTGATCAACGCCGATGCGCTGCGTAACGTCGAGCTCTACGACCTGGCTCTCAAGGGGCTGATTGCGGCCAGGCAGCGCGAGGACCTGGCCAAGGTCGATGCGAACATTCAGCATCTGCTGCAGTTTGACTTGGCAACCGCCGCGCCCTTCAAGGGTGAAGTGCTGATGCTCGATGCCAATGGCACGGTGATCGCCGACTCGTCGACCCTGCAACCCACCGCGCGCAATTTTGCCGACCGCGACTATTTCCAGGCCCATGTGAATAACCCTCAAGCCGGGCTGTTTATCAGCCGGCCGTTCAGGGTGCACTGCGAGTGCGATCAGGTCTGGCGCATGGCCTTCAGCCGCCGCGTATCAGGCCCCAATGGCGAGTTTACCGGGGTGGCGGTGGCGACCATGCGCCTGGCGTACTTCGACCAGTTGTTCAATACCCTCACCATCGGCAACGGCAGCAGCGTCAATCTGCTCAACAATCGCGGCATTCTACTGGCCCAGCAACCGTTGCTCGAACGCGACATGATCGACAAGGACCTGAGCGAACGCCCGAACTTCAAGCGCATCCTGCGCGAAGGCAGCGGCAGCTTTCAGGCCGTCTCGGCCATCACCGGCAAGGAACGGCTGTATACATTCACCACCGTGGGCGACCTGCCGCTGATTGTGGTGGTGGCGTTGTCCCGCGAAGATGTGTTCGCCCCTTGGAAACGCGCCGCGCTGCTCACCAGCGGTGCCACCGGCATTCTGTGCGTCGGTTTGCTGTGGCTGACCTGGATGCTGCGTCGCGAGCTGCGACGGCGCTATCGCGCGGAGCGAGTGCTGTCAGAACTGGCAGCCACCGACCCCCTGACCGGCCTGGCCAACCGCCGCGTCCTGGACGAACGCCTGCGCCAGGAATGGGACCGCGCCCAACGCTCGACCGAAGCGCTGACCCTGCTGATGATTGACGTAGACCACTTCAAAGCCTTCAACGACCGCCACGGTCACAGCGGCGGCGACGAGGCCTTGCGCGCCGTGGCCCAGGTCATCGGCGACAATATCCGCCGCCCGGCTGACCTCGCGGCGCGCTACGGCGGTGAAGAATTCGCGGTGGTGCTGCCCCATACCGACGCCAAGGGCGCGATGGTCATCGCCGAGCACATCCGCAGCAGCGTCGAACGCTTGCCACGGGCGGCAGGCAGCGAAGGGCCGATTACCGTGAGTATCGGCATGAGTACCTGGGACAAACGCAACCGCCAATCCCTGGAAGCGCTGCTGCTTAGTGCGGACCAGGCGTTGTATGAGGCCAAGCATGGCGGACGTAATCGTATAGTCGATGCAATCCGCCATTGAGACGATCGCGCGCAGTGAGCGCAGAAAGCTTTATCGACGTCCGTAGAGTATTGGCTGACTCACTTACAATTTACCTGTCTTATCATCTTTTTTGACGGCCGCCTCCATGTAGCTATCCGAGAAAAAGTGCCTCGCAACTTTTATCTCAGGACGATACAAGCCGTTAATCAACTTATTCATATGTTCTTCCCCTGTGCCCGCCAGCAGACGTTTACTTGATTCCGGCGGTAACTTGCGCAGATCCTTGATAATCGACAGTCCGATTCCCGCTTTCATGTCATCCCCGGAAAATACGGTCTGGAAAGGTTCCAGCTTTCGCCTGGAAATATCCTTAAATTCGCCTTGCGTCAGCGGTTCGATATGTCGTTCAAGATACGGTGTTTGCGCAAACCTCATTTCTACCAAACTCACCCACGCAGCATCCTTGAACGCCGGGCTTTCAAAGTCAAAACGAAAGGTAGTTCCGCCAAAACGACTGCTTGGTTTTTTTGGCTCGCCTCCCGCTTCCAAGGCAAAAAATACAAAATCGTCATTGCCGAGAATCTTAATATCTTCTTGGGGAGAGTTCTCCGTGTTAAAAATGATATTACGATCAATCAATTTTTGACGTGAAAACAAGCCGACGCTACCATCGTCGCGTTTTACCGGAGCTCCAGTACTATGCGTCGCATATAACGAACTTTCGAAATAGTTATTCAAAAATTGCTTCTCATCCGGAGTTAGTGCACCCAACTCATTTCGAAGATTGCGCAGGTTAGTCTTAGAAAGACCATCGACATAAGTTTTTTCCGAAGAGACAGGAACGGTGTTCCATAGCGTTCCATTTTTTATCATCCGCTCGTGGGACTTCCCGCTGATAAATTGGCGTATTCCTTTGGTTATCTGGCGAGCGGCTACATCTTCATTCATGGTAGGCCGGTCGCTTGATGAATAAGGTTTAGCGATACCGTTACCGATTCCCACGTCTGCTTTCGCAAACACACGTTCTATATGATTACCCTGCAAAACGCCTTCATTTCCGGCGTGTTTAGCATAATCAATCAAACCAGGGGTCTTGATCTGGCTGATACTAGGCATAGTGAGCACCACTGAGACGAAGGAATTGATGATGGGCCGGGGCAGGTATAACCCGAGCTGAATTCAGAGTGCGTGTGTCAAACATATATGAACTTTCCAAAACCCAATCGATAAGGGCATTCAACTTCTCGCTAAGTCGTTTAGGCGACACATCACCCTCTACAATATGGCTCATTGCCAACAGCGCTGTGGATGCACTATTGAATCCGACCACAGGGATATGTTCGTGCAAGAAACCCATCTGACGTTCAAATAGCAAGCGGTACCAGCTGTCCATTTCCAAACCATCTATCGCAACATGGGGAAATTCGCAAATCAGGCTGATACATCCTTGAGCCCGATTATCATAAATCGCCAACTTCATGCCTTCTATCTTCATTTGGCACATCTGGCACTCATCAAACTTAAGATCAGGCAGACCAATCTGATCACCGAACAGCTTTAAAACAGCGTCATTTTTTTTCATACTCTACAAACTCCAGCCAAAGCACGAAACTCATAGCGTACAACCCACTGCGCCAATAATGCCGAGTAACTACCGACAAAAATATCGATACCAACAGCCTTGAAAATAGAAAACATAGTCATAACTCCGAAACTGGCCAACATCATTATCAGAGCATCCATGCCAAGCTTCGGAGGAAACACTACACTAGGAACTCTCAAATTCCGACTCAGGAAAAATGTAAAATCTTTGCCAGAAAATTCTATAACGCTGAATGGAACGTATCCTTTCTGAATAACCACCCAGGTTTTTACGAGACGAAAAAAGGCCACCCGAAGGTAGCCTTTAAAAACTAAAGAAAGAGAGTTGTTACTTACACCGCCGCAACGGGACGCATGTAAGAGATCGGTGCGGTGCTGGCATCTTCGAAGGTCACGACTTCCCAAGCATCTGTCTGCTCAATCAACTTGCGCAGCAGCTGGTTGTTAAGGGCGTGGCCCGACTTGAAGCCTTTGAACTCGCCTATCAGGCTATTGCCCAGCAGGTAGAGGTCACCGATTGCATCGAGGATCTTGTGCTTCACGAATTCGTCTTCATAGCGAAGGCCGTCTTCGTTCAGTACACCATCCGCGTCGACCACGATGGCGTTTTCAACGCTGCCGCCGAGTGCGAGGTTGTGCTTGCGCAGGTACTCGATGTCACTCATGAAACCAAAGGTACGGGCGCGGCTGACTTCTTTTACGAACGAAGTGCTGGAAAAATCCACGCTTGCACTTTGGGTGCGGTCACGGAATACCGGGTGATCGAAATCGATCTCAAAGCTCACTTTAAAGCCTTCGAACGGGACGAAGGTGGCGCGCTTGTCGCCGTCTTCTACTGTCACTTCCCGCAGAATGCGAATGAACTTCTTGGCTGCGTCCTGTTCTTCCAGGCCGGCAGATTGAATCAGGAATACGAAGGGTCCAGCGCTGCCATCCATGATCGGGACTTCGGACGCGGAGAGCTCGACGTAGGCGTTATCGATGCCCAAACCGGCCATGGCCGAGAGCAAGTGCTCCACCGTGTCCACTTTGACGTCACCGTTGACCAAAGTGGTCGACATAGTGGTTTCGCCAACGTTTTCCGCGCGAGCAGGTATCTGCACCACAGGGTCCAGGTCGGCACGCACAAACACGATGCCGGTGTCGACAGGTGCAGGCTTGAGGGTCAGGTAGACCTTTTCCCCGGAGTGCAGACCTACACCTGTGGCACGAATAATATTCTTCAGGGTGCGTTGTTTAATCATGGCTTGGACCGCTTCAGCGCAAATTGCGAACTGGTATCAACAAAGGCTGGCGATAATAGCAGACCAGACCTTTGCTGAACACCAATCACCTTCATAGCCCTGATACATTCCATTAATCGGCCTGACGACGCAGGAATGCCGGGATGTCCAGGTAGTCCAGGTCATCTTGCGGATTCGGGCTACGGGACGCTGCAGCACCGGCCTGAGCCTGGTTGCGCATCACAGTCGGACGATCCAGGTCGCGGTAGTTCACCGACGGCAGCTCCTGACGCGCAGGGGCTGGAGCGGCGGTGGCCTGACTGGCCTGGCTACCGTGCAGGGTATTGTCGATCACCTTCACAGGCTTCTCGATCTTGGCACCCAGGCCGGTGGCAACTACGGTGACATGCAGCTCATCGCGCATATCCGGATCGATAACGGTACCGACCTTGACCATGGCGTGCTCGGAAGCGAAGGCTTCGATGATGCTACCCACGTCGGAGTACTCACCCAGGGACAGGTCAGGACCGGCGGTGATGTTCACCAGAATGCCGCGTGCGCCTTGCAGGTTCACGTCTTCGAGCAGCGGGTTGCGGATGGCCGCTTCGGTGGCTTCGCGTGCACGGTTCGGACCGCTGGCGCAGCCGGTACCCATCATCGCCATGCCCATTTCGCTCATCACGGTACGTACGTCGGCAAAGTCGACGTTGATCATGCCTGGGCGCTTGATGATGTCGGAGATACCGCGAACGGCACCGGCCAGTACGTCGTCAGCCTTGGCGAAGGCGGACAGCAGGCTCGCGTCCTTGCCCAGGATGGTCAGCAGCTTCTCGTTGGGAATGGTGATCAACGAGTCGACGCTTTCAGACAGCAGACGGATACCTTCGTCGGCGATCTGCATACGCTTGCGGCCTTCGAACGGGAACGGACGGGTCACAACTGCAACCGTCAGAATCCCCATTTCCTTGGCCACTTCGGCAATGATCGGCGCTGCACCGGTACCGGTACCGCCGCCCATGCCAGTGGTGATGAACACCATGTTGGTGCCCTGCAGCACTTCGGCAATACGCTCGCGGTCTTCCAGGGCGGCTTGACGGCCGACTTCCGGATTGGCGCCGGCGCCGAGGCCTTTGGTCACCGCGGTGCCCAATTGCAGGATGGTGCGCGCGCCGATGCTTTTCAGCGCCTGGGCATCAGTGTTGGCGCAGATGAATTCAACGCCTTCAATGTTGCTCTTGACCATATGGTTGACAGCGTTGCCGCCGCCACCGCCGACACCGATCACTTTGATGACCGGGCTGGCGGGGATGTTGTCTACGAGTTCGAACATGTTCCCTCTCCTTTCATTTTCTCTAGTTTTTTCGCCTACTGCTTTACAGCAGCTCCAAGTTGCAAGCCATGAGCTGCAAACTTGAAGCTTGTAACTTGTCGCTTGAAGCCAACTTCGTCAGAAGTTCCCTTTTACCCAAGCCTGCAACCGCTCGAACAACGGCGCCTTGGCCTCGTCGTCGCTGCGGTAGCTGTCACGGTTGCTCGGGCCCGACAGGGAAATGCCGTCGGTCTGCTTTTGCAGTCCGTACAACAGCAAGCCCACACCGGTGGAATAAATCGGGTTGCGCACCACGTCGCCCAGGCCCTTCACGCCATGAGGCACGCCCAGACGCACCGGCATATGGAAGATCTCCTCGGCCAGTTCGACCGCGCCTTCCATCTTCGAGGTGCCACCGGTCAGCACGATGCCGGCCGGGATCAAATCTTCGTAGCCGCTGCGGCGCAGCTCAGCCTGGATCAGGGTGAACAGTTCGTCGTAGCGTGGCTCGACCACTTCGGCCAGGGCCTGGCGCGACAGTTCGCGCGGTGGACGATCGCCCACGCTCGGCACCTTGATGGTTTCGCCGGCGCCGGCCAGTTTGGCCAGGGCGCAGGCGTAACGGATCTTGATTTCTTCGGCGTACTGAGTCGGCGTGCGCAGTGCCATGGCAATGTCGTTGGTGACCTGGTCGCCGGCAATCGGGATCACGGCCGTGTGACGGATCGCACCTTCGGTGAAGATCGCGATATCGGTGGTGCCGCCGCCGATATCCACCAGGCACACGCCCAGTTCTTTTTCGTCGTCGGTCAGCACCGAGTAGGCCGAGGCCAGTTGCTCGAGGATGATGTCATCGATTTCCAGGCCGCAACGGCGCACGCACTTCTCAATGTTCTGCGCGGCGTTAACCGCACAAGTCACCACATGGACCTTGGCTTCCAGACGTACGCCCGACATGCCCAGCGGCTCGCGAACGCCTTCCTGGTTATCGATCACGTAATCCTGCGGCAGGGTGTGCAGCACGCGCTGGTCAGCCGGGATCGCCACGGCCTGGGCGGCATCAAGCACGCGCTCCAGGTCGGCCGAGCTGACTTCGCGGTCGCGGATCGCCACGATGCCGTGGGAGTTCAGGCTGCGGATATGGTTGCCGGCCACGCCGACGAACGCCGAGTGGATCCGGCAACCGGCCATCAGCTGCGCTTCTTCGATGGCGCGCTGGATCGATTGCACGGTGGACTCGATGTTGACCACCACGCCCTTCTTCAGGCCCCGGGACGGATGCGTGCCAATACCGACGATTTCGATCGCGCCGTCTTCCCCGACCTCGCCCACCAGCGCCACCACCTTGGAGGTGCCGATATCGAGACCGACGATCATTTTGCCGCTTTGCACGTTTGCCATGGGTCCTGCCTCTTCTTAATTCTTCGCGACAGCGGGTTGCGCTGACGTGGGCGCAGCCGGTTCACGCCAGCCGACGGCAAGGCCGTTGGCGTAACGCAGGTCGACGCTCGCAATGTTCGTAATCTGTTCTTTCAAGGTTTTGTCGTAGATGGCAATAAAGCGGCGCATCTTCTCCACCAAGCGGTCGCGTCCCAGCAACAATTGGATGCCCGGGCCGGAACTGCCTGCCCCGGTTGTCAAAAACCAGCTGCCCCGTTCACGCAGTTCCAGGCGTGCAATGGAGAAGCCCAGTGGCCGCAGCATCTGGCTCAAGGCCTGGTACTGCTGCATCACTTGCTGCTGCGCCCGCTGCGGCCCGAACAGCTGCGGCAGGTGCTCGTAGTTGGCCAGCTCACGCGGGGTGAATGCCTGGCCCTGGTTGTTCAACAGCGCCTCGTCGCCCCAACGGGCCACCGGCAGTTGTTCTTCCAGGCGGATCGTCACCTGGTCAGGCCATACACGCCGCACTTCGGCATGAGCGATCCAAGGCATCTGCTCCAGCTCCCGGCGCATGCCGGCCAGGTCAATGGTGAAGAAGCTTGCCGCCAGGAACGGACCGATGCGCTGCTGCACCGCCTGCTGGCTGATGTAGCTCAGGTCGCCCTGCACGCTGATTTTGGTAATCGGGCGGTCGGCGTATGGCAATAGACGCTGCGCGCCTTCGTAAGTGCCGAAGCCCAACACCACCAGCAACACCGGCCAGAACAGCGCCTTGAGGAAACCGAAATTGGCTTTCGGCAGGCGCGCCGACATCGGCTCTTTAGCCACCATGCGACTGGCACCCCGGGGCACCGGCTTGCGGCTCGGTGCGTGTGGGGGCTGATGACGAAGCGATGCGCCTTTCATGGAGTTAGCCTCTTGGCTCAATACTGGCGGCCAGGATAGCCAGCACCAACTGCTGGAAATCCAGGCCGGCGGCACGGGCGGCCATCGGTACCAGGCTGTGGTCGGTCATCCCCGGTGCGGTGTTGACTTCAAGAAACCAGAAGTTGCCCTGGTCATCCTGCATCACGTCTGCCCGCGCCCAACCGGCGATACCGAGCGCCTCACAGGCTTTCGCCGTGAGGTCCATCAATTCCTGTTCTTTGGTTGCGTCGAGGCCGCACGGAATCCGGTACTGCGTATCGCAAGCCACGTACTTGGCGTCGTAGTCGTAAAACGTGTGGGGCGTGCCCAGGGCGATGGGCGGCAATACCTGGCCACGCAGGGTGGCGATGGTGTACTCGGGACCGGAAATCCACTGTTCCACCAACACTTGCGAATCGTAGGTACTTGCCGCTTTCCATGCGTCGATCAATTCGGCGGCCGAGTTCACTTTAGCCATGCCGATACTGGAGCCTTCATGGGCAGGTTTGACGATCAAAGGCAGGCCCAGTTCCTTGGCTGCAGAAATACAATCGTCTTCGCTGCACAGAACACTGTGACGCGGGGTGGGAATACCCAGGCTGTGCCATACCTGCTTGGTGCGCAATTTGTCCATCGCCAGCGCCGAGGCCAGGATGCCGCTGCCGGTATAAGGAATACCGGCGCACTCCAACAGGCCCTGCATGCTGCCGTCTTCACCGCCGCGGCCGTGCAGGATGATAAAGGCGCGGTCGATTTTTTCCGCTTGCAGACGCGCGAGGAAATCATCGCCCACGTCGATCCCGAACGCATTCACGCCGGCACTTTGCAGCGCGTCGAGCACGGCGTTGCCGGACTTGAGCGACACTTCGCGCTCGGCGCTCTTGCCGCCGAACAATACGGCCACGCGGCCGAAGTCGGCCGGCGCGATTGTTGAAAACAGGGAGCCGTAGTCAGCAGTCATTTCGACGCTCCCTTCTTGGCGGCTGCAAACAGCGGGCTCGCCAGCAACTTAGGCGCAAGGCCGCCGATATCACCGGCGCCCTGGCACAGCAGGATATCGCCGGCACGCAGCAGCGGCTTGACGATCGGGGCCAGGTCCACGCCACGCTCGATATAGATAGGGTCCAACTGGCCCCGCTGACGGATGCTGTTGCACAGCTTGCGGCTGTCGGCGCCCGGGATCGGCTCTTCACCGGCCGGGTAGACCTCCATCAGCAGCAGCACGTTGGCATCGGCCAGCACATTGACGAAATCGTCGTACAGGTCGCGAGTACGGCTGTAGCGGTGCGGTTGGTAGACCATCACCAGGCGGCGCTCCGGCCAGCCGCCGCGCACGGCCTTGATCACGGCGGCAACTTCGGTCGGGTGATGCCCGTAGTCGTCCACCAGCATCACGTCGCCACCGTCTACCGGCAGTTGCCCGTAGACCTGGAAGCGTCGGCCCACACCGGCAAAGCGCGACAGCCCTTCGACGATGGCTCCATCGCTGACGCCTTCATCGGAAGCGATGCAAATGGTTGCCAGGGAGTTCAATACGTTGTGGTTGCCCGGCATGTTCACCGACACGTCCAACGGCTCACGATCCGGACGCAGCACGGTGAAATAGGTCTGCATGCCTTCCTGACGCACATTGATCGCACGCACGTCGGCGTCTTCGCTGAAGCCGTAGGTGACGGTCGGACGCTTGACCAGCGGCAGGATCTCGCGCACCACCGGGTCGTCCAGGCACACCACCGCCAGCCCGTAGAACGGCAGGTTGTGCAGGAACTCGACGAAGGTTTTCTTCAATTTGTTGAAGTCGCCGTCGTAGGTCGCCATGTGGTCGGCATCAATGTTGGTGACCACGGCCACCAACGGCTGCAGGTGCAGGAAGCTGGCATCGCTTTCGTCGGCTTCGGCGATCAGGTAGCGGCTGGTGCCCAGCTGTGCATTGGTGCCGGCTGCATTCAGGCGGCCACCGATCACGAACGTCGGGTCCAGGCCACCGGCGGCGAACACCGAGGCGATCAGGCTGGTGGTCGTGGTCTTGCCATGGGTACCGGCGACGGCGATGCCGTGGCGGTAGCGCATCAGCTCGGCGAGCATCTCGGCACGTGGCACCACCGGAATACGGCGCTCAAGGGCGGTTGCCACTTCCGGGTTGGAGGTGTTCACGGCGCTGGACACCACCAGCACGTCGGCCTCGGCGGCGTTCTCGGCACGATGGCCGATAAAGATCTGCGCGCCGAAGGACTTGAGGCGGTCGGTGACCAGGGATTCTTTCAAGTCCGAACCGGATACCTGATAGCCCAGGTTGAGCAACACTTCGGCAATGCCGCACATGCCCACGCCGCCGATACCGACGAAGTGGATGCGACGGATGCGGCGCATTTCCGGCTGTGGCATGGCTTTCTGATTCTCAACCATGGGCCACCTCCAGGCAGATATCGACCACGGTGCGGGTTGCTTCAGGTTTGGCCAGGCGGCTTGCGGTGCTCGCCATGCTGTTGAGTCGTTCCGGTTGCATCAAAACCTCGGTCAGGCGTGCGGCCAAATCGGCGGCGCCAGTCGTTCTTTGCGGCAGCAGGAAGGCAGCGCCCTCCCCGGCCAAATATTCGGCGTTGCGGGTCTGGTGATCGTCGATCGCATGGGGCAAAGGCACCAGCAAGGACGGCAGACCGGCGGCGGCCAGTTCACTGACGGTCAGCGCGCCAGCGCGACAGACCACCAGGTCGGCCCAGCCATAGGCTTGGGCCATGTCTTTGATGAAAGGCTGTACGTTGGCCTCCACACCGGCTTCGCGGTAACGCGCAGCGGTGACTTCATCGTGGTTTTTGCCGGCCTGGTGGAAGATCTCCGGACGCAGGTCCAACGGCAGTTGCGCCACGGCTTCGGGCAGCAATTTGTTCAGCGGTTCAGCGCCCAGGCTTCCGCCCAGGATCAACAGGTGCGCCTTGCGCCCGGCCAATGCAGCGCGGGCGATGCCCATGAACAATTCGGTGCGCACCGGGTTGCCGGTGGTGCGACGTTTGCTCGACAAGCCAAAGGTGTTCGGGAACGCTTCACATACCCGCGCGGCCAGCGGCACCAACAGACGGTTGGCGGTGCCGGCCACGGCATTCTGTTCGTGCACGATCACCGGCACACCGGCCAGCCTGGCCGCAACGCCGCCGGGGCCGGTCACGTAACCGCCAAAGCCGAGCACACACACTGGCTTCAACTCACGAATGACCTTGCGCGCCTGCCACACCGCTTTGAGCAACACAAACGGCGCCTTGAGCAGCGACAACTTGCCCTTGCCACGCAGGCCGGTGACGTTGATCAGGTGCAGCGGTAATCCGGCGTTTGGCACCAGTTCATTCTCGATGCCGCGCGGCGTACCCAGCCAGTGCACGCTGTAGCCACGGTTCTGGAATTCCCGCGCACACGCCAGGGCAGGGAACACGTGCCCCCCGGTGCCGCCTGCCATGATCAGCACATTAGCGCCCATGGGTCGGCTCCTCGGCGAAGTCGCTTTCGCTGAATTCCATCTCTTCGCTGCCCAGGTGGGTGCGACTCTCCCACTCGATGCGCAGCAACAGGCCCAGGCAGATGCAGCAAATCACCAACGAACTGCCACCGTAACTGAGGAATGGCAGGGTCAGCCCCTTGGTCGGCAGACGCCCGACATTCACTCCGACGTTGATAAGGAACTGACCGATCCAAAGGAATGCCAGCCCGTAAGCCACGTAGGCGGCAAAGAACTGCTTGGCTTTCTCGGCCCATAGGCCTATGTAAAGGGCCCTCACGCAGACGAACACAAAGAGCGCTACCGTGCACAGCGAGCCCACGACACCCAGCTCTTCGGCAAGCACCGAGAATACGAAGTCAGTATGGGCTTCAGGCAGGTAGAACTGTTTCTGCACGCTGTTGCCCAGCCCGACACCGAACCAGCCGCCTCGACCAAAAGCAATCAGCGCCTGGGTCAACTGGTAACCGGCACCAAACTGATCGGACCAGGGATCGGTGAAGGTAATCAAGCGTGCCATCCGATAGGGTTGCGCCAGAACCAGCAGATAAACCGCAACAACCGCCAGCACCACCATCAACGCGAATCGCAACAGCCCAACACCGCCAAGAAACAGCATCGCCGCCGCCGCGCCCATCATTACTACCGTTGCGCCAAAATCCGGCTCCATCAGCAACAGACCGGCCATGGGTAGCAGCACGATGAATGGCTTGAAGAACCCCATCCAACTCTCGCGCACTTCCTTCTGACGTCGCACCAGATAGCCAGCCAGGTAGATCACCACGAACACCTTGGCGATTTCCGATGGCTGCACGTTGAACGCGCCGAAACCGATCCAGCGCATCGAGCCGTTCACCTCGCGACCGATGCCCGGCAGGATCACCATCACCAGCAAGCCGAACGCGCCGATCAGCATCAACCAGCCCAGGCGCTGCCAAGTGGCGATGGGGATCATCATGGTCACAATGCAGGAACCGATACCGATCAGCAGATACACCAGGTGACGGATCATCATGTACAGCGTATTGCCCGATTGCACGGCAGCCACTTCGGAAGAGGCCGAGGTAATCATCACCAGGCCCAGGCCCAGCAGCGCCAGACCGGCGGCGAGCATTGCGAAGTCAAGGTCGATACCGCGCCCGGTAATAATCGGCGACGGGTACGGCTTGATGATGTTTCTCAGGTTCAGATTCATGCCAAGGCCTCCACGGCGCGAGCGAACAGCTGGCCGCGCTCTTCGTAGTTCTTGAACATGTCCAGGCTGGCACAGGCCGGCGACAGCAGTACGGCGTCACCGGGTTGGGCAAGGGTTTTGCCTTGCATCACGGCTTCGTCCAGGGAGGCCACGCGAACCTGCGGCACCGCGTCACCGAGGGCGGCGGCGATCAGCTCCGCATCACGCCCCATCAACACCACCGCGCGGCAATGTACGGCGACCGGCGCCTTGAGATCCTTGAAGTCGGCGCCCTTGCCGTCGCCACCGGCGATCAGCACCAGCTTGCCGTCGATATCGGCGCCAAGGCCTTCGATGGCCGCCAGCGCGGCGCCCACATTGGTGGCCTTGGAATCGTTGTAATAGCTCACGCCATCCAGGTCACGCACCCATTGGCAGCGGTGCTCAAGCCCGGCGAACGTGCGCAGGGTCGACAGCATCGCATCGAACGGCAAGCCGACGGCATGCCCCAAGGCCAGGGCCGCGAGGGCGTTTGACTGGTTGTGGGCGCCACGTATTTTCAACTCGCGCACCGGCATCAGGTTCTGGAATTCGAAGGCCAGGTATTTCTCGCCGTTCTCTTCGCGAATGCCGAAAGCCTTGAAGTCCGGTTTGCCCAGGCCGAAGGTCCAGCACGGCAGGCCCTCGCCCATCAGCGGACGGCTCAAGGCATCCTGACGGTTGACCACCACTTGCCTGGCACCGCGGAAAATCCGGTGCTTGGCCAGGTGATACGCCGGCAGGCCGCTGTAGCGGTCCATGTGGTCTTCACTCACGTTCAACACAGTGGCCACTTCGGCGCCGAGGTCGTGGGTGGTCTCCAGCTGGAAGCTCGACAGTTCCATCACGTACAGCTCGACATCATCGCTGAGCAGGTCGAGCGCCGGGGTGCCGAGGTTGCCACCCACGGCCACGCGCTTGCCGGCCGCAGCCGCCATGTCGCCGACCAGGGTGGTCACGGTGCTTTTGGCATTGGAGCCGCTGATGGCCACGATCGGCGCCTTGGCATTGCGCGCAAACAGGTCGATGTCGCCTGACAGCTTCACGCCACGGGCCGCGGCGGCTTGCAGGGCCGGCGTGGACAAGGCCAGGCCGGGGCTCACATAGAGCTCGTCGGCACGGCACAGAAACTCGACATCCAGCTCGCCACAACGCACTTCCACGTGCGGGTAGTCACGGCGCAGCGTGACCAGCTCCGGTGGATTTTCCCGCGTATCGGCCACGGCGAACGACGTGCCGCGGTTCGCCAGGAAGCGAACCAGGGACATGCCGCTCTTGCCGAGGCCGACAACGATGCGGAAGTGGTCTGAAGCGATCAGGGACACTCTTTTCTACCTCAGTTTCAGGGTGGCAAGGCCGATCAGCACCAGAATCACGGTGATGATCCAGAAGCGGACGATCACGCGTGGCTCGGGCCAGCCCTTGAGTTCAAAGTGGTGGTGAATCGGCGCCATGCGGAACACGCGACGCCCGGTCAATTTGAAGGACGCCACCTGGATGACCACCGACAGGGTTTCCATCACGAACACACCGCCCATGATGAACAGCACGATTTCCTGGCGAACGATCACCGCGATGGTGCCCAGGGCCGCGCCCAGCGCCAACGCGCCGACGTCACCCATGAAGACTTGTGCCGGGTAGGTGTTGAACCACAGGAAGCCCAGGCCCGCACCAATCAGCGCGCCGCAGAATACGATCAACTCACCCGCGCCCGGTACGTAGGGGATCAGCAGGTATTCGGCGAATTTCACGTTACCCGACAGGTAGCAGAAGATACCGAGCGCACCGCCCACCATCACCGTCGGCATGATCGCCAGGCCGTCGAGGCCGTCGGTAAGGTTGACGGCGTTGCTGGAGCCGACGATCACGAAGTAGGTCAGCACCACGAAGCCGATGCCCAGGGGAATGCTGGCGTCCTTGAGCATGGGCAGAATCAGCGTGGTTTCCACCGCGCTTGGGGCGGTCATGTACAGGAAGATCGCCGCGCCCAAACCGAACACCGACTGCCAGAAATACTTCCAACGGCTTGGCAGCCCCTTGGAGTTCTTCTCGATGACCTTACGGTAGTCATCCACCCAGCCGATGGCGCCGAACAGCAGGGTCACCAGCAGCACCACCCATACATAACGGTTGTGCAGGTCAGCCCAAAGCAACGTGCTGACACCGATGGAGGACAGGATCAGCGCGCCGCCCATGGTCGGCGTACCGGACTTGGACAGGTGCGACTGCGGGCCGTCATTGCGAACCGATTGACCAATTTGCAGGTTCTGCAGGGTGCGGATCATCCACGGCCCCAGGAACAGTGACAAACACAACGCGGTCAGCACACCCAGGATCCCGCGCAGAGTCAGGTACTGGAAGACCGCGAAGCCTTTGTGGAACTGTTGCAGATACTCAGCCAGCAGCAGCAGCATTAATGTTTCTCCGTACTTGAGCCACACAAGGCCACGACGACGTTTTCCATCACCGCGCTGCGCGATCCCTTGATCAAAATGGTTGTCTGTTTGTCGTGTTCGGCCGCAGCCAGCGCCTGGATCAGCTCGGCTTGGGTGGCGAAATGCTGCGCACCTGGGCCGAAAGCGTTGACGGCGTGGGCCATGTTCGGGCCGACGGCATAAAGGGCGTCGACCTTGCCGCTGGCGTAGGAACCGACTTCGCGGTGGGATTGTTCGGCCCAGTCGCCCAGTTCAGCGATATCGCCCAGCACCAGTACCTTGCGGCCGTCGAAGCCTTTGAGCAGGTCGATGGCGGCGCAGACCGAGGACTGGTTGGCGTTGTAGGTGTCATCGATCACGCGCATGCCGTTTGTCGCCAACTGCGCCACGGTGCGGCCCTTGACCGGTTGCACCGCGCCAAGGCCCGTGGCAATACCGAACAGCGACACGCCCAGGGCGTACGCGGCAGCGGCGGCGGCCAGGGCATTGGCAACGTTATGGTTGCCCAACAAATTCAGTTGCACGTGTTCGCTGCCTTGCGGGGTGTGCAAGGTAAAGGACGGGCAGCCTCGGGCATCGACGGTCATGTTGGATGCACGGAAATCAGCCGCTGCGTTATGCACGGCAAACGTCAGGACCTTGCGACCGGCGGCGCGCACGCGCCAGGTTTCGAAGGCCTTGTCGTCGAGGTTCAATACGGCGGTGCCCGAAGCGTCGAGGCCTTCAAGGATTTCACCCTTGGCTTCGACGATCTTTTCCGGGCCACCGAACTCGCCCACGTGAGCAGTACCGGCGTTATTGATAATGGCGACGTGGGGCTTGGTCAGCGCCACGGTGTAGGCGATTTCGCCGACGCGCGAAGCACCCAACTCGATCACCGCCGCCGTGTGTTCCGGGGCCAATTCGAGCAGGGTCAACGGCGCGCCGAAATCGTTGTTCAGGTTGCCACGGGTAGCGAGTACCGGCCCGCGTGTGCGTAGCACGCCGGCCAGCAGTTCCTTGACTGTGGTCTTGCCGCTGGAGCCGGTGATGGCCGCCACCGGCTGCTCGAAGGCGGCACGGTTGAGTGCGCCCAGTTGGCCGAGGGCCAAACGGGTGTCGGCGACCAGCAACTGCGGCAAGCTCGACTCCGGTACTTCGCGCTGCACCAGGGCACCCACGGCGCCTTTGGCGGCGACGTCATTGAGGTAATCGTGGCCGTCAAAGCGCGGGCCGGCCAGCGCGACAAACAGTTGCCCTGGCTGGATGGCACGGCTGTCGATGCTGACGCCATCGAAGCGGCAATCGCCGGACAGAAGGCGAGCGGACAGGGCCTGGGGCAGTTCGCTGAAGCGCATCGGCTTAAGCATGGGCGATCTCCCAGGCACTCAAGGCGTGATCGGCCTCGACCAGGTCGGAAAAGGCATGCCGCTCGCCGTTGATTTCCTGGTAGTCCTCGTGGCCTTTACCGGCGAGCACCACCACATCGTCGACGCCGGCGCTGGCGATCAGTTGGGCAATGGCGTTACCGCGACCGGCGACAAAGGTAGCTTTGGAGACGTCTTTGAAGCCTGCACGGATGTCATCGAAAATCTGGCTTGGGTCTTCGCTGCGCGGGTTGTCGTCGGTCACCAGCACGCCGTCGGCCAGGCGCTCGACAATCTCGGCCATCAGCGGGCGCTTGCCGCGATCACGATCACCGCCGCAACCGAACAGGCACAGTAATTTGCCCTTGGCGTGTGGGCGCAGCGCTTGGAGTACTTTTTCCAGGGCGTCCGGGGTGTGGGCGTAATCAACCACTACCAGCGGCTGTTTTCCGCCACCCAGGCGCTGCATGCGACCGGCCGGGCCTTCCAGCTTCGGCAGTACGTTCAGAATTTCGTCGAGGGCATAGTCCAGGCCCAGCAGCGCACCGATGGCAGCAAGCACGTTGCTGAGGTTGAAACGACCGAGCAAGGTGCTGCGCAGGTGGTGTTCGCCCTGCGGGGTCACCAGGGTGGCGCGCACGCCTTCGTCGTCGAACCGGGCTTCGCGGCAATACAGGTAGGCACTTGGGTCCTGCAGGCTGTAGCTGATCAGGCGCCCTTCGCGGTCTTCGGTGGCGAGTTGGCGACCGAACGCATCGTCCAGGTTAACGACCCGGCATTTGAGATCATTCCACGCGAACAGCTTGGCCTTGGCGGCGGCGTACGCCTCCATGGTGCCGTGGTAATCCAGATGGTCGCGGGACAGGTTGGTCATCACCGCCACATCGAACGCCAGGGCGCTGACGCGACCCTGCTCCAGCCCGTGGGATGAGACCTCCATGGCCACGGCCTTGGCACCGGCTTTTTTCAGGTCGGCCAGGGTCGCCTGCACGGCAATCGGGTTCGGCGTGGTGTGCAGACCGCTTTGCAGCGCGCCATAGAAACCAGTCCCCAGAGTGCCGACAATGCCGCAGTGCTGGCCCAGCAGATCAAGAGCCTGGGCCACGAGCTGGGTCACGCTGGTCTTGCCGTTGGTGCCGGTCACGCCCACCAGATTGAGGTGGCGGCTCGGCTCGCCATAGAAACGCCCGGCGATATCGGATAACTGCTTGGCCAGCCCTTTGACCGGAATCAGCGGCACGTCGGTGATCGGTAGCACGGTGGCGCCTTCGGCTTCATACGCCACGGCGGCGGCACCGCGTTGCAGCGCATCGGCAATGTGCGCGCGACCGTCGAACCTGCCACCCGGCACGGCCAGGAACAGGTCGCCGGCACGCACATTGCGGCTGTCCAGGGTCAGCTCACGGATCAACAGGTCGCGACCGGCATGGGCGAAAATCTTGTTCAAACTTAGAGACATCAGCCGCGCCCTCCATTGGCTTTTACGGCAGCGGCCGGTGGTCCGGCGTTTGCTTGCTGGGTCGGCGGCAGGTTGTCGGGGGTGATGTTCATCAGGCGCAGGGTGCCGGACATCACTTTGCTGAACACCGGCGCCGAGACCAGGCCACCGAAGTAACCGGCCTTGCTGGGTTCATCGATCACCACGACGATGGCGTAGCGCGGGTCGCTCATCGGACCGAAGCCGGCGAACAGCGAACGGTACGAGTTCTCGGCATAGCCCTTGGTGCCCACGGATGTCTTACGTGCGGTACCGGATTTGCCGCCCACGTGATACGCCGGCACCTGGGCACGGAACACGCCGCGCGGTGCTTCGATCACTTGTTGCAGCATGCCTTGCATGGTCTTGGCGACATTTTCCGGGATCACCTGAGTCGCCTTTGGCGCTTCGTCGACGTGAATCAGGCTTAACGGCACCATGCGGCCATTGTTGGCCAGCACGGAGAAGGCGTGGGCCAATTGGATTGCCGTCACCGACAGGCCGTAGCCGTAGGACAGCGTGGCGGTCTCGGCTTTTTTCCAATCGCGGTAGTTCGGCAGGTTACCGACGCGCTCGCCAGGAAAGTCCAGGCCCGTGGGTTGGCCCAGGCCGATTTTCTGCGCCAGGTGGTAGATGGTTTCGCCGCCGATATCGAAGGCGACCTTACTCATGCCCACGTTACTGGAGTTGATCAGGATGCCTGTCAGGTCCAACACCGGCCCTTCGGTCCGGGATACGTCGCGAATGGTGTATTTGCCCAACTGCAGCGTGCCCGGATAGACCTCGACCTTGTCGCTGGGCTTCCAGCGTCCCGTTTCGAGGGCAGCACTCATGGAAATGGCTTTCATGGTCGAACCCGGCTCGAACACGTCGATCATGGCGCGGTTGCGCATCATCGCCGGTTGCAGGTTGCGACGGTTGTTCGGGTTGTAGGTTGGCTGGTTGACCATGGCGAGAATCTCACCGGTCTTCACGTCCATGATCACCAGGCTGCCGGCCTTGGCGCCGTTCTCGATGATCGCGTTACGCAGTTCGCGGTTGGCCAGGTATTGCAGACGCAGGTCAATCGACAACGCCAAGGGCTTACCGGCCTTGGCGTTCTTGGTGACCTGGACATCCTTGATCAGCCTTCCGCGCCGATCCTTGATGACTTGTCGCTTGCCTGGAACCCCGGCCAGCCATTCATCGTAGGCCAACTCGACACCTTCGCGACCGTGGTCGTCGATGTCGGTGAAGCCCACCATATGGGCGGTGGTTTCACCGGCCGGGTAGAAACGACGGAACTCCTCGATGCCGTAGACACCGGGGACTTTAAGGTCGAGCACCTGCTGGCCCTGCTCAGGGGTCAGGCCGCGTACCAGATAGATGAACTCTTTGTTGGCCTGGGCTTCCAGACGCTCGGCCAGGGCCTTGGGGTCTTGACCAAGGGCGGCGGCGAGGGCCGGCCAGCGGTCCTTGGCAACCTGCAGTTCCTTGGCGTTAGCCCACAGCGTGGTCACCGGTGTACTGACGGCCAGGGGCTCGCCATTGCGGTCGGTGATCAGGCCACGGTGCGCGGGAATAGGGATATGACGCAGGCTGCGGGCGTCGCCCTGGCCGATCAGGAAGTCGCGGTCGACCACCTGCAGGTCGATGATGCGCCAGGCGATCGCGCCCACCATCAGTGCCAGCAAGCCAAGCACCAGGCGGAAGCGCCATGGATAGAGCGCGCCTTCAAGTTTCATCATGGCGCCACCATCCGCACGTCAGCTGCGCCGGGGATATGCATTTTCAGCTGTTCCGTGGCCAGCACCTCGATACGACTGTGGGCGGTCCAGGTACTTTGCTCCAGGATCAACCGTCCCCACTCCGCCTGAGCTTTGTCGCGCACGCTCAATTCCCCGTACAGGGTGTTGAGCAACTGACGGTTCCAGTGGGCGCTGTAGGACACCGCGATGGCGGAAACCAGCACGCCGATAAACAGCAGCAACATAAAGAAGCTGCCGCCTGGCAGGGGCTTGGCGAAAAGCTTGCTCACCGCAACTTCTCCGCAACACGCATGACCGCACTGCGGGCACGTGGGTTGGCCTTAAGCTCAGCATCGGAAGCGAACTGCGCTTTGCCATGGATCTTGATTTTCGGCACAAAGGCTTCGAAACGTACCGGCAGGTTGCGCGGCAGGTTGTCGGACTCGCCCTTGACCAGGCGGCGCATGAATAGCTTGACGATACGGTCTTCCAGGGAGTGGAAGCTGATCACCACCAGGCGACCGCCCACTTCCAGCGCGTCGAGGGCAGCCTCCAGGCCGGCCTCCAGATCGCCCAATTCGTTGTTGACGTGAATGCGCAGGCCCTGGAACGCACGGGTCGCCGGGTTCTTGCCCTTTTCCCAGGCTGGGTTGGCGACTTTCAGCACTTCGGCCAGGTCAGCGGTGCGCTCGAACGGTTGCAGTTCGCGGCGCTCGACCACGGCACGAGCCATACGGCCGGCGAAACGCTCTTCGCCGTATTCCTTGAACACCCGGGCGATTTCTTCCACCGGCGCGGTGGCGATGAACTGCGCGGCGCTGACGCCTCGGGACGGGTCCATGCGCATGTCGAGGGGGCCGTCGTTCATGAAACTGAAACCGCGTTCCGGGTCATCGAGCTGGGGCGAAGACACGCCCAGGTCAAGCAAAACGCCGGCGACCTTGCCCGCCATGCCGCGCTCGGCCACTTCGGCTCCCAGCTCGGCAAAGCTGCGCTGCACAACGACAAAGCGGCCGTCTTCGGCCGCTAGCGCTTGCCCGGTGGCAATCGCTTGGGGGTCTTTGTCGAACCCGAGGAGCGTTCCGTCCGGCCCGAGCTGACTAAGGATCAATCGACTGTGCCCGCCCCGGCCGAACGTCCCATCCACATAGCAGCCATCCGCGCGTACGGCGAGAGCCTCGACGGCTTCGTCAAGCAGTACGGTGATGTGGTTAAAGCCGCTATCAATAGTCACAGGATCAGATCACGCAGTTCGTCAGGCATGGCGCCCGGTTGTTGAATAGCAGCCAGGTCAGCTGCGGAAACAGCATCCCAGGCATCTTCGTCCCACAATTGGAACTTGTTCAGTTGGCCGACCAGCATTGCGCGCTTATCGAGCTTGGCGTACTCGCGTAGACGCGGGGGTACCAGGAAACGACCACTGCCATCGAGTTCAAGGTCGACGGCATTACCGATCAGCAAACGCTGCAGGCGGCGGTTTTCTTCACGCAATGAAGGCAAGGCGCGCAATTTGGTTTCGATCAACTCCCACTCGTCGAGGGGGTAAACACATAAACAAGGGTCAACGGCATCGATTGTGATGATTAACTGCCCGGAACTTCTCGAAATCAGCTCGTCGCGATACCGGCTCGGCATAGCGAGACGGCCTTTTGCGTCGAGACTGATAGCGTTAGCTCCGCGAAACACAGATGCGTTTCTCCAAATTTTAGCGTTTTACGTTCAAAAAACCCACTTTGTGCCACTTTCCGCCACTTGCGCACACTATAGGAATGCGCCCACCACACCGTCAAGGCACGGATTCAAGGAAAAGCCTTACAGAACGGAGATTTAGGAGCGTAAAGGGAGGAGAAACCCGAGTTCGACGATATTTTTGACCCAACAAGCGCAGAGCACTCAAAGCGCTATAGCTCGAAGTTAAAGTGATTTATTAAGAGTAAGATTTTTTTGGTATTACGAAGATGCATCTGCCAATGATTTGGCAGGGAGGGAGTCTTGCGTTACTACCGGTTTTTTTGCTCGAGACTCGAACAAAAGGAAATAAGGTGGAGAGTCGATCTATAAGCCGGGTTCTGTCTTGAACAGTCATTCGTCTACGATGGCCATCACTGGACATCTTTAGCAACCTACCCGGTCCCAGCGCGGGCCACGCCTTGGGACCCTATTTGGTCTTGCTCCAAGTGGGGTTTACCTAGCCACGAACTGTTGCCAGTCGTGCGGTGCGCTCTTACCGCACCTTTTCACCCTTACCGGCACCGAAGCGCTTAGGCGGTTATTTTCTGTGGCACTTTCCGTAGGCTCACGCCTCCCAGGCATTACCTGGCACTTCGCCCTATGGAGCCCGGACTTTCCTCCCCCCCCTAATTTTCATAGAGGGCAGCGACTGTCCAATCGACTCTCCGCCGCGCAGGTTAACGGCACGGCGGTCTCAGGACAAGTATTAAAAGACCGCGACTGCCATCATGATCGGATGAATTGCACCCTCCACCCCGGAACTATTCGGCTTTCTGCTTATCCAGCGCCACTTGATACAGGACGTTCTTGCGCACGCCAGTGATTTCCGCCGCCAGGGCCGCTGCGCGTTTAAGTGGCATTTCCTTGAGCAACAGATCCAGGATGCGCATGGCCTCGCTGCTCACCGCATCCTCGCTCTCCGGCGCGGTCCAGCCCGCTACCAGCACCACGCACTCGCCGCGCTGCTGGTTACTGTCGCCTTCGACAAAGGCTCGAAGCGCTTCCAGGGGTAAGCCTTTGAGAGTCTCGAAGGTTTTGGTCAGCTCGCGGGCCAACAGCGCCAGGCGCTCGCCGCCGAATACCAGCTCCATGTCCTGCAGACACTCCAGGATGCGGTGCGGCGCTTCGTAGAAGATCAGCGTGCGCGGTTCCTCCTTGAGGGCCTCAAGGCGCGCTCGACGCCCCACCGCCTTGGCGGGCAGGAAGCCTTCGAAGATAAACCGGTCGGAAGGCAGGCCGGCCGCCGATAAGGCAGCAATCAACGCGCACGCCCCCGGAACAGGCACTACATTGATACCTGCGGCGCGTGCCTGGCGGACCAGGTGGTAACCGGGATCGGAGATCAATGGCGTGCCCGCATCGGAAATCAACGCCACGTCGTCGCCGGCCAGCAGACGCACGATAAAGCGGCTGCCTTCCTCGCGTTCGTTGTGCTCATGGCAGGCCGCCAGCGGCGTACTGATACCAAAATGCTGCATCAAACGTTGGGAGTGGCGCGTGTCTTCGGCCGCGATCAATTTAACGTCGCGCAACACTTTCAATGCGCGAGCACTGATGTCGTCCAGGTTGCCAATGGGCGTCGCCACGACAAAAAGCGAGCCTGCAGTGGAATTCAAAGGACCTGGAGCAGTCAAAACGCACACCTCGATGGTTGGCAAAAAAATCATTGTAGCGCGTAGATGCCTTGAAAAAACGCCATCGAGGCCGATCCCTTCAGGGTCGCTTGCGTCCGGTAACATCCAGTCAGCCGCTTTTGCACGACCTAAATCGACGGTTTCACGCCAGTAACATCGCGCCTGGGCCAGTGCTTGGGTACACTTCCACGCTAATTTGATCGGTATCAGGAACACTTACATGATCGCTTGCCTGCGGCTGCTCTCCGCCCTCTGCCTCGCTGCCCTACTGGCCGCCTGCGCCAGCTCGCCCTCGTCCAGCCTTGGCGAGCTTCCTCGGACCCCGGACGCCAGTATCGAGCAACTGCTCGAACAGGCCACCTCCGCCAAGACGCCGGAAAAGGCCGCACTGTTGCGCCTGAGTGCAGCTGACCTGGCCTACCACCAGAATAATCCTGGCCGCTCGGCGCAGATTCTTGCACAAGTGCCCCTGGAGGCTCTCAAGCCTGCCGCACAGGTGTTTGCCAGCACACTGGCTGCCGAGCTGGCGATGACGCGCAACCAGCCCAAGGCCGCGTTGACGGCATTGAGCCACCCGAGCCTGCAAAGCCTCAAGGACTTGCCTGCCGAGCAGCAGATTCGCACCGGTACCGTTCATGCCCGCGCTTATGAGGCCGACGGCCAGACCCTGGCCGCCGCCCGTGAGCGTGTCGCCATGGCCTCGTTGCTGACCGGCGACGCCGCGCATGCCAACCATGACGCCATCTGGGCGCTGATTGCCGCCCTGCCGGCCGAGCAGTTGCAAGCCAGCGGCAACCCTATCCTCGATGGCTGGATCACCCTGGCTCAATCGGTCAAGAGCGCCGGCACCCTGGAGCAACAGCAGGCCGCCATCGACACCTGGCGCGCGCAGAACCCCAACCATCCGGCGGCGCTGCAATTGCCGACGCCGCTGACCAAGCTTAAGGAACTGGCCAGCCAGCCCCTGAACAAGATCGCCCTGCTGCTGCCACAAGACGGCCCGCTGGCCTCCGTGGGCAAGGCGTTGCGCGAAGGCTTCATGGCGGCCCATTACCAGGCCGAACAGGCCGGGCAGAAGCCGCCGGTCATTGAGTTCTATGACAGCTCCCGCTTGACCTCCCTCGACGATTTCTACGCCAAGGCCCAGGCCGCCGGCGTGCAACTGGTGGTCGGCCCGCTGGAGAAGCCACTCGTCAAGCAGCTCAGCGCGCGACCTCAACTGCCGATCACCACCCTGGCGCTGAATTACGCCGAAACCGATCAAGCTCCGCCGCAGCTGTTCCAGTTCGGCCTGGCCGCCGAAGACGAAGCCCGCGAAGTCTCGCGCCGCGCCCGTGCCGATGGCCTGCACCGCGCCGCAGCCATGGTGCCGCGTGGCGAATGGGGCGAGCGTGTCTACAAGGCGTTCCGCCAGGATTGGGAAGCCAACGGCGGTACGGTCATGGGTGTGGAGTATGTGGATCAGCCCGTGGCCCTGGCCCAGCAGATTGCCGACCTGTTCCAGCTGCGTAAAAGCGAAGCCCGCGCCAAGAGCCTGCAAAACACCGTTGGCACCGATGTGGCGGCACAACCTTCACGTCGCCAGGACATCGAGTTCATCTTCCTGGCCGTAACCCCGCAACTGGCCCAGCAGATCAAGCCGACCCTCAACTTCCAGTACGCCGGCGACGTGCCGGTGTATGCAACATCCCACGTATTCAGCGCCAGCGGCGACAAGAACCAGTACCTGGACATGACCAACGTGATGTTCTGCGAAACGCCTTGGCTGCTCAACACCACCGACCCGCTGCGCAACCAGGTCGCCGCGCAATGGCCACAAGCCAATGGCAGCCTCGGCCGCCTGTATGCGATGGGCGTCGATGCCTATCGCCTGGCGCCACGCCTGGGCCAGCTCAAGGCGCTGCCGGACACTCGGGTGGATGGCCTGTCGGGCAATCTGGGCATCAGCGGCAACCAGCGCGTCGACCGCCAGATGCCTTGGGCCAAGTTCGTCGGCGGCCAGGTCCAACGCCTGCCGGACACCCCGCGCTGATGCCCGAGCGGTCCCGCGCGCAAAGCGGCAAGGATGCCGAACTTCAAGCTCTGAACTACCTGCAGCAACAGGGTCTGCGCCTTCTGGCGCAGAACTGGTTGTGTAAACGCGGCGAGCTTGATCTGGTCATGCTTGACGGCGATACAGTAGTATTCGTCGAAGTCCGCTACAGGAAACACGCACAATGGGGTGGCGCGCTCGCCAGTATCGACGGGCGCAAGCGTCAAAAGCTGATACTCGCCGCGCAGTTTTTCCTGCAAAAAGAGCATCGCTGGGCCGACTCCCCCTGCCGTTTCGATGTGGTCGCCATAGAAAGCACACCGTCGGGGACGGCTGATCTGAACTGGCTGCCCAATGCCTTCGACAGCTGATTCGCCGGACCTCTACACCACACACTTTTGCTCTTTGCTTTGCGGGCTGCACATTCCTGTGCCAAACAGCCGCGCTACTTAAGGTCACACAGATGGACATGCAATCCCGAATTCGCCAGCTATTCCAGGCCAGCATCGACACCAAGCAACAGGCGATGGACGTACTTGCACCGCACATCGAGCAAGCCAGTCAAGTCATGGTCAATGCCTTGCTCAACGAGGGCAAAATGCTTTCGTGCGGCAACGGCGGTTCAGCCGGCGACGCCCAGCACTTTTCCTCCGAGCTGCTCAACCGCTTCGAGCGCGAGCGCCCGAGCCTGCCGGCCATTGCCTTGACCACCGATTCGTCGACGATCACCTCGATCGCCAACGACTACAGCTACAACGAGATCTTCTCCAAGCAGATCCGCGCCCTGGGCCAGCCGGGCGATGTGCTGCTGGCGATTTCCACCAGCGGCAACTCGGCCAACATTATTCAAGCGATCCAGGCCGCACATGATCGCGAAATGATTGTCGTAGCATTGACCGGACGCGACGGCGGCGGCATGGCCTCGCTGCTGCTGCCAGAAGATGTGGAGATTCGCGTTCCGGCCACTGTCACTGCACGTATCCAGGAAGTCCACCTGCTGGCGATCCACTGCCTGTGCGATCTGATCGACAGCCAACTGTTCGGGAGTGAAGAATGACCGTTAACCGCCTCAGCCTTTTGGCCATGACGCTGTGCCTTGCCATCAGCGGCTGCAGCACGGCAATCACCGCGACACGCGACACCCCCATCCAGGACGACAAGGGCACGCGTACCTTCGGCAGCAAGATCGACGACTCTCTGATCGAAACCAAAGTCGAGGTCAACGTCGCCAAAGCCGCGCCGGACCTGGGCAATGGTGCCTCGCGCATCGTCGTCACCAGTTTCAACGGTGTGGTACTGCTCGCCGGCCAAACGCCCCGCGCCGATCTTAAGGCCCAGGCCGAGCAAGCCGCAGCGGCCGTGCAACGCGTGAAGAAGGTGCATAACGAATTGCAGGTGATGGACCCGATCACCCTGCTGGCCATCAGCAATGACGCGCTGCTGACCACCAAGATCAAGGCGCAGATGCTCACCGACAACGCCATCCCAGGCTCGCGCATCAAAGTCGTCACCGATAACGGTATCGTCTACCTGATGGGCCTGCTGACCCAGGCGGAAGCCACCCGCGCCGCCAATCTGGTACAGGGCGTATCTGGCGTGCAGAAGATCGTTAAGGTGTTCGAATACATCGATTGATGTAAACGCCGCCCACAAAAAAGGACGCCGTGCAGCCATTGCACGGCGTCCTTTTTTATTACCCGAGCTTACTGGTACTGCTGGTACGGGTTGCCCTGGAACTGGTTATTTTGCTGCGGTGCCTGCTGCTGGGCCGGCTGGCCATACTGCTGGCCTGGGATAGGACCCAGGTTGACCTCGACCCGACGGTTCTGGGCACGGCCATTGACGTCCGCGTTGCTGGCGATCGGGTTATCCGGACCGGCGCCGCGCGCGCTCAGGTTGGCCGGACTCACGCCTTGGGACGTCAGGTAATTGGCCACGCTCTGAGCGCGACGCTGGGACAGGTCCATGTTCAACTGGCGGCTGCCGGTGCTGTCGGTGTAGCCGACAATCTGGATGGTGTTCTGATTGAACTGCTTGAGCGAATTGGCCAAGTTGTTCAGCGGCTGGTAGAAACTGCTGGAAATCGCGTCGGAGTTGGTGGCGAAGGTGATGTTACCCGGCATGATCAATTTGATCTGGTCGCCCTGGCGCTGCACTTCGACTCCGGTATTGGCCATGCTTTCGCGCAGTTTCTTTTCCTGCTGGTCGGCGTAGTAGCCATAGCCGGCGGCACCTGCACCGGCCACCACTGCGCCGATCAGCGCGCCCTTGCCACGGTGGTTGTGGTCGATGGCGGCACCGGCCAATGCCCCGGCCAGAGCGCCCAGGCCACCATACTTGGCGGTCTTGCTCATACCGCCGGATTCATTATTCGCCTGTCCCTGGCTGCTGCCGTCATAAGGATTAGGGGAAGCGCAGCCGGACAACAGGGCTACGGCGGTAGCGACAACAAGCAGACGACGCGGAGTGAACATGAAGGAAGCTCCTACTTTTGCATTCTGTGGTGCAAAGGACATTGGCAACGGACCTGTGCCGGGTTTGGAACGCGACAAACGGCAAAAATTCCGTCATCGCGTTCCAGGCTGTAACAAAAGACTGGCCAACACTGACCGCCATCAAAACCCTAGCAGACACCCGCTGAACACAACCTGAGATTTTTCTGTAACGGCGCGCTCGCTGACGTCAAGCCCGAACGAACGGGTTCTCGCGCATCTCATCCCCCAGCCGCGTATCCGGCCCGTGCCCCGTCACCACGATGGCATCCTCGTCCAGGGTATACAGGCGCTGCTTGATCGAACGCACAATGGTCGCCTGATCGCCACCCCACAGATCCGTACGCCCCACGCCGCGGCGGAACAAGGTGTCACCGGCAATCAGCAATTTGGCATCGGCGAACCAGAAACTCATCGATCCCGGCGTATGCCCAGGCGTGTGCAAAGCCACGCCGCAGCCGCAGGCCAAGGCCTCATCATCGGCCAGCCAGCGGTCGGGCGACGGCACTGGCGTATAGGGCACCCCAAACATCTGGCATTGCATCTCCAGGTTGTCCCACAGGAATTGGTCTTCCTTGTGCAGATGCAGGGTGGCGCCGGTTTTCTCTTTCAATTGACCCGAAGCGAGGAAGTGATCGAGATGGGCATGGGTATGAATGATGCTCACCACCTTCAGGCCCAGCGCATCGAGCCGCGCCAGGATCCGTTCCGGGTTGCCGCCCGGATCGACCACGATGGCTTTTTTGGTGACGGGGTCGCCGATGATCGTGCAGTTGCACTGCAACGGGCCGACCGGGAAGGTTTCGCGGATAAGGGCGTTGTGTTCAATATTCATCGGTACTCCTGCGCTTCATATGGCATATTCGCCACAGTATGGTTGACCAAGCCTCACACCCGAAAGTGACGGTTCGCTCGCCCGCATGCAAAGCCGCCGCTGCTAAGCTTTGCGGGCGCCCCTCAACCCCACCCAAGATCGCAAACGTGCCGCGCTGGAGCGAGCCTCATGGCGAACCACTTGATCATCTGCGAGCACTGCGACTGCGTGTACCGCAAAGTCGCGCTCGCCCGGCATCAAAAAGCCGTGTGCGTGCGCTGTGCAGGCGTGTTGCAGCGCTACAACGGCCTGACCCTGCAACAGCGCCTCGCCTTGACGCTGACCGCCGCGGTGCTATGGGCTTTCGCTAACTTCTATCCGGTGATGACGATCAGCCTGCAGGGCCTGAAAAACAGCGCCACGCTGTGGGACTCAGTGGTGGCCCTGAGCCTGGGGCCAATCACCTTTATCGCCTTGGTGGCCGCGATCTCCATCATCATCGCGCCGGTTTTCCAGTTGTTACTGCTGATATGGGTGTTGAGTTTCGCCTTGGCCGGCCAGCGTTCGCCGGCGTTCAGGCTATGCATGCGCTGGCTCGAAGCACTGCGGCCGTGGAGCATGCTCGAGGTGTGCCTGCTCGGGGCGATGGTGGCGGTGTTCAAGTTGGCCGGCATGCTCGATGTCATTCCCGGCACCGGCCTGTTTGCGCTGGCCGTGCTGAGCCTGTTGCTGATCCGTATCGCCGGGCGCGATGTGCGTGACCTGTGGGACGTTGTGTGAATACCCCGCCGACCGCCAGCGAACTCAACCTGTGCCTGTGCCACAGCTGCGGCCTGGCGGCTGACATCAGCGCAGCCCCCGGCGAATGCGAACGCTGCGGCGCGCCCCTGCACCGGCGCAAGGTCCGCTCGCTCACTCGCACCTGGGCCTACATGCTCACGGCGCTGGCCTTTTATGTACCGGCCAATGTGCTGCCGGTGATGAATACCAGCCTGTTCGGCTCGGGCGCCGACAGCACCATCATGAGCGGGGTTCTGGAGTTCTGGCAGCACGGCGCGTGGGACATCGCGCTGATCATTTTTATCGCCAGCATCGCCGTGCCGGGGATCAAGTTCGTTTCTCTGGCGCTGCTGCTGGTGACCGTGCAACGCAACAGCCTGTGGGCGCGCAAGGAGCGCTCGAAGCTGTTCCGTTTTGTCGAGCTGATTGGCTACTGGTCGATGCTGGATGTCATCGTGGTCGCGCTGGTGGCCGCGCTGGTGAAGTTTCAGGCGCTGGGCACTATCGAGCCGCGCCTGGGCATTCTGTTTTTCGGCCTGGTGGTTGTATTTACCATGTTGGCTGCGATGAGCTTCGACCCGAGGCTGATCTGGGAACCCCCGCACACTAAGGAGACCTCGGATGACGTCCCGCACTGACGCTGCGAAAACGCCCGGATCGCCGGCCATCAAGACCCGGCGCTTCAGTGTGTCGCTGGTTTGGATCGTGCCGATCGTTGCGGTATTGGTGGGGATTTCGCTGGTGGTCCACAGCGTCCTGCAGCAGGGCCCGACCATCACGCTTAACTTCAAGACCGGCAGCGGGCTGACAGCGAATAAAACCGAGGTCAAGTACCGCAACGTGGTGATCGGCCAAGTGACCGATGTGGCCCTGAGCGGCGATCAGAAAAGCGTCAACGCGACCGTGCAGTTGGCCAAGCAGGCCGAAAGTTTCACGCGCGCCGACTCGCAGTTCTGGGTGGTACGCCCGCGCATCGGCGCGGGTGGCGTTTCCGGTATCGACACGCTGTTGTCCGGCGACTATATCGGTGCCGACATCGGCCAGTCCGAGACCCGCGCCAGGCAGTTCAAGGGCCTGGAAAACCCGCCGCCGATCACCTACGGAGAACCGGGCAAACGTTTTACGTTGCATACGCAGACCCTGGGCTCGCTGGATATCGGCTCGCCGGTGTACTACCGCAAAATCGAGGTCGGCCAAGTGGTGGCCTACAAACTGGATGCCGAAGGCAAAGGGGTCGATATCGAAGTGTTCGTGCATGCGCCCAATGATGCGTACGTCACGCAGAACACCCGCTTCTGGAACGCCAGTGGGATCGACCTGAGTGTCGGCGCCAATGGCTTCGCGCTGAAAACCGAATCGCTGTCGTCCATGCTGGTGGGCGGTATTGCGTTCCTGGCGCCGCCTTACAGCCCCAACGATAAGCCCGCCGATGAGGAACAAACGTTCGAACTGTTCGACGACCAGGTCAGCGCGCTTGCTCCGCCCACCGGCGACGGCCAATACATGGCCCTGCGTTTCGACCAGGCCCTGCGCGGGCTCAAGGTCGGCGCACCGGTGGAGTTCCTCGGCATCGAGTTCGGCAAAGTGGTGTCGGTCAACCTGGACTTCGATGCCAAAAAGCGCAGCTTCCCACTCAACGTCGGCATCGTCATCTATCCCCAGTTGCTCGGACAGGCCCATACCAAGCTGCTCAAGACCATGAACAACGATCCCAAGGATGAAGCCGCCGGCGTACGCCTGATCGGCTCGTTCATCGAGAACGGTCTGCGGGCCCAGGCGCGCAGCGGCAACCTGCTGACCGGCCAGTTGTACATCGCCCTGGACTTCTACCCCAAAGCCGACAAGGTCACCTTCGACCCCACCCTGCGCCCGGTCAGCATCCCGACCATTCCCGGTAACCTGGAACAACTGCAGGAAAAACTCGAAAGCATCGTCAACAAGATCAATCAACTGCCGATCGAACGCATCGCCGGCAACCTCGACAGCAATCTCGTCGAGTTGCGCAAAGGCCTCACCCAGTTCAACGCCAAGACCCTGCCCGGCGTACAGACGACCTTGGCCGACGTCAGCAAGACGTTGCAATCGGCCAACGCGACCCTCGCCGAAGACTCACCGCAGCGCGAGCAACTGACCCAGACCCTGGATGAGCTGGGCCGCATGTCCCGCTCGTTGCGCGAGCTGTCGGACTACCTGGGCCGTCACCCGGAATCGCTGATTCGCGGTCGCCCCGACAACGCCGCGCCCCTGAACCTGCAAGGGCCACCGCGCAAATGAAACCTGGAGCAAGCGCCATGACGTTTCCGTTCAAAGCCACCCTGCTCGGCGCGTTGTTGGCGCTGTCGGCCTGCGGCAGCACGCCCATTACCTTCCATACGCTGACCCCGGCGCATGCGAATCTGCCCACGGTTGGCGGTACCGGCACGATCCGCATCGAGAGCCTCACGGTGCCGCCCGCCGTGGACCGACCGCAGATCGTGGTGCGCCAGGGCGACACGGGCATCGCCATCCTGGAAACCCAGTGGTGGGCCGCCAGCCTGGCGGACGAAATGCGCAGCGCGCTGGTGGATCAGTTGGCCAACAGCAATCCTCGGCCACCGCTGCTGTTGCGGGTCGACGTACAGCGCTTTGATTCCGTGCCTGGCCAGTACGCCCGGTTTGACGCCCAATGGCGTCTGCGGCCCGCCAGCGGCACTGACCGCCCGTCGCTGCTGTGCCGAACGACCTTGCAGTCGCCGGCGGGCAGCGGCATTGACGATGTGGTGTTGGCCCATCAGAACAACCTCAAGCGCTTCGCGGCACAGGTCAGCCGGGCAGCCGCCAGCGCTGCTGGCCAGTGCCCAGGCACACCGTAGCCCACCGCGAGATCAGGCCAGCAACCCCATGGCCTTCGCGCGGGCCACGGCCTGAGTGCGTCGCTCCACGCCAAGCTTGCTGTTGATGTGGCTGGCGTGGGTTTTCACGGTGTGCAGGGAAATGAACAACTGATTGCTGATTTCCTGATTCGAACATCCCAGGGCAATCAGTTGCAGCACGGCCATTTCGCGCGCGCTGAGCGCCTCATGGGAGGATGACCCCCCCGCCGCCACCGTGGGCAACAACGCCAGCAGGGCCTGGCTCGCCAGGGCGTGAGGGTGCTGAGCCAACTGCTCGCGCATCCAGTCAGCATGGTTTTCCAACAGCCGCTGGAACGGTTGCAGTGCGCCCCCGGCGGCAGCCTGCAGGGCCTGGGCCAGCATCGGCCGCGCCTTGGCCGGCTGCCCGCCCTCCAGCAGCAGTTGCACCTGCTGGGTCAGCGCCAGCAAAGCGATCATCTGGCGGCCGCTGGTCTGGGCCTCTTGCGCCAATTGTTCCAAACGCTGCAACGCCGCTTCGGGCTGATGACGCGTGGCGTCCAGGGCGGCTTGTTGCAGGCCGATGTGTTGCGGCAGGTGGGGATGAAACTCCGGCGCAGCGGCGGCGTGGTAGCCGTTGTAGGTCTGCCCCAGCCGCGTCAGCCAGGCATCGGCCAGGTCGGTACGGCCCTGGGCCAGCCACAGTTCGCATTTGATCAGGGTGATCATGGCCAGGTAGTAAATCGGCGGCACGTCCCAGATATGCATCAAGCGCTCGGCTTCAGCCAGCTCGGCGAAGGCCAGAGGAAAGTCGCCGCGGCGTCCTTCGAAACTGGCGATCACACAGTGCCCGATCAGCACACTGATATCGCGGCAGGCTCGGGCCTCCGCCAGCCCGGCGCGCAGGCGAGCCAGGCCCGCTTCGGGCTGCAAGCGCAACAGCAGCAAGTAACCTTCATACAGCGCCAGGCGCGCGCGCACCGCATACAACCGCTGAGGCGCCAGGCCATGCAGGCGCTGCAGGCCCTGGCGCACTTCGTCGAGCGAACGCAGGATTTCACCGCGCGCCTGCAACACCCGCGCACGGTCGTAGTGGGCCAAGGCCTCGAACAGCGGATTGCCGACCCGCTGCGCGAGCTCCAGCGATTCGCGATTCAAGCCCCGGGCGCGCCACAGGTCGGCATCGGCAATCGCCAGGTTGGATAAGGTCGACAGACACATCAGCCGCTGGCCATAGCGGCGCTGCGGCAGGCTGTCCAACGCCTCGCCGCAGTAGCGCTGGGTCAGCTCGCGATCACCGCGACCACGGGCGATGATGCCGCTCAGCGCCAGCCACTGCGCCAGCATCGATCGTTGTGCGGTGGCCGAAGGGGCCGGCAGGAAGCGACTGAGGTAACTGGACAGTTCCTGCGCCGCGTCGAGCTGGCAGGCCAGGCCCAACGCCCAGCTGTACAACACAATCAAGCGCGGCGTGCTGATCAACAGGCTGTCGGGCAAGTCCATTTTCCAGCGCAGCAGCATGCCGACATTCTGCTCGGCCAGCAGCTGTTCTTCGGACAGGTTTTGCACCAGGTTTGCCGCCACATCCAAATGGCCGGCGCGCAATGCCTGCTCCACCGCTTCGTCGATCAGGCCCTGGGCATTGAACCAGCGACAGGCGCGCAGGTGCAGGCTCGCGGCCGGCAGCACCGGGCTGTTCGCGCGGCGACTGCGCAACAGGTCGGAGAACAGATGGTGATAGCGAAACCAGACGCCCTGCTCGTCCAGCGGCACCAGAAACACCTGGTGAGATTGCAGGTAGCGCAGGATGTCCGCGCTGTCGTGGGCTTCGCGCACGGCGTCGCACAGTTCGCTGCAAAAGCGCTCCTGGGGCGCGGTGTCGAACAGGAATGCCTGCACGTCAGCCGGCAGACAGTCGATCACCTCTTCCAACAGATAATCGCGGATCAGACCTTCGCCGCCGTGCAGGCTCTGGGGCAAAGCGCCTTCGTTGCCGGCTTCGGACGCCGCCAGCAACCAGAAGCGCAGTCCGGCCACCCAGCCTTCACTGCGCCGGATCAAGTTATCGAGGGCTTCGCCGCGCAGCGCATTGCTATGGTGATCCAGCACTGCCAAGGATTCGCCATGGGTCAAACGCAGGTCATGTTCGTGCAGTTCGAGCAAGTGCCGCGACAAACGCAGGCGCGCCAGATGCCAATCCGGGCGCTGGCGGCTGGTTACCAGCACCACCAGGCCGTCGGGCAAGTGGTTGAGGAAAAACTGCAGGCAACGGTCCAGCACCGGTCCCTGGGCCAGATGATAGTCATCGAGTACCAGCAACAGCGGCGCGCGGGTGGACAAGTGAACGGCCAACTCATCGAGCAGACCATCGAGCCATTCTTCAAAGGCAAAGGGTTGATGACGCTGGCGCATTTTCAGCAGGCCCAGGGACTGGGCGCCGAGCGGCGAAAAGTACTGTTGCAGGCCTTCGAGCAAACGTTCGAGGAAACGACCGGGGTCACTGTCCCGTGGGCTCAGGCCCAGCCACAGGCTTTGCCAGTGCGTCGGCAGGCTTTGGCAGAACTCGACCGCCAGGGAACTCTTGCCGAAGCCGGCCGGCGCGCTGACCAGCAATAACCGCCCCTGCAATCCGGCACTCAGCCGTTCGCACAGGCGCGGTCGCGGCACGTAGCCGTCAGGCAGCGGTGGCCTGTAGAAACGCGCGTCCAGGGACGGGATCGCCGTACTGGCGGGCCCTTGGATTCGGGACAGATCAGTCATCGCCGGGCTCTTATTGAAGGCTATTGTCGGCATTGCAGATGTCCGCAGACTAGCGGTAAAAGCCGCCGGTTTGTAGATCTTTGCAACAATTGCCTGGAAAAGAACTGCGACAAGAAATATCGCCACAAACAAAAGTGGAAGGGGGCTTGCTCCCGATAGAGGCGGATCAGTCGATGCTGCGCTGACTGTCACACCGCTATCGGGGGCAAGCCCCCTTCCACATTGACTCGTTCAGCTTAGCGCACACCATCCTGACGCAAGGCCGCCGGGGTGAAGTCGCTGGTGGTAGCGGTGAAGCCAAAGTCGTAGGCCTGTTTCTCTTCGTTCTTCATGCCCAGCGCCAGGTAACGGCCGGACTGCAGGTCGTAGAGGGTTTCCAGGGCGTACCACGGCACTTGCTTGTCGTAGTAGTTCTCGGCATGGGCTTCGGCGACGCGCCACAGTTGGCCACGGCCGTCGTAGTGGTCGATCACCGCGGCTTGCCAGGTGTCTTCGTCGATGTAGAAGTCACGCTTGGCGTAGATGTGGCGCTGGCCTTCCTTCAAGGTGGCGACCACGTGCCAGACGCGGCGCAGTTCGTAACGCGCAAGGTCCTGGTTGATGTGGCCGGCCTTGATGATGTCGGCGTACTTAAGCTTCGGATCGTCGATCTTGTAGCTGTTGGAGGCGATGTAGATTTCCTTCTTGCCTTCCAGCTTCCAGTCGTAGCGGTCCGGCGCACCGTTGTACATGTCGAGGTTGTCGGAGGTCCGCAGGCCGTCGGCGGCGGTGCCCGGGCCGTCATAGGAGACTTGCGGGGCCCGGCGCACACGACGCTGGCCGGCGTTGTAGACCCACGCCGAACGCGGCTCCTTCACCTGGTCCAGAGTTTCGTGCACCAGCAGCACACCACCGGCAAGACGCGCCGGCGCGGTTACTTGCTGCTTGAAGTAGAACAGCACGTTGCCTGGGTTCTTCGGATCGAAGTCCTTCATTTTGTCGCGGAACACGAACTGGTCGCGGAAATACACCAGGCTGTAAGAGCCATTGGTCTGCGGGGTAGCCTGCGTCACCAGGCGCGTGACGCTACCGCCGCGATAGCGAGTGATATGGTTCCAGATCACCTCGACGCCACTTTTCGGAATCGGGAACGGTACCGCAGTTTCGAAGTTTTCCAGGCCGTTGCCGCCGGACACCAGGTTGGTAGTGGTGGCGTTCTTCTTGATCGAGGCGAACACATCGGCCGGCACGGTAGCGCCGCGATGGGTCGGGTAGACCGGCATCTTGAAGGTTTCCGGGTAGCGCTTGAACATCGCGTACTGCCCCGGCGCCAGTTTGTCTTTGTACTGCTCGACGTTCTGCGCGGTGATGGTGAACTGTGGTTGCTCACTGGCGTACGGGTTGGCGAGGAACCCCTTGGCATCCACAGCGCCGGCATTGGTCGGCATCGGCGACCACTTGGGGATCGTGCCCGCCGCGTTCCCGGCCATCTCGGCGCCCATCGGCGTGAGGGTGGTGCCCAGCTTGGCGGCTTCATCCGCCGAGACCGCCGCCATGACGTTGCTCGCCAGGATCGACAGCCCCAGCACACCTACGTGCAACAGACTTTTAGTTATTTTCATATTTCGGTCTTCCTGAAATTCAGTGTGCTTAGAAGTTCGCGCCGACGCTCAGGGCGACAAAATCACGGTCATCCACGGTGCTGAACTTGCCGCCGAAGAAGTTGGTGTACGCCAGGCTCGCGGTGTAAGTGTTCTGGTATTCGGCATCCAGCCCCAGGCTGACCGCTTTGCGACCTTCTTCGAAGTTACCGCCAGGGCCTGGCGAATAACCTTTCACGTCGTGGGACCACGCCACGTTGGGCTTGAGGTTCACACCGGCGAACACGTCCGGGTATTCCCAGATGGCACGCGCGCGGTAGCCCCAGGAGGTTGCCGTGGTGAAGCCGTCGTTGTTGCAATTGGTGTTCAAGCCGGCGGCGTTGGGCAGGCCGGCGCCATTGGCCGTGGATTGGTTGAGCCTGTCGCAGAAGCCAGCCGGCAAGGTGCCAGGACCGAATACCGGGTCACGGCCGTAACGGGCTTGTGATTTGCTTTCCAGGCCGCCCACATGGGTCACGCCGATTTCACCGACGGTGGTCAAGCGGCTCGCGCCCATCACTTGGTCGAAGAAGTGCGTGAAGGTGGTCTGGAACTGGGTCACTTCCTTGCGGTTGTAACCGTGCAGATCCTGGCCTGGGGTGCCCTTGAGCACGGACGCGTTGCCAAAGCCCGGGATCGGCGTAACACCGGCGAAGAGAATATCGGTGGTGCTCAACTGCACCGGTGCGTTGGGACGGTAACTCAGCTCACCGCTCCACGCGGTGCCCGTCGGCAGCGTGGTGGAGAAGCTCAAACCGTAGAGGCGGATATCTTCCGGGTACTCGACGAAGTAGTTGGAGTTGCCGGCCACGACCAGTGGCCGCAAGGCGCCCAGCGGCCCCAGCGGACGGGTGTAGGCCGACGCCGGCGCACCCTGTGCACTGAAGATCGGCGCACGGCTGTGGTAATTCATGAAATACGCGCCGAACTCGGTGTCCAGCGGCTCGAAGTTGTAGTGCATGGCCACGCCGAATTGGCCGCTGTCGCGGGCATCACGGTCAGGGCCACGGCGCACCAGCACGCCTTCGTTGTTAACGTCCACACCCAGGGCCGTCAACGTCGGCAAGGCAGCCCCCGGAATGGTCGAGCGCTTGTTCAGCACGCGCAGGTTATTGCTGCAGCCATCGGAAATCACATCCGGCTGCGAGAAAAACGTACCGCAGTTGTCGGTGACGGTCTGGTCCCATTCCAACTGGTAAAACGCTTCGGCCGACAGGTTATCGGTCAGGGTCTGTGACACGTAGAACATGTTGACCGGAATCAGGCCTTCCTTGATTTCGGCACCCGGACGACGGAATGCGGACACGTCAATCGGGTTGACGGAGTTGATACCGCCGCCGATGAAGGTGCTTTCGCCCCAGCTCACCACCTGCTTACCGAACCGCACGCTGCCCGGCTGATCGGCAATCGCATAGTTGTGATAGACGAAGGCATCGAGAATCTGCCCACCGGAAGACTTGGCGCCTTCCTTTCGATTGTTGTCGCTGATGTCCTTGAACTCACGGCTTTCATCCTTGAGTTCGAAGTCGTACCAGTATTTGCCCCGCACGAACACGCCGGTGTCGCCGTACTTCAGCTCCAGGTCGTGAATACCTTTGAAGATCTTGGAGAAGGTCTCGCCGCGCGTGAAGTTCAGATGACCGTCATCGGAGGTCTGGGACAACCCCCGGCCGCCGTTGTTGGCGCCGATCAAGTCCTTGTTAGGCTTGGCTGTCGACCAGCTCGCACCCACCGAAAGCGACGAGTCGAAGTTGCCTTCGATTTCACCGATATTGAAACTGACGCCGAATGCAGGCCCGGCGAGCGTAGAGGCGAGGCTGACGGCCAGAGGCAATCTTGCCCGGCGCCAGAACTGGTTTACTGAGGTCATCGACGCTACTCCATGTGCATTATTGTTATGGCAGTGAGTTCTTGATGATGCGTGTAACAGCCGGAATACAACGATTCCAATGCTGCCTGGCAACTGAACCTCCATGGCCCGAAGCGATGCATCCTTGAAAAACTCAGGTGGGACTATAGCCAGCAGGGGGTACCGCATGATCCCTCTAAAGTGTGATTTGCATCACCGACCCGTCTGCCACAGACCTTTCGCCATGTCGGCGAGGGCCGACGCGGCAAGGATGGCTGAAAATCGGCAAATCACAAGTGAAGGCGCCAGATAGAGCATTGCCGTGCCCGAACGGGCACGGCGAAGGGGGTCAGAGTGTAGACAGGAACGTGCTGTTGTTAGCCTGCCATTCAATGATGTCAACGCGGATACGTTTCTTGTCGAGTTTGCCGACACTGGTCTTGGGAATTTCCGTAACAACGGCGATCTGACTCGGAATCGCCCACTTGCTCAAGTGCCCCAACTCCACGAACGGCTTGAGATGTTCCTTCAGCTCGCGGGCACCCATCACATGGCCCTCACGCATGACCAGCAAGGCAAACGGGCGCTCGCCCCACTGCGGATCGGCGATACCCACCACCGCTACTTCGCGTACCGCCGGATGACGGCTGACCAGGTCTTCGAGGGCCAGGGACGAGATCCACTCACCGCCGGTCTTGATCACATCCTTGATGCGGTCGCGGATATCAATCACCCCAAAGGCATCCAGCGTGGCCACGTCACCGGTGTGCATCCAACCGCCCGCCCACAGCTCGGCGCCCTTTTGCGGCTCCTTGAAATACCCTTCGGTCAGCCACGGTGCGCGCAACACCAGCTCGCCCTGGGACTCGCCATCGGCCGGCAGGAAACGGCCCTCGGCGTCGATGATCGCGGCGTCGACCAACGGCCCCGGTACGCCGGCCTTGATGCGATAGGTAATGCGTTCGTCGTCGCTGCCGGCCAGCAGCTCCTCATTGAGGTGCGCACAGGACACCAGCGGCCCGGTCTCGGACATGCCGTACGCGGCGGTCAGTTGAATCCCACGGGCCTTGGAAGCTTCGTACAGCGAACGATTCAGCGCACTGCCACCGATGACGATTTTCCAGCCGGCAAAATCCACCCCTTGAGCGGCCTTGGTGTTGAGCACCATCTGCAGGATGGTCGGCACGCAATGGGAGAACGTGACCTTTTCCTTGCGCCACAGCTCCACCAGCAATTGCGGGTCGTAGCGGCCGGGGTAGACCTGCTTGAGGCCAAGCATGGTGGCCACATACGGCAAGCCCCAGGCGTGCACGTGGAACATCGGCGTGATCGGCATGTACACGTCGTTGGTGCCCAGCAACCGCACGCTGTCGACGCTGCCCATGATGGTCGCCACCCCGATGGTGTGCAGCACCAGTTGGCGATGGGTGAAATACACACCCTTGGGGTTACCGGTGGTGCCGGTGGTGTAGAACGTGGTGGCGACGGAGTGCTCGTCGAAATCCTGAAAGTCGTAGTCGGGGCTGGCGGCGGCCAGCAGGGTTTCGTACTCGCCGACCAAGTCGGGCAACTCGGCGGTTTTGGCTTCGCCATCGGTGAGCAGCAGCGTTTTGTCCACCGTGGTGAGCTGCCCGGCGATGGCTTGATAGAGCCCGACGAACTCGCTGTTGACCAGCACGAACCGGTCCTCGGCATGGTTCATGGTGTACAGGATCTGTTCCGGCGACAGGCGCACGTTGATGGTGTGGATCACTGCGCCGATCATCGGGATGGCGAACATGCATTCCAGATAGCGATGGCTGTCCCAATCCATCACCGCCACCGTGTCACCGGCCTTCACACCCGCCTCGGTCAACACATTGGCCAGACGCGCGACGCGCTCGATCAGGGTTGGGTAGGTGTAGCGCAATTGGTCACGGTAAACGATTTCCCGGGTCTTCTCGTAACGGGTGCCTGACATTAACAGGCGCTTGATCAACAGCGGGTATTGGTACGCACCTTCGGCGGGCGGGATAACACGGGTCTGCAACATACGAATCCCTTTTTATGACTGCACGGTCTTGGCTTGAAGACCTGCACTGTAGAGACGTTGTGTTGGCGCTAAATCAGCCAAAGGAATGATTTGCAGACCTCAGCAAATGCTAGCTTTGCGCCAGCATTTGCACAGAACCTGAGCCTGTCCACGTGGGTGGGCCAGTGTTATTTCATGCTGGTAAACGCCAGCTTCACACCAATGGCAATCAGCACAGCGCCCATGGTCCGATCGAACCAATGGCCCATGCGCGCGAAGCCGGCGCGAACGCGTTGCTGGCTGAACAGCATCGCCACCAGGCAGAACCAAAGCGCCGTCGCCACCGCCAGGTACACGCCATAGCCGGCCTGCACCGCCAACGGCGTGTGCGGATTGATCACCACGGTGAACAACGAGAGAAAGAACAACGTGGCCTTGGGGTTCAAGCCATTGGTCACGAAACCGGCGGTGAAGGCGCCGCGCGGGGTGCGCTCGCCCGCTTCGCGGTGCAGTTCGCCCTCGGCGGCGGGTTTGGCCGGTTGCGCGCGCAGGGCCTTGAAGCCGATGTACAGCAGGTAGGCAGCCGCGGCCCACTTGAGCGCGTTGAACAGCACGATGGACTGAGACACGATCAGACCGATCCCCAGCAACGAATAACCCACATGCAGGAAAATCGCCGAGCCCACGCCCAGGGCCGTCCAGGTGCCGGCGCGGCGACCGTGGGTCACGCTCTCGCGCACCACCACGGCGAAGTCCGGGCCGGGGCTGGCCACGGCCAACAAGTGAATCAAGGCAACGGTCAAGAACTCGGCGAGGTACATGCGCACTCCAGTAAGTAACTGATTATTTCATCTGATAGGCTCGGCAGATTACGCCTTCGAACCCTGTCGCAAAAGGTACAGTTGATGACGAACAATCGCCGCGCCGTCTTCCTTGATCACCCGTCCCTCGACCTTGGAGATCTCGACCTCAGCCACTTGCGAAACAGCTTCAGTGAGTTGCAGCTGTTTTCGGACACAACGCCGCACAATCTGCTGGAGCGCCTGCAGGGTGCCCAGGTAGTCATCAGCAACAAGATCGCGCTCACCGCACCGACACTGGCGGCCTGTCCCGAACTCAAGCTGATTCTGGTATCGGCCACCGGCACCAACAACGTCGACCTCCAAGCCGCCCGCGCCCATGGCATCACCGTAAGCAACTGCCAGGGCTATGGCACACCGTCGGTGGCGCAGCACACGCTGATGCTGCTGCTTAACCTGGCGACGCGGTTGAAGGACTACCAGCAGGATGTGGCCGCCGGCAAATGGCAGGAGGCCAAGCAGTTCTGCCTGCTGGACCATCCGATCATCGAACTGCAAGGCAAAACCCTCGGCCTGCTGGGGCACGGCGAACTGGGCAGCGCCGTGGCGCGCCTGGCCGAGGCCTTTGGCATGCGCGTGGTGCTGGGCGCGATTCCAGGGCGCCCTGCACGCGCCGATCGCGTGCCGCTGGATGAGCTGTTGACACAGGTCGACGCGCTGACCCTGCACTGCCCGCTCAACGAGCACACCCGCGACTTGATCGGCGCCCGCGAATTGGCGCTGCTCAAACCCGGCGCACTGGTGGTCAACACCGCGCGTGGCGGCTTGATCAACGAACAGGCCCTGGCCGACGCGTTGCGCAGCGGGCACCTGGGCGGTGCGGCTACCGACGTATTGAGCGTGGAGCCGCCGGTCGATGGCAATCCGCTGTTGGCCGGCGATATCCCGCGCTTGATCGTCACCCCGCATAACGCCTGGGGCAGCCGCGAAGCGCGCCAGCGTATCGTCGGCCAACTGGCGGAAAACGCGCGGGGCTTTTTCAGCGGCGCCCCGCTGCGGGTTGTGAGTTGATAAACTGCGCCCCTTTTCAAGGAGCAGACCATGGATCCGCGCAGTGAAGTACTGCTTCGCCAGGCCGAACTTTTTCAGGGCAACCTGCTGCTGGTGGGCCTGCCCGCCGACGACCTGCTGGGGCGCCTGCCCAATGCCCACGGTTGGTGCTGGCATGCCGGCGACCAGGCGGCGCTCGACGCGCGCTTCCCGCAGCGCAGCCAGTTTGGGGTGAATGCGCCGGAGCGCGGGTTCGATGCGGCGGTGATTTTCCTGCCCAAGTCCAAGGACCTCACCGACTACCTGCTCAAGGCCGTGGCTGCGCGCCTGCCCGGCGCCGAACTGTTTCTGGTGGGTGAGAAAAAAGCCGGCATCGAAAGTGCCGCCAAGCAGATGATTGCCTTGGGCAAACCGCGCAAGCTCGACAACGCGCGACATTGCCAATTGTGGCAAGTCACCGTGGCCAATGCCCCGCAGGCGGTGGCATTGGAGAGCCTGGCACAGACGTTCGACGTACCGCTGGCCGAAGGGCCGTTGAAGGTGGTGAGCCTGCCGGGCGTGTTCAGCCACGGCCGCCTGGATCGCGGCACCGAGTTGTTGCTGGCGCATCTGGATAAATTGCCGAGCGGTCATCTGCTGGACTTTGGCTGTGGGGCTGGCGTACTGGGGGCCGCAATCAAACGCCGCTATCCGCATAACACTGTCACTCTGCTCGACGTGGATGCTTTCGCCGCCGCCAGCAGCCGCCTGACCCTGGCCGCCAACGGCCTGGAAGCCGAGGTGCTGACCGGCGATGGCATCGACGCCGCGCCGATGGGGCTGAATGCGATCCTGAGCAACCCGCCATTCCATGTGGGCGTGCATACCGATTATTTCGCTACCGAGAATTTGCTGCGAAAAGCAGCGAAACACCTGGCAAAAGGTGGCGAACTTCGGCTGGTGGCTAACAGTTTCCTGAAGTACCAGCCACTGATCGAAGAACATCTGGGCGTATGCGCAATCAAGGCCGAGGGCAATGGATTTCGCATCTATCGCGCCAAGCGCGGTTGATCGAGGTTTGAAAAAGAACGCTTGCCCAATGGCATTTGCCTAGGCAGAATCCGCTCCGTCCTAGGGGAGTAGTCTCCCACGAGCGCCACGCTCGTCCGGCATACGTCAACATACTTGGTCAGCAGACCATGGCGTATGCGACCCAGGAGTCCGCACAGACGGACCGGGGTTTGACAAGACCTATGACACGCACACCTTACCCGGGGCGGGAAGGCTGTACGTGTCATAGCCGTGTCGACCCGCCCCTGGAAACCTACCTGATGCTGGATTCATTGCTCGTCCCCACCGCAATCGTTGCCCTGGCCGAAATCGGCGACAAGACGCAACTGCTCGCGCTCATCCTGGCCGCTCGCTTTCGCAAACCCTGGCCGATCATCGCCGGCATCGTCGCCGCCACCCTGGCCAACCACGCAGCCGCAGGTGCCGTGGGCGCCTGGTTCGGCAGTTTCTTCTCGGACGCGGTGCTGCATTGGATCCTCGCGGCCAGCTTCTGCGCCACCGCGCTATGGACCCTGGTGCCGGACAAACTCGACGATGACGAAGCCAGCACTTCCCGCAAGTTCGGGCCTTTCGTGACCACGCTGATTGCGTTCTTCCTGGCTGAAATCGGCGACAAGACCCAGATCGCCACCGTGATGCTCGCCGCGCAATACCCGGAGCTGTGGCTGGTAATTATCGGTACTACCCTGGGCATGCTGATTGCCAACGTGCCGGTGGTGCTGGCGGGGAATTTTGCCGCAGAGAAACTGCCGCTGACCTTGATTCGCCGACTCGCCGCCTCGGCATTTTTCATCCTGGCGATCGTGGCGGTGTACAAGGCCATGCAGAGCAGCGGCTGGATCTAGGGATCCTAAGCCTGCAAAGCAATCCAATGTGGTATGGGCTTGCCCCCTCCCACATTGGATCTTCATCAGGCTTTTAGGACTTCTTAGCCTGCTGGTAGAGCGGCATGACCTTGGGAATGGCTGCCTGCAGCGAGGCGATGCGGCTGTCAGAGGCCGGGTGAGTGCTCATGAACTCCGGCGGAGCGCCTTCGGACGCCTTGGCCATCTTGTTCCACAGCGTGATCGCGGCGTTCGGGTTGTAGCCGGCGCGAGCGGCCAGCTCCAGGCCAATCAGGTCCGCTTCGTTTTCGTTACTGCGGCTGTTGGGCAAGGTCATGCCGTAGTTGGCCACGGTGTCTGCCAGTGCCAGGCTGTCCTGCCCCAGGCCGAACAGCGCGCCGGCGCCTTGCTTGGCCATTTCGATGCCGTAGGCCTTGGACATGGCTTCGCGGCCATGCTCGCGCAGGGCGTGGGCGATCTCATGGCCCATTACCGCCGCCAGTTCGTCATCGCTAAGCTTGAGATTGTCGATCAGCGCGCTGTATACGAAGATCTTGCCGCCAGGCCCGCAGTTGGCGTTCATCTCGTCGCTCTTGATCAGGTTCACTTCCCAGTTCCACTGCGCCGCATCCGGGCGGAAAGTAGGCGCCTGGGCGATCAGACGCTTGGCGATGGCCTGCACGCGCTTGGCGTTGGCGCTGGTCTTGTCCAACTGGCCCTTGCTGCTGGCTTCGCCCAGGGTCTGCTGGTAGGACTGGGCATACATCTGGTCGACTTCCTGGCTCGACAGCATGCTGAACATGTACTGCTTGCGCTCAACGCCGACGGCGCCGCCGCTGGTGGTGTTGACCGATTGACACCCGGCCAGCAGGACCGCTGCCGCCATTACACTGACCGCCAGTGATTTCTTCATCAATACACTCTCCCTGAAAAGACGACCTGAAAACATGGCGCGTATCGTAGGCGCTCGCGTGTATCGGCGCTAGATACACCAGACGTGTAACCGCTGAATTTCGGATACATCTCACATCTGCGGCTACGGCAGCGACCATTCCATTTGCGACAACCGACGGCCTTTTGAGCAGCAATCACTCATGCCCTGCGCGCCTGCGGCCGATACATAAAGGCAGCCCGTCTCTTCTGCGCTTGGAGTGCTCATGAAATTCAAGTCAATTCAGTTTTCCGTCGCCGCGCTGACCGGGGCCATTGTGCTGACCGTGGTCGCGGTGCTGGTGGCCTATGCCGTCTTCGCGGGTGCGCGCACCCAGGAGATGGTGCAGCAGCGCACCCAGGCGCAGTTCGAGCAGATCGTGGAGCAGCGCCTGACCGCCCTCGCGCAGACCCAGGCGACCCTGATCCAGCGGGAGCTGGAGGCGCCGCTGGTAACCGCCAAAAGCCTGGCCACCGCCAACGCCCTGCTCGCCATGAAAGACGCCAAAGGCGAACCCGCGTTGCAGGTCGGCCGTGAACAACTGATCAACCTGCTGCATGAAACGGTGGTGCGCAACCCGAAAATCCTCGGCGCCTACATCGGCTGGGAACCCAACGCGATCGATCATAACGACGCCGCCTACGTGAACAGCCCCATCGTCGGCATGGGCGCCGACGGCCGCTTTATTCCGTGGTGGTACCGCAACGCCGATGGCAGCCTGGGCTTGGATAAACTCGCGGACGTGGCCGACCAGAAAATGCTCTCCACCGGCGTGCGCGCCAGCGAATACTACCTGTGCTCCAAGGAAAGCCAGAAACCCTGCGCCATTGACCCCGCCCCTTACAAGGTCGGCGACGTCATGGTGATGCTGGCGTCGTTTATCGAACCGATCATGGTCGACGGCAGGTTCCAGGGCATCGTCGGCGCCGATCTGTCGGTGAACTTCATTCAGGACATGCTCACCAGCGCCGACCGAGCCCTCTACGGCGGCGCCGGCGAACTGGCGCTGATCTCCAGCAACGGCCGCCTGGTGGCTTACACCAAGGACGCCGGCAAGCTCGGCGAAAAGGCCAGCGACCTGCTCGACGCCAGCGAACTGGCCGGCCTCAGCCAGCTCAAACCCGGCGAAGTGCGCTACACCATTGACCGTGAGCATGGGCATATCGAGTTGTTCCTGCCCTTCGGTATCGGCCAGACCGACGCGCGCTGGACCCTGATGATGCAACTGCCATTGGCGGCGGTGATGGCCGACGCGCAGACACTGCAAAGCGACCTGCAGGCCCAGCGCGAGACCGACACTGTCGGCATGGCGATTGTGGGCCTGGTGGTGGCCGGGCTCGGGCTGCTGGTGATCTGGCTGGTGGGCCACGGTATCGCCCGCCCGCTCAAGCAGATGGTGGCCATGCTCAACGACATCGCTCAAGGCGAAGGCGACCTGACCCGCCGCCTGACAAGCGACCGCGCCGACGAACTGGGCGCAATCGCCAGCGGTTTCAATACGTTCCTGATCAAGTTGCAGGGCATGATTACCCAGGTGGTGAGTTCGGTGCAGAAAGTCAGCGATTCATCGGAGCACACCGCCGATATTGCGATTCGCACCAACCAGGGCGTGCATAAGCAGATGGTGGAAATCGACCAGGTCGCCACCGCCGTGCACGAGATGACCGCCACTGCGCAGGATGTTGCGCGCAACGCCACCCAGGCCGCGCAAGCCGCCAGCCACGCCGACCAGGCCGCCAGCCAGGGCATGCGCATTGTGCGCGACACCTCGGCGTCCATCGGCGTACTGGCCGAGGAAATCGGCAAGGCCGTGGCGGTGGTGCAAACGCTGGCCAAGGACAGCGAAAACATCAATGCCATCCTTACCGCCATTCGCGGGATTGCCGAACAGACCAACCTGCTGGCGCTGAACGCCGCCATCGAAGCCGCACGGGCGGGCGAGCAAGGCCGAGGCTTCGCGGTGGTCGCCGACGAGGTGCGCAACCTGGCGCAGAAAACCCAACAGGCCACCGAAGAAATCCAGAGCATGATCCAGCAGTTGCAACAGGGCACGCGGGAAGTGGTGCGGGTGATGGAGGACAGTCAGAACCGCACCGACGAAAGCGTGCAACACGCGGCCAAGGCGGCCGAAGCGCTGGAGACCATTACCCAGGCTGTGTCGGTGATCAACGACATGAACACTCAGATCGCCAGTGCGGCCGAGGAGCAGAGCGCGGTAGCCGAGGACATCAATCGCAACGTGATCAATATCGGCCAGGTGGCCAATGAAGTGGCGGGCGGCGCGGACGAATCCAGCGCGGCCAGCGCGGACTTGACCAAACTGGCGGAGCAGCAGCGGCGGTTGATCAATCAGTTCAAGGTGTAGGGCGCGTCGACAGGCTCATGCCGGGGTCAGGCACTCCGGCCCATTGAGTTTGGGATCGTTGATCAGGTTGGCCAGGACCCGCTCGCGCAACGCGCTCGGTTCGCTGGCCAGCAATGCCTGCAACACGGGCAGCGGCGTGTCAGGGTTGAGCCAGGCCGCCTGCCCGGCCGCATCCAGGATCAATGGCCGGCGCTGACTTTGCGCGGCCTGCGTCACCACCGCCGTACTCAGCCACACCTGTTCCTGCACCGGATAAGCTTCCCAGATCGCGGCAAAAAACACGCTGGAGCCCTCCCCCGGTGTCAGCCAGTAGGGGCGCTTGCGCTGCGTGCCGCGCCATTCGTAAAAGCCATTGGCCGGCAGCAGGCAACGGCGCTGACGAAAGGCTTCGCGGAACATCGGTTGCTCGGCCAGGGTTTCGGCGCGGGCATGGGCCGGGGTGCGGGACATATCGGTGAGCCAGGGCGGCGTCAGCCCCCAACGGGCGCGGGCCAGAGTGAGCTGCTCGCCTTCCAGGCGCTGGATCAGTACCGAGTCATTCGGGGAGATATTCCACTGGGCCTGCTGGTCGGCCGGAAAGCCCGGCAAGGCAGCGAAGGCAGGATTCCAGCGAAACAGGGCATAACGTCCACACATGGGGCAACACGACTCTTGGGTAAACCGGCCGACAGCCTAACAGACCAGCACGTCGGGGAAGCTGTCGGGTTCATCGCCGGGCATCGGTTGCGCGCCGATATAGGCCGTGATCAGTTCGCGCGCCTGGAGCGCTTGGTCGTTATCCACTTCCAGTCCCAGCAGGCCGAAGATCGGCAATTCGCCGGTGCCGCCCAGTAAGTGTCGACCCACCAGGTGCGCCTCGATGCCCTCGCTGGCGAGCATCTGTTGCAGCAACTCGCCTTCCATCAGGTTTTCGGGTTCATAGATTCGCTGCATGGGCGTACCTGTTATTCGTTCTCGGCGCGGGTTTCGAGCATCCACTCTTCACCATGCACCTGCAGATTGAAACTGATCGGCCTGCAGCATACCTGGCAGTCTTCTATGTAGGTCTGGTCGCCGCCGGACAGATCCACCGACGTCTCGACCGACTCGCCACAATAAGGGCAATCGTACAGCGCAGATTCCAGCATGGCAGCCTCCAAGGTGACTTGTGCGTATAATCGCCGGTCTATTTACAGGGCTATTCTCGGCCGGACCCATTCCCCGGACCGCACCCTGGCATTTCCTTTACTTACCCTACCCGTTTCTAACAAGAGAGCATGATGGGCGAATTCGATACCATCCGACCTTACAACGACAGCGAAGTCCCGGCGGTGCTGGCGCGGCTGTTCAGTGACAAGGCCTTTCTGGACATCCTGACCCACTTCCGCTTTCCACGCTTTGCCGGCACCCTGGGCTGGCTGCTCAAGCCGATGATCGCCCGCAAACTGCGCCGTGAGTTCGCCGGCGTCACTACCGTGGCGACGCTGCAGGATAAAGTCGAGTATTACGTCGACCACACCATCGACCGGGCGACCGACGGCGTGACCTACACCGGCGTCGAGCAGCTCAAATCGGGCACCGCCTACCTGTTTCTGGCCAACCACCGCGATATTGTGATGGACCCGGCCTTCGTCAACTACGCCGTGTACCACGCCGGCCTGCCGACGCCGCGCATCGCCATCGGCGACAACCTGCTGCAAAAGCCGTTCGTCAGCGACCTGATGCGCTTGAACAAGAGCTTCATCGTGCACCGCTCCATCACCGGGCGAAAGGAAAAGATGGCGGCGTTCAACCTGCTGTCGGCTTACATCAATCATTCGATCCGCAACGACGGGCAGTCGATCTGGATTGCCCAGGCTGAAGGCCGTGCCAAGGATGGCGACGATCGCACCGAATCGGCGATCCTCAAGATGTTCCACGTCAGCCGCAAGGACGAGCCGTTCGCCGAAGTGATCCAGTCGCTGAACCTGACGCCGGTGTCCATCAGCTACGAATACGACCCCTGCGATGCGGCCAAGGCGCGCGAGTTGTATATCCGCGCCACCACCGGCACCTACTGCAAGGCGCCAGGCGAGGATGACGTGAGCATTGCGCTGGGCATCACCGGCTACAAGGGCCGGGTGCACATCAACTTCGCGCCGCCGATTACCGAGCGATTCGAAGACACCAAGGTACTGGCGGTGGAAATGGATCGGCAGATTCTCGGCGGCTATCGCCTGTTCCCGGTGCACTACCTGGCGTATTCGCAGTGGAGTGATGCCGACCCGCAGCTGGCGGTGCCGAGGGCCGAGGACCTGTTTCCTGCCGACGAACTGGCCAAGGCGAAGACCGAATGGGCGCGTCGCTTGAATGAGTGCCCCGCCGAACACCGGCCATTCCTGGTGGTGCAATATGCAACGCCGGTGCGCAATCAGTATCGGGTCAAGGCTGGGATCCCGCTCTAAACACTTACTTTGCGGTGTTCTAAAGGTGCGTGCTGATCCAGGAGGTCAGCAGTGCCAGCCCAAGGCAGGCGAGCCCGATGCGGTAGGCCTGCCGGTGCGCCCGCTCGGTGCGCACATCCAGAAACAGCATTGGCTGGTCGATTGCGCGTTCTTCGCTTTGCGCGGTCAGCTTGGCCATGGCGCGGCGCTCGCGCAGGCGGGTGACGAACAACAGCGCGGCGCCTGTGCAGGCGACAGCCAGCGCAACAGCGTTAATCAGTAGTGCGGGCAGTGCCATCGCAAACCTCGGTGAAACGTTGCCTGGGTAACCGTTTGGATACAACCTCACGCGCACCTCGCCGGCTGCGCCTGTAGGGTCGCGCCCCATGGACGGCTAATCTATCCAGTAATTCAGTGCGTCACCTGAACGTCACCTTAACAGTCCACTCTGTTGCCCTTCGAACGCTCAGGAGCTTGCCATGCTGCACGCACAAAACCAGGACCGGCTGTATCTGATCGCCCAAAGCGACGAACAGGAGGCGCTGATCGACAGCCTGGCGTTCAACGTTCAGGACCGTCATTGGCTGGTGTATTGCGCCCTCGGCGGACACCAACACGCGGACTTGCCGGAGACCGATCAGCTGACCGGCGTCAGCCTGCTGGACTTTTTTATCGACACGGCAGCCTGAAAGCGCAGGCGAAAAAAAACCGGGCCAGTTGAGCCTAATGCCAGTCAGTTAAGGAGGAACACTGTAACTGTGGTGAGCGGGCTTGCCCCGCGTTGGGCTGCGCAGCAGCCCCAATAGGAGCGTCGCAGTATGCCAGGCAGCTCCGGGACTATGTTTTGGGGCTGCTTCGCAGCCCAACGCGGGGCAAGCCCGCTCGCCACAGGTTACTGGTTGCCCGTTCCGTCTCTTAACTGACCGGCATTGGGCCAGTTGAGCCCGGTTTTTCGTGACGCGCTTATTGCGAGCTGAGCAACTGACCGATGCTTGGGTCCTTGAACAGACGAGTCAAGGCATCACTCAGGACGTCGCTGACCAGCTTGGTGTTGGTCTCCTGGTTGGGCGACATGCCAAAACGCTGGTTGAGCGAGGCCGCATAACGGCCGCTGTAGCGGCGGGTGCCGGCGTTGACGTCGGACTTGAAGGTGGCGCCGATGGAAGCCTCGGTCACATACAGGCCTTCCTTGGGCGACTGGTATTTCAACTCAGCCAGGGTAACGGTCAACTGCGGCACGCCCGGCGAGTTGGATGGGGTAAAGCCCAGCAGACGCACGGCCGCCTCGGCCTGGGCCTGCAGCTTGGGCAGCACATCCTGGGCATTGACCGAAATCAGCGCGGTCTCCGGGTACAGGCCACCACGAGAACCCAAGGTCGGCGACGGACGGCCGTCCACCACCCGCACCGACACCGGTTGGCCATGGCCCACCGGCGCCAACTGCGTGGTGAGTTTCGGTTGCGGACTGAGTTGTTGCGGGCTGTTGGCGCAGCCAACCAGGGCCAGCGTGGTCACAGTGATCAAACCGAACAACAGGCGTTGCAACATGCGCTTCTCTCCAGAAAAGTCAGGTACCGACAGGCCGCCAGTATAACGGGGGGTCATCGCAGGGAACCAGCGTCAGTTACAACCTATGACTCGCGGCATTATGCGCGGTTCGCTGTCACTCACGTGTCACAGCCGATACATCGCTCCGTCATCCCGCACCGGCATGCTTGGCCTCAATCACAGGAGGCTGATCGCCATGCAATTTCTCTGGTCGTTGTTTACCCGCAAGCCCGCGCTTCGTCAGTTTGCGCTGCTCGATCTGCAAGGTCGCTGCCAGGCGTTCAAAGAGTGCAGCCAGCCACCGGTGGGCGAAGGCTGGGTGGAAATCGAGGAAATTCGTCTGAGCTGGATGCATCGCCCCTTGCCGGCCCACGCCCGTGTCAGCCCACGCGTGGAGCGGGGGTCACGCCGGCCGGCGTTGGCCGCCTGACCAAATGTCTAATAAAAGTCATAAAACACGCCCATTTCCCTGACGTTCTTCGCTACAATCTCCCCCCGATTATAAGGACGTCTCCTGATCGGGCCTCGCAGCACCGTTAATGCCTCGGTATTAACCCCAGCAATCGCCCACAGAGAGCCGCCCACACAGATCCTGTGAAGCTGGCGCGCTTGCTGTTTGCTCTGCAAACCACCCGTCTTTACCGAATCTGCCAGAGCTGCCATTGCGCTCGGCCACTTGAGTTGTTTGCCCGTTCTGCCGCGTGTCGACGCAGAGCTGCGGGCCAGGTGCCAGGCTGGGGCAGCCCTTTTTTGAGGTTCACGTCTTCAAAAGAGCGTGAAAAAAACGGGTTTTCACAACTTCACAAGAGTGTGGCGAGCAAATGAATAGTTTGGCGTTTGTACAAGCACCATCAGCGTCTGGAACAGCCCAACCGCACAGGACCGAGTGCTCCTCGACAACCGGAGCTTGAGCCTGTCCGCTACGGATTGATTGCACGCATCGCACGCTTTGACCATAAGTCGAATTGCCACAGCCGCCCATGAATGCGTTCATAGGCAGATCAGGCCAGGCAGCAAGCGTGTGCTGACGTTGCAAAGAATTGCGAAACGGACATGGCGATCCTGGCCATGGGTAACCTGGGGCAACACGTGAACCGCCCCGTCACTCCTGGCAGCCATGCCGTCAATTTGGTGCTGCAGATTTTGGAGACGCGTTAAATGGCGCATAACGAAGCAGTCGACGTTGTATTGGTAGGGGCCGGCATCATGAGTGCCACCCTGGCCGTACTGCTCAAGGAGCTCGACCCCGGCCTCAAGCTGGAAGTCGTTGAGCTGATGGATTCGGGTGCCGCGGAAAGTTCCAACCCGTGGAACAACGCCGGTACCGGCCACGCCGGCCTGTGTGAATTGAACTACACACCCCAGGCCGCCGATGGCTCCATCGACATCAAGAAAGCCGTGCACATCAACACCCAGTTCGAGGTGTCGAAGCAGTTCTGGGCGTACCTGACCAAAAAGGGCACCTTCGGCTCATCCAAATCCTTTATCAGCCCGGTGCCGCACCTGAGCTTCGTGCAAGGCGAGAAAGGCGTCGAGTTCCTCAAGAAACGCTTTGAGACCCTGCGCCAGCACCATGCGTTTTCGGACATGCACTACACCGAAGACCGCAGCGAGATGGCCGAGTGGATGCCGCTGATGATGCCGGGCCGCCCGCTCGACGAAAAAATCGCCGCTACCCGCGTCATGAACGGCACCGACGTCAACTTCGGCGCCCTGACCAATCAGTTGCTCAACCACCTCACCAGCTCGGCCGATGCCCAGGTCAAGTACTGCAAGCGCGTCACCGGCCTCAAGCGCAACGGTGCCGGCTGGACCGTGAGCATCAAGGACGTCAACAGCGGCAACAGTCGTGAAGTGGACGCCAAGTTCGTGTTCCTCGGGGCCGGCGGTGCGGCCCTGCCGCTGCTGCAGGCCTCGGGTATCGAAGAAAGCAAAGGTTTTGGCGGTTTCCCGGTCAGTGGCCAGTGGCTGCGTTGCGACAACCCCGAAGTGGTCAAGCATCACCAGGCCAAGGTCTACAGCCAGGCCGCCGTGGGTTCGCCGCCGATGTCGGTGCCGCACCTGGACACCCGCGTGGTGGATGGCAAGAAGTCGCTGCTGTTCGGGCCTTACGCCGGGTTTACCACCAAGTTCCTCAAGCACGGTTCATTCCTCGATCTGCCGCTGTCGGTGCGCGCCGGCAACATCGGCCCGATGCTGGCCGTAGCCCGCGACAATATGGACCTGACCAAGTACCTGGTCAGCGAAGTGATGCAGTCCATGGAGCAGCGCCTGGAATCCTTGCGCCGTTTCTACCCGGAGGCGAAAGCCGAGGACTGGCGCCTGGAAGTGGCCGGCCAGCGTGTGCAAATCATCAAGAAAGACCCGAAAAAAGGCGGCGTGCTGCAATTCGGCACCGAGCTGGTCGCGGCCAAGGACGGTACGCTGGCAGCGCTGCTGGGCGCCTCCCCAGGCGCGTCGGTGACTGTGTCGATCATGCTGGAACTGATCGAGCGCTGCTTCCCGGCCAAGGCCAGCGGCGAATGGGCAGCCAAGCTGCACGAGATCTTCCCGGCGCGCGAAAAAGTGCTGGAGACCGACGCCGAGCTGTATCGCAGGATCAACGCGCAGAACAACATCAGCCTGGAACTGGTTGAGCAGAGCAACGAGGCCGAGAGCTTCGCCTAAGGCATTGCTGCAATAAAAAACGCCCCGCTCTCATGATGAGAACGGGGCGTTTTTTTTGCGCGACGCAATCAGCCGCGGGCTTTATCGATCAATTCGATGTACTCGGCGGCATTGCGCTGGTCCTTGATCAGGTCGACGAAGGTCTGGCCGTGCTCGTCTTTGCCATCCAGATCCAGGCCGGCTTCCTTGAAGAACCCCAGGAACCGCTCGAAGTCGTCGATACGCAGGCCACGGTAAGCCTTGATCAGTTTGTGCAGGGACGGTGAAGTGGCGTCGACCGGTTCGAAGTTCAGGAACAACTTGATCTGATCGTCGCCGATCTCATCACCAATCACCTGTTTCTTATCTTTACGCATTACCGACTCCAGCCTGCAGACATTTACACGGGGTTTGAAGTCTACCTGCGCAACGCAGGCTTCGAAAGCGCTGCTGGCCCCATGTGACAGGGCGGCCCGGCACTGCCGTTCAATCGAACTGGGCAAGCATCCAGCGTTGATACTCGGCGACGCCGGCATCGCCCTCCCGGGGCGCCCAGTGCGCGAGCTCACCCTCGCCGACCGGTCGATAGGGCCCGGCCTTGCATTCGAACATCACGGTGTCGGGCTGCAGCACCACCAGACCATGGAACACCCCCGGCTGCAGATCGACGCCGGCGCATTCGCTGCCGGCCTGCATCACGCGCCTGGCGATCACTTCGCCGTTGTCGTTGAACACCAGCAGGCCCAGACGGCCCTGGAGCACAAGCAGGGTTTCCGCCTTGTCCGCGCTGAGATGGCGGTGAGGTGGCACGTAGGTGCCGGGTTGCAGGCCCACCGCCATGCGATGGCAAGGCTCATCCATGTCATGGAAGTTATGATGATGCCGCCCACGGGGGCTGGCGGCCGCTTTCTCGGCCAGTTCGGTGAACAGTGTCTGATCCAGAAAGCGGGCCATGCGTTACATCCCTTTGACGGCGTAGATACCATTGGCGTTGCGCCAGTAGCCTTTGTAATCCATACCGTAACCGAAAATATAGCGGTCGATGCACGGCAGGCCGACGAAATCGGCTTTCAACTCGGGACGGGCCTTGCGGTCGTGGTCCTTGTCGATCAGTACGGCGGTGTGCACTTTACGTGCGCCGGCGTGTTTGCAGAAGTCGATAATCGCACCCAGGGTGTGACCTTCATCGAGGATATCGTCGATGATCAGCACGTCACGATCGATGAACGAGACTTCCGGCTTGGCCTTCCAGAACAGGTCGCCGCCGCTGGTTTCATTGCGATAGCGGGTAGCGTGCAGGTAAGACGCTTCCAGTGGGAAGTGCAGATGAGTCAGCAGCTTGCCGGCGAAGATCAGGCCGCCGTTCATCACACAGAACACCACCGGGTTGGTGTCGGCCATTTCGCGAGTGATGTGTGCGCCGACCTTGGCGATCGCTTCTTCGACTTGCGCTTCGGTGTACAGGCAGTCAGCCTCGCGCATGATTTGACGGATATGCTCGAGATCAGCGGACATGGCGCTCTCCAAGGGGTGCTGTGGCAAGAAAAGCGGGCGAAGGTACGCTTCTCATGCGCTGCGGGCAAGCCTTAATGGACTAACGTACTAGATGTCTATAGGACAACACCCTCGGATAGATTAATCTAGGCCGGTTTTTTTGCCCGCCGCCGGAGCCTTTCCCATGCCCACTCGCGAGATCCGCCACCCGCTGATCCGACACAAACTCGGCCTTATGCGCCGCGCCGACATCAGCACGAAGAATTTCCGTGAGCTTGCTCAGGAAGTCGGAGCGCTGCTCACTTACGAAGCCACCAAGGATTTGCCACTGGAGAGCTACGAGATCCCAGGTTGGGCCGGTCCCGTCCAGGTCGAGAAGATCGCCGGTAAGAAAATCACCGTGGTCCCGATCCTGCGCGCCGGTATCGGCATGCTTGAAGGCGTGCTCAGCCTGATTCCGGGCGCCAAGGTCAGCGCCGTGGGCGTGGCCCGCAATGAAGAGACGCTGCAGGCTCACACCTACCTGGAAAAACTCGTTCCGGAAATCAATGAGCGCCTGGCGATGATCATCGACCCGATGCTCGCCACCGGCAGTTCCATGGTCGCCACCATCGACCTGCTGAAAAAGGCCGGTTGCAAGGACATCCGCGCCATGGTGCTGGTGGCCGCGCCCGAAGGCATCGCGGCCGTCGAGAGTGCGCACCCGGACGTGCAGATCTATACCGCCTCCATCGATGAACGTTTGAACGAACACGGTTACATCATCCCCGGCCTGGGCGATGCCGGTGACAAGATCTTCGGCACCAAGCAGAAGGACGCGTGAGCATGCAGGATGAATTCAACGACCCGCTTTGGCGCCAGATCCTGTCTGGCGCACAAATGCTCTTCGTGGCATTTGGCGCGCTGGTGTTGATGCCACTGATCACAGGTCTTGATCCAAACGTCGCGCTGTTCACCGCCGGCCTGGGCACGTTGTTGTTCCAGGTGGTGACCGGGCGACAGGTGCCAGTGTTCCTGGCATCGAGTTTTGCCTTCATCACCCCGATCATCCTCGCCAAGGGCCAGTTCGGCCTCGCGGCGACCATGGGCGGCGTGATGGCGGCCGGCTTCGTGTATACGTTCCTGGGCCTGGCGGTGAAGATCAAAGGCACCGGCTTTATCGACCGGCTGCTGCCGCCGGTGGTAATCGGGCCGGTGATCATCTCCATCGGCCTGGCCATGGCGCCGATCGCCGCAAACATGGCCATGGGCAAGTCCGGCGACGGTGCCGAGCTGATTCATTACCAGACGGCGATGATGATCTCGATGCCGGCGCTGCTGACCACGCTGATCGTGGCGGTATTCGGCAAGGGCATTTTTCGCCTGGTGCCGATTATCTCCGGCGTGCTGGTGGGGTTTGCCATGTCGTTCTACTTTGGCGTGGTCGATACCGCGAAGATCGCCGCCGCACCCTGGTTCGCTCTACCCCACTTCACCGCGCCGGAATTCAACTGGCAGGCGATCCTGTTTATCGTCCCGGTGGCCCTGGCCCCGGCGATCGAACATATCGGCGGTGTGATTGCAGTAGGCAGCGTGACCGGACGCGACTACCTGAAAAAGCCTGGCCTGCATCGCACCTTGCTGGGTGACGGCATCGCAACCACGGCCGCCGGCCTGTTTGGCGGCCCGCCGAACACCACCTACGCCGAAGTGACCGGCGCGGTGATGCTGACCAAGAACTACAACCCGAAAATCATGACCTGGGCGGCTATCTTTGCCATCAGCCTGGCATTTATCGGCAAATTCGGCGCACTGCTGCAAAGCATCCCGGTGCCGGTGATGGGCGGGATTCTGTGCCTGTTGTTCGGTTCGATTGCCGCCGTGGGCATGAACACCCTGATCCGCCACAAGATCGACCTGGGTGAGGCGCGCAATCTGGTGATTGTGTCGGTAACCCTGGTGTTCGGGATTGGCGGCGTGTTGGTCGGTACCGGCACCGGCCCGGATGACTTCGGCTTGAAGGGCATTGCCCTGTGTGCCGTGGTAGCGATTGGCTTGAACCTGTTGCTGCCGGGCAATGATGGCTGGAAGAACAAGAAACCGGATGAGCCGTTGATCTAACTGCCGACGCACCCACCAATGTGGGAGGGGCTTGCCCCCCTCCCACATTTGATTTCAGTGGATGTTAGAGCTCACCCAACCCATCGATCAACGCCTGGTTCTGCTCCGGCGTACCGATGCTGATCCGCAGGAACTGGGCAATCCGCGCCTGCTTGAAGTGGCGCACGATCACCCCTTGCTCGCGCAACTTGGCTGCCAGTCCGGCTGCATCGTGGCGTGGGTGGCGGGCAAAGATGAAATTGGCCGCTGACGGCAGCACCTCAAACCCCTTAGCTTCCAGCTGCACGACCAATTGGTGGCGGCTGTCGATCACCTGCTGACAGGTTTTCTCGAAGTATTCACGATCGTCGAACGCCGCCGCCGCGCCGACAATTGCCAGGCGATCCAGCGGATAGGAATTGAAGCTGTTCTTGACCCGCTCCAGCGCTTCGATCAGGTCCGGGTGGCCCACCGCCAGGCCTACGCGCAAACCGGCGAGTGAGCGCGATTTGGACAGGGTCTGGGTCACCAACAGGTTCGGGTAGCGGTCCACCAGGCTGATGGCGGTTTCGCCGCCAAAGTCGATATAGGCTTCATCCACCACTACCACCGAATCCGGGCTGGCCTTGAGGATCTGCTCCACCGCGTCCAGAGCCATTACACAACCGGTTGGCGCATTCGGGTTGGGGAAGATGATCCCGCCATTGGGTCTGGCGTAGTCCGCCGTGCGGATCTGAAACTGCTCGTCCAATGGCACCGGCGCCGACTGGATGCCGTAGAGGCCGCAGTACACCGGATAAAAGCTGTAGCTGATGTCCGGGAACAGCAGCGGCAGCTCGTGCTGGAACAGGCCGTGGAAGATGTGCGCCAGCACTTCGTCGGAGCCGTTGCCGAGGAACACTTTGCCAGCATCGATCGCGTAATACCTGGCCACGGCCTGTTTGAGCAGGTCGCTGTTGGGGTCCGGGTACAAACGCAGGTCATCGTTCAACTCGGCCTGCATGGCGGCCAACGCCTTGGGCGATGGGCCGTACGGGTTCTCGTTGGTGTTGAGCTTGACCAACTTGGTCAGCTTCGGTTGCTCGCCGGGTACGTAAGGCACCAGATCCTTGACGAAGGGACTCCAGAATTTGCTCATGTGTTATTTCCCCTCATCCAGGATTCGATACTCGGCGCTACGGGCGTGAGCGCTCAGGGACTCACCACGGGCCAGCACCGACGCGGTCTTGCCCAGCTCGGATGCGCCTTGTGGCGAGCAGAAGATGATTGACGAGCGCTTCTGGAAGTCATAAACCCCCAGCGGCGACGAAAATCGCGCGGTGCCGGAAGTCGGCAGCACGTGATTGGGGCCGGCACAGTAGTCACCCAAGGCTTCGCTGGTATGACGCCCCATGAAGATCGCACCGGCATGACGAATCGACGGCAGCCAGGCCTGTGGGTCGGCCACCGACAATTCCAGATGCTCCGGCGCGATGCGGTTGGCCACTTCAATGGCCTGTTCCATGTCCTGCACCAGAATCAGCGCGCCACGACCATTGATTGATTTCTCGATGATTTCGGCACGTTCCATGGTCGGCAACAACTTATCGATGCTGGCGGCGACCTTGTCGAGGAACTCGGCATCCGGGCTGACCAGGATCGCCTGGGCGTCTTCGTCATGCTCGGCCTGGGAGAACAGGTCCATGGCGATCCAATCCGGGTCGGTCTGGCCATCGCACACCACCAGGATCTCCGAAGGACCGGCAATCATATCGATACCGACCTGGCCAAATACATGGCGCTTGGCAGTGGCGACGTAGATGTTGCCGGGACCAACGACCTTGTCGACCTTCGGCACACTTTCGGTGCCATAAGCCAGCGCCGCAACCGCTTGGGCACCGCCGATGGTGAATACACGGTCGACACCGGCAATACAGGCAGCGGCCAGCACCAGCTCGTTGATTTCACCGCGCGGGGTGGGCACCACCATGACGACTTCAGTCACGCCCGCCACCTTGGCAGGAATCGCATTCATCAAAACGGACGACGGGTACGACGCCTTGCCACCCGGCACGTACAGGCCGGCACGATCCAGTGGCGTGACCTTCTGGCCCAGCACCGTGCCGTCGGCTTCGGTGTAGCTCCAGGAGTCCTGTTTTTGTTGCTCGTGGTAGCTGCGCACTCGCGCCGCCGCCACTTCGAGGGCTTCGCGCTGCGGCACGGTAATGCGGGTCAGCGCCAGCTCCAGGCGTTCACGCGGCAGGATCAGGTCGGCCATGGACTGCACGTCGAGACCGTCGAACTGACGGGTGAAATCCACCAGCGCCGCGTCACCGCGCGCGCGCACCGCCTTGATGATGTCGAGCACCCGCTGGTTGACCGAGTCGTCGGACACGCTTTCCCAGCTCAGCAAATGATCCAGATGATGGGCGAAATCCGGGTCGGCAGCGTTGAGTCGGGCAATTGCAGTGGACGTGGTCATAGCGAGGGCCTCATAGGATTGGCAAAAACTCAGGCGCCCTAAACTACCGTTCGCTCCGCTTGGGCACCTGAGAATTCTGGCTATGAGGCGGATAGACGGGCGCAGCCTATGGCCGCGCGGGTGAGTCAACCGCGGTGTCGAGACTCCACTGCCTTGCGCAGGGTGTCGATCAACGCCTGGATTCGGGCGTGCTGCATCTTCATTGATGCCTTGTTGACGATCAGGCGGGAGCTGATGTCAGCGATGAAATCCTGTGGTTCGAGACCGTTGGCACGCAGGGTGTTGCCGGTATCGACCACGTCGATGATCTTGTCGGCCAGGCCGATCAGTGGCGCCAGCTCCATGGAGCCGTAGAGTTTGATGATGTCGACCTGACGGCCTTGCTCGGCGTAGTAGCGCTTGGCGACGTTGACGAACTTGGTGGCCACACGCAGGCGGCCCTTGGGTTCAACGTCACCGACGCGGCCGGCGGTCATCAACTTGCACAGGGCAATACGCAGGTCCAGCGGTTCGTACAAGCCCTGGCCACCATATTCCATCAGCACGTCCTTGCCGGCGACGCCAAGGTCGGCCGCGCCATGTTCAACATAGGTCGGCACGTCGGTGGCCCGCACGATCAACAGACGAACGTCGTCCTGGGTGGTGGGAATGATCAGCTTGCGGCTCTTGTCCGGATTCTCGGTCGGCACGATGCCCGCTTCAGCCAGAAGCGGCAAAGTGTCGTCAAGGATGCGGCCCTTGGACAGTGCGATGGTCAACATGGGAAACGTCAATCCTTCATCAGGCTATTGCTGCCTGGTCGCAAACGGCGCCAGACACAGATCGAGGCCATGACAGCCTCGATTTGGAACACATTCAGCATACCGCGAACTGACACCGTCTGTGGTGAGCGGGCTTGCGCGGTGCGGGGTTGAGTAGCGACCCCAAAGCGGGGACTGCTGCGCAGTCCAGCGCGGGGCAAGCCCGCTCACCACAGCAAGCTCGTTCACCACAGCAAGCCCGCTCACCACAGCAAGCTCGCTCACCACAGTGACGGTGTTTTCAGCTCCAGGACTAGCCCGGTACGCGGCGGATTTTCGCGCCGAGCATCTGCAGTTTTTCCTCGATGCACTCGTAACCACGGTCTATGTGGTAGATGCGATCGATCAAGGTGTCACCGTCCGCACACAACGCGGAGATCACCAGGCTGGCCGATGCGCGCAGGTCGGTGGCCATGACTGGCGCGCCCTTGAGCTTGTCGATACCGGTCACGATGGCAGTGTTGCCTTCAACCTGGATCTTCGCGCCCATGCGGTGCAGCTCGTAAACATGCATGAAACGGTTTTCGAAGATGGTCTCGATCACGGCACCGGTGCCTTCGGCAATCGCGTTCAAGGAAATGAACTGCGCCTGCATGTCGGTCGGGAACGCCGGGTACGGAGCGGTACGCACATTGACGGCTTTTGGCCGCTTGCCGTGCATGTCCAGTTCGATCCAGTCTTCGCCGCAGGTGATTTCGGCACCGGCTTCGCGGAGTTTTTCCAGGACCGCTTCCAGGATGGTCGGATCGGTATCCTTGACCTTGACGCGACCACCGGTGACGGCGGCGGCAACCAGGTAGGTGCCGGTCTCGATCCGGTCAGGCATGACCTTGTAGGTTGCGGTGTGCAGACGCTCTACGCCATCAATGGTGATGGTGTCGGTGCCGGCGCCGGAAACCTTCGCACCCATGGCGTTCAGGAAGTTGGCCAGGTCGACCACTTCCGGCTCGCGCGCGGCGTTTTGCAGGACGCTGCGACCGTTGGCCAGGGCAGCGGCCATCATGATGTTCTCGGTACCGGTCACGCTGACGGTATCGAAGAAGAAGCTCGCGCCACGCAGGCCGCCTTCCGGCGCCTTGGCCTTAATGTAGCCGCCTTCGACGTCGATGATCGCGCCCATGGCTTCCAGGCCACGAATGTGCAGGTCTACCGGACGCGAACCGATGGCGCAACCGCCAGGCAGTGCCACTTCGGCTTCGCCGAAACGGGCAACCATCGGGCCCAGTACCAGGATCGACGCACGCATGGTTTTCACCAGCTCGTACGGTGCGATCAGGGTCTTGATGGTACGCGGGTCGATTTCGACAGCGAGTTTCTCGTCGATCACCGGCTCGATGCCCATGCGACCGAACAGCTCGATCATGGTGGTGATGTCATGCAGGTGCGGCAGGTTGGCCACGGTGACCGGGCCATCGCACAGCAGGGTCGCTGCCAGGATCGGCAAGGCGGAGTTTTTCGCACCGGAAATGCGGATCTCGCCATCAAGGCGGGCACCGCCGGTAATAATCAATTTATCCATAAGAATCTCGACGCCTTGGGGGCTCAGGTGCGCTCGGCCCAGGCCGCGCGGCTGAAAAATTTCATAGTGACCGCATGGATGCTGCCATCGGTGATCCACGGGTTCAAATGGGCATAGATCTGCTGCTGACGCTTGACCGGGCTCAATGCCGCCAGTTCATCGCTAATCACGTTCAGCTGGAAATTGCAGCCTTCGCCTTCAACTGCAACCTCAGTATTCGGCAGCTTTCCTTCAAGGAAGCTCTTAACTTCTAGGGCCTGCATGCTCAACCTCTATCGGCGCCCAGTGCGCGCGGGTCGCACATCATACAAAAAAGCCCCGCGCCTGCGAACCCCGCATAGCAGGACTCTGACGGGGGGCTTGCTTGAAGACGTGTATTAAGGATGCGCCAACAGCTCGGTCAGACCGGAAACTTCGGCAATTTCGCGCATGTCTTCAGGTAACGCACGGATGCTGACGGTTTTTTGGGCCGCCTCGGCATCGCGCATGAAGCACAGCAGCAACGACAGGCCGACACTGCTGGATTTGGTCACCGCCGAACAGTCCAGTACCAGCGCGGGCGCGGTACTGGTCTTGATCAACGCCTGCCCCTGCTTGCGCAGGTCAGGCCCGGTGCGGTAATCCAGCACGCCGCTGAGGAATAACTCACCGGCGTCGCCAAGACGCACAGCCGACTCGGTCATTGTGCAGCCTTCCCGGCTTCTTTGTCGGACGTTTCCTTGGCCTTGGCGACTTCACCGGCCCAACCATTGATGGTCTTGTCCAGGTCGTTGCCATTGCGCTGCATGGCGTCGGCGAACTGATCACGGAACAGCTTGCCGATGTTGATGCCGTTGATGATCACGTTACGCAACTTCCATTCGCCCTTGACCTTCTCCAGGGTGTACTGGACAGGGTAGACGGCACCGTTGTTGCCTTTGACGCTCATGTTCACGCTGGTGCGATCACCCGACTCATCGCCGGCGGGTGCAACGGTAATGCCCTGGTTGTTGTACTCGAGCAACGCATTGCCATAGAACTGGAACAGGCCGCGCTTGAAGTTTTCCTGGAAGCGCTGCATCTGCTCAGGGGTCGCCTTGCGCGAATACTTGACCGTCATGATGCTGCGGGAAATGCCTTCGGCATCCACCACCGGTCCGACAATGCTGTTGAGCGCATCATAGAACTTACTCGGGTCTTGCTTGTACTGTTCTTTGTTGGCGGTCAGATCAGCCAACATTTTGTTGGTCGTGTCCTGCACCAGATCGTGCGCAGAACCCGCCGCGTTGGCCATCAATGGCAGCGCTGCAAGCAGTACCAGAAGGCCACGTCGCAAGGTAGAGATCATGTACAGAGTCCTCATTTGGCGTCTTTATTGACCGTATTGAGCAAAAATTTTCCGATCAGGTCTTCAAGCACCAGCGACGACTGCGTGTCGTGGATGGTCGAACCATCCTTGAGCAGGGCTGTTTCCCCGCCCACGCTGACACCGATGTATTTCTCGCCCAGCAGACCCGCAGTGAGGATAGACGCAGTGGAGTCGGTCGGCAGGTTGTCGACCTTCTTGTCCAGTTGCATCGTCACTCGACCGGTGAAACTGTCGCGATCCAGATCGATTGCCGTGACCTTGCCGATCGTCACGCCGGCCATGGTCACTTTAGCTCTGACAGTCAAACCGGCGATATTGTCGAAGTAGGCGTAAAGTTTATAAGTGTCGGCGGTGGGGCTGGCCGACAGGCCACTGACCCGCAGGGCCAGCAACAGTAAAGCCAGGATGCCAGCCAGCAAGAAAAGGCCGACACCGATTTCCACAGTGCGGTTTTGCATCAGAAATCTCCAAACATCAAGGCGGTCAAAATGAAGTCAAGGCCCAGTACCGCCAGCGAGGCGTACACAACGGTCTTGGTGGTGGCGCGACTGATCCCTTCTGAAGTGGGCTCACAGTCGTAGCCTTGGAATACGGCAATCCACGTCACGACAAAGGCAAAGACGATGCTCTTTATAATGCCGTTGAGTACATCACCGTTGAAGGTGACGCTGTTCTGCATGTTGGCCCAGTAGGAACCGTCGTAGACGCCCAGCCAGTCCACCGCCACCCAGGAACCGCCCCAGATACCGACCACGCTGAAGATCATCGCCAGCAGTGGCAGGGATATGAAGCCGGCCCACAGGCGCGGGGCAACAATGTATTTGAGCGGGTCGACGCCGATCATTTCCAGGCTGGACAACTGCTCGGTGGACTTCATATTGCCGATTTCGGCGGTCAGCGCGGAACCCGCGCGCCCGGCGAACAGCAACGCGGTGACCACCGGCCCCAGCTCGCGCAGCAGCGTCAGGGCAACCATCTGCCCCACCGCCTGCTCCGAGCCGTAGCTGGACAGGATATTGAAGCCCTGCAATGCCAGCACCATGCCGATGAACACCCCGGAGACCACAATGATCACCAGGGACATCACGCCGACGGCATGCAGTTGCTTGATCAACAGGCCAAAACCGCCGCCGATGCCGCCGCGGCCGAGCAAGGCGTGAAACAGAAAAATCGTCGAGCGGCCCAGCACTTCGACGATGTCGATGCCCGAGCGACCGAAAAGGCGAACCTTTTCGATAAGAGATGTTTTGCGCATCAGCGCTTCCCCAGAAGATCTGCGCGGTAATCCGCTGCCGGAAAGTGAAAAGGCACCGGGCCATCCGGATCGCCGGTCATGAATTGACGAATGCGCGGGTTGTCGGCATTCATCAGCTCTTCAGGCGTACCCTGCCCCAGTACCTGACCATCGCCCACGACGTAGAGGTAGTCGGCAATGCTCGCGGTTTCCGCCAGGTCGTGGGAGACCACGATACTGGTGATGCCCAGCGCATCATTGAGCAGCCGGATCAGGCGTACCAGCACGCCCATGGCGATAGGGTCCTGGCCGACAAAAGGCTCGTCGTACATGAGGATCTGCGGGTCGAGCGCAATAGCACGGGCCAGGGCGACACGACGCTTCATGCCCCCGGACAGCTCGTCGGGCATCAGGTCAATGGCGCCGCGAAGGCCCACGGCCTGCAGCTTGAGCAGCACAATGTCGCGAATCATTTCGTCCGAAAGCTGGGTGTGCACCCGCAGTGGAAATGCCACGTTCTCGAAAACATCAAGGTCAGTGAACAGTGCCCCACTCTGGAACAGCACGCCCATGTGCTTGCGCGCATCGAACAGATCACTGCGCGACAGGGTCGGCAGGTTCTGGCCATTGACCCACACTTCACCGGCACTGGGGCGCAATTGCATGCCCATCAAGCGCAGCAGGGTGGTCTTGCCGCAACCGGAAGGCCCCATGATGCCCGTGACCTTGCCGCGTGGAATGCGAATATCGACGTTATTGAAGATGCTGCGCGTCCCGCGCTTGAAGGTCAGTCCCTTCAGCTCGACCGCGTAGGCGTTATCGGCACTCATCTAAACTCCTTGGGATGCAGCTTCTCACTCAGACACCACCTCTGCGACAAACGTTTGCAACGGTTGCGCAATATATATAGCCACGTGGGCTGAGCGGACCGAACTGGCGGCGAACTATAGCACTGCTGGTACAACGCCCCCAAGGCCGGAACTGCGCCAGTTCAGATAAGAGACAGGGAAAAAACGTTGCCGGGCGTGAATCTCAGGCATCGGCAGAATAAAGCCTGACGAACTTGCGTGAGGGAATTGATCATTACCGCTATAATCGCCGACTTTTCGTCAGGCTATACGATTTCAGACATGAGCCAATCCAGCGACCTTATTCAATCCGCACAGCGCACTATTCGCCTCGAGCTTGAAGCCGTGGAAGGCTTGCTGGCCCATATCGACGCGGATTTTGTACGCGCCTGCGAGATGATTCTGGCCAGCAAGGGCCGCGTGGTGGTGGTTGGCATGGGCAAGTCGGGCCATGTCGGCAACAAGATTGCCGCCACCCTGGCCAGCACCGGCACCACCGCGTTTTTCGTGCACCCGGCCGAAGCCAGCCACGGCGACATGGGCATGATCACCAAGGATGACATCATCCTGGCGCTGTCCAACTCGGGGACCACCAACGAAATCGTCACCCTGTTGCCGCTGATCAAACGCCTGGGCATCCAGATGATCGGCATCACCGGCAACCCGGAGTCGACCCTGGCCAAGGCTGCCGAAGTGAACCTGAATGTGCATGTGGCCCACGAGGCCTGCCCGCTGAACCTGGCACCGACCTCCTCCACCACCGCCGCGCTGGTGATGGGGGATGCACTGGCCGTGGCATTGCTGGAAGCCCGCGGGTTCACCGCCGAAGATTTCGCGTTTTCCCACCCGGGCGGCGCGCTCGGCCGACGCCTGTTGCTGAAAGTCGAAAACGTCATGCATTCGGGCGATGAGTTACCCCATGTACCGCGTGGCACCCTGCTCAAGGATGCGCTGATGGAAATGACCCGCAAGGGTCTGGGCATGACCGTGATCCTCGAAACCGATGGGCGCCTGGCCGGGGTATTCACGGACGGTGACCTGCGGCGCACGCTGGACCGCACCATTGATATCCATACCGCAACCATCGACGCGGTGATGACGCCCCACGGCAGGACGGCGCGTCCCGAGATGCTGGCCGCAGAAGCCTTGAAAATCATGGAAGACCACAAGATCGGCGCACTGGTGGTGGTCGATAGCGACGACCACCCGATCGGCGCCCTGAACATGCACGACTTGCTGCGTGCGGGAGTGATGTAAATGAGCAGCGACCTGTTGCAACGCGGCAAGCACATCAAGCTGGCCATTTTTGACGTCGACGGCGTACTGACCGACGGTCGCCTGTACTTTCTCGAAGACGGCAGCGAGTTCAAGACCTTCAACACCCTCGATGGCCAGGGCATCAAGATGTTGATAGCGGCAGGGGTGCAAACCGCAATTATCAGCGGTCGAAAAACCCCGGTTGTGGAACGTCGCGCACAAAACCTGGGGATTGCTCACCTGTATCAGGGCCGCGAGGATAAACTGGTGGTTCTGGACGAGCTCCTGGGCCAACTCAATCTAAGCTATGAGCAGGTCGCTTACCTCGGTGATGACCTGCCCGACCTGCCGGTCATTCGTCGGGTCGGTCTGGGCATGGCAGTGGCCAATGCCGCGACATTCGTTCGCGAACATGCCCACGGCATAACCACGGCCCGTGGCGGCGAAGGTGCCGCACGCGAGTTCTGCGAATTGATCCTGCGCGCCCAGGGCCGCCTTGAAGCGGCTCACGCCGCCTACCTATAGAGCGTTATATGCTGAGCAAAAAGATTCGCAACTTCCTGTTATTCGGGGTGATCGCCGCGCTGTTCCTGGCGGTGGGCTACTGGAATATCAGCCCGGAGCGCTTTCTCGACCAGCCTGCCGCGCAGGTCGATGAGGGCGCTATCGACTATTACGCCACCAACGCCTACAGCGTGCAGTTCCTGCCGGACGGCAAGGTGCAGTACGAGATGACCTCGGACAAAGTCGAGCACCTGAAGGCCTCCGAAGTCACCCTGCTGACCAACCCGGACTTGAACCTGTACCGCGGCACGGAGTTTCCGTGGCATGTGACCAGCAAGCATGGCGAGGTCAACCCGGACGGTACCCAGGTCGAACTGATCGACTCGGTACGCGTCGCACGCACTGACGCCCAGAACCGCGACACGATTATTACCAGCAGTCGCATGACCGTATTCCCACAACAGCAATATGCGCAGACCGAGCAAGACGTTAGAATCGACGGCGCTGGCGGTGTATCGACTGGCAAGGGAATGAAAGCGTATTTGAAAGAAAGCAGGATACACCTGCTATCGAACGTAAGAGGACAGTATGAGGCTCGTTAAAACTCTCCCGATTTTGCTCGGTCTTGGCGCAGCACTGGGAAGCGTGAGCGCCTGGGCTCTGCCGAACGATAGCGAGCAGCCTATCCGTATCCAGGCTGACGATGCGCAGCTGGATGACAAGCAAGGCGTCGCCACCTATAAAGGTGACGTAATCATTATCCAGGGCTCGATGAAGATCACCGGTAACACGGTAACCCTGACGCGCACCCCGGCAGGCGACATCGACGTGGTGACGTCGGTGGGCAACCTTGCCTACTTCGAACAGAAGCAAAAGGCAGAAGATCCAGGCCCGATGAAGGGCTATGGCAAGACCATCCAGTATCATGCGCAGCAGAACCGCATTGTGCTGATCGATCAGGCCAAGGTGCTGAGCGCCGACGGTAACTCCACCGAAGGCGAGAAGATCGTCTACAACACCAAGACCCAGGTCGCCCAGGCGGGTCGTGCCAACGGCACCAAGGTCAGCGCGCCGCGCCCACGCATCGACATGGTTATCCAGCCGAAGAAGAAGGCCGAGTAATGGCAACCCTGAAAGCCCAGCATCTGGCCAAGGCCTATAAAAGCCGTCAGGTCGTGCGCGATGTCAGCCTGTCGATCGACAGCGGCCAAATCGTCGGTTTGCTCGGCCCCAACGGCGCCGGCAAGACGACCTGCTTCTATATGATCGTCGGCCTCGTCCAGGCCGACCAAGGGCGCGTACTGATCGACGACCTGGATGTCAGCCATCAACCGATGCACGGCCGTGCCCGTGCCGGTATCGGCTATCTTCCCCAGGAAGCTTCGATCTTCCGCAAACTCTCGGTAGCCGACAACATCATGGCGATCCTTGAGACCCGCAAGGAACTCGACCGCGACGGCCGTCGCGCAGAACTGGAAAGCCTGCTGCAGGAATTCCATATCAACCATATTCGCGACAACCTGGGCATGAGCCTGTCCGGTGGCGAGCGCCGCCGCGTGGAAATCGCTCGGGCATTGGCCACTGCGCCCAAGTTCATCCTGCTGGACGAGCCGTTTGCCGGCGTCGACCCGATTTCGGTCGGCGACATCAAGCAGATCATCCACCACCTCAAGGCCAAGGGCATTGGCGTGTTGATCACCGACCACAACGTCCGTGAAACACTCGATATCTGCGAAACGGCTTATATCGTCAACGATGGACAGCTGATTGCCGAAGGCGATTCAGCCACCATCCTGGCCAACGAGCTGGTCAAGGAAGTGTACCTGGGTCACGAATTCCGCCTGTAAACACCGTGGTGTCACGGCCGTTTGCCACGGTGCGCGGGAGTCAATGAAAACCCCGGTTTTTTATTGTTACCGCGCTCTAGGCAAAGCCCCCGATATCAGGCATATAATTTGCTTATGTTTGGCGCTCACGCGCCCTGTCGTGGATGGCGCATTGCGCCGGCGAATAAGGTGTTAAGCCCCTGCCATGAAACCATCGCTAGTCCTGAGAATGGGCCAGCAGCTGACGATGACACCGCAGCTGCAACAGGCCATCCGCCTGCTCCAATTGTCGACCTTGGATCTGCAACAGGAAATCCAGGAGGCCCTGGAGTCCAATCCGATGCTCGAACGCCAGGAAGAAGGCGACGACTTCGACAATGCAGACCCATTGGCCGACAACATCGAGCAAAAACCCAATTCCGACGTGCAGGAACCTTCCTATCAGGAAACCGCCCCCACGGTGGACAACCTGGAGGAAGGCGAATGGAACGAACGCATTCCCAACGAGCTTCCCGTGGACACCGCCTGGGAGGACGTCTATCAGACCAGCGCCAGCAGCCTGCCCAGCAGTGACGACGACGAGTGGGATTTCACCACCCGCACATCCGCCGGAGAGAGCCTGCAAAGCCATCTGTTGTGGCAGTTGAACCTGGCGCCGATGTCGGACACCGATCGCCTGATCGCCGTAACCCTGATCGACTGCATCAACAACCAGGGCTACCTGGACGAGAGTCTCGAGGAGATTCTCGAGGCGTTCGACCCGGAACTGGATATCGAGCTGGACGAAATCGAAGCCGTCCTGCACCGCATCCAGCAGTTCGAGCCTGCCGGTATTGGCGCGCGCACGCTCAGCGAATGCCTGCTGCTGCAATTGCGTCAACTGCCGGGCAAAACACCCTGGCTGGTCGAAGCCCAGCGCCTGGTCACCGACTACATCGACCTGCTGGGCAGCCGCGACTACAGCCAGTTGATGCGCCGCATGAAGCTCAAGGAAGACGAACTGCGCCAGGTCATCGAGCTGGTGCAAAGCCTCAACCCTCGTCCCGGCTCGCAGATCGAGTCGAGCGAAGCCGAATACGTGGTCCCCGATGTCATCGTGCGCAAGGACAACGAGCGCTGGTTGGTGGAGCTGAACCAGGAATCGGTGCCGCGTCTGCGGGTCAACCCGCAATATGCCGGGTTCGTGCGCCGCGCCGACACCAGCGCCGACAACACCTTCATGCGCAACCAGTTGCAGGAAGCGCGCTGGTTCATCAAGAGCCTGCAGAGCCGCAACGAAACCCTGATGAAAGTCGCGACCCAGATCGTCGAACATCAGCGCGGCTTCCTGGAGTATGGCGACGAAGCGATGAAGCCGCTGGTACTGCATGACATCGCCGAGGCGGTAGGCATGCACGAGTCAACGATTTCCCGGGTGACCACGCAGAAATTCATGCATACCCCACGGGGTATCTACGAGCTGAAATACTTTTTCTCCAGCCACGTGAGTACCTCTGAAGGCGGCGAATGCTCGTCCACGGCGATCCGCGCGATCATCAAAAAACTGGTTGCCGCGGAAAATCAGAAAAAGCCGTTGAGTGACAGCAAGATCGCTGGTTTACTGGAGGCACAAGGCATTCAGGTCGCCCGTCGAACCGTCGCCAAGTACCGCGAGTCCCTTGGGATCGCGCCTTCCAGCGAGCGTAAGCGTTTGATGTGACGGGCGGGCCATAGCGTTCCAGTGACGGGTATTTTTGCCCGTCGCTTTATGCACTGGCAACGAAGGAGAAGCTGTATGCAAGTCAATATCAGTGGACACCATGTAGAAGTCACCCCGCCACTGCGCGACTACGTCGAGCAGAAGCTGAGGAAGCTTGAAGGACATTTCGACAAGATCACCAACGTGCAGGTCATCATGAAGGTCGACAAGCTTCAGCAGAAAATCGAAGCGACCCTCCAGATACCCGGTGGCGAAGTGGTTGCCAACGCAGAGCATGAAGACATGTACGCCTCGATAGACTTGCTCACCGACAAGCTGGACCGCCAACTTAAAAAGCATAAGGAAAAGAATCTGAGCCTGCTCCAAGGCACAGGTCGCTAACTCTCCCCCCATGATCCGACTTGAATCCATCCTGACCCCCGGCCGTTCCCTTGTGAACGCGCCGGGCGGCAGCAAGAAAAAAGCCCTCGAACAAATTGCCAACCTGATCGCTCGCGAAGTGCCGGGCCTCGAAATGCAAGATGTCTTCGAGGCTCTCATCGCTCGTGAAAAGCTCGGTTCCACCGGCTTTGGTAACGGCATCGCGATACCCCACTGTCGCCTCAAAGGGTGCACGGATCCCATCAGTGCCCTGCTGCACCTGGAAGCCCCCATCGATTTCGACGCCATCGACGGCGCCCCGGTCGACCTGCTGTTTGTGCTGCTGGTCCCGGAAGCCGCTACCGATGCGCACCTGGAACTGCTTCGGCAGATCGCCAGCATGCTCGATCGCAAGGAAGTGCGTAACAAACTCCGCAGCGCCAGCAGCAATGACGCGCTGTATCAGGTTGTCCTGGATGAGCAAAACGGGCAGTAATCATGCGTTTGATCATCGTCAGCGGCCGCTCCGGCTCGGGTAAGAGCACCGCCCTCAATGTGCTTGAGGACAGCGGTTTCTACTGCATTGATAACCTGCCTGCGGGCCTGCTGCCCGAATTGGCGGAGCGCGCGCTGATTCACACCGAGCTGGCGCAGCCGCTGGTGGCCGTATCGATTGATGCCCGCAATCTGCCCAGCCACCTTTCACGGTTCCCGGAACTGTTGGAAGAAGTGCGGGCCAAGCATATACATTGCGATGTGCTGTATCTGGATGCGGATGAGGAAACCCTGCTCAAGCGTTTCTCCGAAACCCGCCGTCGCCACCCGCTCAGCAGCCCGCATCGTTCCCTGGCCGAGGCCATTGAGGACGAAACGAAGCTGTTGGGGCCGATCATCGATCTGGCCGACCTCAAGATCAATACCACCAGCCTCAACCTGTACCAGCTACGCGACGCTATCAAGCTGCGCCTGCTGAACCAGCCTGAGCCCGGCACGGCGTTTCTCGTCGAGTCCTTTGGATTCAAGCGTGGCATGCCGGTAGACGCCGACCTGGTGTTCGATGTGCGTTGCCTGCCCAATCCTTATTGGAAGCCTGAACTGCGTGACCAATCAGGCCTGGATCAGCCGGTGATCGATTATCTGGCGGCGCAGCCGGATGTGCAGGATATGTTTCAGGACATCTCCAGCTACCTGCTCAAGTGGCTGCCGCGCTTCGCTGCAAGCAACCGCGCCTATGTCACCATCGCCATCGGCTGCACCGGAGGCCATCACCGTTCCGTCTACCTGACCGAACGCCTGGGCCAGGTGCTGCAACAAACCCTCAAGAATGTCCAGGTACGCCACCGCGACCTCAGCTGAAAGGAACACCCCCGCGATGCCCGCACGTGAAATTGAAATCATCAACAAATTGGGCCTTCACGCCCGGGCCTCGGCCAAGTTCGTCGGTGTGGCCGGACAATTCCCTTGCAAGATCCGCGCAGGGCGTACCCGCGAGTCCATGGTCGACGGTAAAAGCATCATGGCCATGATGATGCTGGCAGCCGGCAAGGGCACCAAGATTCACCTTGAGACCGAAGGCGAGCAGGAAGAAGAGGCAATGAAGGCCTTGGAGGCGTTGATCAACAACTTCTTCGACGAAGGGGAATAATTCGCTGACGCTTCATCCCAACGCCGTATCCATCACCATCATCAAGCAAAACCCGATACACAGCCCCAGGCTCGCGAGCTTTTCGTGGCCATTGCGGCGCGACTCCGGGATAACTTCGTGAGTCACCACCAGCAGCATGGCCCCAGCCGCCAAGGCCAGGCCCAAGGGCAGCAGCACCTCGGCCAGGCTTACCAGCCAGGCGCAGAGCACGGCGAACACTGGCTCGACCAAGCCTGAGGCGGCACCCACCATGAACGCCTTGACCCGCGACATCCCGGCGCCGGCCAGCACCAACGCTATCACCAGGCCTTCGGGTACATCCTGCAAGGCGATGCCCATGGCCAGACTGTCGGCATCCGGCATGCCGCCCCCGGCGGAAACGCCCACGGCCATGCCCTCCGGAATGTTATGGGCAATGATCGCGAACACGAACAGCCAGATGCGCGGCGGGATCACCGGTTGCTCCGGCGTACCCACCAGCATTTCCGGGCTGGCGCTTGAGACCTTTCGGTCAACCAGATAAAGGCCGAAGGCGCCCAGGATGATGCCAGAACTGACCAGGCCACTGGCGGCCCAGGGGGACAGCCCCAGCCCTTCAGCTGCCGCAATCCCCGGCACGATCAACGAAAACGCAGTGGCTGCCAGCATCACGCCAGCGCCAAAGCCCAGCAAGGTATCGCTCAAGGCCATCGGCATGCGCCGAATCACTAATACCGGCACCGCGCCCAGCGCCGTGCCCAATGCGCAAATGGAACCACCCTGTAAGGCACGCAGGATGCGCGGCTCAAGATCGAGCCAAGCCAGCCCGTGGGCCACCAGCAAGGCAGTGCCTGCCAACAGCAGCAGCGAGCCAAACGCATAGCGAAACAATCGCACGCTGCCAATCGCCAGTGTTTCAGTGCCCATAATCGGCCTTAGTGCTTGTTATGAAGAAGGGTGTCAGGCCAGAGCAGCCTGATAGCGGGCGGCGACTTCCGGCCAGTTGATAACGCTGTAGAAAGCATTGATGTATTCCGGGCGGCGGTTCTGATAACGCAGGTAATAGGCATGCTCCCAGACATCCAGGCCAAGGATCGGGGTGTTACCGCTCATCAACGGGCTGTCCTGGTTGCCGCTGCTTTCCACCACCAGGGTCTTTTGCGCAGTGACGCTCAGCCAGGCCCAGCCGCTGCCGAAACGCGTCAGCGCAGCTTTGGTGAACGCCTCCTTGAAGTTGTCGAAGCCGCCCAGCTGCTCATCAATCGCTTTGCTCAGTGCGCCCTCGGGCTTGCCACCACCTTGAGGCGACATTACCGCCCAGAACAATGAGTGGTTGGCGTGGCCGCCGCCTTGGTTGATCACCGCCGCGCGCATTTTTTCCGGCAATTGCTGCACACTCGACACCAGTTTCTCTATTGGCCAAGCGGCGAACTCCGTGCCCTCTACCGCCGCGTTCAAGTTATTGATGTAGGTCTGGTGATGCTTGGTGTAGTGAATCTCCATGGTTTGCGCATCGATATGCGGTTCCAGGGCATCGTAGGCATAGGGCAAGGCAGGCAAGGTGTAGGTCATATCAATGTGCTCCGTATTGAGAAGGCGTGGGGTGCGCTGCAGTACCTCCCAGCAAGCGATGGGTACGCGGGTACTCGCCGTGGTCGCTGATGAAGTTCAACAGCTCAACGTAGGTTTTACTGCTCTGGCGCAGCGCCGCTTCACGCAGCTGCGGCGTAAGACGCGAGTCCTGCATGGCCTGCAGCAGGCGCTGGTGGATGGCGCACAAGTATTCCGCGCTTTCCTCCGGCTGGTTGAGGCGCAGGTGCAGGTCCGCCAGGTTGTGATGTGAAATAACGCAGGCCGCGACGGCCTCTTCGGCATCGGCCCAGCGCTCGAACAGCACTAAGGCCAGGGCCAGGGCTTGCAGATAGGCCTCGCGCGCGTCCACCCAATCACCCTGCACAAAGCAGCGGTTGGCCCGTTCGATCGTGCGTTTCCAGTGCTCCATGGTGAGTCTCCAAAGCAGGTTGGCGATTACACGCCGCCGGCGGTGAGTTTTTCCGGATCCAACAGGACTTCCAATTGGCTGCGCGGCAGGTCGGTGTGCTCAACAGCCACGTCAATCACCGGACGCCCCTGCTGATAAGCCTTTTTGGCAATTTCAGCCGCCTTCTGGTAGCCGATGATGGGGTTGAGCGCCGTCACCAGGATCGGATTGCGCGACAGCGCCTCTTTGAGTTTGTCCTCGTTCACCTTGAAGCTGGCGATGGCCTTGTCAGCCAGCAGGCGGCTGGAATTGGCCAGCAATTCCAGGCTGCTGAGCAGGTTCTGAGCGATGATCGGCAGCATCACGTTCAGCTCGAAATTGCCTGACTGCCCAGCGACGGTGATCACCGTGTCATTGCCGATCACCTGCGCAGCCACCATCGCTGTCGCCTCAGGGATCACCGGATTGACCTTGCCCGGCATGATCGACGAGCCCGGCTGCAACCCCTCCAATTCAATCTCGCCCAGGCCTGCCAGCGGGCCGGAGTTCATCCAACGCAGGTCGTTGGCGATTTTCATCAGCGACACTGCAGTGGCTTTCAACTGGCCGGACACGGCGACGGCGGTGTCCTGGGAACCGATCAACGCGAACAGATGTTTGCCGGGCGTGAACTGGACGCCGGTCAGGCTGCTGAGCTGCTGGCTGAAGCGCGCCGCGAATTGCGGGTGCGCGTTGATGCCCGTGCCCACCGCAGTCCCCCCTTGGGCCAAGGCTTGGAGACTCGGCAGCAAGTCCTGCAAGTGGCCGATATTGGCCTTGAGTTGTTGCGCCCAGCCAGTGAGCACCTGACTCATGCGTACCGGCATGGCGTCCATCAGGTGGGTACGGCCGGTCTTGATGAACGGATGAACCTGCTCGGCCTTGCGCTCGATCACTTGCACCAGATGCAGCAGGGCCGGCAGCGTTTGCTCATGCAGAACAAGCGCCGCACTCACGTGGATCGTGGTAGGAATGACGTCGTTGCTGCTCTGGCCGCAGTTCACATGGTCATTGGGGTTGACCACTTCCCCCAGCAAACGGCTGGCCAGCGTGGCGATCACTTCATTGGCATTCATGTTGGAGCTGGTGCCGGAGCCCGTCTGGAAGATATCCACCGGGAAGTGGCGCATGTATTCGCCTTCCAACAAGCCTTGAGCGGCATCGACGATGGCTTTGCCCTGCCCCTCGCCGATTTGCTTGAGGTCTACGTTGACCTTGGCGGCCGCGGCCTTGACCAGGATCAGCGCGCGAATGAACTGGGCGGGCATGGGACGGTGGCTGATCGGGAAGTTGTTCACCGCGCGCTGGGTTTGCGCACCATACAGGGCATCGGCGGGCACATGCAGTTCGCCCATGCTGTCGCGTTCGATACGGGTGTTACTCATCGGAGGATCCTTGCGCCAGGTCAGAAACGGGTATGGACGGCAGCAACTGGCAAGTCGCCAACTGCCAGGCAAAGGCCTGCCAGCGCTTGAGGCGGCAGGCACAATGAGAAAGCTTTTCCAGGTCGCGCAGTGGGCGCCAGGCCTGATCAAGGCACTGGGAACGCCAATGCCAGGGCAAGGCAATATCGTTGGCGGTGTCGATCAGCAGACGAAATGAAGTTTCGGCGACCGTCCACGGGTGGGTCGCGGTGCAGCACGCCAGGTACCGCCCTTCGCTCAGGTAATGCTCGATCAGGCGCGGCTCATCAGGGTCCAGCCCGCAGCGAATCTGGCGACTCATCCAACGCCAGCTCTCCAGATAAGGATCTTCATGCAGGACAGAACTCATGATCTCACTCGCTCGGTAATGAGATTTATTATTAGATGATATTGAGAATCAAAACAAGCACTGCACCGGAATCGACTTTTCAAACGCCAAAAAAAAGCGCGCCATCACTGGGATGGCGCGCCTTTCCATAAATCGCTCGGAGCGTCAGCTACCCGCGACAGTCATCCGCTCGATCAAGACCGAACCGGTGCGAATGTTGCTGCGCAGTTCCAAGTCATTCCCTACCGCGACGATCTGCTTGAACATATCGCGCATATTGCCGGCGATGGTGACCTCCTGGACGGCAAACTGAATTTCGCCGTTTTCCACCCAGAAACCCGCCGCGCCACGGGAGTAATCACCGGTAACCATGTTCAGGCCATGGCCCATCAATTCGGTTACCAGCAGGCCGCGCCCCATCCGCCGCAACAGCGCCGCCTGGTCTTCGTCGCCGTGGGTCACGAACAGGTTGTGTACGCCGCCCGCATTGGCGGTGCTGGGCAAGCCGAGTTTGCGCCCGGCATACGTGCCCAGCACATAGGACACCAACTCGCCTTTCTCGACAAAGGGCTTGGCATAGGTCGCCAGGCCATCACCGTCGAAGGAAGTACTGCCCATGGCACGCATCAAGTGTGGGCGTTCATCGATGGTCAGCCATTCTGGAAACAACGTCTGGCCGATCGCCCCTTCCAGGAACGAGGATTTTCGATACAAATTGCCACCGGAAATCGCCCCGAGAAAACTGCCGAACAAACCGCCGGCCAGCTCCGCCGAAAACAGCACCGGCACTTCACAGGTCGGCACCGGACGCGCGCCCAGGCGGCTCGCGGCACGCTGCGCGGCTTTCTGCCCAATGCTGGCTGGATCGGCGAGCAAATCGCCCTGACGGTTCACGTCATACCAGTAATCACGCTGCATCTGGCCATTGGCTTCGGCGATCATCACGCAGCTCAAACTATGGCGAGTGGACGCGTAACCACCGATAAAACCATGGCTGTTCCCATACACGCGGCACCCCTGGTGGGTGTTCAAGGTGGTGCCATCGGCATTTTTGATCCTGGGGTCGGCGTCAAAGGCCGCGGCCTCGCAGACCAGCGCCTGTTCGATGGCCTGCTCCGGGGTGATATCCCAGGCATGGAACAGATCGAAGTCCTTCACGTCCTTGGCCATCAGCGCCTGGTCGGCCAAGCCCGAACTTTCATCCTCGGAGGTATGCTTGGCGATTGCCAACGCTGCGGCAACCGTTTCGCGAATCGCCTCCGTACCACTGGCGGATGTACTGGCCGACCCCTTGCGCTGCCCCACGTACAGCGTGATGCCAAACCCCTGGTCGCGATTGAACTCAACGGTTTCCACTTCCCGCTGACGCACCGACGTCGACAGCCCCTGCTCCAGCGAAACGGCTACTTCACAGGCGCTGGCCCCCTGGCGCCTGGCCTCGGCAAGAATCTGCTCGACTTGTTCCTGCAGTGCCGGTAACGCTTGCGGACCGACGCTTTGGGCTGCACTCATGGTTTTCTCCACTCAAATTCTGCTTTCGGTTAAGGCCATCGAGCGACCGGGCCGGACAAGCGGCCCCCGACTGGTTATCATGGCGGCGTTTCTTTGCGGACTGCCACCATGGTTGATTCTTACGACGACTCCCTCGATGGGGAGAAAAGCAAAACCCAGGTCAAACGTGAGCTGCATGCTCTGGTTGACCTTGGCGAGCGCCTTACGACGCTCAAAAAAGACTTGATTGCCAAACTGCCACTGACCGACGAAATGCGTCGGGCGCTTGCGGATGCGCCCAAGCACACCGCGAACATCGCGCGTAAGCGGCACATTTCGTTTATCGGCAAGCTGATGCGCGATCAGGACATTGACGCCATTCTGGCCTTGCTCGATCAAACCGATGCCTCCACTCGCCAGTACAACGAACGCTTCCATAACCTGGAGCGCTGGCGTGACCGCCTGATCTCGGGCGATGACGCGGTGCTGGAGAAATTCGTGCTGGACTACCCGGATGCGGACCGCCAACAACTGCGCTCCCTGATCCGTCAGGCCCAGCACGAACTGGCGCATACCAAGGCGCCGGCCACCAGCCGTAAAATTTTCAAGTACATCCGTGAGCTGGACGAGACTCAACGCGGCCTGCGCTGATCCTCTTCCCCGGGTGGCGGCCTTCGCCACCCGAAGCTCCCTGCTTACGACCCCGTGCCACCCACGGTAATCGCATCAATCTTCAGCGTTGGCTGGCCGACACCCACCGGCACCGACTGCCCATCTTTTCCGCACGTACCCACGCCGCTGTCCAGGGACAGATCGTTACCCACCATGGACACCTTGCTCATGGCTTCCGGCCCGTTGCCGATCAATGTTGCGCCTTTGACCGGCGCGGTGATCTTGCCGTCCTCGATCAAGTACGCTTCGCTGGTAGAGAACACGAACTTGCCGCTGGTGATATCCACCTGGCCGCCGCCAAGGTTGGCGCAGTAGATACCGCGCTTGACCGAGGCGATGATTTCCGCCGGGTCGCTTTCACCGGCAAGCATGTAGGTATTGGTCATGCGCGGCATCGGCAGGTGCGCGTAGGATTCGCGACGACCGTTGCCGGTGCGCGCCACGCCCATCAGCCGCGCATTGAGTTTGTCCTGCATGTAGCCCTTGAGTACCCCGTTTTCGATCAGGGTGGTGCATTCGGTCGGGGTGCCTTCATCGTCCACGCTCAGCGACCCACGCCGGCCGGCCAGTGTGCCGTCATCAACGATGGTGCACAGCTTGGAGGCGACGCTCTCGCCCATGCGCCCGCTGTAGGCGGAACTGCCCTTGCGGTTGAAGTCGCCTTCCAGGCCATGGCCCACCGCTTCGTGGAGCAACACTCCGGACCAGCCCGAACCCAGCACCACCGGCAAGGTGCCCGCCGGCGCCGGAATGGCTTCCAGGTTCACCAGTGCCTGACGCAGCGCTTCCCGGGCATAGCCCATGGCGCGATCCTCGCTGAGGAAATAACGGTAGTCGGTTCGCCCGCCGCCGCCATGGCCGCCGCGCTCGCGACGGCCGTTCTGCTCGACGATCACACTGACATTGAAGCGCACCAGCGGCCGCACATCCGCCGCCAGGCTGCCATCGGTGGACGCTACCAGGATGCGCTCCCATACACCGGCGAGGCTGACGCTGACCTGCTGGATACGCGGGTCCAGGGCGCGGGTGGCGGCGTCGACACGCTTGAGCAGCTCGACCTTCTCGGCGCGGCTGATCACTTCCAGGGGGTTATCCGGAGCGTACAACTGGGCCACGTCCTGGCTGCTGAACGCCTGAACCGTGCCATGCTGGCCCGCACGGGAGATCGAGCGCGCCGCGCGAGCCGCCAGGCCCAGGGCCTCCAGCGTGATGGCATTGCTGTAGGCAAACCCGGTTTTTTCACCGGACTGCGCACGCACGCCCACGCCTTGGTCAAGGTTGAAACTGCCTTCCTTGACGATGCCGTCTTCGAGGGACCAGGACTCGGAAATCTGCCCCTGGAAATACAGGTCGGCCGCGTCGATGCCCGGCCCGGCCAGATCGCCCAACACCGTTTGCAAGTTTTCGATGGTCACGCCACCGGGTGCCAGGAGGTGTTCACTGACTGAGGACAACAACTCGCTCATAGATTTGGCCTTAAATTCATCGTTCCGAAGCAGGCCGCTGCGCGCCCTGCGAGAAAAAGCGCCGATGGCAGACCACCGGCATGCGCGCCCGTATCGACGCTTGTTCACTGCTGTCGCGCGCGGCCAACAGCACCGCCTCGCCCTTATCCTGTTGCGCCAGCACCTGCCCCCATGGGTCGACAATCGCTGCGTGACCGTAGGTTTCCCGTGGTCCCGGGTGCACGCCGCCCTGCGCCGCTGCGAGCAGGTAGCACTGGGTCTCGATGGCCCGCGCGCGAATCAGTACATCCCAATGCGCGGCGCCGGTCACCGCCGTAAACGCCGACGGCGCGGTAATCAGTTCGGCCCCTGCGGCGCGCAGCTCGCTGTACAGCTCCGGGAAGCGCAGGTCGTAACATACGGTGAGTCCCAGACGCCCAACCGGGGTATCCGCCACCACCACGTGGTTGCCGAAAGCATAGTCGTCAGACTCGCGATAGCGACCTCGCGCATCGGCGACGTCGACATCGAACAAATGCAGCTTGTCGTAGCGGGCGACGATTTCGCCGCGATCATCGATCAACAACGAGCAAGCGTTGGGCTTGGCATACGGTTGACCTTCAGGCGGCAACGGCAACGTGCCTGCCACTATCCATAAGGTGAGGTCGCGGGCGGTCTGTTTCAACCATGGCAGGATCGGGCCTTCGCCCAGCGCCTCGGCGCGGCCGATATCCGCCACGTCGCGCCGCCCCATCGCAGAGAAGTTTTCCGGCAATACCGCCAACTTGGCTCCGCCCGCAGCGGCGCGTTCCAGCAAGCGTCGGGCCTGGGCCAAGTTGGCCGGCACGTCGCTCTGGCTGACCATCTGAATTACCGCAAAGGACATGGGGCGACACTCCGTAATGGGCATGCACCAAACATAGAGGACACCATGCTACTGCACGCTCACTCAGTTTGGCTTTTCAAATGGCTTGTCAAAGGTGATCTTCGGATCTTTCCAAGGCCCTTCGACCTTGTATTGCACGCTGGCGAAACGCGAGACACGATCGCCAATCAGCTTGTCGATCAGGAACAACGCACCACCGACCGCCGGCGCCCCCACGATCAACGCAGCAATCGGCAGGTTGTTGGTCACCGGCAGCGTCACCAGTAACTTGGCGTCAACGCGATCGGCCACCAGGTCGAGCGTACCGTTGAGCTCCAGGTTACTCGAAGGTCCGGTCATGGTAATCGGCTCACGGGTCACGAACACGCCGTTACTCGCCGCCAGCAGGCCTTTGACCCGGTCATAGCTCAACCCTTTACCGAGCAGGTCCGAGAAATCCAGGCGCAGTCGACGCCCGATGGAGTTGAAGTTGAGCAGGCCAAATACCCGCAGGGCCTGGGCCCCGCCCTCGACTTCGACGAACTGGCCCTTGCGGAACGCTGCATCCAGGCTGCCGGAGAAACGCTTCGGCCCGACCCAGGCCGGCGAGCCCGGCCAACGCCCATCCACATCGAGATGGAAATCCTCGCTGGTCACAGTGGGCGCAAAGCCCCAGCCCTTGAGCACATCGGCGATATTCCTGCCGTCCAGCCGGCCCTTGTACCAACTGCTACTGTCGCCCGGTGCTCCCTCCCAACCCCCGGCGCCCTTGAGCTGCATGCCCTTCAGGCCCAGGTCCAGACTGTTGAAGGCCAGGCCCTTGGCGGTAGGCCGGATCTTCAATGACCAGGCCCCGATCAGGTCCGGCCCCTGGAACAGCTGATCAATGGCGATATCCAGCGCGGGTATATCCTTGGGGTCAATACTGGCCAATGGGTCCGGTGCGTTCTCGTCAGCCTGTACGGTCGGGTCCACCGCCGGCAGCTTGACGTATTGCAGGTTGATCGCAATCGGCGCGCCCTTGGCGTCCGGAAGGCTGACGCTGCCCTTGGCCTGCCGGCTATCGAGCTGCACGGCCCACGCGGCGGGTTTGCGGTCCAACTGCAGGCTGACCTGATCGAACTGAGTGCCCAGCCCCGTAAGCTTGCCGATTTTGAAATCGGCACTGCTGAGCAGTTGCTTGGCGCTGCCGCCGGGATCGTTGCCGGCGTATTGATTCAGCAGCTTTTTCCAAGGGTCGATATCCAGCTCCGAGAGCACACCCCGAATGCGCAAGCCTTTACCGCCGGGCAACACCGCGTCGCCATCACCGAGGAACAACTCACCGCGGCCCTCATTGAACTTGTCCGGGGGGGCGGCAAAGGTGAAGTTCGCCAACTCACCGTAGTCGAACCAGTAGCGCCGCTCGGCGCCTTGCAGGGTCATGCGAAACGTACTGTCGCGGCCCTGGCTGGCCGGCATGCCGAACGGTGCCGGCAGGTCCACCGCTACGCCTTTGAGATTGGAACTGACCATCAACTGACTGTCGGCCCCGTCCAGATCGAGCTGCAACTGGTAGGGAATATCACCGGACACCGGCAACGGCTGGGTAATTTTCAACCAGTCTGTCAGTCGCTTGACCGTGACCTGGCCTTTGGCGACGACCCGGGTACTGATATTGCCCGGCTTGCCATCGGCGAAGATCTGCGCGGTGATCGGCCGTTCAAACGCTTGGGCGGATATGTTCTGGCCACTGAGGCCCTTGGCGCTGTCGAAACGGAATTCACCCTTGAGCTGCGTCAGATCCAGGGTCGGCTCGGCCAGTTGCAGGCGTGCCTTGTCGGTCTGGAAGTCCACCACGATCTTGGGTTCGGTGCCCTTGGCCAGGGGGATATCCAGGTCCAGCCTGCCTTGCAGGTCGCCTTCACCTTTCCAGCCGGCGAAGGTCGACGCCGTGCCGATCGGCGCTTCCTGCAAGATCTTCAGGCCATCGCCCAGGCCGCCGGCGAAACCACCGGTAAGCAGCAAATGACTGTCCTTGCCCGCCGGAGCATGGGGAATATTGACGTAGATATCCTTGACCTGGGTATCGAGCAATTGGCCCTTGCTCGCCAGGATGCGCACGCCACTCTCCTCGACAAACACCTCGCCATCGACGTTGCTCACGTGGGGCCAGCCCGGTTGGAACGCCAGCTCGGCGTCATGCACCTTGAAAAACAGGCTGATATTACGCGCCGCGCGCACCGCATCATGGTTCAGCGAGCCCTGATACTGGAAGAAGCCTTCGTCCACCGCGCCCTTGACGATCGCCGTGCGCAGCCATTCATCCAGGGCCGGGCTCAGCACCGCCGGCAGGTACTTGGGCGTGAAGCGCCCGTCGCCGTCGACCAGGCCGACACGCAGGTCCATGTAGTCTTCCTGGCTGTGGTCGAAATGCAGGCGGATCAGGAAATCGGCGGCGATCTTGCCCTCCTCTCCCAGCACCTTGATATACGGTGCGATCAGGGTGAACCCTTGTTTGTCCAGGGTCCAGGTGAGGCGCGCGTTGGCCTGAATGTACTGCCAGGGCTTGGCGAAGATGGGGTCCAGGTGCAGGGAAAAATCCTTGCTGTCCATGCGCAGCTCGCCATGCCCCAGGTCGCCGCTGATGCTGCCGGATACGTTACGCGCGGCCGGCGCGCCGAAATAGGCATCAAAGCCCACACGTTCGAGGTTGGCGGCAAAACTGACTTTCTGATCGGAGCTGTCCTGGGGACGGAAATCCACCAGAACATTGCGCAGCAGCCCCGTGGCCTTGATGTGTTCAACCGCCTTGGCAAAGCCTTCCGGCAACGGAGCCAGTGCGTTGAGCAGCGGTGTGATGGGCGTCAAGTCCAGCCGGTCGGCCTGCAACTTCCAGACTTCAAGCGCCTTTTCGGTAGCCAGCGTCTGCTGCAACTGCATGCGCGATTCCCAGCGGGTTTCCCCCAGGCTCATCGCCAGCGAATCGACCAGGACGTTAAGGCCGGTATCACTGCGTTGCAGATAAGCGGTGAGAGCGAGGTTCTCGATATGTACCGGCTTGCGCTCGGCATAGCTGCCTTTGGCCTGAGGCGAGTTGAGACGCACCGCCGCGCTTTGCACGGCGCCATTGCCCCAATTCAACCACAGCTCGCCACCGGCCTTGAATTGCGTGAGCTTCCATTGCCCGGTCAGCCGAGCCGGAATCCATTTGGCCCAGTCGCTCTGAGGCAGGCTCGCATAGGCCTGGATCTCGGCGTCCTTCCATTGGCTGGCGCGGATGCGGCTGCGCAGGCTCAAGGCCAGCGGCTGGCCATCGGGCAGGGTCAGGCGCGCATCCAGGCGCTGGCGGGTCATGCCGGTGTGCAGGCTCAAGCCGACGTAGGTGAGGGTCGACGGCGGCTGGTCAAACGGCTGCAGGGTCACTTGGCTGTCGAGCAGCGATACACGCTTGACCTGCTGCATGCGTGTCAGCACCTGCTGCGGGTCCAGCGGCTGGTCGTCCTGCACCGGCAGGCCCTGCAAAGCCCAATGGCCGTCCTTGTCTTCCTTGACGCTCAACTGCAGGCCGCTGAGTTGCAGGTGAGCGATGCGCACTTCGCGCGCGGTCAGGCTGGCCCAGATATCCGGCACCACTTCGACCTGGTCCAGGCGCAGGGCGCTGCTGCCCTCGCCCACCATCACGTCATGCGCACGCAGCACGGGCGCAAAGCCACTCCAGCGCCCTTCAAGGCTCCCGATATGCATGGGCATGCCCAGCGCAGCCTCGGCCTTGGCTTCGACTTCAGCCCGGTACTCGGCCACCAGCGGGGTCAACTGGCGCCCCAGGCTCACATACACGGCCGCCAACACCAGCAGCAAAGCGCACAGGCCGAGGCCCCAACGGGTCAAAGCGGCAAAAAAGCGTATCAGACGCTCCATGTCGGGCGACCCTCAAGGCAGTAGTCGGACGGCGGCACAAAGGCCGCCGCTCGCGTAAAAGGAAAGCGAATGGGGATCAGAGCAGCACCACGTCGTATTGTTCCTGGGAATACATGGTTTCGACCTGGAAGCGAATCGTACGGCCGATAAACACCTCCAGCTCGGCGACGTTACCGGACTCTTCATCCAGCAATCGGTCAACCACTTTCTGGTTGGCAAGCACTCTATATCCTTCGGCCTGATACGCCCGCGCCTCTCGTAAGATTTCCCGGAAAATCTCATAGCAAACCGTTTCCGGAGTTTTCAATTTCCCCCGGCCCTGACAGCTGCTGCACGGCTCGCACAGCACTTGCTCCAGGCTTTCACGGGTACGCTTGCGGGTCATCTGCACCAGCCCCAGCTCGGTGATGCCGATGATATTGGTCTTGGCGTGATCGCGTTCCAGCTGCTTTTCGAGCGTGCGCAAGACCTGACGCTGATGCTCTTCATCTTCCATGTCGATGAAATCAATGATGATGATCCCGCCAAGGTTGCGCAGGCGCAGCTGGCGGGCAATCGCCGTGGCCGCTTCGAGGTTGGTCTTGAAGATGGTTTCCTCAAGGTTGCGATGGCCGACGAACGCTCCGGTGTTGACATCGATGGTGGTCATGGCTTCCGCCGGGTCCACCACCAGGTAGCCACCGGACTTGAGCGGCACTTTGCGCTCCAAGGCTTTCTGAATTTCGTCCTCGACGCCGTACAAGTCGAAGATCGGCCGCTCGCCGGGGTAGTGTTCCAGGCGGTCGGCAATTTCCGGCATCAACTCGGCGACAAACTGCGTGGTGCGCTGGAACGTTTCCCGCGAGTCGATGCGAATTTTCTCTATCTTGGGGCTGACCAGATCGCGCAGGGTACGCAGCGCCAGGCCCAGGTCTTCATAGATCACGCTGGGGGCGCCGATGGTCTTGATCTGTGCGCCGATCTGGTCCCATAAACGCCGCAGGTAGCGGATGTCCATAAGGATCTCATCGGCGCCGGCACCTTCGGCGGCAGTGCGCAGGATGAACCCGCCCGCCTCCTTGATACCTTCGGCGGCCACACAATCGCTGACCACTTTCTTAAGACGATCGCGCTCGGCTTCGTCTTCGATCTTCAGGGAAATGCCGACATGGGCCGTACGCGGCATATACACAAGGTAACGCGACGGAATCGACAGTTGAGTGGTCAGGCGTGCGCCCTTTGAGCCGATGGGGTCCTTGGTGACTTGCACCACCAGGCTCTGCCCTTCGTGCACCAGTGCGCTGATGCTCTCGACGGCCGGACCTTCACGCAGGGAAATCTCCGACGCATGGATGAACGCCGCGCGGTCCAGGCCGATGTCGACGAACGCCGCCTGCATGCCCGGCAATACCCGCACCACTTTGCCTTTGTAGATATTGCCTACGATCCCGCGTTTCTGGGTTCGCTCGACGTGCACTTCCTGCAGAACACCGTTCTCTACCACCGCCACGCGCGATTCCATCGGCGTGATATTGATCAGAATCTCTTCACTCATGGCTGGGTCTCGTTCAGGCGTTTTCACAATAGTGACCGATCGCTTAAGGCTGGGCGCTGGAGTAACGCATTCAGCGCACGGTAAGGTTTTGCCAACAGGGTATGTCGAATCGAGCGAGCAGTTGCGCGGTTTCGCACACCGGCAGGCCGACCACCGCGGAATAGCTGCCGTTGAGCCCTGTCACAAACACCGACCCCAGCCCTTGAATAGCATAGCCGCCGGCCTTATCCCGCGGTTCGCCGCTGCGCCAGTAGGCTGTCGCCTCCTCCAACGAGATGGCGCGAAAACGTACAAGGCTGCTGACACATAGGGCTTCACAACGCGTGCCATCCGTCAGGGCGACGGCAGTCAGGACTTCGTGTTCGCGCCCCGCCAACGCCATCAACATAGCCAGGGCATCGGCCTGATCCACGGGCTTGCCGAGGATCTTTGCGTCCACCACCACGGCCGTATCGGCGCCCAGCACACAACCGCCCAAGCTTTGCCCAAGCGCGGCAAAACCAGCCGCCGCCTTGCCGCGCGCCAGACGCTCGACATAGGCAACAGCGGATTCATTTGCGAGGGGAGTTTCATCAATTGCGGCGCTGACCACGGTGAAGGGCACACCGATCTGGGTCAGCAGTTCACGCCGCCGGGGGGAGCCGGAGGCCAGATACAACGTATTCATTGCAGACTCTCCCTGTAGGGTTCGATAACCAGGCAGAGCCTCGCAATCCATTCAATTGATCTTATAGCGGCGACGTAACCCGCGCAGGCCGAAACTGATCCACGGCCATAACAAAGCACTGACCAGTGCCGGCAATACCAGCGCCAGGGTCGGTTGACGATTGCCGGTCAGCGCACTGAGCCACAACTGTACCAACTGCGCCAGGCCGAAGATCACCAGGATCACCAGGCACTGCTGCCACATCGGAAACATGCGCAGACGCTGCTGCAACGACAACACCAGGAACGTAATCAGGGTCAGAATCAGGGCGTTCTGGCCCAGCAAGGTGCCATAGAGTACGTCTTGCGCCAAGCCCAGGAACATGGCGGTGACCATGCCGACTTTATGCGGCAGGTTCAACGACCAGAAGGCCAGCAGCAGCGCCAGCCACAGCGGGCGCAGGATTTCCATGAACTGGGGCAGTGGCGACACGCTGAGCAATAAACCGATGGCAAACGTCAGCCAGACGATCCAGCCATTTCGCGAATGGGTACTGGCCATTATTCCTCCCTCTGCCGCGTAGCCGCCGGGGCCGCAGCCGCGGGCGGCTTGGTGGCTGGCGCGGTGGCTGCAGGCGGCTTAGTGGCGGCGGGCTTGACCGGATGGGCGCCATGAGCCGCAGGCTTGGCCGGCGTGGCCACAGGCGCGGTCGCTGCCGGCGCTGTTGCCGGCGCCGCAGGAGTTGCCGGCGCGGGCTTGGGCACCGTCGCGGGGATGATCGGTGAGGTGCCGTTCTTTTTGTCTTCCGCTTCCTGAGCCTGCGCGGCTTCGTTGGCGCGCTCTTCTGGGGTGCGGTTGTCGCTGAATACCAGCAGCAGGTAACGGCTGCGGTTCAAGGCAGCAGTGGGCACGGCGCGCACAATAGCGAACGGCTGGCCGGAATCGTGGATCACTTCCTTGACCGTCGCCACCGGGTAACCGGCGGGGAAACGCTGCCCCAACCCGGAACTGACCAGCAGGTCGCCTTCCTTGATGTCGGCGGTATCGGCCACGTGGCGCAGCTCCAGACGCTCGGGATTGCCGGTACCGCTGGCAATCGCACGCAGCCCGTTACGGTTGACCTGCACAGGGATGCTGTGGGTGGTATCCGTCAGCAACAGTACCCGCGAGGTGTAGGGCATCAGCTCGACCACCTGGCCCATCAGGCCACGCGCATCCAGCACCGGCTGGCCCAGGACTACGCCGTCGCGCTCACCCTTGTTGATGATGATGCGATGGGTAAAGGGGTTGGGGTCCATGCCGATCAACTCGGCCACTTCGACCTTTTCGTTGACCAGTGCAGACGAATTGAGCAACTCGCGCAGCCGAACGTTCTGCTCGGTCAGGGCCGCGAGCTTTTGCATGCGCCCCTGCAGCAGCAGGTTTTCAGTCTTGAGTTTTTCGTTCTCGGCGACCAGCTCAGTGCGGCTGCCGAATTGGCTGGCCACGCCCTGATAGAGACGTTGCGGCAGGTCGGTGATCCAGTAAGTCTGCATCAACACCAGCGACATCTGGCTGCGCACCGGCTTGAGCAGTGCGAAGCGCGCGTCGACCACCATCAACGCGACCGAAAGCACGACCAGCACCAATAAGCGCACGCCCAATGAGGGGCCTTTGGCGAAAAGCGGTTTAATAGGCCGCTCCTCCCAGGCAAATGTTCTCTTTATTCATACGGCATCAAACCGGCCTGGATGCAGATTGAAGAAGATAAACGCCCACAGGCAGCACTGCAAAGTGCTGCCTGTGGGCGACGCATGGGCAAACCAGCAATGTCTTATTCGCTGGAGAGCAGGTCCATGGTGTGCTTATCCATCATTTCCAGTGCACGACCACCGCCACGGGCAACACAGGTCAACGGGTCTTCGGCGACGATCACCGGCAGGCCGGTTTCCTGGGCCAGCAACTTGTCGAGGTCGCGCAGCAAGGCGCCACCACCGGTCAGGACCAGGCCGCGCTCGGCGATGTCGGACGCCAATTCCGGCGGCGATTGCTCCAGGGCGCTTTTCACCGCCTGAACGATAGTGGCCAGCGACTCTTGCAGAGCTTCCAGCACTTCATTGGAGTTCAGGGTGAAGGCACGAGGGACGCCTTCGGCCAGGTTGCGACCGCGAACATCGACTTCGCGTACTTCGCCGCCCGGATAGGCCGTACCGATTTCCTGCTTGATGCGCTCGGCGGTGGATTCGCCGATCAGGCTGCCGTAGTTACGGCGCACGTAGGTAATGATCGCTTCGTCGAAACGGTCGCCGCCTACGCGGACGGATTCGGCATACACCACACCATTCAGGGAAATCAGGGCGATTTCGGTAGTACCACCACCGATATCCACCACCATCGAACCGCGCGCTTCCTCAACCGGCAGGCCGGCACCGATGGCGGCAGCCATTGGCTCTTCGATCAGGAACACTTCGCGAGCACCGGCGCCGAGGGCCGATTCACGGATGGCGCGACGCTCCACCTGGGTGGACTTGCAGGGAACGCAGATCAGCACACGAGGGCTGGGCTGCAGGAAACTGTTTTCGTGAACCTTGTTGATGAAATACTGCAGCATCTTTTCGCAGACGCTGAAGTCGGCGATCACGCCGTCCTTCATCGGACGAATGGCAGCAATATTGCCGGGTGTTCGGCCGAGCATGCGCTTGGCCTCGGTGCCGACGGCAACGACACTTTTCTGATTACCATGGGTCCGAATGGCCACAACCGATGGCTCATTCAGAACGATACCGCGCTCGCGCACGTAAATAAGGGTGTTGGCAGTGCCCAGGTCAATGGAAAGATCGCTGGAAAACATGCCACGCAGTTTCTTGAACATGGGAAAGGGACCCTAGGCAACGCGTGGGTAAAAAAGTGCGGCAAACTCTAACAACGACAGGGATTTTGGGCAAGGCGCCAATGTGCTAAATTGGCCGACTTTCTGTGCACCAACCCCCACAATCGCGGCCGTAAGACCGTAGAAATGCGGTAGTGTTCCGACAATCTAACACACGGACAGCCTCCGTTCTGTTTTCCACTGGAGATTCCCATGGCGCTTGAACGCTCCGACGTGGAAAAAATCGCGCATCTGGCCTCGCTTGGCCTTAATGATGCCGATCTTCCACAGACCACCGCAGCCCTGAACAGCATTCTCGGGCTGGTTGACCAAATGCAGGCCGTAGACACCGACGGCATCGAGCCCCTGGCTCACCCGCTGGAAGCCAGCCAGCGCCTGCGCGCAGACGTGGTGACCGAACGCAATAATCGCGAGGCCTACCAGTCCATCGCGCCAGCGGTCGAAAACGGCCTGTACCTGGTTCCGAAAGTCATCGACTAAAGGGAAAGAGCCTTTCATGCATCACATGACTCTGGCCGAGATCGCCCGCGGTCTCGCCGATAAAAAGTTTTCCTCCGAAGAGCTGACCAAAACCCTGCTGGCGCGCATCGCCGAGCTGGACCCCAAGGTCAACAGCTTCATCAGCCTCACCGAAGAACTGGCCCTGAGCCAGGCCAAGGCCGCCGACGCCCGTCGCGCCAACGGTGAGAACGGCGCACTGCTGGGCGCCCCGATCGCCCACAAAGACCTGTTCTGCACCCAGGGCATTCGCACCAGTTGCGGCTCGAAGATGCTCGACAACTTCAAGGCACCCTACGACGCCACCGTGGTGTCCAAGCTCGCGACGGCGGGGGCCGTGACTCTGGGCAAGACCAACATGGACGAATTCGCCATGGGTTCGGCCAACGAGTCGAGCTACTACGGCGCGGTAAAAAACCCATGGAACCTGGAACACGTGCCGGGTGGTTCGTCCGGGGGTTCGGCAGCCGCCGTTGCCGCGCGTTTCCTGCCGGCGGCCACCGCCACCGACACCGGCGGTTCGATCCGCCAGCCGGCGGCGTTCACTAACCTCACCGGTTTGAAGCCGACCTACGGTCGCGTCTCCCGTTGGGGCATGATCGCCTACGCCTCCAGCCTCGATCAGGGCGGCCCGCTGGCCCGCAGCGCCGAAGACTGCGCGCTGCTGCTGCAGGGCATGGCCGGCTTCGACCCGCAGGATTCCACCAGCATTGATGAACCGGTGCCGGACTACAGCGCCAGCCTCAACGCCTCGATCAAGGGCCTGCGCATCGGCGTGCCGAAGGAATACTTCAGCGCCGGCCTCGACCCGCGCATCGCCGAGTTGGTGCATAACAGCATCAAAGAGCTGGAAAAGCTCGGCGCCGTCATCAAGGAAATCAGCCTGCCGAACAACCAGCACGCGATTCCTGCCTACTACGTGATCGCGCCAGCGGAAGCCTCCTCCAACCTGTCGCGTTTCGACGGCGTGCGCTTCGGCTACCGCTGCGAGAACCCGAAGGACCTCACCGACCTGTACAAGCGCTCCCGTGGCGAAGGCTTCGGTGCCGAAGTGCAGCGCCGCATCATGGTCGGTGCGTATGCCCTGTCGGCCGGCTATTACGACGCTTACTACCTCAAGGCGCAGAAAATCCGACGCCTGATCAAGAACGACTTCATGGCCGCCTTCGAAGAAGTCGACGTGATCCTCGGCCCGACCACGCCGAACCCGGCCTGGAAGATCGGCGCCAAGACCGGCGACCCGATCGCCGAGTACCTGGAAGACCTCTACACCATCACCGCCAACCTCGCGGGCTTGCCAGGCTTGTCCATGCCGGCCGGTTTCGTCGATGGCCTGCCGGTGGGCGTGCAATTGCTGGCCCCGTATTTCCAGGAAGGCCGCCTGCTCAATGTGGCGCACCAGTACCAGTTGCACACTGACTGGCACACCCGCACCCCTACCGGCTTCTGAGGAGAACACTATGCAATGGGAAGTCGTGATCGGGCTGGAGATTCATACCCAGCTCGCCACCCAATCGAAGATTTTCTCCGGTAGCGCCACCACGTTCGGCTCCGAGCCCAACACCCAGGCCAGCCTGGTCGACCTGGGCATGCCCGGCGTACTGCCGGTGCTGAACCAGGAAGCGGTACGCATGGCGGTGATGTTCGGCCTGGCGATTGACGCCGAGATCGGCCAGCACAACGTGTTTGCACGCAAGAACTACTTTTACCCGGATCTGCCCAAGGGCTATCAGATCAGCCAGATGGAACTGCCGATCGTCGGCAAGGGCCACCTGGACATCCCGCTGGAAGACGGCACGATCAAACGTGTCGGCGTGACCCGCGCCCACCTGGAAGAGGATGCCGGTAAAAGCCTGCACGAAGAATTCCCGGGCGCTACCGGTATCGACCTGAACCGCGCCGGCACGCCACTGCTGGAGATCGTCTCCGAGCCGGACATGCGCAGCGCCAAGGAAGCCGTGGCCTATGTCAAGACCATCCACGCGCTGGTGCGCTACCTGGGTATCTGCGACGGCAACATGGCCGAAGGCTCGCTGCGTTGCGACTGCAACGTATCGATCCGTCCAAAGGGCCAGGTCGAATTCGGCACCCGCTGCGAGATCAAGAACGTCAACTCGTTCCGCTTTATCGAGAAAGCGATCAACAGCGAAGTGCGCCGCCAGATCGAACTGATCGAAGATGGCGGCAAGGTTATCCAGCAAACGCGCCTGTACGACCCGAACAAGGACGAAACCCGCGCCATGCGCAGCAAAGAGGAAGCCAACGACTACCGTTACTTCCCCGATCCGGACCTGTTGCCGGTGGTGCTGGAGGATTCGTTCCTCAATGACATCCGCGCCACCCTGCCGGAATTGCCACAGCAGAAACGCGAGCGCTTCCAGGCGCAGTTCGGCCTGTCGGTCTACGATGCCAGCGTTTTGGCCTCCAGCCGCGAACAAGCCAACTACTTCGAAAAAGTCGTGAGCATTGCCGGTGACGCCAAACTGGCGGCCAACTGGGTGATGGTCGAACTGGGCAGCCTGTTGAACAAACAGGGCCTGGAAATCGACGAAGCACCGGTCACCGCCGAGCAACTGGGCGGCATGCTGCTGCGCATCAAGGACAACACCATCTCCGGCAAGATCGCCAAGACCGTGTTCGAAGCCATGGCCAGCGGCGAAGGCAGTGCCGACGAGATCATCGAAAAGCGCGGCCTCAAGCAAGTCACCGACAGTGGCGCGATTTCGGCCGTACTCGATGAAATGCTCGCGGCCAACGCCGAGCAGGTCGAGCAGTATCGTGCGGCAGACGAGGCCAAGCGCGGCAAGATGTTCGGCTTCTTTGTGGGCCAGGCCATGAAAGCCTCCAAGGGCAAGGCCAACCCGCAACAGGTGAACGAGCTGCTCAAAAGCAAGCTTGAAGGCTGACAGCGATGAATGGTCCGAGTGAGACTTCACGCTTAACTCGGACTCCCTGTGCGAGGGGGCTTGCCCCCGATAGCGGTGATTCAGTCAACCCAGTGGCGGCTGACACTGCTATCGGGGCAAGCCCCTTCCCACATTTGTAACGGGGTAACCTTGGAATGAAGCGTCTACTTGGCCTCCTGGCCCTGTTCTCTCTTTTAGGCGGTTGCGCCAGCGGCATCATCGACCCCAATGGCTACGACGAAACCGGCACCGCTTCCTATTACGGCGCCAGACACCATGGCAAGAAGACTGCCAGCGGTGAACCCTTCAACCAGAACGCCCTGACCGCCGCCCATCGGCGCCTGCCCTTCGGCACTCAGGTCAGGGTCACCAACCTGAACAACGATCGAGCCGTGGTGGTGCGCATCAACGATCGCGGCCCACATGCCCGTGGGCGCTTGATTGATCTTTCCCGCAAGGCGGCCGAGCAACTGGGTATGCTCGGCAGCGGCACCGCCCGCGTTCGCGTGCAAGCCCTGAGCAACTGAACCACAGCGCAAAGGAGCCCTGGCCATTTTCGGATTAACCGCCCTCTCCCCCTGGAGCCTGCTCGAACTGACCAGCGGCCTGGTGTTGCTGATCCTTGGCGCCGAAATCCTGGTGCGCGCCGCCGTGCGCCTGGCGGCGAGCCTCAAGGTACGGCCATTGATCATCGGCTTGACCATCGTGGCCTTCGGCAGCAGCGCGCCGCAGATGACGGTCAGCCTGCAGGCCACCCTGGCCGGCAATACCGACATTGCCGTGGGCAGTGTGATCGGCAGCAGCATCTTCAACATCCTGGTGACCCTGGGCCTTTCTGCGCTGATCATCCCCCTGCGGGTGTCGCGCCAACTGGTACGCCTGGATATTCCGGTGATGATCCTCGCCGGGCTGCTGGTGTTCACCCTGGCCGCCAATGAAGAACTCACGCCGCTCGATGGCGTGTTGCTGCTGGTGGCCCTGAGCGCCTATCTCGGCGTGCTGCATTATCAGACCCGACACTCACGGCGCCCGCGCACGCTCGACACCGTGGCACGGGCGCCGTGGCTGAGCAGTGTGCTGCTGATGTTCGGCGGGCTGCTGATCCTGGTACTGGCCGGCCACCTGCTGCTGGGTGCGGCAGTGGATGTGGCGGGCGACCTGGGCCTGTCGGAACGCATTATCGGCCTGACACTGATCGGCGTCGGCACCTCGCTGCCGTGCATGGCCACCTCCCTGATCGCCGCCCTGCGCGGCCAGCGGGAAATTGCCGTAGGCAACGTGATCGGCAGCAACCTGTTCAACCTGCTGGGCGTGCTGGGCCTTACCGCCGTGCTCGCGCCGTCGCCGCTGTCGGTGTCGCCCAATGCGCTGGATTTTGATTTGCCGGTGATGCTGGGCGTGGTGGTGCTGTGCCTGCCGGTGTTCTATACCGGCTACCGCGTGACCCGTGCCGAAGGTTTGGTGCTGCTGGGCTTGTACCTGGCGTATGGGCTGCATGTGATGTCGTTCACCACCGGCATGCCCCTGGCCAACAAACTTGAACACTTGATGGTGTATTACATCCTGCCAGTGCTGGTGGCTTTCCTGTTGTTCAGCACGCTGCGAGCCTGGCGCCGCCAACACAAGAGGGAATCGTCATGACCGAGCAGAAAACACCCGGGGTTGAGATGCGTCGCCAGGTGATGGGCGACGCGTTTGTCGACCGCGCACTGGGCAATGCCACGGACTTCACCCAGCCGCTGCAGGACTTCGTCAACGAGCACGCCTGGGGCAGTGTGTGGAACCGCGACGGGCTGCCGCTCAAGACCCGCAGCCTGATCACTCTCGCCGCCCTGACCGCGCTCAAGTGCCCGCAGGAACTCAAGGGCCATGTGCGCGGCGCGCTGAACAATGGCTGTACCGTGGAAGAGATTCGCGAGGCGCTGCTGCATTGTGCGGTGTACGCCGGGGTACCGGCCGCCATCGATGCGTTTCGGGCAGCGCAGGAAGTGATCGACAGCTACCAGCAGGACGCCTAGATCCAGCCCCCGGCCTGCAACACAAAGATCCCGATATTCGTGGTCACCGCCGCCATCAGCGTGGTGATCACAATAATCGCCGCCGCCAGTTCATGATTGCCCTCGGCCGCGCGAGCCATCACAAAACTGGCAGCCGCCGTCGGCGCACCGAAGTACAAGAACAAAATCCCCAGTTCCGCCCCGCGAAAGCCCAGCAGCCAAGCGCCCAGGGTGGCGAGCAGCGGCAGCCAGATCATCTTCATCAGGCTCGCACTCAAGGCCATGCTGCCGCTTTTGCGCAGCGCCGCCAGGGACAAGGTACCGCCGATGCAGATCAGCGCCAGCGGCAAGGTCGTGTCGGCCAGATACTGGGCGGATTTTTCCAGCCAGCCCGGCAGACCGATCTGAAAGTACGCGAACGGCGCGGCGGCAATCACGCTGATGATCAGCGGGTTGGCGATCACGCTTTTGAAGATGCTCCACGGGTCGGACTTGATCACCGGGCTGTACACCGCCAGCACGATGGTCGACAGGGTGTTGTAGAACAGGATCACCAGCGCCGCGAGGATCGCACCGAGGGAGATGCCGTAGTCGCCATACATGCTGGCGGCCAACGCCAGACCGATCACCCCGTTATTACCGCGAAACGCGCCTTGGGTATAGATGCCACGGTCTTCTTTGCGGCAACGAAAGATGGCCCAGGCCCAGGCCAGCGCAAAGCTCACCAGCGTGGCCACGGAAAAGTAGATCAGCAGGCCCGGCTTGAGCGCCGAATGCAGGTCGGCGTGCAGGATGCCGAGGAACAGCAACGCCGGCATGGTGACGTTGAACACCAGGGACGATGCGGTGTGGATAAAGTTGTCGTTGATCCAGTTGATGCGCTTGAGCAGCACACCCAGAAACAGCATGGCAAACACCGGCGCGGTGATCGTGAGGGTAGTGAGAAAGATAGCCAGCATGCCGGGGAGAACCTTGGTGAGCGTCGTTAGGTGGCTAATGATAAGCCATGCAGCTCAGCGGTGCCTGTTAGACCGCAATCGGGGGCAAGCCCCCTCCCACAGTTTGAATTGTGAATACCTTCAAGTGTGGGAGGGGGCTTGCCCCGATGCAGACGCCTCGATCTCAGGTGATCGGCGCCGGGTTGAACAAGGTAATGTCGTTGTGCAGCTTGTGATGCTCCGCCCACGTTTTCTTCTTGCCGCTGGCCACGTCCAGGTAGAAGTGAAACAACTCCCAGCCCAACTCCTCGATACTCGCGCGCCCGGTGGCGATGCGCCCGGCGTCGATGTCGATGAGGTCCGGCCAGCGTTGCGCCAGTTCCGTACGGGTCGAGACCTTCACCACCGGCGCCATCGCCAGCCCATAAGGCGTGCCACGACCGGTGGTAAATACATGCAGGTTCATCCCCGCCGCCAGTTGCAACGTACCGCACACAAAATCGCTGGCCGGGGTGGCGCAGAAAATCAGGCCCTTGCCCTTGAAGCGCTCGCCAGGGCCCAGCACGCCGTTGATCGCGCTGCTGCCGGACTTGACGATGGAGCCCAACGACTTCTCGACAATGTTCGACAACCCGCCCTTCTTGTTGCCCGGCGTGGTGTTGGCACTGCGGTCCGCTTCGCCCTTGGCGAGGTAACGGTCGTACCAGTCCATTTCTCTGACCAACTCTTCGGCCACTTCCTTCGTCTGTGCGCGAGAGGTCAGCAGGTAGATGGCATCGCGCACTTCGGTGACTTCGGAAAACATTACCGTCGCGCCCGCCCGCAGCAGCAAATCCGAGGCGTAGCCCAGTGCCGGGTTGGCGGTGATGCCGGAAAACGCATCGCTGCCGCCGCATTGCATGCCCAGGATCAGCTCGGACGCCGGCACGGTTTCCCGGCGGCGCTGGTCGAGCTTCTTCAAGCGCACTTCGGCCAGTTCCATGATCTGCTCGATCATCTCGGTGAAGCCGTGGCTGGAGTCCTGCAGCCGATACAGCCACGGCTCGCTCAAATCGACGGAACTGTCGTTGTCGTGCATCACCTGGCCGGCCTGCAGTTTCTCGCAGCCCAGGCTGATCACCAGGGCTTCGCCCCCCAGGTTAGGGTTGCGCGCCAGGTTGCGCACGGTACGGATCGGAATGTAGGCATCCGTCGCGGTGATCGCCACCCCGCAGCCATAACTGTGAGTCAGCGCCACCACGTCATCGACGTTGGGGTACTTGGGCAGCAACTCCTCCTTGATGCGCTTGACCGCGTGGTCCAGCACCCCGGTTACACACTGCACCGTGGTGGTGATGCCCAGGATATTGCGCGTGCCGACAGTGCCGTCGGCATTGCGGTAGCCCTCGAACGTGTAGCCCTCCAGCGGCGCCTGGCCCTCGGGCACCTCGGTGGACAGCGGCAAGCTGTCCAGCGGTGGCGCGGTAGGCATGCGCAGTTGATCTTCCTGGACCCAACTGCCACGCGGAATCGGCGCCAGGGCGTAACCGATGGTCTGTCCGTAGCGAATAATCTGACCGCCTTCGGGGATATCCTCCAGGGTCACTTTATGGCTCTGGGGGATGAAATCCACGGTCACCAGGCCGTCCGGGAACTCGGTCCCGGCCGGTACACCCTGGTCGTTGACCACGATCACTACGTTGTCGCGCTCGTGCAGGCGAATGGAGCGCGGCGAGTCGGCATGTTCAATCAACTGCATCACAGGGCCTCTCAGGAATGCGCTTCGGTTAGGTTGGTCAACTCAGGCCCTTTGCTTGGCGGCTCTTTGAGTACGACACGCTTGATCGGGCCGACGATCACCAGGTAGCTGAACACCGCCACCAGCGCGTTAGCGCCGACAAACACCAGGGCCCACTTGAACGAACCGGTGGTACTGATGATGTAGCCGATGACAATCGGTGTGGTGATCGACGCCAGGTTACCGAAGGTGTTGAACAGGCCGCCACTGAGACCGGCGATTTGTTTCGGCGAGGTGTCAGACACCACCGCCCAGCCCAGTGCGCCAACACCCTTGCCGAAGAAGGCCAAGGCCATGAAGCCCACCACCATCCATTCAACGTCAACATAGTTGCACGCGATGATGCTGCTGGAGACCAGCAGGCCGGCAATGATCGGCGCCTTGCGGGCGAAGGTCAGCGAGTGGCCTTTGCGCAGCAGGTAATCGGAAATCACCCCGCCGAGCACGCCGCCGATAAAGCCGCAGATCGCCGGCAACGAGGCGATGAAACCGGCCTTGAGGATGGTCATGCCACGGTCCTGCACCAGGTACACGGGGAACCAGGTCAGGAAGAAGTAGGTGATGCCATTGATGCAGTACTGGCCGAGGTACACGCCAAGCATCATGCGGTTGGTGAGCAACTGACGGATGTAATCCCACTTCGGCCCGTCGGTTTTCTTACCCTTGGCTTTGTCCTGGTCCATATCGACCATCGCGCCATTGGCGGCGATGTGATTGAGCTCGGCCTCATTGATCATCGGGTGCTGACGCGGGCTGTGGATCACTTTCAGCCAGATCAGCGAGAACACGATACCGATCGCGCCCATTACGATGAACACGTGCTGCCAGCCGAAGCGGTAGACGATCCATCCCATCAGCGGCGCGAACAGCACCGTGGCGAAGTACTGCGCCGAGTTGAAGATCGCCGAAGCCGTGCCGCGCTCTGCGGTCGGGAACCAGGCGGCCACGATCCGCGCGTTCCCCGGAAAGGACGGCGCTTCGGCCAGGCCTACCAGGAAGCGCAGCATAAACAGCGCGACCACGGCGGTGGAGACACCGAACTCACCGACATAGCCTTGCAGCACGGTGAACAGAGACCAGGTGAAGATGCTCAGGGCATAGACTTTTTTCGAGCCGAACCGGTCCAGCAGCCAGCCACCGGGGATTTGCCCGGCCACATAGGCCCAACCGAATGCAGAGAAGATATAACCGAGGGTGACCGCGTCGATGCCGAGGTCTTTTTGCAGGCTGGAGCCCGCGATGGCGATGGTGGCCCGGTCGGCGTAGTTGATCGTGGTCACCACAAACAGCATGAGCAGGATCAAATAGCGGACGTGGGTCGGCTTGGTCGCATGCATGTAGAAGTACTCCCACTAATTATTTTTTTTGCGGGTAATGGTTTTCTGTTTTTGTCGTGGGGTCCGGCACGCATCCGGCACCCACTGGGTGTTGCGTATTACGAACCGATGTAGCTGGTTTTCACCACGGTGTAGAACTCTTGCGCATAGCGACCCTGCTCACGCGAACCATAGGATGAGCCCTTACGGCCACCGAACGGCACGTGGTAATCCACGCCGGCGGTCGGCAGATTGACCATCACCATCCCGGCCTGGGAGTGACGCTTGAAGTGGTTGGCATACTTGAGCGACGTGGTGGCGATACCGGCCGACAAGCCGAACTCGGTGTCGTTGGCCATGGCCAGCGCCGCCTCGTAGTCGGCTACGCGCACCACGTTGGCCACCGGGCCGAAGATTTCTTCGCGGCTGATGCGCATGGACGCTTCGCTGTCGGCAAACAACGTCGGCGCCAGGAAGTAGCCCTCGGTGTCGCACGTCACCAGGGCGCCACCGCTGACCAGCCGCGCGCCTTCGCTCTGGCCGATATCGATGTACTTCATGTCCTGGTCCAGTTGGGCCTGGGACACGACGGGGCCGATATCGGTGCCGCTCTTGAGGGCGTGGCCGACCTTGATCGACTTCATGCGCTCGGCCATGGCCGCGACAAACTGGTCGTGGATGCCGGCGGTCACGATCAAACGGCTGGACGCCGTGCAACGCTGGCCCGTGGAATAGAACGCGCTCTGCACCGCCAGCTCCACCGCTTGCTTGAGGTCGGCGTCGTCGAGAATGATCTGCGGGTTCTTGCCGCCCATTTCCAGCTGCACTTTGGCCTGGCGCGACACACAGCTGACCGCGATCTGGCGACCCACACCGACGGAACCGGTGAAGCTGATACCGTCGACTTTCGGGCTGTTGACCAGCACATCACCGACCACACGGCCGCTGCCCATCACCAGGTTGAACACACCGTCCGGGAAACCGGCGCGAGAGATGATTTCCGCCAATGCCCAGGCACAACCCGGCACCAGCTCGGCGGGCTTGATCACCACGCAATTGCCGTAGGCCAGGGCCGGCGCGATTTTCCACGCAGGAATGGCAATCGGGAAGTTCCACGGCGTAATCAGGCCAACCACACCGAGGGCTTCGCGGGTGACTTCGACGTTGACGCCCGGACGCACCGACGGCACGTAGTCGCCGGACAAGCGCAGGCATTCGCCAGCGAAAAACTTGAAGATATTACCGGCGCGGGTCACTTCACCGATGGCTTCGGGCAAGGTCTTGCCTTCTTCACGGGCCAGCAACGTGCCGAGCTCTTCACGGCGAGCGAGGATTTCGCTGCCGACTTTATCCAGTGCATCGTGACGTGCCTGGATACCCGAGGTGGACCAGGCCGGGAACGCGGCGCGGGCGGCGTCGATAGCGGCGTTGACTTGAGCGACATCAGCCTTGGCGTATTCGCCGATGACATCGGACAACTCCGACGGGTTGATGTTGGTGCAGTAGTCAGCACCGGCCACCCACTGACCATTGATGTAGTTTTCAAAACGCTTGGATTGGGACACGAATCTTCTCCTGACGCAAAAGGCCGCTGATTGCTCAGCGGCCTTGTAAATGTCTTATTGCGGGCCTTGCTTATCGATCAGCGCGGCCAGGGCTTCGTATTCTTCCGGCAACAGATCGGTCAGCGGCGTGCGCACCGGGCCTGCGTCGTAACCGGCGATTTTTGCACCGGCCTTGACGATGCTCACGGCATAACCGGCTTTGCGGTTACGAATGTCCAGGTAAGGCAGGAAGAAGTTGTCGATGATCTTGCCGACGGTGGCGTGATCATCCCTGGCAATCGCGTGGTAGAAGTCCATCGCGGTTTTCGGGATGAAGTTGAACACCGCCGAGGAGTACACCGGCACGCCCAGGGCCTTGTAGGCCGCGGCGTAGACTTCTGCAGTCGGCAGGCCGCCAAGGTAGCTGAAACGATCACCGAGGCGGCGACGGATCGACACCATCAGCTCGATGTCGCCCAGACCGTCCTTGTAGCCAATGAGGTTCGGGCAGCGCTCAGCCAGGCGTTCCAGCAGCGGCGCCGTCAGGCGGCAGACGTTGCGGTTATAGACCACCACGCCGATCTTGACCGATTTGCACACCGCTTCAACGTGGGCGGCAACCCCGTCCTGGCTGGCTTCGGTGAGGTAGTGCGGCAGCAGCAGCAGGCCTTTGGCGCCCAGACGTTCGGCTTCCTGCGCATATTCGATAGCCTGGCGCGTCGAACCGCCGACACCCGCGAGGATCGGCACGCTGGTGGCGCAGGTATCAACGGCAGTCTTGATCACTTGAGAATATTCGCTGGCGGCCAGGGAGAAAAACTCACCGGTGCCGCCTGCGGCGAACAAGGCTGTAGCGCCGTAAGGGGCCAGCCATTCCAGGCGTTTGATGTAACCCGCCTGGTGGAAATCGCCCTGGGCGTTGAAATCGGTCACGGGGAAAGACAGCAGACCGTGAGAGAGGATGGACTTCAGTTCTTGTGGATTCATTATTCGAACACCCTGGGTAAAGACTTTCTGTCGAAAGATTGTTGTTGGTTTTGATGATGTCGTACGTCATCGTACAACTATAAAAGTATTCGTCAACTGCAATTCATCGACCGTTGCGTTGCGCCATGTTTATACGAGGCTCCTTGACGTAGGACATTTATCCTCTAAGCTCGCATTTGCTGTATATGCATACAGCATAAAGGGAAGATTCCTACGACATAGCAAGGAGCTAACATGTCCGGTTCTACACTCGCGGCACCCGAAAAAAAATCACCCCTGCTGCGCTTCGAAGGTGGGGAACACACCGCCATCGGCGATGACACACTGTTGCGCTTCGCCAAAGACGCGGCGGCAATTCCCGCACGCCAAGTCCTGCTGCACCTGCCCAACGGGCTCGCCCTGACCTACGGCCAAGTGATCGCCCTGGGTGGCGATTTCTATGGCATCCCCGGCCATCCCATCAGCGATGGCGCCTCCCCCGCCGAACGGGTGCAACGATTTACGGCCGCCTTCAATTCCCTGGCAGTGCTGCCGGCCTCACGGGAAGAAGCCGGCAAGATCCTCGCGGTGATGCAAAAGGAGATCAACGCGGTCAACCAGGCCATCAAGGACGGCAAACAGCCCCATGACGCGTATGACGCCCTGGGGGATAGCTTGTCCGAGGAATGGAACCGCATCACCGGTGGCGGCAGCGCGGTGTCGGCGCTGATTCCGCTGGGTCGCTACCTCAAGCTGGCGGCGGACAATGCCGACCATTTCGGCGAATGGGCACTGTCGGCCTACCTCGCCGGGCATACCGCAGCGCTGCAACAAGCCGTGGTGGCCCATCAAACCGGCACCGATCAGGCGCTGGAACTGGCCTACGCCATGAACAGTTTTGCCGATCACTTTTTGACCGATCTGTTTTCCGCCGGCCACCTGCGCGTCCCGCGCAAGCAACTGGCCGCCGTGGTCACACCTGGCGATCTCGGTTCGCTGATCAGCCGTTTCATGCATGACGAAGACAGTAAATTCGGACTCAAGGTGCGCAACGCCATGGGCGACGAATGGCACGCCTACGGGGACAAACGCTACTTCGATGACATCGACGCGGCCAATCGGGTCCAGGTCAAGCGCGCGGTGCAAGCCTCGGCGGACGAGATCTTCGAGACGTTTATCAGCGGCACCGCGCCCTCCCCGGCCACTTTCAAGGCGCCGCTGTACGTGCCGGACCTGAACGCCGCGCAGAATCCGGCGAACAACTTTTCACCGTTGTTCAAGATGGAAGGCGACAAGGTGGCGAGGCGCAAGGACGTGAATGACCTGAACGACAAGCATTGGACGAATGACTGGTGGGGATGGAGTACGTATTTGTTGCTCAAGGACTACACGCCGAATGCTCCGGCTTGAAGAATGCCGTTTGTCGAAACTGTGATTTTTAACAGTTACGTGGGATCAAGACGAGGGGGATAACACGCCTCAAGGGCAGTGCAAGCAGCTCTTGAGGCAAATTTTTACAACCACCCCGATACCAAGGAGAACCCAACATGACTCTAGCCCCTCCTATCCTCAAGCCACAAGCCGACAAAGGTAGAATCAGGCTGGCAGAGCTTCCAGAGGCATTGAGCCTGAGCATCACTGATAAGTTAGCGCTTAATTCGCAGGTTTACGCGTTCATCCTGACCGACCCAATACAAGACCCTGAATTTCCAACGTGGTCCGGTTATGACATGCGTCGGCTCAACACCAGTGAATGGCGCGTTTCGCCCGATGATCCGGAAGATGGGGACTTCTTCCCTCTCAGCGATCTTAAAGTAACCATTCCCAAGGAGACACTCGCGAACTACCTTGGCAAAACCATTCACGTGGGTTACTCGACCCGAGGTGAATCCGGCGTAGAGAGCTCATCGACTATTCCACTGACTATCACATCGCGCAGGACCGGAATGCGCACGATATGTCACATCAACTCCATGACTAAGCTGCCGGGCAATGTCGACAATCCCCAGTATTTTGAGCTCGAAGCAGCCGCGAATGTCGGAGATTTCATTTATTTCAGCCTGGCAAACCTATGGGTTCTCGTCAAAGGCAGGTATTTTTTCATGGGAGAGGACATCGACGACCAGACGCTGATACTAGAGACCTTGGTCACCGAGCCCCCCACTGATATTCGGCCACCGGCGTGATCAGACAGCCCTTTCAGCCTCTTCATGAGCATGGCGCAGCCGCTCGCGACTGTTGGTCAGGTGCAAACGCATGGCCGCTCGTGCCGCGTCCGAATCCTGGCGGGCAATCGCCTCGTAGATTTCTTCGTGTTCGCGGCTCAGGCGGTCCATGTAGTGTTGCTGATCATCATGGGCCAGGCGCGCGGAGTTCAGGCGGGTACGCGGAATGATGCTGGTGCCCAGGTGGGTCATGATGTCGGTGAAGTAGCGGTTGCCGGTGGACAAGGCAATTTCCAGGTGAAAAGCAAAGTCCGATGCAACCGCATCGCCCGCGTGCGCGGCGCTCTCGTTCAGCGCATCGAGTGCCGCGCGCATGGCCGCCAGTTGCTCATCGTTGCGACGTAACGCGGCGAGGCCGGCGGATTCCACTTCCAGGCTGATACGCAACTCCAGAATGGCCAGTACATCGCGCAACGTCACCACGGTGGCAGGATCAATGCGAAAACCACTGGGGCTGGGCGTATCGAGTACAAAGGTGCCGATGCCATGGCGCGTCTCGACCTGCCCTGCCGCCTGCAGGCGCGAGATGGCTTCGCGCACCACCGTGCGGCTGACCCCATGGGCTTCCATGATGGCCGACTCGGTAGGCAGTTTATCGCCACGCTTGAGTTGGCCATCGCGGATTTGCTCGGACAACACCGTGACCAATTCCTGGGCAAGGCTGCGGCGCTTGCGGGGAAGACGAGGGGCGGTGTTGGCGTTTTCCATGATGGATCATCTTTCTCGGCGAACTTGAGCACGCATCATAGCCCATGGCGGTTGTACGATCACCGTCCAGTCACGACTTTCATCCCTATCCAGCGCGCAAAAAAATGCCCCGACACAGATCGAGGCATTTTCTTCAGACACGTCCCGGGACGTAACGGCTTACTTGACCACCTTCAGGCTTGGCCGGCCGCTGGGACGCGGTGGCTCGGTACCCGGCGGTGGCAGATCATCACCGTCTTCACTGTCGATCGTTTCGTCATCCTCGAAAGGCGACTCCAGATCGAACACCATGCCTTGCCCATTCTCACGGGCATAGATCCCGAGAATGGCGCCAATCGGCACATAGAGCGTGTGCGGCACACCACCGAAACGCCCTTCGAAACTAACGGCTTCGTTGTCCATATGCAGATGACGCACCGCACTGGGCGACACGTTCAGTACAATCTGTCCGTCACTGGCAAAACCCTGCGGTACCTGAACCGCAGGAAATTCGGAATTGACCAGCATGTGCGGGGTGCAATCGTTGTCCACAATCCACTCATAGAGCGCGCGGACCAGGTAGGGTCGACTGGAGTTCATCAGCGGCTCCTTAAGCCTTAGCGCATATCGCGTTCGACACCAGACAGACTCGCCTGGAAAGCCTCACGCGCAAACTGGCGCTCCATGTAATCAAGCAACGGCTTGGCCGGCCGTGGCAGTTCAATGCCCAGAATCGGCAAGCGCCAGAGTATGGGTAATAGGCAGCAATCGACCAGGCTTTGTTCCTCGCTGAGGAAAAAAGGCTTGTCGGCGAACAGTGGCGAAACGCCGGTCAGGCTTTCGCGCAATTCCTTGCGCGCCACAACACGGGCCGCCTCTTTGCTGCGCGAATCCAGGATCACATCCACCAGCCCGCACCAGTCACGTTGGATCCGATGGATCAGCAGGCGGCTGTTGGCACGCGCCACCGGGTACACCGGCAACAAAGGCGGATGAGGGTAACGCTCATCCAGATATTCCATCACCACGGTTGACTCCCACAACGCCAGGTCACGATCGACCAGGGTGGGCAAGCTGCCGTAAGGGTTCACTTCGATCAGTTTCGGTGGATGGCGTCCTGCCTCCACACTGATGATCTCGGCGCTGACACCCTTCTCTGCGAGCACGATGCGTACTCGGTGGGAATAGTGGTCGGCGGGGTCGGAGTAACAGGCCAACCGATTGGTCACGCCCATGGCGGTCCTCCTCGCTTGTTGAAATTATCGAAAGCTCAAAAACGAGCGCGCCCAGAGAGCCTCTCTGCAGGACCTGATGACAGATCGCTACGGTTCAGAGAGGCCGCTGGGCGCGCAAGATTAACAGCAATTGCTTACGGTTGGATCAATGCACATCCTTCCAGTATTCGCGTTTGAGCAGATAGGCGAATACAAAGAAGAAAGCCAGGTACAACAATACATAGGTACCGATGCGCTGATGCTGCAGTTTAACCGGGTTGGCCGAGTAAGCCAGGAAGGTCACGAGGTTCTTGACCTTCTCGTCAAACTGCTCCTCGTTAAGCGCGCCGGTCTTCGGCACGATGGTCAGTTGATCGCAGGCCTCATGGGTCAGAGGCGTTCCGGTCAACGGATCATATTGCTTCTTGCCGTTCTCAACGACCTGAACCTGCTTGCATCCTACCACTTGGCGACCCTGCAGGCCGACCAGAACGTTAGGCATGCCCACGTTCGGGAAGACTTTGTTGTTCACACCCCAGGGGCGCGTCGGATCTTCGTAGAATGATTTGAGGTAGCCGTAGAGCCAATCGGTACCGCGCACACGAGCGACCAGTGTCAGGTCGGGCGGTGCGGCGCCGAACCAGGCCTTGGCATCGGCGGGTTTCATCCCGATATTCATGTGGTCGCCGATCTTGGCCCCTGTGAACACCAATTTCTCCAGCATCATCTCGTGAGGGATGCCCAGGTCATCGGCGACTCGCTCATAGCGCTGGAACTTGGCGCTGTGGCAGCCCATGCAGTAGTTGGCGAACGTCCGCGCACCGTCCTGCATGGCGGCTTTGTCGGACACGTCAATGTCGACCTTTTCCAGTTCCGGGCCGCCATGTTCGGCAGCGAAGGACAGCAGCGGCAGTGCCGCAAGCATTAATGCAACGAATAATTTTTTCATCAGCCAGTCACCCTTTCCGGAACCGGTTTGGTCTTCTCGAGCCGGGTATAGAACGGCATCAGAATGAAGTAGGCGAAGTACAGGAAGGTGCAGACCTGCGACAGCAACGTCCGTTCAGGCGTTGGCGCCAGCACACCCAGGACACCCAGGATCACGAAGGCGATACAGAACACCCACAGCCAGATCTTGCTCAGCCAACCCTTGTAGCGCATGGACTTGACCGGGCTTCGGTCGAGCCAGGGCAGCACGAACAGCACCGCGATGGCCGCACCCATGGCGATTACGCCCATGAGTTTGTCGGGGATCGCCCGCAGGATCGCGTAGAACGGCGTGAAGTACCAGACAGGCGCGATATGCTCAGGTGTCTTGAAGGCGTTCGCCTGTTCGAAGTTAGGCTTCTCCAGGAAATAACCGCCCATCTCCGGGAAAAAGAACACGATCGAGCAGAATACGAACAGGAACACGACCACGCCGACAATGTCTTTGACGGTGTAGTAAGGGTGGAACGGAATGCCATCCAGCGGGATGCCGTTCTCGTCCTTGTGCTTCTTGATATCCACGCCATCGGGGTTGTTGGACCCCACTTCGTGCAGCGCCAGGATGTGCAGCACCACCAGGCCCAGGATCACAATCGGCAGGGCCACTACGTGCAAGGCGAAGAAGCGGTTCAGGGTGATGCCGGAGATCAGGTAGTCACCGCGGATCCACTGGGTCAGGTCGTTGCCGATCACAGGGATCGCGCCAAACAGCGAGATAATCACCTGAGCGCCCCAGTACGACATCTGGCCCCACGGCAGCAGATACCCCATGAAGGCTTCGGCCATCAGCGCCAGGTAAATCAGCATGCCGAAGACCCATACCAGCTCGCGGGGCTTCTGGTAGGAACCGTAGAGCAGGCCACGGAACATGTGCAGGTAGACCACGATGAAAAACGCCGAAGCGCCGGTGGAGTGCAACAGACGCAGGATCGAGCCGTACTCGACGTCGCGCATGATGTATTCGACCGAGGCAAACGCCTCTTCCGCCGACGGGTTATAGCTCATCGTCAACCACACGCCGGTGACGATCTGGTTGACCAGCACCAGCAGCGCCAGGGACCCGAAGAAGTAGAAGAAATTGAAGTTTTTTGGGGCGTAGTATTTGCTGAGATGGTCTTCCCACATTTTAGTGGCGGGGAAACGCGCATCCACCCAATCCATGAACTTGCTCATCACGCGTTCTCCTTATCGAGGCCAATGACAATAAGGTCGTCAGTTTCGTAGGTGTGCGGTGGCACGGGCAGGTTCAATGGAGCAGGCTGAGACTTGTAGACACGACCGGCAAGGTCATAGTGAGAACCGTGGCACGGGCAGAAATACCCGCCGACCCAGTCCTTGCCCAGATCGACAGGGGCTACTTCCGGGCGGAAAGTAGGCGAGCAACCCAAGTGGGTACACAGTCCGACCAGCAGCAGAATCTCTGGCTTGATCGAACGGGCTTCGTTTTTGGCGTAGGCGGGTTGGTCGGATTTCTCGGATTTCGGGTCAGACAGCTGGCCTTCGATCTTTTTCAGATTTCCCAGGATTTCCTCGGTACGACGAACAATGAATACCGGCTGGCCGCGCCATTCAGCAATCATCTGCTGGCCTGGCTCGATCTTGCTGACATTCACTTTCACCGGTGCACCTGCGGCTTTCGCCTTGGCACTGGGAAACCATGACCCCACGAACGGGACCGCAGCCCCCACCGCTCCTGCAGCACCCACCACGGATGTGGCTGCTACCAAGAAGCGACGCCGGCCTGCATTCACGCCGTCATTGCTCATTCAGTCCTCTCCCATCAGCTTTTTGGCCTGTTAAATCAGGCGTCTACTAAGTATTAAATCTGAACTTATAAAAATTTTGCCGAATGGTAATGAAAAGCCCCACCTCTGACAAGGGAATTACCCGGAGCTCCGGCTCCAGGCCTTGTAGTATAGGGGGTCTACGGATGTGGCAAGTTGTCACGGCGATTTTTATGCACAAATCGCGGGCAATAAAAAACGCCCAGCTCCGTAAGGAGGCTGGGCGTTCTTGTGGAACGTAAAGCGAATTAACGCTTCGAGTACTGCGGACGCTTACGCGCTTTACGCAGACCGACTTTCTTACGTTCTACTTCACGGGCATCACGAGTCACGAAGCCAGCTTTGCGCAGAGCGCCACGCAGGGTTTCGTCGTACTGCATCAGAGCGCGAGTGATACCGTGGCGGATTGCGCCAGCTTGACCACTTACACCGCCACCGATAACGGTGACGTAGATGTCGAACTTTTCAACGGTCTCGGTCAGTTCCAGCGGCTGACGAACTACCATGCGGGCAGTTTCGCGGCCGAAGAAGTTGTCCAGGGAGCGGTTGTTGATCGAGATGTTACCAGTGCCCGGACGCAGGAAAACGCGTGCGGTTGCGGTTTTGCGACGGCCAGTGCCGTAATTTTGAGTCGCCGACATAATGAACTATTCCGTTAAAACTTCAGTTCTTGGGGCTGCTGAGCAGCATGAGGGTGGACAGCGCCCGCATAGACTTTCAGCTTGCGAAACATATCGCGACCCAGTGGGCCCTTCGGCAGCATGCCTTTGACCGCGATTTCGATCGGGGCTTCAGGCTTCTTGGAAATCAGGCCTTCAAAGTTGGAAGACTTGATACCGCCTGGGAAACCGGAGTGACGGTAGTACATTTTGTCTTGCGCTTTGTTGCCGGTAACACGTACCTGCTCAGCGTTGATGATCACGATGTAGTCACCGGTGTCAACGTGAGGGGTGTACTCAGGCTTGTGCTTGCCACGCAGACGGCTGGCGACTTCAGTGGCCAGACGACCCAGGGTCTGACCAGCGGCGTCGACGACAAACCAGTCGCGCTGAACTGTTTCCGGTTTTGCAGTAAAAGTTGTCATTCTTTAATAGCCTCAGGGGCCGCCCTGTAAATTAGACGGCGGATCTTACTGAATAGTGCGTACTTTGACAAGTCAAAGGCAGCCGGATACAGACGCTATCGGGGGCTCGGGTCAGCGCGTCCGTTCAACGGCAAGATTCTTCGGCAGGCGGCGCATCACTTCCACTGCAGAAAGAGGTGGGCAATTATGCAGATTGCGAAAAAAAATTCAACCTGCTTTTATGATTGTTTTCCCCGACAGGAGTACCCGATGGATTATCGACAGCTGGGCCGTACGGATCTGAACGTGAGCGCGATAGCCTTGGGCACCATGACCTGGGGCGAGCAGAACAGCGAGGCAGAGGCCTTCGCGCAGATTGAGCGAGCCAAGGCCGCGGGGATCAACTTCCTCGACACCGCGGAAATGTACCCGGTGCCTCCCAAGGCCGATACCTATGCCACCACCGAACGCTACATCGGTCGTTACTTCAAGAGCCGTGGCGACCGCGCCGACTGGATCCTGGCCAGCAAGATCGCCGGCCCCGGCAACACCATCGACTACATCCGCGACGGCTACCTGCGCCATAACCGCAAACACATCGTCGACGCACTGGACGCCAGCCTCAAACGCCTGCAGACCGACTGGATCGACCTGTACCAGTTGCACTGGCCGGAGCGCAGCACCAACTTCTTCGGCCAATTGAGCTACAAGCACAAGGACGAAGACGACCTCACGCCGCTTGAGGAAACCCTCGAAGCGCTGGACGAACAGGTCAAGGCCGGCAAGATCCGTCACATCGGTCTGTCCAATGAAACCCCGTGGGGCACCATGAAATTCCTGGCCCTGGCCGAAGCCCGGGGCTGGACGCGCGCGGTGTCGATCCAGAACCCGTACAACCTGCTCAACCGCAGCTTTGAAGTGGGCCTGGCGGAAGTCGCGATTCGCGAACAATGCGGCCTGCTGGCCTACTCGCCCCTGGCGTTCGGCATGCTCAGCGGCAAATATGAAAACGGTGCCCGCCCGGCTAAGGCCCGCCTGACCGAATACAGCCGTTTCAGCCGCTACTTCAACCCGCAGTCGGAGGCGGCGTGCAGCCGTTATGTGGCACTGGCGCGTGAGCATGGCCTGGACCCGGCGCAGATGGCATTGGCATTTGTGACCCAGCAACCGTTCGTGACCAGCAACATTATTGGCGCAACGTCGCTGGAGCAACTGGACAGCAACATCGCCAGTGCAGATCTGAAGCTGTCGAAGGAAGTACTGGAAGGGATTGAGGCAATTCAGAAGGATCATCCGAATCCGGCGCCTTGATCGATCTGTAGACCGCTATCGGGGGCAAGTCGAATCGTCGCACCGCCCCTCCCACACTTGGAATGCATTCCAATGTGGGAGGGGGCTTGCCCCCGATGACGCATTCAAGACCAGCAAAAATCAAAGCGACCGCGCAATGATCTCCTTCATGATCTCGTTGGTCCCCGCATAAATCCGCTGCACCCGCGCATCCGCCCAGGCGCGGGCAATCGGGTACTCCCACATGAACCCGTAGCCGCCGTGCAACTGCACGCACTCGTCGAGCACCTTGCATTGCAGGTCCGTGGCCCAGTACTTGGCCATCGCCGCCGTAGGCACATCCAGCTTGCCTTCCAGGTGTAACGCCATGCACTGGTCGACGAATACACGGCCGATCTGAATCTCCGTAGCCATTTCGGCCAGTTTGAAACGGGTGTTCTGGAAGTCGGCGATCGCCTTGCCGAATGCCTTGCGCTCACGGGTGTATTGCAGGGTCCACGCCAACGCCGCCTCGGCGGACGACAACGCGCCAATCGCCACGGTCAGGCGCTCCTGGGGCAATTCCTGCATCAGGTAGGCGAAGCCCATGCCGGCCTGGCCCAACAGGTTTTCCTTGGGCACCCGCACATCCTGGAAAAACAGCTCCGAGGTGTCCTGGGCCTTCATGCCCACCTTCTCCAGGCGCTTGCCCTTGGCGAAGCCCGGCGTATCGGCCTCTACCAGAAACAGGCTGGTGCCCTTGGCGCCGGCCTTGGGGTCGGTCTTGGCCACCACGATCACCAGGTCGGCGAGATAGCCGTTGGTAATAAACGTCTTGGAGCCGTTGATCACATACTCATCGCCATCAAGCACGGCGCTGGTCTTGACCCCTTGCAGGTCGGACCCGGCGCCGGGTTCGGTCATCGCAATGGCGGTGACCATCTCGCCGCTGATCAATTTGGGCAGGTATTTATGCTTCAGCGCCTCACTGCCGTAATGCAGGATGTACGGCGCAACAATGTCCGAATGCAGGGAGAACCCGATCCCGGTCAGGCCCAGCCGGCCGATCTCCTCGATCACCACGGCGCTGTAGAGAAAGTCAGCGTCGAGGCCGCCGTAGGCTTGCGGCAGATGAGAGCACAGCAAGCCCGCCTCACCCGCCTTTCTCCACAGGCTGCGGTCGATATAGCCCTGCTTTTCCCATTGGCCATGGAAAGGCACGGCGTCTTTTTCGAGAAAAGTGCGCACGCTCTCGCGAAACAGTTCGTGGTCTGGACTGAACAAGGTTCTCGGGATCATGGGGCACCTGTGTGGATTGTCGGACAAGAACGAACCCACAGAGCCTATGCCGCCCAAGCGTCACGGGACACTGGACACATGCGACAAAAAATAAGACGATCCAGCCGTCTGGTGACCACTTTCCCCTATAAGAATAAATGAAATTATGTCTAATCAAATCTCCACGCCGTTGCGGCGCGTCAGCATTCTGGCCATTGATCGGGTATTCGCGTCCACCCTCATGCAAGCCAAGGATTTCTTTCACCTGGCCAGCCTGCGCTATGGCAAGCAGCAAGGCCTGGGTCTGACCCCGGCGTTCGAAACGCGTCTTGTCAGCCCCGATGCAAAATCGGTGTGCAGCTTCAGTGATGTGATCATGCCGGTGGATGGCGGCCTGGAAGACGCCGACATCATCGTTCTACCGGCCTTCTGGGATGACTTCGACGCCCTGTGCGCCCGCTACCCCCAAGTGTTGCCCTGGCTGCGCGAACAACACGCACGCGGTGCCGTGTTGTGCGGCGAAGCCACCGGGGTGTTCTGGCTCGCCGAAGCCGGCCTGCTCGATGGCAAGGAGGCGACCACCTACTGGCGCTTCTTCAACGCCTTCAGCGAACGCTTCCCCAAGGTCCAGCTCAATCAGGACAAACATCTCACCGACGCCGACAACCTCTACTGCGCCGGCGGCACAACCTCGGCCTGCGATCTCTATATTTATCTGATCGAACGCTTCTGCGGCGCCAATATCGCCCAGGCCGTGGCACGCGACATTCTCTACGAAGTGCAGCGCAGCTATTCACCTGGCCGCATTGGCTTTGGCGGGCAGAAACTGCACCAGGATGTGATCATCCTGCAGATCCAGCACTGGCTGGAAGAGCACTTCGCCGACAAATTCCGCTTCGAAGATGTCGCCCGGGAACACGGTATGAGCATCCGCAACTTCATGCGTCGCTTCCAGACCGCCACCGGGGACAAGCCGCTGCATTACCTGCAGCGTCTGCGCATCGAAACGGCCAAGGGCCTGCTCTCGGGCAGTCGCAAGAGCATCAAGACCATCAGCTATGAGGTGGGTTACGACGATGCGAGTTTCTTTGCGCGGTTGTTTCGCCAACACACCGAGCTATCGCCGAACCAATACCGCCAGCAATTCCAGCAGGCTGCGTAAGCCAATGTGGGAGGGGCTTGCCCCCTCTCACACTTAGGGTTTGTGCCCGCGCGAGAGGAACTCGTGGGACTGCATCTCCAGCAAACGGCTGAGGGTGCGCTGGAATTCGAAGTTCAAGCGACCGCCGGTGTAGAGGTCCTTGAGTTCCACTTCCGCCGAGATGATCAGCTTGACGTTGCGGTCGTAGAACTCGTCGACCATGTTGATAAACCGGCGCGCGATGTCGTCGGTGGTGACGCTCATCTGCTCCACGCCGCTGAGGATCACCGCGTGGAAGATCTTGCCCAGTTCGATGTAGTCGTTCTGGCTGCGCGGGCCGTCGCAGAGTTGGCGGAACTCGAACCAGGCCACGTCATCGCAGGTGCGCAGGGCGATGATTTCGCGATTTTCGATCACCAACTTATCGTTTTCCACCGCCTGGGTGCATTCCGGCGTCAGGGCACGGAAGCTCTTTCGCAAGCTTTCGTGAGCCGCTTCGTTCAGCGGAAAATGGTACAGCTCCGCCTGCTCGAGGTGACGCAGGCGATAGTCGACGCCGCTGTCCACATTGACGATTTCAGTGTGCTGCTTGATCAGCGCGATTGCCGGCAGGAAGCGCGCGCGCTGCAGACCATCCTTGTACAGACCGTCAGGCACGATGTTCGAGGTGGCGACCAGGGTCACGCCATTCTTGAACAGCTCTTCCATCAAGGTGCCAAGAATCATGGCATCGGTGATGTCGGAGACGAAGAACTCATCGAAACAGATCACCCGGGCTTCCTGGGCAAAGCGCTTGGCGATGATAGTCAGCGGGTTTTTCTCGCCCGGCAGCGTCTTCATCTCTTCGTGCACGCGTTTCATGAAGCGGTGGAAGTGGGTGCGGACTTTTTCCTTGAACGGCAGCGCTTCAAAGAAGGTGTCGACCAGATAAGTCTTGCCACGGCCCACGCCGCCCCAGAAATACAGGCCTTTGACCGGCGTATGGTCTTTCTTGCCGAACAGCTTGCTGAGCATCCCGGGCTTGCTTTGCGAAGCTGCAAGCAGGTCCTCGTACAGGCGCTGCAAATGACGCACCGCATTTTCCTGAGCCGCGTCGTGGAAGAACTCAGGGCGTTTCAGATCAGCTTGATATCGTTCTAGGGGCGTCATAATTTCGTTAGCAAGGCAACAAAAACGGGCCGTCACTGTAACGACGGCCCTGGATAATGGCAATCAACCCTTGGTCGGGTTAATCCTCGAGGGGGGCCAACGCGATGCGCAGGGCCTCAATGGCCGCGTCAAGCGACGTAGGGTCGGCAAACTCGGCACTGTCGGCTACCGCGGCGCCGTCCAGCCATACGCTGAAGCGCAGGCCATCGGTGCGCACGTCAAGGGCGTCACCGCTTTGCAGTTGTTTGGTCACCGCACCTGCCGCCTTGCCGTCGGCAAAATGGCGCGACAACAGCAGTTGTTCGCCATCGGCGGCCAGCAGGCGGAAACGGAAACTGCCGTCATCTTCGCGAAAGCTCACGAAACGCGCGGTCTTGGTGGTTTTCTTTTTGGCGCTGACCGGCGCCGCAGCCTGGTTCACGAACGAACGCAGGCCCACCGCCTCACGCAGCTCGGCAAGAAACGGTGCCGCGACGGCGCGGGCTTTCTTCGCCCCGACCAGCAACAGATCTTCCATGTCCGACGGGCGCGACATCAGTTGGTGATAGCGCTCGCGGGCCTCGCCCAACTGGCCGTCCAGCAATTGGAACAGACGGTTCTTCGCCTCGCCCCAACCCAGGCCTTGCAGCAGTTCGTCACGGAACGCCTGCTCCTGGGCCTGCGTGGCAAAGGCCTGGTACAGGGTGAACAGGTGCGAATTGTCCGGATCCTTGGCTTCGCCCGGCGCGCGGGAGTCGGTGACGATGCGCGAGATCGCGTCCTTCATATCCTTGGCGCTGGTGAACAACGGGATGGTGTTATCGTAGCTCTTGGACATCTTGCGGCCATCCAGGCCCGGCAAAGTGGCAACGCTTTCTTCGATCAACGCCTCGGGCATCGTGAAGAATTCCTTACCGTTGCCAAACAGGTGGTTGAAACGCTGGCCGATGTCGCGGGCCATCTCCACATGTTGGATCTGGTCGCGGCCCACCGGCACCTTGTGCGCGTTGAACATCAGGATGTCCGCCGCCATCAGCACCGGGTAGCTGTACAGGCCCATGGTGATACCCGCATCCGGGTCCTCGCCGGTCTCCACGTTCTTATCCACCGAGGCCTTGTAGGCATGGGCGCGGTTGAGCAGGCCCTTGGCGGCGACGCAGGTCAGCAGCCAGGTCAGCTCGGGGATTTCCGGGATGTCAGACTGGCGATAGAAGGTCACCCGGTTCACATCCAGGCCACCGGCCAGCCAGGTCGCGGCGATTTCCATGCGCGAGCGCTGGATGCGCTGCGGGTCATCGCATTTGATCAGGGCGTGGTAGTCGGCCAGGAAGTAAAAGGAATCGGCATTGGCGTCCTGGCTGGCAAGGATGGCCGGGCGAATCGCACCGGCGTAGTTGCCCAGGTGCGGCGTGCCGGTGGTGGTGATGCCGGTGAGGATACGGGTACGAGTCGTCATGGGTAATCGCTTATCAGACTGCTATCAATTCGAGAGACGCGGCAGCACCAGATCTTTGAGATCGGTGAGCTTGCCGTGAAAAAAGTGCCCGCATTCTGCCACTTTCAGCAGCTCATGGGGGCGTTTCAAGGCGGCGGACCAGTCGTAGACCAACTGCGGGTCGACCACTTCGTCGGTTTCCGGTTGGATCAAGGTCAACGGGCAGTCCTGGGGCAGCACATCGTTATCGCTCAGGCGCATCACAGCAGCGGCGACCATGAACAGGTGCGCGAGTTTTTCGCCTTTGGCCTCCAGGCGCCCGCCCAGGCTCGCCGCCACGTAGCCGCCAAAGGAAAACCCGAGCAAGGTGATCGGCAGGCCAGGATGCTTTTCCCGCAGCCAGGTGACGGCCGCTTCGGCATCGTCCACTTCGCCGCTGCTCATGTCGTGGCTGCCGGCACTGGCGCCGACGCCGCGGTAATTGAAACGCAGCGTGATCAAACCGGCATCGCGCGCGGTGCGTTGCAGGGTCGACACGACTTTATTGAGCATGGTCCCGCCCTGCACCGGGTTAGGGTGGCAGATCAGCGCGAGGCCACGTGGTTCGGGCTGATCCAGGTACAGGGCTTCCAATTGGCCTACCGGGCCATCGATCAAAACGGGGGTTTCGCGCATGAGCAAGGAATGAACTCCGTGACCTCTCAATGGGTCGACTCGTCTAGCTAAAAATCTGTGCATGACATCATTGCGAGCTTAATCGCGGTATACAGCGCAGGTCCGAGCCGTTAACGTAAAGCAAAGCCGTTTATAGAGGAAGGACTCGTGGAACACTCGCTCTTAGTTTGGTTGTTGCCGACTCTTGCCCTGGTTGCCGGTGTCGCCATTGGATTCCTGGTTGCTCGCCTGCTGCCGAATGCCGCGCCTAACCGCACGCAGCGTCAGCTCGATGACATCCAGGAACGTTTTGACAGTTATCAGAACGAGGTTGTTACCCACTTCAATAGCACCGCGACCCTGGTCAAGAAGCTCACCCAGAGCTACCAGGAAGTACAGGATCATCTCGCCGATGGCGCTAACCGCCTGGCCCTCGACGACATCACTCGCCAGCGCCTGCTGGCCGCGCTGCACTCCGATGCACCGCAGACACCACGGGAACGCCTGACCCCACCCCGGGAAAACCAGGAACCGCCACGGGACTACGCGCCGAAAACGGCGGATGCTCCAGGCATGCTGGATGAGCATTACGGTTTGAAGAAGTAAGTCATTTTCAAGCAATAGAAAAGCCCGGCTGATCGATGATCAACCGGGCTTTTTGTTGGCCCCCACATTGGGTCTCAGGAGATGGATTGCTCTTGAAGCCACCCGCCTTCGATGCACACATGCCGACCATGAAAGCGTTTGAGGCTGCTGCGATGGCCGACGCTGACGATACTCAGCCCCGGCAACGCATCGATCAGCGCCTGGTACAACGTCGCCTCATCTTCCTCATCCATTGCCGAGGTGGCTTCGTCCATGTACAGCCATTGCGGCGCGAACAGCAAGGCGCGGGCAAACGCCAGGCGCTGTTGTTCGCCCGGCGAGAGCACGCGTTGCCAGTGGTTGGCCTCATCCAGCTGCCCTACCAGATGCGGCAGGCGGCACGTTTCAAGGACCTGTGCATAACGTTGCGCCGAGTAGACGCCGGCGTCCTGTGGATAACTCAACACCGCCTTCAGCGTGCCGATCGGCAGGTAAGGCTTCTGCGGCAGGAACAGGTAACGCCTGGCCGGCAAACGAATGCTGCCGTGACCTGCGGGCCAGAGCTGCCCCATGGCACGCAGCAGGGTACTTTTGCCACTGCCGGAACGGCCACTGAGCATGACGCGCTGACCCGGCTCAACGATCAGGTTGGCATCGGTGAGCAGGTGGCGACCATCCATAAGATTCATGCCCAGCCCCTGCACGACAAGACGCTCGCCCTGCGCGCTCACATCAATGGCCGCCGGGCGTTGTTCGTTTTCCGTCATAGCCTGTTGAAAGCTCAATAGACGGTCGCTGGTGGCGCGCCAGCTGGCCAGGTCGGCGTACGCGCTGATAAACCAGCTGAAATTGCCCTGTACGTTGCCGAAGGCCGAGTTGATTTGCATCAGCTCACCCAACTCGATCTTGCCGGAAAAATAGCGCGGGGCAGCCACGATAAACGCAAAGACGGTAGCAATCTGTTCGTAGCCGGCGGTAAAGAACGTCAGGCGTTTGGACACCTTCATGATGTCCCAGTAGTTATGCCAGACCTTGCCGAACCGTGCGCTCAAGCGTTGGTTTTCGTTGGGCTCGCCGTTGTACAGGGCAATGCTTTCAGCATTCTCGCGCACCCGCACCATGGAGAAACGCAGGTCCGCTTCGAAGCGCTGCTGCTGGTTGCTCAAGCCGATCAGACGACGACCGATCAGGTGGGTCAGCCAACTGCCGACACCGGCGTAGACCAACGCACACCAGAACATGTAGCCGGGGATGGTGATGCCGAAGACTTCGATGCTGCCCGACACGCCCCACAGAATGACCGAGAACGACACGAGGCTGACCACATTGCGCAGCAACCCAAGGCCAAGGCTCAGGGTGTTCTGGGTAAAACTATTGAGGTCTTCGGAAATCCGCTGGTCCGGGTTATCGGTATAACCCCCCTGCTCCAGCTGGTAGTAGTTTTTGTGGCCAAGCCAGCGGGCGAAGTGCTTTTCGGTCAGCCATGCACGCCAGCGAATCGTCAGCATCTGAGTGAGGTAAAGACGGTAGACCGCGCCGAGAATCGCCACGGCGGCGATCCCGCAGAAATACAGGATTTGTTGCCAGAAGGCCGCGGTGTCCTTGTTTTCCAGAGCGTTATAGAAGTCTTTGTACCAGTGGTTGAGCCACACGGAAATTGCCACGCTGAACAGCGACAGGCCAATCACCACTGCCAGCAACAACCAGGCCTTGCCCTTCTCTTCGCTGCGCCAATAAGGCGTGATCATCGCCCACGTTCGGCGAAAGAAATGCCCACGCAGCGCATCGTTGACCGCGGAATATTCAGCGTTCTGATTCATCGTTCAGGCTCGGTAGGAAAGATATGACAGGCGTTCGAACCGATCTTAGGTGATCGGTTCGGGGCTCCGTGCGGCCTGAAGCGGGTTGTTCAGCTTAGGTTCAGCGTCGGACCGGCCGCTTCTGCAGCTTGCGTTGCAGGGTGCGACGGTGCATGCCCAGGGCACGGGCGGTGGCGGAGATATTGCCTTCGTGCTCGGTCAGCACGCGCTGGATGTGTTCCCACTGCAGGCGGTCCACCGACATCGGGTTTTCCGGCACCAGGGTATCGAGGTCGGCGTGCTCGGACAGCAACGCGGCCAGCACGTCGTCGGCATCCGCCGGTTTGCACAGATAGTTGCAGGCGCCGCGCTTGATGGCTTCGACAGCGGTGGCAATGCTGGAGTAGCCGGTGAGGATCACCACGCGCATTTCCGGGTCCAGCTCCAGCAGCTTGGGCAGCAGCACCAGGCCGGAGTCACCGTCCATTTTCAGGTCGAGCGCGGCGTAGTCCGGCAGGTCGGCCTGGGCGATGGTCAGGCCCTCTTCGGCGGACCCGGCGGTGCTCACGCGAAATCCGCGACGACTCATGGCACGTGCCATCACGCGGGTAAACGTAGCGTCGTCATCTACCAGCAGCAGGTGCGGCAGTTCTTCGCCTTCGACTTGGATCTCATCACTCATCGATATCTCCTCGTGCGACACGGGGCAGGCGCAGCTCGGTGAGCGTGCCACCTTCCTCATGACTATAGAGCTTCACTGAGCCGCCGGCGCGGGTCACGCTGGCCTTGCTCAAAAACAGGCCGAGGCCGAAGCCCTTGCCCTTGGTGGTAAAAAATGGTTTTCCGATCTGCTCGGCAATCGCCAGCGGCACGCCCGCGCCGTGGTCGCGAATGCTGATGGTGAGATCTTCGGTGTTCCAGTCCAACTGCACTTCAAGCCCTTCGGGGCAGGCGTCGGCGGCATTGTTCAACAGGTTGAGCAACGCCTGGGTCAGGTCCGGTGGCGGCGCCATGCGCGGTACCGTGCCCTGCCCCAGCAGGTGGAAGCGATAGCTGGCCTCGGGGCGCATCAGGTGCCAGCGGTTCAGGGCTTCATCGAGCCACTGCGTCACGTCCTGCATCTCCACGGCCAGGCGGCGATTGGCTTCGGCGGCGCGCACCAGTTGCTGCAGGGTCAGCTTGCACTGCTTGACCTGTTCCTGCAGCACGCTCAAATCGTCCTGCAGGGCCGGGTCGTGGTGGTCCTGGGTCATTTCCTTGAGCAGTACGCTCATGGTCGCCAGCGGCGTGCCCAATTCATGGGCCGCGCCGGCGGCCTGGGTGGCGACGGCGAGCAATTGTTGATCGCGCAAGCCCTCTTCACGGCGAATGGCGCGCAGTTCTTCCTGGCGACGCAATTCCTCGGCCATGCGCGCGGCAAAAAAGGTGATGACGGCGGCGGACAGCGCAAAGCTCAGCCACATCCCATAGATCTGCAGGTTTTCCCGGGCGATGGGGAAGGTCTGCAGCGGGTAGAACTGGGCCAGCAGCAGGGTATAAAGGGTCAGGGCGATCCCCGACAGCACCACGGAATAGCGCCATGGCAACGTCACTGCCGCGATCGTCAGGGGCACCAGATAATAAGAAACGAAGGGGTTGGTAGAGCCACCCGAGAAATACAGCAACACACTGTGGATAAACAGGTCGCAGGCCAGTTGCAGGGCATATTCCAGCTCGGTCACCGGCCAGGTGGTGCGCAGCCGGATCGCGGTAAACACGCAGAGCACGGTGGAAAACCCAAGGGTCACGCCCAGTGGCAGCCAGGGCAGCGGCAGCAGGTCGAACCAATAGGCAAGCCCCACCGAACCGGCCTGGGCGGCCAGTACCAGAGTACGGATGAACGTCAGGCGCCAAAGGTTCTGGCGGGTGGCGGAAGTCAGTTTTACGGCGGCGAGCATGAGCTCTCCCGGTGAGCGCTGCAGGCGGATCGGCAGGAGTATAAACGAAGCGTCGCCTCGGGCATTGGGTGTGTGGCTCTTTGACGCACCGGGCGCCGTAGCTGCAAGCCGCGAGGTAAAAGCGGCAAGAACTCGCCTCGCCCTTCGCTTGCTTGCGGCTTTAAACTTTTTCCAATTCATAAACCCGAAGAACCCGTTACCACCGTCTACAGTCATACCGATACGACCCCCCTAAGGAGCTTCCATGTCTCGTTTCACTCGCAGCGCAGCCATCCTCACCCTCAGCGCCGGCGCCCTGGCCAGCTTTTCGGCCATGGCGGCCGATGAACTGCACTACAACCAGATCTCCCTGCGCGCCGAGGCCAGCCAGGAAGTGGCCCGCGACAAGATGATCGTCACGCTCTATACCGAATCCCAGAACACCGATCCGGCCAAGCTCGCCGCCGACATCACCACCACCGTGAATCAGGCGCTGGGCCAGGCCCGCGAAGTCAAAGCCGTGACCCTGCGCCAGGGCAGCCGCAACAGTTACCCGATCTATGACAACAAAACCCAGAAGATCACCGGCTGGCGCGAACGCGCCGAACTGCGCCTGGAAAGCGCGGACTTCCCGGCGCTCTCCAAACTGACAGGTGAATTACTGAACACCCTGAAAATGGGCGGCATGGATTTCGCCATCGCCGACGCCACCCGCAAAGCCAGCGAAGATGCGCTGCTCAAGGACGCGGTCGCTGCGTTCAAGGCCCGCGCTCAACTGGCCACCGACGCACTGGGGGGCAAGGGTTACAAGATCGTCAACCTGAATTTCAACACCAACGGTTATCCACAGCCGTATGAGCGCGGCGCGATGATGATGAAGGGGGCCTTGATGGATTCGGCGCCGACTCCGGAAGTGGAAGCCGGCACCAGCAAGGTCAGCATGAGCGCCGACGGAACCATCGAAGTACTGCAGTAAGCGCACGGCTGAGGCGAACGGGCTTGTTACCGCGCAATGCGTGCCCGTTTCGCCGCTTTATGCACTCGTTCATGGCTGCGCCCCCTTGGAGTAAATGTAACCGCCTTGATCAGGGCACATCGCACGTTACACACCTCCACGCCCCGCCGACGCCCGGCGGCACGGTTGGCACGCGCCCTCAGTCACGGCGGCCGCGCACTCCCGCCATTTGATCTATGTCCATAGATGTCCCTTGCAACATTCCTGTGAACACGCACAACGCCCACGCCGGAACGTCCGCGCGCTCATTTCCCACGCACCTATCGAACACCTGAACGCCAGGGAGGCTCATTTACGGAGATCGATACAGAATGATTACCCCTGCCACCACCACTATTCCGACAACCGTATCCGATTCGTCGCACATGTCAGCGCCCCCATACCTGCAGGCGGACACGGTGGGCGCTGAACATCAACCTCGCCGCAAAAGTGCCAAACGGCGCAATCATCACCAAACACTGATACCGGGCCTGCCGTATAACCCGGGGGTAGAGAAATACATCTGGAAAGCCAAAGACGGGTTCAAAACCCCCAGTCAGAGTACCGCCGAGATTATCAGGTCAGAGCTGAAGACCCGCTGGGGCAAGGACATCGATCCCGACAATACGTTTATCGTGACCTTGAACTACGACCCCAAGCAGCCACAGCCCAGGGGCGGCAAAGTTCTGAATAAGATTTCCCTGACCCAGGCCGCACTGCATAACGTACAGCGCGCCAATAAAAACGATGAGCACCAGACACCGCTCGAAAAGCAGCGGTCCACCCTGCACACCTGGCTTGGTCGGCTGGCGCCTTTGCTGCCTCTCCCGGCGGTCGTGGATGAAATTGACACGCTGGCGCGGCGACAGAGGACTTATGAAGGCATATTTGTCGGGGCAGAACCTGGCGGCAGGGAGGTCTATAACAGTCGCAACCTGCTGAGGCAGACGCCAGCGGCGTTTCGAGACATCGTGTGGAACACCGAACTGAGCAAACCGTACACCCAATTCCTGAACGAGTTCTGGCCCGCCCATGAGGGCAAATACGCACAACTGAGCAAGGCATCCCTGGTGGGCGCGGCCCTCAGTCAATTTGAAAACGACAGCTTGAGCGCCAGTGACACCAACCTGGTGATGCGCGCCGCCGGCCTGCCGCCGAATACGACCTGGGAAAACCTCAAGCTGGACGACCTGGCCCCGGCCACCACCCAGGACCCAAGCGTGGAAGTCGGGCTGCTGAGCATCAATGGCTTCAAGTCCACGGACCTGCTCTGCATCACCGACAAAACCCCTCGATTCGATGCCGACGGCAAACCCGCTACCCGTACCTTGCTGTACATCCCCGGTAATTCTTCGCCGCTGCATACCTTCGACAGCCAGGCGCAGATGAAGCGCTGGCTGGCTGAACAGGCCGCTGACCCGGTCAAGCGCGAAGCCCTGTCGATGCATTTCCCCTTGCGTGACCAGGCTGATCGACATTTCTCCGACGGGGTCAATCAAACACTGGTCGGGCTCGGCGGCTGGTCGAAAAAAGACGCTCCCGATGCCGGGTTTCTCGAACGCCTGAACGAATTCGACCCGCAAACGTTTATCACCATTGAAACGCTGTCCGATGACCCGTTCGATGTCATGACCCAGCGTCAGAAAGCGCGCTCCTACGCCGATGCCGAAACCGAAATCACCACCGACGGCGATGTCACCAAAGCCACGATCCTGGAAGTGTTGGAGACCACCACTAAAGTCGCCTTAATGATGACCCCGCTCGCCATGGTCATGCCCGAAGTGGCGGTGGGCCTGGAGCTGTACTACGTCGCCGCCGGCGCGGTGGAAGTCGGGGTGGGCGCCGATGACCTCAGGCATGGCAAGCCAGGTGGGGCCGACCATATCGTGTTCGGTGTGCTGAATGCGCTGCCCGTCATCGCCGGCGGTGCCACCCGCCTGGCCAAGGGCGAGGTCGCTGCGGGAAAAACCCTGGGAGAAGCGCTGCCACCCCGCGAGCCGACTGTGACCGAGCGCGGCATCGAACAGAGCCCGGCCAATCGCTTGCGCCCGTCCCAGGCCGCCGATATCAGCGCATATGCCGTACCAGATGGCGAAGGGCTTATTGAAGGCATGCAGCCAAATTCCAAAGGCATGTATCAAGTCAAAGACAGCGCCGGAGCAGACCATTGGTATATCCGTTATACCGACGCAACAAGAACGCCCAAGGTGTACGAGATTAAAGGCAACTTCAAACTCAGCAACGACTACGCGCAGATCATTGATTCTGCCAACGGCAAGCCTGTGATGATAGTGCACTCAGACGGCAAGGGCGGATGGGCTCGCGCTGCCGCCGATGGCGGCGTTGTGTGGCCATGGCAACGCCGGGCTTCGCCAACGCCCAGTGATGATCCAAAGACTCCTGCCACCTTCGCCGATGAATTCCTCGAAATTGATGGTAAAAAAATGGCCGGAGCCGAAAAACTCGATGAAGTCTTGAGAGCAAGAGCGGGAACCAACTTCGAACTCTCCAGCAGGAACTTCGAGGAAAACGGGCTCGTTAAAAGAAGGTTTAACACCTCTTGGAACATCGACGAAACCGGGTTCGCTGTCGAGCCTGGAGAGAAAGCACAAATGACGGAACTCAGTTCCAGCGAGTACTCACCCAACTTTGTCCTCGATATCAATCGTTGTCCTTACACCGTTACCACTACAGAAAACGGTCTGTCAGTGACCACGAAACTGGACGCCGTAGCCGGCACGTCAGAGGGTATCCAGCGAGCAAGGTTGGCGCAGTTCGAGGCGGTGATTCCCGATGCTCAATTGCGGGCCCGCATCTCCGAGGTGGCCCATCAAGGCTCTACCTTCCCTGCCATCGCTGATTTGCATGGGGGGGCGGGACTGCAGGAAGGCTACTACTACGGTGCTGACAATACCCATTTTCAGATTGATTATGACTCCTCCCGCAACCTGGCGAAGGTCCATGTCACCTCTGAAGGGCACCTCTCTATGCCGGAGCAAGACATCAACCGCGTTCCCGGCGTACAGGTAACCATCAAGAGAAGCTTCACGATTGGCGAGGGTAATCAGTCGAACAGCTTATATGAGATCGGCAAAGCGGCCCCCACCACAATCGATGTCAGCGTCACAGCCAATCCATAAAACCGGCGAATAACTTCTTACTTGACTCCCCTGAACGGCGGTAACCTCGGTGACCGCCGTTTTCGTTCGGGCAGCTTTTATACGCCTGCCACTTCAGGAGTCTCCATGGAAAGAACCGTCTTGAAACCGCTGATCCTGGCTGCAAGCCTTCTGGCTTTCATGCCTCTCGCCCACGCTGCCAGCACCCTGGTCTATTGCTCCGAAGCCAGCCCCGCCGGCTTCGACCCCAGCCAGTACACCAGCGGCACCGATTTCGATGCCTCCGCCGAAACCGTATTTAACCGCCTGACCCAGTTCAAGCGCGGCGGTACCGAAGTCGAACCTGGCCTGGCGACAAGCTGGGAGGTGTCCAACGACGGGCTGACCTACACCTTTCATCTGCGCGAAGGGGTGAAATTCCACACCACCGACTTCTTTACGCCGACCCGCGACTTCAATGCCGACGACGTGCTGTTTACCTTCAATCGCCTGTTGGATGCGCAAAGCCCGTTCCGCAAGGCTTACCCGTCCGAGTCGCCGTATTTCACCGATATGGGCCTGAACACCACGATCAAGCACATCGACAAACTCGACGATCACACCGTGCGTTTCAGCCTGAACAACGTCGACGCCTCGTTCGTGCAAAACCTGGCCATGAGCTTCGCCTCGGTGCAGTCCGCCGAATACGCCACGCAGCTGTTGAAGGAAGGCAAGGCGGCCGACATCAACCAGAAACCTGTGGGCACCGGGCCGTTCGTATTCAAGCGTTATCAGAAAGACTCGCAGATTCGCTACGTCGCCAATAAACAGTATTGGAAACCCGAGGACGTAAAACTCGACAACCTGGTGTTCGCTATCACCCCCGACGCCGCCTCGCGCCTGCAAAAACTCAAGGCCGGCGAATGCCAGGTCAGCGGGTACCCGCGCCCGGCCGACATCGAAATAATGAAACAGGACCCCAACCTGCGCGTACTGCAACAGGCCGGTTTCAACCTGGGGTTCCTGGCCTACAACGTGACGCACCCGCCGCTGGACCAGCTCAAGGTGCGCCAGGCGCTGGACATGGCCATCGACAAACCCGCCATCATCAAGGCGGTGTATCAGGGCGCCGGACAATTGGCGCAGAACGCGCTGCCACCGGCCCAGTGGTCTTATGACCCATCGGTGAAGGACGCGCCCTACGACCCGACCAAGGCCAAGGCGCTACTAAAAGAAGCAGGGGTTGCACCAGGTACCACCATCGATCTGTGGGCGATGACCGTGCAACGCGCTTCCAATCCAAACGCGCGCATGTCGGCGCAAATGATCCAACAGGATTGGGCCAAAGTAGGCATCAAGGCCAACATCGTCAGCTATGAGTGGGGCGAATACATCAAGCGCGCCAAAAATGGCGAGCATGACGCGATGATTTATGGCTGGACCGGCGACAACGGCGACCCGGATAACTGGCTGGGCGTGCTCTACAGTTGTGCCGCGGTCAAGGGCAGCAACTACGCCAAATGGTGTAACCCGACATACGACAAACTGGTGCAGCAGGCCAAAGTCAGCAACGACCGCGAGCAGCGCATCAAGTGGTATCAACAGGCGCAAAAAATCCTTAAGGAACAAGTACCTATAACGCCTATTGCGAACTCGACGGTTTTCCAACCCCTGCGCAAGGAGGTCCAGGACTTCAAGATCAGCCCGTTTGGGCTGACGCCGTTCTACGGGGTGAGTCTGGAGAAGTAACAACCGCGCCCCAACCGAGTGCGCTAGACGCCTCGGTGGGGCTTTTTTGGTGCGGCCGCTGCACCGAAAAAACCCTCAAAAGACGTGCAATTATGTCGAAACTTTCATAATTGCGACATTCCTGTACGTTCGTACCACTCTTTCCGCCTTGCAACTGTTCAACATCTTGCAATGGGTATGGCGCCTGCATAAGTATCCGCAGGCCGACTCACGAGGTCGCCCTCACCACCAAAAATGACAACAAATCATGAGGCCAACATGCTTAAACACGCAGTCCTTCCGCTATTAGTCAGCGCTGGCCTTATGGCCGCGGCCCCTTTCGCCCACGCGGCGGCTAACCTGGTGTTCTGCTCCGAGGGGAGCCCGGCCGGTTTCGATCCAGGCCAGTACACCACCGGAACAGACTTCGATGCTTCGGCCGAAACCATGTTCAACCGCCTCAGTCAGTTCGAGCGCGGCGGCACCGCCGTGGTACCTGGCCTGGCCACCAGCTGGGATGTGTCCCCGGATGGCCTGACCTACACCTTCCACCTGCGTGAAGGCGTCAAGTTCCATACCACCCCGTACTTCAAGCCCACTCGTGAATTCTCGGCCGACGACGTACTGTTCACCTTTAACCGGATGATCAATAAAGACGATCCATTCCGTAAGGCCTACCCTACCGAGTTCCCGTACTTCACGGACATGGGGATGGACACCAATATCAAGAACATCGAGAAAATCGATGACCACACCGTCAAGTTCACCCTTGGCACCGTGGATGCGGCATTTATCCAGAACCTGGCCATGAGCTTCGCGTCGATCCAATCGGCCGAATACGCAGCCCAGCTGTTGAAAGAAGGCAAGCCTGCGGACATCAACCAGAAGCCTGTCGGCACTGGCCCGTTCGTGTTCAAGAGCTACCAGAAAGACTCCAACATTCGTTACACCGGCAACAAGGATTACTGGAAGCCCGAAGACGTGAAGATCGACAACCTGATCTTCGCCATCACCACCGACCCGTCGGTGCGCATCCAGAAGCTCAAGAAAAACGAATGCCAGATCACCCTTTTCCCGCGTCCGGCCGACCTCAAGGCACTGGGCGAAGACAAGGACCTGAAACTGCCGCACCAGGCCGGTTTCAACCTGGGCTACGTGGCCTACAACGTCATGGACAAGGTCAAGGGCAGCGACCAGCCCAACCCGCTGGCTGACCTGCGTGTGCGCCAGGCGCTGGACATGGCGGTGAACAAGCAGCAGATCATCGACTCCGTCTACCAGGGCGCGGGGCAACTGGCCGTCAACGCCATGCCGCCGACCCAGTGGTCCTATGACACCACCATCAAAGATGCCAAGTACGACCCTGAGAAAGCCAAGGCGCTGCTCAAGGAAGCCGGCGTCAAGGAAGGCACCGAGATCGTGCTGTGGGCCATGCCGGTTCAGCGTCCGTACAACCCGAACGCCAAGCTGATGGCAGAGATGCTGCAGAACGACTGGTCCAAGATCGGCCTGAAGGTCAAGATCACCAGCTACGAGTGGGGCGAGTACATCAAGCGCTCCAAAGGCGGCGAGAACCAGGCCATGATCATTGGCTGGAGCGGCGACAATGGTGACCCGGACAACTGGCTGAACGTGCTGTTCGGCTGCGACTCGCTGTCCGGCAACAACTTCTCCAAGTGGTGTGACAAGAAATTCGACGGCATCGTGAAGGAGGCCAAGGCCACTTCCGACGTCGCTAAACGCACCGAGCTGTACAAGCAGGCGCAACATATCCTCAAAGATGCAGTCCCGATGACACCTATCGCGCACTCGACGGTGTATCAACCCATGCGTAACACCGTGCAGGACTTCAAGATCAGCCCATTCGGCCTGAACTCGTTCTATGGCGTTAGCGTAAGCGGCAAGTAAGGATCAATAACGGCGACGCTTCATAACGTCGCCGTTATTGCATCTGCCAGGCCGGTAGGAAACAGACCACGTTCACATCCGTTGCGTCCTACAGCAACGAACTGCGATGCGTGACTCCGTTGCCTACAAGGTCAATCCGATTTGGCGCATTTACTGCGAAGTCCGCGACCCATAACGTCGTAGGACAGCAGAGATACCCATTTGGGAAAGTCACTTGCTGTGCGTGGGATCAGTGATGTTTCCCTGCCCGAAAGGCAGGGCGATTGCTCGCTGATGACAACTACAAACAAGGATCGGGATCGTCATGCGCCATACCACCGTTCTATCCGCAATTTTTGGCACCAGCCTGCTGGCCGTGGCCACGATGGGCCAAGCCGCCGACAGAAAGAGCCTGGTGTTCTGCTCCGAAGGCAGCCCGGCAGGGTTCGACACCGCGCAATACACCACCGCCACCGATAACGACGCGGCCGAGCCGCTGTATAACCGCCTGGTCGAGTTTGAAAAAGGCGAGACCAACGTGGTGCCCGGCCTGGCGACCAAATGGGATATTTCCGACGACGGCCTGACCTACACCTTCCACCTGCGTGAAGGGGTGAAGTTCCACAGCAGCAAGGAATTCAAGCCGACGCGCGACTTCAATGCCGACGACGTGCTGTTCACCTTCAACCGCATGCTTGACCCTGAACATCCCTTCCGCAAGGCCTACCCCACTGAGTTTCCGTACTTCAACGGGATGAGCCTGAACAAGAACATCGCCAAGGTCGAGAAAACCGACCCGTACACCGTGGTGATGACCCTGAACACGGTGGACGCCGCGTTCGTGCAAAACATCGCCATGAGCTTCGCCGCAATCCTGTCGGCCGAATACGCCGAGCAACTGCTCAAAGAAGGCAAGCCCAGCGACATCAACCAGAAGCCGATCGGTACCGGGCCGTTTGTATTCCAGCGCTACCAGAAAGACTCGCAGATCCGTTACGTGGCCAACAAACAGTACTGGGACCCGAGCCGCGTGAAGCTCGACCAACTGATTTTCGCCATCAACACCGACGCATCGGTGCGTGTGCAAAAGCTCAAGGCCGGCGAATGCCAGGTGACCCTGCATCCGCGTCCCGCCGACGTCGATGCGCTCAAGGCCGACCCGAACCTGCAATTGCTGACCAAACCCGGCTTCAACCTGGGCTACATCGCTTACAACGTGCGCCACAAGCCCTTCGACCAGCTTGAAGTGCGCCAGGCGCTGGACATGGCGGTGAACAAGCCGAGCATTCTGAACGCCGTGTACCAGGGCGCCGGGCAATTGGCGGTCAATGCCATGCCGCCGACCCAGTGGTCCTACGACGACACTATCAAAGACGCCGCCTACAACCCGGAAAAAGCCAAGGAACTGCTCAAGGCCGCCGGCGTGAAGGAAGGCACCGAGATCACCCTGTGGGCGATGCCGGTGCAGCGTCCGTACAACCCCAACGCCAAGCTGATGGCCGAGATGCTGCAAAGCGACTGGGCCAAGATCGGCCTCAAGGTCAAGATCGTCAGCTACGAGTGGGGTGAATACATCAAGCGCACCAAGAACGGTGAGCACGATGTCAGCCTGATCGGCTGGACCGGCGACAACGGTGACCCGGACAACTGGCTGGGCACTCTGTACAGCTGCGACGCCATCGGCGGGAACAACTACTCGATGTGGTGTGACCCGGCGTACGACAAGCTGATCAAGCAAGCCAAGGTCGTAACCGACCGTGAACAAAGGACTGTTCTATACAAACAGGCGCAGCAACTGCTCAAGCAGCAGGTGCCGATCACGCCAGTCGCCCACTCGACGGTCAACCAGCCGTTAAGCGTCAAAGTCGAAGGGTTCAAAGTCAGCCCCTTCGGCCGCAACGTGTTCTCGGGCGTCAGTATTACCCCATAAGAAAATAACCGGATTGCGCAGGGCGAATGCCGCCCTGCTGCAAACGTGCAGCCTTTGATTGGGATTTTTCCTACGGCAAACGTTTGCAATGGCTTGAACGAGTTACACACCAATAGCCGGTTCACCTAAAAAGACCGGCATAAAAAAAGAGAACCAAAGGAGCTTCACCCATGAAACTGAGCAGCAAAGCGCTTCTGGCCCTGGCCATCAGCAGCATCACGGCCACCGCCTACGCAGAACCGGCCAGCCAGGACTTCGTTCCGACGACATTGGCAGGCACCAGTGCGCAAAGCGAAGCCAAGGGTTTTATCGAAGATTTCACTCTGGGCGGCACCACGCGTAACTGGTATTCCCACGAAAGCAAATACCGTGGCGGCACCTTTTCCTACCAGAAGCACGGCGAAACCCGCACCGACCGTAACCGTACCAACTGGGTGCAGGGCACTATCCTTAACGCCAGCTCGGGGTTCACCCAGGGCACTGTCGGTGTCAAGACTGAAGTAGCGGTTTACAACGCGCTGGTCCTGGACCGCAGCAAGCGTGACATCAAAGGCGGCTCCAACCGCACCCTGGCCGACTCCAACGGCGACGCCGTCGACCAATGGAGCAAACTGGGCCTGGCCAACGTGCAGTTCCGCGTATCCAACACCACGTTGACCGCCGGTCGCCAGAATTTCAGCAGCGGCATCGTCGACACCATCGGCAACCGTGCACTGCCTTCAAGCTTTGAAGGTGTGAGCTTCAACAGCGAAGAATTCAGCAACCTGTCGTTCCAGGGCGGCGTGTTTGACCGCGTTTCGCCACGTACCGAGCAGAGCCTGTCGAAATTCCGCAGCGAATACGGCAATGGCGTTGAGACCGACAAAGTCTCCACTCTGGGCGTGAACTATCAGCCGCTGAAAAGCCTGAAAACCAGCTTCTTTGCCGCCAACGTGAAGGACTTCTGGAACCAGTACTACTTCGGCGCTACCCACGAACTGGGCGACGCTCAACAACTGGGGCTGACCACCGGTTTCAACTACTACAAGACGGTCGATGAAGGCAAAAAAGAGATGGGGGAAATCGACAACGATACCTTCTCCCTGTCCCTGGGACTGACTCACCAGGCACACAGCCTGACCTTCGCTTACCAGCAAGTGAACGGTAACGAGTACTTCGACTACCTGCACGAAACCAACGGCATCTACCTGGCCAACTCCCTGACCTCGGACTTCAACGGCCCGAACGAGAAGTCCTTCCAGATCGCCTACGCCATCAACATGGCCGAATACGGCGTGCCAGGCTTGAAGTTCAACGCCTACTCGGCCCGCGGCTGGGACATCGACGGCACCCACTACACCGGCAACAATGGCCGGGCCAAGTTCGCCTACGACGGCATCCAGTCTCAAGACGGCGAGAAGCATCAGGAATACGGTGTAGGCGCCTCTTACGCCCTGCAAAGCGGTCCGCTCAAAGCCACGACCGTGCGCGCGACGTATGTTGAGCACCGTGGCAGCGAGTTCCAGTCCGACGGCAGCATCAAAGAATTCCGTCTGGTCACCACCATCCCATTCAACATTCTTTAATCAGCACCAGGTAGACGGCAGGCTCAGGACGAGCCTGCCGTCCACGTTGTCTGGTCCCATCGATTGCAGAGGGCTCTTAATGAAAATGCTCCCGCTACAAGCTGCCGTTGCCGCCGCGCTGTTAAGCGTGGCCATCGGTGTATCGGCCAAACCCCTGGTGGTCTGCACCGAAGCCAGCCCGGAGGGTTTTGACCCGGTCCTGTACACCACCGCCGTCACCGCTGACGCTGCGGCCGAAACCATGTTCAACCGTCTGGTGGACTTCAAGCCCGGTACTACCGAAGTGGTGCCTGCACTGGCCAAATCCTGGGAAATCAGTGACGACGGCCTGACCTACACCTTCCACTTGCGCGACGACATCAAGTTCCATACCACCGACTACTTCAAACCCACGCGCAACCTGAATGCCGACGACGTACTGTGGAGCTTCCATCGCCAGATGGACCCGAAACACCCTTGGCATAACAAGTCCGCCACCGGGTTCCCCTATTTTGAAAGCATGGGCTTCAAGGAACTGCTCAAAAGCGTCGAGAAGACGGACGACCACACTGTGGTCTTCACGCTGACTCGTCCTGAAGCGCCGTTCCTGGCCGATGTCGCAATGCCCTTTACCGCTATCCACTCCGCCGAATACGCCGACAAACTGCTGGCCGCCGGCAAGACCGATGAGCTGAACAGCAAGCCGATCGGCACCGGCCCGTTCATCTTCAACCGCTACGCCAAGGACGCCCAGGTGCGCTTCAAGGCCAACCCGGAATACTTCCGTGGCAAACCACCGGCCGATCCGCTGATCCTGGCGATTACCACCGACAACAACGTGCGCCTGCAAAAACTCAAGGCCAATGAGTGTCAGATCGCGCTGTATCCCAAGCCCGATGACGTGCCGAGCGTGAAGGCCGACCCGAACCTGAAAGTGGCGGAACTGGCGGCGATGACCACCGCGTACACCGCCCTGAACACCACCCACAAGTACATGAGCGACGCGCGGGTGCGCCAAGCGATCAACATCGCGTTCGACAAGAAAGGCTACAACGAATCCCTGTATGGCAAAGGCAACGCCATCGACGCCACCGGCCCGTACCCGCCGACCCTGCTGGGCTTCAACGATAAGCTGAAGAACCCTGAGCGCGACCTGGACAAGGCCCGCGCCCTGCTCAAGGAAGCCGGCGTGCCGGAAGGCACCGAGTTCACCTTGTTCACCCGTAACGGCGGCGGCCCGACCAACCCCAACCCGATGCTCGGCGCCCAGCGCATGCAGGCGGACCTGGCGCAGATCGGCCTGAAAGTGAACATTAAAGTCATGGAATGGGGCGAGATGCTCAAGCGCGCCAAGGCCGGCGAGCACGATATGGTGTCCGCGGGCTGGGCCGGCGATAACGGTGACCCGGATAACTTCCTCACGCCAAACCTGAGTTGCGATGCAGCGAAAAACGGCGAAAACTACGCCCGCTGGTGTAACAAAGAGTTTCAGGCTTTGATCGACAAGGCCCGCGCTGACGCTGAACCCACTGAGCGCGCCGCACTCTATGAACAAGCCCTGGATGTTTTCGAGAAAGACCAGCCGTGGATTCCAATGGCCTATCCGAAAATGTTTACCGCCATGCGTAAAAACGTCGAAGGCTTTACCCAAAGCCCTCTGACCACTAATAACTTCGCCACCACCCAGGTGAAGTAAATAAGAAAAACGCTCGGCACCGTCGACATGGGCGGTGCCGAACCTGCCTAACCGGCTGATTGAGGTACACAACAAGATGTTTAGTTTTATTGCCCGCCGACTGGGGTTATTGATCCCCACGTTCTTCGGCATCACGTTGCTGACGTTTGCGTTGATACGCATGATTCCCGGCGACCCCGTAGAAGTCATGATGGGCGAACGCCGCGTCGACCCCGAGATGCACGCACAGGCAATGGAACGCCTTGGTCTTAACAAGCCGTTGTATGCGCAATACCTGGACTATGTCGGCAAGCTCGCCCAGGGCGACCTTGGCGAATCCCTGCGCACCCGTACCAGCGTGTGGACCGAGTTCACCGCCCTCTTCCCCGCGACCCTGGAACTGTCCATGGCCGCCCTGTTGTTCGCCGGTATCCTGGGCCTGTTGGCCGGGGTGATCGCGGCACTCAAGCGAGGATCCCTGTTCGACCATGGGGTGATGGGCATCTCCCTGGCGGGGTATTCGATGCCGATCTTCTGGTGGGGCCTGATCCTGATCATGTTCTTCTCGGTGAGCCTGGGCTGGACCCCGGTTTCCGGGCGCATCGACCTGCTCTACGACATCGAGCCGCGCACCGGCTTCATGCTGATCGACACCCTGCTGGCCGACGAGCCGGACGCGTTCTTCGACGCCCTGCACCACCTGATCCTGCCGGCCATCGTGCTCGGCACCATTCCGCTGGCGGTGATCGCGCGGATGACCCGTTCGTCGATGCTCGAAGTGCTGCGCGAAGACTACATCCGCACCGCCAAGGCCAAGGGCCTGTCGCCGACGCGCGTGGTGTTCGTACACGGCCTGCGCAACGCGCTGATCCCGGTATTGACCGTGGTCGGCCTGCAAGTCGGCACCCTGCTGGCCGGCGCGGTCCTGACCGAAACCATCTTCTCGTGGCCCGGCATCGGCAAATGGCTGATCGAAGCCATTGGCGCGCGGGACTACCCGGTGGTGCAGAACGGCATCCTGCTGATCGCCTGCCTGGTGATCCTGGTGAACTTCGTGGTGGATATCCTCTACGGCTTCGCCAACCCACGCATCCGTCACCAGCGCTGAGATCATGACCATGACCACACCTACTCAAGTGTCAGCAGTCGATCAAAGCCTGCTGTACCCGTCCCCGTACAAAGAATTCTGGCAAGCCTTTTCCAAGAACAAAGGCGCGGTGGCCGGCCTGCTGTTCATGTTGCTGATTGTGTTCTGCGCGATCTTCGCCCCGTGGGTTGCGCCGCATAACCCCAGCGAGCAATACCGCGACTTCCTGCTCACCCCGCCGGCGTGGCTGGAAGGCGGGCAGATGCAGTTTCTGCTGGGCACCGACGAACTGGGCCGTGACCTGCTCTCGCGTCTGATCCAGGGTTCGCGCCTGTCATTGCTGATCGGTTTGTCGTCAGTGGTGATGTCGCTGATCCCGGGCATCCTCCTGGGTCTGTTCGCCGGGTTCTTCCCGCGCCTGCTGGGCCCGACCATCATGCGCCTGATGGACATCATGCTGGCGCTGCCGTCGCTGCTGCTGGCCGTGGCTATCGTCGCCATCCTCGGCCCTGGCCTGATCAACACCGTGATCGCTATCGCCATCGTGTCGCTGCCGTCCTACGTGCGTCTGACCCGCGCTGCCGTGATGGGCGAACTGAACCGTGACTACGTGACCGCCGCGCGCCTGGCCGGTGCCGGCCTGCCGCGCCTGATGTTCATCACCGTGCTACCCAACTGCATGGCGCCGCTGATCGTACAGGCCACCCTGAGTTTCTCCTCGGCGATCCTCGATGCCGCGGCCCTGGGCTTCCTCGGCCTTGGCGTACAACCGCCGACCCCGGAGTGGGGCACCATGCTGGCTTCGGCCCGTGACTACATCGAACGCGCCTGGTGGGTGGTGAGCCTGCCTGGTTTGACCATTTTGCTCAGCGTGCTGGCAATCAACTTGATGGGCGACGGCCTGCGCGATGCGCTGGACCCGAAACTCAAGAACGCCGCCTGAGGAGATTCCCATGTCACTGTTAGAAATCAAGAATCTCAACGTACGCTTCGGCGACGCAACCGCCGTGCCGGTGGTCGACGGCCTCGACCTGTCCGTGGACAAAGGCGAAGTACTGGCCATCGTGGGCGAGTCGGGTTCGGGTAAATCCGTGACCATGATGGCGCTGATGGGCCTGATCGAGCACCCCGGTATCGTCACCGCCGATGCGCTGACCTTCGACGGCAAGGACATGCTCAAGCTGAGCAACCGTCAACGTCGCCAGATCGTCGGCAAAGACCTGGCGATGGTGTTCCAGGACCCGATGACCGCGCTCAACCCCAGCTACACCGTGGGTTTCCAGATCGAAGAAGTGCTGCGCCTGCACCTGAAAATGTCCGGCAAACAGGCACGCAAACGCGCGATCGAATTGTTGGAAAAAGTTGAGATCCCAGGCGCCGCCAGCCGTATGGACGCCTATCCGCACCAACTGTCCGGCGGTATGAGCCAGCGCGTGGCCATCGCCATGGCAATTGCCGGCGAGCCGAAACTGCTGATCGCCGACGAACCGACCACCGCGTTGGACGTGACCATCCAGGCGCAGATCATGGACCTGCTGCTGGCCCTGCAAAAAGAGCAGAACATGGGCCTGGTGCTGATCACCCACGACCTCGCCGTGGTGGCCGAAACCGCCCAGCGCGTGTGCGTGATGTACGCCGGCCAGGCCGTGGAAGTCGGCCAGGTGCCGCAACTATTCGACATCCCCGCTCATCCTTACAGCGAAGCGCTGCTCAAGGCGATCCCCGAGCACAGCCTGGGCGCCACGCGCCTGGCAACATTGCCCGGCATCGTGCCTGGCCGCTACGACCGTCCGCAGGGTTGCCTGCTGTCGCCGCGCTGCCCATACGTGCAGGAAACCTGCCGCGCCCAGCGTCCGGGCCTCGATCCAAAAACCAACAGCCTCGCGCGTTGCTTCTACCCCTTGAACCAGGAGGTGGCGTAATGGCCGTCGTTCTTACTGCCCGCGACCTGACCCGTCACTACGAAGTGTCCCGTGGCCTGTTCAAGGGCCACGCCACCGTGCGGGCCCTCAATGGTGTGTCGTTCGAACTGGAAGCCGGCAAGACCCTCGCCGTGGTCGGCGAGTCGGGTTGCGGCAAGTCCACCCTCGCCCGCGCACTCACGCTGATTGAAGAGCCGTCGTCGGGCTCGCTGAAAATCGCCGGCCAGGAAGTCGCCGGTGCCGACAAGGCCCAACGCAAGCAATTGCGCAAAGACGTGCAGATGGTGTTCCAGAGCCCGTATGCCTCGCTGAACCCACGGCAGAAAGTCGGCGACCAACTGGGCGAGCCGCTGCTGATCAACACCAACCTGTCCGCCGCTGAACGCCGCGAGAAAGTGCAGGCGATGATGAAGCAAGTGGGCCTGCGCCCCGAGCATTATCAGCGCTACCCGCACATGTTCTCCGGTGGCCAGCGCCAGCGCATCGCCCTGGCCCGCGCCATGATGCTGCAACCCAAAGTGCTGGTGGCGGATGAACCTACCTCCGCACTGGACGTATCGATCCAGGCCCAGGTGCTCAACCTGTTCATGGACCTGCAGCAGGAGTTCAACACCGCCTACGTGTTCATCTCCCACAACCTGGCGGTGGTGCAGCACGTCGCCGATGACGTGATGGTGATGTACCTCGGTCGCCCGGTGGAAGTCGGCCCCAAGGAAGACATCTACGCACGTCCCCTGCACCCGTACACTCAGGCGCTGCTGTCGGCCACGCCGACCATTCATCCGGATCCGAACAAACCGAAGATCAAAATCGTCGGCGAGTTGCCCAACCCCTTGAACCCGCCGCCGGGTTGCGCGTTCCACAAGCGCTGCCCGTACGCCACCGAGCGCTGCAGCACCGAGGAGCCGCAATTGCGGCCGTTGGATAACCGTCAGGTGGCTTGCCACTATGCGGAGCAGTTCGTCGCCTGAGCGCGCCGGACCGATCAGTAGCAGAGTTTCACAGCCCTTCCCATCAGGTTGCGCATCAGCCTGGCGGGAGGGGCTTTCTTTTTGCGGCGGCTATTTGTTGCCATCGTCATAGGTTTCGCTGTCTTCCCCTTCGTTGTAGGGATTTTCTGCGTCCTCTTTGGGAGCCGGTTGGGCCTGGGGTTGCCAGCTGCCGGAATTGACCTCGTTCTGCTTTTTCTTGGTGACCGGGCCGGTGTCTTTCCACTGAGGCATGCCTGCGTCAGCCAGTGCCGGCAGGGTCGTCAGCCACAGGCAGGCCAGCAACAGCAGGGATATGGCGCGTTGAGCCTTTCGCACGGTGGTCTCCTTTACAGTCGGTGGTTAAACGCTAGACCGGATGCCGGGTTCTCGCCAATTTAACGCCTGGTGGAGAAAAAATGTGGGAGAGTTCTTGCCCCCGATGACTGTGTGTCAGCCAGTACATCCAGGGCTGACACACTGCTATCGGGGGCAAGCCCCCTCCCACATTTGGGCCAAGATGTACTGGCAAATTCGCTACAATTTGGCCCGCTAGCTAATAGCCAATTTCCGCCTGACCAAGTTCCGGTTAGACACAACGCGGTAAAAAAAGTGGGAGGGGGCTTGCCCCCGATGGCTGTGTGTCAGCCAGTACATTCAGGGCTGACACACTGCTATCGGGGGCAAGCCCCCTCCCACATGTTGTTTAGTGGTGCTCACGGGTCGCACGGAATTTCACATCCGGCCAGCGCTCTTCCATCAACGCCAGGTTCACCCGGGTCGGCGCCAGGTAGGTCAGGTGACCACCGCCATCGAGCGCGAGGTTTTCCACGGCCTTGTTGGAGAACTCTTCCAGCTTCTTCTTATCGGCGCATTCGATCCAGCGCGCGGAGTACACGGTGATCGGCTCGTAGGAGCATTCGACCTTGTATTCCTCTTTCAAGCGGCTGGCGACCACATCGAACTGCAGCACACCGACGGCGCCGAGGATGATGTCGTTGCTGCGCTCGGGGAAGAACACCTGGGTGGCGCCCTCTTCCGCCAGTTGCTGCAAGCCTTGGCGCAGTTGCTTGGATTTGAGCGGGTCGCGCAGGCGCACGCGGCGGAACAGTTCCGGGGCGAAGTGCGGGATACCGGTAAAGCCCAGCGCTTCGCCTTCGGTGAAGGTGTCGCCGATCTGGATGGTGCCGTGGTTATGCAGGCCGATGATGTCGCCGGCGTAGGCTTCTTCGAGCTGTTCACGCTCGGAGGAGAAGAACGTCAGGGCGTCGCCGATGCGCACGTCCTTGCCGGTGCGCACGTGGCGCATCTTCATGCCTTTTTCGTATTTGCCGGAGCAGATGCGCATGAACGCGATACGGTCGCGGTGCTTGGGGTCCATGTTCGCCTGGATCTTGAACACGAAGCCGGTGAATTTCTCTTCCACCGGTTCCACGGTACGTTCGTTGGCCACCCGTGGCAGCGGGCGCGGGGCCCAGTCCACCACGGCGTCGAGCACATGGTCGACGCCGAAGTTGCCCAGGGCGGTCCCGAAGAACACTGGGGTCAGCTGGCCGTCGAGGAATTCCTGTTGGTTGAATTCATGGCAGGCGCCCTGCACCAGCTCCAACTGATCGACGAAGCGGTCGTACTCGTCACCCAGGTGGGCGCGGGCTTCGTCGGAGTCGAGCTTCTCGATGATTTTCACATCGGTGCGTTCGTGACCATGGCCGGCGGTGTAGACGATGATGTAATCGTCGGCCAGGTGATACACGCCTTTGAAGTCGCGGTAGCAACCAATCGGCCAGGTGATCGGCGCGGCCTTGATCTTCAATACGGCTTCGATTTCGTCGAGCAGCTCGATCGGGTCGCGGATATCGCGGTCGAGTTTGTTGATAAAGCTGACGATCGGCGTATCGCGCAGCCGGCACACGTCCATCAGCGCGATGGTGCGCGGCTCGACGCCCTTACCGCCGTCCAGCACCATCAGCGCCGAGTCCACCGCGGTGAGGGTGCGGTAGGTGTCTTCGGAGAAGTCTTCGTGGCCCGGGGTGTCGAGCAGGTTGACCATGTGGTCGCGATACGGGAATTGCATGACCGACGTGGTAATGGAGATACCCCGTTGCTTTTCCATTTCCATCCAGTCGGAGGTGGCATGGCGGTCGGATTTGCGCGATTTCACCGTGCCGGCCACTGCGATTGCCTTGCCCATCAGCAAGAGCTTCTCGGTGATGGTGGTTTTACCGGCATCGGGGTGGGAAATAATGGCGAAAGTGCGGCGTTTCGCGACTTCGGCGGCCTGGTGGGTCATGGGAAATCGCCTGGCAGGTGAGTCAAAAAAGGGCGGCGAGTATAGCGCAAACCCAAGGTGACGGACCACCGTTCACCCGATCAGGGGTGGCTAAATGGTGCCAAGTGTGGAACCTTTTAAAAGGTGCAGACGTCCACTCCCCTGCTATCGCACTCGTAACAGGGGCTGAAAAATCAGCAAGTTAGCCTGACGAGGCTGCGCTTATGGCTCGAACTCATACCGCTTTTGACGGTATTGGCGAGCTGCATTTCGCGTTCACTTTCCGCTGACAGCCAGCCATGGCATGCCACGCAGGAATGTGTTCGTCGACAGAAGAAAAAAGGAGTCCGCCTGTGGCTATTCGCTATGGCAAAGGGCTGATAGGAGGTGCGGTTGTCGTCGCGCTCCTGGCCCTGCTGATCCACTGGATCGGCATCAACACGATCGAGTTGTACCGCGACGATTTGTTGTTTTACCTGCAAGCTCACTTAGTTCTCGTTCTAGTCTCCATGCTGGCGGCCCTCGTTGTGGGCATCCCCGCCGGTATCCTGCTCAGTCGACCGCATATGGTCGGGCGCGCAGAACGCTTCATGCAGATCTTCAACATCGGCAACACCGTCCCTCCCCTGGCCGTACTGGCCATCGCCCTCGGCGTCCTCGGCATCGGCAGCGGCCCGGCTATCTTCGCGCTGTTCCTCGCCTCCCTCCTGCCCATCGTGCGCAACACTTACGAAGGCCTGAAAAACGTTCAAGGCTCGCTCAAGGAAGCCGCCACCGGCATCGGCATGACCCCGCGCCAGGTGTTGTTTCGCGTGGAGTTGCCCAACGCCGTGCCGATCATCATCGGCGGCGTGCGCGTCGCGCTGGCGATCAATGTGGGCACCGCGCCCCTGGCGTTTCTGATCGGCGCCAACAGCCTGGGCAGCCTGATCTTTCCCGGCATCGCCCTGAACAACCAGCCGCAACTGCTGCTCGGCGCTGCGTGCACCGCGTTGCTGGCCTTGTTGCTGGACGGTCTGGTGACCATGGCCAGCCGCCTCTGGCTGGAACGCGGGTTGCGTCCGTCTTGAGGCTTGGCAAAGGAATTCACATGAAAAAGCTGACACTGATACTGAGCTGCATCCTGCTGTGCGCAGGGTTTGCGCAAGCCGCCGAAAAACCGGTGATCCGTATCGGCGCGCGGGTGTTCACCGAACAGACCCTGCTCGCCGAAATCACCTCCCAATACCTCAACACCAAAGGCTATGACGCCCGCGTCACCGGCGGCCTGGGCAGCAATCTGGCGCGCAGCGCCCAGGAAAGCGGGCAGTTGGACCTGATCTGGGAATACACCGGTGTGTCGCTGGTGGCCTACAACCATATCGACGAGAAACTCGACAGCGAACAGTCCTACGCTCGGGTCAAGGAACTCGACGCGAAAAAAGGCCTGGTCTGGCTGTCGCCTTCGCGCTTCAGCAATACCTACGCCCTGGCGCTGCCGCAGAAGGTCGCGCAGGAACATCCCGAGATCAACAGCATCAGCGACCTCACCAAGGCGATGGCGGAAAACACCCGGGAACATCGCCTGGTCGCGCTGGACACCGAGTTCGCCAACCGCTCCGACGGTCTGGCCGGCATGGTCAAACTGTATGAGATGAACCTGACCCGCAAGAACACCCGGCAGATGGACGCAGGCCTGGTCTACACCGCGCTGCGTAATGGCCAGGTGTTCGCCGGCCTGGTCTACACCACCGACGGGCGCCTGAACGCCTTCAAATTAAAACTGCTGGCGGACGACAAGCACTACTTCCCGGACTACACCGCCGCACCGGTGGTACGCCAAGCCTACCTGGACGCGCACCCGCAACTGGCCGCCGACCTCAAGCCGCTGGCCGCGCTGTTCGACGACGAAACCATGCGTCAACTCAATGCTCGCGTCGACGTCGACCACGAAAGCCCGTCCGCCGTGGCCGCCGACTTCCTGCGCCAGCATCCGATCAACTAACGAGGAGAAGACATGGAATTCCTGAACGCCTTTTCCCATCTTGATTGGGCCCAAGTCCTGCACCTGACCTGGCAGCACATCACCCTGGTTGGCATCGCAGTCGTTCTGGCAATCGTCGTCGGCGTGCCCCTGGGCGTGCTGATGACGCGCTTCCCGACGCTTGCCGGCCCGCTGCAGGCCAGCGCCACGGTGTTGCTGACCGTGCCGTCCATCGCCCTGTTCGGCCTGCTGCTGCCGTTCTACTCCAAGTTCGGTCAGGGCCTGGGGCCGATGCCGGCAATCACCGCCGTGTTCCTCTACTCCTTGTTGCCGATCATGCGTAACACCTACCTGGCCCTTACCGGCGTGGAACCGGGCATTCGCGAAGCCGCCAAAGGCATCGGCATGACCTTCGGCCAGCGCCTGCGCATGGTCGAGTTGCCGATCGCGGTGCCGGTGATTCTGGCCGGGGTGCGCACCGCGGTGGTGATGAACATCGGTGTGATGACCATCGCCGCCACCATCGGCGCCGGTGGCCTGGGTGTACTGATTCTGGCCTCCATCAGCCGCAGCGACATGTCGATGCTGATCGTCGGCGCCGTGCTGGTCAGCCTGCTGGCCATCTTCGCCGACCTGCTTCTGCAATGGCTGCAACGCTCGCTGACTCCAAAAGGACTACTCAAATGATCGAACTTCAAAACCTGACCAAGACTTTTCAAAGCAACGGCAAAACTGTTTCGGCCGTGAACGATGTGAGCCTGACCGTCAACGAAGGTGAGATTTGCGTATTCCTCGGCCCTTCGGGCTGCGGCAAAAGCACCACGCTGAAGATGATCAATCGCCTGATCAAACCCACCTCGGGCAAGATCCTGATCAACGGCGAAGACACCACCGACCTGGACGAAGTGACCCTGCGCCGTAACATCGGCTACGTGATCCAGCAGATCGGCCTGTTCCCCAACATGACCATCGAAGAAAACATCGTGGTTGTGCCCAAGTTGCTCGGCTGGGACAAGCAGAAATGCCACGACCGCGCCCGCGAGTTGATGAGCATGATCAAGCTCGAACCCAAGCAGTACCTGCACCGCTACCCGCGTGAACTGTCCGGCGGCCAGCAGCAGCGCATCGGGGTGATCCGCGCGCTGGCGGCGGATGCGCCGTTGCTGCTGATGGACGAGCCCTTCGGCGCGGTCGACCCGATCAACCGCGAGATGATCCAGAACGAGTTTTTCGAGATGCAACGGGCGCTGAACAAGACGGTGATCATGGTCAGCCACGACATCGACGAAGCCATCAAGCTGGGCGACAAGATTGCGATTTTCCGCGCCGGCAAGCTGTTGCAGATCGACCACCCGGACACGTTGCTGGCACATCCGGCCGACGAGTTCGTCAGCAACTTCGTGGGCCAGGACAGCACCCTCAAGCGCCTGCTGCTGGTCAAGGCCGAAGACGCGGCGGACAACGCTCCGTCGGTAAGCCCGGAAACCCCGGTGGCCGAAGCCCTGGAGTTGATGGACGAACTGGACCGTCGCTATGTGGTGGTGACCTGCGCCGAGAACAAGGCACTGGGCTATGTGCGCCGTCGCGACCTGCATCGTCAGACCGGCACCTGCGGCCAATACCTGCGCGAGTTCAACGCTACCGCAGCGTACGACGAGCACTTGCGCATCCTGTTGTCGCGCATGTACGAGTTCAACCGCTCGTGGTTGCCGGTGATGGATGCCGAGCGGGTGTTCCTGGGTGAAGTGACCCAGGAGTCGATTGCCGAGTACCTGAGTTCCGGTAAGTCCCGTGGGGGCAAGACCAGCATCGTCTCCCCCGCCGAGACCGCCCTGGCCTGATCTTATGTGGGAGGGGGCTTGCTCCCTCCCACATTGGGTCCGTGATCTGTCAGGGAAATACCTTCAATTACTCCCATCCGGGGAACATCAATCCGTCACACCGGTCGGTTACATAAGTAGCTGCACAACGCAGCGCGACGAACGCGTGCAGAAACGCGACATTTTTAGTTGATCTATGGCCCCTCACGCCCTAAAGTTCGCGCCGAACGTCCATGCTGGAAACGATCCATCCGGCTCAAGTACTGACGACGAGACAGCAAGGCCAAGGGCAGCTTATCCCATGGCCTTTTTGCTTTCGGCGACATGCCTTGGGAAGTAGGCGAACCAAAGTGGGGATACGGAGGACGTTCAGTTGTACCCATTGATCAATACAGTTTGCCCTTAGGAGTTCCCAGCATGTCGATCAACGTCGAAGATTATTTCGCGCGCGCCACTTTTGACAAAATGAAGGCGTTCGCCGACAAGCAAGAAACCCCGTTCGTGGTGATCGACACCGCGATGATCAGCCAGGCCTACGATGACCTGCGCGCCGGTTTCGAATTCGCCAAGGTTTATTACGCGGTCAAGGCCAACCCGGCCGTCGAGATCATCGACCTGTTGAAAGACAAAGGCTCGAGTTTCGATATCGCGTCGATCTACGAGTTGGACAAGGTCATGGACCGCGGCGTCAGCGCCGACCGCATCAGCTACGGCAACACCATCAAGAAATCCAAGGACATCCGCTACTTCTATGAGAAGGGCGTGCGTCTGTTCTCCACCGACTCCGAAGCCGACCTGCGCAACATCGCCAAGGCCGCGCCGGGTTCGAAAGTGTATGTGCGCATTCTCACCGAAGGCTCGACCACCGCCGACTGGCCGCTGTCGCGCAAATTCGGTTGCCAGACCGACATGGCCATGGACCTGCTGATCCTGGCCCGCGACCTTGGCCTGGTGCCGTACGGGATCTCGTTCCACGTCGGCTCGCAGCAACGCGATATCAGCGTGTGGGACGCGGCCATCGCCAAGGTCAAAGTGATCTTCGAGCGCCTGAAGGAAGAAGACGGCATCCACCTCAAGCTAATCAACATGGGCGGCGGCTTCCCGGCCAACTACATCACCCGCACCAACAGCCTGGAAACCTACGCCGAGGAAATCATCCGCTTCCTCAAGGAAGATTTCGGTGATGACCTGCCGGAAATCATCCTGGAACCCGGCCGTTCGTTGATTGCCAACGCCGGCATCCTGGTCAGCGAAGTGGTGCTGGTGGCGCGTAAATCCCGCACCGCCGTCGAGCGTTGGGTATACACGGACGTGGGCAAGTTCTCGGGCCTGATCGAAACCATGGACGAAGCCATCAAGTTCCCGATCTGGACCGAAAAGAAAGGCGAGATGGAAGAAGTGGTCATCGCCGGCCCGACCTGCGACAGCGCCGATATCATGTATGAAAACTACAAGTACGGCTTGCCGCTGAACCTGGCGATCGGTGATCGTTTGTACTGGTTGTCCACCGGTGCGTACACCACCAGCTACAGCGCGGTTGAGTTCAATGGGTTTCCGCCGTTGAAGTCGTTCTACGTCTGATCCGCCCCTTCTGATCGTTCCCAAGGCGGGAACGATCAGAGCGTCGCGGCACGCTGTCGATACGCCTCGGCCATCGCTCGAACCTGCGGATCACTCGCCGCAGCCAAGGCCTTATGGGCCGTTCGCAGGAACTTGAGATTTCCGCCCGCCAACGCCTTGCGCAACCACTGCAGCGCTGTCTCGACCTGGCCCCTGTCGGCCAGCACCGCCGCATAACTGAACTGCCCGCGAAAATCCCCACCTTCGGCCGAGCGCCGATACCAGTCGACGGCGGCCTCCAGGTCCCTCGCACAATACTGGCCGTCTTCCAGATAGCGCCCCAGCAGGTTCATCGACTTGGCGTGGCCTTGCTCCGCCGCCCGACGATAAAAGGCCAGTGCCTGCGCCTGATCCTCAACCACACCGCGGCCGGTCGCCAGCAGATTCGCGTAGTTGTATTGCCCCCAATCCAGCCCCGCCTCGGCGGCCAGACGGTAGTGCTGCGCCGCTGCCACCGCATCGGCCGCGCAACCCCAGCCGTGCTCCAGGCAACGGCCGACCATATTGCGCGCCATGCGGTGACCGCCCTGCGCCGCGATGCGGAACCAGCGCAGCGCCAGCGCTTCATCGCGGGCAATGCCACGGCCTTCCAGCAGGATCTGCCCGAGCAAGGCCTGGGCATCGACCACGCCCTCCTTCGCCGCGATCAGAATCGCCTGGGCAGCCCGCACCGGGGAGCCGTCGAGCATGTTCTGCAATTGCTCGACCGTGAGCACTTCCTGGCGACGCAACAGGAAACTCATCTCAGACCTCGACCCAGCGGCGCAACAGGTTGTGGTAGGTGCCGGTGAGCTGAATCAGCGCCGGATGATCGGGCACATCGCGGGTCAGTTGCTGGATCGCGCCGTCCATCTCGAACAGCAGCGTGCGCTGGCTGTCTTCACGCACCAGGCTCTGGGTCCAGAAGAATGAGGCGTATCGCGCGCCCCGGGTCACAGGGTTGACTTTGTGCAGGCTGGAACCGGGGTACAGCACCATATCGCCGGCCGGCAACTTGACTCGCTGCAGGCCGAAGGTGTCCTGGATCTCCAGTTCACCGCCGTCGTAGTCGTCGGGGTCGCTGAAAAACACGGTGGACGACAAATCGGTGCGCACGCGCTCAGGGCTGCCCTTGGGTTGGCGCACGGCGTTATCGATATGAAAGTCGAAACTGCCGCCGGCGGTGTAGCAGTTGAGCAACGGTGGAAAGACTTTGTGCGGTAACGCCGCCGACATGAACAACGGGTTTTGCCACAGACGTTCGAGCATCGCCGCGCCGATTTCCTTGGCTAAGGGATGGCCTTCGGGCAATTGCAGGTTGTGCTTGGCCTTGGCGGACTGGTGCCCGGCGGTGATTTTACCGTCGGCCCAATCGGCGTTTTCCAGGGCCAGGCGAATGCGTTGCACCTCCTCGCGGGAGAACAGGCCGGGAATGTGCAGCAGCATGGGGTGGTACCTGGGTGCGGAGGGGCGCCAATGATATTGATTCTTATCAACACTGTAAAACCCGGAGACGGATGAACGCGTAAAAACCGTAAGGTAAAAGTGTAAAGAATGTAAATTCAATGCAATTAGCAATGTATCGCAATTGATAGAAAGTCGTGTTCACCCTATATTCCGCCGCCTTACATCCTTGGGGAAAGGACACGACATGTCGCGCACTGCACAAAAAATTCCGGCCAGTTCACCACGTTTGCTGGCCTCGGCCATCGGCGTTGCCCTTGGCGCCACGACGGTGACCCACTTGGCACAGGCGGCCGAGGACACTGAGCAAAAAAGCCAGCGCAACAGCATCTCCCTGGGCGCCACCAGCATCACCGGCGAAGAGCAGGACACTACCTCGTACCAGGTAGAAAAAGCCGCGTCACAGAAATACACCGCGCCGCTGGTGGATACGCCGCGCTCGGTCACGGTAGTGCCGCAACAAGTGCTCAAGGACACCGCCGCCACCTCGTTGCAGGATGCCTTGCGCACCGTACCCGGCATCACTTTCGGCGCCGGTGAAGGCGGCAACCCTCAGGGCGATCGTCCCTTCATCCGCGGTTTCGATGCACAGGGCGACACCTACCTCGATGGCGTGCGCGACACCGGCGGCCAGAGCCGTGAGATTTTCGACATCGAGTCCATCGAAGTCAGCAAAGGCCCGAACTCTTCCTTCGGCGGACGCGGCTCGGCCGGTGGCAGCCTCAACCTGGTGAGCAAAACCCCTCAGGCACGGGACTTCACCAACGGCGGTTTCACCTACGGTTCCGACCAGACCCGCCGCTACGTGCTCGACGTGAACCGCCAGTTCCTCGACGACAGCGCCGCATTCCGCCTGAACCTGATGAGCCACGAACAGAACGTGGCCGGGCGCGACGCGGTCAATTACGACCGCTGGGGCGTGGCGCCCTCGCTGACCTTCGGCCTGGGCACCCCCACCCGCGTCAACCTCAGCTACTACCACCTGGAAAGCGACGACCTGCCGGACTCGGGGATTCCCTACGGCTACGGTTCGGCCACCGCCACCGCCCACGTCCACGACAAACCCAACGACGGCGGCGACAGCAATAACTTCTACGGCCTCAAAGACCGCGATTTCCGCAAGACCCGCGCCGACATCAGCACGTTCTCCATCGAGCACGACCTGAACGACAACATGACGCTGAAAAACACCCTGCGCCACGGCAGTACCGGCCAGGACTACGTGCTGACCCAGCCCGACGACAGCAAACTCAACGTGAACAAGTTCGGCACCGTGTGGCGCCGGGCCAATTCGCGTGTATCCACCACCACCACGACCACCAACCAGACCGACCTGTTCGGCAGCTTCCAAGCCCTGGGCTTCAAAAACACCTACTCCACCGGCCTGGAATTCACCGGTGAAGAAACCCGCGTCAGCAGCTACACCGTGAGCCCGAACGCGAATCCGGTGTGCACGCCGGCCAAAGGCGGCCTGGGCGGCCAATGCACCTCATTGAGCAACCCGAACCCGGACGACGCCTGGACCGGTTCCGTCGCGCGCAACTACAACGGCACCAACACCAAAGCCACCAGCCGCGCCGCGTACGTGTTCGACACTATCGAACTGGACCCGAAATGGCTGCTTAACGTCGGCCTGCGCTACGATACTTTCGACACCGAAGCCAACACCAATGCGGTGCCTAGTGCGACGGTCAAGGCACGCAGCAAAATCAAGGACGACAGCCAATTCTTCAACTGGCAGGCCGGTCTGGTCTGGAAACCGCTGGAAAACGGCAGCATCTATGCCTCCTACGCCACCTCGGCCACCCCGCCCGGCGGCCTGGTCGGCGAAGGCTCGGACGGCAACCCGCTGTCTGCCGGCGCGGCCACCAGCGATCTGCAACCGGAAGAAACCGTCAACTATGAGCTGGGCACCAAGTGGGATCTGTTCCACGACCGCCTTTCGCTGACCGCCGCCGTATTCCGCACCGAGAAGAAAAACACCCGCATTCTGGTGGACGCCCTCACCTACCAGAACGCCGGCGAGTCGCGGGTCGACGGCGTGGAATTGTCCGCCAGCGGCAAAATCACCGAGCAATGGCAAGTGTTCGCCGGCTACAGCTACCTGGACAGCGAACTGGTCAAGGCTGGCCGTAACGGTCGCAACGGGGTAATCAGCGCCGGCTCCAACGAAGGCAACCAGATGCCCAACACGCCGAAGAACACCTTCAGCCTGTGGACCACCTATGCCCTTACACCCAAGTTCACCGTTGGCGGCGGCGCGTTCTATGTCGACCAGGTTTACGGCGACGTGGGCAACACCGTGTATGTGCCGTCCTATACCCGCTACGACGCCATGGCCAGCTACAAGCTGACCAAGAACGTCGACTTGCAACTGAACGTGCAGAACCTGACCGATAAGGTCTACTACGATAAGGCTTACTCCGCGCACTTCGCCAACCAGGCCGCCGGTCGCACGGCGCTGCTGACCACCAGCTTCCATTTCTAAACGCTCGGCCCTGAGCCCCACGCATCGGATGCGTGGGGCTTTTGCGTGTTAAACAACAAAGTTTCTCGACAACCCACGGCATAATGCGCGCCGTGGCACTTATATCCCGATGAACGAGGCGGTCCGACGTGTTGAAGAAAACCCTGTTTCAGTTGCACTGGTTTTTCGGCATTACTGCCGGGCTGGTGCTGGCCTTGATGGGGATCACCGGAGCGGCCGTGTCGTTCCAGGATGAAATACTGCGGGCTCTCAACCCCAGCGTCCTGCACGTACAAAAACGCGAAGCCGGCGTGCTGCCGCCGGCCGAACTGGTGCGCAAGCTCGAAGCCGTCGAAGGCAAGACCGTCGCCATGCTGTGGGTAGAGCGCGACAGCGGCAATGCCGCGCGCGTGGCCTTCACCCCGCCGCCGGGTGAACGGCGTGGCCCGATGCGCTACTTCGACCCGTACACCGGCGAGTACCTGGGCGACGCCGTCGGCCAGGATGTGTTGGGTTTTATCCTGCAACTGCACCGCTTCCTCGCCATCGGCGAAACCGGCCGGCAGATCACCGGCGCCTGCACCCTGATCCTGGTGTTCTTCTGCCTCTCCGGCCTGTACCTGCGCTGGCCGCGCCAGGTCGCGAACTGGCGCGCCTGGCTGACCCTGGACTGGCGCAAAAAGGGCCGCAGCTTCAATTGGGACCTGCACTCAGTGTTCGGCACCTGGTGCCTGCTGTTTTATCTGTTGGCGGCGCTCACCGGGTTGTTCTGGTCCTACGACTGGTACAGCCGAGGGCTGACCCAACTGCTGTCCGACGCCCCGCAGAACGAACGGGTACGCACGCGCGGCCCAGCGCCCGCAGGTCCGGCACCGGTGGCCAACTACGACGCAATCTGGAGCAGCCTCTACAGCAACGCCGGTCCTGACCTGAGCGCCTACAACATCCGCATGCCTGGCGCTGCCGGGCAACCGGCTACCGTGTATTACCTGCTGAGCGACTCGCCCCATGACCGCGCGCTCAACCAGATCAACCTGGACCCGGCCACCGGCGAGGTCCAATCCCATGATCGCTACGCCGGCAAGAGCCTCAAGGCTCAGTTACTGACCAGCATTTATGCACTGCACACCGGCAGCTACTTTGGCTTGATCGGGCGGATCGTGCTGACCGTCAGTTCACTGTTGATGCCGTTGTTCTTCATCACCGGCTGGTTGCTGTACCTGGATCGCCGTCGCAAAAAACGCCAGGTGCGCGACGCTCGCCAGCGCCTCGGCGCCAACCCCAGCGATGCCTCGGCGTGGCTGATCGGCTTTGCCAGCCAGAGCGGTTTCGCCGAACAACTGGCCTGGCAGACCGCCGGGCAACTGCAGGCTGCCGGCCTGCCGGTGAAAGTGCAGGCGCTGGGCAGCGTCAGCGCGGATGAGCTGCGCCAGGCGCACAACGCGCTGTTCGTGGTCAGCACCTTCGGCGACGGTGAAGCGCCCGACAATGCCCGTGGCTTCGAGCGCAGCGTGCTCGGCCAGGGCCTGTCGCTCAAGGGCTTGAACTACTCGGTGCTGGCCCTCGGCGATCGCCAATACCCGCACTTTTGCGGCTTCGCCCGGCGTCTGCATTTCTGGCTGACCAACCAGGGCGGCACAGCGTTATTCGCCCCGGTGGAAGTGGACAGCGGCGACACCCACGCATTGCTGCACTGGCAGCAACAGTTGGGCGAACTGACCGGCCACGCCCCGGCCGCCGCCTGGCCAAGCACCCAGTACGAACACTGGACACTGAGCCAGCGCACCCTGCTCAACCCCGGCAGCGTCGGCGCGGGCGTGTACCTGCTGGGCCTCACGTCGACGTCGTCGCAGCACTGGGACGCCGGCGACCTGGTGGAAATCCTGCCGCGCAACGCCCCGTCGGCAGTCGAGCACTTTCTGGCGGGCCTGGGCCTGCAAGGCAGCGACGGCGTACTGATCGAAGGGCTGGCACAAACCCTCGACCGGGCCCTGGCCACTCGCCAGTTGCCGGACAACCGCGCGCACCTGGTCGGCCTGCACGCCCAGGCGCTGGTGGACGCCTTGGTGCCGCTGGGCATGCGCGAATACTCCATCGCCTCGATTGCCGGCGACGGTGTGCTCGAATTGATCGTACGTCAGGAACGCCACGCCGACGGCCGCCTGGGCCTGGGCTCGGGCTGGCTCACCGAACACGCGCCCCTCGGCGGCGCGATCAGCCTGCGTCTGCGACGCAACAGTGGCTTCCACCTGCCGGACGCGCCGGTGCCGCTGATCCTGCTGGGCAACGGCACCGGGCTGGCCGGCCTGCGCAGCTTGCTTAAAGCGCGCATTGCCCAAGGCCAGCAGCGCAACTGGCTGGTGTTCGGCGAACGCAATATCGCCCACGACTACCTGTGCCGGGACGAGCTGCAAGGCTGGCTGGCCAGCGGCGATCTGGCGCTGTTGGACCTGGCGTTCTCCCGCGATCAGGCAGAGAAAATCTACGTGCAGGATCGCCTGCGCGAGTCGGCGGATGTACTGCGCAGATGGCTGGCCGATGGCGCGGCGATTTATGTGTGCGGCAGCTTGCAGGGGATGGCTGCCGGGGTGGATCAGGCGCTGGTGGATATCCTCGGCCGTGAGGCGGTGGAGCGCTTGATCGAACAAGGCCGCTATCGCCGCGACGTCTACTGAGGTCACCCAATGTGGGATTGCATTTCAAGTCAGTGTTCTGTGCCAGTGGCGCTTTTTCAAACACCACTTCAGGCCCGGCGACAAACTCCCAGAACGGCTCGAAATCCTGGAGCGCCGCGCGATCCACTGTGGGAGGGGGCTTGCCCCCGATAGCGGTGGATCGCTCGTCTGATAAATGACTGTCACACCGTCATCGGGGGCAAGCCCCCTCCCACATTGGAATTGCATTTCAAGTCAGTGTTCTGTGCCGGTGGCGCTTATTCGAACACCACTTCAGGCCCGGCGACAAACTCCCGGAACGGCTCGAAATCCTGGAACGCCGCGCAATCCACTGTGGGAGGGGGCTTGCCCCCGATAGCGGTGGATCGCTCGTCTGATAAATGACTGTCACACCGTCATCGGGGGCAAGCCCCCTCCCACATTGGGATTGCATTTCAAGTCAGTGTTCTGTGCCGGTGGCGCTTTTTCGAACACCACTTCAGGCCCGGCGACAAACTCCCCGGAACGGCTCGAAATCCTGGAACGCCGCGCGATCCACTGTGGGAGGGGGCTTGCCCCCGATAGCGGTGGATCGCTCGTCTGATAAATGACTGTCACACCGTCATCGGGGGCAAGCCCCCTCCCACATTGGGATTGCATTTCAAGTCAGTGTTCTGTGCCGGTGGCGCTTTTTCGAACACCACTTCAGGCCCGGCGACAAACTCCCGGAACGGCTCGAAATCCTGGAGCGCCGCGCGATCCACTGTGGGAGGGGGCTTGCCCCCGATAGCGGTGGATCGCTCGTCTGATAAACGACTGTCACACCGTCATCGGGGGCAAGCCCCCTCCCACATTGGGATTGCATTTCAAGTCAGTGTTCTGTGCCGGTGGCGCTTTTTCGAACACCACTTCAGGCCCGGCGACAAACTCCCGGAGCGGCTCGAAATCCTGGAACGCCGCGCGATCCACTGTGGGAGGGGGCTTGCCCCCGATAGCGGTGGATCGCTCGTCTGATAAATGACTGTCACACCGTCATCGGGGGCAAGCCCCCTCCCACATTGGGATTGCATTTCAAGTCAGTGTTCTGTGCCGGTGGCGCTTTTTCGAACACCACTTCAGGCCCGGCGACAAACTCCCAGAACGGCTCGAAATCCTGGAACGCTGCGCAATCCACTGTGGGAGGGGGCTTGCCCCCGATAGCGGTGGATCGCTCGTCTGATAAACGACTGTCACACCGTCATCGGGGGCAAGCCCCCTCTCACATTGGAATTGCATTTCAAGTCAGGTGGGTTGCAACTTCTGTTCGAATACCGAGACTCCATCCAAGTCGCGCAGGATCACCGTCAACTCCCCCGTCTGGCCATCGATATTCACCTCGCCAAAAAACTGAAACCCTGCAAACGGCGAGGTGTTCTGCGCCGGTGGCGCTTTTTCGAACACCACTTCAGGCCCAAACGTTTTATCCAGCGGATTGGGCCCGAAGCTGCCGGCGTTCAACGGCCCGGCGACGAACTCCCAGAACGGTTCAAAATCCTGGAACGCGGCGCGATCGGGATGGTAGTGGTGCGCGGCGCAGTAGTGCACATCGGCTGTCAGCCACACATGGTTACGCACCTGCTGTGCGCGCAGAAAACCCAGTAACTCAGCGATTTCCAGCTCGCGCCCCTGGGCCGGGCCTGGATCATTGTTGGCAATGGCCTCCCAGCGCGGCACGCCGGGGCTGACTTCGCCGTCGGGCACGCCCAGGCCGATAGGCATGTCGGCGGCGATGACTTTCCATTGCGCCGTTGAACCCTTGAGTTCGCCCTTGAGCCAGTCCAATTGTTCACGACCGAGAAACGGTTTGGCCGCCCCCAGGTTGTCATCATTCGGGCCACGGTAGCTGCGCATGTCGAGCACAAATACATCCAGCAGCGGGCCATAACTGAGCTTGCGATAGATGCGCCCGCCGCCGTCGGCGCTTTGGCGGCGCATCGGCGAATACTCCAGCCAGGCCTGGCGTGCACGGCCTACGAGCGTGTTGATATCGCGGGTCTGGTAGCGCTCGTCCAACTGCTTGCTCGACGACCAGTTGTTGATTACCTCGTGGTCGTCCCACTGCCAGATCTGCGGCACCTCGGCGTTGAAACGGCGCACGTTTTCATCCATGAGGTTGTAGCGATAGTTGCCGCGGTATTCGTCCAGGGTTTCGGCGACTTTGCTCTTGGCTTGGGTGGTGATATTGCGCCAGATGCGCCCGCTTTCGGTCGCCAGTTGTGCCGGCACCGGGCCGTCGGCGTAGATGGTGTCGCCGCTGTGGATAAAGAAGTCCGGCAGACGCAGGCGCATGGCTTCGTAGATGCGCATGCCGCCGATATCCGGGTTGATGCCGAAGCCCTGGCCGACGGTGTCGCCGCTCCACACGAAGCGAATATCGCGGCGCTGTTGCGGCACGCTGCGCAGATGGCCGAACCACGGTTCGCTGGCAACGCCGCTCTGGGCGTCTTCGAAGTGCACACGGTAGAAAATCGCCTGGTCGGCGGGCAACCCGGTGAGTTCGACGCGGGCGGTGAAGTCCGTGCGGCTGTCGGCCAGCGGCGAGACGAAACGGCGCGGGTTGCTGAACACACTGCGGGTGTCCCATTCCACCACCATCCGCGCCGGGCGGTCGCTGCGGCTCCAGATCATCGCGCGGTCGCCCAGCAGATCGCCGGACTGCACGCCATCGGTGAGTTGCGGCCGGTCCTTGACCGACGCAATCACCGCCGGCGCCAGGCCCGGCAGTAACAGACCGGCGCCGACGGCTTGCATCACGCGGCGACGGCCCAGATCGAAGTGGCTCATGCAGGTGCCCTCTTGAGTCTCAAAAGAGGCACTTAACCATACGGGAATGAAGCGGATATGACACTCACCCTGCGCTGAGCCGAGATCCAAATGTGGAGGGGCTTGCCCCCTTCCACATGTTCAGGCCCTGCCGGACCGTGTCAGGCGTTGGCCGGCGCGACGCTCAGCTCCACCACTTCCGCCCGCTTGATCAGCGCATACACCACCCCGGTCAGCAGGCTGCCCGCAACGATCGCCAGCAGATACAGCAACGCATGGTTGATCGCATTCGGGATCACCAGCACAAACAAACCACCGTGGGGCGCAGCCAGTACGCAGCCGAAGTACATCGACAGCGCGCCGGTCAACGCACCGCCGGCGATGCTCGCCGGGATCACGCGCAGCGGGTCCTTGGCGGCGAAAGGGATCGCACCTTCGGAGATAAAGCACATACCGAGGATCATCGCGGCCTTGCCGGCTTCGCGTTCGGTCTGGGCGAATTTGCGCCGCGCCAGCAGCGTGGCGATGCCCATGCCGATGGGCGGCACCATGCCGGCGGCCATGGTCGCGGCCATCGGCGCGCCGCTATGGGCGGCCAGCAGGCCGACCGAAAATGCATACGCAGCCTTGTTGATCGGCCCCCCCAGGTCCACGCACATCATGCCGCCCAGCAGAATGCCCAGCAGCACGGCATTGGTGGTGCCCATGGTGCTGAGGAACTCAGTCAGGCCGCTGAGCATGCGCGCCACCGGCGGGCCCACCAGGTAGATCATCGCCAGGCCGGTGAACAGGCTCGCCAGCAACGGGATGATCAGAATCGGCTTGAGGGCTTCCATGCTCTGCGGCAGGCGCACCACGCGCGTGACCCCTTTGACGCAGTAACCGGCCAGGAAACCGGCAAAAATGCCGCCGATAAAGCCCGCGCCCAAAGTACCGGCGAGCAGGCCGCCAATCATGCCCGGCGCGATCCCCGGACGGTCGGCAATCGAATAGGCGATATAACCGGCCAGCAGCGGCACCATCAAGGTAAACGCGCTGTTGCCGACGGTTTTCAACGCCGCCGCCAGGGTGCCTTCCTGTTCGAACGCATGGATGCCGAACGCAAACGACAGGGCGATCAGCAAGCCGCCCGCCACCACCATCGGCAACATGAACGACACACCAGTAAGCAGGTGCTTATAGACCCCGGTTTTTTCCGGCTTGGCTACCGCTGCACCGGCCGCGCTCTCCACCGTGCCTTCGGCCAGGGCTTTGTTCAGGGTCGCTTCCGATTGTTTGAGGGCAATACCGGTGCCGCAACGGTAAATCTTCTTGCCGGCAAAGCGTTCGGTGGCCACTTCGATATCCGCCGCCAGCAGCACTACGTCGGCCTTGGCAATGGCTTCGGCGCTCAGCGGCGTACGCGCGCCCACCGAGCCCTGGGTCTCGACCTGCAAATCGTAACCCAGGCGCTTGGCCGTCTGCTGCAAGGCTTCGGCGGCCATAAAGGTATGGGCCACGCCGGTCGGGCACGCGGTGATGGCGACGATGCGCGGGGCGTTTTTCGCCGCCACGGGTGCCTGGCTGGCGACATACACCTGGGCCTCTTCAGCGCCGCGACGCAACACCGCCTCCACATCCGCCAACGCCTGGGCCGGTGTGCTCTGGAACACGCGCTTGCCGACGAAGCGCTGCATATCCACCGGCGTGCTGCTGACCAGCAACACCCACTCGGCGGCGGCCAGGGTCGCTTCGGATAACGCACGCTCGGGGTGTTGCACATCCACTACTTCGACACTGGTGCTCCAGCCCTGGCGTTGCGCGGCGGCGTCCAGCAAGCGGGCGCACAGCACACTGGTGACCATGCCGTTGGGGCAGGCAGTAACAATGGCTAACTTCATGACTAACCCTCTTATTGTTCTGTGAGCGGGCGTACATCGACGCCGCTTTGCAGATGCGCCAACTGCGCGTCATCGCTGATGCCGAAACCGATCTGCGTCACGGCCATCGCGGCAATCGCCGTGGCGCGACGCAGGGTCTGCTCGGGCGCCTCGTCACTGAGCAGACCGTGCAACATGCCGGCCAGCAACGAGTCGCCGGCGCCCACGGTGCTGGCCACGCTGACCTTGGGTGGCGTGGCATGCAGCGCCACCGTCGGGCTGAACCAGTTCACACCGTCGGCGCCATGGGACACCACTACATGCTCCACGCCCTGAGCGTGCAGGCGCTGCGCGGCCTGGCGTTGCTGTTCGAGGGAGCCAGTCGAGCAGTCGAGGGCATCGGCCAGTTCTTCGGTGTTCGGTTTGACCAACCACGGTCCGGCGCGCAGGCCGGCACGCAGCGCCTCGCCGCTGGTGTCCAGGGCGACTTTCAAACCGAGGCCCTTCAACTGCACCAACACATCGTGCAACCACTGCGCACTGACGCCACGCGGCAAGCTGCCGGCGACCACCACCGCATCGTGAACGGGAGCGATCAGAGTGAGCTGGTTGAGTAAGGCCTGTTGCGCCTGCTCGCTCACCAGCGGCCCCGGTGCATTGATGTCGGTGACGCGACCGTCCTGCTCGGCGATCTTGATATTGCTGCGGGTTTCCCCCGGCACGCGGATAAACGCGTCGGCAAAACCACGACGGGCGATCAGCGCTTCAAAGGCCTGCGGGTTATCCGCACCGAGAAAACCGCCCACGGTCAGCTGATGCCCCAGGTCGGCCAGTACCTGCGCCACATTCACGCCCTTGCCGGCAGCGTGGGTCAGCAGGGTTTCGCTGCGGTTGACTTCACCCGGTTCCAGGCGGGCCAGGCGCACCGTGAGATCCAACGCCGGGTTCAGCGTCAGGGTCAGAATCCTTGCCATTTACACCGCCTCCACGAGGGCTCGCACATCGGCGGGGGAACCTGCCGCCAGTGCTTGTTGTGCCAGGCGCTGGGCCTGGCTCAGACTGAATTCGCGCACACGCGCCTTCACTTCGGGAATGCTGCGCGCCGACACGCTCAGCTCGTCCACCCCCAGGCCCACCAGCACCGGCACCGCCAACGGGTCCGCCGCCAGTTCGCCGCACACGCCAACCCATTTGCCATGGGCATGGGCGGCGCGCACGGTGATATCGATCAATTGCAACACCGCCGGGTGCAAGCCATCGGCCTGGGCCGACAAGGTCGGGTGGCCACGGTCGATGGCCAGGGTGTATTGGGTCAGGTCGTTGGTGCCGACACTGAAAAAGTCCACTTCCTTGGCCAGCACCGGCGCCAGCAAGGCCGCCGACGGCACTTCGATCATGATCCCCAGTTGCAGGTCGGCCACCGGGATTTCCAGGCGCAGGCGCTCGGTCATATCACGGGCGGCGCGCCACTCGTCGACGCTGCCGACCATGGGAAACATGATGCGCAGCGGGCGGTTGTCCGCCGAGCGCAACAGCGCGCGCAATTGCGCTTCCATGATCTGCGGGCGCTGCAAGGTCAGGCGGATGCCGCGCACACCCAGGAAAGGGTTTTCTTCCTCGGCAATCGGCCAGTAAGGCAAGGGCTTGTCGCCGCCCACATCAAGGGTGCGCACCACCAGTGGGCGTCCGCCGAGGCCGTCGAGCACGCGGCGGTATTCGGCCTCCTGGGTGGCTTCATCCGGGGCTTGCGGATGGGCCATGAAAATCAGCTCGGTGCGCAACAGGCCGATGCCTTCGGCGCCCTGCTCCACCGCAGCAGCAACGCCGGCGCTCTCGCCGATGTTGGCGAACACTTCCACCGCATGCCCGTCACGGGTCAGCGCCGGTTCGTGGCGCTGGGCCGAGGCCGCCTGCAAGCGTTGTTCACGGGTATCGCGCTCGACGGTGGCGCGTTGCAGGGTGGCTGTGTCGGGGTCCACATGCAGGCGCCCGCGCTGGCCATCCAGCAGCAGCGGCGTACCGGCGGCAAGCAGCAGCACCGCCGAGCCGGCGCCGACCAGCGCGGGGATGCCGAGCGCGCGGGCGACGATGGCGCTGTGGGCCGTGGCGCCGCCGCGAGCGGTGAGGATACCGGCGACGCGGGCCGGGTCCAGGCGCGCCACGTCGGAGGGGCCGACCTCGTCCATTACCAGGATGTAAGGTTCGTTCGGTTCCTGCGCGGTTTCGACGCCGCACAGTTGCGCCAGCACTCGGCGGCCGACATCGCGCAGGTCGGCGGCACGCTCGGCGAGCAGCGCATCCTGCAACGATTCCTGCTGTTTGGCGGCGGCCTCAATTACGCTCATCCACGCGGCTTCGGCGCTTTCGCCTTGCTTGAGGCGCGTGTCGACTTCGTCGGTGAGTTCCGGGTCGTCGAGCATTTCCTGGTGGGTGATGAAAATCTCGCGGATCGCCTTGGACGGGCTGCGCTCGATCAGGCCGTGGATATCACCACGCACGTCGGCAAGGGCGGCCTGCAGACGCTGACGCTCAATCGCGCACGACTCGCCGCGCAACGGGTAGTCGAACACCTGCTGGGCCTGGACATGGGCCGGGCCGATAGCAATTCCCGGCGCAGCGGCGATCGCCTGGAGCTGGCTGCCTGACGCTGGCGCGCTGATCACCGGTTCTATGTCCACGGTTGCGGGTTGCGCGCTGACGGTCGGCAGCGGCTCGATCGCCTCACCGAGCCCCTCTTCTACCGCCGCCAACAGTGCCGGCAACGCATCACCAGCAATGCCGGGTTCGGCGACAAACTCCAACACCTGACCGCGGCGAGCGCCGAGGCTGAGCAGCTTGCTCAGGCTCTTGACCGACACCGCGGTGGCCGGGCCGTCGATGACGCGCACGCGGATATCGCCGTCAAAACTTTTGGCCAACTGCGCGAGGATCTTCGCCGGCCGCGCATGCAGGCCGTGGGCGTTGGCCAGGGTGATGCGCGCGCTCGGCCAGTCCGCCGGCAGTTCGCCGCCCAGTACTTCAAGCACCGCGCGACTGCTGGTGGCGCGGCCCAGTTCCTGGCCACGGCCTTCGATCAGCAGCGCACACAAACGCTCAAGCAGGGCCTGGTGCGCTTCGCCCAGGCTGGCCAGGCAAAACAGGCCGTTGAGCGGCTGGCCAAGGTAACGCATGGGTTTGTCCGGGGTGACGAACGCCAGGCCCGGACGTTTGACGGTTTGCTCGCTGTGCAGCCACCACAGGCCATCGCCCAATGGCAGTGCATCGACCTGTTGCAATACGGCGGCGAAGCCGTTGCTGACGCAATCGGCCTGGCGCAGCAGGCGTGCCCCTCTCCAGACCAGCTCTTCGAAATCATCGGCGGACACGCCCAGGCTGATCATCTGCGCATCCAGCGCCAGCTCCTGCGGTGCACCCTGCAGCAATTTCAGCAGAGCTTGCGCGGAGGCGGCGCGACGCAGCGCCTCACCCAGGTCGGTCTCGCCGAGGGCGCGGGTGAGCAGTTGCAGCAGGCGCAGGTGTTCGTCGGACTGGGCGGCGATGCCGATGGCCAGGTACACGACCTGGCCGTCGCCCCAGTCGACCCCTTCGGGGAACTGCAGCAGGCGCACGCCGGTAGAGAACACCTGATCGCGGGTTTCGGGGGTGCCGTGGGGGATCGCAATACCTTGGCCGAGAAACGTCGAGCCCTGGGCTTCACGGGCTTGCAGGCCGCTTAAATAGCCTTCGGCGACCAGGCCGTCGGCCACCAGTGTGTCAGCGAGCAGGTGCAAGGCAGCAGATTTATCCACAGCCACCTGGCCCATGGATATCTGCTCTACAGTGAGCTCAAGCATGCCGTTCTCCTAGTGAGTGCGCTGGGCGCACTAGGTATTGTTTTGAATAAAACAGTGTAGGGGTGTTTGAAAATCACTGACTGAGCGGTCAGTTGGCAGGAGCCGCTCGGTCGCGAACGTCGTAAAAATACGCTGGCTGAAACGTTTAATCTAGAATTTAAGGCAGATTACGCGTTAATTGTGCATCCTTGAAGGACCACTCGGCGATTGAGCTGGGACATTGGTCGTGCGCCGGAATCGGTTACGATTGGACAAAATGTCGGGGCGAGCTCCAAAAAACAAGGAAATCCCGGTTTGAAACTCAGTGATATCGCACGTCTGGCCGGTGTGTCCGTGACCACCGCCAGTTATGTCATCAACGGCAAAGCCGCCCAGCAACGCATCAGCCACGCGACCGTCGAGCGGGTGCGAGCGGTCGTCGACGCCCACGGCTTTACGCCGAACCCCCAGGCCGCCGGGCTACGCAGCCGGCACACGCGCACGCTGGGCTTTATTCTGCCTGACCTGGAAAACCCCAGTTACGCACGCATCGCCAAATTGCTGGAGCAAGGCGCGCGTGCGCGGGGCTATCAGCTGCTGATCGCCAGCTCCGACGACGACCCCGACAGCGAGCGCCAATTACTGCAGTTGTTCCGCGCCCGACGTTGCGATGCGTTATTCGTGGCCAGTTGCCTGCCCACCAGCGATGACAGTTACCGTGAATTGCAAGCCAAGGGCCTGCCGGTGATCGCGATTGACCGGGTGATGGAGTCGACGCAGTTCTGCTCGGTGGTCAGCGACGACCGTCAGGCCTGCCATCAGTTAACCAGCAGCCTGCTGCAACCGCTGCCCAAGCAAATCGTACTGATCGGCGCACGCCCCGAGCTGAGCATCAGCCAGGAGCGCGCCGCCGGTTTTCAGCAAGCCCTGCAGGGTTTTACCGGTGAGATGCTCATCGAGCACGGTGAAGCGTTCAGTCGCGACTGTGGTCGACAATTGATGGAGCAATTGCTACAGCGGCTGGGCCACTTGCCTGACGCGCTGGTGACCACGTCCTATGTCCTGCTGCAAGGCGTGTTCGATGCACTGCACGACTATCCGCTCAAATCGCGCCCCCTGCGCCTGGGCACGTTCGGCGACACTCAACTGCTGGACTTCCTGCCGCTGCCGGTCAACGCCATGGCCCAGCAGCATCAGTTGATCGCCGACACCGCGCTGCGCCTGGCCTTGGCCGCCATCGAAGAAGAGCAGTACCAACCGGGCGTGCACGCCATCGGCCGCACCTTCAAGCAGCGTATTCACGAGGCGTGAACGTGACGCTGATCGACACCCACACCCACCTGGACTTCCCGGAGTTCGACAGCGACCGCCGGGAAGTCCTCGCCCATAGCCGCGAGCTGGGCGTACAGCGCATGGTGGTGCTGGGGGTGTATCGGCAGAATTGGCAGCGCCTGTGGGACTTGGTGCAAACCGATGACGGCCTGTTCGCTGCGTTCGGCCTTCACCCGGTGTATCTGGACGATCACCGCCCCGCCGACCTGTCCGAACTGGGCGACTGGCTGACTCGCCTGCGCGGCCATCGGCAGCTGTGTGCGGTGGGCGAGATCGGCCTGGATTATTTCCTCGAAGACCTGGACCGCGAGCGTCAGCAACACCTGTTCGAGGCGCAACTGCGGCTGGCCGTGGATTTTCAGCTGCCCGCCCTGCTGCACGTGCGTCGCAGCCATGCGGCGGCGATTGCCACCCTCAAGCGCCTACGCGTGCCACGTGGCGGCATCATCCATGCGTTTGCCGGCAGCCGTGAGGAAGCCCGCGAATACATCAAGCTCGGTTTCAAACTGGGCCTGGGCGGTGCCGCGACCTGGCCCCAGGCGCTGCGTATGCACAAGGTGCTGGCGCACCTGCCGCTGGACGCGGTGGTGCTGGAAACCGACTCGCCCGACATGCCGCCCGCCATGTATCCCGGCCAGCGCAACAGCCCCGAGCACCTGCCGGACATCTGCCGCGCCCTGGCCGAACGCATGGGCCTCAGCCCGCTAGCGCTGGCTGAGGCGAGCACCCGCAATGCGCGCGAGCTGTTCAATTGGTAGCGCGGGGCTGACAACGTGCAGGTCCAGGGTCATGCGCTGGCGGTGACGCGCATAGCGCAGTACCAGGCAATGCAGCAGCACCACCATCAGTGAAATGTTGAACTGCCCGATCACGCTGATCAGCCCAAGCCACTCAGCCACCAGCGCCACGATCAGCACCATGCAGGTTAATGCCACCATGCTCGGCCGCACCAGCGCCCAACGGTCAAGCGCCTTGAAATGACGCAACTGCACAGGGCAGTTCAACTGCAGGATTCGCTGGCAATACGGGCAATCGAACGGCTCCTCGATGGCGATGGCATTCAACTGCCAAGGCTTGAGTTCAAACGTGATGTCGCAATGGGCGCAATGCCCTTTGATGCCGAGTGCAGCGGTCATCGTGGTGCCTCCTCGGTTCCCGGTTTGAGTGAAATAAATTTTCACTCATTTACGTGAACAGAAAAGGCGCTCGCGAAAATTCAGACCCGCACCACAGCTCTAAACGGCTAGTCCTACACCTGCGCCCTACACGCGAAACGCGCCGATCAATTGCTTCAACTCGACTACCTGCAGCGATAACTGTCGACTGGCCGCCGCCGTCTGTTGTGCGCCGTCGGCGGCATGCTCGCCGGCACGATTGATTTCGACGATGTTCTGGTCGATATCGTGGGCCACGGCGGTCTGCTGCTCCACGGCAGCGGCGATCTGCTGGTTCTGGTCCACGATCAGGCCGACGGCGCCGAGAATATTGTCCAGGGCTTGCTGGACCTTTTCCGATTGCCCGACCGTGCCATTGGCCATTTCATGGCTGCTGCCCATGGCCGTGACGGCCGCCTCCACGCCTTGGTGCAGGCGGCTGATCATCTGCTCGATCTCTTCGGTGGACTGCTGTGTGCGGCGCGCCAGGGTGCGCACTTCGTCGGCCACCACCGCGAAACCACGGCCCTGCTCACCAGCGCGCGCCGCCTCGATCGCCGCGTTGAGCGCCAGCAGGTTGGTTTGCTCGGCGATGCTTTTGATCACATCCAATACGCGACTGATGGCCTGGCTGTCGCTGGCCAATTGATGGATGGCCCGCACCGATTGGTCGATCTCCGTCGCGAGGCACGCAATGCTGCTCTGCTGGGAGTGCACCAGGCCCCGGCCGTTGACGGTTTCCTCGTTGACACGCTGGGCGCTGCCCACCGCGGCGGCGGCGTTGCGCGCCACTTCCTGGGCCGTTGAAGACATCTGGTTCATCGCTGTCGCGACCTGTTCGATCTGCGTGCGCTGGCCACGGACCGCCTGGTTGCTGGAGTCGGAGACTACTTCCACTTGGCCGGCCTGCCGCTCGACCTGGCTGACGGTGTGGCCGACACGCTCGATCAAGTCATGGATTTTTGCCACGGTGCCGTTGAATACCTGGCCGAGTTCGCCCAGCTCATCGCGGCTGCGCGCCACAAAGGTGACAGTCATGTCGCCGGCCGCCACGTCGTCCATCATCTGGCCCAAGTGCCGCAACGTGGTGCGCGTCGAGGCGTAGAAACCGGCGTACAAGTAAAAGATCAGCAAAAACACCGCCGTCAGCGCCGACACCAGCACCACCATATGCAGGCGCTTCTGCGCCAGGCGCTGCTGCAACTGCTGATCGAGAAATCCCAGGGTGGCCTCATCGAGTTCATAGGTTTTGGCCATCAGTTGGCTGACATCGTCATAAAAACCCTGCCAGGACGCGTCGAGCGTTTCAGCCATGACCACCCGTTCTTCGAACAACTCGCTGCCCTGCTTGAGGCTGGCATTGCTGGCCTTGGCCAGGCCGTCGAGCGCCGTGTGCGCGGCACTGCTGGAGCCCAGTGCATCCTGCAGTTTCAAGGCGTACTCGGCGTGGAGTTTTTCCAGCTGCTGCAGCAGTTCATCAAAGCGAGTGCTGGATGATGAGTTGAGAAAACCTTGCCCCAGGGAAAAGGTGCCCATCGCGCGCCCCTCCCCCAGCGTCTGGCTTACCAGCGGCGTGACGCTGGTGATCAAGTCGCTGAGTTGGCGCAAATCGCTTTGGGGATCGCGGCTCAGCCCGGCTTGACTGGCGATGATCTGGCCGAGCATCTGCGCTTTGTTCAGCAGTTTGCCGATCAGCGCGCTTTTACTCAGTAGCGAGGTTTCCTGTTGCTGGGCCTTGAAGGCATCGAGCAATTCAGCGCGCTTGGCTGCAAACACCGCGACGTGCTCCGGGTCGACGCTTATGGGCGCCAGGCCCTGCAAACGGCTCAGCACGCTCTGTTCCAGGGCGCTGATCGTGCTTTCAAGATCCCCAACCTTGGCGGACTGGCCGAGCGTGGCATTGATCTGCACCTGGTTGTTGAGGGTTTCCAGGTCGCGGCGCAGGGCCAGGCTGCTGCCGAGTACATCCAGGCTTTGCAGTTCGACGCGAGTGCCCTGGAATTCGCGCCAGGCGTCACGCACCAGGAACGCGTTGGTCGCCAGCATCGGCAACAGGAACAACACGCTGATCAGGCTGAACTTCATACCGAAACTCAGGCGATTCATCAGCGCGACGGCGGGATAGAGCAAGCTCTTCACAGGTGAACTCCCTTTTCTTTTATTTTTATTAAGGGCGCAGGAGCGCGGCAGAAGGCCACTAGTGGCGCTCTGTCTATATAGCTCAATTCAACAGGGAGTTTTGTAACTTAAGGTTAACAACCCGTGGGAGCCGGCGCGCTCCCACGGTATGGCGTATAGCCGTTATGGCAAGACGGTCCAGATGGCGAAACCGGCATACCACAGCACGGCGGCACGCAGCAGCAGTTCCCATAACCGGTCGAGGCTGTTGATGCCCTCGGCGCCTACTGCGGGGGCCGGGATTTCGGCGGCGGCCAGGCCGACTTTCTCTACCAGTTGGGCTGCGCTGATGTCCCAGCTCAGCAACTCGTGGAGCATCACTCGGCTGACCGCGACGAAGTTGCCTACCAAGGCAAAGCTGGCCGCCAGCAAGCGCACCGGCAGCCAGTCGAACGCGTGGCGCAGTTGCCCGGCGCGTTCGGCAACCAAAGGGTTGAGGCTGTGCTCGCTGGCCAGTGCCAGCAGACGATAGGCCAGGGCGGCCACCGGGCCGAGCAGGAAATACCAGAAGATCACCGCAAAAAAACTCTGGTAAGCCTGCCACAACAGATGGCCCTGCACGCGCTCGAGCAGTTGCTCGCCGCTGTCGGCACCCAGCGCCAAGTCGCGCTCGGCCACATGTTCGGCGGCCTGCAGGTCGCCGCGCCGCCAGGCGTCGCGGAACGGCCCCAGATCAGCCAGCAGATCGCCACGGCCCAGGCTGTAGATCACCACCAGCAGGTGCACCGGCAGTGCCAGCAAACCATAGGCCACCGGTTCCAGCACCATCAGCAACAGCGCCAGCACGGCCACCGGCAGCAGCACCAGTAACGTCAGGATCAGCCAGGGCCGCTGTGCCAGGCGCGGGCTCGATTCCAGCCTGGCCAGTTCGCGCAGCCAGCCGCCATCGCGCTGCAACCGATGACGCAGGGCCGAGAACTTCTCGATCCATACAGCCAGCACCAGTACCAGGAAACTCATCAGGTGTGTCCTCCATCCTGCAGGGCGCTGCGAAAGCGCGCCCAATCAAAAGCGGGGCCGGGATCGGTCTTGCGTCCCGGGGCAATATCGCTGTGACCACAAATGCGTTGCGCGGTGATGTCCGGATAAGCCGTCAGCAATTGCCGGGTCAGCTCGGTCAGCGACGCATACTGGGCATCCGTGTACGGCAGGTCATCCGTGCCTTCCAGTTCGATGCCCAGGGAAAAATCGTTGCAGGTTTCCCGTCCTTCGAACCGCGAAATACCGGCATGCCAGGCCCGGTCGCGGCAGGACACAAACTGCGTCACCGCGCCGTCGCGCTCAATCAGAAAATGCGCAGAGACCCGTAGGTCGGCAATCCCTTCAAAGTAGGGATGTTCCGTGACATCCAGGCGATTCTGGAAAAAAGCCTGCACGTTGCCGGTGCCGAACTGAGCCGGTGGCAGGCTGATGTTATGCACCACCAGCAGTGAAATCTCGCCTGCGGGGCGCTCGTTGAAGTTGGGCGAGGGGCAATGAGCAATGCCCTGGCACCAACCGCTGGCGGGGTCCAACTGCATACAGGTTCCTTGAACGGGACAACAGATGACCAGTATGCCGCGTTCGACCCCGTGGTTGCGATCACTTGGCGTGATTGAGTTGCCGCAGCCTGTCAACCACCGCGGCCAGCGCGCGTTCGAACAGTGGGCTGTCGTCCAGCACCTGCAAACTGCCCTGCTTGAATGCCAGCGCCAGTTGGCCGGGGCTTTGCTCCAGCACCTTGAGGCCCGCGCGGTTGACGAACACATAGGTATTGGCCGGTGCCAGGATGGCGGCGAGCTTGCAGCGCAAGGCAACGTTGGCGTCCTGTTGACGCAGGATCCAGGCGCCGACCCGAAGTGAATGGACTTTGAGCAGATCGGGATCGTCGGATGGCAGGTCGATCGCCGGCTCGCCTGGCAACGTGCCAAGCACGAAAGGCTCGCGCACTTCGATCAACCCGTCGATGCGCTCGGCCGGTTGCACATGCAACGCCTGCAGCTGCACGAAGAATTCTCGGGCACTGAAAGGATCGAACGCGGCGCTGTTCAAACCATCGCGCAGCGCCTTGAGCAGGCCAGGCAACTGCTCCAGCAAACGCCGGCCGGCCTCGGTGTCGTCGTGCAGGCCGACGCTCCAGATCAGGTCGTCCATGGTGCGCAAGGCCGCCTGCCAGTGCACCGACTGCTCGCCATGCTTGAGGCTGGCCAGCAACAGCACCTGGCTCCAGGCCTGTTGCAGGAACTGCACCACCACCTGCGGCAGTACTTTGCCCAGCAGTCGCCGATTGAGCGCATCGGCCACCCGCTGACGCGCCTCGTCGGTGCGTACGCGGCCTTGTTCGGCTTCGCGGGTGTGCTGTTCGAGCAGCGCGCTGCGCCGTTGTTCGTCGGCGGTAAAGGCCCTGAACTCGGTGAGCAATTGGGAAAAAATCGCCGCGTCGTCGACAAACTCGTTGAGCAAGCGCTGCACCAGTTGCTCGACGCGCAGGTACAGGGGGTCGCGCGGCTCGTCTTCTCCCACGCTGGCGCCCATGGTCGCGGCGGCGATGTCATTGAGCAGGCGTCGCGCCGGATGGCTGGCGTGGCTGAAAAAGCCCTTGTCCAGCACCGCCACTTTCAGCATCGGAATCTGCAGGCGAGCGATCAATGACTTGAAGGTATCGGGGACGGTGCAGTCGCTGAGGATGAATTCGAACACCAGCGCAATCAGGTTGATCACGTCTTCGTCGGCTTCTTCCACCACCCGCGACTTGCCACTCTTGACGCTGACGCGGGTGAGTAATTGCTCAAGCTGGTTGCGCAGATCGAACTCGTCCTCGACCTGCGGCGTCGGCACGTACTGCTGCAAATGGGACAACAGTCGCAACAGGTCGCGGGTGGCGATGGGCTGCGGTTGGTGACTGGCTTCCAGGGTCGGCGCCACACTGCCGCGCACGGCTTTGAGTAAGGTTTGCAGCGCAGCGAAGGCTTGCTGGCCGCCCTCGTCGACGGGCAACTCGGTGGGCGGCAACGCCTCTTCGCGCCGCTGCTCACGAGCGGCACGCTCACCCGCGCGCCGCGACGGCGCAGCCTTGAGTTCAGGCAGCACGCCGGTGGCGACCAGCAACTGATTGGCTTCGCCATACAGTTGATCGGCATCGCTGAGGACGTATTTTTCGAAGAGTTTGAGCATGATCAGCTTGACGCGGATTTCCACCCCAAGGCTGCGCCCCGCCTGCAGGAAGCATTCGCAGAGCAGCGCCGGCCCCAGGGGGTTTTCACATTCGGCCAGGTGACTGCCCAACACGGCGCTCAGCCGTGCGGTGAGCTGCGCCAGCGCCAGCCCGTCGCGATGCCGCACACGCTCGAGCATGGCCTCCAGTGCCACGGCTTTTTCCAGTGCATCGCGGGGCGTCGTGGGCGCAGCTTCGTAAGACACCAGCGGCACCAGTTGCAGCTCACCGCGCCCGGCTTCGCCCAGGCTGGCGAAGGCCGCGAACAGGCGCTCCATGAACACGCGCTCGAAATTCTTGCGCTTGAGGCGCAGGTCGCGCATGGCCTCAAAGAAAATATGGTGGTCGACGTTGCTGCGGGCCTTGTCGGCCATTTCAAACAAGGTGTCGTCGGCGTTATCGAACAGGTCCTGCAAGCCCTGCTGCAGCTGCTGCGCCGCCTTGTCGCGAACCTGCAGCAACACAACCGGCAGGCGGGCGAGCGGCGATGGCGTGGCGTGCGCCTTGTTGATCGGCACCACCTTTCCGTCATTGTGCATCCTGGCCTCCTGAGACGGCGGTATCGAATGGGGCGGGACCGGCTGCGCGCCAGCACGCTCGCTGGCAAAAGCCGGCCACCACCAGGACGTCAAAGCTATGACGCCAATTGCAAGGCGCGAGATTATCTTGCAAACGAGGGGGGTTACGCCAGCACGCTCTGACATTCGCGCATAAATCAGCAGGCCGCTGGGTTCGCAGGCACACACCCCCTATAATCGAGACACTTTGTTTGTGGAGCCTGTTATGCCGAATCTGCGTCTTGCCGACCTCACCGCCGAAATTGAAGCCAACGTGCGCCGTGCGCTGCTGGAGGACATCGGCAGTGGAGACATCACCGCGCAGCTGATCCCTGCCGAACGGCTGGCCAAGGCCACCATCATTACTCGCGACGCAGCGGTGATCGCCGGCACGGCGTGGGTGGACGCGGTGTTCCGCCAGTTGGACCCTCGGGTCGCCGTGCATTGGCAGGTGGCCGATGGCGAGCGCGTCAGCCCCAATCAGGCATTGTTCCACCTAGAGGGCCCGGCGCGCTCGCTGCTCAGCGGCGAACGCAGTGCGCTGAACTTCCTGCAAATGCTGTCCGGAGTCGCCACACGCGCCCGGTTCCTGGCGGACTTCGTCGCCAGCACTCCAGTCAAATTGCTGGATACCCGCAAAACCCTGCCGGGCTTGCGCCTGGCGCAGAAATACGCCGTGACCTGCGGGGGCTGCCACAACCATCGCATCGGTTTGTACGATGCGTTCCTGATCAAGGAAAACCACATCGCGGCCTGCGGGGGCATTGCGCAGGCCATCACTGCCGCGCACAGGATCGCCCCCGGCAAGCCAGTGGAAATCGAGGTGGAAAGTCTGCAAGAGTTACGCGAAGCATTGGCGGCGGGCGCCGACATCATCATGCTTGATGAGTTGAGCCTGGAGGACATGCGCGAAGCCGTGCGCCTGAGCGGCGGTAAGGCGAAACTGGAAGCCAGCGGCGGTATCAATGAAAGCACCCTGCTGCCCATCGCCGAGACCGGTGTGGACTACATCTCCATCGGTGCGATGACCAAGGATGTGAAGGCGGTGGATCTGTCGATGCGGCTCAGTATTTGAGGCATTTCAAGCTGCAAGCAAGTCGAGTGAACACTTGCAGCTTGAAGCGTGCGGCTCTTATCTAAACCACCAGGTTATTCATCTCGCAATACTCGTCCCATTCGACGCCCAGCACCTCGGCCGCTTCCTTGTGCAGGACCAGCCGCTGAGCTTCGAATTCTTCCGGTGTCGAGGTGTACTTGAGGGTCAATTCCCAAGGCTGCAGGCCCTGGCTTTCGGCCTCGTCCTCGAATGCCCACTGGATCTGGTCGCGCTGGTCATCGGCGCTCAGGTCCTTGATCTCTTCTTTAAGCTGCGGCGACTCCTTGAGGTAAAGTTCAAGAGCTGCTTCGTGCCGCGCTGCCTGGGTCATTTCGGTCGTGGTCATGGTGTTCTCTTAGATCGAGGAATGGGGATGCATCTGGGACATCAGGTTGCGCAGATACAAAAGAACAGGCATGGATGCCGGCTCGTCTGGCCTTCAGAACCATTCTGGGATCAGCTGAAAACGTTGCCTTGAAACGCTGTTGCCTTTGTGCCCGAGACAGGAATCGAACCTGCGACCTTCGCGTTACGAGTGCGCTGCTCTACCGGCTGAGCTACACGGGCGGTGAACTAAAGCTAGCACCGCATCGGGCGTCCGGCAACTCGCGGCCTTCAGCGGGCGATGACACCCTGCGCCCAGAAGCGAGGCTGCAGGTAACTGCCCGTGGCGTCGAGGTACTGCCGCTGGGCCTGCTTGATGTGGGGCACATCGCGCAGCGCGACATGCACCAGCAACGCGATCGCCAATACACTCAACACTTTCCACACCGTCCAGGCCAACGGCCAAGTCGCCGTTGCAGGTGTTCGCCAACGATGCAACGCCATCAGCCACCCCACGACCAGCGCAAGCCAGACCTGGGAATTGGGCATCACCAGCACACCGTCGACCATGGACTGCGTCAGGGCACCCACCAACGCCGCAAACAGGCATAAGCGCAGCAGGTCCGCGCGTTCACTTGAGCGCGCGCGCTCACGCAACACAGCAACCGTGGCCCAGCCACTGCGTCCTGCCAAAACCGCCACGCACAACGTCGAAAGCACACCCCACTCACTGGCCCACTGCAATACAGCCTGATGCGGATGGGCGGCAACCTTGTTGGCAATATCGGCAAAATGCATCGGGCCGAACCCCAGCCACGGCCGCTCGGCGACCATCTGCCAACCCTGCCACCAGATCGGGCCGCGCCCCGACAGTGAAGTGGTGAGGCGCTCGCTGGCGTCATTGGACGTCTCGATCCCCAGGTAGGTCGCCAGCACCGTGAACAGCAGCCAGTAAACCCACAAGCCGCCCAGCATTGCGGCCAACTGCCAACCCAACCATCGCCGCCCCCACGGACCGAGCAGCGCCAGTACCATTCCCGCCACCCCCATGCCCAGCCAGGTGCCGCGTGTACCGCCGCTGATCGCAATCAACCACCAGGCGCACAGCAACGCAAAGGCCATCCCCCGCAGTGAGCGAGAAACGGTGGGTAACAGCAGAGGAAGCGCCAGCAACGGCAGCGTGAGTGTCTGGAACTGACCGTAGAAACGCTTATTGGAAAAACTCGACAACAGCAGGTCCGGGTTCAACGTGGGCCCGCCGCTGGCGAACGCAAGCACGCCGGCGTACAGGTACTGAAACGTTTTGATCAGGCACAGCAGCACAACGATCAGCAGCAGCGCCCGATCCAAAGGCTCACCGCCATGACGGCGCAGCGATGCAAAGGCCAGCGCGATGGCTGCGCAGCTGACGAACAGTGCCACTTCGGTCAGCGCCCAGAGCGGCTGATGGGCCAGCAGCGAAGACGTCACGCCCAAGCCCACGATTACCGACAGGCCCAACGCCGTCTGGCGATCCACCCAGGGTTCAGTGGGCGTCACCGAAATACCGTACAGCACCGCGCAGAACCCGATGGCAATCTGCATGACCCGCTGTAGATCGTGCCCACCGAACGGCGTGCAAATACCCACCACCAATAGGCACACAGCCAGCACCAGGAAAATACTGCCGCGCCGCTGTACGGATAATGTCATTGGCCAGCTCGACGTGCGTGTGGGTGCAGGCACCGTCACGCGCCGCCGGCGGCGCAGCCCTTGGCGACGTATTTGGCCTCGGCAGTAGTGGTGCAGGTCCAGCCGCTGGTAGCGTTGCGGGTCAGGCTGATGGTCTTGCCCAGGACCGGCGCCGGCGCGTCGAGGATTTCGCAGCTGATGCCACCTGCGCCGGTGGCAACGTCGCCGGTCACGTCGATCTTGCAGTTGGCGGTAGGACTGGTGCCACCGATCAAGGCCACGGTAGGGGCCGTGCCCTGATTGAGCGTGTCTTCGTACCCAGCCTTTAACGCAGTGATTTCCGCCAGGCCGGCAGTGAACTTGGCCTTGGCCTGATGGGTGGTGTACATGGGCAGGCCAATGGTGGCCAGGATGCCGATGATTGCCACGACGATTAACAACTCGATCAAAGTAAAGCCTTTCTGACGCATCACTTTCATTCTCCAAAAGAACTCATGACAAGGCGCTTCCTGCGCCCCGTGTTGTGCAGCGGCGCCAGTGTACTCATCCGCCGAGCGTCAATCGCGTGCAAGACGCATATTCTGACATTTTATCCGCCGCCGCAGCCTGCCCCAACTCACCGCCTGACTAAGCTTTGAAGCTCAACGACCGTGTGCGGAACCGTGACATGAACAACGCTTCGACGACTTACACCTGGGAAGGCACCACGCGCAAAGGGCGCAGGGTGTGCGGGCAAAGCACCGCGCACAGTCCGGCCCTGGTCAAGGCGCAACTGCGCCTGCAAGGCATTCGCCCCAGCCGTGTGCGCAGGAAAGCCCTGCTGCTGCCAAGTTTTGCGGTGCCGATCAACACCGCCGACATCGCCCTGTTAACCCGTCAACTGGCCACATTGCTCAAGGCTGGTATTGCCTTGCTGCAAGCCCTCGACCTGATCAGCGAAGGTGTCGAAAACCGGGCCGTGCGTGAACTGCTGCAAGCGCTGAAACAGCAGATCGCCGCCGGCACCAGCCTGGCTGACGCATTGGGCAGGCATCCGCGGTATTTCGATGAGCTGTACTGCAACCTGGTAGCGGCCGGCGAACAGGCCGGCGCGCTTGAAACCCTGCTGGAGCGCGTAGCGGTTCATCTGGAAAAAAGCGAGCAGCTCAAAGCCAGGATCAAGAAAGCCATGACGTATCCCATCGCCGTACTGGCGGTGGCCGGGGTGGTTACCGTTGTGCTGCTGGTGCAGGTGGTGCCGCAGTTCCAGGGCCTGTTCGCTGGCGTCGGCAGTCAGTTGCCGGACTTTACCCTGGCCGTCATCGCCCTGTCGGAATTCATGCGACAAGCCTGGTGGCTCGTCGCATTGGGGCTTGGCGCGGGGTGCATGGGGCTACGCCGGGCGCATCGAACGTCTTCACGCTTTCGCTACTGGCTGGATGCGGGTTTGTTGAAAATGCCGCTGGCAGGCAAACTGCTGCAGAAATCGGCCGTGGCCCGCTACGCCCGCACGCTCTCAACCACATTCGCGGCGGGGGTTCCGCTGGTGCAGGCCTTGGATTCCGTGGCCGGCGCCGTCGGTTCCAGGCCATTCAAACAGGCAATCGAACATATGCGTCGCGATGTATCCACAGGCATGCAACTGAACCGCGCCATGGCCTCCAGCGGCTTGTTTCCCGGCATGGCGATCCAGATGACCGCCATCGGTGAAGAGTCCGGCACGCTGGACTTGATGCTGGAGAAGGTCGCCAGCCACTATGAGGCCGAGGTAGACAATCAGGTCGATAACCTGACCAGTCTGATGGAGCCGCTGATCATGGTGGTACTGGGAGGCATTGTCGGCGCGCTGGTCATCGCCATGTACTTGCCGGTCTTCCAATTGGGGAGCGCATTTTGAGTCAGCTGTTGAGTGAATCCCCCTGGCTGTTTGTGGCGCTGACGGCTTTGCTGGGGCTGATCGTCGGCAGCTTTCTCAATGTGCTGGTGTGGCGCCTGCCGAAGATGCTTGCACGGGAGTGGCGTGCCCAGGCCCACGAAGTGCTGGGTTTTCCTGCCGAAGCAGCGGGGCCGACCTATAACCTGATACACCCCAATTCCTGCTGCCCCCATTGCGAGCAGCCGATCCGCCCCTGGAACAATATCCCGCTGCTCAGCTACCTGCTCCTCGGGGGCCGGTGCGCCCACTGCAAAGGAACCATCAGCGCTCGTTACCCCTTCACCGAACTCGCCTGCGGGGTGCTGTCGGCGCTGGTGGCCTGGCATTTTGGTTTTGGCTGGCAAGCCGCAGCGGTGATGCTGCTGACCTGGGGCCTGCTGGCGATGAGCCTGATCGATGCCGACCATCAGTTGCTGCCGGATGTGCTGGTGCTGCCGCTTCTTTGGCTGGGTCTGATCGTCAACAATTTCGCATTGCTGGTGCCGTTGTCCGACGCGGTATGGGGCGCGGTGGTCGGGTACATGAGCCTGTGGTCGGTGTTCTGGCTGTTCAAGCTGATCACAGGCAAGGACGGCATGGGTCACGGCGACTTCAAGTTACTGGCTCTGCTTGGGGCCTGGGGTGGCTGGCAAATCGTGCCGATGACGCTATTTGTGGCGTCATTGGTCGGCGTGTTTGCCGGGCTGACCCTGATGCGTCTGCGCAAGGCCCAGGTATCCACACCCATGCCGTTTGGACCCTATTTGGCGATTGCCGGCTGGATTGCGTCGCTCTGGGGTGGTCAAATAACCGACTTCTATTTGCAGTCTGTCGGTTTCCAATGAGTCCTTCTTCTGTTCCAACTCCGTGGATACTCGGCCTGACCGGTGGCATCGGCAGCGGTAAAAGCGCGGCGGCTCAGCACTTTGTCGATCTGGGCATCGATATGGTGGATGCCGACCACGCCGCACGTTGGGTGGTCGAACCAGGGCGTCCTGCACTGGCACGCATCGCTGAACACTTTGGCGACGGCGTGCTGTTGCCGGATGGTCGGTTGGACCGTGCCGCCCTGCGCAAGCTGATCTTTGAAGTCCCTGAGGAACGCCGCTGGCTGGAAGCCCTTCTGCACCCGCTGATTGGCGAAGAAATTCGCAGCCATCTGGCGCAGGCGCGCTCGCCCTACGCGATTCTGGTGTCACCGTTGCTGATCGAATCAGGCCAGTACAGCATGACCCAGCGCATCCTGGTGATCGACGTGCCGCAATCACTGCAGATTCAGCGTACCCTGCAGCGCGACGGCATCAGCGAACAGCAGGTGCAGGCCATTCTCAAGGCCCAGTCCAGCCGCGAAGACCGCCTGAACCATGCCGACGACGTGCTGGTCAATGACAGAGACCTCGCCTGGCTGCACGACGAGGTCGAGCGACTGCACCACTTTTACCTTACTTTGCGTGGAGGCCGATCATGAGCCAACCCTTGACCGTCGACTGTCCAACCTGCGGCGCACCCGTAGAATGGAAAGCGACCAACCCCAACCGGCCGTTCTGCTCGGACCGTTGCAAGCTGATCGACCTGGGCGCCTGGGCCAGCGAAGAGCACAAGATCCCGGTGGCCCCGGACGCCGAAGACGAATTATTTTCCGAAGACCTGCCACCCCGCCACTAAGGGCGCATAAACGCATATTCCTGCTGGTCGTCGAGGTTTTCTGCCAGGTATTGCAGCTCGTCGGCCAGGTCTTCGAAACTGCGCACGCCCTTGCTCTGCTGCACCACCGCGCTGAGCATGGCGCGCAGGGTCAAGCCGGGGTCGAAACCGATTTCCTGGGCCGCGTCCTGACTTCTGCGAAGTTCCTGCCGTGCCCACTCATACACACTCATGATCCGCACTCCTGGAAAATTTCGCAGAGCATGGGCCTGCCGTGGCGCGCGCGGTTTGACCTGGATCAACGCAGCGAATCGTCGTCCTTCCAGGGCGCTGAGAGGTAGCGTGTGCGATTGAACGTCTCCAGCCATTCCGGACAAAACACCACCAGCGCACTGACGACCATGCCGTTGATAAAGGCTTCCGGAAAGATGATCAGCCACAGATAACCAATGAAGTCCTCCAACCATTCCGGCATGGCGAAAAGCCCATCGAACCACAGCAACCCCAGCCCCAGCAGCAGGCACGCCAACGCCGAGAGCGCAGCAGCCAGAAAACCGGAACAGAAGATGTACACAAAGGGATTGCGTGGCTGCGCACGCTCCACCCTTAACGCGACGCCTTCTGTGATCAGTACCGGCAGCACCATCAACAGCAGGCCATTGACGCCGATTGCGGCCAGGTCCTGGCGCCCGAGCAGTACCAGGCCCGATTGCGCGGCAACACCGCCGACAATCGCCAGTGGCCAGTCCAGCAGCAGCGTCACAGCCGTCATGCCGATGAAGTGGTAGGAAACCCCGGTGTCGAAATCGCGCCGAACCAGCCACAACATGAACAGCGCGAACACCGTCCCGAACAACAAATGCTGACGCCGTCGGTCGGCCAACAACTCGACCCACGGCGAGCGCAGTACCGCCCATGCCACCACTGGCGCAAACAACAGCCAACCGACAGCGAGGGTCTGCGGTGCCAGCACCGCGGCGCCGATCATGGCCTCACCTGCCCCACGGCCGGGAGACACGCGATCGTAAGATTGTAGGAAAGCCCTCCGAAACCCCTCACCGCTCACTCCTCGTACTGGCTTGATTGCAGGAGATCTCAGTCTACACCGAGCTTTTGCGGCGGGACTTCCTGCGGTCATCATTTGGACGCTAAGCTGCACCTATGGATGACTCAGATTACTTGCGCCTGCTCACCGTAGCGGCCGAACAAGCCAATGCGTTCCTATCCAATGCCCGCAAATGGGAGCGTGAGCGTTGGGTATGCCAGCGCCTGCTGCAAGGCCTGAATGTGCCCTACCGCGCCGAGGAGTTTCACCCTGCAGGGCAAGAGCCGCCGGACGTGTTGTTTCGCGATGCCAGCTTCGAGGTGTTTTTCGTGCTGGATGAGGGCCGACGACTGAACGACGAATGGCGCGATGAGTTGCTACGTCGACGCAGCGCGTTTTCCCTGAGTCAGCTGGTACGTCGCGAGGTCAAGCCGCGCCGCATTCCGGCGCATGAATTCCTGATGCGCCTGGCGCCTACGTTGCGCAAGAAGGCACATAACTACAAAGAACGCGGGATGGACCTGAGCGAACTGGATCTTGTCGCCTTCGCGAGCCTCAAACGTGAGGTGCTCGACCTCAACAGTCACTTCCCACCGCCAACCGAGTACCTGCGCCAGGGCTGGCGCTCGCTGTCGCTGGTGGGGCCGACGTTTGCCAGGGTGTTGTTCGCCCATCCGGACGCGCCGGATTTCTTGCGCAACAACCTGGGCCGCAGCATAGTGTTCGACGTGGGCATCAGCCTCTGAGCCCTGCTGTAACGTGGCGCCCCTTTGCAACGTCTACCTGACGAGGCCTTTATGACCAGCCGCCTGAAACCCGAAGACCAACAGCGTGTCGAAGAGTACCTGCAACTCTCCCAGAACAGAGTCGAGCGCAAGCCTTTCAGGCCCTGGCTGCTCCTTTGTGTGGTGCTGGTGGCCGTGATCGGGCTTGGTCTGCTGAGCCGCCTGTTGAGTTACCTCACGCTATGAGCTGCCTGGCGCTCGCGGGGGTAACTGCTCCGATTTCTTTTAGCCTTGCGAGATATCCCCATGACCCATCGTATTATTATCGTCGGCGGCGGCGCCGGCGGCCTGGAGTTGGCTACCCGCCTGGGTAAGACTCTGGGCAAGCGCGGCACCGCCAGCATCACGCTGGTCGACACCAACCTGACCCATATCTGGAAACCTCTGCTTCATGAGGTGGCTGCCGGATCCTTGAACTCTTCGGAAGACGAACTCAATTATGTCGCCCAGGCGAAATGGAACCACTTCGAGTTCCAGCTGGGGCGCATGAGCGGGCTCGATCGCGAGCAGAAAAAAATCCAACTGGCCGCGACCCTCGACGAGGAAGGCCGCGAACTGGTGCCTGCGCGCGTGCTGGGCTACGACAGCCTGGTGATCGCTGTCGGCAGCACCACCAACGATTTCGGCACCGAGGGCGCAGCACAGCACTGCCTGTTCCTCGATACCCGCAAACAGGCCGAGCGCTTTCACCAGCAATTGCTAAACCACTACCTGCGCGCCCATGCCGGGCAGACTGACGTGGTAGAAAAAATCAGTGTCGCCATCGTCGGCGCCGGCGCGACCGGCGTTGAACTGGCTGCCGAGCTGCATAACGCCGCTCATGAGCTGGCGGCCTATGGGCTGGACCGGATCAAGCCGGAAAACATGCACATCACGCTGATCGAAGCCGGCCCGCGGGTATTGCCCGCCCTGCCGGAACGCATCGGCGCGCCGGTACATAAAACCCTGGAGAAACTGGGGGTGACGGTGCTGACGAATTCGGCGGTCAGCGAAGTGACAGCCGATGCGCTGATCACCAGCAGCGGTCAGGTGATTCCGGCCAGCCTGAAGGTATGGGCCGCCGGTATCCGCGCGCCGGGCTTCCTCAAGGACATCGACGGCCTGGAAACCAACCGCATCAACCAGTTGCAGGTGCTGCCGACGCTGCAAACCACCCGCGACGATAATATTTTCGCCTTTGGTGACTGCGCCGCGTGCCCGCAACCAGGCACCGACCGAAACGTGCCGCCACGCGCCCAGGCCGCGCATCAGCAGGCTTCGCTGTTGGCCAAGTCGCTCAAGCTACGGATCGAAGGCAAGGCGTTGCCGTCGTACAAATACACTGACTACGGGTCGTTAATCTCGCTGTCGCGATTCTCGGCGGTGGGCAACCTGATGGGCAACCTGACTGGCAGTGTCATGCTGGAGGGCTGGCTGGCGCGGATGTTCTACGTGTCGCTGTACCGCATGCACCAGATGGCGTTGTACGGCGTGTTTCGTACGGCAATGCTGATGCTGGGCAGCCGGATTGGACGCGGGACGGAGCCGAGGCTCAAGCTGCACTGACAGTAAGGTCTGGAGGGGGCTTGTTCGATGTGAGAGCAAGCCCCCTCTTGCATAGTCATACCAGTGCGTTTTCGCGCGCAAAAAAAATCCCCGTATCTTTCGATACGAGGATTTTTAATATGGTCGGGGTAGGGGGATTCGAACTCCCGACATCCTGCTCCCAAAGCAGGCGCGCTACCGGACTGCGCTATACCCCGGTAATAAAAAGGCGACCTTTCAGTCGCCTTCTTCGATCAGTGCTTTTGGCCTCTGATCTTAAGATCTGATCCCAGCGCTAACTGGTTTCAAAAATGGTGGGTCGTGTGGGATTCGAACCTACGACCAATTGGTTAAAAGCCAACTGCTCTACCAACTGAGCTAACGACCCAAATATGGTCGGGGTAGGGGGATTCGAACTCCCGACATCCTGCTCCCAAAGCAGGCGCGCTACCGGACTGCGCTATACCCCGATTTGAAGTTGGCTCCGTGACCAGGACTCGAACCTGGGACCCAATGATTAACAGTCATTTGCTCTACCGACTGAGCTATCACGGAACTTAGCACTTCAAACGTACAACTTACTGCTTTTTTACTTCCTCTTCGACCCTTGCGTATCGCTACGTTCGTGTCTCTGAGGCGCGCTATTCTACAATCTTAAAAACCCCTGTCAACCCTTTAAATTGCTTTTAAGACAATGATTTGCGCTTGTTTCTGATTTCCTCTTGGGGAGAAGAAACCCGTGGGCTGACGTTGCTGCGGGGCGCACTTTACAAGCCTTTGCCTTACAGTTCAACGCCCTAGCGAAAAAAAAGGCCCCGCAATGCGGGGCCTTCCCTTCTCAACCGGCGACCAGGCCTCAGTGGAACACGATTTCGTCGTTTTCCACGCTGGCCGTGACGCTGGTTCCCGGCATGAAACTGCCCGAGAGGATCAACTGCGCCAGCGGGTTTTCGATCCAGCGCTGGATCGCACGTTTCAGAGGCCGTGCGCCATACACCGGGTCGTAGCCCACTGCGATCAGCTTGTCCAACGCTTCGCTGCTCAAGTCCAGAGACAGCTCGCGCTCGGCCAGGCGACCACGCAGGCGACCCAACTGAATCTCGGTGATGCCTGCGATCTGATCCCGCGCCAAGGGCTCGAAGATCACCACTTCATCGACCCGGTTGATAAATTCCGGGCGGAAGTGTGAGGTCAACGCATCCATCACCGCCGCGCGTTGCGCCTCGCGATCGCCGACCAGTTCCTGGATCTGTGTCGAGCCCAGGTTGGACGTCATCACGATCACCGTGTTGCGGAAGTCCACCGTACGCCCATGGCTGTCGGTCAAACGGCCATCCTCCAGCACCTGCAGCAGGATGTTGAACACATCCGGGTGGGCCTTCTCGACCTCATCCAGCAGGATGACCGAGTAAGGCTTGCGCCGCACAGCTTCGGTCAGGTAACCGCCCTCTTCGTAGCCCACATAGCCTGGTGGCGCACCGATCAAGCGCGCGACCGAGTGCTTCTCCATGAATTCGGACATATCGATCCGCACCATGGCCTCTTCGGTATCGAAGAGGAACTCAGCCAGGGCCTTGCACAGCTCGGTCTTACCCACACCGGTCGGGCCGAGGAACATGAACGAGCCGCTTGGACGGTTCGGGTCGGACAACCCCGCACGCGAACGCCGCACCGCGTTGGACACCGCCACCACCGCCTCTTCCTGGCCGATAACGCGCTGATGCAATAGGCTTTCCATTTTCATCAGCTTGTCGCGCTCGCCTTCCAGCATCTTCGACACAGGAATGCCGGTCCACTTGGAGACGACCTCGGCAATTTCTTCCTCGGTCACTTTGCTGCGCAACAACTGGTTCTCGCTATGGCCATGCTGGTCGACCATCTGCAGGCTGCGCTCCAGGTCGGGGATAACCCCGTACTGCAACTCGGCCATGCGGTTCAGGTCGCCTTTACGGCGCGCCGCTTCCAGTTCCTGGCGGGACTGCTCGATCTTTTGCTGGATCTGCGCAGAGCCCTGCACTTCGGCTTTCTCCGAGGTCCAGATTTCTTCGAGGTCCGAGTACTCACGCTCCAGGCGCACGATTTCTTCCTGGAGTTTTTCCAGGCGTTTCTTCGCCGCGTCGTCCTCTTCCTTCTTGAGGGCCTGGGATTCGACCTTCAGTTGAATCAAGCGCCGATCCAGACGGTCGAGCACTTCCGGCTTGGAGTCGATCTCCATACGAATACGGCTGGCCGCTTCGTCGATCAAGTCAATCGCCTTGTCGGGCAACTGGCGGTCCGTGATATAGCGATGGCTCAATTTGGCCGCCGCTATAATCGCGCCATCGGTAATCGCCACCTTGTGGTGAACCTCATAACGCTCTTTCAGGCCACGCAAAATCGCGATCGTGTCTCCTTCGCTCGGCTCTTCCACCAGCACTTTCTGGAAGCGCCGCTCAAGGGCCGCATCCTTTTCTATGTACTGGCGGTACTCGTTGAGCGTCGTGGCGCCCACGCAGTGCAATTCGCCGCGGGCCAATGCCGGCTTGAGCATATTGCCCGCATCCATGGAGCCCTCGCCTTTACCGGCGCCGACCATGGTGTGCAGTTCGTCGATAAACAGAATGATCTGCCCTTCCTGCTTGGATAGCTCGTTCAGCAGGGATTTGAGGCGTTCTTCGAACTCACCGCGAAACTTGGCACCGGCAATCAGCGCCCCCATGTCCAGGGACAACAGGCGCTTGCCTTTGAGGCCGTCCGGCACTTCACCATTGATGATGCGCTGGGCCAGCCCCTCGGCAATCGCGGTTTTACCCACGCCAGGTTCACCGATCAGCACCGGGTTGTTCTTGGTGCGACGCTGCAGGACCTGGATGGTGCGACGAATTTCGTCGTCACGACCGATCACCGGGTCGAGCTTGCCGTCTTCGGCGCGCTTGGTCAGGTCGACGGTGTATTTGTCCAGGGCTTGGCGCGACTCCTCATGATTAGGGTCGTTTACCGCATCGCCGCCGCGCAGGTTGTTGATGGCATTTTCCAGGGCTTTCTTGCTGACACCCTGGCCCAGCAACAACTTGCCCAGTTTGCTGTTCTCATCCATCGCGGCGAGCAGCACCAGTTCACTGGAGATGAACTGGTCACCTTTTTGCTGAGCCAGACGATCGGCCTGGTTCAACAGGCGCGCCAGGTCCTGGGACATGTTCACGTCGCCCGTCGGGTTCTGGATTTTCGGCAGTTGGTCGAGCTCTTTGCTCAACTCCTTGCGCAGGCTGTTGACGTCAAAGCCCACCTGCATCAGCAAGGGCTTGATGGAACCACCTTGCTGTTCCAGGAGCGCCTGCATCAAGTGCGCAGGCTCAATGGCCGGGTGGTCGAGGCCCACCGCCAAGGATTGAGAGTCCGATAAGGCCAACTGCAATTTGCTGGTTAAACGATCAATACGCATTAGTCACCTTCCTTTTGAGCAGGCCGGATCTATAAACACATCCTGAATGAAGAAACCTGCCAGATACCCTTATAGATGTGGTCGATTCTGGGAGATTCAAGCAGCCGGCAGTTGACGTAGATCAGGAGAGTCTAGCGCTCAAGCCAGATAAGGGAGGCGAATCGACCCGTACGAGGACTGCGGCGATAAGAGAAGAAGCGCGGATCGGTGACGGTGCACAAACCGCCACCATAGACCGCCTTGATGCCCCGCACAGCCAGGCGCAGGCGCGCGAGTTGATAGATGTCGGCCATGAACTTGCCAGGATTGCGGCTCGGCGTGAACGCCTGGGCGGTCGCCGGCAGTTGTTGCATGAACACTTCACGCACCTCCGGCCCGACTTCAAACGCCTGCGGGCCAATCGCCGGGCCCAGCCAGACCAATACATCGGCAGGCTCGACGCACAGGCTATCGACCGTCGCCTCCAGCATGCCGGCCGCCAGGCCGCGCCAACCGGCATGGGCGGCGGCCACGCGCGTTCCGGCGCGGTTACAGAACAGGGCCGGCAGACAATCGGCGGTCATTGATGTGCACGCGATACCTGGCGTGCCGGTCCAACTGGCGTCGGCCTCGACAGTACGGCCGGGATCGGCTTCGACCACGTTCACGCCGTGGACCTGACGCAGCCAGGCTGGCTGGATATCGAAGGTTTGGGAGAGACGCCGGCGATTTTCCAGGACCGCCTCCAGGCTGTCCTCGACATGATCGCCCAGATTGAGGCTGTCGAACGGCGCCAGACTGACGCCGCCCGCACGGGTGGTGACGCAGGCCTTGACCTGAGCCGGCGCGGGCCAGTCAGGCATCAGCCAGTCATTCATCCGATAAATGCCTCGCGGTCCTGCTTGAGCAGTGACAGCAACCACACCAGATCGTCCGGCAGCGGCGATTCCCAGCTCATGCGCTTACCGCTCGTCGGATGATCCAGTTCCAGGAACCGTGCATGCAGCGCCTGACGAGGGAAGGACTTGAGCGATTCAACCATGGTCGCGCTGGCCGCCGGCGGAATGCGGAAGCGACCGCCGTAGGCCGGATCGCCGACCAACGGGAAGTTGATATGGGCCATATGCACACGAATCTGGTGGGTGCGACCGGTTTCCAGCTTGACCCGCACATGGGTGTGGGACCGAAAACGCTCCAGCACACGGTAGTGGCTCACGGCCTGCTTACCACCTTCCATCACCGCCATACGCTGGCGCTGCTGGCCGTGGCGGCCGATAGGGGCGTTGATCTTGCCACCGGCCACCACCACGCCGATCACGATGCACTCGTAGATCCGGCTGACGCTGCGACTCTGCAACTGGGTGACCAATTGAGTCTGGGCCTGGATGGTCTTGGCGACCACCATCAAGCCGGTGGTGTCCTTGTCCAGTCGGTGCACGATGCCGCAGCGCGGCACATTGATGATGTCCGGTACGTGGTGCAGCAGGGCATTGAGCAAAGTGCCATCAGCGTGCCCGGCCGCCGGGTGTACCACCAGGCCTGCGGGTTTGTTGATGACCAGGATGTCGTCGTCTTCATAGACGATATCCAGCTCGATGTCCTGGGCAACCCACTCTCCCTGGGCTTCCTGCTCGGCAGTCAGCTCAAGAATCGCGCCGCCATGGACTATGTCTCGCGGGCGGATAACCGCTCCATCCACAGTCAGGCGGCCGTCTTTGATCCAGGCGGAAAGGCGCGAGCGCGAGTGCTCAGCGAATAATTGTGCGGCGACTTGATCGAGGCGTTGGCCGCCCAATTCGGACGGCACCTCTGCGCGAAGTTCAATTTTATCGGACATGCTCAGACTAGGCGTGGCACAGCCTTTGGTTTCGGCTGCGCGCTTGTGGTTAAATACGGCGTCTTTTGCCCCGAGGCTTTCAACGGGGCGCTCATCATAACAGGACGGCCCCGCCCAAGACAGCGGCCGTCATAGGGACGCAAGCCGCCATGCAAGTGAAACACCTGCTGCTGATCGCCATCCTCGCCATGACTGCTGCTTGCTCGTCAACAAAGGAAGTCGTCGACGAAAACCTGAGCGAAGTCGAGCTGTACCAACAGGCTCAGAAAGACTTGGACAATAATAGCTACACCAGCGCCACAGCCAAGCTGAAGGCACTGGAGTCGCGCTATCCGTTCGGGCGCTACGCTGACCAGGCCCAACTCGAGCTGATCTACGCCAACTACAAGAACGCCGAGCCGGAAGCCGCCAAGTCCGCCGCCGAGCGTTTCATCCGTCTGCACCCGCAGCACCCGAACGTGGACTACGCCTACTACATGAAGGGCCTGACCTCGTTCGACCAGGACGTGGGCCTGCTGGCGCGCTTCCTGCCGCTGGACATGACCAAGCGCGACCCGGGCGCGGCGCGCGACTCGTACAACGAGTTCGCCCAACTGACCAGCCGTTACCCCAACAGCCGCTACGCGCCGGACGCCAAGCAGCGCATGATCTACCTGCGCAACCTGTTGGCGTCCTACGAGATCCATGTCGCTCACTACTACCTGACCCGTCAGGCGTACGTCGCTGCCGCCAACCGCGGCCGCTATGTGGTGGAGAACTTCCAGGAAACCCCATCCGTGGGTGATGGCCTGGCTGTGATGACCGAGGCCTACCAGCGCCTGCACCTGGACGAACTGGCCACTACCAGCCTTGAAACCCTCAAGCTTAACTATCCGGATCATCCGAGCCTGAAGGACGGCCAGTTCGTGCCCCAGGTTGCCGAAGCCGACAATCGCTCGTGGCTGAGCAAGTACACCCTGGGCCTGATCGAATCCCGTCCACCGCTGCCGCCGGGCGAAACCCGCGCCAACCAGGATGTGATCAAGCAGTTCCAGGACGCCAAGGACGCCATTCCTTCGGACCTCAAGCCCCACGACGAGAACGGCGACGTGATCGAAGAGGAAGAACCGCAGGCCCTGGGCAACAACCAGGACCGCTCGTGGTTCAGCTACATGACCTTCGGCGTCTTCGACTGACCCGTCGGCGTAAGGCAAAAAAGGGAGCTCTTCGGAGCTCCCTTTTTCATGGGCCGGCATTATTGCTCTGTGCGCTTGCCACGTCCTTGGCTAAACTGGCGCATTCCCTGTAAAGAAACTGCCCATCATGCTTCGTCTTCTGTTCTGGATCGCCGTCATTGCTGCCGCAGTATGGTTCTGGCGCAAGTTCAAAAGCCCGGCCGCCAGGCAGCAGCGCGCCAGCGAGCCGAATGCAGCGCTGATGGTGCGCTGCGCCCACTGCGGCGTGCATGTGCCGCAGGATCGAGCCCTGAGCCTGCGCCAGGAGTGGTATTGCACCCAAGCGCACCTGGAACAGGGGCCGAAGTCTATCCAGCGTTGAGCCGGCCTTCGGGTGCATAAGGCGCCGGGTCGATAATCGGCGTTCGCCCCAGCAACAAGTCGGTAAATAGCTGGCAGGAGGCTGGCGCCAACACCAGGCCATTGCGGTAATGCCCGCAGTTGAGCCACACCCCCTCGAAATTCGGAACCTGGCCAATAAAGGGAATGCCTTCCGGCGAGCCGGGCCGCAAGCCGGCCCAGTGCCCTACCACTTCAGCGTCCGCCAGCGCGGGGATCAGCTCGACGGCGGAAGCTTTAAGGCTTTGCAGCGCAGTGTCGGTAGGCGCCTTATTAAAGCCTTCGTGTTCCAAGGTACTGCCAATGAGAATATGCCCATCCCGTCGCGGAATTGCATAACGGCCCTTGGCCAGGACCATGCAGGACAGGAAGTCCGAAGCACACTTGTACAGAATCATCTGGCCCTTGACCGGCTCAACCGGCAGCGACAAGCCCAACGTACCCAGCAGTTCCCCGCTCCATGCCCCGGCCGCCAGTACTACCGTATCCCCAAGGATCGGACCATCAGCTGTATTAACACCCACTACGCGACCATGCTCCACGACAAAACCGGCAACCTCGCAGTGTTCGCGAACCGTCACGCCAGGCAACGCCAGCAGTGCGGCCTTGAGGGATTTGACCAGGCGCGGGTTACGCACGTTGGCCACATCGGCCATGTACAGCGCCTGGGAATACCCGTCGCCCAACACGGGGACGGCATCATGGGCGGCCGATACATCCACCTTGCTCAGCGGGCGCCCCTCCCGCGCGGCCCAGGCCAGGGCCTCAGCCTCGTCGTCCAGATCGAGCCAGTACAAGCCGGTGACGTGAACCTGCGGGTCGACGCCCGTCGCGTCAAACAGGCGTTCGGCCAATTGCGGGTAGAAATCCTGCGACCAATGGGCCAACGCCGTGACCGCCGGGCTGTAGCGCCACGGATACAGCGGCGAAACAATGCCGCCGCCTGCCCATGAAGACTCCTGCCCTACGCCGGCGCGCTCCAGCAGCACCACCGCCTGGCCCTGGTTCGCCAGGTTGAACGCCGTCAACAAGCCGATGACTCCGCCACCGACAATCACTACCCGCTGTTGCTTAGCCATCATTTGATCCAGCCGATAAATAGGAACAAGCGCACCCGGCGCCCAATCATCCAGCATTTGCATCATTGCCCCCAGCACGCCTGGCGTGACATCTCCGGCTGCGCACCTGGATTGCTCCTCGCGCCGGTGCTGGTCAGGCTGAATTCGCCGCAAGCGTCGCCGACCATGAGCGAGTCAGCCACAGGCGTAGCCAGCAGATGGAAATCCCGAGGGTTCAATACGACGGTGATTCTATAGCGATCATTACCGGCACTGACGCCGCCTGCATCAATAAAAGTGCCGTTCCTGGTATAAAAACGCTCCAGCTCGTGTGCCTGCTCAGTCAGTAAGGCGACGATCTGCGCACGGTAGGCTTTTCTCACATGGCCGGTGTAACCGGGGTACGCAATCCCGGCCAGCAGCGCGATGAGCACCACGCCGACCAGCAGCTCAATCAGGGTAAAACCTCGGCTTTCCTTGCCCATTGCATTTGCTCCTTATTGAAGTTGCCGCCAGGACACCCGCCGAAACCGTGAGCCGCCCTCCCCATCCACCCGTGCATACACGCTTTCCAGCACGGTGCGCGACTGACCATTGAGGCCCACTGCCGTCACGCGATAGAGCGCGGCCGGTGTCAGCGCCGGTAAATGCACAATCCCCACGCCAGTACCCAATGACTGAACGCCATAAAGACCGCCCTTAATCGCGACCCAGGTAATCGCCGAAACCGGGTGCGTCCCAGCATTCATGACTGTTAACGCCTCTTCCGGCGGGGCGCAGGTGACCGGCGAAGAACACGGCGGCAACCCCACGCCGCTGCGCCGTATGCTCCACTCTCCAAACCTCAAGCCGCTCTCGGCGCTTTGCAGCGACTGGTTGCGATGCCAGAAGCTGGCGGCCATTTTTTGCTGGGCCACCACCGCTTGCATCGAGGAAAGGCCGATCAGCGATAACAGCAGCAGGAAAACCAGGCTGAACAGCAGCACCATGCCTGCCTGGCGAAGATGAATACTTGCGGTGCGCTCCATGGCCGCCCTACCCCAGACGATTACGCAGCGCCGCAACGACACTGTACGTTTGATCCTTGACGCGAGCGGTCGGGTCCTGCAGCGTCATTTGAATACGCACGCTGCGTATCAACGAGTCGTCGGCCGGGCTGGCGTCGTAACGAGCCACCTGCGTCGATGCCGGGGCGGCGGCCACGCCGAAACTGATCTCGAACGCCCGCACGTTATCCACCAGCACCGCCTTGGCTGGCGCGGCCGGCGTACTGACCTTCAATTGACCCGCTTCGTAGGTGTAGGTGAGTTGGCGTACCGCGAAACGCATCTGCCCAGGGCCGGGAACAGGTGAATGCCCGGCATAAGCCTGGGCGGTGCCCGTACAGTCGGAGAGCACCGTCCAGTCCGGCCTGCCGGCGCCGTCACCTACGCTGGCGGTGACCAGGGTCAGCGATTTGGAACCTGCAACGGCGCTCCAGCTTACGGGCCGATCAAAGGCCGGTGGAGCGTGCTCGATGCCAGCGCTGGCCAGGCAACCGAACATGCCGACCTGGCGAATATCCTGAACCATCTTGCCGAGTGCGAACCGCGCATCGTCCTGCAACAACATCGCTGCCTGTTGGCTGGCGTGTGTCATTCGGGAAGAGATTGCAACCTGGCTGACGCCAGCCACCAGCACCCAGCCCAGCGTCATGGCCAGCAGCAACTCCACCAGGCTGAAACCGCGAATGAACGGGTTCATCGCATGCTCTCCACATCGGCGTCGAGGCGACTGGTCAACGTGAAGGTTTCGCGCGTGCCGGGGATGCCGGTGCCTCGGCTGTCATCCCAACTGATACTGACAGTCACGTCATGAGCATTGACGACCACCGCCCCTGCGCCGCTCTCCCCGGCGAACCCCAGGATATTGGCCTCGAAATCGTGCAGGTCGAGGTCGCGCACGCTCGCGCCGGCAACACTGGCCGGGGCCCGCGCGGCACGGCCCCACGCGTAGTCGGCACCGGCGTTGGCACGGATTCGGTCGAGCATATCGTTGGCAATAAAGCTGGCCTGGCTGGTCATTCTCGAACTGTCGGTGGACTTCAACGCGCTGAGTTGGATAACCGCCGCGCCCAGCAGGCCAACGCCAAGAATCAGTACCGCTACCAGGACCTCGATCAGTGTCGTGCCGGCTTGGTGCCGAGGTAATGCAACAAAAAAATAAGCGTTGGAATAAGCGAGCATCACCATCGTCATCCGTGTCGAGGGTCGAAAGAGAGCAGGCAAAAACCTGCTGTGTGACCCAAGACTAGCGCCAGCTTTTCGCCCGTGCCGCGCCAGGAACAAAGGGAAATACTTTGGACATAAAGGCCATCATCCAAGGCCGAGCCCCAGGCGCTATACCTTGGTCTGCACCTGACATATTCAGCCGCGTCCACGGAGGGACAACCCATGAAACAACGAGGATTCACCCTGATCGAATTGCTGCTCGGGCTGATCGTGAGCGGTATTCTGGCTCACATCACCGTACCCGGTTTCAAGCACCTGCTGGAATCACAGCAGCGGCAAGGCGCAGCACACTCATTGGCGAACGGACTGCGCTTCGCACGCGCCGAGGCCATCGCACGCAATCGACCGGTGGTCATTCATGCCCTGAACAGCGATTGGAGCCACGGTTGGCGGATCATTGTCGACGTGAGCGGGCGCGGCCATCTGGACGATGACAACCCGATCCTGCTGGAGCGTCAGGACAACGGACGCATACCGCTTGTAGGCAACGGGCCGTTGAAGAACCAGGTACGCTTCAGCGGGCTGGGCGAACCGGTATTTTCGTGGGGAGGGTTTCGCGCCGGCACCGTGCATGTGTGCGACACGCAAAACGCCCTCAGCCTGCACCAGATAGTGCTGGCGCCCAGCGGGCGCATCAGCCTGCGCAGCGATAAGGCCGAACAGGCCTTGTGCCGCGGTTACTCGGGCAACCTCGCGCTCAGAGCAGCGAGCGAACCCGCAGTTCCTTGGGCATGGAGAAAGTAATGTTTTCCTCACGCCCGGCCAGCTCATCGGCGCCGGTCGCACCCCACGCGTGCAATTGCTGGATAACGCCACGCACCAGCACTTCCGGGGCTGAAGCACCCGCCGTGATGCCAATACGCTCAATGCCATCGAACCAATCGCGCTGCAGGTCTTCGGCACCGTCGATCAGGTACGCCGGGGTGGCCATGCGCTCGGCCAACTCACGCAGGCGATTGGAGTTGGAGCTGTTCGGGCTGCCAACCACCAGGACAACGTCGCACTCATCGGCCAATTGCTTGACCGCATCCTGGCGATTTTGCGTGGCGTAGCAGATGTCGTCCTTGCGCGGCCCGCCGATCGCCGGAAAGCGCGTGCGCAGGGCGTCGATGACGCGGCTGGTGTCGTCCATGGACAAGGTGGTCTGAGTCACGAACGCCAGACGCTCCGGATTGCGCACCTGCAGGTTGGCCACGTCCTTCTCGTCTTCGACCAGGTAGATGGCGCCACCGTTGCCGGCGTCATACTGGCCCATGGTGCCTTCAACTTCCGGGTGGCCGGCATGGCCGATCAGAATGCATTCGCGGCCGTCGCGGCTGTAACGCGCCACTTCGATATGAACTTTGGTGACAAGTGGGCAGGTGGCATCGAAGACTTTCAGGCCTCGGCCCGCCGCTTCGCTGCGCACGGCCTGGGAAACGCCATGGGCGCTGAAGATAACGATAACGTCGTCCGGCACCTGGTCGAGTTCCTCGACGAAGATCGCGCCGCGGGCGCGAAGATCTTCGACCACGAACTTGTTGTGCACGACTTCGTGACGCACATAAATCGGTGGCCCGAAGACTTCCAGAGCGCGGTTGACGATTTCGATCGCCCGGTCCACGCCGGCGCAGAAGCCACGGGGGTTGGCGAGTTTGATTTGCATGCTGTGCCTCGTGCCTGGCGCTTGGTCAGAGTTGACGCTACTGAACTGTCAATGAAGATCAAAGGTGGGAGGGGGCTTGCCCGCTCCCACACCAGCCCGCTCCCGTATTTAAATCGGGGCGTTGATCAAAGTGCTTTAACGTCGATGATTTCCACATCGAACGTCAAGGTTTTACCGGCCAACGGGTGGTTGAAGTCGATGGTCACTTGCGCGTCATCGAACGTCTTGACCACGCCTGGCAACTCGGTATTCGCCGCATCGTTGAAAATCACCAGCAGGCCTTCAGACAGCTCCATGTCCTGGAACTGCGAACGCGGGATGATCTGCACATTCTGCGGATTGGGCTGGCCAAACGCGTTTTCCGGCTGGATCTGCAGGGTACGCTTGTCGCCGGCCTTGAAACCGAACAAGGCGGCTTCGAAACCCGGCAGCAGGTTACCGTCGCCGACCTTGAAGGTCGCCGGAGCCTTGTCGAACGTGCTGTCGACCGTATCGCCGTTTTCCAGGCGCAGTGCGAAATGCAAAGTGACTTCCGTGTTCTGGCCGATGCGTTGCTCAGCCAATACCTGTTCAGTCATTGACGGTCTCTCCGGTTTTCTTACTTTTGAACATATCCAGCGCCAGCATGATTGCACCGACGGTGATCGCGCTGTCGGCGAAGTTGAACGCCGGGAAATAGTGGCGGTTCTGCCAGTGCACCAGGATGAAGTCGATCACATGGCCCAGGGCAATACGGTCGTACAGGTTACCCAACGCGCCACCCAACACCAGGGCCAAGGCCACGGCCAACCAAGTGTCATCGCGGCCCAGGCGCTTGAGCCAGACCACCAGCACCGCACTGACCACCACCGCGATCAGGGCGAACAGCCAACGCTGCCATCCGCCGCTGTCGGCGAGGAAGCTGAACGCCGCGCCAGTGTTGTAGGCCAGGGTCCAGCTGAAGTAGTCAGGGATCACTACGATTTGCTGGAACATTTCCAGGGAGCCTTCGAAGTGAGCCTTGCTGACCTGGTCGATGACCAGCACCAGCAGACTCAATACGAGCCAACCCAGACGTCCGAAACGGCCGGCGTTAGGCATAGTGGCGAACCTCACCGGCACCGCTGATATTGTCGACGCAGCGACCGCAGATTTCCGGATGCTCGGGGTTCACGCCGACATCTTCACGGCAGTGCCAGCAACGGGCGCACTTGGCGAAGGCCGACTTGACCACTTTGAGCTTCAAGCCAGGCACTTCGGTAGCCACGGCATCCGCCGGAGCCTGGGCGAACGGCGCCAGGCTGGCGGTGGAAGTGATCAACACGAAACGCAGCTCGTTGCTCAACTTGGCCAGATCGGCGCTCAGGCCTTCTTCGGCAAACAGCGTGACTTCGGCCTGCAGGTTGCCACCGACGGCCTTGGCCGCGCGCTGAACCTCCAGCTCCTTGTTCACCGCAACCTTGACCGCCATCACGCCTTCCCAGTACTCACGGCCCAATTCGAAGTCAGCCGGCAGTTCTGTCAGCCCTTCGTACCAGGTGTTGAGCATCACGGACTCGTTACGCTCGCCCGGCAGATACCCCCACAGTTCGTCGGCGGTGAAGGCCAGGATCGGCGCGATCCAGCGCACCAGCGCTTCAGAGATGTGGTACAGCGCGGTCTGCGCCGAACGGCGCGCCTTGCTGTTGGCGCCGGTGGTGTACTGGCGGTCCTTGATGATGTCGAGGTAGAAACCGCCCAGCTCCTGCACGCAGAAGTTGTGGATCTTGGAGTAGACGTTCCAGAAGCGGTATTCGCCGTAATGTTCCTGCAACTCGCGCTGCAGCAGCAGGGTGCGGTCCACGGCCCAACGATCCAGGGCGAGCATGTCCTCGGCCGGCAGGATATCGGTGGCTGGGTTGAAACCGGTCAGGTTCGACAGCAGGAAGCGTGCGGTATTACGGATACGACGGTAGGCATCGGCGCTGCGCTGCAGAATCTGCTCCGACACGGCCATTTCGCCGGAATAGTCGGTAGACGCCACCCACAGACGCATAATGTCGGCACCCAGGGTGTCGTTGACTTTTTGCGGCGCGATCACGTTGCCCAGGGACTTGGACATCTTGCGGCCGTTTTCGTCGACGGTGAAGCCGTGGGTCAGCAGTTCGCGGTACGGCGCGTGGTCGTCGATGGCGCAACCGGTCAGCAATGAGGAGTGGAACCAGCCACGGTGCTGGTCCGAACCCTCCAGGTACAGGTCGGCGCGCGGGCCGGTCTCATGCCCCATCGGATGCGAGCCGCGCAATACGTGCCAGTGCGTGGTGCCGGAGTCGAACCACACGTCGAGGGTGTCGCTGATCTTGTCGTACAGCGGCGCTTCGTCACCCAGCAGCTCGGCGGCGTCCAGTTTGAACCAGGCCTCGATGCCTTCCTGTTCAACGCGCTGGGCCACTTCTTCCATCAGTTCAACGGTGCGCGGGTGCAGCTCGCCGCTTTCCTTGTTCAGGAAGAACGGGATCGGCACGCCCCAGTTGCGCTGGCGGGAGATGCACCAGTCCGGGCGGTTGGCAATCATCGAGTGCAGGCGCGCCTGGCCCCAGGCCGGGATAAAGCCGGTGCCTTCGATGGCCTTGAGGGCACGATTGCGCAGGTTGTCGCCGGCCACCGGTTCTTTGTCCATGCCGATGAACCACTGCGCGGTGGCGCGGTAGATCAGCGGCGTCTTGTGGCGCCAGCAGTGCATGTAGCTGTGCTGGATAGTCGCGGTCTGCATGAGTGCGCCAACGTCGCGCAGCTTGTCGATGATGGCCTTGTCAGCCTTGAAGATGAACTGGCCACCGAAGAACTCCAGCGACGGCACATAGACGCCGTTGCTTTGCACCGGGTTGATGATGTCATCGTTGACCAGGCCGTACTTCTTGCAGATCACAAAGTCGTCCACGCCGTAGGCAGGCGAGCAGTGAACCACACCCGTACCCGAACCCAGCTCGACGTAATCGGCCAGGTACACCGGCGACAGACGGTCATAGAACGGATGACGGAAGTTGATCAACTCCAGCGCTGAACCGGTGGTGGTGGCAATCACCGAACCTTGCAGCTCGTAGCGCGCCAGGCACGCCTCGACCATTTCCTCGGCCAGCACCAGCAGGCGATCACCGACGTCCACCAGGGCGTAGGTGAATTCCGGGTGCACGTTCAGCGCCTGGTTGGCGGGGATGGTCCACGGGGTGGTGGTCCAGATCACGATGGCCGCCGGCTTGGCCAGGCTGGCCAGGCCGAACGCATTGGCCAGCTTGGCCTCGTCCGCGATCGGGAAGGCCACGTCGATGGTCGAGGACTTCTTGTCTTCGTACTCAACTTCAGCTTCCGCCAGGGCCGAGCCGCAGTCGAAGCACCAGTTCACGGGCTTGAGACCCTTGAACACGAAACCGCCTTTGACGATCTCGGCCAAGGCACGGATTTCACCGGCCTCGTTCTTGAAGTCCATGGTCTTGTAGGGGTTGGCCCAGTCGCCCAGGACACCCAGGCGGATGAACTCGGACTTCTGCCCTTCGATCTGTTCGGTGGCATACGCACGGCACAGTTCGCGTGTCTTGTCCGCGCCCAGGTTCTTGCCGTGGGTCACTTCGACTTTGTGCTCGATCGGCAGGCCGTGGCAGTCCCAACCTGGAACATAAGGTGCGTCGAAACCCGACAGGGTTTTCGAGCGGACGATCATGTCCTTGAGGATCTTGTTCAGCGCATGACCGATGTGAATCGTGCCGTTGGCGTAAGGAGGGCCGTCGTGCAGGACGAATTTCGGACGATCCTTGCCAATTTCGCGCAACTTTCCGTACAGGCCAATACTGTCCCAGCGCTGCAGGATCTGCGGTTCGCGCTGTGGCAGGCCGGCCTTCATTGGGAAGGCGGTGTCCGGAAGGTTTAGCGTGGCTTTATAGTCGGTCATTTAAGGCTCTTCGGTTAGCGATGGGCGCTAGGTGCGGCTAGTGCACGGGCGGCGGCGACATCCGCATTGATCGCCGTTTTCAACGCCTCGAGGGAGGCGAAACGCTGCTCTTCACGCAGCTTCTGGTGGAAAACCACCGTCAAACGCCGGTCATACAAATCACCGGCAAAATCCAAAAGGTGAACTTCCAGGTGGGCCTTGCCATCACCTGCAACCGTGGGTCTGACGCCTATGTTGGCGACTCCCGGCCACGATTGACCGTCGATGTCGACGCTGACCAGGTAAACCCCGGTCAGCGGCACACGGCGGCGCTTGAGTTGCACGTTGGCGGTCGGCGTGCCCAATTGGCGCGCCAGCTTCTGGCCGTGCAGTACCCGCCCGGCGATGCGGAACGGGCGACCGAGCAAACGCTCGGCCAAGGCGAAGTCGGCGGCGGCCAGGGCATTGCGCACCTGCGTACTGCTTACGCGCAGGCCGTCCAGCTCGACGGTTTGCGCGGCCTCGACGGTAAAGCCCTGGCGGATGCCGGCCTGTTGCAGAAAGTCGAAATCCCCAACCCGGTCGCAGCCGAAACGGAAGTCGTCGCCGACCTCCAGATGCTGCACACCCAGGCCATCGACCAGGATGCGGTCGACGAACTCGGCAGCGCTGAGACTTTGCAAACGCTGGTTGAAGGCCAGGCAGAGGACACGGTCCACGCCTTCTTCGGCCAGCAGCTGGAGTTTGTCGCGCAGGCGCGCCAGACGAGCCGGCGCGGTCTCGGGGGAGAAGAACTCCCGCGGCTGCGGCTCGAAAATCACCACGCAGCTGGGCACGCCCAACTCGACCGCACGCTCGCGCAGCCTGGCCAGGATAGCCTGGTGGCCACGGTGAACACCGTCAAAGTTGCCAATAGTGGCGACGCAGCCCCGATGCCGGGGGCGCAGGTTGTGGAGACCTCGAACCAGCTGCATAACGCGCTTCTTGCTCATAAAGTGGTCGATTATAACCACACACTGCCCCGGACGACAGGCAACAGCGCAGGGCAAATGGGTCGAATCGATAAAACACCGGTTTTATCGCGGCAAACTCTCTAACTCAGCGACTTGCGATTGAAATCCCGCAGCCGGAAACCTTGCAGTAATAACATCCCGAAGTACACCACTACCCCAGCGACCACCAGCACGCCCAGGCGCATGAAGCGTTCGAGCATATGGCCCTGGTCCCAGGCGGGCATGAAGTGCATCAGCCCAAGCAACACGGCGCACATCATCCCCACCGCCACCAGCAGTTTGACCGCGAACATCCCCCAGCCTGGCTGCGGCTGGAACATCTGCTGTTTGCGCAGTTGGTAGAACAGCAGGCCGGCGTTGATGCAGGCGCCCGCGCTGATCGCCAGGGCCAGACCGGCATGGGCCAGCGGGCCGATAAACAGCAGGTTGAGCAACTGCGTGACGATCAGCGTGAAAATCGCGATTTTCACCGGCGTGCGAATGTTCTGCTGGGCGTAGAAGCCCGGCGCCAGCACCTTGATCACAATGATGCCGAGCAGGCCGACGGAGTAGGCGATCAGCGCGCGCTGGGTCATCAGGGCGTCATGGGCGTCGAATTGACCATATTGGAACAGCGAGACTGTCAGCGGCTCAGCCAGAATGCCCAGCGCCAGGGAACACGGCAGCACCAGCACGAAGCACAGGCGCAGGCCCCAATCGAGGATGCGCGAGTATTCCTGGCGGTCCTTGTTGGCGTAGGTTCGCGCCAGGGTCGGCAGCAGGATTGTGCCGAGTGCCACGCCCAGCACACCGGAGGGCAACTCCATCAGACGATCGGCGTAATACATCCACGAAACTGAACCCGATACCAGCAACGAAGCGAACGCGGTGTTGATGATCAGGGAAATCTGACTGACCGACACGCCAAGGATGGCCGGCAACATATTGCGCATGACACGCCAGACGCCGGTGTCCTTGAGGTTCAGGCGCGGCAGCACGAGCATGCCGATCTTCTTCAAATGCGGCAGCTGGTAAAGCAATTGCGCCAGGCCACCGGCCAGCACCGCCCAGCCCAGCGCCATCACCGGCGGATCGAAGTACGGGGTGAGGAACAGCGCAAAGATGATCATGCTGACGTTAAGCAGCGTTGGCACGAAGGCCGGTACCGAGAAACGGTTCCAGGTATTGAGGATGGCCCCGGCCAGGGAAGACAGGGAAATCAGCAATATATAAGGAAAGGTCACGCGCAGCAGGTCGGTGGTCAGCGCGAATTTTTCCGGGGTGTCGGCAAAGCCGGGCGCCGTGGCCCAGATCACCCACGGTGCGGCGAGCATGCCCAGGGCGGTCACCAGCATCAATACCAGGGTCAGCAGGCCCGAGACGTAGGCAATAAAGGTGCGCGTCGCCTCTTCGCCCTGCTGGGTCTTGTACTCCGCCAGAATCGGCACGAACGCCTGCGAGAACGCCCCCTCGGCGAAGATGCGCCGCAGCAGGTTGGGCAACTTGAACGCGATAAAGAAGGCATCCGTGGCCATGCTGGCGCCAAAGATGCGCGCCAGCAGGGTGTCACGCACGAACCCCAGAACCCGGGAAATCATCGTGATAGAGCTGACGGCAGCCAGCGATTTGAGCAGATTCATTGAAAGAGTTTGCGCCTATGATAAAGAGCAGGCGAACTGTGCGCCCACTTATGCGATACTGCGCGCCTGCAACAGCACAGCGCCAAAGCTCGCGAGTTTACAGGTCAAGCGCCGGAAATAAATCACCCGCCTCTTAAGATCGACCACTCAGCAGTTCGCATCTGCCGCCCTTGACAACCCATCAAGTCATCGGCATGATTCGCGGCCTATTTTGTTTGCTATTTCCTAAAAAGTCTTTCGAGGAGCTCGACGGTGGCCAACACACCTTCCGCCAAAAAACGTGCAAAACAGGCTGAGAAGCGTCGCAGCCACAACGCCAGCCTGCGTTCCATGGTTCGTACCTACATCAAGAATGTAGTTAAAGCCATCGACACCAAAGACGCTGAAAAAGCTCAAGCAGCCTACGTTCTGGCTGTGCCGGTTATCGACCGTATGGCCGATAAAGGCATCATCCACAAGAACAAGGCCGCTCGCCATAAGAGCCGCCTGAATGGCCACATCAAGGCTCTGAGCGTTGCTGCTGCAGCCTGAGTGGTAACAACTGCAACGCAGCCCAGCTTGCGTAACAGTTAAGAAATGCCCCGTACCGAAAGGTCCGGGGCATTTTTGTTTGTGCCTGAAAATCATCGCAGCTCCACCGGTGGGAGGGGCAAGTCCTCCCACATTTTGATCGCGGTGTATTTTCGGGCACAAAAAAAACGCCCCGAACCGGTCGGGGCGTTTTTTGCTACCGCTTGATCAAAACATCAATCAATGGTGATGACCGCCTTCACCGTGGACGTGACCGTGGGCCACTTCTTCCTGGGAAGCGTCGCGGATGGCAACGATCTTCACTTGGAAGTTCAGGCGCTGGCCAGCCAGGGGATGGTTGCCGTCGACGGTAACGTCGTCGCCGTCCAGGTCACGGATTGTGACGATCTGCATTTGACCGTCCGGCGCGGAAGCGTGGAACTGCATGCCCACTTCCAACTCATCAACACCTTCGAACATGCTGCGGCTCAGGGTGCTGACCAGTTCGGCGGAGTATTCGCCGTAGGCATCTTCAGGCTCCACGGCAACGTTCAGCTCATCGCCAACGCTTTTGCCTTCCAGTGCCTTTTCCAGGCCTGGAATGATGTTACCTGCGCCTTGCAGGTAGACCAGCGGCGCGCCGCCGGCTGAGCTGTCGATGACCTCACCAGCGTCGTTGGTCAGGGTATAGTCGATGGAGACAGCCTTGTTAGCGGCGATCGTCATGGGGCGAGACCTTTTGCATAAGAATGAAGAACGGACAAGTCTAAACAAGGATTTGCCCGAAAGCGAACAGAACCCGGACGGACGGGACCGACCAACGGTCTCCCGCATCCTCGGCTTCCACCTGGACGTCGAGCAGCAATGGGTTGTCGAGCTGTCCTGCGGCCACACCCAGCACCTGCGCCACCAGCCACCCTGGCAATCCCGCGCCTGGGTACTCGACCCGCTGCAACGCAGCAAAAAAATAGGCCAGCGCTTTGCCTGCGGCTGGTGTGCGCAAGCCCACGAATAGCGATAACCTTGGCACCTGATTCCCGGCAGGCGCTCAGTCATAGAGCGCCACCGAAGCCATGCACCTCCAGAGAATTCGCATGCAGACTTTTTTTATCGCGCCCACCGATTTTGGTGTGGGTCTGACCTCCATCAGCCTCGGGCTGGTGCGCACCCTCGAACGAGCCGGGCTGAAAGTCGGCTTCTTCAAACCGATTGCCCAACCTCACCCAGGCGATACCGGCCCCGAACGCTCCACCGAGCTGGTGGCGCGCACCCACGGCCTCAAGCCGCCACAGCCCCTGGGCCTGGCCCACGTAGAGCGGATGCTCGGGGACGGCCAGCTCGATGAGCTGCTGGAAGAAATCATCACCCTGTATCAGCAGGCCGCCGTGGGCAAGGATGTGCTCATCGTCGAGGGCATGGTGCCGACCCGCAGCGCCAGCTATGCCGCACGGGTCAACTTGCACCTGGCCAAGAGCCTGGATGCGGAAGTGATCCTGGTCTCGGCCCCGGAAAACGAAGTACTCACCGAGCTGTCCGGCCGCGTGGAACTGCAGGCCCAACTGTTCGGCGGGCCGAAAGACCCGAAAGTGCTCGGCGTAATCCTCAACAAGGTGCGCACTGACGAAAGCATGGAAGCCTTCTCGGCGCGCCTCAAGGAACATTCGCCCTTGCTGCGCAGTGGCGATTTCCGCCTGTTAGGCTGCATTCCCTACCAGCCTGAACTCAATGCCCCGCGCACCCGTGACGTCGCCGACCTGATGGGCGCACAGATCCTCAATGCCGGCGACTACGAAACCCGGCGCATGACCCGCATCATCATCTGCGCCCGCACCATGCGTAACACCGTGGAACTGCTCAAGCCCGGCGTGCTGGTGGTGACTCCCGGGGACCGCGACGACATTATCCTGGCCGTCAGCCTGGCCGCCATCAACGGCGTGCCCCTGGCCGGGTTGCTGCTGACCAGCGACACCCTGCCCGACCCGCGCATCATGGACCTGTGCCGCGGCGCCTTCCAGGCCGGGCTGCCGGTGCTGTCGGTGAGTACCGGCTCCTACGAGACCGCCAACCTGCTCAACAACCTGAACAAGGAAATTCCCATCGATGACCGCGAGCGCGCCGAGATCATTACCGATTTCGTCGCCGGCCATCTCGATGCACGCTGGCTGCACCAACGCTGCGGCACGCCGCGGGAGATGCGCCTGTCGCCGGCGGTGTTCCGCTACCAGTTGATCCAGCGCGCCCAGGCCGCCAACAAGCGCATCGTCCTGCCCGAAGGCAGCGAGCCGCTGACCGTGCAGGCCGCCGCCATCTGCCAGGCTCGCGGCATTGCGCGCTGCGTGCTGCTGGCCAAGCCGGCGGACGTGGAAGCCGTGGCCCGTGCCCAAGGCATCGAATTGCCCGAAGGACTGGAGATTCTCGACCCGGACCTGATCCGCGAGCGGTACGTCGAGCCCATGGTGGCGTTGCGCAAGAGCAAGAGCCTCAATGCGCCGATGGCCGAGCAGCAGTTGGAAGATACCGTGGTTATCGCGACCATGATGCTGGCCCTGGATGAAGTCGACGGGCTGGTATCCGGGGTTATCCATTCCACCGCCAATACCATCCGCCCGGCCTTGCAGTTGATTAAAACCGCACCGGGTTGCACGTTGGTGTCGTCGGTGTTCTTCATGTTGTTCCCCGAACAGGTGCTGGTGTACGGCGACTGCGTGATGAACCCGCACCCCAGCGCCGCCGAACTGGCGGAAATTGCCCTGCAGAGCGCCGACTCGGCGCAGGCGTTCGGCATTACCCCGCGCGTGGCAATGATCAGTTACTCCAGCGGCGACTCGGCCAGCGGCGAAGAAGTCGAGAAAGTCCGCGAAGCCACTCTGCTTGCCCATGAACAGCAAAGTGCACTGTTGATCGACGGCCCGCTGCAATACGACGCCGCCGCCAACGAAACCGTGGCGCGGCAACTGGCGCCCAACAGCCCGGTCGCCGGCAAGGCCACGGTATTCGTGTTCCCGGACCTGAACACCGGCAACACCACCCACAAAGCGGTGCAGCGCAGCGCCGACTGCGTAAGCCTGGGACCGATGCTCCAGGGGCTGCGCAAACCGGTCAACGACCTGCCGCGCGGCGCCCAGGTCGACGACATCGTGTACACCATCGCACTGACTGCGATCCAAGCCGCCAACCGACCTATGGATATCTAAATGCTGGATTTTCTGCCTGCCGCCGTACGCGGGGTGATCGCATCGCTGTTGCTGGCGCTGAACACAATTCTGCTGTGTTCGTTCCTGTTCGTCGTGGCGCTGTTCAAGGCCCTGCCCTTCGCCAAGCGCTTCAGTGAATGGCTGATGAACCACACCCATGAGGCCTGGGTCACCAACAATAAGGGCTGGATGAACCTGGTCCGGCACACGCGCTGGCACGTGTCCGGCCTTGAAGGCCTGGACTACCAGCATTCCTACCTGGTGACCAGCAATCACCAGAGTTGGGTCGACATCATGGTGCTGCAATATGTGCTCAATCGTCGCATTCGCCCGCTCAAGTTTTTCCTCAAGCAGGAGTTGATCTGGGTGCCGGTGATTGGCCTGGCGTGGTGGGCGTTGGGCTTTCCCTTCATGAAACGCTACACCAAGGCCTACCTGGAAAAACACCCGGAGAAGAAAGGCAAGGACCTGGAAACCACCCGCAAGACCTGCGCGAAGTTTCGCGACAACCCGGTGGGCATCTTCAATTTCGCCGAAGGCACGCGGTTTACGCCGGGCAAGCATGCGCAGCAAAATTCACCGTTTCGCTACCTGCTCAAGCCCAAGGCCGGCGGTATCGCGTTTGTGCTGGATGCCATGGGCGAACAGTTGAAGTCGCTGGTGAACGTGACTATCCACTACCCCGCCGGGCGCCCCGGGTACTGGGACTTGCTATGCGGGAAGGTGAAGGACGTGGTGGTGCGGTTTGATGAGGTGCAGATCCCGCGTGAGTTCATCGGCAAGAACTATGAGCAGGATGGGGAGTATCGACTGGCGTTCCAGGGGTGGATCAACCAACTGTGGGAAGAGAAGGATGCGTTACTGGACAAGCTACATAAAGACTTCCCAGACAAACGATAATCAAAAGGTGGGAGAGGGCTTGCCCTCAATAGCAGTGTGTCAGTCAATACCTCTGTCACGGGTACATCGCTATCGGGGGCAAGCCCCCTCCCACATTTGACTGCGCGAGCTTAGATCGCGCCGCGCTGACGCAACAGTTCCAGCACTTGCTTGACGCTGTCTTCCAGCGACAGGGCCTGGGTGTCGATGACCAGGTCGGCGTTCAACGGCACGTCGTACGGGAAGGACTCGCCAGGAATGTTATCCCCACCGGCGGCATACAGGCCTTGCGGATCGCGCTCGGCGCACACCAGCGGCGACGCCTGCACGTAAACGGTCAGCAGGCGGTCGCTGCCAATCAGCGCCTTGGCCTGTTCACGACCTTCGGCGTCCGGTGCGACGAACGCGGCCAGGGTCAGCAGGCCGGCTTCGTTGAACTGACGCGCCACATGCGCGGCACGCCGCCAGTTCTCGGTACGCCCGGCGCGATCCTGCGGCAGCCCTTTGTTGAGGTCGTGGCGCAGGTTCTGGCCATCCAGCACGAACACGGCACGGCCCATATCGAACAGCTTGCGCTCGACCGCATAGGCCAGGGTGCTCTTACCGGCGCCCGACAACCCGCTGAACAACACCGTAGCCGGTTGCTGGCCGAAGCGCAGCGCGCGCTCTTCGGTTGCCACATGGGCCAACTTGCCGTGGTGCGACGCACCGCCATGGTTCACCGGCGGCGCGATGATCATGCCGGCCGCCACGGTGCCGTTGGTCAGACGATCAATGACAATGAAGGCGCCGGTGGTGCGGTTGCTGTCGTAACCGTCCAGCGCGATGGCGGCGTCGAGGCTGACCTTGACGCGGCCGATCTCGTTCAACTGCAACGAACTCGCCGGGCCTTCGGCCAGGGTGTTCACGTCCACGCGGTGCACGATGCTGGTGATGGAACCCGGCACGTAACTGGTGGCGCGCTTGATGTCGTATTTCTTGCCCGGCAGCATCGGTTCTTCGGCCATCCACACCAGCATGGCATCGAAGGCGTCGGCCACCTGCGGCACGTTGTCGGCATGCACCAGCAAGTCGCCGCGCGAGATGTCGATCTCGTCTTCCATGGTCAGGGTCACCGCCTGGCCGGGGCCGGCGTGCTCCAGCTCACCTTCGAAGGTGACGATGGATTTGACGCGGCTGCTCTTGCCCGACGGCAGCACCACGACTTCGTCGCCCTTGTGCACGATGCCGCTGGCCAGGGTGCCGGCGAAGCCACGGAAGTTCAGGTTCGGACGGTTGACGTACTGCACCGGGAAACGCAGGTCGGTGTAGTTGCGGTCGTTGGCGATCTCGACGGTCTCGAGGATCTCCATCAACGACTGCCCGGTGTACCAGGGCGAACGCTCGCTCTTGTTGACCACGTTGTCGCCCTTGAGCGCCGACATCGGCACGAACGCCATGGTGCTCGGCTTGAATGCGATGCCGTCGGCGAACTTCAGGTAATCGGCCTTGATCGCCTCGAAGACGTTTTGGTCGAAGCCGTTGATATCCATCTTGTTGACGGCGATCACGATGTGCTTGATGCCCAGCAACGAGGCGATGTAGCTGTGGCGACGGGTCTGGGTCTGCACGCCATAGCGCGCGTCGATCAGAATGATCGCCAGGTCACAGGTGGACGCACCCGTAGCCATGTTGCGGGTGTACTGCTCATGGCCGGGCGTGTCGGCGATGATGAATTTGCGCTTGGCGGTAGAGAAGTAGCGGTAAGCCACATCAATGGTGATGCCCTGCTCACGCTCGGCCTGCAAGCCGTCGACCAGCAGGGCCAGGTCGATATCGTCACCGGTGGTGCCGGACTTCTTCGAATCGCGGGTAATGGCTTCCAAGTGATCTTCGTAGATCATCTTGGAGTCGTGCAGCAGGCGCCCGATCAGGGTGCTCTTACCGTCGTCGACGTTGCCACAGGTCAGGAAGCGCAACATTTCCTTGCGCTCGTGCTGGCCCAGGTAGGCGAGGATGTCCTCGCTGATCAAATCAGATTGATGGCTCATTGGGTTCAAGCTCCGAGCTGTAAGCTTCAAGCGGCAAGCTTGTCGGCGTACAGCTAGTCAGAAATTTTGTTGATCAGGCCGCAGAGCATTTTTGAGAGCTCGCGAGTTTCTGTAATCCAGTTTTCAGCCAGCGGGCGGGCGATGTAAGCAATGTCGCTACCGATGAGAATCTGTGTCCGTAACTCACCACAAGAAGCCTTCGCTATCCAAAGAAAACGCGCCTTTTCTTTAGCACTGCGACGCTCCGTACCCTCAGCAATATTGGAGGGCACCGAAAGTGCAGAGCGAGTGATCTGGTCCTTAAAACCAAGATCCCTGCATTGCGCCAACTCCCGGTAAACTCCCACCGCTAAACATTTGCTTCTCTGCCAAACGACCAACTTCTCGAAGTCCATTACGAGTCACTCGATAGCGGCTCGCAACAACCGGCTGCAAGCACCAAACCGCCAAATTACGCATACCGCCTTTAACTTGCAGCTTGCCGCTTGTAACTCGAAACTTAAAAGTACCCCTGCCGTTTTTTATCTTCCATGGAGCCGGCGCCATCATGGTCGATGACCCGGCCCTGGCGCTCGGAAGTTCGCGTCAGGAGCATTTCCTGAATGATGTCCGTCAGCGTTTCGGCTTCGGACTCCACCGCGCCCGTCAACGGGTAGCAGCCAAGAGTACGGAAACGGACTTTCTTTTTGACGATACGGGCTTTGTCTTCGTCGGACAGGTGCTCAAGGATGCGGTCGTCGTCGATCATGATCAACGTGCCGTTCTTCTCGATCACCTCACGCTCGGCGGCGAAGTACAGCGGCACGATCGGGATGCCTTCCAGGTAGATGTACTGCCAGATGTCCAGCTCGGTCCAGTTGGACAGCGGGAACACGCGGATCGACTCGCCCTTGTTGACGTTGCCGTTGTAGACGTTCCACAGCTCCGGACGCTGGTTCTTCGGGTCCCAGCGGTGTTTGCTGTCGCGGAACGAGTACACGCGCTCTTTGGCGCGGGATTTCTCTTCATCGCGACGGGCGCCGCCGAATGCTGCGTCGAAACCATACTTGTCCAGGGCCTGCTTGAGGCCCTCGGTTTTCATGATGTCGGTGTGCTTGGCGCTGCCGTGGGTGAACGGGTTGATGCCCTGCGCCACCCCATCCGGATTGACGTGGGTGATCAACTCCAGGCCCAGTTCTTCGACCATTTTGTCGCGGAACTTGTACATCTCCTGGAATTTCCAGCGGGTGTCGACGTGCATCACCGGGAATGGCAGCTTGCCCGGGAAAAACGCCTTGCGTGCCAGGTGCAGCATCACGGCGGAGTCTTTACCGATCGAGTAGAGCATCACCGGGTTGTCGAACTCGGCGGCGACCTCGCGGATGATGTGGATGCTTTCCGCCTCCAGCTGTTTCAGATGCGTCAGTTTGTCGACCATGGCTACTCACGAAAACGATCTTATGGACGGCCAGCGGGCCGTGTTCGAGCGGGGCATGCTAGCACAGCAACTTCTTCTATTTAGGGCGCCATCTAGACCGAAACGATATATGAATATGCCCCAAGGTTTGGCGTCGATGGCCGGTCAAACCCGCTCAGACGCAGGAGTGTGCGTCAGATCGGGTTGGGGCAATCGATGAATAAATGCTCCAAGGCAAAGCGCCGCGCCAGGTAATCGCCCAGCGCCTGTACGCCGTAACGCTCGGTGGCGTGATGGCCGGCGGCAATGAAGCTGACGTCGTTTTCGCGGGCGCTGTGGAAGGTCTGCTCGGACGCCTCGCCGCTGAGGAACAGATCGACACCGGCGGCGATCGCCTGGTCGATATAGCCCTGACCGCCGCCGGTGCACCAGCCGATGCGGCGGATCATCTCGCTGCCCTCGATCAGCAGCGGCTCGCGGCCCATGACGTCCTGCACGCGGCGGGCGAAATCGCGGGGCGACAAGGGCTCGGCAAGGGAGCCGACCAGACCGATAACTTTCAGGTTATCCGGGTCCAGCGGGCCTTCGACGGTGATGTCCAACTGCCGCGCCAGCTGCACGTTATTGCCGACGTCGGGGTGCAGGTCCAGCGGCAGGTGGTAGGCCAGCAGGCTGATGTCGTGCTTGAGCAGGGTTTTCAGGCGACGTTGCTTCATGCCGGTGATGCACGGGTTTTCGCCTTTCCAGAAATAACCATGGTGAACCAGCACCAGATCGGCCTGGGCCTCGACGGCGGCATCCAGCAGCGCCTGACTGGCGGTCACGCCGCTGACGATGCGCATCACCTGCGGACGACCCTCGACCTGCAGGCCGTTGGGGCAGTAATCAGCAATTTTTGCACTGCCGAGGTAGCGGTCCGCTTCCTCGACGAGGGTGGTAAGGGGGACGGCCATGAAAGTCTCCTAAATATCCCGTTCAGAGGCGCTCGCAGCCTCGTATAATGCGCGACATTATGGGCGCTCCCCCGCCCCCTGCAACCTGTCAGGACTTACTTGATGCTCAAGGCGCTGCGTTTTTTTGGATGGCCATTGCTGGCCGGCGTGCTGATCGCGATGCTGATCATTCAGCGTTTCCCCCAGTTGGTGGGCTTACCCAGCCTTGATGTGAACCTGCAACAGGCCCCGCAGACCACCACAGTGGTGCAAGGCCCGGTGACCTATGCCGACGCAGTGGTGATCGCCGCTCCGGCGGTGGTCAACCTGTACACCACCAAAGTCATCAACAAACCGGCGCATCCGCTGTTTGAAGACCCACAGTTCCGCCGCTACTTCGGTGACAACGGGCCCAAACAGCGGCGCATGGAGTCCAGCCTGGGTTCCGGCGTGATCATGAGCCCCGAAGGCTACATTCTCACCAATAACCACGTGACCAGCGGCGCCGATCAGATTGTGGTGGCCCTGCGTGACGGCCGCGAAACCCTGGCCCGTGTGGTGGGCAGCGATCCGGAGACGGACCTGGCGGTGCTGAAGATCGATTTGAAGAACCTGCCTGCGATCACCCTCGGCCGCTCCGATGGTTTGCGCGTAGGCGATGTCGCGCTGGCGATCGGCAACCCGTTCGGGGTCGGTCAGACCGTGACCATGGGCATCATCAGCGCCACCGGGCGCAATCAGTTGGGCCTAAACAGCTACGAAGACTTTATCCAGACCGACGCCGCGATCAACCCGGGTAACTCCGGCGGCGCGCTGGTGGATGCCAATGGCAACCTGACCGGCATCAACACGGCGATTTTCTCCAAGTCCGGCGGCTCCCAGGGCATCGGGTTTGCGATTCCGGTGAAGCTGGCGATGGAGGTGATGAAGTCGATCATCGAACACGGCCAGGTGATTCGCGGCTGGCTGGGCATCGAAGTGCAGCCACTGACCAAAGAGCTGGCCGAGTCGTTCGGCCTGACCGGGCGCCCCGGCATCGTGGTGGCGGGGATCTTCCGCGACGGCCCGGCGCAGAAGGCCGGCCTGCAACTGGGTGACGTGATTCTGAGCATCAACGGCGAACCGGCCGGCGACGGGCGCAAGTCGATGAACCAGGTGGCGCGGATCAAGCCAACCGAGAAGGTTGCGATCCAGGTCATGCGCAATGGCAAGGAGATCAAGTTGTCAGCCGAAATCGGCCTGCGCCCACCGCCTGCCCCAGTAAAAGAAGAGGAATAATCGACCTCACCCACGTGCCCGCTCGCAGGCACCTGGGTGATATTTCGTAGCGATTCATTCTCATTAGGCATGTTATATTGTTTCAATACTGTTATTGGAACGCTCTCTCATGCCGTCTCGAAAAATCGCTCCCCTGGCTGGCCTGGCCCTGGGGTTGCTGCTGGACCCGGCCTTCGCCGAAGACAACCGCCTGGAACTGGAAGCCATCAGCGTCACCACCGATGCCTATGAATCCGCCGCCGGCCCGGTCAAGGGCTACCGCGCCACCCGCTCCGCCAGCGCGACCAAAACCGACACGGCCCTGCGCGACATCCCACAGTCCATCAGCGTGATTCCGGCCACGGTGCTCAAGGACCTGGGCAGCACCAACGTGGAACGCGCGCTGGAATTCGCCGGTGGGGTGTCCAAGCAAAACAATTTCGGCGGCCTGACCCTTTACGAATACAGCGTGCGCGGTTTCACCACGTCGGAGTTCTACCAGGACGGCTTCAGCGCCAACCGTGGCTACCCGAGCACGCCGGACACCGCCAATATCGAACGTATCGAAGTGCTCAAGGGCCCTGCCGCGAGCCTCTACGGACGCGGCGATCCCGGCGGTACGGTGAATATCGTCACCAAAAAGCCTCAACCCGAAGCCTTCACCACCCTGCAAACCAGCGCAGGCAGTTGGGATCGTTATCGCACCGCACTGGACGTCAACACCCCGCTGGACAGCCAAGCTAACGTGCTGTCACGGGTCAACCTGGCGGTGGAGGACAACCACAGTTTCCGCGATCACGTCGGCAGCAAGCGGGTGTTTGTCGCGCCGTCGTTCAGTTGGCAATTGGACCCGGACACCACGCTCTTGGTGGAAAGTGAGTTCGTGCGCCACAGCTCCACCTTCGACCGTGGCATCGTCGACGCTCCCGGCGTATCGCGCCGCACATTCCTCGGCGAACCCAACGACGGCAACATCGACAACCACAACAACCGCCTGCAGGCGACCCTCGAACATCACCTCAACGATGCCTGGAAACTGCGCCTGGCCAGCCACTACAAACAAGGCAGCCTGTGGGGCGATGCTTCGGAAAACCGCGCGCTGAATGCCGACGGTCACACCCTCAATCGCCGTTACCGCGAACGCTCCATGCGCTGGCACGACAGCATCACCCAGCTGGAACTGCGCGGCCTGTTCGACATCGGCAGTTGGCAGCACGAGCTGTTGGTGGGCACCGAATACGAGGACTACCGCAAGAACGAGCGCGTGACTGCGGTCGCGGGGAGCTACCCCATCGACCTTTACAACCCGGTCTACGGCCAGCCCAAACCCAACGGCGCGCGCTCCGGCACTGACTTCTTCGAGCAGACCAGAAGCCACGCCTTGAACCTGCAGGACCAGATCGTCTTCACCGACCGCCTGCGCGGCATGATTGGCGCGCGCGTTGAGCATTTCGAACAAACCGTCGATGACTTTACCCGTAACGCCCCAACCAGCCGCCAAACCCACGACGCCCTGACTCAGCGCGCAGGATTGCTTTACCAGCTCACGCCAGAAATCGGTGTGTTCGCCAACGCCTCGACCTCGTTCAAGCCCAATAGCGGCCTGGACGCTACGGGCAAAACCTTCAAGCCTGAAGAAGGCGTGGGCTATGAAGTGGGGGTCAAAAGCGAACTGTTCGACGACCGCCTCAGCGCCACCCTCGCCGCCTTCCATATCGAAAAGGAAAACGTGCTGGCCCTCGACCCGGCCACCAACACCAACCGCGCCATGGGCAAGGCCCGCAGCCAGGGTTTCGATCTGCAACTGACCGGGCAAGTGACCGACGCCGTGCGCGTGATCGGCGCCTTCGCCTACATCGATGCCGAGGTGACCAAGGGTGACAACACCATTCCAGCCGGCAGCCGCATCCTTGGCGTGGCCAAGCGCAGCGGCAGTCTGTTGGGGGTGTATGAATTCCAGGAGGGCGCCCTGCGCGGCTCGGACCTGGGCGCAGCATTCACCTATGTGGGGGACCGCTCGGGGGAAGCCGGCGGCAGCTTTGAACTGCCCGCCTACCACACCGTCGACCTGCTGGCCCATTACAAAGCCACGCAAAACGTGACGGTGGGCCTGAACCTTAACAACCTGTTCGATGAAAAGTACTACGAACGGTCCTACAGCAGTTACTGGGTCAGCCCAGGCGAACCGCGCAATCTCACGGTCAGCCTGACCCTCGACCTATAACGCGGCTAAAGTTGCTGCGGCGCGCGCTCGCACAGGGTATTGAGCGCCGCCGCCCACTGCGGGTCGTCGTTCAGACAGGGCACCAGCACCAGCTCTTCGCCACCGGCCTCACGGAACTGCTCGCGGCCGCGATCGCCGATCTCTTCCAGAGTCTCGATGCAATCGGCGACGAACGCCGGGCACATCACCAGCAGCTTTTTCACGCCTTGCTGGGCCAGCGCCTCCAGGCGCGCCTCGGTGTAGGGTTCGATCCACTTCGCGCGGCCCAGCCGCGACTGGAATGCCACCGACCATTTGCCGTCCGGTAAACCCAGGCGTGCAGCGAAATCACGGGCGACGGCGAAGCACTGCGCGCGATAGCAGGTGGCAAGCACCTGCGGCGACGCGTTCCTGCAGCAGTCGGCATCTTTGAAACAATGCTGGCCGGTGGGGTCGAGCTTGGTCAGGTGCCGCTCCGGCAGGCCGTGAAAACTCAGCAGCAGGTGATCGTAATCCTGCTCCACATATGTCCGAGCGCTCGCCGCCAATGCCTCGATGTACTCCGGCTGATCGTAGAACGGCTGCAGGATCGAAAACTGCACATCCAGTTTCTTATCACGCACCACGCGCTGGGCTTCTTCGATCACCGTAGTCACGGTGCTGTCGGCAAACTGCGGGTACAACGGCGCGAGCGTGACTTTGCGGATGCCCTGGGCGGCCAGGCGCGTCAGGGTGGTTTCCAGGGACGGCTCGCCGTAACGCATCGCCAACTCCACCGGGCCTTGGGTCCATTGCGCGGTCATCTGCGCTTGCAGGCGCCGGCTGAGTACCACCAGCGGCGAGCCCTCCTCCCACCAGATCGACGCATAGGCGTGCGCCGACTGCTCCGGGCGCTTGATCAGGATCAGCGAGACCAAAAGGCGTCGCACCGGCCATGGCAGGTCGATCACATAAGGGTCCATCAAAAACTGGTTGAGGTAGCTGCGCACATCGGCCACCGAAGTGGACGCCGGTGAACCCAGGTTGACCAGTAACAACGCGTGATCCGTCATGCAACATCCTATCTCTAGAGGCGGGTGGACAAGTCGTCCAGAGCCGCGCGCAACTCAGTGAACTGGAAAGTGAAACCGGCCGCCAGCAACCGTTCGGGTACGGCCTTCTGCCCGCCCAGCAATAACCCCGACAACTCGCCCAGCCCCACCTTCAGCGCGAAGGCCGGCATGGGCATGAACGCCGGACGATGCAGCACCTGGCCCAGGGTTTTGGCGAACTCTCGGTTACGCACCGGGTGTGGCGCGCACGCATTATAAGGACCGCTGGCGTCTTCCTTGTGCAGAAGAAAATCAATCAGGGCGATTTGATCCTTGATATGCACCCACGGCATCCACTGCCGTCCATCGCCGATCGGCCCGCCCAGCGCCAGTTTGAAGGGCAGCAGCAACCGCGACAAAAAGCCGCCCTGCGCAGCCAGCACCAGGCCGGTACGCACCAGTACCACGCGAATGCCCAGGGCTTCGGCGCGCTGGGCGGTTTCTTCCCAGGCGATGCACAACTGGCTGGGGAAATCGTCCTGCACCGGGCCGCTGGCTTCGGTCAGTTCGCGCTCGCCGCCGTCGCCGTACCAACCCACCGCAGAGCCCGACACCAGCACCGCCGGTTTCTGCTCAAGGCCTTCGAGCCAGGCCAGCAGGGTTTCGGTAAGACTGATGCGACTGCTCCACAGCAGTGCCTTGCGCTTATGGGTCCACGGGCGGTCGGCGATGGGTGCGCCGGCCAGGTTGACCACCGCATCCACTGCGCCGATCACCTCTTCCAGGCGCGCAACGCCCAGTACTTGTGCGCCGCACAGCGACGCCACTTCTTCCGGATGACGGCTCCACACGGTCAGGCGATGCCCCTGGGCCAGCCAGTGTTGGCAGAGCTGGCGACCGATCAAGCCGGTACCGCCGGTCAGCAAAATATGCATGGGACGCTCCTCATGTAACGTTCGCCGCCGATCACTGGTCTATTTTATAAGCAGGGATCAATTCGTAGTTGGGCGTGGCGTATGGTTAACCATAGGACACGTCAACGGTTCAGGTACGCCAAAACTTATACCAAAAAACAATATTGTACAGCTATTGGTCTCGGCGTAGCCTGTACGCAACGGTAAATGAGGCTCACCATGACTCTACCCATCGCGATTATCGGTACCGGTATTGCCGGTCTCTCCGCCGCCCGAGCGTTAAAAGAGGCCGGGCATGTTGTACAACTCTTCGATAAAAGTCGCGGCAGCGGCGGGCGTATGTCCAGCAAGCGCAGCGATGCCGGTGCGCTGGACATGGGCGCCCAGTACTTCACCGCCCGTGATCGGCGTTTTGCCACCGAGGTGCAGCGCTGGCAGGCGCAGGGCGTGGTCGATCAGTGGCTACCCAAGCTCTACCAATTCAAGTCCGGCCAGCTCACTCCCTCCCCCGATGAACAGGTGCGCTGGGTCGGCACACCACGCATGAGTGCCATCACTCGCGCACTGCTGGATGATTTGCCGGTGCAGTTCGGTTGCCGCATCACCGAGGTGTTCCAGGGCAAACATCACTGGAACCTGCAGGACGCCGACGGCGGCAATCACGGGCCTTTCAGCCACGTGATCATCGCCACCCCGGCGCCCCAAGCGAGCGCCCTGCTGGCGGCCGCGCCCAAACTGGCGAGCGTCGCCGCCGGGGTAAAAATGGACCCCACCTGGGCCGTCGCCCTGGCCTTCGACACACCGCTGGACACCCCGATGCAAGGCTGTTTCGTACAAGACAGCCCCCTCGACTGGCTGGCACGCAACCGCAGCAAGCCAGGGCGCGACACGCGCCTCGACACCTGGGTTCTGCATGCCACCAGCGCTTGGAGCAAGGCCCACCTGGACCTGTCCAAGGAAGCAATCACGGAATACCTGCACGGTGCCTTCGCCGAGTTGCTGCACAGCACCATGCCCGAGCCTTCGTTCAGCCTTGCCCATCGCTGGCTCTATGCGCGACCGTCCAGCGCCCATGAGTTCGGCGTACTCGCCGATGCTGACCTGGGGTTGTATGTCTGCGGCGACTGGTGCCTGTCCGGCCGCGTGGAAGGCGCCTGGCTCAGTGGCCAGGAAGCGGCGCGCCGTCTGATCGAGCATCTGCAATGAACCGCATCAACCCGGATAAATTGCTGCTGTCGAAATGGACAGCAGCACACCCGAAAAACAAGGAAAAACATTTCCTGGTCACTGAGCTGTTTCGTGATGAGGAAGGCACCGTACTCGAACTCGAACTGCAGGCAGTGATGACCCGCCGTGGCAAGCGGCTGCCGTGGCAGACCCTGCAGGACGCCGAAACGTGGACAATCGGCTGGAAATAACCTTCGCGCAAAAACTTATACAAATAATTTGACTTGTACAGCATCAAACCTATGATGAGATTTAGTTGTACAGGCTATAGAGTTTGTATAGGAATTTCGCAGAGGTTTGCCCATGTCCAACAGCCCCAAACCGAAGATCGCTATCAGTGCCTGTCTGTTGGGCGAGAACGTGCGCTTCAATGGCGGACACAAGCAATCCCTGCTCTGCTGCCAGACCCTGGCCGACTATTTCGACTTCGTTCCCTTGTGCCCGGAAGTGGCCATCGGCCTGGGCATTCCCCGCGAGCCGATCCGCCTGGTAGGCGACGCTGCCCAGCCACAGGCCGTCGGTACTGTGAACCGTGCGCTCAACGTCACCCAACCGCTGGACGATTACGGCCGGCAGATGGCGCGCGAACATACTGACTTGTGCGGTTACATCTTCATGCAGAAGTCACCATCCTGTGGCCTGGAAAGGGTCAAGGTCTATCGTGAAAACGGCACACCGGTGGAAGGCGGCGGTCGCGGCATCTATGCCCAGGCGTTCTGCGCGCGCCACCCCAACCTGCCGGTAGAGGAGGACGGGCGCCTGAACGACCCGGTCCTGCGGGAAAACTTCCTTACCCGCGTGTTCGTCTATGCAAGCTGGCAAGCACTGCTGGCCGAAGGCTTGAGCCGCCATCGCTTACTGGCCTTTCACTCGCGCTACAAGTACCTGCTGATGGCCCACAGTCCGCAACATTACAAAAGCCTCGGCCACCTGCTGGGCACGATGGACAAAGGCATCCCGCTGGAAGAACTGACCGCCGGCTACTTCAGCGAATTGATGACCGGCCTGAAAAAATGCGCCACCCGCGGCACCCACAGCAACGTGCTGCAGCACATCAGCGGCTACCTCAAGCAGGTAATCAGCGCAGACGACAAACAGGAAATGCAAACCGTCATCGGCCAATACCGCCACGGCATCGTGCCGCTGGTGGTGCCGCTGACGTTGCTCAAGCACCACTTTCGCCAACACCCGGACCGCTACATCGCGCAGCAGGCGTACTTGCAGCCGCACCCGGAAAATCTCAGCCTGCGAAATGCGATCTAACCCATGAAAAGCGTCATGAAAACCGCCGTGCACGAAGAACCCGGCGAAGACATTGCCCAAGCCCTTGAAGATGGCTGGCTGCCGATCCGTGAGGTCGCGCGTCAGACCGGCGTCAACGCAGTGACCCTGCGCGCCTGGGAACGTCGCTATGGCTTGATCGTGCCCCAGCGCACGCCCAAAGGGCATCGGCTATTCAGTGCCGAGCATGTGCAACGTATTCACACCATCCTGACGTGGCTCAACCGAGGCGTACCGGTCAGCCAGGTGAAAAACCTGATCGACTCCGCCCAGACCAGCCCCGACAGCGTTGCCAACGAATGGCAGAGCCTGCGCCAGACCCTGGTGCAGGCCATCAGCGACCTGGCCGAGCGCCGGGTGGACGATGCCTTCAACCAGGCCATGGCGCTCTACCCGCCGCGCACGCTGTGCGAGCAACTGCTGCTGCCGCTGATCCAGGAACTGGAGCAACGCTGGCAGGGCCAGTTCGGCGCTCAGATGGAGCGGGTGTTTTTTCTGTCATGGCTGCGCAGCAAATTCGGCGCGCGCATCTACCACAACAATCGCCAATTGCACGGCGCGCCACTGCTGTTGATCAATCAATCCGACCTGCCGCTGGAGCCGCACCTGTGGCTCAGCGCCTGGCTGGCCAGCAGCGCCGATTGCCCGGTGGAAGTCTTCGACTGGCCGCTGCCCGCCGGCGAACTGGCGCTGGCGGTGGAACACCTCAAACCGCGCGCAGTGTTGCTGTATTCAAGCAAGGCCTTGCAACTGCCGGCCTTCGCCAAACTGTTGGGCGGTGTTGACTGCCCGACGCTGCTGGTCGGTCCCACGGTGAGCATTCATCAGGCCGAGCTGGCGTTGCTCAGCCATGACCTTGCCGATCTGTCCGTCGCCGAAGACCCGCTGTCGGCCCACCAGCTTCTGCTCCAGCGTGGACTCGTCTAAATGCACCTGATCTGGCTGCGCACCGACTTGCGCCTTCACGACAATACCGCCCTGGCCGCCGCGAGCCAGCGCGGCCCGCTGGTGGCGGTTTACCTGATCACGCCCGAACAATGGCGGGCCCACGATGACGCACCGTGCAAAGTGGATTTCTGGCTGCGCAACCTGCAGCACTTGAGCCAGTCCCTGGGCGCACTCAACATCCCGCTGCTGATCCGCACCGCCGCCACCTGGGACCAGGTGCCCGCCGTGCTCAGCCAATTGTGCGGCGAGCTGGGCGTGGCCTCGGTGCATGTCAACGAAGAGTACGGCATTCATGAAAGCCGCCGCGACGCAGCGGTGGCCAAGGCGCTGGAAGCCGATGGCGTGACTTTCCACAGCTACCTGGACCAACTGTTTTTTCAACCAGGCAGTGTGCTCACCAAAAGCGGCACGTATTTCCAAGTGTTCAGCCAGTTTCGCAAGGTCTGCTACACCCGCCTGCACAGCGCCCTGCCGCGTCTGGTGAACGCGCCGAAGGCGCAGCAAAAACTCGCCATCGAGAGCGACGCCGTGCCAACCGCCGTCGATGGCTTCGAACCGCCCAGCGAGCGCCTGCGCGCACTCTGGCCTGCCGGCGAAGATGAAGCCCGGCGCCGCCTGGAAACCTTCGCCGACGCGCAGATCAGCTATTACAAGGATGAGCGCGATTTCCCCGCCAAGCCCGGCACCAGCCAATTGTCGGCCTACCTGGCAGCCGGTGTGATCTCGCCGCGCCAGTGTCTGCACGCGGCGCTGCAAACCAATCAGGGCGAGTTCGAAAGCGGCGATATCGGTGCGATCACCTGGATCAACGAACTGCTTTGGCGTGAGTTCTACAAACATATTCTGGTGGGCTACCCGCGCGTGTCCCGCCATCGCGCCTTCCGCCCCGAAACCGAAGCGGTGGCCTGGCGTGACGCACCCGAGGACCTCGCCGCCTGGCAACAGGCGCGCACCGGTCTGCCGATCATCGACGCGGCGATGCGTCAGTTGCTCGACACCGGCTGGATGCACAACCGCCTGCGCATGGTGGTGGCGATGTTCCTGACCAAGAACCTGCTGATCGACTGGCGTGAAGGCGAACGTTTCTTTATGCGCCACCTGATCGACGGCGACCTGGCCGCCAATAACGGTGGCTGGCAGTGGAGTTCGTCCACCGGCACCGACTCGGCGCCGTATTTCCGGATTTTCAGCCCGCTGAGCCAGTCGGAAAAATTCGACCGCGACGGCGTGTTCATCAAGCACTGGCTGCCGGAACTGGCCGGGTTGAATAAAAAGGAAGTCCACAACCCCGATGCGGTTGGCGGCCTGTTTGGCGTGGCGGATTACCCCCGCGCCATCGTCGATCTGAAAAAATCCCGCGAGCGCGCCCTGGCCGCGTTCCGCAGCCTGCCATCGCGCGAAGCCGCCGGGGGTGCCCATGAGTGACTTTCTGCGCCGCTTCGCCCACACCTTTGCCACGCTGGACAAGCACAACCTGCACCTGCTCGACAGCCTGTACAGCAAGGACATCGTCTTTACCGATCCGCTGCACGAGGTGCACGGTCTGACCGCGCTGCACCGATATTTCGAAACGCTGTACGGCAATGTCAGCCAACTGCGTTTCGACTTTCACGGCTTCGATCAGGTGGCCGAAGGCGAAGGCTACCTGCGCTGGAAAATGAGCTTCTGCCACCCGCGCCTGGCCAATGGCCGGGTGATTCGCGTGGAAGGCTGCTCGCACCTGATGTGGCGTGACAAGGTCTACCGCCATCGTGACTATTTCGACGCTGGCGCCCTGCTGTATGAACACCTGCCCGTACTCGGCAAAGTGGTCAGTTGGCTGAAAAGGAGAGTGGGATGAATAGCGTGACGCCCCGTCGTTATTGGCTGACCGGCGCCAGCAGTGGCATCGGCGCCGCGCTGGCCGAGGAGCTGCTCAACAGCGGCGCCCAGGTGGCCGTGAGCTCACGCTCCAAAGAGCCGCTGGAGGCCCTGGCGCAACGTTACCCCGGCCAAGTGCTGGTGGTGGCCGGCGACTTGACCAACAGCCAGACCGTGCGCGAAATCGGTGAACACATTACCCACGCCTGGGGCGCGCTGGACACCGTGATCCTCAACGCCGGCACCTGCGAATACGTCGACGCCCGCCAGTTCGACTCGTCCATCATCGAGCATGTGGTGCGCACCAACCTGCTGGCCAGCAGTTATTGCATCGAAGCGGCGCTGCCGCTGTTGCGCGCCGGCCTGACGCCACACCTGGTGGGCGTCGCCAGCGCCGTGACCTACCTGCCGATGCCGCGCGCCGAGGCCTACGGCGCCTCCAAGGCCGGCCTGCGGTATTTGTTCGAATCGCTGCGCATCAGCCTGTCGCCGGAAAACATCGACGTCACGGTGATCAGCCCGGGCTTTGTCGACACGCCCCTGACCGAACGCAATGACTTCCCGATGCCCCTGAGCTGGCCCGCCGACAAGGCCGCGCGGCATATCTTCGCCAAACTGCAAAAGCGGCCGTTGGAGATCGCCTTCCCCGCGCTGTTTATCGCCACCCTGTGGCCCTTGTCGAAGCTGCCTAACCGCGCGCAGTTGATCATCGGCAAGCGCATGTTGCGCAGTGCTCCGCCGAAGAAGGACGACCTGTGAAGATCGCCATCATCGGCAGCGGCATCGCCGGGTTGACCAGCGCTTACCTGCTCAACCGCCGTCACGACATCACCCTGTTCGAAGCCGGCGACCGCATTGGGGGCCATACCCATACGGTCAAGGTCACGGTGGAAGGCCAGCACTACGCGGTGGACACCGGTTTCATCGTGTTCAACGACTGGACCTACCCCAATTTCATTCGCTTGCTGGGGCAGATCGGCGTGGCGTTCAAACCCACCGAGATGAGTTTTTCGGTGTGCGACGAGCGCACGCGCTTTGAGTACAACGGCAATAACCTCAACAGCTTGTTCGCTCAGCGCAGCAATATCCTGTCGCCGGGCTTCTGGGGCATGTTGCGCGACATCCTGCGCTTCAATCGCCAGGCGCCATTGGATTTACAGGAACACCGCATCAGCGCCGACATGACCCTGGGCGACTACCTCACCGCCGGCGGCTATGGCGAGCGCTTCGTGCGCCACTACATCGTGCCGATGGGCGCGGCGATCTGGTCGATGTCGCTGGCGGACATGCTGGGCTTTCCGTTGCAGTTCTTCGTGCGTTTTTTCAAGAATCACGGCCTGCTCTCGGTGAACAATCGCCCACAGTGGTGCGTGATCGAAGGCGGCTCCAGTGCGTACATCGAACCCCTGACTCGCGGTTTTCGTGAGCGGATCCGCTTGAGCTGCCCTGTGCATAACGTCGAGCGCAACGAGGACGGCGTGGTTATCCACAGCGCGTCCGGCAGTGAGTCCTTTGACCGCGTGGTGTTCGCCTGCCATAGCGACCAGGCCCTGGCGTTGCTCGGCGACCCGAGCCAGGCGGAGCAGGAGATCCTCGGTGCCCTGCCCTATGCCGATAACGACGTGGTGCTGCACACCGACACGCGCCTGCTGCCCGATCGCACACTGGCCTGGGCCAGTTGGAACTACCGGCTGACCGGCGACAGTCAGGCCCAGGCCGCCGTGACCTACGACATGAACATCCTGCAAGGCATCGACAGCGCCACGACGTTCTGCGTAAGCCTCAACCAGACGGCGGTGATCAACCCGCTGAAGATTCTTGCGCGCTACACCTATGCCCATCCGCAATACAGCCTGGGCGCCGTCGCCGCCCAGAACCGCTGGGAAGAATTGAACGGCGCCCGCCATACCCATTATTGCGGCGCCTACTGGGCCAATGGCTTTCATGAAGACGGCGTAGTCAGCGCCCTGCGCGTGGCGCAAGCCTTTGGGGAAACCCTGTGAACAGTGCCCTGTACAGCGGCTGGATCGCCCATCGCCGGTTTGCGCCCAAGGGCCATGCGTTTCGCTACCGCATCGGCCTGCTGTACCTGGATTTGAGTGAAGAAGACCACGTGCTAGGGCTCTCGCCCCTGGCCGGGCGCAGCCGCCTGGCGCCTTTTGGTTTTCGCCAGCAGGACTACCTGCGTGAGTTGACCGGCCACGGCATGAGCCTGAGCGATGCCGTGCGCCAGGAAGTCGGCAAGGCGCTGGGGCGTACACCCCAGGGCGTTATCTGCCTACTGACCCAGGCCCGCAGTTGGGGCCTGGCTTTTAATCCGGTGAGTTTCTTCTACTGTTTCGAGGCCGACGGGCAACTGGCCGCGATCCTGTGTGAAGTCACCAATACCCCTTGGCGCGAGCGCTACCGCTACGTCCTGCCGGCCCAGGCTCTGGGTGCGGACGAGCACCAGCATTTTGCCGTGGCCAAGGCGTTCCATGTGTCGCCGTTCCTGCCGCGCGACCTGCAATACCGCATGAGCTTCAGCCCGCCCGCCGAGCGGCTCGGCGTGCACATGGCCGACTGGCAGGGCGAATTGAAAGTCTTCGACGCCACCCTCAGCCTGCACAAAGAGGCGCTGACCCGCGCCAGCCTGCACCGCTACCTGTGGCGCTTTCCGTGGATGACCGCCAAGACCTGCCTGGCGATTTACTGGCAGGCCTTGCGCCTGTTGCTTAAACGTACACCGATTTTCTCCCACCGGGCCGCCGATGGCGCCTCTCGCACCGCCGTCGGGTATACCAAGGAACATCGCCATGAAATCCCCTAGCTTATCGGTCAAGGCCAGCCGCCTGAACGTCAACGGCATGACCACCGCGCTGCTGCGCAAGGGTGTGCTGCGTCAACTCAGCCAATTGCGCCACGGCCAGTTGGTGGTGATCGAGGATGGTGAACGCCAAGTGTTCGGCGCACGGGAAGCGCACCTGCTAGGGGAAATCCAGATCGTCGATCCGGCCGTGTGGGGCCTGGTGGCGGCCAACGGGTCGATCGGCGCCGGCGAGGCATTTATCCACGGCCATTGGACCAGTCCGGACCTGACCGCCGTAGTGCGGGTGATGGTCAGCAACCTGGACGTACTCGACGCGATGGAGGGTGGCCTGGCCCGCCTCGCGCGCCCGCTCACCCAAAGCCTGCACTGGCTCAACCGCAATACGCGCAAGGGCTCGCAAAAAAATATCGCCACTCACTATGACCTGGGCAACGACTTGTTCGAAGCGTTTCTGGACCCGACCATGATGTACTCGGCGGCGCAATTTCTGACGGCCGACGACACGCTGGAACAGGCGCAACTGAACAAACTGGAACGCATCTGTCAGAAACTGGCGCTTAAACCCAGCGACCATTTGCTGGAAATCGGCACCGGCTGGGGCAGCATGGCGCTGTATGCGGCGCAGCATTACGGCTGCAAGGTCACCACCACGACGTTGTCCAAAGAACAGTTCGCCTACACCCAGCAACGAATCCACGCCTTGGGCCTGCAGGACCAGGTCACCCTGTTGCTGAGCGATTACCGCGATCTGACGGGGCAGTACGACAAACTGGTGTCGATCGAGATGATCGAAGCGGTGGGCCATCGCTTTCTGCCCACCTACTTCAAGCAATGCGCGCAGTTGCTCAAGCGCGACGGCCTGATGCTGCTGCAGGCCATCACCATTCGCGAACAGCGTTTCGAGCAGGCCAGGCGCAGTGTGGATTTTATCCAACGCTACATTTTCCCCGGCGGCGCCCTGCCTTCGGTGCAGAACATGCTGCACATCGTCGGCCGCGACACCGACATGAACCTGTTGCACATGGAAGACTTCGGCCTGCACTACGCAAAAACCCTGCGCCTGTGGCATGAGAATTTTCGCCGCGCCCATGGCCGCCTATCGGAACTGGGCTACGACGAATACTTCCTGCGGCTGTGGGAGTTTTACCTGTGTTACTGCGAAGGTGGCTTTATGGAGCGCACCATCGGCACCGCTCAATTGCTGCTGGCCAAGCCCGCAGCCATCAACCCACCCCTGCTCGGACGCTTCAATGCTTAAAACCGTGGCCAACGCCGCGCTGTTCCAGTGCGGCTGGTTTGCCTGCGTGCTGGGCGGCGACAGCCTCTGGTTGCTGGTGGGTGTGGTAGTCCTGGCCGTTCACCTGCTGTGGATAAGTTCATGGGCCGAGGACGGCGCGCTGATTATCGGCGTGACCCTGGCGGGCACTGTGCTGGACACCTTGCTGCGGGTGTCGGGGGTGTTTCAGTTCAGCGAACCGGGGCCGTTGATCCCGTTCTGGCTGATGCTGTTGTGGGCCCTACTGGCGACCACGCTGCGGCATTGCCTGGCCTGGAGCGCGCAACCCTGGTGGCTGGCCGCCTTGCTGGGCGCGGTGGGTGGGCCGCTGTCGTATTACGCCGGCAGCCAGTTGGCGGGGGTGCGATTTGGCTTCGCCCTGGCACCGACGCTCAGCGGGTTGGCACTGCTGTGGGCGGCGGTTTTTGTCGGATTGCATCGGCTGGCACGCTGACGTCTGTCAGACCTTTCACACCCACAGCCTGCGCTTGCCTTACACTGCGCGCCTATGAACACCATCCCCCACCTGCAAATTGCTGAACCCGCCGTCACCTGTTCTACGTGTGCGGCGTGCTGCTGTCAGCTGGAAGTCATGTTGATTACCGACACGGGTGTACCGCAGCGCTATATCGACACGGACGATTGGGGCGGTGAAGTCATGCTGCGCCTGGACGACGGCTGGTGCGCGGCGCTGGATCGGGACACGATGATGTGCACAATTTACGAGCGGCGACCGCTGATTTGTCGCGAATTCGAGATGGGCGCACCGGAGTGTCTGGACGAACGCCAGGGCATTGCCACGGCGTATCGCTGATGCGCCATGCGGTAGGAGGCAAGCCCCCTGCCGCAAGGGTTTTACGGGAGGGCGGTTACAACGGCATGGTGTAGTGCAGCGCGTAGCTCTCTACCCCATCGTTGTTGCTGCTGATACCGGCGTTGGAATAATGCGTGGCGCGGATGCCCACTTCATGCCCACCGGTAAAGCGCAGCCCGAAACCCAAGCGGTCTTCGAACTGGAAAGCCTGGCCAATGTTGTTGTCTTCCAGCTTGGTGCGGGAAAACACCGCCACACCGATGCCGGCCTCGATATACGGCTTGACCGACTGCCCGGCGAATTCATACACGAACACTGGCGAGAACGACAGGCTGCTGGCGCCTGCGCGGTCGTCACCTTCCCAATACGTGTAAGCGCCGCTCCAGTAACCGGTCAGGCGCCCCATGTCGCTCTGCATCCAGCTCTTGTCCCAATCCGACGTCAGCCCCAGGCGATACGTCAGCGTCGAATCACTGGTGGCCCCCAGGCCGAATTCGAGGCCGGCGGCCTGCGCCGATAACGAGTGTCCTACCGCGACGGCTGCAATCGCAGCCAAACAGAACAAGCGCTTCATAAAACATCCCTTCCGAACGAGTTGTATGGTTTTTTGTACAAGCAATCTCGCTATAGAAGCCTGCGCAGTGACAGAAGTTCAGCTTCTAATGGCGAAATTTCACGAAATTTTCACGTGCGGAAGCTTCGCACAATTCCGGGATGTTTCCATAGTGTCGGTAGGACATTTCTGAAGTGAGACAGATCGCCACTGGTCCAGAACTGCGCCATCGCAGGTTCGCCGCCGGCCAGCACGTCGCGTTCACCCAATAAACGCTTAAGTTGACGTGCCACTGCGGCGCCAGTATCGATCAGGATGATGCTCGGCGGGAGCATCTGCGCCAGCAGCGGTTTGAGGAAGGGATAGTGAGTGCAGCCAAGGATGATGGTGTCGCAACCGCCACTGAGCAGCGGCCCGACGTAGCCCTGGAGCAACTGGCGCAGGGCCGGGCTGTCCAGGTCGCCGGTTTCAATCAGTTCCACCAGGCCCGGACAGGGTTGGGTGATCACGCGCACATCGGCGGCAAAACGATCAAGCAACGCCGCGAACTTGGCGCTTTGCAGGGTGCCGGTGGTGGCGAGCACGCCGACCACACCGCTGCGGGTCGCGGCGGCGGCGGGTTTGACGGCGGGCTCCATGCCCACCAACGGCCAATCGGGGTAATCCAGGCGCAGGTCAGCAACGGCGGCAACGGTGGCCGTGTTGCAGGCAATCACAAACGCCTTGGCGCCCCGCTCACGGAAAAACGCCGCGACCAAACGCGAACGTTCGCGGATAAAGGCCGGAGTTTTCTCGCCATAGGGGATATGTCCGCCATCGGCCACATAAAGCAGCGACTCGTGGGGCAGCAGTTGCTGGATTTCCTCCAGCACCGACAGGCCGCCGACACCGGAATCGAACACACCGATCGGCGCGTCCTTACCCATGGCGAGTGCCGCAGACACTGCAGCCAGGGTCACGCTTGACCCGCAGCTCGCGAAAACGCGTGGTCAAGGCATCGATCAGCAATAAACGCCCGACCAACGGTTCACCGAAACCGGCCAGCAGCTTCAGGGCCTCGAGGGCTTGCAGGCTGCCGACCAGCCCCACCAGCGGGCCGACCACGCCGGCTTCACTGCAGGTCAGCTCGGCGTCGCTGCCGTGCCCGTATAAACAGTGGTAACACGGGCTGTCGGCGCGACGCGGGTCGAACACCGACAGCTGGCCTTCCAGGCGAATCGCCGCGCCGCTGATCAACGGCTTGACGGCGGCGACACAGGCGGCATTGACCGCCTCGCGGGTGGAGAAGTTGTCGCTGCAATCGAGTACCACATCCACGCCGGCCACGGCAGCGGCCAGCGAATCGGCGTCCAGCGCGGTGCGATGGGGCACCAGGCGGATGTCGGGGTTGATCGCGCTCAGGCGCGCCATGGCCGAGTCGACTTTGGTCTGCCCGACGCTGGCGGTGTCATGGATGATTTGACGTTGCAGGTTGGTCAGGTCGACCGTGTCGAAGTCCGCCAAATGCAGCTGGCCCACTCCCGCAGCCGCCAGATACAGCGCGACCGGCGCGCCCAGGCCGCCGAGGCCTACGATCAGGGCGCGGGCGCTTTTGAGGCGCAACTGGCCGTCGATGTCCACATGCTGCAACAGAATCTGTCGGCTATAGCGCAACAGCTCCTGGTCGGTCAGCACGGCCGGCGCCCCAGGCTGATACGGTCGTGGCCGCCCAGGTCGACGCGGCTGTGCACGTGCTCAAACCCTTGGCTATGCAACAGGTCGCGCACCGCAGGGGCCTGATCGTAACCGTGTTCCAACAGCAACCAGCCACCGGCATTCAAGTGGGCCGGCGCGTCTTTGATGATCAACCGCAGGTCATCCAAGCCATCATGGCCCGCCACCAGGGCGCTGGCCGGCTCGAAACGCACGTCACCGGCCACCAGATGCGGCTCGTTGTCGGCGATATACGGCGGGTTGCTGATAATCAAGTCGAAGGTATGACCATGCAGGGCGCTGAACCAATGGCTGTTGAGCACCGTGACGTTAGCCAGGTGCAGACGCTGGCGATTACGCTCGGCCAGTGCCACCGCTTCCAGCACACGGTCGACCGCGGTGACCTGCCAGGCCGGGCGTTCGCTGGCCAGGGCCAGGGCAATCGCGCCGCTGCCGGTGCCCAGATCAAGCACCAGAGCGGGTGTAGCGGGCAACAATTCCAGCGCCGCCTCCACCAGCATTTCGGTCTCCGGACGCGGGATCAGCGTGTGCGGCGCCACTTCAAGGTCGAGTTTCCAGAAGCCCTGCTGGCCGAGAATATAAGCCACGGGCTCGCCCGCACGGCGGCGCTGCAGGTAGCCGGCAAATGTCAGGGCGTCTTCGCTGCTGACGATTTTTTCCGGCCAGGTGTGCAGGTAACTGCGCGATTTGCCCAGGGCCGCGGCCAGCAACAGTTCGGCGTCCAGACGCGCGGTGGGCGAATCAGGCAGGTCGGCGGCGCGCAACAGGCTGGCGATGATGGTCATTTATTCACCTATCGCCGCCAGTTGGTCGGCCTGGTATTCGGCGAGCAACGGCTCGATGACCGCGTCCACGCCGCCGGCGAGGATCTCGTCCAGGGAATACAGGGTGAGGTTGACCCGGTGGTCGGTTACTCGGCCCTGGGCGAAGTTGTAGGTGCGAATACGCTCGGAACGGTCGCCCGAACCCACCAGCAGTTTGCGCTCGCTGGCAATCGCATTGGCAGCGGCGCTGGTTTGCTGGTCGTTAAGCTTGGCCGACAGCCAGGACATCGCCCGCGCCCGATTCTTGTGCTGGGAGCGCTCTTCCTGGCACTCCACCACGATGCCCGACGGCAAGTGAGTGATACGAATCGCCGAGTCGGTCTTGTTGACGTGCTGGCCGCCGGCGCCCGACGAGCGGTAAGTGTCGATGCGCAGGTCCGCCGGGTTGATCTCGATGGCTTCCTGCTCGTCCGGCTCGGGCAACACGGCCACTGTGCATGCGGAGGTGTGAATGCGGCCCTGGGATTCCGTGGCCGGCACCCGTTGTACACGGTGCGCGCCGGACTCGAACTTCAGCTTGCCATAGACATTGTCGCCTTCGACACGCGCAATGACTTCCTTATAGCCGCCGTGCTCGCCTTCGTTCTCGGACAGGATCTCCACCCGCCAGCCGCGACGCTCGGCGTAGCGCGAGTACATGCGAAACAGGTCGCCGGAAAAAATCGCGGCTTCGTCGCCACCGGTGCCGGCGCGGATCTCCAGGAATACGTTGCGCCCGTCATTGGGGTCCCTGGGCAGCAGCATGCGCTGCAGGTCGCCTTCCAGTTCGGCAAGCTTTTCCTTGGCCTCGCGGACTTCTTCCACGGCCATTTCACGCATGTCCGGGTCGCTGTCCTTGAGCAGCGCCTGGGCGCCTTCCAGGTCCGCCTGCACTTTGAGCAGGTTTTTGTAGGTGGCGACCACGGGCTCAACTTCGGCGTATTCCTTGGAATAGGCACGGAACTTGGCTTGATCGGCGATGACTTCGCCATCGCCAAGCAATGCGGTCAGTTCTTCGAAACGGTCCTGGAGCACGTCCAGTTTATTGAGCAGTGACGCTTTCATTGCGGTTTTTTATCCGAAGAGCTGTCTGACGCGCCCTCACCGAGGGCAAAGAGTTCCTGGGCCATGGCCAGCGCATCGAGGCGGCCTTCGGCGGTCAATTTCTTGAGCTGTACGCTGGGTGCATGCAGTAATTTGTTGGTCAGGCCCCGCGCCAATTGCATCAGCACCTCTTCAGCGCTGCTGCCATTGGCCAACAGACGTTGAGCTTTGATCAGCTCTTCATCGCGCAGACGTTCGCCCTGCTGACGATACGCCTTGAGCACATCCACCGCCGCCAATTCGCGCAGGCGCACCATGAAATCTTCGGCGCCGGTGCTGACCATTTCCTCGGCGGCCTGGGCTGCGCCCTGCCGCGTCTTGAGGTTTTCGGCGACCACTTCATGCAGATCGTCGACGCTATATAAGTAAACGTCGTCCAATTCGCCGACTTCAGGCTCGATATCCCGGGGAACGGCGATATCCACCATGAAAATCGGCTTGTGCTTGCGCAGTTTCAGCGCACTTTCCACCGCGCCTTTGCCCAGGATCGGCAACTGGCTGGCGGTGGAGCTGATGACAATGTCACTGCGTACCAGTTCAGCGGGAATATCCGCCAACAGCACCGCATGGGCGCCGAACTGCTCGGCCAGAATGCTGGCACGCTCCAGGGTGCGGTTGGCCACCACGATACGCTTGACTCCCAGGTCGTGCAGGTGACGGGCGACCAGGGTAATGGTTTCCCCGGCGCCGATCAGCAGCGCCTGGCTGCGCTGCAGGTCGCTGAAAATCTGCTTGGCCAGGCTGACGGCGGCAAACGCCACCGACACCGGGTTCTCGCCGATAGCGGTGTCGGTGCGCACCTGCTTGGCGGAATTGAAGGTGGCCTGGAACAACCGGCCCAGCAGCGGCCCCACTGTGCCGGCCTCGCGCGCTACGGCGTAGGCGGATTTCATCTGGCCCAGAATCTGCGGCTCGCCCAATACCAGCGAATCGAGACCGGATGCCACGCGCATCATGTGACGAACTGCCGCATCCTCTTCGTGCACATAAGCGCTGGCGCGCAGCTCATCGAAGCTCAAATGATGGTAATCGGCCAGCCAGCGCAGAACGACATCCGCCGAAAGATGTTCCTGTTCTATATAGAGCTCGCTGCGATTGCAGGTCGAAAGGATCGCAGCTTCGCGACTGTCGGTGAGCCGGCAGAGCTGCTGCAAGGCCTCAACCAACTGCTCAGGCGTAAACGCCACGCGCTCGCGCACGTCTACAGAGGCAGTCTTGTGGTTAATACCGAGTGCGAGGAAGGCCATTCAATATCGCTGATGATGTCGGGAAGCCGGCGATTGTCCTACTTCGAAAGATTCAGAACAACCACCGTCGTCTATTGTCCCTATACCTTGTGCCTATAAAAGGCGCGCACTGAGACTCGGTTATGTTTGACCGAAGGCTTGTGTCATGATGATCCGACCGCAGGTTAGTCGTCCTCTTCCTATATGAATAGATCTTCCGCGTTGCTCCTTGCTTTTGTCTTCCTCAGCGGCTGCCAGGCCATGGCCCCCGCGCAGCCGGACGGTACGCCGCCGGCGGAAGACAGCACCCCCGCCCCAGAAAAGCCCAAGGTGTATTCATCGTTCAGTGAAGAAACGGTGTACAGCCTGCTGACTGCCGAACTGGCCGGCCAACGCAATCGCTTCGACATTGCGCTGGACAACTACGTCACCCAGGCCATCAATACGCAGGACCCGGGCATCTCCGAGCGCGCGTTTCGCATCGCCGAGTACCTGGGAGCCGATCAAGCGGCGCTGGATACTTCACTGATCTGGGCAAAGAACGCCCCGGACGACCTGGAAGCACAGCGGGCCGCAGCCATCCAACTGGCGCGGGCCGGACGCTATGACGACTCCATGGTGTATATGGAGAAAGTCCTGCAGGGCAAGGGCGACACCCATTTCGACTTCCTCGCGCTGTCGGCCGCCGACACCGATCAGGACACCCGCAATGGCCTGATGAAAAGTTTTGACCGTTTGTTGCAAAAGCACCCGAAGAACAGCCAGCTGATTTTCGGCAAGGCCTTGTTGCTGCAGCAGGATGACGAGGCCGAGGCGGCCTTGAAACTGCTGGAGCAGAACCCGCCGGACGACGGCGAGATCGCCCCGATCCTGCTGCGCGCTCGCCTGCTGCAGGCCCTCAATCGCGGCAAGGAAGCGATTCCGCTGCTGGAAAAAAGCATCAAGAAATACCCGGAAGACAAGCGCCTGCGCCTGACTTACGCCCGCACGCTGGTGGAACAGGATCGTATGGAGGACGCCAAAGTGCAGTTCGCCAATCTGGTCCAGCAATACCCGGACGACGACGAACTGCGCTATTCGCTGGCCCTGGTGTGCCTGGAAGCCAAAGCCTGGGACGAGGCCAAAGGGTATCTGGAAGAGTTGATCCAGCGCGAAAGCCATGTGGACTCGGCACACCTGAACCTTGGCCGTATTGCCGAAGAACGCAACGATCCACAGGCTGCGCTGCTCGAATATGCCCAGGTCGGCCCCGGCAACGACTACCTGCCGGCGCAACTGCGCCAGGCCGATATCCTGACGAGTAACGGCCGCACCGATGAAGCGGAAAAGCGCCTGGCCGCGGCGAGGGCTGCCGAGCCGGACTACGCCATCCAGCTGTACCTGATCCAGGCCGAGACATTATCGGCCAACAATAAAGGCGATCGCGCCTGGAAAGTGCTGCAGCAAGCCCTGCTGCAATTCCCCGACGATTTGAATCTGCTGTACACCCGCGCCATGCAGGCGGAAAAGCGCAATGATCTGGCACAGATGGAAAAAGACCTGCGCCTGATCATCAAGCGCGATCCGGACAACGCGATGGCGCTCAACGCTCTGGGCTACACCTTGTCTGATCGCACCACGCGCTACGACGAGGCCAAGGCACTGATCGAACAGGCGCACAAGCTCAACCCGGAAGACCCGGCCGTACTCGACAGCCTCGGCTGGGTGAACTACCGCCTGGGCAATCTGAATGAGGCTGAACGGTTGCTGCGCCAGGCACTGGAGCGCTTCCCCGACCAGGAAGTCGCCGCTCACCTGGGCGAAGTGCTGTGGGCCAATGGCAAGCAACGTGAAGCCCGCCAGATCTGGGAGAAATTCCTCAAGGAACAACCTGAAAGCCCTATTCTGCGCGGCACCATCAAGCGCCTGACCGGATCCGAGACCCTTTAAGCTTATGTTTTTGCGCCACGTTGCAATATTCAGTCTTATCGCCTTACTTGCCGGCTGCTCCGGCCTTGGCACCCGCGAATCCGTTGAAGGCCAGGGCAACCCGGCGCAATGGCAGCAGCACAAGAATCAGCTGGCCAGCATCGATGGCTGGCAGATCGAGGGGAAAGTCGGCGTTCGCGCGCCGAAAGATTCCGGCAGCGGCACATTGTTCTGGCTGCAGCGCCAGGACTACTACGATATTCGCCTCTCAGGCCCACTGGGCCGTGGCGCAGCGCGCCTGACCGGCCGGCCGGGGCAAGTCAGCCTTGAAGTGGCCAACCAGGGCCGCTACGAAGCAAGCTCCCCGGAAGCTCTGCTGGAAGAGCAGATTGGCTGGAAGTTGCCGGTGTCTCATCTCGTCTGGTGGGTTCGCGGGCTGCCAGCCCCGGACAGCAAGAGTCGCCTGAGCCTCAACGGCGACAGCCGCCTGGCCACCCTGGAACAGGATGGCTGGCAGGTTGAATACTTAAGCTACGTGCAACAGAACGGCTATTGGCTGCCTGAACGCATCAAGCTGCACGGCACCGACCTGGACGTCACGCTGGTGATCAAGGACTGGCAACCGCGCAAGCTGGGGCAATGACGTGAGCGCAGAAAAACTGACCCTGCCCTCCCCGGCCAAACTCAATTTGATGCTGCACATTCTCGGACGCCGTGAAGACGGTTACCACGAGCTGCAGACGCTGTTTCAATTTCTCGATTACGGTGATGAATTGACCTTCGCCGTGCGCGAAGACGGTGTGATTCGCCTGCATACGGAATTCGACGGCGTACCCCACGACAGCAACCTGATCGTGCGCGCCGCGAAAAAGCTCCAGGAGCAATCGGGCTGCGCGCTCGGCATCGATATCTGGATCGATAAGATCCTGCCCATGGGCGGTGGAATCGGCGGTGGCAGCTCGAATGCCGCAACCACTCTGCTGGGTCTTAACCACCTGTGGCAGCTCGGCTGGGACCCTGATCGCCTGGCGGCGCTGGGCTTGACGCTGGGTGCCGACGTCCCGGTTTTCGTGCGTGGCCACGCGGCTTTTGCCGAAGGCGTGGGGGAAAAACTGACCCCTGTGGAGCCCGACGAGCCGTGGTATGTCGTGCTTGTCCCGCAAGTATCTGTAAGTACAGCAGAAATTTTTTCAGATCCGCTGTTGACACGTAACTCTCCTCCCATTAAAGTGCGCCCCGTTCCCAAGGGAAACAGTCGAAATGACTGCTTACCGGTTGTAGCAAGGCGTTATCCAGAAGTACGTAACGCATTGAATTTGTTAGGTAAATTTACCGAAGCAAAATTAACCGGGACTGGAAGTTGTGTGTTTGGGGGCTTCCCAAGCAAAGCTGAAGCTGATAAAGTCTCGGCCCTTCTTACAGAGACCCTTACAGGGTTTGTAGCAAAGGGAAGCAACGTTTCGATGTTGCATCGCAAGCTGCAAAGTCTGCTCTAAAAGGAATCGAGTACTGGGTACTCGTTGCAACAGATACAGGGGCGTCGCCAAGCGGTAAGGCAGCAGGTTTTGATCCTGCCATGCGTTGGTTCGAATCCAGCCGCCCCTGCCATTTTCCTATACTCATCCAGGTTACCCTCAGCCTCTAGGTACTGCGCGTGTCCAAGATGATGGTCTTTACGGGGAACGCTAACCCCGATCTGGCTCGACGTGTCGTACGTCAGCTGCATATCCCTCTCGGTGACATCTCTGTCGGTAAATTCTCCGACGGCGAAATTACAGCCGAGATCAATGAAAACGTCCGCGGTAAAGATGTCTTCATTATTCAGCCGACCTGCGCTCCGACCAACGATAACCTGATGGAACTCGTCGTGATGGCTGATGCCTTCCGCCGCTCCTCAGCGACTCGAATCACAGCTGTAATCCCTTACTTTGGTTATGCCCGTCAGGATCGCCGTCCGCGTTCCGCACGTGTGGCCATCAGCGCGAAAGTCGTGGCTGACATGCTGACCGTGGTAGGCATCGACCGTGTTCTCACGGTTGACCTGCACGCAGACCAAATTCAGGGGTTCTTCGATATTCCGGTAGATAACATCTACGGCTCCCCCGTCCTGGTGGATGACATCGAAGACCAGCGCTTTGAAAACCTGATGATCGTGTCCCCGGACATTGGTGGCGTCGTGCGTGCACGGGCAGTTGCCAAATCCCTGGGCGTGGACCTCGGGATCATCGACAAACGCCGTGAAAAAGCCAATCACTCTGAAGTGATGCATATCATCGGTGATGTCGAAGGGCGTACCTGTATTCTGGTTGATGACATGGTCGACACCGCCGGCACCCTGTGCCACGCGGCGAAAGCCTTGAAAGAGCACGGTGCGGCCAAAGTCTTCGCCTACTGCACGCACCCTGTGCTGTCGGGCCGAGCGATCGAGAACATCGAAAATTCCGTGCTGGACGAACTGGTGGTGACCAACACCATCCCGTTGTCCGCCGCCGCTCAAGCCTGTGCGCGTATCCGTCAATTGGATATCGCACCGGTCGTAGCCGAAGCGGTTCGCCGCATCAGCAACGAAGAATCGATCAGCGCGATGTTCCGTTAAGGGTAACCCCCTTGGCAACACAGCACTGACGAAAAGCGCCCCGCCCCAGCATTGTGTTGGGGCGGGGCTTTTTTGCCCATATCGAGCCTGGCGCTGGTCGCAAACGCCACTCGATGATGGCTATTTTGGAGATACAAAATGACTGAATTTACTCTGAACGCCCAAGCGCGTACTGACCTGGGGAAAGGTGCGAGCCGCCGCCTGCGTCACGCCGCGAACATTCCTGCCGTTGTATACGGCGGTAGCAAGCCTGCTGAATCCGTGACCATCCTGGCCAAGGAAATCGCCAAGCTGTTCGAAAACGAAGCTGCCTACAGCCACGTTATCGAGCTGAACGTCGACGGCAGCAAGCAGAACGTCATCGTTAAAGCGATGCAGCGTCACCCTTCCAAGCAGTTCATCATGCACGCTGACTTCGTTCGCGTTGTTGCCGGCCAGAAACTGACCGCTATCGTGCCTGTGCACTTTGTTGGTGAAGAAGCTCCGGTCAAGAAAGGCGGCGAGATCTCGCACGTCCTGAACGAAATCGAAGTGACCTGCCTGCCAAAAGACCTGCCTGAGTTCATCGAAGTCGACCTGTCGGCTCTGGAAATCGGCGCCATCGTTCACCTGTCCGACATCAAGGCGCCAAAAGGCGTTGAGTTCGTTGCACTGGCTCACGGTGATGACAAAGCAGTTGCCAACGTACACGCTCCACGCGTTGCTCCAGAAGCTGAAGAAGGCGCTGCAGAGTAATTCACTCTGTCTTGCCGGAGCTTGAGGAAACATCGCGGACCGAAACGTAGCGAGAAAGCGGGCGATAACGCGACGTTTACTCTTGAGTAAATGATCTTTGTCGTCCACTTTCGCCGCACACAGGTCGCGGCGACGTTATCCACAACTCCAAAGGAAGGGCCCCTGTCGTGACTGCCATCAAACTGATCGTTGGCCTGGGAAATCCAGGCGCCGAATACGAACAGACCCGGCATAACGCGGGGGCCCTTTTTGTTGAGCGCATCGCCCACGCCCAAGGTGTCAACCTGGTGGCCGATCGCAAATATTTCGGCCTGACCGGGCGCTACTCGCATCAGGGTCAGGATGTTCGTCTGCTGATTCCCACCACCTATATGAACCGCAGCGGCCAGGCTGTCGCGGCGCTTGCGGGCTTCTTCCGGATCAAACCCGAGGAAATCCTGGTGGCCCATGACGAACTGGACCTGCCACCCGGCGTCGCCAAGCTCAAGCAAGGCGGTGGCCATGGCGGCCACAACGGTCTGCGCGACATCATCGCGCAGTTGGGCAATCAGAATACCTTTTACCGCCTGCGGCTCGGCATCGGCCACCCAGGCGTTGCCAGTATGGTTTCAAATTTCGTCCTGGGTCGTGCGCCACGCGCCGAACAGGAAAAACTCGATGCCAGCATCGATTTTGCCCTCGGCGTGCTGCCGGATATCCTCGCCGGTGAATGGAACCGTGCGATGAAAAACCTGCACAGCCAGAAGGCCTGACTCTTACCGAGGGGAAACACCATGGGATTCAATTGCGGCATCGTCGGCCTGCCCAACGTCGGCAAATCCACCCTGTTCAACGCCCTGACCAAGTCCGGTATTGCGGCGGAGAACTTCCCCTTCTGCACCATCGAACCCAACAGCGGTATCGTGCCGATGCCCGACCCGCGCCTGGACGCATTGGCGGCGATCGTCAATCCCAAGCGCATCCTGCCGACCACCATGGAATTCGTCGATATCGCGGGCCTGGTAGCCGGCGCGTCGAAAGGCGAAGGCCTGGGTAACAAGTTCCTGGCCAACATCCGTGAGACCGACGCCATCGCCCACGTGGTCCGCTGCTTTGAAGACGAGAACGTGATTCACGTCTCCAACAGCGTCGACCCGAAGCGCGATATCGAGATCATCGACCTGGAACTGATCTTCGCCGACCTCGACAGCTGCGAAAAACAACTGCAGAAAGTCGCGCGTAATGCCAAGGGCGGCGACAAGGATGCCGTGGTCCAGAAAGGCCTGCTGGAGCAGTTGATCGCGCACTTCACCCTGGGCAAGCCGGCACGTAGCCTGATGAAAACCATGGGCGCCGACGAGAAGGCCGTGATCAAAGGCTTCCACCTGCTGACCACCAAGCCTGTGATGTACATTGCCAACGTCGCCGAAGATGGCTTCGAGAACAACCCACTGCTTGATGTGGTCAAGGCCATTGCCGACGAAGAAGGCGCCATTGTTGTTCCGGTGTGCAACAAGATCGAAGCAGAAATAGCCGAGCTCGACGACGGCGAAGAAAAAGACATGTTCCTTGAGGCCCTCGGCCTGGAAGAGCCTGGCCTGAATCGCGTGATCCGCGCCGGTTACGAAATGCTCAACCTGCAGACTTACTTCACCGCCGGTGTCGAAGAAGTCCGCGCATGGACCGTCAAGGTCGGCGCCACCGCTCCACAGGCGGCAGGTGTGATCCACACCGACTTCGAGAAGGGGTTTATCCGTGCCGAAGTCATCGCCTATAACGACTTCATTCAGTACAAAGGTGAAGCCGGTGCCAAGGAAGCCGGTAAATGGCGACTGGAAGGTAAGGAATATATTGTTAAAGATGGCGATGTGATGCACTTCCGCTTTAACGTATAAACATCACCCAGCACTTCCGTCACAAATAAAAAAGCCGATGCCCTGCATCGGCTTTTTTGTGCCCATTTCTTCAAGGCCGAGCGCACAATCCCTCTCCCGACTTATCCTACTTGCCCAACCTTCTTTAATTAAAAGTTAAAACATATAACTCCAGACTCACACCATGAACTTTTTCCTACGTCATTCCAGAACATGACTACTTTAAGTTTTGGCGATCCGCTTGATACTCTGCGCTCGATTGCATTGCGATAATGGAGCACTTCTTAATGCCGGCCTCCAAGCACAGGGACAATGAAATAGACATTTCACTCATCGAAGGTCCGGACATTGAGAACATACTAAACAGCACCGCTACGCTCAACATTGACCTGCTTTTACTGGGAGAAACAGGCACCGGAAAAGATACCCTTGCACAGCGGATTCATCGCCTATCGGCGCGGCGAGGCAGCTTCATTGCCGTGAACTGTGCGGCCATTCCAGAAACGCTTGCGGAGAGCCAGCTATTCGGCGTAAACACCGGTGCCTACACTGGCGCCGTGCAGTCGAGGGCGGGCTTTATCGAAGCCGCACATCTGGGGACGCTGTATCTGGATGAAATCGACAGTATGCCGCTCCCATTGCAAGCCAAACTATTACGCGTACTGGAATCGCGCAGTGTCGAACGCCTGGGCTCAACTCGATCTATTTCTGTCGACATGCGCGTCATCGCCTCCGCCCAACAATCACTGCACGAGATGGTCGAGCAAGGCACCTTTCGCAGGGACCTCTACTATCGCTTGAACGTCGTCAGCATCTACCTTCCGCCCCTGCGGGACCGGCGAGAGCGGATCATCCCATTGTTTCTGGATATGATTGCGCAAGAGGCCCAACTCTTTAAGCGTTCCAAACCCAGCCCTCTTGGCAAGCTATTGCTGGAGCAACTGTTGCAACACCCCTGGAAAGGCAATATCCGCGAATTACGCTCTACAGCGAAACGCTTCGTGCTGGGGCTCCCCACATTCTCAGCGCCAGTGGTACCCCGCCATGAAGCCGACCAGAGCCTGAAGTCACGATTGCACCAGATGGAAAGATCGTTGATCGAGGAATCACTGCGTCAACATGAATACTGTATCGACGCCGTGGCGATTGAATTGGGTGTCGCGAAAAGGACGCTCTATCATCGGATCAAGCAGCTGGGAATCTCACTCAATGGAGAATGACCTCTGTAACCGGTGAAACTCTACACTTTTTGAAACATACATGACGTGAAGCAATGGAACGCTCAAATTTTATGAACCACATAACTTATGGAACAGCCTTGCTGAATCCGACAAAAGAATACTCACTTCTTGGAGAAAACAGTATGAATATTCCAGGTTACACCCCGCCGTACGTTGGCAGTTATGGAGGTCTTTCTGAAAGTGAGGCAGATAACGCTTTCGAGCAGATACAAGATAAAAAGCGTGCGGACGGTGTCCGAAACGCCCTGGAAAAAGCAGTCGCTGAAAACACCAACGGTAAAAAAGCGACGGCTGACACGATTCGCTTGTCGTAAAGATTGAGCGCATCGGGGCTTTCCCGGCATATCGTGCCGGGAAGGTCATGTCAACCAAATAACGGTCATTACTGACAACAATAGGTTCGTTCACATTTTATGATGGCAGGTGTTCCATGCTTATAGGAAACATACGAGAGAAGGAGATCAATACACATACCAAGGACCAGGAGTCCGCCCCGCCGAGTTCAGATTTAGATTTTTTTAACGCCCTGTTGCCACCTCAGGCATTCGCGAGTACGGCCATAAGTACCGCGCCCTCGATGAGGCTACTGTCCGAGGCATCAAACACGTTGGACTCGATGACTAAAAACATGACTAAAAGCCTGCGTGCATTGACCAGCAAGGACAAACACGAAGAGGCTCGAAAATACCCGAGCCAGCTATCCGACGCAGTACTGCTTCAACATATGTTGACCAAGTGCGTTGGTAAAACCGCTCAGGGCATCGATAAAATCTGCAATCTCCAATAGGTTTAAATGACTCGCACGCTGCTTATCGTATCCACTCTGCCCCTCATACTCTTGCTGACCGCTTGCAGTGAACGTGTCGAGCTTCATACCAAGTTAACTGAGCAAGAAGCCAATGAAGTTGTGGCAGAACTGGCCGACAAACATATCCGCGCCACCAAGGCTCCAACAAAAGACGGTGTTACGGTGGCCGTCGATGCCAACGATATTGCGCGCGCTGTGCGAACACTGGAAGCCGTTGGGCTGCCGCGTGCGACGCGCGCTACGTTAGGCAATACCTTTCGCAAAGAGGGCGTCATTTCAACGCCCTTGGAAGAACGCGCTCGCTACATCTACGCGTTGTCCCAAGAACTGGAAACCACGTTATCGAATATTGATGGGGTTATTGTCGCTCGCGTGCACGTCGTACTGCCCGAGCGCGTCGCGCCGGGAGAACCTATACAGCCTGCGTCCGCGTCCGTGTTTATCAAACATGATCCGCGGCTTGATCCCGATAACATCAACGCCCGTGTACGCAGGATGGTTGCAAGTAGCATTCCCGGCATGACCACAGCGGTCGACAACCCACAAAAAATGACGGTCGTATTTGTGCCGGCCACGGCCTATCTGGAGCAGCAACGCTTGGCCTATTTCGGGCCCTTCCTGGTGCCCGGAAATGACATCGGTTTTTGGCGGGCCAGCGTTACATTCTCGCTGATCGCTGTAGTGCTTATAGGTGCGGCGGGAATATTCTGGCGTAAACGAAAGAAAGCTCAGCCCCTTGACGTGCCTGTTCGCTCCCCAAATGAGCAGTAATCTGGTTTGGGCCCAATGGTGGTCGGCACCTTGGTTACAGGCCCACGAGGACTGGAGAGAACTCGATAACTACCCAGCACACCTGGCGCTGCATCGCACCCGGCAGGTGGTAGTGGGCACGTATTACGGCGTTGCGCCCTGCCTGCCTCCCTCACCCGACCCTGTCCTGCTTCAACTGGCAATTGCCTCGGCGGCACAACTTGAACTTGCGCTCGCCTTGATTGGCAGTGTCTGCCGCCCGGCCTGCGCCCAAACATTGGATGAAGAACTTTATCAGTGGTGTAACAGACTATCCAAAGCGCTGGCGCTTGATATGGCGCAACCTGATGTTGATCCGTTGCAATTGCTGCGCGCCTGGGTTCCTGCCGATACCTGGCAACGAATCAGGCTGCGATTCCCCCGTCAACGCGTTCTGGATCTGGAAGCAGAGATACTGTCGCGCGGCGACTCACAGAGCCGTCTCGATACGCTGTGGCATGCCGTCGTTTGGCGAATAGGGGGAATGTCGAGCAACGATAGCGCTTCGAGTTCAGAGGCGCATGGAGATTAACGATGCTGGTCCGACGTAAAATCAAATCCGTGGAAGGGGCGCCGCCTCTGTCGGGAAGCCTGATCTCTGGCGAAACGCTGGCAAGCTACTCGCAGGCCATTGATGTGGTGGATCAAGCAAAAGCGGAAGCTCGGCAACTGCTGGAAGAAGCCAAAGAACAACGCCAAGAGTTCCTTGAAAAAGCAAGTCTTGAAGTATGGGAGCGTGCCGATGCGCAGTTCAGACGCTGGGAAATCGAGCATCAGGCCTTATGCGATAACCTGGAGCAATACGCCACCTCAGTCGCCAACCAGGCCATTTATCATCTGCTTGAAGAAACACTCGCTCCACAGCGCCTGGCTGCGCTGATCAGGCAACTAATGGCGTGCCATGTTCCGGCGATCAAGGCTACGTTGGCCTGCCATCCGCATGACCTTGAAGCAATCAAGCAGTGCCTTGCCAGCCGTAACAGCACTCACTGGCTACTGCGCCCAGATAATGCCCTTCAACCTCAAACACTGATATTGCATACCGACGAAGGGGACTTCCATATTGATTGGGAGGCGATGATCCACGCGTTCATGGAAAACGATAAAGGCCGTTAACGTCACGCCACACCGTCGTATAAGAAATAAGTGGCCACACATGGAACCAAATCGACATAAAAACCAAAAAATAAAAAATATCCCCCTCAAAGGCCCCCCTATGACCTTTATCGATAGCTATAAAGACAGACTTCTAAGCGATGCGAGACACGCCAAAAGGAATGTCGACTTCGCAGCGGAAAATAACTCTGGATCAGAAGAAGATGTGGCGGCGTTTTACGACCTGATCATGAAATATCGCAAAGCGGAATACGCTATCAATGAACAGACGCGAATTAAATTCATGCTGACCAAATCTGGCCTGGACAGCGTATAGCAAATTGAAAACGTTGATTCGTGAGTACTTGAGAAACAAGAGCGGGGAGTTCCGTTACTTCGAGAATGATGACGAAATCATCTTTCGCTACTGTTCAAGCCGTTTGTTGATAAGTGTTCAACTGTCCACCCGCGCTCCGGATAAAGCACAGTTGATGACGTGGATGCGACTGGGAGAGCCCAGTCTGAATCACTTTCAGGGAGCGCTCGCTCAAGCCCCAACCAGCGGTGCACTTTGGTTGATTCATTGTCTGCCTGAACGGACGGACGAACAGCATCTGAATAGCGGCATCGAAGCCCTGCTCAACCAACGCGATACTTGGCGCGCCACTGCCGCGCGCATGAATGAACGCCCTCCTGAACCGCCCCTCACCTCGCTACGTTCGTTGCTGTACTAATCAGAGAAATGTCTATGTATAACAAGCCCCACAAGCGCAACAGTTTGTGTATCGCCCCGTCCGAATCTTCATGCAGACGAGCCGATTGGCGAAGCCTGATCTTACTGGCCTGCCTGTTGACGCCGGCGCAAAACACCCTTGCCGCCATCCCTCCCGAATGGAAAAACACCGCTTACGCCTATGAAGCCGAACACAAACCTCTGCGCGAAGTACTGGAAGACTTCGCCCAGACCTTCGGCACCCAGCTCCAGGTCGAAGGCCTGCTGGAAGGTAACGTCAACGGCAAGATCCGCGCTAATACCCCGCAGTCGATGCTCGACCGTCTCGGTGTGGAACACCGTTTCCAGTGGTACCTGTACAACAACACCCTCTATATCAGCACGTTGGATCAGCAGGAATCAGCGCGCCTGGAAGTCTCGTCCGAAACCATTGCCGACCTCAAGCAGGCCCTCACCGATATCGGCCTGCTCGACAGCCGTTTCGGCTGGGGTGAGTTGCCCGAAGATGGCGTCGTGCTCGTCTCAGGCCCCCGTCGCTACATCGAGCAGATCAAGCACTTCAGCAGTCAACGCCGCTCTCCGGATGAAAAACAGAGCGTGCTGAGTTATCCACTGAAGTTCGCCAATGCGGCTGACCGCCGCGTGGATTATCGCGGTGAGAAGCTCACCATCCCCGGAGTGACCAGTATTTTGCGCGGGCTGTTGGAGCCGCGCTCCACCTCGACGCTCTCGAGTCTGAGCCAGCGCCCAGCGTCACCCCCCGCGCCGCTCACACCCAACATTCCCCGGTTAGGCAACCCGCTGCTGGGCCAGATGCTCGGAGCCGGTGCAAACCCAGCGCCATTGGACAACGGTGCAACGCTCACTCCACGCGCCCCAGCCCCCACCAGCAGGATTCGCGTCGAAGCCGATGTGCGCAATAACGCGGTGCTGATCTATGACCTGCCGGAACGCCAGGCCATGTATCGCGATCTGATTACTCAACTCGACGTCGCGCGCAAACTGGTGGAAATCGACGCCGTCATCCTGGATATCGAGCGCACGCAGCTGCATGAGTTCGGCGTTACCTGGGGGTTCCAGAACAGCCGGTTCCGCGGTGGCGCCGGCGTGTCACCGGGCGCCTCGTCGCAGCTGTCGATTGAAAACCGCGACCGTTTCTATGCCGACATCCGCGCCCTGGAAGCCAAGGGGCTGGCAACCATGGTGTCCAACCCATCGGTGCTCACCCTGGAAAACCAGCCGGCGGTGATCGACTTCAACCGTACGCAATACCTCACGCCCGGCAGTGAGGTCGCCACCATCCTGCCGGTGACCGTGGGCACCAGCGTCCAGGTCGTGCCACGCGTCATCACCAGCCGTGGCGGGCATCAGATCCATCTGGCGGTGGATATCGAAGACGGTAACTTCGATGACAGCAACTCTAAATCCGGCAACCTCGATGTACGCCGTGGCACGGTCAGTACCCAGGCAGTAATGGCGGAAAAACGCTCGCTGGTGGTCGGTGGTTTCCACGTCACCGAAAGCAGCGACAAGCACAGCAAGGTGCCCCTGCTCGGTGATATTCCCTTATTGGGCAAAGCGTTGTTTTCCTCGACCGAACGGCAGAACAATCGACGTGAACGCCTGTTCATCCTGACCCCGCGGGTCATCGGCGACCAGGCCGACCCGTCACGCTACCTGCCCCAGGCCGATCAGGTTGAGTTGCAGACCGCCCTCGCCCCGTTGGCCAGGCGTTATGCCTCTCATCAACCGGTGATCAAGCGCAGCGATATCATCGGCACCCTGGCGCATCTGGTCAGCGGTGAAGTGCCCAAGGCCTTCAAGGCCGCGCCGATGCCGCTTGGGCTGAATACGCTGTGCAGCACCCGTGACGTGCTCGCGCTGAACACCGAACGCAGCCAATGGTATGCCGGCCCCGACTACAACGTCGCAGTGGTGGTGCTGCGCAACCAGTTCACGCGCAATGTGCGTATCGACGAGAAAGAATGCAGCAACTCGCAGACCCTGGCCGTCAGCGTGTGGCCGCGTGCCTGGCTCAAGCCGGGTGAAGAGGCCGAGGTATTTATCGCCATGCGCCCCGTGGTGAAGGATGAACACCTGAGTGTGCCGCGCCCCTCCTTGATCACTCCTGCTCAAAAGGTTACGCCATGAAACCTCGCCTGCTATGCGCCACCCTGATCGCCACTGCGCTGCTCGTCGCCGGCTGCACCCCCACCTGCAAGGGCGACTCCTGCTCTCGCCCGCAATCGAGCAAGGACACCATGGTGATCTGGTGGCCGCCACAGATGCGCGTTGAACCAGGCCCCGCCGGCGAGCGAAAAGACTACCAGACGGTATCACTGGAGCGATGAGCGCGCCGCAAATGCCCGACGTGCTACGCCAGGCGTTTCTGGACAATCTGGTGAGCGGCGCTGCCGCTCACCTGCCGCTCGCTCCCGGTATCAAGGCGTGCGCGCTGCAAGGCGGCAAGCAGCCGGGGCTGGCGTTGTATATCGCGCGCGAGGCTTTGCAACCCGGGCAACTGCAACGGGTGCTGGAGCGACGCTTTGAGTATGCGTCGTTGTACGAGGGCTGCTTCGCCTACCTCGATGCCCAGCACGCTTTGGTGATCTGGCACGCATTGCCTGCGGCGCGTCACACGCTGGACACAGTCCTCAGCCGGATGTTGTCGCTGGCCAACCTCGCCGCCCTGGACTCACCGTCCAACCGCTGATCAGCGCCGCTCCAGCTCCGGCAACTCCAGGGTTTCACGCTTGGCCTCATCATCCAGCTCACGCAGGGTCCGGTAGATCAATGCCACGGCCTGCAAGGTTTCGCGAGGAATGCTTGCACCCAGTTTGTTCTTGTAGAGCGTGCGGGCCAGCCAGACGCATTGGATCACCGGCACTTCGGCGGCCTTCGCCCGGGCGATCAGCTGTCGCGCATCGGCGTCCGTACCTTTGCTGACCAGCAGCGGCAACGGCGTCTTGCCTGGGCGGTAGTACAGGGCCACCGCAAAGTGCGTGGGGTTGACCACCAGCATGTCGGCCTCTTCCAGCTTGGGCAGCTTGACCTTCGGCTCCTCCTGGGCCAGTTGGTACGCCAGTGAGCGGCGCTGGCCTTTGACATGGGGGTCGCCTTCCATGTCCTTGTACTCCTTGACGACCTCGACCTGGGTCATGCGCATGCGTTTGGCGAAAAAGTACTTCTGCAGGCTCAGGTCGATCAGCGCCAGCACCAGCAGCAGCCCGAGACAGGCATGCAGCAAGTGCCTGAACAGTGCGATCAGCGCCAGCAGGTAACTTTGCAGGTCGCTGTTGGCCAGATTGATCAACACCCCGAGCGAAGGCCAGACCACCACATACACAATCAGGCCAATCAGGAACGCCTTGGCGATGCTCATCAACAGGTTCATCACCGACTGGGCCGAGAACATTTGCTTGAGCTGGCTGACGGGGTTGAGGCGGTTGAAATCGAGCTTCAGGACCTCCGGGGCGAACAGCAACCCGAACTGCATCCAACTGCTGATCAGCTTTGTAACAATCGCCACGCCAACCATCAGCAGGGCGAACGAGACAAACATCAACAGCCCTTCAACCAGCACTTCTTCCAGCGCTCGTACAAACGGCTGGTTAAAGCGCGACATCGGCAGCGCCATCAATTGCTGGAAGCGCTGCAGGCTGGTCTCGGCGGTGAACAAAGCGATCTCACTGATGGCGGTGAGCACCAGCAACTTGGGAACGTCCTGACTCTGGGCGACCTGCCCCTTCTTGCGCTGGTCGCGCAGTTTCTTGGCTGAAGCGGGGTGCTTTTTTTCGCCCGAATCACTCATGGTGCCGAGGCCCTGAACAGCAGCCCGAGCGAGTGTTTTAACTCGCCAAGCCCGAACATGCGCCCGACCATCAGGTCCTGCAGCAGCGCAAAGTACAACAGCACAACCCCGATACCTGCCAGGCTCTTGACCGGCGGTGCCAGCGTACTCACCTGTAACTGCTGGCTGTAGACCCCCAGTAAGGCGATTCCGAATTCCAGCAACAACAGCACCGCAATGAAGGGCGCGGCGTACAGCATCATATGCATGAAGGTATCGCCAAGCAGGCCGACGAATACACTCGTGCCGTTAGGCGCAGGCAGCGGAAACCACACCGTGGGGGGCCAGATCAGGTAGCTGTCCCAGATCACCTGGGTCAACGCGCCCAACCCCAGGCTGACCATCAGCAGAAAGATCGCCAGCTGCTTGAACAAGTGCCCGATCGGCGTGGCATCCGGCCCCAATGAAGGGTTGAGTTGACCGCCGGCCAGCGCACCGCGCTGGTTGTCCAGCAGTGCCCCTACCGCCTCGAACATCCAGAACGGCATCGACAACAGCACTCCCAGCAATACGCCCAGCGCCAGCTCCTTGAGTACCAACCCGCCGAGCATGAACGCCGAATAATCCTGCCCCTGCAGCGCCGCATGGATACCCGGCGCGGGCATCAATGCCATGACCATCACAATGGTGTGCCGAGGCATGCCGCGTATGTGCTGAAAACAGAACGCCGCCACCAGGAAGGCACAGGGGTAGATACGCGCCATGCCGATCAACAGGCTGGGCAGGAACTCGAGATAGAACAGCACGGGCGAGGCCTCAGTTCAGGGCCGAACGGCCGATCATGTCGAAGGTCAGGTTGATCAGTTGGATCAACTCCACACCAATCCAACGCCCGGTCACGATCAGCGTGATACCCACCGCCACCAGCTTGATACCGAAGGGCAACGTCTGGTCCTGTATCTGCATCAGCGCCTGCACCAGGGACGTCAGCACACCGACCACCACCGCCACGATCAACGGCGGCGCTGACAGCACCACCACCAGCAACATGCCCTGCTTGAACAGCACGATCGGTTCCATAAGCCACTCAGAGGTAAGAAAGGAACAGGCTGTCGAGCAGCCGCGACCAGCCGGACACCAGCACGAACAGCAGCAGTTTTAGCGGCAGGGAAATGGTCATTGGCGACACCATCTGCATGCCCAGCGCCAGCAGCAGGTTGGAGACGATCAGGTCGATCACGATGAAGGGGATATAGATCAGAAAACCGATCTCGAACCCCGCCTGCAGTTGCGACAGCACGAACGCCGGCACCAGCAGGATCAGGTCTTCACGCTGCACCTCCTGCGCCATTTGCGCAGGCCACAGCCGCGTGGTGTTTTCCAGCAGATGGGTCAACACATCCGGGTCCACGTTGCGCAGCATGAAGGCACGCAATGGCTGGATAGCTTCACTCCCGGTCTGCAAAAACAGTTGCACACTGCTCGTGTCCACGGGTGAAGCCTTGACGTTCTCCGCGATCGCGTACCCCACCGGCGCCATGATAAACAGAGTAGCCGCCAGGGCGATGCCGTTGATGGCCATGCTCGGCGGTACCTGCTGCACGCCGATGGCGTTGCGGGTAATCATCAGCACAATGACAATCTTCAAAAACGATGTGCAAATCACCAACAGCATGGGCAGCAACGCCAATGCCCCGACGAACATCGCCAGAACCAGGGGGTTGACCCCTTCAAATGTCATCGGCCGACCATCACGCGGGACAACTGCAAGCCCAGGCGCCCGTCGACTTCCACCAACTGTCCCTGGCCGATGGTGCGGTCGCCGTAATAGAGACCCGCCATGCCAGGCGCATAACCGGCGATACCCAGTACCGAGCCGGGTGCGAGATTCCGCAGCTCACCCAGTGTCAGATTCAACGTGCCGCAGCGCACGTTCAACGTCATGCTCAACTCGTCGAACGGCTCGTGGCCGAACACATCCACCACGGGTTCATCTTCTCCATAGTTCGAATAATCGGGCGCCGCAAAATGTTCATCCATGGATGTGTCCTCGATAGAAGTAAGGGTCAGGCACAAAGCCCCGCCGGCATCGTCGATGCGGCCATGCAGCCGCTGTTTGCCAACCTGCAGGTAGCCGCTGCCCTGGGCTTGGAAAAAAGTCTGCTCAGGCACCAGCACGTCACCGGTACGCAGGCCGCGCACCTGGGCGATCAGTAGGTGCAAACGCCCAAGGGTCACGGCAATTGCCAGCTGCAATTGCGCCGGCAACGGCTCGGCCACGGCACGCCACGCGCCGGCCTCGCACAACGCCAGAAAGCTGTCAGGCGTCAGCCACACGTAGCTGTCGACCCGAGACGTGCCCAGGGAAACGCAGAGCCGGCAACCAAACCCTTCAGGGCGATCGGTTTCCAGCAAACGCACAGGGCCCAGTAACGCGCTCACCTGAGGGCTCAGGTGATGCTGGAACACTGCCCAGAACCATGAATCCGGATCGTTGCCGGACGGGGCCAATGTCACTGGACAATCGCCCAGCAGACTGAGCACCGGCCCTGCCTGGGCGAGCGCCAGCACGCCACACGCGGTTTCGAAGCAAACGGCCTCGGCCCGTGTGGGCGCGCGTCCGGGCTCCAACCGCAGCTCGCCGTTCTGGTCAGCAACCTGAAACGCCAGGCGCAGTCCGCGCCCCAAACGCCGGCGCGCGGCAACCGTGTCGCCCTTGATCAAGGGCAAGGTCAATGTCGGGACCATCATGCGCCGCCGGCAGCAGGCAGCAGCAGATTGACCGGCAGACCCAGCACGTGTGAAAACCGGTCTTCACAGTGTTGTCGCACACCGCTGAGCCAGCGTGCCGTCGCGCCCTGTTCCGCTTCCAGTTCAACGCTCCAGGCGCTCTGTTCACGGTGCACGCGGGCGTTGATCCGGCCCAGGCGAGGTAAATACAACACTGCCTGCAGGGGCCATTGGGAAGCGGCCTGTATGCGAGGCGCCAATTGTTCGGCGAGGGCCTCAACCATGCCCGCCGCAGCCGATGCCTTGATGCCCGATAAGGACGCCCCAGAACCACTGTGTTCATCGCTATCGGCAAACAATTGAGCGAACAGTCGCCCTTGCTCCCAAGCCACTGCGCCCACAGCGCCCGGCTCGCGCTCCTCGCGCGCATGAAGCGGACGTGGGCGCTCAAGGGGTTTATTCGAAACCTCGCTCATGTCGACTCCTGAGCCATAAGTCGGGACAACTCCTGGAGTTTTTCCACTTGACGCAGACACTCGGTGACGTGCTTCTGGGCCTGCCCAACGCGGCTTTCCCTTTCGTCCTGCTGGCCTTGCAATTGCGCCAGTTGGCCTTGGTTGCGCCGGGTACTGGCGGATAACGAGCGCTCCTGCGCGCCCCAGGACTTCAAATCCTGCAGGCTCAGCATTCGCCCCTGGTGCTGGCTGAGCAGTTGAGCACTTTGCCGGGTCTCTTCCAGTCGAGTCTGCTCAAGTGCTTCCTCGGCCTGTTGGATATGTGCGAGCAGCGCCTGCCGGGCACGCTTGGCCTCGCGTAACGCCCGCTCGGCCCGGTCGGCACGATGCCGGCGCAGGCGCCGCAATGTATCCACCTCACCGAGCAGCACATCAGAATGGGACATGGGTGGTCAGCTCCTTGAGTTGCTCCAGCGTGTGCGCCATCGGCGTCGGCTCACGCAGGTCCTGGCGCAGGAAACCGTCGACCGCCTGGCGACTGTCCACCGCCAGGTCAGTGAGAGGGTCGCTGCCGGGTTGGTACTCGCCCAGCTTGAGCATCAGTTCGATCTGTTGGTACGCCGACAACAAACGGCGCAAGCCGGTGCCGGCCTGGATATCTTCAGGTGCCGCGACGTTGCTCAAAATCCGCGACAGGCTCGCCAGCACATCCACCGCCGGATAGTGCCCGCGTTCGGCCAATTTGCGGGACAGCACGATATGGCCGTCGAGCAGTGAGCGCACTTCATCGGCCACCGGATCGTTCATGGAGTCCTGTTCAATCAGTACCGTGTAGATCGCCGTGATCACGCCATCGCGCGTCAACCCGGCACGCTCCACCAGGCGCGGCAGCAGGCTGTAAACCGACGGTGGCAGGCCTCCGCGCCCCAGAGGTTCGCCGGCGGCCAGGCCGATTTCGCGCTGGGCCCTGGCGAAACGGGTCAGTGAGTCGATCAGCAGCAAGACTCGCCGGCCCTCGCGCCGAAACCCTTCAGCCAGAGCCGTGGCGGTGAACGCCGCGCGGGCGCGTTCCATGCTGGAGCGGTCGGAGGTGGCACACACCAGCACCGCCTTGGCGCGCAGTTGCTCATCGAGTTCATGGTCGAGGAACTCCCGCAGTTCCCGACCCCGCTCACCAATCAGGCCGAACACGATGACATCGCACTCGACGTTGCGCGCAATCTCGGCCAACAACGTGGTCTTGCCGCAGCCGGCACCGGCAAACAGCCCGACGCGCTGCCCTTCGCCGAGGGTCAAAAGGCCGTCGATCGAACGCACGCCGGTGGCCAGTGCGCGATTGATCCGCGGCCGCTCGGTGGGCAGCGGTGCATCACACAACACGGAGTGGGCGTCCGATGCGCCGGCTTCGGCAAATGCACTGGCGCCCTCGCCGCTGATCGGTCGCCCGAAACCATCCAGCACCTGGCCCAGCAATGCCTGGCTGACCTGCACGCGATGCGAGATGCCCAGGCGCTCTACGCCCGCGCCGACTTGCACGCCTTCGAGGTTGCCCAGGGCACTGAGCACCGCATCCTGATTATCGAAGCCGATGATCTCGGCGAGCATGTAATCGCCGGGGTGCTTTTCCACCTGGCACAGATCAACGATACGCGCCTGGGGCAGCCGACATTGCAGCAGCATACCGTTGACGCGCTGGATTCGACCGCGCATGGTCACTGGCGAAAAATTGGCCAGTGACTGGATCTGCCGCTGCTGCCACGCGTCCAGGCGCGCCTGTAATTGCGTGCTCACCAGCGCACCTCATAACGCTGCGCGCCATCGAAGACCACCTTGCTGTTGTCGATCAGTACCAGGCGCAGCCCATCCACTTCGTCGCCTACAAAGAGTCGGTTGCCCTCCTCCAGCACCACGTGACCGTTGGGCCCTCCTACGATCTGCACAATCCTGAACGGCAGTTGCTCATCGCGCGCTCGCACGCGGCTGATCACCGGCACCGCGCTATCGAACTGCTCACCAAAACGGCTGAGCATGCGCGCCACCAGCTCCACTTCTTCCTGGGAAACGTCGCCGCCGAGTGCGACCTGGCCATTGATCAGTTGCAGGCTGACGCGCTGGCTCAATTCACGCTCGCTGAGCATCTTCAACAACTGCTGGCGCACGTCAAACGGCGAATCGAGTTTGTGTTTCTGGGTCACCGGCGGCATCAAGGAAGCCTGGGCCTCAGGCTCCCCTGTAGAAATCATGCCCACCACCACGATCATGGCCGTAACCGCCAGCACCAGACTGAGCAGGCGCTTTTGCTGCGATGGCGGGATCGACGATAGTTTAAAGCCCGGTGCGGGGTCATCGGCCGGTGACTGCGAGGGTGGCTCGGGCGTGGCGGCCTGGGGCCAGGGCTGGTCGGCCAAGGTGACGCACAACTGCGCCTCCCCCACCCAGAACGGTACGTTCAGCGCCAGGCTTGCGATCTGTGCCAGCATCCGACCGCCGGCGTCCCGCAGCAGCCCCGCCTGCGCCTGCACCGACCAGTTAGCCTTGATAAAACGAAGGTGCGCATGTTGCTCAGCGATCCCCGTACCGTGGAGTACCAGGTCGGCATCGGCGTGGGCACCGATGCTCCACTGCTCACCGAACAATGGCAACGCAGCGCCCTGACTCGGTCCGTCAAGCACCCGTAGCTCAAACATCATAGGGCCCTCCACACCGGCCGTGGCCAAGTCGTCATGCCGCCGCACCACGCATTAGCTCGTCCTGGCCCAGGTCAATGCGCCCCAGCACTTTGACCTTGGACGTGCTGCCCAACTCGGCAAACGACAACACGGCTATATGGTTGAACTCTTCCACCAGCAAAGTACGCAAGGGGCTGCGCAAATCCTGCGCCACCAACAGCACGCTTTTGCTCTTGGCCCTCAAGGTAAAGGCCTGGTTGAGCAGGTTGATCAAGGCTGCGCTGTGTTCATCCTCCAGCGCGAAGAACACCCCGGTCTGTGTCTGGCGCAGGGCTTCACGCAGGATGTTTTCGCTGTGCGGCGACAGCAACCAGGCATGCAGGCCATCGTCTTCGCTGTGCTGGTGGTATATCTGCGCCTTGAGGGCAATGCGCGCGTAGTCGGCCAAGGCCTCCGGTTCCCGCTCGTGCTGGCCGTATTCGATCAGCGACTCGACGATCAGCCGCACAGCCCGCAGCGGCACCCCCTCACTGGCCAGGCGCTGCAGCACCGCCGAAAAGCGTGACAGCGGCATGATGCGTTGCAGTTCCTGCACCAACTCCGGCTGGTTGTGCTCCAGCCAACCGAGGATCGCCTTGCTCTCCTGGATGCCCAGGAACTGCGGCCCGCTGAGCATCATGGCCTGCTTCATGCGGTCGATGATCAACGCCGTGGCGGTGAAGCGCTCCAGCTGCGGATCATCGAGCAACGGGTCATCCGGCGCCAGCCAGAGCCAATTCTGCTCGTCACGCTCCACCAACCCCGGTATGCCACGCCCAGGCTCGACTGTCAGCGCACTGCGCTCAACCGCCAGATGGCTGACCACCGACGCTTTGACCATCGGCACTTCGTGCACACAGAAACGCATTTCATCGGCGGCCAGCGAATCATCCAGCTCGACTTCGAATGGCGGCAGCGTCAGGCCGATATTGGCGACCAATGCGTTACGCGACTGGCGAATCCCGTGAATGAGCTCCGCCACCTGGGGCGTACCGCGCAAGGACGAAGGGAACTGCAGCAGATAAGGACGCGAAGGATCGAACCCGCGCAAATCCTCGCTGCCGTTCTCCTCGGGGCGAACGGCGTCGGTGGCCTGAGCGGCGGGTTCCGCTTGCCGTCGACGCTGACGCAACAGGTAAAACCCCAAGGCGCCGGAGATCAGCGAGATCAGCATGAAGACTCCGGTCGGCATGCCCGGCACCGCGGCGAATGCGAGCATGCCCACCGACGCGATCACCCAACTCTTGGGTTCGCTGGTCATCTGCCGGGCGATTTCGGCGCCCATGTTGGTCACGCCCCTGCGCCCATCCGGCGCCACGCGGGTGATGATCATGCCGGCCGTCAGCGAAATCAGCAGCGCCGGAATCTGTGCAATCAGGCCATCACCGATGGTCAATACCGAATACAACGCCATGGAATCGGCGGCACTCAAACCGTGCTGGAACATCCCCGTGGAAAAGCCTCCCAGCAAGTTGACCACCACGATGATCAGACCGGCTATGGCATCGCCCTTGACGAACTTCATGGCGCCGTCCATCGCCCCGAACAACTGACTCTCGCGGGACAGTTGCTCGCGCTTGTCGCGCGCTTGCGCGCCGTCAATCAGGCCGGCACGCAGGTCGCTGTCGATGGACATCTGCTTGCCCGGCATGGCATCGAGGCTGAAGCGCGCGGCGACTTCGGCGACCCGCTCGGAGCCCTTGGTGATGACCAGGAAGTTGACCAGGGTCAGGATCAGGAAAATCACCATCCCCACCGCCAGGTTGCCCCCCACCACAAAATTGCCGAAGGCCTCGACGATATCCCCCGCGTCCTGTTCCAGCAGAATCAGGCGCGTCGTCGCGATCGACAGTGCCAGCCGGAACATGGTCGTCAACAGCAGGATTGAAGGAAACGAGGAAAACGCCAGGGGCCCCGGCAGGTAAAGCGCCAGCACGATAAGCAGGCATGAGATGCAGATATTGAGTGCAATCAGGATGTCCACCAGCCAGGTGGGCAGTGGCACGATAAAAATAAACACGATGGCCATGACCACCACCGCGCCCAGCACTTCGGCGCGCTGTGCCACTTTGAGCAATACACGGTTGATGGCCGACAGTGCGGTCACGCCGTGCCCCTCGGCTCACTGATAAACCGTGCGGCTGGGCGTGTCGTGCGGTGCAACTCATCCAGCACCACCAGCAATACATGCAAGGCCTCCTGCCGTGCTCGGCTGTCGGGCCACACCGCCAGGGGCAGTTGTTGGAACAACGGATAAAGCGCGTTGAGGCACACCAATTGCTGCTGGGTCGGGCCACCGCCCAGCTCACTCGCCAGGCGCAAGGCCTCGGCGGATGCAATGCCGCCGCCGGCGTAACCCAACAGACGCTGGAGCAAGTCGACGGCGTCGTACTCGACGCACAGGCGTTGGATCATCCCACGGCAGCCGGCCAGCACTGCGCTCAGTTGCCCGCAGCTTTGCAGCCCCAGCAGCAAGGTGCGCAACGCGGCAGTAGGCACCGATGAGACCTGCGCGGCAACATCGTCGGCCAGCGCTTTGCGCATCACCTTGATGCCTTCGTGGAACCGCTCAGCACCGTATACACCCAACAGGGCTTGCATCATCGTTGCCAAGGATTGGCGCCTGACCACACTGGCGTAATACAGAGCACGCAGCGCCTGGCGCTCCTGCGGATCGACACCCGTCGCCTGCAGCGCCGAGGCGATGTTCAGACCGGCCTGAATCTCACCACTGAAACGAACCTCCAGCCTGGCAATGGCATCGCGCGCCAGTGCAGCCTCAGCCGCACGCACTTCGGCATCCGCCTGGGCCGCCACGTACTTGAGCACCACAAAAGCTCGCGCCGGGTCTTGCCCGGTGAGTTCCAACAGTGTTTCAACGGTGGGGTTGTGCAGCAGCTGCATCCTGATCCGACGCGAAATGGATGCCATGGTCGCCTGGGCCGGATGACCCAGCTGATCATAGAGCTGCGCAAGCTGCTCGGCGGGGGGCACACGCACACCCACTTTCCGTTCGGCCAGGGTCCGAAACTGATTACCCACTTCCTGGCTGAACAGCTCAGCCAGCTCGTCAACGCCTTTGCCGGGCACCGGTACCGACGCCGGGGTGACCGCCGGCAGATCCAGGCGTGGGTTCACTTGAATATCGTTATTGGCTTCAATCTTCATGGCAGGCCAGCACAGCAAGAATGTTTCCCTGTGTGGCAAGACCCGCCGCTACGGTTCCATCCAATTCCAGTGTGCGCGCCAATTGAAAAGACTTGCACAGACGCCCCTGCACAGCGTGCCAGCGGTTGCGCAAAATCGACTCAATTCAAGATATTTATCTATATTAATCAACTAGTTATATATGTTTTTTTGCTTGGCACAGGCAGTGCTTAGTGGGTCTGGTCGACACGTTTCGACTGCGTCTACCCAAAGGAAAAAAACATGAATATCCCTATTGAAGCTTTAGCGCACCTCGTTGGCAGCTCGCCTCAATTCATGCATCACCTGACAGACGACGAGCAAAAAAAACTCCGGCGCTTCATCCACAAGCGCGTACTCAACCCCGAAGATGCGGACGATCTGCTGCAATTGACCTACCTGGAAGCCTGGCGCAACCGTGAGCGCTACAGCGGCATAGCCACGCTCAGCACCTGGATGTGCGGCATCGCGCAGAACCTGATACGCAATCACTTCAGGCGCATGTACGCCAAGCCGGCGCACTGCGAATTCGACGAGTCGCTTTCCCACGGCCAGGATGAAAGCAACAACCTGGACTGGGAGTTCGAGGTCAATCGCCGCCTGGAAAAGACCCTGAACGCCATCGATCATTTGCCCACGGAAATGCGTAAGACACTTTACGCCTCGCTGGAAACCGACGGCAGCTATCAGGACACGGCTGACGCGCTGGACATACCCATCGGCACCGTTCGCTCCCGCCTTTCACGGGCACGTGAACAGCTCAAACGCGTGACTCACACTTCGCAACATCCGTAGCCGAGACTCAACGTTGGGCGGCAGGGATATCGCCCAATCGAAGCCTTCGTGTACCGCCTGCCAACCGCGCAAGCTCGACAGCCCCTCTACTGCCGAAAGCCTCCATCCACCTCGCCACTCGTCGCCGAAGCGCGCTGTTTTCGTTAAACAGTTGAAAGCGTAGGTAAAAATTCAAAATAAACGCTTGACGCCTTGGCGTTCTGCGCGAATAATGCGCGCCACTTGGCTACATAGCTCAGTTGGTTAGAGCATAGCATTCATAATGCTGGGGTCCGGGGTTCAAGTCCCTGTGTAGCCACCAAGTACCGGTTTAGAGATGTCTACATCAGTCTCTAAACCACCTCAAGAAGCCCGCCTCGTGCGGGCTTTGTTGTATCTGGCTATCTCTCCTTGTATCCCCCTATGCCTTCCCTCCGTGTATCCCCCTGTGTATCCTCGGCAAATAATTGAACCGAGGGGATACAAGCCCAAATGAAGCGATCCGAGATAAAACGCCGCCCCCTTTCCGATACCGCATTGGCCGGCCTGGAGCCTGATGCCAACGAGTATCGCGAACTGGACGGGAGCGGCCTTTATTTCCGCGTGAAGCCTGATGGCCAAAAGTCCTGGCAGCTTCGCTACAAGAAGCCCGACGGCAAATGGTCATGGCTTGGGCTTGGCGGTTACCCCGAGGTGAGCGGATCAGTCGCCAGGCAGAAAGCTGCCGAATTGCGCACCGACGCCGCCGACGGCAAAAACCCGATCGTTACCAAGCAAGCCCGCAAGAAAGCAGAGAGGGATATCGCCGGCGAGACATTCGAGCCACTGGCGAGAGAGTGGTACGCCTCACGTCTCACCAACTGGGATGCGGGTACCGCCAAGCGAATCATCGGAGCCCTGGAGCGTCACGTCTTCCCGGTGTTCGGTAAACGCCCCTATGCCGACATCACACCGCTTGAGTGGATGGAGTTTCTGCGCGGCATGGAACAACAGGGAATTCTTGAGCAAATGAGCCGGGTGCGCTCGTACTGCCGAGACGCCTACGACTTGGCCAGGGTAACTGGCCGGGCGACCCATAACCCGCTTGAAGGGCTGCAAAAATATCTCCAGTCCGGCAAGGCCGAGAACTACGCCCACGTCTCACCCGATGAACTTCCCGGCCTGATCCGCGCCATTACTGCCTATCCGCACGCCCACGATGTGCGCCTAGGTCTGCGCCTGCTGAGCCTGTTCGCGGTGCGCCCTAGCGAGCTGCGCGAGGCCCGGTGGTCGGAGTTCGATTTCACCAAAAAGCTCTGGACGATCCCAGTCGAGCGCAAAGGCCGCAAAAAGGGACTTGAGCACCTGGTGCCGCTTTCGTCTCAGGCGATCGAGGCGCTAGAGGAACTGCGTCAGTACACCGGCAGCTATCCCCTTCTGTTCCCTGGCCGCAGCGACCACACCAAACCACGCAGTGATACCGTGTTTCTCATGGCGCTACGTCGTATGGGATATGAGGGCCGGCAAACCGGGCACGGCTTCCGGCATATCGCCTCGACGGTGCTCAACGAGAACGGCTTCGACGAAAATCACGTCGAGGCCCAGCTATCACACAAAAAGCCTGGTGTTGCCGGCGTCTACAACAAGGCTCAGTACCTGCCGCAACGCACAAAGATGATGCAGTGGTACGCGAACTACCTCGACGGCCTTGCCAGTGGTGTTGTCATCCAAGGCGACTTCGGCAAGCGCGCTTAAGGTGGCGCTTTCTTTGTTCACGTAGACAGCTATAGACTGAATGCCATTACTGTTTGTATAAACAGTTCCTTCTTTTCACGCGTAAAACATACCTAAACCAGCAATCGAAGAGGCCCTCTTAGCGCTTTAAAGCTGTGGTAGGAATGTTTAGGGGCCTGCAGATGCTCGACTTTGATGACCTTGAGGATTTCACGCCTTCGGAACGGCTGCCCAACCTAGACCACTGGAAGGCCGTTATGGAGTTCTCCGTAGAGCAAGCCGCTCTGCTGTCGGCAATGATTGATCCTTTTGACTGTGAAAATCTCATCCTGGCAAAGAGACACAACCACGCTCGCTGGAAAAAAGCACACGGTCATGCGTTGGGAATTGTCTCAGCGATACGTCAAGGGTTGATCTCACCAGTCGTATGCATGGGCTATGTGGAAGAGGAAGTGAGCGATTGGAACGGCAATCCTTCGCTTGAACGTAATCTACGAGTAGTCCGCCCTACGCAGCGCGAGGCTGAAATTAGCATGGCGGACACCATCATCACTCGAGCATCGCTACTCGCTTGGATTACCACGGCTAATGTCCAAGTTACTCGTCCTCCACGGCCTGTAGAAAAGCAGTTAGTCGAACGGATGCCAAAGGCTTCGGCGCCAATTGTGCAGCAGCCTCCACCATTGGCCCTACCAAACTACAGCCACAAATCAGAAGGGCTGGAATTTGTGGAAGAGGCCATAAAACACTTTTGGTCGACCTACGACGAAGAAGATCCCAGCACCGCACCCCGTCGTGACGAGATCATTGAGTATCTGAAAGGAAGAGGGGCATCAGGCCGTGAATCGGAAGCCGTCGACTTAATCCTGAGACCCAAAAATATGCGAACTGCTCACCTCAAAAACCGTAAGGTGCCCACCCGAGCGGACGAGTAAAACCAAGGCTTACAGCCAAGGTGCCCACTCGATATAACGCCCCAGTGGAGCCCTTACTCCCGCTCTCGTGTGCCCGGTGCCGTACACCCTAGAGGCTTGATTAACACCCGTCGCGTACCGTCAACCTGTTTCCCGTATTCATCAACAACGGGAAACAAATATGACCAACATCTCCTCGACCTCAGCCTCAGATACAAGCGCACGCCCATTCTGTGATCCGGCTACCACCCTCATCCGCATTCCGGAAATGGAAGCCATTACCGGCTATAAGCGACCGACGATTTATAAGCGCCTTAAGGATGACCCGACCTTTCCAAAACCGGTGCCGTTGAGCAACAGCAAAGCGCGCGGCGCACCTGTGGCATGGGTGCTTGCTGAAGTTCAAACATGGGTACGTCAGCGCATCGCATTGCGCGAGGTAGCCGCCTAATGAACAAAAAAAAGGCCGACCAACAGGCCAGCCACAAAAATACTCGCGTCGAGAATACCAGCGGAACCGCACAACGCGCTCGCCTTTTGGAGCGCCTGCAAGCGGGCCCGATTGATACCTTCACCGCCATCCGCGAACTAAATATCGTCCGCCCTGGTGCGCGCATTAATGAACTGCGCGGCCTGGGCCACAAGATTCTAACTCACCGCCTCACCCTGACCGACGATCAAGGGCGTACTCACCAGGGCATGGCGCTCTACTACCTCAGCACCAACCCGCCGGCGGAGGTGCCAGCATGAGCGCCCGCATCATCCCCTTCGACTATCAGGGCCAGACCGTCACCTTCAACGCAGAGGGCTGGATCAACGCGACCGTGGCAGCCGCCCGCTTCGATAAGGTTCCCAACGAGTGGCTGCGTCTAGGCTCCACCGAGGAGTACATAGAAAAACTGGCGAGCAGAATGATTGAGAGTAATACGGGAAAACCCCGCATTACTCTTGTTACGACCCGTCGAGGCAATAGTGCCAACAGCGGTACCTGGCTCCATCCGAAGCTGGCAGTGAAATTCGCCCGCTGGCTCTCTGTGGACTTTGAGCTCTGGTGCGACGAGCAGATCGACGCTCTGGTACGTGGTGACCAGGCCAAATGGCAACAGGCCCGCCAGCAATCGGCCGTCGGCTATCGCGGCCTGTGTGATGCGCTGGCAATCGCTTATGAAGAGAGCGGTAAAACTCCCCAGCGCCACCACTTCATTAATGAAGCCAAGCTAATCAACCAGGTAATCACCGGACAATTCGCCGGCCGCAACCGCGACGAACTTAGCGCCCATGAGCTGCTGCTGGTCACCCTGATCGAGATCCGTGACGTGCTGCTGATTGGCCAGGGCAAGGACTTCGCAGCCCGCAAAGCATCCCTACTGCGCTATGTCCAAAGCCTTACGGCCAAGCACCTTAGGAGTAATGCCGCATGACAGCTATGCTCATGATCAGCGATAAACGGTCGATAACTTTTGTTGCAAGCAATCGCGCTCGTCGGTATGGTTTGCCCGTCGCTGCAAATTCAGCGATCGGGCTTGGCCGCTCGAGGAACGTTAGGCGCAATAGCGCCCCCATTACGATTGCTGGCGCTTTTTTTGTGCCCGCAGTTACGTGTTATGGCGGGTTGCGTGGGGACACCTTCGGGTGTGCCGGGTTCCTAACGTCCCGGTCGGCCAACCCCGCGCAACCTGCCACCCTAATTCGCTTGGCCGCGAACGGTGGCAGTTCCTCAACGTTAGGAGCTACACCGATGCCTACCCTAAGTCCGTCCGCGATTCGCGCCTTTGCTCACCGCCGCATGGCCCTGAGCGCCCTCCGCGCAAACTCCAGCCTCGCAACCCGCCTCAAGCGTTACTCGCACCACATGGGCATTGCCCGCTCCCTAGAGTCTGCCGGGGGTGTGCAATGAATGCTCACGCCCGCACCATCCAAGAGATTGCCCACGACACGCTTGAGGATCTCGAAAGCGCCCAGATCGCCCTACGCAAGGTTGAGGCCGTTCTCTATGCCGCATTGGCAGACAAGGGCACGAGTCAGCACGTCCGCAATCTGGTAGACGTCGCGTGGAACCTAGCCGCTGACGGCGCCAACACCGCCGACTGCAACCGCGAGGCAATTTCCGCCGCTCTGTCAGGGTGCGCTGGCCTAGGCGCCGGGGGTGACGAATGAAAACGGCAATCCAAACGCGGGATGACCTCAGTTTCACCAAGCGCGACGACATGGGCAGGCTCATCAACTGGCCCCGGAACAACCCTGGCGTAGCTGCCGATTGGGAAAAGGGCCTTGCTTGCTTCGATTACGAGATCACCGAGCTGGCCGCGCATGATGAAACCGAAGCATTCGGCGCCATTCAGTTCGCCTTGTGCGGCATGGGTGGGCGATATACGAACCTTGAAATCGGCTTTATAGATCGCGTAGCCAGGGCTGCGGTGATTGGCTTGCGCGCAATGCGAAATGGCTCCGAACGGTTCAAGCCGAAAGACCCAGTAGAGGCTTAAAAAATCATGAACAACCAAACCTGCAAAAACGCGGGTACGCCGAAGGCTTGCCTGAAGAAAACTATCGAACTGTTTTACGTCACGCACCCGAAGGTGCCCAAGGCGTTGCTGGGACCATTCTTGACCGAGGCCGACGCTGAGTGCGGGCGACTTGTTATGCGCAGTGCTGGCGCCCAGGTGACGGCCTGCCTGGTTGATTCAATCGACGACATTACCCGCTGGCACGGTGTGAACAACGGTCAAGTTTGCCGGGCCTTTGCTGACGTTGATCGCCGGGAGGTCAGCCATGGGTAACGTCACCCCCATCAAGCGCAAGGGCAGTGGCGGGCCACCCGCTGCTGGCGCTCATATCGACAGCGCCAGCTATGTGCTGCTGGTGGAAACCCTGGTCGGCTTCCTGGAACTGCGAATCTCGGGAGGCGACCAAGACCGCCAATGCAATGAGTTGGAGCGCCTGACTCAGAAACTGGAGAACTTGGCCAAGCGGTTTACCCCGCCGAAGGGGGCCGCATGACTGACGCAACGATCCTATTCCGCGAAGCGCTCCAGGCCGTCTATGGCCCTCTCGACTGGCTACCAGAGCCCGACGGTGCAATCCACCGGTTCCGTTTGCCGGCGGATAGGCCCGGCTCTCTCAACGGCTGGTATGTGCTGTACCTGGACGGCATCGCATCCGGCGCGTTCGGCAGTTGGAAAGCCGGCGGCGCCAGCACCTGGTGTAGTCGCGAACCGGTGGACGCCCGCGAAGCGGCCCAGATCCGCGAGCGAGTTGACCAAGCCCGGCGCCAGCGCGAAGCCGAGCAACACCGGCGCCAGCAGCAGGCCGCCGAGAAGGCTAATCACTGGTGGCGCAATGCGCGCCGCGCCTCACCCGACCACCCGTATCTGATCACCAAGGCGGTTCGCTCCTACGGCCTGCGCCAGCGTGGCACTGACCTGCTGATCCCGCTGTACCTGGATGGGCGCTTGGTCAACCTGCAAAGGATCGGGCCGGACGGCGAGAAGCGCTTCCTGTTCGGCGGCCGGATCAAGGGCACCTATTCGCCGCTGGGCATCATCGAGCCAGGTTCTGTGCTTTGCATCTGCGAAGGGTGGGCGACGGCCGCCAGCCTCCACCAGCACGGCGGCTATGTCGTTGCCGCTGCCATGAACGCGGGCAACTTGATCCCGGCGGCGATGGCACTTCGCGCTCGCTACCCAAGCCAGCCAATCGTCATCGCCGGCGACGACGACCGGCTCACCGATGGCAACCCGGGACGCGCAGCGGCAAACGCGGCGGCAGCGGCAGTGGGTGGCCAAGTGGCTTTCCCTGAGTGGCCGGAAGGCGCACCCGACGACCTCACCGACTTCAACGACCTCGCCAACTGGAAACTCGCCCATGTCCAAGCCTGACACCAACGTGATCAACCTTCGGCCGGACGCCGCGACCATTGCGCCAGATCGCCCGTGCTGGGCGGTGTATGAGCATTGGGTGATCAATGAGAAGGGCCGCAAGCTGCGCCCGGGCGTTTACTGGCATAGCTTCAAGCGCGCCGCCGCTGACCAGGACGACGCCGAGGGCGATACCGGCGACCGGCCTATCACCGATGAGTGGATCTCCAGCCCTGTCACAGTCGTGGCCCGAACCACCAACAGCGACGACGGCAGCGAGGGGCGGTTGCTGCGCCTGGTAACTGAGGGCGGCATCAAGGAATGGATCATCGCCATGGAAGTGTTCGGCGGCAGCGGCGAGGACGCCCGGCGCGCATTGTTCGGGATGGGCGTCATTATCGCCCTCAAGAAACGCGGCACGTTCATGGAGTACCTGCTCGACCAGCATCCTGCAGAAGTGTTTGCCACCACCAGCCGGCCGGGCTGGCATGAATCGGGAGCGTTCGTGCTGCCTGGGCGAACCATCGGTAGCGCCAATGTGCGGTACCAGGCCAGCAACAAGGCTCAGGTACTTTTCAGCCGGCGCGGCGAGCTGGCGCTGTGGCAATCGGAGGTAGCCGCCAGGTGCGCGGGCAACCCGGTGCTGACACTCGCGATCGGCTGCTCGCTGGCTGGCCCACTGCTGAGTTTGGTCGGCGTGCTAGGTGGCGGTGTTCACCTGGTGGGCGATAGCTCGAGCGGTAAGTCGCTGGCGCAACTGATCGGATCGTCGGTATGGGGCGACCCAGGCGTGTTCGCCGCCAGTTGGGACATGACCAAGGGCGGCCTGGAGATCGAGGCGTCGAGCCGCAATGACACCATCCTGCCCTTGGATGAGATCAAGCGCGCCGACCCCAAGCGCGTACAGGAAATGGCCTACTCCCTCGCCAACGGCCAGGGCAAAGGCACCATGACCCGAGAGCGCGAAGGCCGCGCCAAATTGAGCTGGCGCCTGCTGACACTCTCCAGCGGCGAGCGCTCCCTCTCTGAGCACGCGGCCATATCCGGCAATGCCGCCCACGCTGGCGCTGAGTTACGCATGGTCGACGTGAACGCCGGTACCCGCACACACCGGGCCTTCGACGAATTGCACGGGCTTGAGGGGGCAGACTTTCACCGCCAGCTCACCGTAGCGGTAGGCGCCCACCACGGCCATCTTGGACCAGCGTTTGTGGAGTGCCTGGTCGCCGCCGACGATAAGCCCGGGCTGCTCAGTGACTTTGACGGCATCCGCGCCCAGTTCGTCGAGGACAACGCCCAGGCCGGCCGCGTGGCTGACCGGTTCGCCGTGATCGCGCTGGCGGGCGAGATGGCCATCGCCTACGGCCTGTTGCCATGGGAGCCGGGCACCGCCCTCTCCGACTGCCGCTTGCTCTACGGGGAATGGCTCTCCCGTGTCGGCGGGGGCAACGCGGAAGACCGCCAGATCCTGGCCGGCATCATCGATTTTATCGACAAGCACGGCAGCAGCCGATTCTCCGATGTCGACGCAGCAGAGGTGGACGCCAAGGTATTCAACCGCGCCGGGTACTGGGAGCTGGTGGCCGGCAAACGGCTCTATCTGTTCAACAAGTCCGCGCTGATCGAGGCCGCCCATGGGTTCGGCCTCACCCGCGTGGTCAAGGCATTGGAGGTTGGCGGGGCCCTGGCCAAACGCGACACCGACCGCGATAGCCGCAAAACCAAAAAGTACCGCATCCCCGCCGGCGGATCGGCGCGCCTGTACGTCATCGACCCAGAGGCTATGGACAGCGAAGGGGGCGGCGCATGACCTCCATATCCACCAAATATGAGTGCCCGAGTTCACAGGAACCTATAAACGTGGGGAACAGGGGGAACGGGGGTACAACCAGTAAAACCGTGGGCTGTGGCTGTTCCCCCTTATTGAATGTATGGGGACAGGGGGGAACACAAACATGTTTTTGAATATAAGCGCGCCTGCGTTTTCGATAATTTGGTTATCACCGTTCCCCACAAAAAAACGTGGGGAACAGAAACCCCCTCTGAAAGCCCCGGAAACATTGGCTGTTCCCACTGTTCCCCCGTTCCCCCGATTTTTTTCTAGAGACACATATGGGCAATGGAGCAATCAGGCCGAGGTGACGCCATGAGTCTCCTTTCCGGCCTGCTCGATCATATGCCCCCAGCCATTGCCGGTACCGACTCCGCAATTTTGCGGAGTCGCCATGAACCTCGCCCGCGCCTGGTGCTGGCCAACCCAGTCGAGCGCACTACCCGGCTCATCACCAGCCCACACGCAAGCGCCGCCACCGCCACGCCCGAATGGCGTCAAGCCCGTGACCATTACCTCAACCACATCATGGTTTGTCGGAGTTGCTACGCGCCCACCGGCCGCCATTGCACGGCTGGCGTCCACCTGCGCGCCAGCTACGACGACACACCTATGGAGGCGCACCAATGACGCCAAGCCTTATCACCCGCTTGTGCAACATCGCTTTGAAGCCAGGCATTAGCGCTACCACGCAGCTCATCACCACCCGGCGAATCTGTCGCGCCATTGCTGACCAACTCGACGCTATCCGCAGTGAGCGGCGAGCCCTCCGCCGGCAGGCGGGCAAGTTGAAAGCATTCCTCCCCTTCACCCGGCAGGCCATTGATGAATTGGAGGAGCGAGCCCAGGAACACCAAGAGGCCATCCGCAGCGGAGCGTGGAGCGCACTTGCTGGGTTTGGCCAATCACTGATGTTCGACCGCAAGGGGCTGGCACAGGCGCTGGGCTTCGACCAGATGTGCGATCTGCTGGGCGTCAACCCAGTACATCGCCAGGATGCCAGCGCAGACGGTGACACCAGCCTTCGCGGAGTGGCCTACCTATCCCAACTGGAGGATAGCGCCGACCGCAAGAGCGACGAATGGGGCGCCGGTGGCCCGCTGTATCGCGCCTGCCACGCCGCGATGATCCGGTTCATCAGGGAATGCCCAGAAGACCAACTACCCGACCCGTTCGCCCCTGGCGCGCCGTTCGGCCCAAAGCTGCCGCCCGCCCTAAGCATCGTCGGCAAATGACCATTTTGCGCGCCACGTTTTGCGAATCACGAAAACGTGGCGCGACACCGAGCAACACCATCGGGCAACTGCCCATGATCAGCGCCAGCGGCGCATTGAGGAAAACATGACTGACCAAGACAGCAACACAGCGGGCCACACGCCCACCTATCAGGAGCGATTCACCGACGCATGCAACACACTTAAATTCAAACCCTACGAGCTGATTCAGGGGCCGGACGCAGGCTACCTGGTGTGGGAGGTCCAGCACGTTCGCAATGGCCAGCAAGTGACCATAGACGGCCCCTACTTCACTGAGGAAGAAGCCCGGGTTTCGGCGGACCTGATGCGGGGAACATTCCGCGGCGCCAGGGCAAGCGAAACAATCTACAACCGGGTGTGGAACTACGACCCGCGCCAGGAACAATTGACCATCGACCAGGCGCATATGTCGCGCGCAGTACTCGCCATTCGCCTTGGGCTACCTGCCCCTTCGATCACCGTATAGGAGGCCACATGGCCGCTACCGCATTCGATAACTCCCCTATGACCACCATCAAGCTCTACGGACAACTCCGGCAGTTCGGCAGGTCCTACGACCTTGCCGTGCGCACGCCAGCGGAAGCCTTGAAAGCGCTGTGCGTGCAGATTCCCGGCCTTGAGCGATTCATCTCAAACGCCAGGTCGCGCGGACTTGTGTTTGCTGTTTTCCGAGGAAAGAAAAACATCGGTGAAAGTGAGCTCAATTATCAAGGCCATGGCGACATCATTATCGCCCCCGTGATCGTCGGCAGTAAGCGGGCAGGTATCTTGCAAACGATCATAGGGGCTGTACTGATCGTTATGAGCCCTTTCACAAATGGCGCAACACTTGCGCCGGGTATCGCGCTGGCCGCCGGCGGCGTAATTCAGATGTTGAGCCCGCAAGCCCAGGGCTTGAAGTCTAGCGCCGCGCCCGAGAATACTCCTGGCTATGCCTTTGGTGGTGCAAAAAACACCGTGGCATCAGGCTTGCCCGTACCTCTTTGCATCGGCCATCGCCGCTGGGGTGGCGCGATCATCAGCGCTGCTATTTACGCTGAGGATCGGGTATGACTGCCATCGAATATTCACCGCGCACAACCATTCTGCTCAGCGGTTCACTGGCCAAAAAGTACGGCCGTAGACACACCTATGCCCTATCCGCTCATGGCGACACCAGGGAGGCGCTGAGGGCAATAGATGTGAATCACCCAGGGTTCCTGAGCGATATCGCGCGAGCACGCTCCATCGGTCTGGAGTTCGCAATTTTCCGCAACAGGAAGAATGTTGGCGAATCCGAGCTGACACTCGGCGGAGCCAAGGAGATACGGGTCGTCCCCGTGATCACCGGTAGCAAGCGTGCTGGGATACTTCAGACCATCATCGGAATTGTGTTGATCGTGGCTAGTCCGTTCACCAACGGCGCTACGCTTGCCCCAGGGATTGCTCTCGCTGCTGGTGGTGTTATCCAAATGCTCAGCCCCCAGGCCGGCGGTCTCAAGACCAGTGCCGCACCAGAGAACACCCCCGGGTACGCCTTCGGCAGCGCCAAGAACACCACGGCCAGTGGCAACCCGGTGCCGCTCTGTTACGGCAAACGGCGGATAGGCGGAGCGATCATCAGCGCTGCCATTTACGCCGAAGACCAGATGTAGGGGTGCTGGTGTAAAGTGATCCATCAACCCCGGAGGAAGAAATATGCACAGGATTTTGCTCGCCACCGTCACCTTCGCACTACTGGCTGGATGTTCAAGCACACCAGTAGCGCCTGGCTCTGCAAAGCGGGTGCCTGCCGACAGGGTCTACGCCTATCAGTCAGACGTTCCTGGTGGTGCGACACTGGCAGTTAGTCGAGACAACGGTTTTTGGGCGTCTGGCGGCTGCTTGGCCACCGTGCTCATCGACGGAAAAAAGGTCGCCCGCATCGACACCGGCGAAATTGTGAAATTCAAGGTCAAGCCAGGTCGGCATATCGTTGGCATTGCCGGCGATGACGAAGGCAACGGCCTCTGTGCAATGCAGATCGGTCAGCCCGTGAAGGAAACGGCAGCCGAGGTCAGCTCAGGAGAAACCCAAAAATTCAGGATTTCGGGTACTCAAAATGGAACGGACATACGCCCGAGCTCCATTTAACTGACTGATCGCGACAGACGATATGGTCTCACTCAGACCAAATCGTCTGTCTCGCAGCTTCGCCGGTAACCACTCGGGTAACCACCAAAAGTAACCACTCTGCTTAATCGTAACCCGTTAGCAACCACATGCATTCAGAGGCAAAACATGGAAGCTCAAGCCTATCTTCGAGAGCTGAACACCCAGCTTACCTATTTGTTTGCCTATGTGCGCAAAATCAATGAAATCGACACCGCCGCAGGTCTTTTCGGCGAGTTTCGAGGAATGCAGGATGCTGGCTGGAGTACTGTCGCCACTGCCCACGAGGTTTTCCATGAGCTGAAAGTCCTCGGGTCAAAGGGGGAGCCATTGACTCGGGCCGAGCTTCGCCAAGTGCTATGCCTATACGCGCATCTTGCCGAGGCAGGTGGTGTGTACGAGGGGTTGTTGAACACCATGCAGATCCCTCAGTTGAAGGCTTACAACCTCTGGCCGTTTCAAAAGCTCGTCCGAGTGCGTCCTGAACCCAGAGCTATAATCGGCCCAAACGCTAACGCGATGTTTCGGCACCTAGCACGGGTTGCGACTGAAATAGGTATGAGCAGCCTGGCGAGGTTGTTAGAGACCACCTTTCGGGACGACATCAGAAATGCCATAGCGCATGCCGACTACACTCTCGTTCCTGAAGGATTGCGAGTAAGGCGAAGAAACGGAGGCCAGCCAGTCATTGTCTCCCACGCAGAGATCGGAGAGGCTTTACAGATAGCAATTTTCTTCTTTGAAATGCTCCAATCCTTCCAACAGGAAATTGCAGAGTCATTTCGCCCGGCCCGAACTATTGTCGGAAGGTTCAGCGAGAACCCACCCATGGCCTGGAAAATCGAATTATCCGATGATGGGGGATTCTCCCTTTCTAGCGATGCGCCTGGCCCACAATACGATGCTGCGTATGAACGACAGAAGCGGATTAATGACCGCTTGGGCGGGCGTATGGTGGCGGCTTACATTGAACCAGGCGCGGACTTGCCGCCCGGGCTCATTGCAGAGATCTCAACAATGGGCTTTGAGGTTCTGATAGTGGAATTCGAGAGTGACCAGCAATTTGCAGATCTTGTAGCTGAAGTAGAGAAGCATCAATTGTGGAACCCAGGGCCAATTCCAGAAAATGATTTTGGACGTGTGCTCATGTCGACACCTTTTGGATTTCAAAAAATCTCAAACGGGAAGCAATTCAAAGCCTCGCTTCCCGTTGTTGAGGAAGTTCTGATGGCATGATCTTTACGGAATTCGGCCACGCGCTTGGTCTCAGGCTTTGTCAGGTTCCACGCTGGCCCTATGTAAAGTTTTGACAAGTCGCCGGCGTGGACCAGACCAGTCCGTAACCACCACAAGTAACCCACTCGCGTTGCTACATCAATCAAAGGGATCTCCATCAGGGAGCCGTCCGGTGCCGGTCAACCTTGACTATTGTTAACAGCACCACTGGATGTGTAAGCGGCGGCAATCAGCCAATAGGAGAGCTGGACATGGCGAAATTTGATGAGCCTTTTCACGCCAACCTTGACACCCAAAAAGTAATGATTGGGGGTAAGAGTCTTGAACAAAGGAAGAGTGATCTTGAAGCGGGCGTGGCTCGGATTGGTGGCTTTTGGCGTCACCCGAATTACTTTCAAGCCTACTTACATTCAGCATCTCTACTGATCGAACAGGGACGAGCGACAGAGACGCTGGATGAAGTAGGGTTGCCCGCCTTTTACCTCCAGAGACACGCCATCGAATTATTGTTGAAAAGCTTGCTGTCATGGCTGACCAATATTTCCGATCTTCGCAACGACTTAGGACGATCTAAGGAGCAACCAAGCGACGATCTGAAAGATGCTTTGCGCAAAAGCCATGACCTCAAAAAGCTCCATGGACACCTCCTAGAATTTTGCGCCGCGCTTAACGTCCCACCGCCGCCAGCGGAGCTAGGCAGCTTGATAGAGAGTATGGGGCAAGTGGAGATAACGGAGACGTGGTCCAGATACAGCTCCTCATCAAAAAAATCGAAGGACGGCGCACGCATACAGGTCAAACACATTCCAGAAGAAATTCTGATCCCGATCGTTGAACTACAAGAGGGACTTGATGCTATCGCGATCCTCGTGTCGGCGCGCGTAGCCTTCGGCGAGACATACGAGGATGAGCTACATGACATCTGGGCGCAGCTAAATGCCGATCTAGATCGAGCATAAAACGAAGCAGAGGGTTAGCCTTTACTGAGTTGCAGGCGCTGACCAGATCGCGCGGTATCCACTCTGGTATCCACGGGTTGGCATTGGTCCAACGCTCTACACAACCAGGTAGGCGCCAATGATCGAAGTGCAACTGATCTCGAATTCAAGCCGGTACTGACGCGGTCTAAGGCAACTGCATCTTGGTGCTGAAGTTTACGTAGGAACCACCTACACCTAGGGTTTTCACATATCGCCCTTTGAGATTCTCACCCTCACGACCAAAAACCGATTGAACGCTTTCTGGCTGAACTGCCGCCATCCCTGCACTCACCTCGATGGTGTAAAGGCCTGGAGGTAAGGCGGCGTCACCATCAGAGAATTTTCCGGCCGAAAACTTGCCGCCCTTAACGGTTGCCTCAGATTGCGCGAAGTACTTTCCACCAACCAACTGGATGCCAACTATCAATTCAGTCTCATCAGGCAGGTTAGTTTTCCCGAAGATAGTTGGCTTTCCGTCACCGTCAGAACTCACACTCATCGCAACATTTAAGGCAGATGCGCTAAACGACAAAAGTGCTAAAACACAGCCCGCTAAGGCTACCTTCATTCTCATGACTGCTCCCTGCAAATTTTGCTCGTACGCAACGGCGATGTGCCGTGCTGACCTGCTTCTAATTGAACATATAACTGCACAGTACGCTACCAGTTGACGATGCGAGCTCTGGAGCAGATCGGTGCCCCATCAGAAAAGTCCCGAGCGCGGCAATTTGCAAATTGCCTTCCTCGGAAGGCTTCAAACCGTAAAGCCATGAATTTGGGCCGCTTGAAGGCCGGCGCTATGTAGATGATCTAACGCCAACCATCGCCTGTTGCTTGGTTGGGCAGTAACTGCGCAAATTGCGCACAAGAAGTGCGCAGTTCAGTACGCACGGTTGGTGCGCATTCGGGGCGTAGCGGCAGTAGGTTCGCACTGAGGTTCGCAACAGCCAATGCGAACCATGGTAGATCTGCTGGAGGCAGAAAAATATTAATAAAAATGAACATCAAAAATCAGGATTAACGCAAAAGCTTTATCATAGTGTCGGGATAATTTGTTACTGCTTCGTACTGGTGCTTTTGGATATTAGAGGCTTGAAATGACTCATCGTATGGGACACATACGGCAAGAACGCTGTCATCTCCGCCGAGATATATCGCAGACATAGACTCATAGAGCTCAAATGACATATCGAAAAAAATATTTGCTACAAGACCGTCAAAATAAAATCGATAACTTTGCAAAAACAGCTCTTCCTTTTCCACCTCTAACTTAAACGGGAGCTTCATTTTCAACGGCCCAAGGTTGTGTCTGGGGCCTAGAGAAGTAAGCTGCGTCAGCTGAACAGGCAGGAAGCTGAGTGGGTAGGGATTTTTTTGCAACACCATAAGCCGCAACTGCTCTAGCTCATTAGCCGGAAGTCGAACATGGGCGTATTGAGGAAGATTTGAAGCTGCTGCCCGCCACAAGATACTCAGGAAAAAAACCCTTAGGTTCAAAACATCCAAGCCGGGAACGGTGCGAAGCCCAAATTTCTCACCTGGATTTGGAGTTACCTCTTCCTGAACATCGCTATCGCCAGACCAACCGCTCCAAACCAACTTCCCCTTTCGTAGTTCAATAGCAGCCGAGCTATCTAGCTCAGAAAGAACATCTTCACCCTTGCGAATTACAAGAGCTCGATCGTACCAACTAGTTGGTCTTCTGGTCGGACGACCTCCTGGTGCGCCATCAATGAAATACTGCCCCTCACTAGGGCCGGAAAAGCACAGTGGAATGAGGTGTGATTTGACGAATGTTCCAGTCTTTAATGTCAGCTTGCAGGTACCTATCGCCACGATCCATCTCCTTGGGGTCTGACTAATCTAGGATGCCTTAAAAACACAGCCAAATAAATGTACGGATCGGCACTTCAGGTGCATCTATCGTTGATAGGCTGGGCATCAAAAGTGGGGTATCAGTATCTGGTTTCCACTTTGGTTTCCACCAAAAGCAGGAGTTTTGACTGGCAAACTGCGCACCCGCCGGAATACTGTCTGGCTGGCCGGCGTAAGACGTTTACCCTCAGTGGGGAAAAACTCATGATTGAACATCGGAAACTTCAGAGAGAACAAAATGCCGAGTATCGTTTGGGGCCGACATCCTCAAGAGGCCTATGACAACCCGTATGAGCATGAAGCCCAACGGCAATTCCTTAGGGAATGCGATGCCCTGCTTCGCGAAATCATCAAACGCCTCAGGCCGCACACACTGAAATACCATCGCGACGAGCAGTCGCTGCAGAAGGCGACTTGGCTAATCACCATGGACTTGCTGGCATCACTCCTAGACTGCGTGGCCTTACTGAAGGAGACACGACACCGCCCAGTTGCGCGAGTCTTCCGTGACGCAGTTGAAGCGATCGACGTGATGCGCTATTTGCACGCGGAATCCCCAAAGGCCGAATTGGCTTTGAAGAAGTGGTACGCGAACGATACGATTTCTCATGGCGAAATCCGGAAGCTGATCGAAGCATTAGACGGGGTGGAGGCGGCTACTGAACGCAGAGTCTTCTATCAGGAACTGTCCAAATTCACCCATCGCACTTATCGGGCACTTCTCCACAGTGTTTCACTTGGCCGGGACGAACTCATGGTTCACGACAGCCATGGTTCCGGTTTTCTAGTTCTGCCACAAACCATCGCCGCCTACATGGCTGTGCTGGGGGACATAACGATCCAGGCGACTGGAAGCGTCAGCTCAACCGGACTGCTCTCCGCTGATGAGGTGGTGGAAGCATGGGGTGTGGCCTTGGAGATTCATACGGTCCCCCGGCGCTTCGCAATGCGTGTAAAACCTGACTCTCCACTTTGACTACGCTTTGACGGAATGCGAGATAGGCATCAGACCAAAACCACGCCGGCTTGGCGTCTGAGGCTTATCGTGTGGCCAGCCCGTCAAACAAGCGCACCTTTGCCGCTGATACCCCTGACAGACCCCAGACGGACACGGCGCTTTCGGGCCGCCTACTTTTACCTGGCCTTTACCGAATCGCTGGCGATTGTGAGACAGGCATGAGACCGAATCCAAGCCGGTTGGGCGTCTGAGGCCTACTCCGAGTGGGCTGCATCAAAGTAGGCTGTCTGGCATTCTGATACCCCTGACAGCCCCATACATCGATTGTACAAATTGGCCTGACTTGCGGTCGATGGTGTAGTAACTCACTCGCTCAAGCGGTGATGACGAGTAACTGACGAAGGTATCTGGAAAACAACGCAGACAGGGAATTCAACACCTGTCCACGCGAACTCAGAAGTCGCAATTAGAGCGAATCAACTCCACACCTGAAATTTGAAGAAATTCAAACTCAATGCAACAATGAATAATTAGTTCTTAGCGCATCTAAAGTCGATTTCAAGAAAGGAACTTCGACCCTTCCTGGAGAAAATTTAACTTTTAGATAACATGAAAACTGCAGCCAACTGGCTTCAACATGCGACACCTTACCTTCATAATCTTTATATAAAGCTTTGACTCTTGCTATCTCAGCACTTTTAAAAACTTTATTTACTTCTTCAAAAGCATCAGTGACGGCATCAAATAAATTATGCCCCCTCATAAAAAGAAAAAAGCTATCCGGTGTTACTCCTATCGCCGCGAGTTCCTCAATAAATTTTTCATATTCAGCGCGCCCAACCGCCGTTACAGCCTTTCCAACAGTGACTTGCAGTGCATTTAAACTGGAAACAAAACCTTTATAAGCTGCACAAGAGCTAAGACTCTGGACATTTGCCTTCCTAAGTTTTTCAACCTTTCCATAAACAAGCTTATGTGAAAGACCAAATTCCTTCGCCCTCTTGACACCCTCTAAATAATAAATCCCCGTATAGGTTTCCCACACCTCCTTGGCAATCATACTGATAAAATCGGAAGGTAGCAGGTTGTGGTGTTGAGGACCTACCGTGGTCAATGTTGTAAATGCGTGATCAACATATTCACCTGATAAAAACGCATTATCAATAGCATATATATTTGTTACATATACATGAGGCCGCGTGTTTTTTTTCGATACATAGCCAGGAATCATGCTTTTTATAAAAGAGTCATCACTATCAATACAGAAAATACAATCCTTACCAAGACTCAATACTTTTTGCTTTTCAAGAGCGAATAAACGGTCACAACCAGTGGATTTTTTGCCATCCGCCGACGTCGCTTCATCTGGCCCTCTAACATTAAATTTAAACTTATCGTTTGCTTTTAAAAAATCCTGCCAAAACCATTTATCAGCTAATGCCTCAACCCAAACATCAACATAAAGGGC